>NZ_CANLOB010000004.1 GCF_947492815.1 uncultured Dokdonia sp.
ATGAACTCAGATGATTATTGGTTTAGAGTAAACTTTACAGAACCTGATGGACTAGGAACACAAAGAGAGTTTGTAGGTCACTTTACACTGAAAAGATAAAACACCAATAAAACTTATTGATATAAAAAAGCTCCTAGTCTATACACTAGGAGCTTTTTAGATTTTATTGTTATTATAATTTACGACAAACTAATACTACTTTTTTGTCATCTACTTGTGTAGTGAAAAATAAGTATATATCACCACCATCTTTGATTTTAAATTTCTTTCTAAGATCAATAACAGTTTCTTTAAAATTACGAGTAGTGATATGCGCTTTGGGAATAGTAAGTTCTTTTTTAAGTTGTTTATTATACGGAAGTATTCTCTCTATTTTAAAAGATCTTCCAGGAAACGGAATAGGCGTGTTACAGGTATACAACTGTGTGTGAATATGTAGTTTGTCTACTTGATACTGTTTACTAATCCAATTAAATCCTCCAGACTTTAACAAAGCACTATTAGGTTCGTATAAATAGTTTTTTGGAAGGTTGTAGTTGGCTTCTGCTGTAAAGACCTCTTCATAACTAAAAGAAGTCTGATCTATAGTATTTCCGATAATATTAGCAGTATGAATTATACAATTGTCTTTTACCTCTTGGTCAATACGCCAAAGTAGTTCTTTTACTTCATTTTTTACTGCGATAATATGGATTTCAGATACATTTTTAAGTTCTTTCAATCCAGCAGTAATATCAAGTAATGGCGCTGTTTTAATCCATAAACTTGTACATTTTGAAAGCAAGAGATCTATGTGTTCTGGAACGTTAGGCAAACAGTCTTTAAGCATAAATACCTTGCCTTTAGCATCAGTGCGTCTTCCGGGATCAACATACATGGTATCATATTTTACAGCGCTATTAGCTAAAAAATCAATAGCATTTCCTATGATATGAGTTACATTAGAAACCGCTAGCGTATCTAAGTTTGCTTTCGCGAAAGCGGACAAAGAAGCATTCATTTCAACATGTGTAACCTTGGAGGCTACTTTTGAAAAGTAATATGTATCTATGCCTAAACCGCCAGTTATATCTATTATAGTATCACTTTTTAGTAGACTGGCTTTGTACTTTGCAGTACGTTCAGAAGATGTTTGTTCTAAGTTTATTTTTGGAGGAAAAAGGATACCTTCAGTGGCATGCCAAAGCGGCAGTTTGTTTTTTACACGGCGTTTACCATCTAATTGCTGTGCTAATTCCTGTGGTGTAATATCTTGAAAAGGACTTCCTTTTAAAATAAATTGGGCAATAGGAGTATGCGCATGCGCTGCCAAATATTCTTGAACATCAGATCGTAATAAGGCTACATTCATTATAAGTCTTTCGTAAGCTTTTGTACAATTTTTATGTCAGGAATAAACTCCTTTGCAATCACCTTTAGTGCTGTATATACAGGAATAGCCACAATCATTCCTACTACTCCAAATAAGAGCCCCGCAATGATGATAATTAAAAAAATCTCTAATGGATGTGACTTTACACTGTTGCTAAATATAAAAGGCTGACTAATAAAATTATCAATAAGTTGCGCGACAAGATAACATACCATTACTTTAATAGTCGTAGGAAGTATAACGGTTTGAAAATCTGCTCCCAAATTACTAGACATAGATAACACCATCATGATTACACTACCTATGAGTGGTCCTACATAGGGAATTAAATTTAGTAAAGCACATAGGAAAGCAATGACAATAGCATTTTCAATATTAAATACGAGTAAGATAATTGTATAAAGTACAAATAGCACTAAAATTTGTAATAATAACCCCAAGAAATAACGAGATAATAAGTCTTTGATTTTATTGAAAGATTGCGTAGCACGATATTCATTTTGATCTTTTACAAATGTCATAATTCCTTGATGGAGTAGGGCACTATCTTTTAAGAAAAAAAAGGTGATAAAAATAACTGAAAACAATCCTATACTTAATGATCCTAAAGCCCCTAAAACACTATTTAGTAAATTGGGGATAGCTCCAAAACTAAATGTAGAGCCAAGATCCATGCTTTCTAATGTTTTGAATAAATCGATGTCTCTGTCTGAAAAATAGGTGTTAACTTGATTAAATAAAGATGATAAATCATTTTTTAGGCTGTCTAAATTTAATAGTGATAAGTTTTGACCTTGTTCAGCTATAAGCGGAATAAACATCGCCATAATACCAAATAATACTCCAAAAATAATCAACATTGTAAACCCAACGGCAAGTCCATTTTTAAATTTTAGACGTTTTCGTAAAAAGCGTATTATAGGTCTACCTATAAGTGAGATGACTGCTGCTATAACTATGTATGTCAATACACTACGTATGGCATATAAGAAGTATAACAATAAAAGGATACCTGCTAAAATACCAATAGCCCGTAAGATTCCGTAAGTAATTGTATTTGATTTCATTTCTATAAATATAGCAATTTGATTGATGTTATGAAGGTTTGACGTATCCTAGATTGATTTGTTACGATATGAATTTTCAATTGGTCACATATAATTTTAAATATAGATGCAATACAAACCAATTAGAAGGCTTGTTTTATTTATTTCGTATTGGTACTGACATAGGATTTAATATCCTCAAACATATCTTCTAGGTGGTTTATTATTATGATCGTAATGCATATAATGCAATGGCAGTTGCTTGGGCTACATTCATACTGCTATTATCTCCATACATAGGAATGTGAAGTGTATGATGTACCTTTTCTAAAACTGTAGCTGATACACCATAATTTTCATCACCTATTATAAGTGCAATTTTATGGAGTTTTGAAGTGTCAAATTGCTTTATATCAATACTTTTAGCAGTAATTTCAAGTGCAATACTCGTATAGGATGCTGTATGCAGTTTTTCAAGAGTAATTGCTAAGTTTTCGCTTTCGCGAAAGCGCACCATACGTTGTGTGTTTCTTGCAGTTTTTTTAAGTCGGTTGCTATTGATATCTATCGCTACGCCAGAAAAAATAATTTCTGATACTTGAAAAGCATCGCAAAGTCTAAAAATAGCACCGATATTGGCAGGTCCTTTTAGATGATCACAAATAAGTATAATCTCTGTTGCTACTACCTTAGTTGTATGATTATCGTGTGTAAGTTGATCGTTACCCATCAGAAACCATCACTTTATTGAAAGCACTTGCTTTTTTATCTTCTGCTTTCCAAGCTATAAATGGAATTCCAAAAACTGCTGGAACAGCAAACACAATGATGATTAAAGGTAAAGAGAACGTAATTATAAAAGTGATTACAATACCTATAAGACTGCCTATAATTAATAGCCACTTATTAGGCTTTGCGTGTACTCTATTGATGCGTCGTTTTACGACCGTTCCACAATTTTTACAACGTTCATTAATTTCATTTCCGCGTTCTTTTTGAAGTTCAAAACGATCTTTTGCTTTTGTTTTAAAACTATTTTCTTCTTGACACGAACTACAATAAAAATATAATTTCATCTTTAATTTTCAAAAGCATATTTAACAATATTAGCTCCCATTTGAAGTGCCTTTTGCCTTACAGATTCTGGATCATTATGAACTTCTGTATCTTCCCAACCATCACCTAAATCACTTTCTGTTGTGAATAAGACCACTAATCTATTATCTGAATATAAACCTAGTGCTTGAGGACGCTTACCGTCATGTTCATGTATTTTTGGTAATCCTTGTGGAAATTTAAATGCAGTACTAAAGATAGGGTGTGAGGCAGGAAGCTCTACTAACTCTTGATTTGGAAATATTTTTTTCAGTTCCTTAGGTAAGTACTCAGACATTCCATAATTATCATCTATATGTAAGAAGCCACCACTTTGTAAATAGTTACGTAAATTTTCAACTTCTTCATCTGAAAAAAAGACGTTACCATGACCAGTCATATGAATTAGTGGATATTGAAATACATCAATACTACCAGGATCTACAGTATCTGGTTTATCATTCATAGCAGTATTAATATTCTCATTACAAAAAGCAATCAGATTGGGTAGGGAAGTGGGATTAGAATACCAATCGCCGCCTCCTTTGTATTTTAAAACTGCAAGATTTTGAGCTTCTGTTATGGAGAAAGCAAAACACAGCATTAGAAATAATAAGAAATTCCTCATAGAACATATTTTCACTACTAAAATAGAAATTAGATTTTGATTAATTTAAAATAATACGATTTTTAGTACCCGTTGTGTATTTTGAATAGATTTCTTGATTTTCCCCCTCCCTGAAGGGTGAATCGAAGAAATCTTCATTACTTCCTTTAGGATTTGAGGTAAATAATGAAGATTGATAGGACAATATACTAGTTATTTTATCAAAACACACAACGGGTTTTTAGAATATTTTAATACGATTTATAATGTATATACTTTATCGTTTAGTTCCCTTTAAGGTTATGAATCTCACAAGTACGCTTTATCGCTTTGCTCTCCCGTTGGTCGTGAACCTCACAAGTTCGGTTTCGCGAAAGCGTACTCAGAAAACCTTCAAAACCGAAATACATAATATTTTACTATATTTACAACACCCAAATTATAAGTACCTACATTATGAAAAAAGTTATATTAGTAGTCATAGGCTGTCTAGCGTATGTTTCTGTTCAAGCACAAAGTGTTGCTTCTGCTGAGCAAGTAAAAAAAGTAATCGATACACAAATTCAAACAATTACATCCAAAGTTGAATTCTCTGACACACAGAAAGAGTTCTTAAATACATATGTTTCGTACACTGTAAAATCTAAGACAAGAGGATTTCAGGAAGAAGCATTGGTAGTGGAACTTAAAGATGTAAATATGGATACATTTTTTACAGAAGAGCAACGTACAGTTATTCGAGAGACACTTGCAAGTGTTTTAAATAATAATGTATCATTCAAAACGCCAAGCAATACATTAAGTACTGGAAATCCTAAATCACAGTTTTAAATAAAAAATATTCTTACAAACAAAAATACCTGACAACTGTCAGGTATTTTTGTTTGTAAGAACGTAAGGCATTTATAATTCTTAAGACTCATCTTAAAAAAGAACTATGATGCGTACTTCTCACAAACTCTTACTGCTCTTTACCCTTTTACTTCAAACTGCTTTATACGCTCAGAATATGCCTACTGTGATAGAATTATTTACATCACAAGGCTGCAGTAGTTGCCCTCCAGCAGACGCGTTATTAGAAGAAATCAAAAATGAATACGGAGACAATGTCATCGCACTTTCATACCATGTAGATTATTGGGATTATATAGGCTGGAAAGATCCCTTTGCAACCAAAGGATTTACACAAAAACAATATGCCTATGCAGAAAAATTTAGATCTCGTAGTGTATATACACCACAAGCAGTGATTAATGGACGTTCACATTACACAGGCTCTGATAAATCTGCTATTTACAAGGTACTCAATAGTGATCATAAAATAGCAAAACCTGTGTCGTTAACTATTTCTAAAACGACATTACAAGGAAATCTAATTGCTATAGATTATACTGTTGCAGATACAAATACTGCAAATGAACTCACTTTTGCAATTACAATACGTGAAAAAGTAACTCAAGTAAAACGAGGCGAAAACAGAAATAGAACATTAAAAAACACACATATTGTAGTAGCAGAGCAAACACTGAATCGTTATGCTACCAATGGTAAACTTTTATTACAATTACCTGATTGGATAAAAGAGAAAGACCAACTATCTATTGTTGCTTATGCCACAAAAGCTAATGTTGGTATTATAGATGCTGTAACCACTACGTTATAAGGTTATTTTGTGTATGGAAGGACAATTTTGATACTGACATTATTACGTGATTGCTCATCATACACTTTGATATTGTAATCATGTGTATTTATATGCGCAGTTCCAATTAGGTTATTTTCTTGTATGGTAAAATTCCAAATACAATTTTGAGTGATTCCTTTAATGGTAAGTTGTCCGCTTACGCGAAAACCACTATTGGTAGATGCTATTCGGTTGCTTTTAAAATACAGAAGAGGATGTGCTTTCGCCGAAAAATACTTCTTACTTCGTAAATGTCTATCACGAAACCAATTATCAGTATCCAACGTTTCTGTGGCTGCAGATCCAGATATCACAGCAGCCTCAATGGTATTTAAATCAATAGCACCAGTAAACTTAAAATCACTTAATTCTCCTTCTACATCTTGATCAGGAAAAGTGAAATAGATTTTTGTTTGATCTTCCTGAATCGTAATTTTTTGTGCGGCACTAGCTACAGAAAATAGAAAGGCAAAAGAAAGAAGAAGTAATTTCATATGAGTCATACTATTATTGAAATGATAAATGTACTACATTAGAGGGGTGAAATCATAATATTTAAAAATGAAAAAAATCTTTACGCTACTTTTTATCACAGTCATGATCTCTAGCTGTTCTAATCAAACCAATACAACTTCTATGCCTATTCCTGGTGACTTCGCACATACGGTTTATTTCTGGCTTAATAATCCAACAAATACAGAAGAAAGAAAAGCATTTGAAGCTTCATTAACCAATTTTATAAACCAATCTCCTTATATCACTACAAAACATATAGGTGTTCCAGCGGCTACAGACAGAGATGTTATTGATAATAGTTACACGTATAGTTTATTGCTCACATTTAAAGATAAGGCTGCACAAGATCAATATCAAGATGAACCTGCACACAAACAATTTATAGCAGAATCTTCCCATTTATGGTCTAAAGTATTGGTATATGATAGTGAAAATATGCTAGAATAATGTTGCTCAATGGATAAGCATACTCCAGCATATATTAAACAGTATCGTTATCAAAGCTGGCAAATAGAAATGCTTATTGCTGGAGGTATTTTATATGGTCTTTTTACAAGTGATAAAATACTACAAGCCTTTTTTGTAGATAATTACGCAATAACAGATCTAACTACCAATAAGATTATTTTACTCTTTGGCTCATTTACCATTACTAAGATTTTATTGATAGGATTTGCTGCAAATTTATTTCTCAGAGCTGTATGGTTAGGGTATTTAGGCATTTCCTTTTGGTTTCCCGATGATATTAATTATGACCGTCTTATTGGAACAAAAAATTATAAAGAAACATTAAAGACAAAACCCACAGCATCAGAACGTTTATTAACTCTTGAAAAATGGTGTAATCTCAGCTTTTCATTTGCTGTTTTACTAGGGTTTTTATCCATTAGTTTATTTATTACGGTTTCTGTAATTATATGGACATTAAGTCTGTTTTCAGATGATTATTCCTTCATTGATACGCCTACATTTATTTATATACTTTCATTTGTACTGATTCTTATTCAAATAGGTGTATTGGATAATTTTTTATTACGAAAAAAGAATGATAAATATCTATTCGTAACAAAAATTAAGAAAATCATTATACGCTTCTTTTCTATTATTACGCTATCTTATTTTATACAAAGAGAGTTTCTGGTATTACGTACCAATACAAATAAATGGCTTCTTAGTAGTTTTATTATTGGTTATCTTTCTATAGCTATTATTGCTGCTGCTAGCTCTATTGGGAGCTTTTATAATAGTGATGGAGCTTTTAACTTTTCCCTTTTTGATGATAGAGAAATGTATCATGTAGTGGCAGCTCCTAAAACCGCTTATGATAATTATACGAGTAATCTATCTAGTGGCGATAAGATATTATGGGGAGCTATTCAAAGTGAACTCATTACAGATGATTATCTTAAGCTATTTGTAGTATCCTGGAATGATTTTGATAATTATTTAAAAGATCGTTATGCACATTACGATGTAAAACAAAAGTATCCTTCATTACCGACTACAAAAGCTGTAGATTCTTTCGAATTAGTCAATGCGGCTAATTGGCAAAAATCTATGCGTGATTTATTTAAAGTCAAAATTGATACGGTGACCATCCCTGATCTCGAATGGGCTAGGTATAAACATCCAATAACAAAAGAAGAAGGATATATCACATATATTGATATTTCAGGGCTTCCAAATCAAAAACATGATTTAGAACTTATTATACGTCAAAAGTTTAATAATAATTTTGAACGTGACTGGCAGTGGTTTGATCTCTCTTTTTGGAAACAATAACCCTATAGTATGGAAAAGAAGCGACTTAAAAAACAATGGTGTTTGTATGGAAGCGTAGGTGCTTTGTTTTTGGGAAGCGGACTTTCATTAATTTCTGAAGCAGGGCATTGGAAACACCAAGGTACTAATATATTGTATTGGGTAGGAGGAGGGATACTAGGTTTAGCACTTGCTATAAGTGGTGTCGTATTTTTAATTAATGCAGGGATTCTTAAAGAACGTATTCGAAAGTTATAAACTAGACGTCGTAATACGTTTCTTTCCGTTCATATGTAGCACGGTTATAATTCCTATAGATATCGCTCCAGCTATAGAAAAACCTATAAAAAGTGGGAGGGAAGATGTCTTTACAAAACTCCCTATAAAAATACTTATTGGAACAGCCATCATAGTAGATATAAACCCAGTAATAGCAGCTGCCATACCTGCAATATGTCCTAATGGCTCCATCGCTAGCGCACGTATATTTCCAAATAAAAAACCAATAGCAATAAATTGTGCACAAAAGAAACCTATCAAAATACCCACAGGAGGATTCGCTCCTGATGAAAATAGGATAGTGTATAGCAGTGAAATTAGAAAAAAAGCAACGATGGCAATATTTACCAATCGTTTCATCCCAAACCGAATCACTAAAGTCCCATTAAGATAAATAGAGGTACCAATAGACAAAGCTGTTGCGGCAAATATATATGGGAACTCTTCCTTTAAACCATACTGTAGTTCAAAAATCTGTTGTGAGGCACTTAAATACACTAAAAAAGAACCTACAATACACCCAGATATTAAAGTATATGCCATGGTAGATTTTTGAAATAATACTTCTTTAAAACCATCTACAAATGATTTCTTTGAAAAAAGTACTTTATTGGAAGTTGTAAGCGTTTCTGGCTGTCGACGCCAAAACCAAATGCCGACAATCACACTAAAAATTACTTGCACATAAAAGATTCCTTGCCAATTATACTGTGTCATAATAAGCTTTCCAAGTGCAGGAGCAATTACGGGTACCAGAATAAACACAACGGTAATAAAAGACATAATACGCGCCATATAATCTCCACTATACATATCACGTATAATGGCAATACTAATCGTTCTAGGTGCTGCGAGTCCAATGCCTTGTAATACACGCCCTATCAACATCATCTCTAGACTCTGTGCACTTACACATATAAAACTTGCAACTATAAATAACCCAAACCCCATGTAAACGATAGGTTTACGTCCAATACTATCTGAATAAGGCCCGAAAAAAATCGGACCAACTCCTAGTCCTAAAAAAATGGCAATGACCAATAATTGATTATTGACACTATCTTTAATACCTATCACAGCCCCAATAGTATCTAACGCAGGGAGTAAAGCATCAAGTGCCAATGCCGCAATAGACATGAGTGATGCCATTAAGGTGACAAATTCAAATTGAGATTTCTTTTTCACTCGGCAAAAGTACAGTTATAAATAGTCTCTAAATACTCTTTTACACTCTTTATTTTGTGAAATTCACATAAGAAGAATATATACACTTCAACACGACCAATTATCGTAATAGAGTTCTGTACATGTGTGCTCTTTATTTAGAAGTCTATTATGTTCAATTTGATTTTTTTAAATCTGCTCTCAAAGAGTTTGATACCGCTTTAGAAAACTATACGAAGTAGTTTTTTTGTAGATATATATGCTTTACCGCTTCGCTCTCCCTATGGTTGTGAATCTCGCGAGCTCGATTTCGCGAAAGCGTATAATGAACAATTCAAATAGTGAATGTGACAGTTCAACTTTTTGGTGTAGAGTACCACATAACAAAATAGGTTATTTGTACTTTAGTAAGTAATAATCAATCAAATAATCATGAAATCAATCACACTCAAATTCATCGTAATTCCTATACTATTTTTTATCAGTACTGGAATTCTAAGAAGTCAAGAAGCAATAAGCACGGCACAATGGCAAGAAGACTTAATGTTTTTACAGAAAACAATACATGAGAACTATCCTTTTTTATTTAAAAAAATAGATCAAACTACTTGGGATGCAGCAGTAAAAGAGTTATACGATCAGATTCCTAGTCTAGAAGCTCATGAAATCAAAGTAGGGCTTACAAGAATGGTTTCGCTTTTTGAATATGGACACACACAAATCCCATTCAGTACACTCGCTAAGGAAGCCGTATTACCTATCAACCTGTATCATTTTGAAGACGGTATTTTTGTAGAAGGGATACAAAAAGAACATCAAAGCCTCTTAGGAGCTAAAGTCATAAAAATAGGAGGGATGCCTATTTTAGAAGCCTTAAAAGCAGTACGACCTGTTGTACCTGTAGAAAATGATAGTTATTTTAAAGCCTATGGTCTTCGCTTTCTCACCGTACCATCTATACTTCATTCGCAAGGAGTTGTTGCTACCTATTCAAAAGATATTTCCTTAACATTAGAAAAAGAGGGTAAAACCTTTGAATATACACTTACAGCGGTAACACTTAAAGAGCTTTCTAGAGACTATGGTTTTACAATTCCAACAGAATCATGGGTGAGTATGAGACAACAAGATACCACACCTTTATTTCTCAAAGATTTAAATGAAAAATTGTTCTTTTTTGAATATTTAGCAGATACCAAGACCATGTATGTACGTCAAAGCTCTGTTTTTAATGATGAAAAAGAAACCTTACAAGATTTCTATAAGCGCTTGTTTGCAGCTATTGATGCAAATGATGTAGAAAAACTTGTATATGATGTAAGATTAAACGGAGGCGGTAATAACTATAATAATAAAACCCTTATTAAAGGAATTATGGCGCGTCCAAGCATCAATAAAAAAGGATCATTTTTCTATATCATAGGCCGTAATACCTTTTCTGCTTGTCAGAATTTGACCAATGAAATAGAAAATTACACAGAAGCAATTCTAATAGGAGAGCCTACCGCCGAGAATAAGAATTTTTATGGAGATGCAAGACGTGTCACGTTACCAAATTCACGTATAAATGCCTATTTGTCTTACGCTTGGTGGCAAGATATGCCGCAATGGGAAAATAAAGATTGGACGATACCACATATTGCGGTCACGATGACTTCAAAGGATTATATACATAATGAAGACCCTGTGTTAAATGCAGCTTTAAACTATACAGATACAGGTTTTATTTTAAACCCTACACAACATTTAACACAACTGTTTACAGAAGGAAACATGGAGCAGTTTGAGAAGGATGCGTTAAAAATTGCAAAAGACACATCGTATAAATACGCAGATTTTGAAAAAGAATTCGGAGAAGCTGGCTATCGAATATTCTCACAAGGCGCTACCGATGAAGGATTATATATTATGGAACTTGTGACAAGAGCTTATCCAGAATCTTCAGGAGCTTGGTATAGTCTTGCCAGTGCACAAGAACAAGTAAAACAATTGGATAAAGCTACAGAAAATTATAAAAAGGTGTTAACCCTTGATCCAAGTAGCACCTTAGCGAGTACCGTTAAAAAACGACTGGCGAAATTATCTAAATAATATATTGCTTTTATACGCTTTCGCGAAAGCGTATAATGGAAAATACCCACTAAAAAGAGACGATCTAAACTGAATAGGTCGTCTCTTTTATATATTTTGTCGGTAATTACTATCTTTAATACCAACTCAGTAATGTGATATGAAGTTTTTTAATAAGCAACGTAGAGAATCGTTATCCTTTTAAAAAACAAGTAAATACCTCGCTTATGCAATTGGAGAGGTGATATTGGTAGTGATTGGTATTTTGATTGCTATTGTTTCAATTAGAAAATTTTCAAGAAGTATTTACAGAACATAAAAAAATTAAAAAACATATTTGCAACTAATTAATAAACAGTTAATTATCATATAAATTCTAAATGATGTCAAAACGATTTTACAGTATTATATTATTGTCTTTATTTGTTATAGTCGCTTGTAATGATGATCCAGATGTAACCGTAGGAGCAGAGGAAGAAATGATACCTGAGGTGGCAGCAGAAGATCGATTGCCACAGTTTCAGATACAAACTAATGGCGCAACGATTGTAGATGAACCCAAAATAGATGCCGAACTGGTGATCATAGAAGCAGGTGTAGAGACGCATAGAGGAGCTATAGGTATTGAAATTCGCGGTTCTTCTTCACAGCAATTTCCTAAAAAATCCTTTGGATTTGAAACACGAGACGAAGCCAATGAAGATATAGATGTCTCTTTACTAGAGTTTCCAGAAGAAGAAGATTGGATTTTATATGCACCATATAGTGATAAGTCATTAGTTCGTAATCATTTAATCTATGAATTGTCAAATGATATGGGACGTTATGCAAGTAGATCAAAACTAGCAGAAGTCTATATTAATGGGATTTATAACGGGATGTATGTTTTTATGGAAAAACTAAAACGTGATGACAACCGAATTGATATTAATAAATTAAAAGAAGATGAAAATACCGGAGAAGATCTGACGGGAGGCTACATTCTTAAACTAGATAAAGCCGATGGATTTAATGAAACACTGTATACAGATACCAATTCATTTCCTTCTCAAATAGATCCGCCGAATGCAACATTAGGACAGCAAATACACTTTTTGTATGATGATCCAGATTATGAAGATATAACACCAGAACAAAAAGACTATATTTCAACATATGTAACCAATTTTGAAATGGCTTTAAGTTCAGATACGTTTACAGATCCTGATATAGGCTATGCTGCATATATAGATACCGATAGCTTTATAGATTTCTTTTTATTGAATGAACTTTCTAATAATGTAGATGGATATCGTCTAAGTACTTGGATGACTAAAGATAAAAATGAAAAACTAAAAATGGGACCTATCTGGGATTTCAATTTAGCTTTTGGAAATGCAGATTATTGTGGAGGAGGAGCGACCAATGTTTGGGCATATCGTTTTAACGAACGCTGTTCTAATGATACATGGCAAATTCCATTTTGGTGGGAACGCCTCTTAGAAGATCCCGCTTTTGTAGCGCAGTTACAAGACCGCTGGACTAGTTTACGTACGAGTACATTTTCAGAAGATTATATACTTGGTAAAGTAAATGCATATGTATCAGAATTAGAAAGCAGTGGTGCGAGACAAGCCAATTTTTCCACTTGGCAAGTGATAGGTAGCTATGTATGGCCAAATAACTTTGTAGGAGCATCCTATGAATCTGAAGTCGACTATCTAGAGAATTGGATCAATCAGCGTTTAAGTTGGCTAGACACAGAAATTGGTAATTTGTAATATTTAGTTTTTTGGTTATCAATACTTTAATATGATGTTTTATAAATACGCTACTGCCAGTAGGCAGGCAGGTTCGCGAAATGATATGCTGCGTCTGTCGAAGTAGTAAACGCACAAAACGTTCATAAATTAATAGAAATATCATAGAGAAATCAAACAATTTGAGTTTAATAGTATATGAAAAAAGGAATTAAGAGTTTTTTATTATACGGAATACGAGAGATTGTCTTTGTTGTTATTGGGATATTAATAGCAGTGAGTATTAATAATGCCAATGAATCCAGAAAATCCAAGAAAAACCTAGAAGGCATCCTAACAACCTATACTGAAGATCTTAAAATAGACACCTTAACGATAGGGCAAGTATTGAAAGTCCTAGAGCAAAAAGAAGAACTATTCACACAATTCTTAAGTGATACTGTAACCATAGCTTCATATAAAGAAAAACCAATAGCATATGGATTGGTATTATCATATGCGCCATTTCAATTACAAAAAAAGGGAATCCGATCATTGGAAGGATATGAGAGCTCAAGTAAAAAATCTGATAGTTTAGTGATTCGTATTTTGGCAAACCATAGCATATTTGATCATTTACTCAATGAGACACATAATCGCATTGGGAAAGATATTGATGAGAATATGCAGTATTTAAAACTGAATCAACCTTGGATAGGAGATTTATTAATGGGTAAAATAAATACTCCAGAGATGCTAGAGTATTACATGAGTAAAACTTACAAAGCACGATTAGCGATACATTATAACTTGGTCTATAAAAACCTACAACCATATTTACAGCAATATCAGATAGTCGCTAAGAAAACACTAGAAGATTTGGATAAGCGATTACAGGAGGAATAGTGTAGGATTGTAAATATTCTATTTGACATAATATAAATTATAGTACATTTTGTAACAATTAGCATAATAGCGCTTTTGGGCGATATTTGACATAATTAATGATATAATGCCTTTAGGTTTATATCTAGTAATTATGTCACGCTAATTGTGACATGCTTAAAAACTATGATTATATTACTTATTCCAGCCACATCATCTCGCAGTTATATTAATTCCTCCACTGGAGCAATCAGTATAACTCGTGTAAAATATCCCACAATGTTCGGTCTTTTAAAGAAACTGTATTGCTGGGGTCATTAAACATTTGTATTGGGGTTTTTGCTTCTAAGAAACATTCTGCTAAGAATTTTGTATCTATAATTAGCCGTTATGTAAAATTGCCGCTGCCTATGCGCTCGATTGCTTTTTATAAATTAAACGCTTACTGGCGTTTATTTCTAAACACAATTTCCAACCGCATAGCCACCGCCATAAAAAAGCTAACCTTTTAGATTGATTCAAAATTCGCGTATATGATAATAATCCTGCAAGATTTTTTTCTACGACATTCTCGTTAGGTTTCCGCAAGAGTATAAAATTTCCCCGCCACATCATCCACACAAAAATTTCTATACACTTGCTCAATGTAGAACTCCGATTAAACATTTTTAGATTTGAGAGCTTTAAAAACTTTAGAACTGAATTTGAAAATTACGATTGTCAAGAACTCATAATATTTATCTTTTTTCCTTGATAAAAAAAGAAATCGACTTTAGGAGATTCACGAACTCAAATAAAATATAAACGCGTGAGCTAAACAAAAAAATCAAGGCTTCATAAAACTTTGGAAACACGGACGAGCGTTAAGAAAATGTCTGGGAGACATTTTTAGTGAGTAGCGAGCCTGTGGCGTTGGCATTGTTTGTTCTGCTCACAATTCCAGCCGCACTATCTCGCCGCCAAAAGCAATCATCCACAGGATAATCACTTTTGTCACGTGTTTTAACCAAAGTTTTCTGAGGCCGTTTTAACTACGATTAAACTCTTAGGAAATCTATAATTAAAGTAGACATTAGATATCTTCTTTTAATTTAAGGTCTTTACAGACTTGTTTGAATATTTCACAAGGATCTACGTCAATAGCTAAAGCAATTAGATATAATTCATCAGCTCTAAGCTTTGTACGCTCATTGTTTGCTAGTTCACTAAGTCTAGTTTTACTTATTCCCGTTTTTCTAGAAACATCGGAACGATTGACTGATTTTTTTGATAAGAATAAACCTAATTCGGTCATTATTGTCTGATTTTAAGAACATAAATTTACATAATAAGATAAATTATTCCGATTATGTGAACTTTAAATTTATACTTTATCCGTAATTATGTATATTTGTTCTGATAATCGGAATATTTAATCCTAAAACAAGAATAATGCCAACTCCAAGATATACAAAAGCAGATTTAGAACAGATTGTTTATACACAATTAGAGAACTTAAATGCTATTCACGACCTACTTAGGATTATGAAAATGCAAAATGAACTTATTGAGAATGCTAATAAGAAATTAAAGGATGAAGTATTGGATTTTAAGAAACGGGTTAATTATGGAACAAGGAAATTAAAATAAGTATATTAAGCAGACCCTAACTTGCTACCTTTATAAATAATAACGCATTCCCTAATTAAGTATGCTTCGCAAGAGCCATTGTCCACCATTTTATTTAAAATAAACATAAAATCTAATACTAGATTTTGGTCTTCTTTTATTCTGCTAATATGATTATTAAAAAGCATTTCAATTAATCTAACAGATGATTTAGTATTTAAATATGTTGTGTTTTCTGGGTTATCTTTAATAAATTTTACAATCCATTTTATACCATCTGGTAAAAACATTTTTTCCCCAAAAGTTGAAAAAACATTTATTATGCTTGATAAACTAGAATTGCCAAAATGATTTAACATATCTTCATAAAAAGATTTTTTACCTTCTAAAATCATCCAACTTCCAGATTTCACTGACCATTCTGAATCTAATAAAAGCTGTTTTCTAAAATATTGAGTTTGTGAACTAGTTACTTTTTGATAAAGGTGTTTCCACAATAACCAAAAATGGTTTCTATATTTCTCTTGAATAATTGGATCTTCATTTTCGATTATAACATCTTCAAACCTTGTAATCGTTGTATCAATAACTTTATTTATAAATTCATATAAATCTTTTTCATTATAATTAAACTCAAAATTATCTTCAAAATATAGATTTGTTAATTTATCAATAATTGTTTTTGAAAACTCTATTTCATTGTAAATGAGAACTTCATTTAGGTAGAACCTTAACTCTAACATTTGCCGCATATCAACTTTTCTGCTTTTTTCTGAACTACGGTAAGAAACACCTCTTTCTAGTTTTAAGTCATCTACTATAAGTTCTAACATTCTCAAAATAAAATCTTGATGTAAACTGTCAACACTATTAACAGGTATCATAAATACTGCTCTAACAAGAAAATGAGGCTCATATGTATCAAAAGTTATAGAATCAACTTTAACTTCTATTCTTTTATTTAGTGTTTCTTCTATAAAAGAAAATTCTTTTTCTCTAAATTTTAGTTCTTCTTCTTTACTTCTGTAATGAATTGCTCTATTGGTTTTAATGAATTCAGAATATTTGATTAAGAATAAAAATAGTTTCTTCGATATATTAGGAAGCGATTCACTAAATGTCTTTCTTAAATATTTTAAAAACTCCTTTTGTTCATAATCTGCTAAACCGCTAATCATCAAATATCCAATCATAATTTCAGATTCAAACAAATCATTTTTATCATTTATATTTTCAAATAATAAATGAGATGCCTCAAGAGTTGTTTGTTGTTCAAGACTGTTAAAACCAATTTCTTCTCCAAAATTATATCCTCTAGAGTTTATATGCCTTATTATATTTGATATAGTATTTACTAATGTTACGACGCACCATTCCTTTTGATTCTTTTTTAATTGCTTATTAAAATGTTTAAGGCCAATAGAAGACAAAGTTGCTGGCATATCAAACATTGAATTTTTAATCTCAACCGAAGAAAAATGATTATAAATATCCTCCCATACCTCTAGAGTTAACTCACTCAAATCCCCTTCGTTCGCTTTACTTATTATTCCAGAATACGATAAAGCCATATTTTCATCTTTCCTTTCATAAGTAAATCCCTCAACAGCTTTTTGAATTTCGTCAGTATATTTTACCTCAAGTTGTATAAGCCCCTTTTCTTTATCCAATACAGTTGCTTCATATTTTCTCACATCCATCTCATTAATTGCTTTTTCCCAGAAAAGATCTTCATTACAGGTTTCATAAAAATTATCAAAAATTTTGTGAATTTCCTTATTTAAATCAACATAATTAATTTGATATTGGAAAATTAAATCTCTCAATCCTCTAGCGTATTTATTCCGATGTGGTAGTCTATTAAATTCAGCTCTTTCCTTTTGAGCAAAACTAATTTGATCATCATAAATTGCCAAAGCAGAATGTTCTCTAGAAGCTCTATCTAAATCTAGTTCATAAAATTCTCTAATTTTTAAAATTGGAATTATTGATTTACCTACTGACTTTGGATATGCAATAAAAACACTAACAAGTACGCTAGTAATTGCAGCTGAATTACTATTCGACAAGCAATAATCTATTATATTTTTTAGAAATTTATTATCAAGAACCTCTTGTTTAGCTAAATTTAATAGGTATTTTTCAAGACTAAATAAGATACTTTCTAAAAGGTTATGTGTTACTGTAGTTCCTCTGTAAGCATTCCATAAAAAACCATTTATATATTGTGTGTTTTTTGTACCGTTATTTAGCTCTATGTCAATTATTTTTAAATCTTCTTTTTTACCATGTTTTGAATTAAAATATGATAATGTCATATAATTAGTAAAGTCAATAATAAACTTTATTGCTTTAAATGGATGTTGTGTTAAAAGGCTATAAACAAATGTTTTATATATTCCTGATGGAAAAAAATCAAATCTATATCTTATTATACCCCAAGAATCTTCTCTTTCATTAACAGATGGAATACTTAATCCAAAAGGTCCATTATCTTTAACACTTTCCTTTGGAGGAACATATTTCCAATGCTTATTGGCTAACTCTATTAATAAATCAGGGTGAACTTTTATTAAATTAGAATTTCTTAACCCCCCTAGAGCTTTTTTAACAATTAATTCATTAAAATCTCTCAATCTATTATAGTCATCATCATCACTACTATTACTAGCTCTCTTTAATATATCTTCTATTTCTTCAGTTGAGTATTCAGAAAAACCAAATAACATATTAACCAAGCTTTCTTTATGGTCAGTTTCATAACTCCCAAACCAAAATTCATTTTGGTTTTCCATTTCCTTTATATAGTACAAAACAATAATATTTGCGGCTACAATTTCTTTGTCAGTACAACTGTTTAAATAGAATATATATTTGAATTCCCAGTCTAATAATAATTCAGTAATTGAATTTCTAATAGAGGAAGTGTATTCAATATATAAAGCTATAAAGAATAAAATCTCTTGCCAACCAGATCCAATTGGAAATAAAATATCTTGTGAAGATTCTTTGCTAAAATTATATTCTTTACAAGTTGTTCTTATTATTAATATACATCTATTTAAAAATGAGTTGTTATTTTCAAGAAGTTTTTCTTTGAATTTAATAAAAAAGGGTTCACAATTATTTGATCTGAAAATTGCTGTTAAAATTTCATCAGTCCAATAATTTTCGACATCGTTATTATCCAAGGTTTTCTTAATTAAACCTACTACAGTATCGATATCACTTATTATTAATTCTTCAAGCCACAATCTAAAAGCTCTTCGCATAGATGGTTGATTACCAAGCTTTGCAAATAACTCTTCTTTATTTGTAAGATTTTTCTCAATACTAGAAATATGTCTAATTAGAGCCCAATCTTCAAGAATATCGTGAGAAGGAGAGAATTCATAAATATTTTTGTTTTTAATTATTACATTATCATTCAATAAAGCTTCTATTCCTTCATAATCAATATCGTCATCATTAGGTTCAAAAAAAAGTTGCATTGATTTCGCTCTACCAACAGCAATATGTAAAAAACTCTTTCCTCTTTTTCTGGGCAAACCACTACGAACAACAGTATTGTTTTCTATGATTTGTGACCAAAGTTTATCTTTAAAATCTGTTAAGCTAATCTCTGTACTTGATTTGAAATCATTTGTATCAATCGTATTAAGTCCAAATTCAAGATATTTAGGACTTCGCATAATTTCTTTAATCTCATTATTAGAAAATAATGTAGATAATTGAGGAAATACAACTTGTATTTCCTCTAATTCATCATCACTTAATTTTGGTATTTCAATTAAGTTAATTAACTCTTTTTTAATTCCAAATTTTTGAGTTATTACGTTTACAGCATATGAACGAGATGTTAGAATTAATTTTAAGTCACCTATTTCTTCAACTACTGCTAGTAATTGCTTAAAGGCGTTATCAGGATCACCTTCTAAAAGTTTTTCTGCACTATCGATTATAAGTATTTTGTCTTGAATTAGTGAGATTGTACTAAATAATTCTACTAGATTATAAGTTATATCAATTTCCCCAAAAACTTGAGCTAACGTCGATTTATTGAACTGATCGGCCTTAAAAATAAAAGGAGAAACGTTCTTTAATTCATCAAATAATAATTCCTTAACTATTGCTGACTTACCAACACCAGGAAAACCAGTAATAAAAGTAATAGGATAATTATTTATAGAATTTAAGACTGATGATTTAGTTGAAGTTCTTTCGATATGGTAATCTTGAATACTTGACTTTAAAGGTTTTAATATTAAACTACTATCATCTTTAAGTTTTTTTACAGCTTTATAGGCATCTTGAGTTAAAGCCAAATCAAAGTATTTATATAAGTCTATTGTTTTTAAATCTTTAAAAGTTAAGGTTCCTCCATTTCTATTATATTCACTAGCTTTAATTATAATTGAAGTCCATATTTCGAAAGATGTAGTGTCAATATTTTTAGACTTTGAAATTTTAATTAAATTGAGTGCATTAGTCTCGCTTATACTACTTTCACTAGTAAAATCAAATGCTAGTATTTGTAAGCATTTTAAAAACTTCCATAATTCTGTTTCTGATAAATCAACATTATTATTGGCTCGTTTCAGTAAATTATAAAATACAGTTAGTTTATCTTTCTTAACTTTTATTCTCTCAACTTCACTAAAAAAATCTTTTTCATCTTTATGTGTGGATGCCCAACTTAATAATACAAGTGTTTGATTTTTATCCTCATTTGTTAAGCTAGATTTAATTAAAAATAATTTATCATTCTGTTTATCAAAAATCTTATCATTATTAAAGTCTTTCCAAAATGCATTTATAACATCAAAAAAAGTTTCGTTCTTCTCTGTTATTGATATGTTATATTTTATTTGTGCTATTATTCGATGTTCATTTGTTCCAACTTTTATTTTTAGAAATAAATCATCAGTTTCATAACCTAATCTCTTGCATTGGAAACTTAACTCTCTTATTTTCCCATTAGGAAATACAGGAATACTTCCTTGAAGAATCATTGATAATAAAAAACCACCTTGTACGTAATGTTCATAATCATAACCTCCACCACTCATTTGAAATACACTTGCTTCTCCTGCCATTCTTTAATCGAAAATTTTAAGCTTAAATATACAAGAATTTAACAAGTAAAGATTTACGGAACTCCGTAAATAACTGAAAATTAGAGCGAATAATCCCATTTCATACACATTCCCACTTCGCTCCTATCGTCGCTTCGGGCAAAGCGTATTCCATTACAGTTGTAGAAGAAACTTTTAGAAAGAAAAAAATAAAGAAACTTTGCTTTGGAAAAAAGCTTTTTCCAAAGCAAAGTGACATAACGCAGAACATTATAGTACAAATGTATTGTTTAGTTAATAAGAGTGGTTTATCCATTTGTAAGCTATAATGTAGTATTATGTAAAATATCCCAGAAGCATTCGTTTTCATAAGAATAATTGGAACTTGGGTCATTAAACTAATAAGCGGTTTGCTTCGCAGAGTTTAAAAACATTTGTATCTATAATTAGCCGTTATGTAAAATAGCCGCATGCCAATGTGCTAGATTGCTTTTTAAAAATTTAAATGCCTTATATGGCATTTATTTTTAAACACAATTTCCAACCGCTTTGCCAACGCCAAAAAAAGCTAGCTTTTAGATGTTATTGAAATTTTAGCGTATTTGAATAATTGTGCATAATATTTTTTTCTACGTGATTCTCGTAAACTTGCCATAAGAGCTTAAATTTTAAGAAAAATAAAATTCTAAGCACTTATTCTATTCTCGTTACTATTTAAACTTTTTTTGATTCGAACTATTAACATTATGTAAAATAGAAATTTAAGTTTTGAACTAGTAAAGTTTTCATTATATCTTTTTTTTCTTGATAAAAAAAGAAACAAAAAAATCAAGACTGCATAAACTTTTGGAAACAATTACACTTCGTTACGCTATATTTTAGGAAACATTATAGCATATTAAGATTGCTTTGAAGTTCTTTTTAAAATTGAACTCTTAAGTAACTGTATTACTAGACCCCTAAAATATACACGCTCCACTCACCTATTGTTTTAGCCAAAATTTTATGAGGTCGATTGGCATTATGATTATGTTTTTATTTTTAAGTTTGGATTACCATATAAATGCATTGCTAATCTTCCTTCAGGAACAAAAAATGCATTCGATATATCATCCTTATATATAGCTAATTCTGCATTTGCTAAATGAACAGCAGTAGAAAGTTTGCAACCTTTTTTAAATTCATTAAAAAACACTTCTAGCCAATATGATGGAATAGATATTTCTAATCTCCAGAATGGTGCTATAACTGCTTTGTAACCAAGTTTTAAAATATCATAACATAAAGAAGTCACACTATTGGCAAAAATATCTTCGTTTGTTAAACCTGAATTACAAATAAATAGAATAGCAATTTCTCCTTTTCCAAATAAAGCATCTACATTTAAAATTGCACTTTCAGAACTATGATTAGTATATATTGCCTTGAAATTATTAAATCCAATTTCTCCATGTGCAAGAAAAATATTTATATCTGTATCAATATATTTACTAAGGTTTCTTGACTCAATTATTTTAGTACCATTACTATCTAAAATGGGTTTTAGTTTATTAAAACTAGAATTTATTGGAATATCACCATCTTCAATTGGTATCCAAGCAGTCGAGGAAAAATCTTTTTGTAAATAAAATTCATTCCCATTTTTAATAAGCCATTCAGCTGATATAACATTAGTCAATGGGACTTTAGAACTTATGAAGTCTTTTTTATTAATTATTAAGTTAGATGGAAATTGGGTTAAATCAATACTACTTGAAAACAATATTTCATCATAATCGACTTCAATATCTAAATCACAAAAAGAAAGGGTTTCTAAACTTTTTTGATAATCATCTTCTTGTTCACCAAGATCAAAATACTTTTTTGAATCAAAAAAGAAATTTTCTTTTTGCTTAATCCAAGCTCTCATTTTACTAAAATCCCAATTGGGAATCTCTTTAAAAGTTACTATATTTTCACTCGTTATGATAATTAAGTAAAATACTTCACTATGATAGAAAACCCATACGAAAACCTGATTATCAAGAAGTTTTAAATTCTTAGAAATATACTCATAATAGTTTTCTAATCTTTGTTTAATATCATCGTTAACTTCTATAGTTGCTCTTGCAATAGTATTTGATGAAAAATATTTTTCATCATAAGTCAAGGTGTTGTCATTAAGAACTATACCTGAAAGTAGAATGCTTTCAATATCATTTTGTTTTATTGCTTCTGTAAGCAATAATTTAACTGGTAGTTCTAAATGTTTTATTTCATATTCAAAATCTTTTGATGAATTTGTTTCAAAAACACCATTAAGTAAGTTTATTATATTTTTCTTGTTGTCTAATAAATTTCCAAAGTGTCTTTGCTTAATTGATTTATAACTTTCGGTCTTTAATTCATTTTCAAGGTTTTGTATAAAACCTTCAATTGGCTTATCAAACTCTTTAACTCCAGCGTCTTTATATCTTTTTAAATTATATAAATAATTTAACCAAGGCAAAATACCTGTTTCTTCAAAAGAAATAATTTGAGTTAAATTATTTTTTAAATAATTTAATGACTCATCAATAGTCTCAGGTTTATCATTTAAAGCTTGAAATCTTCCCAAATAGTAACTAAGCTTAAACTTTTGTTCGTCATATTTATTTAGTTTAATTTGAGTTAATATCTCGTTCACTGAGTCCATCATATTAGGCAAATGAAACTCCCTAAAGAATTTTAATGCATTATATAATGATTCCGTAATAACTGAATATTTGAAATCAGTAAACCTTATAAGAGAAGTAAAATATAATGCTCCATATATTACTGCCTCAAAATTATTCTTTTGATAAGTAAAGCACTTAAATAAAATTCCCCACCCATAATGATGTTTTTTCTCTTCTTTAGAGATTACTAAAACTTCTTCACTAAAGTTTCTTGCTCGTTGAAATTTACCATTGAAGTTTAATGAATCTACCATATTATTGCATACTGCAAAGAATTCATTATCTAATCCATATTTTCCCTTAAAAGCTTTGATAATAGCTAATTGCATAAACATACTTTCAAAATCACCATCCTCTAAACTTTTTGGACCAAGAACAGATAAAACACTCAATGCTGATGATATAAGTTTTTTTTCTTCAGTTTTGGTAAAAAGATTTTCGTCTATTTTAAAATCAAATAATCGAATTTCATTATGCCTTCCTTTAAATATTTTGTCTAATAATGGGAAAATTTCATCAAACTCAAAATCGACAAATTTGAATGATTTATCCTTCTTAACTTTTGTGTAGGAGACGTTTGAAAATGCATTGGTTAAGGCATAAATCATATGACTAAAACCTTCGAGTTTTGATTTTTTAATAATTCTATATAATTCGATTTTTGATTTTGATAATTCGTAATCTCCATAAGCTATGGACAAAAGGATATTACTCAATGAATATGAGATAGAATTATCATAAAGCTCATTTTTTCTTTTATCATGATCGTAATAAAATTTATTATTTAGAGCATTATCTAGGACTTTTAATCTGTTATATATATCATCACTATTCTCAATTTGGTCAATGGTATCTACAGTTATTTTTATATTAATGTCATCAGGAGTGACTTGTATCTCTTTCCATACCATTTTTTGAAAAATAGATACAATTGGTATTGGAGATGATAAGAAATTAATGAAATTATTATTAAATTCTTTTTCGTCTTTATAGTATTCAATTTTAGATATTTCTTTTTCTATCTTTTTATCTTTTTTGAATGCTACTTGAACGTTTCTAAATTCCCCTGTAAAAAAATAATTTTTGAATAATTGAAAATCAAAAACTGGTATATTATTAATATGTAGAGAACTAAGAGCATTATGATTTGATACAATCAGTGGAATTATTCCTTTCTCATTTAACTTAGAATCAAGAAATGTTACTTTATCAGCTACATCATAAGTCCTATTACCAATTATTTTTACTACATCATCGATTTCCTTTGGTTCTATTGGATGGTTGTAGCATATCGGTTCTATTAGAATATAATAATCATTTAATTCATAAAGCAAATTATTAGATAGGTCAATTGAATCACTTACAATTTTGTTTAAATCAATTTGGCTAAAAGAATATTTAATTCTTTCTGTGGATAACTCTTTCTCAATAAATGTTTTAAGTAAATTTTCGCTATCATTAGTTGAATAACCAGCATCATAAATCAATTCTTCAACTAATAACGAATAATTTGGAGCATTTAATGTTACTAAACAAAAATATAAGTTATTATCAATTTCATAAAAGGGTTTTCTCCATAAATAAGGTTTTTTGGCAGAAGAAGAAATTGCTGAAACTATTCTTTCTAAAGTTTTTCTTTCATAATCCGTGCATTCAATCAAAAATTTAATTAATTCTTTTTTATTAATTCTAGAAGGAGTATCATAAATAGATAATAAACCATTTCCTGTTTTGCTTAATTTTTCAGATATTAAATTTATAAAGCCTACTATTAAAATTAGGACTTCATTTATATCCATTAAAGTTAGATTGTTAAAGTGTTTTATTTTTTCTCTTTCAAAATGATAAAATCGTACAAATATATTTGCATCAGCAAATAATTTTATTCCAGTCTCTTTTACGACACCTTTAGTAATATTCAAAAAACCATTTTCAACTATTAAATATTCAGCTCCAAGCTTTTCTTTATATACTTCTTTGTAAAAACCACTTAAATAATATAAAGTTTCACTTAGATTACTGTGTGTTCTAATATCGGCTGTTTGCGTTAGTAGTTTGATCCATTTAAGATTAGTAGTAATTTTAAATTCATCAAAACTTGGATTTGATTCAATATCACCATTTTCAAAAATTAAAACTTCATATGACGATTTAATGTTTAATAAGATATTTGTATTATACCATATGTATGTAAAATATTTCCAAAGTTCTTCATCATCTAGATTAATAGATGGAAAAAATAAAATTTTAGAAAACTTCCATTCATTTATTAAAGAAATTAAGAAACTGAGAATATCTCCTCCTATCTCTATAATTTGTTGAACATTTATTTCACTTCCATTTTCTTGTTTGAATTTTGAAAATTCAATATTCCCGATACTAGAATCGTCATTTTCGTTAATATATTGAGATAAAACTTTAGGTTTAATGTCTATAAAATGCTTATTAATAGCTCTATGCAAGAAGTCTATTGTTTCAATTTTCGTTAGATTTAATCGGGTAAAAGAATCAATAATATTCTTTTTAACTTGAACATTATATTGATTACATATTGCTATAAATTTTAAAATTTCCTCCTCTTTATCTGTTACTTCATCACCAAATTCTTCTGCTATTTTTTTTAAATTAAAGCTTTCTGAAAATGGGTTAGAATAATCATTCAGTAAAATTGACATAATTCTATCCGAAATAGGTAATTCTTGCATGTTTATAAAGTAAATTAAGCGACTAAATAGATAATCTTTTAATAATTACAAGGTAAGTATTTTCAGTAATTATTTATTTAGGGAATACCGTAATTAAAAAAATGAGAATTAATAAATCCATTTCACACACATTCCACTTCTCTCCTATCGTTGCTTCGTAAAAAGAGTGTTCCATTAACATTGTAGAAGAAACTTTTTAGAATAAATTTTTTAAAGAAACTGTAGTAATAACTTTCGCTTTTAACCAAAGCTCAAGTTACATAACGCAGAACATTATAGTACATTTTTATAAATAGGTTTATCCTGTGGATGAAGCTATTTATAACAAAGATGGCGCGTTGGAGAAATTACGATGTTTAGTACTACACATTCATTTATAAAAAAAAATGCTAGCTATAATGTAATATTATGTAAAATATCCCAGAAGAATTCGTTTTCATAAGAATAATTGGAACTTGGGTCATTAAACTAATAAGCGGTTTGCTTCGCAGAGTTTTTTAAAACATTATGTATCTATAATTAGCCGTTATGTAAAATTGCCGCTGCCTATGCGCTCGATTGCTTTTTTAAAATAATTATGCTATCGCATTAATTTTCTAAAACACAATTCCCAACCGCATAGCCATCGCCATAAAAAAGCTAACCTTTTAGAGTTATTCAAAATTCTCGTATTTGAGGATGAATAGTTATTACCTAATAATAGTACTAGTACTAAATCAAGTAGCATAAATACTTCAAGATTCATGAAAATAGTACACAATTATTTTTCTGATATATAGATATTTGGATATATTTAGAACCTATAACAACGTTTCAACGTTTAGATACTATTTATTTTAAAAACAGCATGAAAAAAACAGTCATTTTAGTAATAGCTCTTATATCCGTTTTTACAACATTAGCTCAAGAAAGTACTACCGAGAAAAACCCAAGAAATAATATTCGACAAGGATTTGGCACACATAATTCTTTTGATTTAGGATTAGGGTTTGTGAATCCAAATTTTAGGACAGATGGCTCTGCATATTTTTTTGAAGATTGGGATACAGAAGGTGTGATTTATACAAAGGACCACGGAAGTTTTAAGATCAAGAAGATTAATATAAATCTATTTGATAATAAATTGGAAGCTATTTATGATGAAAGTTCGGTATATACATTTGATACTAAAAACTTAATGAAAATAGTCATCAATAATAAAGTCTTTCGAGTTTTTGAAATTGATGATGAATTAAAAATTTTCCAATTGGTTTTTAAAGATTCCTTTTCGGTATATAAATATTATCATGTAATTTTTTCTGAAGGTGCTGTAAATCCAATGCTTAATAGAAGTTCTAATAAGTATATTAAGAATGAAAGATATTTTCTATATCGTGATAAGAATTTAACGAAAATGAAACTTTCAAAAAAAGCATTTTCTAAACTCTTTCAATCTGACAACTTGGAACAACAAACTATTTCTGATTATATTCAAAAAAGTAAGTTATCACTAAAGAAAGAAGAAGATTTAATTAAAGCGTTACAATATATAACGCGATAACTGTTCCTTAGCTGTTTTTATATCTGTATCATTTTGGGATGCAGTGTAAATAGATTTCTAAAAAACAAACGCTAATTTTTATTTCAAAATAGCCTAAAAAACTATATTCGCGCCATGTGGATGTATTTGGGCTTATTAGCGGCACTTTTCTTAGGGTTACATAACTTATGTAAGAAGTATGCAGTACAAGGAAATGAAGTGTTTCCTGTGCTTTTAGGAACCGTTTCTAGTGGTTTTTTATTTATAGCTGTTTTTTATGTCATATCATTGTTTTATCCGAACTATGCGGTAGCTAACGGTTATGATTTTCAAGAAATTTCTTTACAAACGCACGGTTTTATTTTTATAAAATCTGTGATAATGGCAAGTTCTTGGATACTTGCATATCAAGCTTTAAAACATTTACCTATTACGATCGTAACTCCTATTCGCTCAGCAGGTCCTTTTTTTACGTTTATTGGGGCTATCGTTATTTATAAAGAAAGTCCTAACGGATACCAATGGATTGGTTTTTTCTTAATTATACTTTCAGTACTATTATATTCTAGAATTGGAAAAAAAGAAGGCATTCATTTTAAACGTAACAAATGGATATTTGCAATTATAGGGGCTACATTTTTAGGAGCTTCTAGCGGTTTGTATGATAAGTTTTTAATTCAGAGTTTAGCATTAAATCCGCAAACGTTACAATTTTGGTTTTGTCTATATACGATTCTTATCTTATTAATCATCTTAACCTTTACTTGGTTTCCGTATCCCCATAAACGATCAGCGTTTACATTTCGTTGGTCTATTATTGCTGTAGGGGTCTTATTACAGGCCGCAGATTATTTTTACTTTAAAGCTTTACAAGATCCTGAAGCACTTATAATGCTACTATCTGCAATTAAGCGCAGTCAGATTTTAATTGCTGTGGTTGTAGGTGGTTTACTTTTTAAAGAAAAAAATAAGCGAAAAAAACTAGTGCCACTCGCAGGTATTATGATAGGAGTATTTTTGATACTGTACTCATAAATATATTGGATTTGTGTCTTGGTACGCTTTATCATTTCATTCTCCCGTTGGTCGTGAATCTCGCAAGCTCGATTTCGCGAAAGCGAACTCATGAGACCAGTCTGTAGGGAGGCTAGTTCATAATCATTCCATCTTCTCATCTTCGGTTACTAATTCTTTAAAGCCCTTTTATTTGTTGTTTTAAGTAGAACTAAAGTAACAAGATTGGGTTTTTAACGTCTTCATTTTAAAGTATAAATATGGAAATTAAAAGTATACAGAAAATAGGCGGAATTTGTGCAATCCTTGAAGGACTCATCTATATTGTAGCTTTCATTATTTATGGAGGCGTGTTTGTATATCCAGGAACAGGCGCAACTGCCGCTGAAGAATTTAATTTCCTGTCCAATAATTATATGACATTATCTATACTAAACTTTACAAGTTATGTACTGTTTGGTATTTTATTAGCAGTTGTAGTAGTAGCAATACATGAACGCCTCAAAAAGAATGCTCCCAATGTTTCAAAATTGGCATTCATTTTTGGAGTCATTTGGGTAGGATTGGTTATGGCTAGTGGTATGATTAGTAACATCGGTCTTCATACTATTATTGGAAGTGCTGATCCTGAAGAAGCAATGCAAATTTGGTCTAGTGTAAGTATTGTTACTGAAGGTCTTGGAGGTGGAAACGAAATTGTAGGCGGGCTTTGGGTATTATTAATAAGTTGTATTTCGTTACAAGAAAAACTGTTTTCAAAACCTCTTATTTTTCTAGGAATGCTTGTAGGAATAGCAGGAATCTTAACCGTATATCCATTAGATATTTTTACAGAGATTTTTGGGAGTACTCAAATCATTTGGTTTGTATGGATTGGTGCGGTTATGATTCGTAAACCTGAAGTTCCTGTAAAAAACTAAGGAGTAATGCTTAAAAAAAACCATGGACTTTAATAAAGTCCATGGTGACATGTGATTGTTATTCCTTAGTCTGTTGGGCTTCCATACATATTTGAACAGATGTCTTGCCACTCGTTTTGATTATCATCATATTCTGAATCGGCCATGATAGCCCTAATAATACAGTTTTGATACTCAGTACGTGCCCCTCCTACACTCTTTAATAATGTAGCATCATTAATTTGGAATTTCTTAAGTTTTAAAAGATTTGATTTCATAATAAGCTATTTATGTGATTAATATGAATTAAAAGTAGTGGCTCTTATCAAGGGGGTCCGTAAACTCCGACAAGGCTTTCCTTAGTCTATCTTAAGTTTCATGAATTTGGTATTCCGTTAGTGAATTTAGTACGGTTCAAGTGTATTAATGAGTGTGATTGTTTCTAATTACGCTTTCGCGAAAGCGTATAATTAAATGTTTTTTTACTGCTCATTGTTTTTAATCAAATTCGCTAACCAAGCCACACTACGTACTCCAGTCCTTGGAAATGCTGTCTGATGATTTCCTTCAATGATTATAGGGAGTACTGATAACGTCTTATCATTCTTATTTTTTAATAGCGTAATAAATTTTTCTATATGCTCACTTGCCTCTACTTCTAAGTTTCCATAAGAAATAAAGACATTTGCATTCAGATGACTGTTTTTTTGTGCTGTTTTAGATGCTAGTTCTGTAAAATAAGGAATATCACCATTAAGTGCAGCACTACCAAGAATGTAGTTTTTAAAAGTCTCTGGTTGGGTTAACAACACATATGCGCCAAACACACCTCCTAGTGAATACCCAAAATACGTACGATTATTTGGATCGGTTCGATAATGGCTCTCTACATATGCTATCACATCATTGCGAATGAAATCTAGATGATTACTGGCTTGCCCAAATTGATATTTAGCTTTGATGCTCAGCATTACTAGACTTACTAACTGAGTAATCTCTATATCTACTTATGTGAAATCTTCCTGCTTTCTTAAATTCTTCGTCTATATCCTTTTGCCAAGAGATTCCAACCAAAATAGCTTCTTCTAGTATATATTCAGCAGTTCCTGATAATATCTCTACATGCGAACTTAAACGCACCAATTTAATTTAATACACAATTCATCCATAAAAAAGCGCAGTTCAGTACAATCATTTCTTTAAACAATACTGTTTTCATGACATTTGAATAACTGAAAACGGTTATTTATGATTCAAGTACAAAATTTATCTAAATCCTTTCAAGCTATAAAAGCGGTAGATGATATTAGTTTTACCATTAAAAAAGGAGAAATCTTTGGACTGTTAGGGCCTAATGGCGCAGGAAAATCTACTACCCTCAATATGATGAGTGCTATATTAAAAAGTGATGAAGGTACTATTCAAATGGACGGTAATACGATTAAAGGTCACTCAAAAGAATGTAAACACTTGATAGGTGTTGTTCCTCAAGAAATATCTTTATACGAAGATCTTTCTGCCTATAAAAACTTATTATTTTGGGGCAATTTATATGGAATTCCTTCTAAAGAGTTAAAAGATCGAATTCATACAACATTAGAACTGATTGGATTATTAGATCGTAAAAACGATTTAATCAAAACCTATTCTGGAGGAATGAAACGAAGAATCAATATAGCCGCTGCACTGTTACATCAGCCTAAAGTATTGTTTATGGATGAGCCTACAGTGGGTATCGATCCACAAAGTAGAAATCATATTTTTGAAGTTATCGAAACCTTGAATAAACAAGGAATGACCATTGTGTATACCACACATTATATGGAAGAAGTAGAACGTTTGTGTGATCGTATTGCTATTATAGACTCAGGTAAAATTATTGCGCAAGGTACACAAGCACAACTAAAAGAATTAGTCCCTACGAAAGAAAGCATTCAATTTGAATTTAGTTTCCTATCCGAAAGTAATGTAAATCAATTAAGGGAACGACTTCCTTATATCATGACACAAAATAAAAGTAAACTGATAGTACAAAGTACCGTAAAAGAACTTTCTAAAATTATCACAGTTTGTAATGAATTACAGTTAAATATCAAAGATATACAGCTGAATAAAGTAAACTTAGAAGCTATCTTTTTAAGTCTAACAGGAAAACAATTAAGAGATTAATAAACCTCATAGCGTTTCATTTATAAAATCAACTAGTATGATATTTACTATATTAAAAAAAGACCTGAGATTGTACTTCTCAGATAAAAAAGGAATTCTTGTTACCTTTTTATTGCCTATTATCATGATTACGCTATTTGCATTTGCATTTGGAGGTGTCGCAAAAAAGAAAAGTGCTCCCAAACCTTTAGGCGTTTTGGTAGTAGATAAAGATACTACAGTAACTTCCCAAGAGTTGATTGCAAAATTGAATAGTCTTCCAACCATTCGTTTAATTCCTTCAGAGGAAGAGAATGCACTGAATCTTGTTAGAAAAGGAGAAAATGTTGCAGCCTTGATTATTGAAAACGGATTTTCTGAGGCTATCAAAATTGAGGCAGACCTGCCTGTAGAATTAAAATACGATGCTGCTAGAGATTTACAGATGCGAATTGTTCATACCCTTTTAAAAGAAGGTTTTAAGTATCATTTAGGAAAAGGAGATGCCATAAGTGAAGTAAAACTTAAGACGACTTCTCTAATTAAAGAGAGCTTTACCAAGGCACATCCAGGTTTGGTACAAGCTGTTGGTGGCACAGCTATTATGATGTTATTATTTAGTATCGCAGCTATAGGAGGTGGATTGCTTGATGAAAAAGAAGCAGGAACTTTAAAGCGTTTATTAATTGCTCCTGTAAAGCCATTAGATATTTTATTAGCAAAAATGGGTACTGCAATGATCGTATCTATTTTACAATTAACAGTGATGTTTATATTCGCTTGGGTAGCATTTGGATTACCCATTTTTATGGATATCTCCTCATTAATCATATTGATTTTATGTATCTCTTTTGCAGTTTCAAGTTTTGGAGTTTTCTTAGTTTCTACTGTAAAAACGCGTCAGCAATTACAGGGAATGAGTACTATTATTATCATTTTAATGTCAGCCATTGGAGGAAGTATGATTCCTATTAGTATGATGCCAGCTTTTATGCAGGATATTGCAATTATTAGTGTGAATTATTGGGGAATCGAAGGGTTTTTTGATATTTTTTGGAGACAATTGCCTATGATAGATATTCTTCCTAAAATGGGAATCCTATTAGCTATTGGTATAGGAATGACATTGGTTTCTACTGTATTATTTAAAAAGAATATTATAGAGATAGCTTAATTTTATTTCCTTACTCTTTTCGTATTCATTTAATAATTCAAATTACGCTTTCGCGAAAGCGCAAAAACAATCCTAATATACTCATGCTAAATACAGTATATATATACCTGTAAAATTGTGAATATCTATTCTCACTTTGAATTTTTCACTTATATCGAAATCTTATATTTGGCACCTTTAAAACAACATAACTATGAGCGTAACTTGGTACGAGTGCAAAGTAAAATATAGAAAAATGGATGAAGCATCAGGGATGCAAAAGGTAAAGACAGAACCTTTCTTAGTAGATGCGATTTCTTATACAGAAGCTGAGAGTAGAATTACTCAGGAAATGTCTGTGTATTTAAGTGATAGTGACGAAATTAATATCACCAATATTAAAGTAGCTAATTATGCAGAAATACACCCGTTTGAAAATTCGGATAGATGGTTTAAATCTAAGGTTTCTTTAATTGCTTTTGATGAAGAAAGTGGTAAAGAGCGTAAAACAAATCAATATCTATTGGTACAGGCAAATGATGTAAAGGAAGCTTTTGAGAATACCACAAGTGTCATGAAAGATACTATGGGAGAATATACAATACCTGCGATTGCAGAGTCTCCTGTGATGGATGTATTTCCTTACTTTTCTGGAGAAGAAAGCGAGTTGGAACGTCTAGAGAAGTTTACAGCGTTAAAAAATTCAGTACCTGTCACTGACGAAGAGGAATAAACGTATTTATTATATCGCATATATAAAAGAGGCAATATACCTATGTGTATTGCCTCTTTTTTATGAGATAATTTTAGAGCTTCTTTCCATTCTTATATATTGTCATCTCTAACAAATCATAACTAGCTGCTATTTTTTTAGGATCTGAGTTCTCCTCTTTTTTTAAGTGCTTATCAAAAAATGAGCAAATAAGTTCATTAGTTATTTTAATGCCTTCTCTTGCATCAATAGTACCTGTTTGTGCTAGGCTTTTTACAGGTACCATCAAAGGAATATCCATAAAGTTTGGATGTGCCGCGGTCAATAGTTTGCTCTCATAAAAGTAGTCGGTACTTTTATGCTTATAAGTATGTGCATTAATATCATGATGAGCTGCTGGCCAATCAGAAGCTATGTATAAAAAGGGTTTGTGGTAGATCGTATCCATCATTTCTCCCCACTGTATCCCATCTATATTTACAGCGGCTTTTATTCGGTTATCTTTTATGGTGAGTTGCCCTGCTGCACCCCCTCCCCTAGAATGTCCAAATACACCAATTTTACTGAGGTCTAATCTGTTTTTTAGAAATCCATTTTTATTCCAATTGTCTAATTGATCTAAGGTATATATCATATCCTTTGTCCATCTTTTTACCATGTTAGATACATTATACTCTTTGGAGGCTTTTCTAATTATAGCATGTCGCTCATCATATGAATACTCATTTTCAAAGGCTTGCTTTATGGGTGTGATGTGTTGCATAGCATCTGCACCATCTACGGTTTGAAATTCATAATCAAAAAGCTTCTCAGAACCGTCAGGAAACATAGCGCCTAAACTTTCATAGGTGTGATTCATATTAATAATAATATACCCGTGACTCGCAATTTCGGTAAGTAACGCATAATAGCCAGATGCATTAGATCCATACCCATGAGAAAAAAGAAGAACAGGAAACGTATCTTCTACTATAGGTGCTTCCTGATATACATGCGTTTTTACTTGATCTAAATAATCCATAGACGCAGGAGGTAATAGGCCACCTCCATATTTCTGTATAAAACTAGTTCTATTAGTTTTATCTAAATATGGATCTTCTTTCGCGAAAGCGATAGTATTTGAAGGATACCAAACTTTGACCATCAATTCTCTCTTATCAGAAAGGTCTTTTGTAATAGGTTCATCCATAGCAGTTTTTAGATGTATGGAGTGTGTTCCTACTTGATAAACACCTGTAGGTTTAGGTATTGAAAATACTGGAAGTACATGAGGGATTATCCAACTTGGAAATAAAACCATGATGAGCATGACATACCCCAAAACTCTTATGAAAGTAAGTTTTATAGGCAGTATTCCTTTTACTGCATAAATTCTCCAAAGTAATATACATAACAAAATATACCCAGGAATCATTTGCCATCGCCAGCCTTCTATGATGAAATGAAACCCCAAGAGGCTTATGATTGCTATATAAAGGGGTCTCTTATGAATCTTTTTAAGAAGTGGTCGTTTTACAAAAGGCAAAATAGTGACTATAAGCAATAGTATAATTTCTAAAAATCTCATATGTTTATTATTGATGAATTATGATTCCTTCAAACATAGAATTTTAGAAGTGCATTGTCAATGTTAAAACAAGCTCTAAATCGGTTGTTTATAGGGTGAAAAGTGTTGTTCTTTGAAAACAAAAGAAATCATATTGAAATCAGTATGGTTTTATCGTTTTGCTCTCCGGTTGGTCTAGAACCTTACAAGTTCGGTTTTGCGAAAACGTATACAACAAGATTACTAAGAGTATAAAATCTTTATTTGAAATCAATGTATCTCCTAGTACAAAATCCTTTTTTGACACCCCGACATTCAGGCGTCATTTGCCTGCAATTGCTAGGTATACCTTCAAAAATGATATAGTTTTACCCTATCAATTAAATATATAGTATGAAAAAAACACAACGACGTTATGACTTAGATTGGTGGCGAGTCATCTCTATCTTTCTAGTTTTTTTACACCATATAGGTATGCCTTTTAATGGTGATGATTTTCATATTATGAATGGAACATCTAGTAAATTACTCGATGATAGTATGGTCTTTTTTGAACAATTTAGACTTCCTTTATTATTTATTATTTCTGGTGTAGGAACTGTATTTGCATTTTCAAAACGAAGTTGGTTACAATTTATAAAAGAACGTGCTTTGCGTTTACTGATTCCGTTGATTTTTGGTGTATTTATAATTGTACCACCACAAACATATATAGAGCAGATAAACACTTACGCATCCTATAGTACTTTTTACAAAGGAATTTTAGATCATATAGAAGTAAATCACCTTTGGTTTATTGAAAACCTATTTTACTTATCAGTAGCAAGTATTCCTCTTATTTTGTTTATAAGATCTAAATATGCGATACGATTTAAAAATATAATTACTGTTTTTACTTCCAAACCACTAGGAATGTTTTTGTTGGTACTCCCACTTATGATCATAAAAATTGTGTCCAAAAAATACTATCCCGATGATAGTTCTGATATAACCAATTTATCCACTACCCTATTTTATGGTTATTTCTTTATAGTGGGTATTATACTTGCTGGCACTCCTGCTGTTTGGGAATCATTAAAGAAGTATCGAAAAACAAATCTTTTATTAACCGTTATGGCAACCCTAGTGTTTTATGCGTATTATTTTATGCCAAATGATATAGCCAGTTCGTATTGGGAAGTCTCTACACGATGGCGTATTTGGTATGGCGTTAGTGCTTTGGTAAGTTGGACGGTTATTTGTACGTTATTAGGTTATGGTCAATTATGGTTGTCAAAACCTAGTACCTTACTTACAAAATGTAATGAAGCGATCTATCCTTTTTATATACTGCATCAGACCGTGCTTATTGTGATTGGGTATTATGTGATACAACAGTCTTGGAGTATTCCTGTAAAGCTTTTAATACTTGCGCTGAGTTCTTTTTTGATGATTGTTTGTATATATAGATATATTGTATATCCTTTTAAGATCATGCGTTTTCTGTTTGGAATGAAAAAAAAGTAGCGGTGATATGCTTTCGCGAAATCTAACTTGAGAGATTGATTATAACTTATACAGTATTTCCGATGTATTTTGTCATTTTCCATTTTTATTGAGATAACTTTTACATCTGTTGACACTTCTTTTGCATCCTTTTGACATTTTTGTAAATGACTGGGTTTAGTTTTACCTCAAAATTAAAACATTATGCAAAAACTATTCATCACTCTTATGATTCTTACTAGTACTGTAGTTACTAGTCAAGTACAAAACATTTCTGTAACCCATCCCTTAGATCATCAAAAAAGTGTTCTTCACTGGAAAGGTTCTTATACCTTTAATATAAGCGAACACAATGGTGTAGTTTATTTTAAACGAGGCGAACTCACTACAAAGGGCGATCAAATTACGGGAGGTTCTTTTGTGATAGATATGCTATCTATAGATAATGTGCCCAATAGTGATCATAAAGGTCCTATTGAGCATCTAAAAGATTCCGATTTTTTTGATGTCTACAAATTTCCTGTAGCCAAGCTTGTTTTGACTTCTGTTGAGTATTTCCCAAATACCAATACGCATGAAATATTTGCGGATCTCACTATTAAAGGGATTACACAAAATATCAAGTTTTATGCAGATATAGACGGTATTAAAAATACGATGAAAGCCCATTTTAAAATAGATCGTACACGATGGGGAATTACCTATAATAACAAAGCAAAGGATAAAGCAATCTCTGACGCTGTTGAATTTAAGGCAGAGTTATATTTTTAAAGTATTCATAGAAGCTGTTGTCATTTAGAGTTTATTGAATGATTTCTTTCTTTAACGTTAAAAATCAAAGAAAGAAATCATCATTCATTCATCTCTAGTTTATACCCCACTCCATGTACATTGGTAATTTTAATAGAGGTATCGTCTTTAAGTTTTTTACGAAGTTTTGAAATATACGTATCTAAGCTTCTTCCTACAATAACGCCATTATCCTCCCAAACTCTCTTGGTAAGTTCATCTCGTTTAACAACTTGATTCGGTTGGGAAACAAAAATGGCTAGCAATTCGCATTCTTTCTTTGAGAGTCCAATCTCTATAGCTTCTTTCACTAATTTATTTTGTTCTGGATAGAATTTAAAAATCCCAATAGCAGTATGTGTATTATTACTGGTATGATGTTGGTTAGGTACGCTTTCGCGAAAGCGTGTATATAAACGATCCCAATAAGCAAGTCCTATAAAAAGTACAAAGAGTATGCATAATAATAGCAAAACCTGCTGTTTATTTAACATCGGAGGTGGGCCTTGTATAAACTGTGCTTTGATTGTAAAACAATTCTCTGGTAATACTCTATTGCTACATGGTATAATATCTCTCTCTATATCATTTAAAATAGAATAACTATAAGCAACTTCTTGATCTTTGCACTGAATCACTTCTATAAGATATTGCCCAGGTAATGCCGCTCTGTGAAATGATTCCTTTACAATGGACACAATGTTATTTGGAGTTATGGATAAAGGACGCTCAAATGACAATTCATAATTTAGCTCATTAATTTCAATCACAGGAAGCACTAAAGATACCGTATCTTGATTTTCTAATAATAATTGATTACCAACATCTCGCAAAGATATTTTTACGCGTTCAGAGAAATGTACTTCTTTAGTATCTGGAGTAAAAAAAAGCCAAAGTATACTAATTAGTATAGCAAAAGCAATCCCGAGACATACATATTTTCTTCTTGTCATAATAGCTGCAAATAACTTGTAAATTCTTGACTTTATATAGTGATTGACATTTCTTTTACACTTTTTTGACACTTTTTATTTTCAAAAAATGACTGATTTCAAAAAGTACAATTTATAGAGATTTTTTTGTGCTAGTAGATATAACCTATGCTCGCATCTTTGCATTGTATTATTAAGTACTCAAATTATTATTAATAAAAAAACAAAAAAAGACATGAAATTTGTAACCAAAAGAATACACGCATTTTTAGATTATCCAGTGGCTATTGCATTAATAGTATTACCATTTTTATTGAGTTTAGGTAGTTCTAATCCTTTAGCCCTTCAACTTTCTGTAGCAACCGGAATTGCAGCATTCATTTTAACCTTATTAACAGACCACCATTTGGGAGCGTTTAAAGTAGTATCGTATAAGATGCACTTGATTGTAGATTTTGCAGTGGCAGTAGTATTTCTTCTAGCTCCTTTCGTTTTATCATTCGAAGGAATAGATATGTACTACTATTTAATTAATGGGGCAGCTGTACTTATTGTCGTGAGTTTGCATAAACCAGAAGTCGCTACATCTTGATGAGTACCAATATGTAGCAATTACAAAACTGGTTAAAGTATAGCGCTTTAGCCAGTTTTTCTTTTTAATAAACTACCGTAGCGTATGAAACCTTTTGATAGTGTCAATAAAAAAGCAAAGCCTATTTAAAGACTTTGCTTACCCCCGTTTTAGATATCTTATTTAGTTACTAATCAAAATATGAATCAAAATTAAGAGGACAGGGTAAATGTACATATAATATTTATTTCCATATAAACTATATATGACACCTGAACTTATTATGCTATGGTTAGTTATTGACTATTATAATGCATAGATAGACATCAAATTTTTTGACCCCTCCTATTACTTTTACAGTATATAATTAAAAGAGAAATATTCTTTATAAAATATAATAAGACTCATATGGATACCATCAAAGAACAAGAAATAAAAACGGTAATAGAGCATCTTATTAAAGCAGGAACTACGTATGATATAGTACAATTAGAGTTGGTATATCATGATGATTTAGAGGTTTTTATGTTTGCTGAAAATCGTAAAATTCAAACTTTTTCAAAAAAAGATTTTAAACAGTTATTTATCACAAAACGTGCAAATAATGAACCACCATTAAATAATTGGGCTTTGTTTAATGATATACAGGTAAAAGAAGATAAAGCGCATGTTTTAATCACTCGCAAAGTAAAACTACTAGATACTAATCAAAAGATACGATTAAGTATTGATCTTATTTTTGAGGACAATCGTTGGCAAGTCATTAGAGAGGTTATTTTCTCATAAAAGAGTAATCGTTTATTACCATTGTGTTAGTGAAATTCCTAATCCAAACGTAGTTTGTTTATGATTGTAATCTATTAAGTTTTCACCATAACCATGAAACACTTGTGTTTGTAATTGTAAATTATCTAATAATTGGAAAGAGTAATCAAGTTTAATACTTCCTCTATTTCTATTGCCTCCTCGTAAAGAATGGCGCGCAATCATACTTATATTATGTCTTCCTTTTGAAAAAACAGTAAGTACTTCTGTACGACCTACATAATCTTCTATGTCTGGGTTATTATCTTCTATAGCATCTTCTGGTAAGCGCCACCAAGGTCGTAGTATAATACTCCAAGAAGGACGTTCCCATCCAAATTGTAACACAACACGATTCCAACTTCTTGAAAACGGATTTGACCGTCCGTTGCTTTCATGGTTAATTCCAATACCACTTAACACGCCTTCAAACCCTAGTATTTGATATGGTGTATGAAAAACGAGCATGAGTTCAGGTTCGTAATTTGTTTCTCTAAAAGGTCTTGATATATTTGCACTATACAATTGCCAACGTGAAGATTGGGTATATCCAATCCATAAATCGCCTCCTATTTTATCTCCTAAAAGATTTTTTACTGCTCTAGATTTAAAACTCAACTGAAATTTAAGTTCTGTATTAGAAAATTCTGTACGAGATCTCACTGTATTGAGCGGATTATCACTTGCTGGGCTATTATTAATAGCCGTTGTATAATTGGCAAATAGTATATAAACAGGCTTATAGGGTATAATTTTAAAGAGTTTTGTACTATCATTATGAATAAGCCAACGCTCAGAAAGGCTTCCATTATTAGTTTGGAATAAAGACTGCCCTATACTTATACTTGAGCAGCTAAAAAAAAGTAATAAAAAGACAAAAATTCTCATGCGCGGTATTCAGATATCATTTTATGCAAAAATAATGGTATATGTGTTGTATACGCTTTCGCGAAAGCGGAAACTTTCAAAAAACTATTCAAGATTATTTTTGTTATAAAATACTGTTTAATAAATAATTACATTTTATATCTTACATGGGTTATTAACCATTTCAAAAAGACTTTATGAAAAAACATATAGATAATCTTGTAAATAGTGCTCCAGATGATCTTAAAATTATTTCAATAGGAGATCCATTATACCAGTATGCGCGTGTGATTTCTAATACTCGATTTGGTCATATGCCCATCAGTATTGCCTATTGTAGCAAAGCTAGTCATGTACAATTCTGTATTCAATTTTGTCGTGATTTTAAGCTACCATTTAGAGTACGTTCTGGAGGGCATCAACATGAAGGCATGAGTTCTGGTGATGGCGTGATTATTATTGATTTATCAGAAATGGATACTATCGAATATATAGATCATGATCATGCATGGATTCCTGTAGGCAAACAGTTAGGAAAAGTTTATGAGGAGTTAGAAAAACGAGGTCAAATTATACCAGGAGGAGGATGTCAGTCTGTAAATGTAGGCGGATTAACCCAAGGTGGTGGTTGGGGACTTTCTATTAGAAAATATGGAATGACTTGTGATTCAGTAGTAGAATGTGAACTCATACTGCCTGATGGTACGATTGCATATCCATCTCCAGATACGATGCCTGATTTGTTTTGGGCACTTAAAGGTGGTGGTGGTGGAAACTTTGGTGTAGTTACTCGTTTTCGATTTAAGTTATCTTCATTGGGTAATGTAACTACTTCATTTTCATTGTTATGGAAAAATGGTGTAGCTGCTGTCAAAGCTATGAAAATATGGACGGTATTGCATGCCGATCTTACTACATTAGATGCTAATTTATCTACAGCTTGTGGTATGATGGTAGCCGATCCTAAAGATGTTCATCTTCCTGAAGGACATGTAAGTGCAGTTCACGCTCGAATGGGAGGTCTTTTTTATGGTTCTAAAAAAGCATTACTAGCCTTATTACATACTCATTTTGGAGATCTTATTCCTAAAGAAGATGATTTTGTCTCTTTACAGGAAAAGCACCATACCCAACTCACAAAAAGAGCTGTAACTACACAAGAAAAGAATCAAGTATCACTCTCACGACATCAAAGTGTTATTTCTGAGTTTGTAAATCCTACAGTAGCTGTGAATACTGTTACTCACACTACTTGTGGTGATCGAGATTATCGTGTATTGCCTGATGCGCCTTCTTCTACTTGTGATAAACCACATCCTCATAAAGTCACTTCTGGGTTTCCAAAGGCAACGACAGCTACAGAACATCATCAACTTGTAGACGCGATTTATAATTATCTAGGACATACGTGTTTTTATGTAGATGTGAATAGATATATGAGTTTTCATTGTTTAGGAGGTGCCGTTACAAATCATCCAGAACAACGTGTTTTTGCTTTTTCGAATAAACCTTATTTATTACAAATTCAATGTTGGTGGGACGATGCAGGAAATGCGTTTACAAATGTAGCACGTAATGAAGCATATGTACAATGGGTGATAGATTTTAGAAAGAGTCTGTTGCCACATATAGCCCATGCATTTATTAATTTTATAGATAAAACGCTAGTGCCTGATCCTAGCACAACAGAAGGACGTAAGAAACTTCTAGCGATGTATTATGGTGATAATTTTCAACGATTATGTGAGATAAAAACGGCATACGATCCGACAAATCTATTTGATTTTGAAATGAGTATCCCGTTAGTAAAATGATTATATAAACTCTTTATACTTTGAAATCTTCATTGTTTCTCTCATACACAAAAGGAAATAATGAAGATTTCTGCCACTCACATGTATTTTGACAAGACTACTTTTAAAATGGTTATAAATTTTTAGAAAGTACTACAATCTACTTCATATGATAGTGAGATAGTGTCTTGTACTTGTGTGTTTATAATCTCTCTACGCTCGTGATAATTATTCTGAGTATTTGTATCGTTATAATTAAAAATAACGCTCATTTGTGTATGAGGTTTCCCATGTAAATACATTGTTGTAGCTATATTTTCTTCAGAGACTTTATAAGATGGAAATGAAAAGCGTCCCGTAAAATCATTATCATCAATGGTAACAACTCTTAGATCAGGAAATACATTATTAGAAACAGTTGCCTCTACTTTTAAGATTATAGGACGCCAACCTAAAAAGTCAATAGTATTTACTACTCCAGGTTCAATTCTTGGGAGTTCTTCTTCTTGGTCATAATAGGTATGTTGAGATGTACGAGTTACTGTATATCCTTTATCTACATCGTAATTGAACGTGAATTCATAGTTTCCATTACTATCAGTTACTGTTGTTGCAATAAGTTCATAACATTCTCCTGAAGTAAAACCCTGTCCGCAGATATAATTTGCAGATAGTACGATAGTATCATTACTATATACACTATTACGTTCTTGATCAATTGCTTGTCCTTTTACTGTAGTTTGAATAAACTGTGGCGTATCATCTGAAGTTTCACAGCTATAACCTATTGTAAATACAGCTAAAAGGATACTATAATACATTCTATTTTTCATATTTTTCTATTTAATTATAGATTAAATGTAGTGCTGTATTTATGAAAAGAGTCTCAGTTAATACTAGAATGATCTTTATTTTTTTGCAATTTTTACAAAAAATACATTTCTAAATATGGGTTTTATTGTTTTTTGCAATTTTAAAAGATATAAGTAGTTGTATACACTTAACCATTTTATTCTTCCTCTGGTTATATAACCTTTTTTTATACGCTTTCGCGAAAGCGTATACAGGATTCATTCCATTAAAATGTATATGTTATTATAAATACAAAAAATTAAATGTCTAACAATCAGTTTTTTGAAATATATATGACTATAAATATAGTTATACGACTATATTTATAGTCATAAAGTAAAAAAACACATATATTTGCAATATGAAAGAACTTACCAAGGCTGAAGAACAAGTCATGCAATATATATGGAAACTGGAAAAAGCGTTTCTAAAGGATATCGTTGATGCCTTTCCAGAACCTAGACCTGCATATACCACCATTTCTACAGTGGTACGTGTATTGGTCAAAAAAGAATTCCTGGCCTTTGAGACTTTTGGGAAAATTAGACAGTACTCCCCTACACTATCCAAAGATGCTTATTTTAAGAGGCATATCAAAGATGTGATAGGTAGTTTTTTTAGCGGATCTGTAAGCAAGTTTGCCTTATCTTTTACAGAAGGAGAAGATATGAACCTTACCGAATTAGAAAAAATGAAACGTATGATTGAAGAGAAAATAGAACGTTTAAAAGAAAATGATCAATAATTATGGTAGTATATCTTTTTCAAACAACGGTGGTTTTTTCTATACTCTATCTCGTTTATAAAATGATTTTTAGTAGATTAACGTTTCATTTTTTAAACAGATGGTTTTTAGTACTCATCATTCCGATTTCGCTCATACTCCCACTACTTATACAGATACTACCTCCTATAGAACAGCATCCTATCGAGGAAATTCCACAGTTATTTGAACATATAGCTATAGTAACAACTCCTGATTTGGTAACGGATAGTGTTTCTTCAAACGTCGATTATTCTTCATTAGATTATATGACTATCATCACTATTATATATTTAATAGGCATTGGAATTGGTTTGTTTCGTTTTTGCTTAAGTCTATATCGTTTGTATGCTATCAAAAAACAAAGTAGTATTATACAAAAAGATACATATAGTGTTTATGAAGCCCCTGTTGCTGATGTGTTTTCATACCTACATTGGATTTTTATTCCTAAAGGGAAAGTATATGACCCTTTAGTAATTACACATGAAAAAGCACATATTCAATTGAGACATACTTTAGATATCCTTCTTGTTGAAGTGTATATTGTATTTTTTTGGTGGAATCCTTTTGTATATCTGTATAGGAAATCCCTAAAATCTATTCATGAATATCAGGCAGATCATTATGTGCTTTCAAAGAATGTGAAAACTTCAGACTATTTACAATTGATTGCTCACCACTTAACCATCCCAAAGCGAAATCATCTTTATAGTTATTTTCATACGCCTATTCTCAAAAAACGAATTCAAATGATGACTAAAAAAACTTCTCATTATCGACTCAAAATTGTGTATGTACTACTAATTCCCATATGTGTTTTATGTATGGTTGCTTTTACCAAACCCACAACCAAAACCACAATTCTAAATGATGTACTAATGGTAAACACGTTTTCTGAGACTCCTACGGCTTCAGTGAATCCTACTTTTGTATTTCCCATAGAAGGAAGCTCTAAGGAGCAGATTACGGCTTTGTTTGATGTGACTATAAAAGACCCCAAGACAAGAAAAACCAAAGTACATACAGGAATAGATATTAGAGCGTCTATAGGAACGCCTATTATCGCAACAGCAGATGGTACTGTTTTGCTATCTAAAAAAGTAGGTGCATGGGGAAATTTATTAAAGCTCAAGCATGAAAATGGGTATGAAACTTGGTATGCGCATTTAAAAGATTTTGAGGCTCATTATGGACAATCTGTAAAAAAAGGAACTATTATTGGATATGTAGGAATGACAGGTAATACTACAGGCCCACATCTTCACTATGAATTACGATACAATAAAAAGTCATTAAATCCCCTTGACTATTTAAAAGAATAACATAATCTTTATTTATTTACGTTACGTATGTAGTTACGTTAAATAACACATATACCCACATCCCTATTTTAATTATTTTATGAAACGTTTCCTTTTTTTAATTGTTTGTTTAGTTACTTCTCAAGGATTTAGTCAAATTTTAGATGCAAGCATTGCCAGATTAGATGCTATTTCTTTTTCGGAACGACTTGATATAGTTATAAAAAAACATAAAAGTGATAGTCTATCACAAGTATATATGACCGAAAATTGGGATGCCACGACGTTTAATCCTTATAAAGAGTATAGACAAACCTTTCCTTTTCAAATTTCATTTTCAGACAGTGTATACATCTCTCCAATCACTCGTCAAAAAGTAGTGACTTCTCGGTATGGATGGCGTAACCGACGTGCACATAAAGGCATCGATATAGATTTGATTACAGGAGATGATGTACTGGCTATGTTTGATGGTAAAGTGCGTGCCGTACGTACATTTAGAGGTTTGGGGAAAACCGTTGTCATAAGACATAACAATGGTTTAGAGACTGTATATGCACATCTTTCCAAGCAATCAGTGAAGGAAAATGATACGATTACCAAAGGAACCATCATAGGTAAAGGAGGTAATACAGGAAATTCTAGAGGAAGTCATTTACATCTTATTGTAAGTTATAGAGGCATGTATATCAACCCTGAATATTTATTCGAATTTACAGAAGAAAATAAGATTCGTAGTCAAGAACTTTGGGTCACTAGAAGATGGGTAACGCCTTACTTACATAGTTCTAAAAGACAAAGCACTATTCTTATTGCTATTTCAGAAGAAGAAGCACTTCAAAATGAAGAAAAACAACAAAAAGTCTATATCGTCAAAAAAGGAGATACACTTTCTAAAATTGCTAATCGACATCATACGTCTATAACAGCCATTTGTAAAGAGAATTCAATTAAAAAGACGAGTACATTGCGTATAGGCCAACAATTGGTGGTGAATAAGTAATAAAGATGATGAGTATGCATTAACATAGGGTTCTCTTTTTGAGGTATGAATCTCACAAGTACGCTTTACCGTTTTGCTCTCCCTATGGTCGTGAACCTGCCTGTCGTTAGGCAAGTCTCGCAAGTTCAATTTCGCGAAAGCGTACTCCATCATTGTAATTACTCTTTTTGCACAGAAATTATATTATCATCCTCATTTTATCCATGGGTTTATTCATAGGGTCTACTCCTACCATATATGGTTCCTGAGCTACACTAATTTCCAGCGTTGTTTTTGTGTGGTAATTTGATGTTTATTAAGATATAATGATTCATTACTATCTTTTGCATAGACACCTATTTCAATCCAACCATTGATAGGGATTTCATTTTCTTTTCCTTCAGTGTCTTGGCGATACTTTGACGTTTCTATTTCTAAAGAGATTTGATATTGATGATCCGATAATGTATTATATGAAGCACTCACGGTTTTATTTTTATAAAAAGTTACGGTTTCAAATAAATCTGTGATGGTGTATTTTGAGGTATTTACGGTAACTAAAAATCATATAGAAAATATAGAAGGAAATCGTATTATCATACGAGGAACAATTATTCCTATTGGACAAACCTATAAGTCTAATATTCACTGACTATTATCATAAAAATATTTTCTTTATTTTTAACTACTAACTATTAAAACACCCCATTATGGCTACAAAAGATATGATCTTAGGCAAATTGCAAACCTTGATTACAGAAGACTTTAATGATCCAAAAGCAGCATTTTCATTTTTTGATAAGGACGGTGATGGTAAATTAAGTAGAAAAGAAATCGTTCGATTGCTTAAAAAAGCTGAAATATCAGGTTTAATACGTGGTTTTGTAGCTTCTAAACTCATAGATGGTTATAGTAAAGATGGCGATGCACAGGTGAGCTGGGATGAGTTTAAGGCTGCGTTAGATGAGATAAAAGAATAATATTAGCCGTTGTGCATTTTGAATACATTTCTTGATTTCCCCCTCTCAGAAGGGTGAATCAAAGAAATCTTCATTAGTTCCTTTAGGATTTGAAGTAAATAATGAAGATTGACAGGATAATATGCTCGTTGTTTTGTCAAGATGCACAACGGGTTAATATTTAATTTCTATACGGGATATATACGCTTTCGCGAAAGCGTATACAACAAACATTACATGGTATAGTGTCTTGTATAAAATCAAGATGCTATAGAATTAAATTAGTTTGAGATGATGGTCTTCTCGCTGAACGACTTCTTGTTCTGGTTGTTACAGATTCTGGTTGTATATCAATCTCATCTAATATTAATTCTTCAGGCGTATCCTCAATGAATAGCTCTTTTGCTTTTGCAAAACTCAGATTCCCAATATTCTCTATAAAAGATACGTGTACTTGGTACGTTGCAGCATCTTTAAAATTCTGAAAGAGATCTACCGATTCTAAAACGTCTCCTCTAAAACGTGGTTCTACAATATTACGTTGATATAATAGTCGTTTTTGACTTGTTAGAAATCCTGTTCTATACAATTCACCTTCCCGTATATAATAAATGATTTTAAAAAATAATGTAGGAATTTGAATGGTCTCCCCTTTTACTTTTGTGACAAACTTTGGATCTGTATCTAATAAAAGTGGCCCTGTTATTAACGAAATTTTAAGCGATTGTTTTACAACCTCATGATGTAAAATATAGTCTTCTATACGTTTCCAAACACCTCTATTTAAACGATCTACTTGTGGAGTGGCATTGGTGTAATAAAAAGTAGATCTAGCTGCTTTTTTAGCACTTCTTTTGCTTTTGCCCCATTGTACATCTTGTCGTTTTGTAAGGTGTCCCCTATCAAAATCACTACCATCAGCACCGTATAATTCGGCTCCTAATTGAAATTCTCTAGGAATTCGCTTATCCTTTTTCCATTGATCTCCACTAGAGAAAAGATCTTCTCTTTTAATAGCTCTAAATAATTTTCCGTCAATATTAGAAGCCGTATAATAAGGGAATTTCCTAAACGGATTCTGTAATACACTATAATTAGAATACTCTAAATAGAAATCTTCCACTTGAAATGGTTGATTCTTAAATTTTTCTATTTCAGCAGAGGCAATCTTAGGAATAGGTACTACATGTCCTTCAAGAAAATGGGGAACATATGCCATAATTATTTTATTGCTCTTTTAATTTATTGATTTCTTCTTTGATTTGTTTTAATTGCATTAATACCGTCTCATCTTTTGTATAGTGTTCTATAAAACTGATTTGTAAGATCTCTATATGTATATACCTTGGACTATATAATTGTTGGAATACATCTTTAAATTTATTGACAATATCAAGATTTTCATTTGCTACAAAATCATCTTTTAAAAGTGTTAATGCATATCCTAGTTCGGCAATTCCAATACGTACTTCTAAAGCTACATTTGAAGTGTCTTTTGTAAAGATGTCTTTATAAAGAGTTAAAATATGTATTTTGATTTCTTCGTCATCTGTAATTCCTTCAAAGGCTTCACATGTTTTGAGGTGATCAAATAATGTCCCTTCATCATATGACTCTAAGATGCGACCTATAAAAATCATATTGGTTGCAGCATCTAAACAGTCTGAATCATATAAATCATTAGAAATAGAAAAACTTTCTGCAAATCCACTAAACGCTTTACGTAGATAATAAACAGCATCTTTAGGAACTGTTTTTGTTTTTCTTTTGGATTTTGGTTTTACATCTAGTTTCATAGAAGCAAACTTATACGCATTTGCTATGATATTTATCCTTCCTGGATTTCTTCCAATAAGAGATAAAAATTCAATTTCTTGTAACTCTTCTTCTAGTGTTTCTTTTTCAAACTTTCGAGTTTTAATAATACAATATTGTTCTAATGCACCAATAGAGAAAGTTCCTTTGCCATATTTAAAGAGTTCTTTAAACTTTTGACATGCAATATCATATTCATCTAATTCATTATATATCAGCGCTTCTTTTTCTAGAACTAAGGCATCAAGCAGATTTGATTTTTCTGCTTTCTCCATGTATCGGTTTAATTTCTGCAAGGTCTCCTCTCTGTTATTTTTACGATCTCGAATAGCGTTTAACAGATTATCCATATCTGTATGTACCTGTGTCTCTATTACATAGTCTAACAAATCTTCTTTGCTGTATTTTCTATTACTAAATGTATAGAATTGATTTCCATAACATTGGTAAGCCCCCCAAGTATTTGTAGATCGGTGATTTTGAAAGCATGATAATCTTGCTTTTTGTACAGATGTACCAAAATTATATCCATCTAACATATTCTTATAAAAAGTTTCAGAAAAATCTTCTGCTGCAGCATCATCTACAGCCCATCCAGAAATAATAATTGCTTTTACACCCATTTCTATAAGCTGCGTACCTACATTGGCTGCCAGTCGATACCTCTCTCTGCTATAAGATTCATCACTAGCCTTCATAGCGCCAGAGTAACAGCAATTTATAAATACAAATTCAGGTACATATCCAATCTGTCTTAATTTCTGTGGATCAATAAAAATACCATCTCCTATCGCAATACCTACACTACCTTTCTCTATATCGTAGAGTCCATGTCCAGCAAAGTGCATGATTTTATATTGCTCATTATATAATTCGGTTGTAATTTTTAAAGACGATTCGTTGATACAAGTAAAAGTATCATATCCATTAGCACTTAATGTATTTGAAACTGATTCTGCTTCTATTTTTGCTGCAGGAAGTTGTGGCAATGTGTCATCATTATAGATAGGATCGCCTATAATAAGTACATTCTTATTATTATGGGTCACTTGATCAAAACGTTCTATATCTGCTGTAACTAATTGTCTTATAAATGTTGACCCAACAGCAATAGGGGTATCATCTTTCTTTGTGTGATGCAATAATTCCCATGGGATCTGTGCAGATTTTTTATCCACTTTGATAATCAGATTTCCTTGATTTCTAAACACATCTTTGAAGCCATTTGGAATTAGCATTTCAAACAATGTCTTAGACAAGCGTCTATCCCAATTAGAGGTATTTGCTTGTTGTAACAATAAATGTTCTATATCTTTAAAATCAATACCTATAAATTCCTCTTCTACTCTTGCTAATCCATTAGAAGCATAATATTTAAATCCATTTTTCACAATTCCTTGATCACCAGAAACACTCGTTTGTGTTATATGAAGGTTAAACCAAGAAGTGTATGTGTTTGTAGTAAACGTTTGTTTTTTCTTAGCACCTGTTCTACGTACAATACCTTTGTTTAATGTAAATGGAATGCGATGATCATCATATTTGATTTTGCTTAAAGAGAAATAGGCTTCACTCGCAATAGATTCATAATAGTTTATAATTTCAATATGCGTAATAGGTTTTAGACCTTGTTTTGCTCCTGTTTCTTTTAAGTATGCATTAGCCTTTGCAACTCCTAGTAAAATTCCTTTTAAAGACTCTTCGATAGGAAGTTTACCATATCCTATTCCCATTAATATAAAAGAAATTCCAGTTGCATACTTTTTAGCTTGCGGTAGCGTGTAATTATCACGCATAAACATCGCATACTTTAACACAGCATTTTTCACTGTTTTAGAAAGTAAAAATTGCGTCAATGTTTCTGTGGTACCTAAACCACAAATAATAGCTCCTTTAGGTTGTGTCTCTAAGTTAAAAAAGACTTCGCTCTCCCCTATTTTTCCGGGATAGTATCCAATACCCATACGATGTGACAAACGATGCTCTAAATAGCCATCTAATGCTTTTTCAGCACTTAAAATAAGATCCATAAAGAAATGCCCCACCATTACTGGATAATAAGATTCTTTTAAATCTCCATTAACAACGGTTATTTCAAATGTATCTGATGATATTTCTTTTGCTTTTTCAGTACCAAATACAGCATTCAATACAGCATCAGAATCTGCAAGAGGTTCAACATATTCGTGTACATCTGTGATCACCTCTCCACTTCTTGTATTGGAAGGGGGTTGTGTATCTAATTTGTTTGTTTTACCACGTTCTAAAAGCTCCATGACTCCATCAAACATAGATGGATCATTGGCTAATTCTCCATGTGTAGTATTCGTGTAATAGAGGTTATTACTCTTTAATAGCTGTTTTGGAATTCCTGTTTTCCAAGTAACACTACCATCCCCATGTGATGTCGCTTTGTATACTAGTTTTTTATGTTTGGATAAAAAACGATTCTTGTAGTCATAGTCACATACTGTTTTATCTGCCTTACCGCATACATAATAGATTTTATCAAAGAAATCACTTTTTTCCTCAGATTCTAAACTGCTTAAGAACGTAAGAATCTTTTGTCTAAAATCTTCAAATTGTAATAAAGAGTTTGTATAATCAGATGTTGGCGTATATTTCTTTTGCTGTTTTCTACTTTTTACTGCCTTTGCATAGTCATTTAGATCTAGATCAGGCATGCTTTCTAGATTTGCCTTTTTATGAACAGTATCCCAAAAAGAAGCAGTCCAAAACTCTCTTGTCGTAATTTCTTCAACAGGTAGTAATTCAAAAACACCTGGATATTTCCAGAAGATCTCTAGTAACTCTTCACGATCATTCCTAAAATCAATCATAGCGAGTTGTTTTACTCTTCTACTATGACCAGTGAGTACTTCCATGATGAGATATGAGCCTAGCCATGGTGTTCCTAACATCACAAATTTGTTCTTAGTAGGCTTCATAAAATGATCCCAAGTTTCTGGGAAATCAATCATAAACTGTCTTGCAAGTAATCCTCCCATAGAATGGGCTACAATATGTACATTTACATTTGCTTTGAGCATTCTTTTTACGAGTGCATCTAATCCAACAGCAGCTTCAGATACAGACTTTCGCCAGTCAAACTCATAAGAAACGACTTCATATTTGGAGGAAAAATGATCCCCAAATTGTCTGTAGAATTTCTCTACTATACCCGATGCTTTTACATTTTTTGCATCTACAGCAAGTTTATCAACAATAGCTCCCTTGTTAAGAGCACGCATCTGAATCCATTGATCTTTACCACTAGCACTTAATGTAGACCCCATAATTCCGGGGATTAAGATTAAAATATCTTTGGTAATCTTATTTAATTTAGGTTCTTCATACGTAACGCCAGATAATGATAACTTATCTAGAAGTATACCACGCTGTCCGTTTGCGTATACCTCTTTTTTATATAAATTTTGGATAGCTTGATCTGTAGGAGCTAAAACTTGTAGAATTGCATCACAGGAGTTTTTATTTTTAAAATAGTTAAAGTGATTTGTATCACTATCCTTAGATGTATAGGTATAGAACCCACTAGCCCGTTTTACTCCATGCGTCATACTACTGGTATCTACAACAAGATCATTTGCAGCTCTATAGAATAGATTTGCAAGAATCACTTTAATAGAATCAAAACTTACGCCTCCTACTTCTGAATCTCCAATAATGTTATATAAATCACTCTCAACAGTAGTGTCTGCAGCATTCAGCATTTTTTGAAACAACGATCCCGGAATCATACTATTTAACCCAGGTAATACATCTGGATCATCTTTTTGACTCACCAATTCTAATAAAAATGATTTGACAATTCCGTATAAAGGATTTTTAATACCAAATGCTAATGAGATGGTATTTAGCATAAGGTTAAAGAAATGATCAATACGTTGAGATAAAATAGTAGTTCCATTTGCAGGAGCTGCAACACGCACAATTTTGTTTATGGTAATTTGTTTCTGCAGGGCTATGTTATTAATTTTTTCTATAATATCATACTCCTGTGATTCTTCTATTTCCCCTTTAGCCTCTGCTTTTTCCTTTTTCTTTCGGAAAATATCTTGTTCATTTTTACTAAAACCAACGTCATGGTTTTCATTATTGTTATAATCACATTTTGCAAGAATATCAGCAACAAGCCCACCGCGTGAGTGACTCATAATATCTAAGCTACATTTCTCTGGACACGCGTTTAAAAAATCTAACGCATTTTGAAGCGGACTTATCGTTAATGTATAATGGTCAAGTGCCATTACATTATTTTTATACTTCCCTACGATTTTCTTCCAAGCATCGCTATCATTAAGTTGAGAAAATGCATCTATAGAAGTAGATGTTGTTCCATGTATCAATAATAAGTAATGATTATCTTCTTTATTTTCCTTAAAAGGGACTCGCTTAAAGTCATTGTCTATAGCATATAGGCCTGGTTTGGGTTGTACTTTTTGATCATATTTAAGTCCAAGTGCTTTCATCGTAGTAGCGTGTACATCGGCATTGGCACTAAAGACACTAAAAAGTTTTACAACGGCTTGTTTTATAACACCTCTGGTATCACCTGGTGATGATATTTGAGTATCAAAAATATAATCATCATCTGTAGTAGACCTCTTATTGAGAATACGCTCATCATAGATTTCTTGTATATCTTCTGGATGACCTATCCATTCAGTATTATCTGCAAATTGTATAGCAACTAAATCATTTTCTTCAAAATCTACTTTAATTTCTTTACTATCTGATCTTGTGGTAGAAAGTTCTATATGTTTCTTAAGCGTAAAGTTGGAAGTTACCTCTAAGGGTAATGACATACTAATCTCACTTACTTCCCTATTATTTCCATATAGTTTTGCCTTTTTAGTCATAATCTTACCTTTATTTAATATACACTACATAGTGAAAAAAATCAATAGCATACAACCATGAATAGTTTGCACTATGCACCATCAATGATATTTTTAATTATTAGAAAGGGGAATTTGTCTCAAAAGGGGAGTTTAAATATACAAAAAAGTTATATAGGTATATTGCTGTCTTTCAATTTTATACATCTTCTTACCTTTTCTATTCAATAATGTGATTTTCTTGATATCCAAACCATATACTATAATAGGAATGTTTTTAAGCACGCTTTAACGTTTCACTCTCCGTTTTGATTGTAAATCTGCCAGCCGGCAGGCAAGTCTCGAAAACTTAATTTCGCGAAAGCGTACTCAAGAAATAATAGTACATTTATCATATGCCTATTCCTACAGAAACATTATTTGATTTTATAGCCTCTAAAGTGCCCCTCTCTGAAGAAGATAAAGAAGCTATCACTTCAAGACTTTCTATAGAGACCTATGACAAATATGATCTTATTATAAAACAAGAACAAGTATGTACTACGTTACGTTTTGTAGTTTCAGGAGTTTATAGGGTGTATCGTATTGAAGATGGTAAAGAGATTACGAGTTACTTTAATTACGAAGCTAGAAATCCTTTTGTCGCTTCGTTTATAAGCCTTTTAAAAACAAGGCCTAGCAAAGAGATTATCGAGTGTATCATTCCAGGACAATTACTCGCTATTTCATACAAGGATTGGACTTCTTTTTATAGTAAAAGTGCCGCGTTAAATACTTTCGGAAGGCTTATGGCAGAATACAACTATGTACTTGCCATAGAGCGTATAGAATCGTTACAATACAAAACAGCTTCCGATAGGTATATTGCATTTTTAAAATTATATCCTATGCTATTAAATAGGATTCCTCATCACTATATTGCTTCCTACCTAGGGATTACTCCAGAGTCTTTAAGTCGTATACGTAAGCAATTGTAGTAATTGCGTTGAAATCTTATCATACATCAATGCATAGCATAGCTATAGTCAAGATCTTTGGACTATGGAAAATAACACTATATATCAAGAGTGGTTAGAATTAACACAACTCACGGAAACTACTCATACAAAAAACTGTTTTAAGGAAGTAGAAAAGCAGTATACACAAATAACTAGACATTATCATTCTTTAGATCATATACAGCAATTATTTGTGCATATAAAGAATGTTGTATTGTCTGATATAGAAAAAAGTATCCTAGCTCATGTAGCACTATTCCATGATGTGATTTATGAGAGTCATTCTAAGGAAAATGAGATAAAAAGTGCACAAATAGCTGTTACTTGGTTAGATAAACTTGCTATTCCGAATCCCGTACAATTACAAATAAAAGAGATTATTATAGGCACAGCAACACATACTTCTCATGATCCTTTAGCCCAACTTTTTTTTGATATGGACATCTCAATTTTAGGCGCTCCCAAAGAAGCATATATCAACTATTACCACGCTATTAAAAAAGAATATAACACTGTACCTGATCTTATTTATAAAATAGGTAGGAAACAATTTTTAAAACAGCTACTAGATCAAGACACGCTTTTTTACACTAAAAAATACCAAGAGATATACGAGTTACAAGCTCGTATGAATATTCAAGAAGAATTAAATACGTTATAAATGCCTTATTCCCTATCATACATACAAAAGTCTCCTATTGTTGAGATAGATCACTTCCTTACACCTTCTGAATGTGATGAACTTCTAACTTCTAGAATACATAAATTTCAAAAAGCAAAGAGTCATTACCCAGCATACTACAGAAATAACGATCGTTATGTTGAGGACTCCCCTACACTAGCCCAACAACTATTTTTAAAGCTAAAAGGTGTGGGGATTCAATCTAAAAATAAATTCTCAGACATGGTTTCGCTCAATGAATGTATTCGATTTTGTAGGTATCAAAAAGGACAATCTTTTTCTACACATCAGGATGGTGTGTACTATCCTAATACATCACAAGCTTCAAAGTATACTTTTTTAATCTACTTAAATGATACGTTTGATGGAGGTGTTACAGAGTTCTATAACAAAAAATCAGACTTAATTCCTACTCAAACGGTTATTCCTAAAAAGGGAAAACTTCTTGTATTTGCACATAACATTTGGCATAAAGGAAGTACCGTTATTCAAGGATCTAAATATATTTTACGTTCTGATATTATTGTAAATACTTCTTTAAATATTACACATCACCAAGGATATATTTGGAATTTACTACCTATTGATAATAAGCTATTTATGAGTTGTGGTCGTGATGGTTACATTAAGGTTTGGAATACGCATTTAGAATTACAACATGCATTTAAATTACATTCAAAATCAGTGATCAAAATGATTCGAATGGATGAAACACATTTCTTATCCTGTTCTAGAGATTTTAGACTTATAAAATGGACGTTGGATGGCCACGTAGTTGATGCTGTACGCTTTCGCGAAATGATTATTTCGTTACATACAAATGATGATGGTAGTATCATCGCTGGAGGAACTAGTGGAACCTTATATCATCTTTCAAATAGACTAACTGTTATTAATCGTATAGCAGTTCATACAGATTGGATATGGGACGTGATGGTGCTTTCTGACAGACGTATTATAAGTTGTAGTGAAAATGGTACGGTACAGATCACAAATCTATCATCTAAAACATCTTTATGTCTCTATAAACATACCTCTCCACTATTTTGCATGTACCTTCGTGAAAACATGCTGTATGTAGGAACTCAAGACGGTAAAATAGTGCAACTAAACATAGTTTCTAAAATGGCAACAGTACTTAACATACATCAGGACGCAGTAAGGGCTATTAAAGTTTATAATGAAACTCTAATTACATGCGGAGAAGATAATTGTGTTGTCACTACCCCATTAACTTCTATGAAGCCTACTACCCGTTTGAAAGCATCTAATTTTATACAAGATATGTTACCTATAGAAAATACAATGTATGCAGCTGGTTATAACGGAATTATTTATACAATAAAACTTTAATTCGAATCGTTTTAATACTCTAAAAAAAGCATATGAAAAATTTAAAGACAATACAGTTAACATCAATTATTGGAGGCCAAAGCTCAACAAACCGTGCTACAGATTGGGAAAATGTACTACTTAGAGATGCTACTTTAGAAAATGCATTATTAAGTAGCAATACTTTAGAGTAAGTATTTCTCATAAAAAGAACTATTTCTTTATATGCTTTAACGTTTCAGTCTTCCTTTTGGTTTTGAAGCTGCAGGCAGGCAGATCTCACAAGTTCGTTTTCGCGAAAGCGTAATTAATTATACGTTAATTTTCTATTTACTCATATAGAAGAGCGGTATCTTGCAACCCAATGAATACGACCCCAGAAGCTACCTTAGAAGTTGTACGAGCGCACCTCCATCAAATCTCTGAAATCACTGATACAGATTGGAATTCATTTTCTTCTAAACTGACAAGACGTGATATTCCTAAAAAAACAACATTCTTAGCATCTGGTAGTATCGAAAATCACATTTCTTTTATTATATCGGGTATTGTACGTTTATATATTCCAAAACCAGAGCCCTCAAAAGAAATTACATTTGGATTTAGTTTTAAAGAACAATTTATAAGCGCCTATGATTCATTCTTAACACGTAGACCATCACTTTATGAATTACAAACCCTTACGGATACTACGTTGTTAAGTATTACCTATGATGATTTACAAGAGGTATACAACACCACTAAAATAGGTAACCTTATAGGTAGACTTACTGCAGAACGTTTATTTTTAATCAAATCAAAAAGAGAGCAAACATTACTTAATTATACTGCTGAAGAACGTTATCTAGATGTTTTTAAAGCTAGACCTGAGGTTATTAAAGAAATACCTCTCAAATATATTAGCTCTTATATAGGTGTAACACCACAAGCATTAAGCCGCATCAGAAAACGTATTAGTTAACCTAGGTTCATTGTAATAGGCTTCTCTCAACTGTAACTTTGCAGAAAAAAGAGATGGTTATACTTATTTTAGTTGGTGTCTTATGGTATTCAAGTTTATTTTTTCAATCATTTTTTCTACATAGATATGCAGCTCATCAGACCTATACGATGTCTAAAACAACAGAAAAAATCACGTTTATCTTAACATGGATTTGCCAAGGTCCAAGCTATCTGAGTGCTTATGGGTATGGAATCATGCATCGTATGCACCATGCGTATACAGATACTGAGAAAGATCCTCATTCGCCCAAATATGATCATAGTCTTTTTGCTATGATGTGGAAAACAAAAAATATCTATCAAGATATTAATAATAAGCGCATCGCCGTACATCAAAAATTTACTAAAAACATTCCGCAATGGAAACGTTTCGATTCATTTGCTGGTTCAAGAGGTTCTAGAGTTTTTTGGATGGTTGTATATACCGTCTTATTTGCTTTTTTAACAACAGCTTGGTGGCAATGGTTATTATTACCTGTTCTATTTGCTATGGCTCCTATTCATGGAGTAATCATTAATTGGTTTGGACATATTTATGGCTATATTAATTTTAAAACAACAGATACTTCTAAAAATTTATTTCGATTTGATTTTTTAATGATGGGTGAAGGATATCATAACAATCATCACAAGCATAGTACAAGAGCCAACTTTGGAGGTGTACATTGGTATGAAATAGATATCACCTATTTGATCATGCGTATGCTACATAAAATAGGTGTTATTCAGATTAAAAGAAGTGCTTTAAAAGCTTAATTATCAGTTTTGTTAATTTTTAGTTACTATTCGCAATAGTTTTGCTACGTTCTCATCCTTAGGCATGTATGGTGTTTCAGAAGGGAGTATCAAGTTTTCTAATTTATTAGCCAACACGTGTTGGTATTGCTCATTTACATATTCAGAGATATCTTCAATTTCAAGGATATCTTCTTTAGCATATAAAGCAATTTCTTGATTTCTAATACCTATTTGAATCGCTCTTCGTTCCAATTTTGCGCCATACGGATCATGATCAGGATCCCATTGTAAACGTATATCGGAGCTTTTTACAGCTTCTTGCCAGCGCTCTCTAGATGCGTATATATCTTCTTGATAGTTTGAATATACTGCTTTAGATAGATAACGTTCAAATGCATCTCTCTTTAAATGTATTGCAAGCACAATCTCTTGTCCTTCTTTTGTACCCCATCCATTGCGATACATCATCCATAAGAAATTAGGTTTGATCCATGTCATTCTAGTAAGTTTGAAAGGACCTCCAAAAAATTGATTCCTATACGCAAAATTTCCAATGGCTGGTCTATAGGATTGATATACGATTACTTTTTTATCATCGTATTGTGCCATAATATGATGTCCTTCTTGAGGCCATTCTTTTAATTGTTCTTTATATGGTTTTAATCGTAGTTTCATGATTGTATTATTTTAGTAAACCGTGCGATTAAATCTTCAATCTTTTCATAGTTTACTAATTGATGTTTCCATTTTTTTGGGATCTTATGATTTCCATAATATAATCCCGCTAATCCGCCTGTAATTGCGGCAGTAGTATCTGTATCTTGACCAAGGTTTATTGCTGTAAGCACAGCCTCTTTATAGGTTGTTGTGTTTATAAAACACCAAAGAGAAGCTTTCAAAGAATTTACTACATAACCACTCCCAGAAATACGTTCTTTATCTGTTTTGTAAATATCTTCTTGAAGAATAGAATAATAAAAGTTTATTTCTTTAGTATTTATATCAGAGGTTTCTAAGAATTCATTTACGGTCAGTTGCATTGCCTTATATGCTTTTATTTTATCTGTTTTTTTAAGTAATTCTAAACAATACTCTACATATATAAAACAGGCAAGTACAGCTCTTATATGGGCATGTGTTAATGATGAAATATCCTTAGTTATCTGAAAACGCTTTTGTATGTCATTTTCATTTTGCAAATAGAATACAATGGGCAAAATGCGCATTAAGGAACCATTTCCATTAGAATATTCATCCATTCCTCCGCAGATTTCTGGAGTATGACCTTGCTTCATATAGAAAATCGCTTGTCTTGTTGTTACTCCAATATCAAATACATCTCCGTGAGGTGTCCAATAATTGTGATCACACCAATCTATAAATTTATTTGCTATCGTTTTGGTATTATACCCTTCTAATAAGCCTTCCATTAGACAAAACGTAAGCGAACTATCATCAGACCAAGTGCCTAATGGTTGATGATGGCTACCATACCCTACCATATTTGTAGCGGGGTTATCCTGCATCTGCTCTTTAGTTAAGAACTCAAATGGTACTCCCAAAGCATCGCCAACAGCTACTCCTATAATTCCTCCTTTTATTTTATCTGATATGTTCATTTTTTAGGTGATAGTGTCAATTATTTCTGCTATAATTTGATTGTTTGTTCCAGCATACTTTTCTCCTACATATTGTAATCCTTATGTTTTCAACAATATGAGCATTAAAGGTTTATAAATCTTTTAATCCTATTGAACGATATAGTGTTTTAGTTTTCATTTTCTTTTAAATTATCCCAAAATCTTTTTGGCAAACAAATATTTTCAACCTCTTTTGCCCTTGTAAAAAGAGGTGCAACTTCTTTAGGTTTTAATCCAGCTAATCCACAGCCAATCTCAGTTACTAAAAAAATGAATGCTGTGTGTCCTTTTGCAAAATCAATAAATGCATCTACATATATTTTAATCTCATGTATTTTCAATGTTTTTTTAATGCTTTTGTCCTTGGTTGGTATTGCATATGTTTTTCCTTGCAAACCTTCAGCCTGGCCGTAAATTGCTCCCCACTGAAGAGCTGTTCTTGCAGCGCCTTTTCCATGCCTTCCTGATTGATTACTACCAAAAACAAATATTTGGTTATTCTCAAGTTTAGTTATTTTCTCAGGCGTTATTCTCATTTATAAATTTCCTTATAATACGTTTATACTAAATCGTAGATTATCTTACTCCTATCTTTTTCTCAATAGCTTCGCTTAGCGGATATACATTTTCTTTAGGTAAAAATCGTTTAACGTCTTTATACTTTCCTGCTTTTCGTAATGCATTCATTTTTTTTACCAAAGGTGTTATATCAACAATCTCCGTTATCCAATCATTATTATATTCTTCTATTAAAAATCGACTAATGCCTACTTGGATTGTTCTTTCTTGTAACTTCCCTCCTTTTAAAGTTCTTTCTGGATCCCACTGTATATGAACTTTAGCTTCTTTAAATTGTTTTTCCCATGAATGTCCGCTAGCATACACTTCCTTGTCTGGATCAGTTAAAACTCCTAAGGATAAGGCTTTATTCCAACATGCTCTCTTTATCTTAATCTCTAAAATATAGTCTTGATTTGATTTATTTCCCCAATTACTTCGTTCCATTAACCAAAGAAATGAGGGTTTAATCCAAGTCATTCTATTAAATGAAAATGGTTTTTCAAATTTGTTATTTTTAATTGCGGGTAATGCAATATTCTTATTGTAGGCTTGATATACGGTAACTGTTTCCTGATCAAATTTGGCCCTTATTTCTTGATACTTCATTTATTGCCTATTTTGATTTGATAAAACGTGTATCGTGATATCTATTTGAATCTGTTTAAGTTTCATTTTTTAATAATCTTTCATAGCACATATAATCTTCCTTCTCAAAACAAACAAAGATCACTTCTTTTACAATCGCTTGATCCTTATATTTTGAAATGGTATCTATTGCTATGGTTGCAGCAAGTTCTTTAGGAAATCTATAGATCCCAGTGCTAATACATGGAAACGCTATTGTTTCAGATCGATACGTTATGGCAAGCTCCATTGCATTTTGATAACAATTTTGAAGTAAGTTTTCTTTCTCTTTACCGCCAGTATTCCAAACAGGACCTACTGTATGAATCACATAGGTTGCTGGTAGATTTCCTGCAGTGGTAACCACAGCCTCTCCTACTTCACACTTTCCTTGTTTTGCTCTTATTTTCTGACATGCTTCTAAAATAGCTGATCCACCTTTACGGTGAATCGCACCATCTACACCAGAGCCTCCTAACAAAGAAGAATTGGCTGCATTTACAATGATATCTGCACTTACGGTTGTAATATCTGCTTGTATATAGTTAATCTTCATGAGTCTGAATATTGTACATGACATCACTTCGCAATACATATTTTACACCATCTATAATAGGAGTACTTTCATGTTTTTGCTCGTGAATAAAAAATAAAGCCATCCCTTTATGAGGTTGTATTACAGCGTCATTAAAACGGGTTTCACCTCCCATATAGTCATCATTAAGATATATCATAAAGGTAATTCTACTTTCTTCATGTTCATTAGGCTTAAAACGACCGTCTATATGTCTTTTAAAGCGTTGTCCGCTATCATATCTATAAAATCGAAATCGTTCGTTTAATCCTAGAGGAGACATTTCGTCAACAACAAAAGAATTTATTGCTTCTGCAATTGCCCACAAATCCTGACTAAGTTTATGGTCTTCGTAAATTAAGCGATAATTATCTCTGACATTCTTCATCATTTTTGCTCCTGATTTTAAACCTACATCAGCTTCAGAATATCCTTTTTGTTCGCTAAATATGATTAAATCATCACATTCTCTATCCGATAGAAAATTATCTATAGTCCATATTTTATCAGTTATTGTATTTAAATTTCTCATAAAAAGATTTTTGTTTTATTCAAACTCCCTTTGAAAAGCTTCTATAAACTTTTTGTTTTTGGCATAAATAGCAAAGACTACTTTTTCAAATACACCTTCGTATGTAGTGGTGAGTAATTCAAAAAAGAGCTGTGCAATCATTGTTGGATCATTTTGAAACACACCGCATCCCCAAGCACCAAGAATTAAAACATGATGTTTTTGTGAAGCTGATAAGCACAATAGTTTGTCTATACGTTTCTTCATGAGTTCTTTAATTTCAGGAACTTTTTCTATTTCAAAACGCTTTACCACTCCAGTATTAACAGCTGCAGCAGTAATTATTGAACTTACTACAGGAGCGTCTAATACTTCCCCGTTATCTTTTCGAAGAATAGGAACTTTTGGACTGTAAATCATTCCGTCAGTATACACACATGACTTCATGGCTCTATGAGTTTCATAAAACTCAAATGCCGACATCTGACAAGGGTACAAACCTGATGATCTAGCAATACTTTCTTCTTGTGCCTGTGCTCCATTGAAAAAGCCACCTCCGGGATTTTTCGCGGAAGCGAAATTTAAACACATAGGATTTAAATACCCTTCAGATACCGTTCGTAAAATACTTTGTATCGTTGTCTCTTCTATGACCTCAAATTGAGTGGAGAATGTTTTATTTAACTCCGTAGTATCTATGATAGTGTTCAGATCTTCAGTTGTATAAAATCGTGTGCGTTCAACCGCTTGTTGTTGTATTGCTTTTATATCAACTTTTTCTTGATGTTTATTTATATAGAAACCCTGTTCTGTGTATTGTAGCGTTTCTTTTGCTGTTATTTTTCGTAATGACTTTTGCATTGTTATTTTAATTTCTCCCCTTTTCGTCTGGATATAGACTTGGCAGGGCATCACTTTGCCAGAATTCTTTAGTAGCTATATCCATAATGGTAAGTTTACCTTTAAAAGCAGCTCCGGTATCTACATTAAATACATTATGTGCTTTTATAGGGGTGTCTTGTTTATAATTTGTTGTGGGTGTATGCCCAATAAATATTTCTTTATAATGTGTAAAACGCTGTGGGGGTTCTTTTTTAAGAATCTCTGGCGCTATATGTTCTGCTAATAACGCAGCTTCCCACAAGGTTCTATCCCAGTAATAATTAGAATCATATTCTTCTTTTCCAACGCCATGCATAGAGGTAAATCCAGCATGAAGAAACAATCTGTTTTCTGAATCGATATGGTAATCTTCCAGTTTATTATAAAATGCTCGATGACGATCATCTGTCAATAGACCTGTTTGTATATAGCTTGCCATGGTTTCTTTACCGCCGTGTGCTAACCAAACTGGATTTGTAGCTCCTTTATCAAGCCATAAACCGCACCATACATCGTGATTTCCTCGTATAAATATGCATTTATTGGTTTCAGAAAGTTGGATTAATTTCTCTACAGTATGTGCAGATTCACTCCATCCATCTACATAATCTCCTAAAAAGATCAATGTATCGGTTGTTGTTACTGTTGCTCTGTCCAATACTTGAAGCAACGCTTTATATCCGCCGTGTATGTCTCCTATGACTAATGTTCGTTTCATTGTTTATATATTCTAATGATGCCAAATTAACCCATTTTCATTAAGTTCATATTGGAATCGTTGTGCATCTCCAAATTCTTTAAAAATTCGTTTTTTTCCTAAAATGATTTCTTCATAGGCTAAAAACATTTGTTTCGCAGCAATATGATATGGCATTCTTCCACACCCTGTACATAGCCCTGGAATACTCACAGATGCAATTTTAGCATGCTTTTTACAAGCAATTAAGATTGCTTTCATCGCTAAATAAGGGTTTACTGATGTTGCAATATTAAAATTCATAGGCACTCTCATTGTAGGGGCCGAAATTAAATAAGGAACTTCTGAATCTCCTGTCTCTAGAGTAATGGTTTGTCCTACTAGGAGTTCTCCTTCATCAGAATCATAAATTTGCTTTTGAAGATTCTCTTGAAGATGCCACCCAAAACGTTCGGATAATACATAATCTAAACTGCCATCCATAAATCCAAATGAATTTGCAGGACTCACAATAGCGTCACTTTTTTGCAATGTGATATCTCCTTTAATGATTTCTACATCTTTACAATCAGAAAAGTAGGTGTTCCATTCTTTTCCTAAAGTATCTTCTATATATACAAGTTTGACTTTCATTTTATTTGAAATTAATATATTCGACGGGAACATGATCTGTTAACCAAACCTCATTTTCTGATTTGTAAAATTCATGCCCATTTTGATGCATTGCTCCTGATCTGATAACAAGAATGGTTGGAACGCCTCTTCTTGCACCTACACGCATTGCAGTGGTTCTGTCTTCACTTAAATGTACGTGTAGTCTACTCATTTTTAGTAATCCTTTCTGTTGGATATCTCTCATAAACTTAGGAACTGTACCGTGATATAGAAATTTAGGAGGCGTAATTGCCTCATACTTCAAATCAACCGAAATTGAATGCCCTTGACTTGCTCTGATTTTGGTGAGATCTTCATTAAATGCAAATCGTTTTTTATCATTGGTAGCGACCACTTCTTTTAGACGTTCTAAATCTACCTTTTTCCCTTGTCTATTCATGTTCTGGAGCAATATATTTACATCTGTCCATCCTTGTGCGTCGAGTGTAATTCCAATCTTATCAGGATTGTGTCTAAGTACGAGACTTAGAAATTTACTTATATGTTTTGTATTCATTGTTTTATTTTTTAAACACGTTTAGTGTTTCTTTATACGCTTTATCGCTTTGTTCTTCCTATGGTTTTGATTCTCAGAAGTTCGCTTTCGCGAAAGCGAACCTAATCATTTTATATTTTTTTCAAACTCTTATCCAGATCTTTTAAAAAATCTTTTCCATAAGTCCCATTTTCAAGATCATTCATCAAGAAAAAAGGCAAATCATTTTCTATGGTATTATCCAAACTTGAAATAGCAAGTACTAATGATGCGACGGTATCTACATCACCTCCAAATGCAACACTAGCTTTTAACCTTTCTTTTAATGACATATCGGTTTTTAATAAAGACAACACTGCTTCTACAGTACTAATTCCTGACATATCAACTTCTCCTGTCCATTTTCCTGTCCATTCTCCTTTTTGTAAATCATTTATATATTCAATAATTGTATCTTTTTTGCCTTTACCATATATAAAATAATGGCTTATAAGCGCTATTGCATTTGCTGATACAATTGCACTTTTTGTTCCATGGGTACAATCAGCTTGGATACTACACTTTTCTATAACTTCTGATTCATCTGTAAATACGCCTATTACATATGCTCGCATAGCTGCTCCATTTCGATCACTTTTATTTATAATTTTATTTAAAAACTCTTGGCCATTTTTCACTTCTGATAAAAAAGAATAAAATCGTTTTGCATACCCTCTTCTAGAATCTCTCTTAAAAGTATTTACAAATGCATTTGCAATATTGATAGGAGTCCAGTCGTCACCAGAAATTATTAACTCTGCTAATGCAATTGACATCTGTGTGTCATCTGTGTATCTTCCTTTTATTTCAGGAAAAAGCTCATGAGTTTCATAGGTTGTAAGAGAATTGAAACAATCAATTTTATGCTTGTTTGCAAACTCAAATCCTGCTCCGTATGCATCTCCTATAGCTCCTTCAAGTATCATTGTTAGTGTTCTTTTATTAATTCATCTCTTACTTCCATCAATGCAAATCCTAAAAGATTTTCTCCTTTCCAAGTATTTGGATCTTCAATATTGGGTTTGTTTTGCGCTAAACCAATCCCCCAAATAGGATCAAATGGACTTGCTTCTACCAAGATTCTATTTCCTGTGTTTACTAAAAATTCTTTCAAATTAGAATGTTGAGAGAACTTATGATAGTTTCCTTCTTTTACAATCTGGTATTTATGTGCATCCCAAATCTCTGGATCAAAATTAGATACTTTACGACCTAACTTTTTTACTTGATGGGGGTGTGAGGCATTGATTATTTTTTCAAGAATAACAGTATCATTAAATAATTGAGCTTTCCCTGCCATCATCCAGTGTTCTGCAGTTTTATAAATGACTCCATTCACCTCAAAATCAAGTTCCCACCATTGACTAAAACAACTTTTAGTAGTATTTCCATTTTTGGAAGGTGTGTGTCCCCAAAAGAAGACATATTTTAGGAGTTCTTTTTGCGTACTATATTGAATCTTTATGGTTTCTATGGTGTATTTCATTTTACTACTCTTTTGTACGCTCCTACCTACCGGTAGGCAGGTTCACGAAAGCGTATATCGTATTTATACTTTTATATCACATTGTATTGCGTTACAAATGGATCATCTATATCTCTATAACTATTGGTGCAATACACATGATCAATACGTTGTTTTATTTCGTCAAATCCATAATTAAATTGTGCATGGGTAACATATAAAAATACCTTTGAAGCGCCTTGCTTTTTAAGTGCATCTGCCAATAATTTGAAGGTGCGTCCACCATCAGCTATGTCATCTACAATAAGACATTTTTTATCTTTTACATTACCTTGTACATTAATCATTGGATTCCCGTCTATACGTACTTTATTAGAAGGAATTAAATCTGCGTTTAATCGTTCTGCAATACGATGTGTTGTTTTATAAGCACCTGCATCGGGGCTTACCAGAACTGGATTTCCAATCGCATTATACGCTTTTTGAACATACTCAAAATGATCTATTTGTACTGCATTGGTAATCAATGCTAAGGATACATCACTATGTGGATGTAATATCCGTACACAATCAAACTCCATACTATTTATAAAGCCTGTGATGACTTTTAAATCAAAAGATGCGTTCTCATAAAAACGTCTATCTGATCGTTGCCCTATCAAACAATATATGGTAAGAGTAGACGTAACGGTTTTGTCTAAAGTATGATCTGCATCCCAAGCTTCTTTTATAGAAGCTATTGTAAATAGTTCTTCATAAGTATTACCTCTAAATGAAATGTTTAAATCTCCTTTGGTTTGTATACTAGCCGTTACTTGTCCGTCTTTAAATTGTTTTATAGTGTATGACATAGGGAGTCGTTTATATAAATTGGTTAATTCGGTTTCTAATTTCTTCTAAGGTTGTTACTCTTTTAAAAACACCATTTTCATAAATAGTTTTTAATACGCCTTCTTTTTCTTCTTGTTCTGTTACTTGATCTCTTAATTCATAGGTATCCCCTACTTTAATCACTTTTAATAGTCCTTTTGCTGATTTCTTAATACCATTATCGGTAATAGGGTCTTTAAATATCTCTCTGCGTTTTCCTGCTACCACCACCGAAGTAGCTTTCATTGCAAATCCAAAGGTATCTCTGGTTTTAAATTGATATGTAAAAGACCCTATTCCTAGCACCACACTAGTACTTGCAAATCCTTTATCGTGTAAACGTTTACAAATTTTTTCTGCTCTTTCTATCGTAATACTATCACCATAAATAGCTCCTATATGCGGATTTAAAACTTTAAATCCTTGCTTGTTTATGGTTCCGCCAAATACGTCCCAAAGCAATTCAATAACTCCTTTTTTTTGAGGAGTGTTACCCCCTAATTGTATGTTTTCTCCACAAATAATAGTTACGGGGTCCCCACTATCTGGTCGAATTACAAGTTTTCCATCTCTTTCTAAAATCTCATTTTTCAGGATAGGAAGATACTCTGTTACTACCTTCCATAAATCCCAAGTATCACTTACTATAGATAAGATCCCTGTTGGGTATGTGTTCATTAATGCTCTAAAAGTATTTATCTCATCATTTTTTGTTCCCGCACACATTACAGAATGTTCTGTTGCATTTACTGATCCTACTACAAATCCTTCAGCCTTGTAGTACGTTCGTAATTCTTTTATTACAGGCAACGTATCTGATCCTAAAAATACTGATGCATGTCCCATTCCTGATGCTAACGCACTTTGTAATCCTCCCATACCTCTCATCGAAAAATCATGACCTTGAACATCTATAAAATCAACATGTTCTTTATCAGTAAGCAATGCCCAATGTTTGAATATACGTTTATATTGTAATGCAATTGAAGCTGATGTCATAGGTTGCCATAACATCGTAGATATGATAGTTTCTAAAAAATTAGTAATCCAATAAAAATCTTTATGTGTATTTACAATCGTAATCATTGGAATGCGAATAGGCGCCTCTACTCCTTCAGGCAATGATTTTACTCGTATAGGTAAATATTGCAACTCGTGTAATTGTTCAAAATGCGTTACATCATAATCTGTTCCTAGGTATAATGACAGCTCTTCTTTAATTTCTTTGCAAACTTCTGATTTTGGTTTTGAAAAGAAATGATCTTGAAAATAATCATGTATCCATTGGAATACATATTGTTGTCCAAATGAAACAACTTTCTTACATCCATTTGGAGCATATGTATTGCTTCTTGGTGTCCAATTAGAATACACTTCTTCTGTTCCTACAGGATATTGTTGATGATGTCCTGTCTTGTACCCGTCTGTTATTAATATACTATTCATTTTGTTGTTATTTATACATCTATTTGTGTAAATATGACGCAAATATAAAATGAACAAAAAGAGCGTGCAAGTTTTATTTGCGTTATTTTGACACAAACATATTAACTTATTGATTTACAGTAATTAAATTTCAAAAATAATTCCTTCTTTTTTTAATTCGAAATACCGTTTTTGGTTAAATTGGAATAAATTGGCAGGTCTACCTGATCCTTTCGATACTTTTTCATCCAGTTCATCAAGTACATTTAAACTTAAAATTTTCTTTCTGAAATTACGTCTATCGATAGGTCTTCCTAAGAGGGTTGTATATAATTTTTCTAAGTCTGAAAAAGGAAATTTCTTGTCTAATAATTCAAAACCTATAGGTTCATAGGTGATCTTAGCTTGCAATCTAGCAATAGCCATGTCGAGAATCTTTTGATGGTCAAAAGAAAGTTCCGGAAGTTTATCTAGCGTAAACCATTGTACTTCTGCGGCGTCTGTAGAAGCAACTATTTTGAATGTATTTGGTCTGACTAGACCTACATATGCAACTGTTACTACCCTACCTCTAGGATCTCTTTCTACTGCGCCAAAAGTATATAGTTGTTCCAAATAATTAATTTTGACACCTGTTTCTTCTTGTAACTCACGTTCTACAGCAGTTTCAAGAGATTCATCATTTAAAACAAATCCACCAGGAATAGCCCATTTACCTTTAAAAGGATTGTATTTACGCTGAATAAGTAATGCAGAAATCACCCCTTCTTCATATCCAAAAACTACTGCATCTACAGAAAGCTTGATTTTTTGCTCAGTCATATTGTGTAATGTATACACAAATATAGAAATTTCTATGCGAATTATTCTTTATACACTTTACCGCTTCGCTCTCACTGCGTTCGTGAACCTGCCTGCCGGTGGGCAGGAAAGCGTACATAGAAACATAACTATTCTTTCTTGTAAAACGGATCTACATTTCTGTAGATAGACTTTATTTGATCATTTGTTAATAGATACAATTGTGCAATAGGAATTTTATTTTTGTCGTATCCATTTATTTTTGAAGTATTTGTTTTTATCCATTCTTCAGCGACTTCTACAATCATTGTATTTGCCATACCGCTTCCTGTAGTTCCTGTACCTGAAACCATATTTGCTAGTTCTAATTTTGGAGATTCGCTAAATACAATTTGTGACAAACGAGCTCTATATTCAATTGTAGCGGTTCCTAGTGCTGTATAAGCTTCTTGTAATACAATTCTATCTAAAGAGTGCCTACCTTCATGTGCAAACATGGTTGCATTATCTCTGTAGAGATCGTATTGCTCTATAAATTTTAATTGTAATGTAATCCCTGTATATCCTTCTTGAAGGAGTTCCTTATACAATTGGTCTAGAGCATCTAATTCTAATTTACTAGCAAGCCCTGCTAATACTGTATTTTTATCTGAAGATATTGATGACTCTAATAGTGTTTTACGTATTTTATTTTCAGCTTTTTTTCTTTTTACAGCGTCAGTAACACTTTCCCATGCACTAATTCCTAGGTATTTAAACATTTTTTTTACTCTTAGAAAGCCTCCTCGTATCGCAAAACCTCCTGCTCCCCTATCTTCCCAATACCAGCTTGGGTATCCATTAGAGACCATCATATCTAATTCTGTAAAATTAAACGCTGCACTGTGACCGTATTGTTCTACTTCACGAACACGTTCGTTTACAATTTGTCCCATAACCAATCCCATGATATTAGAACTACTTGTTCTTCCTATCATAGCGACTGTACCAAATTTAGATCTGATTAAACTCCTGAAGTTTTGCATGGAAAAAGTATCTTTTACAGTTTCAGTAGCGGTTAGTTTCTCATATAATTCTTCACTAGTATCCGTTATAAATGAAAGATACTTTTCTGTACTTCCTTTATCTAGTGTCATTTTTCTATAGTACTCATTTGTGTACTTTTTAACTTCTTCTAAATGATTTGCATAACCAATAATATGCTGTAAGTCAACATTATTTTTCAGGAACGTATTTCCTTTGCTAGTGAAGTTTATAGCCATCAATCTTGCATATGTATAAAAACGAGATTGCGCTAAAGCTTTTACCAATGCTATTTTATCATCATTATTTAATGCTTCTTTATTCCATTTTAAAAGAATCTTTTCAAGGGTTATTGCGGGTTCTTTTAAATAGTCGTACACACTAGATATGTCTGCAAACCTATAATATGCTAGCCAAGCTTTTAATGCTGTATCACCATCTTCAAGTAATAGTGAAATTCCTACTAAAACATTTGCAGCATTCACATTGGTTGGATTTACTGCTAATACCTCTTGAAGCATCATAGATGCTTCTTTAAGTGCTGTGGTATTAATAGTAGCATTTGCATCGTATTGTGTAATTGCCTGTGTAAGAACTATATTGCTATACTTATATTTTGCATATTGTTTATCTGCATTTGAGGTTGCAATTTGCTCAGATGTTTTTGCAGCATGAAGTGCTTTTTCATATTCTCCTGCTTCTTGCGCAATTCTACTTATTATAATCCACGTTTCAGATCTATAATCTCCAATACTATCTGCTACTATTAATCTTTTATAAGCAGTCTCTTTATCTTTATAAAATTTCCAATCTTGTATTGCCAAAGATCTAAGTGCTTTACATTTCTCTTCTTTTGTGGATTTGTCATTTACACTCACCTTTTCAAAAAGACTTTTTGAAGTTGTTAATTGTAATGATCCTTCTGCCCTGTAGGCCGCTTGTAATTGAGCACTTGGTTGTATTTCTTGTGCTAGTATACAACTAGAAAAAAAATACAATACTCCTAGGATTCCTATTTGTTTTATAAACATTATTTATTAGGCTTTTAATGACTTTAAAACAAATATAACTAAATAATTAGTTTAAACTAATTATTTAGTTGTAAGATGTCTAATAATAGTATTTGGGTAACAATTATAGATTAAATACTCTTCTATATGTAATCTTAAAAAATATATTATGTTAGAACAATTTAAAAACGAAAGAATTGATAACCTAAAAGTTATCTATGGAGGCAAAGACATTGTAATAGAGGATGATGTAGTTGGTAGAGCTATTATTATTGAAGATGAAATAGGTGGTTAAAACGATCCTCACTGAAGTCAATGGACTATATAGGAGATTTATCTTTTTAAACATAAAGATGTTTAAAAACACCTTTATGTTATCATACTGAGCCTGTTGAAATGTTAACCGATCTGAAAATAAAGATTCATTCAACAAGCTCAGGATGACAATAGGTTTATTTTATGGCTACATCTGGAGCTGTAAGTCTACCCCACATTTTTTCCATTGTTTTTATTTTATCTTTTTCACCCATCTGATGCAGAATATTATTTACTGCATTATATGCAGAGTCTAATGCTCCTACAATCCAACCATGGTGAACAGAACAGCACTCCCCTGCTATATTTAAGTGTCCATCAAATTCAGGAGTTAATAAGGTTTGATATAAGTTTGTAAACTGTCCTGGACCAAATAAAGCAAAGGCTCCTCCTCCAGCATGATTATCCCAAAACCATGTTTTAGTCGTTTCTTCTGGTTTGTAGCCTGCAAATGATCCATACACATCTGCCTCTGCTTCTGGATATAAATAGGCAATGCCTTTTAAACATTCATTCACGCGTTCTTCATCAGAAAGTGCTCCCATGCGTTCTGCATCTTGTGCCCAACAATATATTTGTAAAACCCCACCTTCTGCTTCATATCCATATGATGGGTATACAATTTGCCTATTAGATCTATCTGATGTGCCAACTCCAAGACCTTTACCTTGACGTTCTCCAAGTCTTGCCCAGAATTGGTCTTTAAAGGTAATAAATGCTTTAAATGATGGCATATAATTACATTCTCTTATAGCACGTGCTTTAGAGAAAGATAAATTATCAAAGAAGTTTGTTTTCAGTTCTCCACTCAAATATGCTCCGTTTGGAAGTGTACTAATTACATATGGATATTCTTTAGTAAGGGTTTCTTTTTTAGTTCCTTTTGCTGCATTTATTTTTAATCGTACTCCTCCATTGGTATCATATAGTGTTGGATCATATTCAACCTGCACTACTCTATGATTCATAAACACGCGTTGTTTTGGTTGGGATGGTTTTCCAGGAACTGGTTTTGGTGGATCTGCTGGAGGTACTGTTGATGGTGGTTGCGCATCTTCGGTTAAATTGGTAGGCGAATACCCTTTTTGTCCATCTTCTCCTTTCTTCATTCCAATTTCAACCTGAGCTCTATGACCATCTTCAGGAAGCACTCCTTCTTCTAAATTTAATACCGACCTACAGGCATCTGGAAAATGCTGCATCCCTTTATTCATAGTAATCATATAGATATTTGGATCACTGTGATCATAAGGGTTCATACTACCTTCCCAATCATATAAAGCCAATACCATTTCTACAAAAGAGACTGAATACATTCCAGTACCTACATTTAATGTTTCTAAGTAGCTCGCTACATTATATGGCAAATGATCTTTCTTTTTACCCATTTTCGGATCATAATACTCATCGAGGTCTTCTAACTTAAATACATTTGTTAAGTATCCCCACATGGAGTAATTATCAAACTTCATCAATTTTTCAAAAGCCTTGTCAAAATCTTCATCTCTAAAAGCATCCATAAATGGACCATTTACTTTTTCAAGAACCATATTAATAGGTAAATATGGCTCTCCTTTAGAATGTTTTGAAGTGGGTGTTACCCAAACTTCAGAAAGATCACCTCCTTTGTTTTTTCCAAAATTAAGATCATTTAATGCAGCATTTTGTTTAATAATAGGAGCTTCCATATTATTATAGCGTAGTCGTTGTACATCTGAATCATAATAAAACTTACGCCACTCTACCATTTTATCGACTAATTTGTTACGCTTAAGAACGGCATTAAGGGATAATCCTAAATGCTGAACTGGTAACATATCAGGTGAAAACTGCGGAATACGCATTCCTCCTACTTCTCCATATAAGCATGCTGTATCTGGATTTTTTGCATCATATTTTGTAGAATACCAAGTATCTATTCTTCCTCCTACACGGTCAGTACTTTCAAACACTTCACATTCTATTCCTAAAGATTGAAGGATGAGCCCTGAGTATAATCCTGCAAATCCGCCACCAACAATTCCAACTACGGGTGTATCTGTTGTTTTTTGACTGCCGCGTAATTTCGTAAGGCCGCTCTTTGTTTGCAAACGCTGTTTTGATAATTCAGAAGCATAATCATCTCCATGATTTTTGATAAGCCAATCAGAAAATGCTTTACGCATAGATCCCTTTGGTGCTTGACTTCTTTTTCTAGAGACTTCCTGTCTTCTATTTGGGTTATTAAACGATAGATAACTCATTGATATATTAGATTATAGGGTTATTTTAATTGTATGAATGTATGACAAACAATCGGTTATCTAACAAATCTAATTGAGAATTCTATTTTTAGTATAGGTAAAACTACGTATTTTTTAATAAGATTATGGTATATACATATATGGTTGATGTATACGCTTTCGTACTTCGGCAAGCTCAGTATAAACTTCTACGTCGTTTTACTCCTTGAAAGCGTACCTCTTATTTTTTAAATCGTATCGCGTCTTGTACTGTAAGCGTTTTGTCCCAAACAATAGCTACACCTATGCGATCTTTAGTTTCTTTGATATAATCATACATATCAGAAAGTCCTACTGTAGCTCGTAAATGGGATATTTTTTCTAAGTTTTCAATAGGCCAAACTGCACTTTGATTATTGGTATTTTCAAAAGTTTGTGTACCATAGCGTTGTGGTAATCCTGCATTCATTTGTAATCGATCAAACATTGTTGCAGCATCATCAGGATCTAGGTATCCTAAAGTAACCATCTCTTCTACTTTAGGGTAATACATACGCATTAAAGCATCATCACTGTGCTGCAATATGAGATAAATTGATGTGTGGGCTTCTTTACTCAATGCTTTAGGCCAATCACAATTTGTAAAAAGTGTTTTGATATATTCTTGATTGTATTGATCTTGTTGTTGCATTTTAGTGATCATGGCATAACGCTTTAGCTTTTTACTAATATCATTTTCAGGTATAGGATCTGCGAGCATTGGCATCAATTTCATACGAATTTCTTGTCCTTTATTTTTAAGAGTAACTAGTTCTTTGTTTAGTTTCTTAATAGAACAATCTATGACTTTAGGGGTATAAATTGTGGTAGAAAATGTACTAAATAATACAAGCATACGAGGTTTGGATATTTAAGTGTTACTATACAAAAGTGATGTGATTATATGTTTCATTAGTACAACACAATAGCGCATAATGTGGTGCTTTATACGCTATGTATTGTACATTGGTTTTGAGAATAGACATATTGAGTGTTTCTCAAAAAAAGCAGCTATTTAGTATAGTCTTTATAGGGTGCTATTTATAAATATGCTACTAAAAGAATATTTCCATTTCAAATAGTGTGTTATGCTATTTTTTATTTGCTAATTTTTTAAGTCTTTCTGATACAATTTGTGTTTTAAGTGCAATTAAGCCATCTACTGCCAGTGCAATATCTGGGTTATCGGTTTCTCCTTTAAACCATCTGTGAACTGTCGTCCTTTCAGTATCTGCTAGGGCTGCTATCTTTACAATATCACCATAACCAAGTTTGGATTTAAGCTCTTTACGTTCCTTTATTTTACTATCTATGTTATTATTCATTACTTTGTGCAACAGTTTGCTCTAGAGTACTCAAAGATAGAGCATTACTCTAATATTACAAAATAAAATAGAGTATTATTCTATTTTAAATGAGGTGTTTACGTATGAATGTCAATGATAGAGCTAAGTTATTTGTGAAATCTCAAGAGATCACTATGAAGACTTTTGAGAGATCAATTAATGCTTCTAATGGATATATGAATAATATTACAAGGAGTATTAGTCTTGAAAAAATAGCGCTTATCGTACAAAAATATCCCTTACTAAATATTGAATGGTTACTTACTGGCAAAGGCGATATGCTCAAATCACTAATAGATATTAATGAACCTGAATCTCAATATGTCAATGAAGACCTAACTACAAGAGCTTCTATTACTGCAAAAGCATTAGTTAAAATTGATGCTTCTGTCACGCACTTATTAAACGAAGTTTCTGAGATAAAAGAGCAACTTACAAAAAAGGGAAAGTAAAACTTATCTATAGTCGAACTTGCCTCTGCTGGTAAGCAGGCTAATCCTATTATTTACTGAACGCGTTTTAGTATCTAATGGTACCTTGGTTGAATAGCGTATTATTTATTGTATTTATTTTTTCTAAAAACCTGTTTTAAACTTTTATAGTTGATTTTAAAATAGTTATACATTTTTCAATAATGTGCTATAAAATGCTATTGTGTTACTTTTTATGTTATTATTTATTACTTTGTGCAACAGTTCGCAATACAAAGCAAAAAATAGAGCAACACTCTAATAATTAGATAAAAAAAAGATTATTACTCTATTTTGTATAGAATGTATATAGATATATGAGTATAAAGGATAGGACACGATTATTTGTAAAGTCTCAGCAGACAACAATAAAAGCTTTTGAACGATCAATCAATGCTTCTAATGGTTATATCAATAATATCACAAGAAGTATTAGTCTTGAAAAAATAGAGCTTATTGTAGAGAAATATCCTGTATTAAATATTGAATGGCTACTGACTGGTAAGGGTGATATGTTAAAGCCACTAACAGATTTAAATGAACCTGAACTACAGTATATTCATGAGGATGAAAAAACAAGAGCTTCGATGACTGCCAAAGCATTAGTAAAAATTGATGCTTCTGTTACCCACTTACTTCAAGAGGTTTCTGAAATAAAAGAACATCTTACTAAAAAGGAAAAATAGGATGTCTCGATAATAATTTCTAGATGAATGATCATTTAATTAAAAATTGTAAAATAGATTTTTTACTAAGATTTCTTGCTAGCCTATTCCTTGTGAGTTTATTGATATTATTATTCAATAAGATTAAACCTACCGAATGGTATATCTGGTTACTATATCTTATTTACCCTGTATACTCAACGTTTAATGAAGAAAAAATCATCCTTGAAGTATTAATGAATGATGAAAATGTGACTATTAAAAGTTATTCAATACTAAAAGGTAAGAAGGAAGTCACTATAGCTATCAAAGATATTATTAAAATAGATTTTTTTAATGGATTTTCAATTAAGTACAAAAATACTGTTGGTAAAACAAAAGACATTTTTAAGATAAATGCAGAACCCTGGAATACCCTTTATACACAGATAAAAACTTTAAAATTAGCACATCAAGATGAGCAACTTCAAAAAGCTAAAGATTTAACTATAGAAATGACTAAATAATCTATAGCTTCTTTGCTTCTTCCCAGAATACGTCCATTTCGGCAAGTGTCATATCACTTAACTTTTTATCTAAGGTAGCCGCTTTACTTTCTAAATACTGAAATCGTTTTATGAATTTCTTATTGGTACGTTCTAGAGCACTTTCTGGATCTACTTTTAAGAATCGCGCATAATTAATCATAGAGAAGAGTACATCGCCGAATTCGGCTTCAATTTTTTCTTGATTGTTGGCATTTATTTCTTCTTGCAACTCCCCTAGTTCTTCTTGAAGTTTTTCAAAAACTTGTTGTGGTTCTTCCCAATCAAACCCTACCCCAGCCACTTTATCTTGAATGCGACTCGCTTTTACCATCGCAGGTAGACTTTTAGGAACACCTTCTAACACAGACTTTTTCCCTTCTTTAAGTTTTAATTTTTCCCAGTTGCGTTGTACTTCTTCTTCGTCTGCTACTTCAACATCTCCATATATATGTGGATGACGGTCTACCAATTTATCTGAAATACTATGCGCCACATCGGCAATATCAAAATCTTTAGTTTCACTTCCAATTTTAGCATAAAACACGATATGTAACAACAAATCTCCGAGCTCTTTCTTAATTTCTTCTAGATCATTATCTAAAATTGCATCACCTAACTCATAGGTTTCTTCTATAGTCAAATGACGTAAACTCTGCATGGTTTGCTTCTTATCCCAAGGACATCCTACTCTGAGTTCATCCATTATGGTTAAGAGTCTATCAATGGCGTCTAGTTGTTGTTGTCTTGTGTTCATAGTTATATTTCATTTCCGTACTTCGACTACGCTCAGCATAAACTCCAGCGGAAATCTTATTTTAATTTATAAAAATCCAAATTACTATTTACAGAATCAATTACCTCAATTATAGTAGTAGATTTATTAACGAGTTCTATACCATTTAAAATTTCAATTTTAGAATCAGGATCAAAAACTTCTAAATACTCATTTTTTCCTATGATTATTTTAGCTTTTATTTCTTCAAGAGAAAATTCTTTTTCTTGCCTTATAGGAAACGAATAGCCAATTTTTAAGTCTTCATTATAACGATCATTATCAATTTTATAAATAACTCCGTTTGAATCGACAATGATTGCATTTAGTTGTGAATCATTCGGTGTAAGTCCTCCCCAATGAGAGTAAATAGATCTATCTACTAAACCTTCTAACGTATTAAAAACTTCAAACTCCCATGCTATATCATTATCAAAAAGTATAACAGGAAGTCTGAGATCTTCTTGATTTTCTGCTTTAACAACTTTGGTTAAAGTTTCAGACCACTTCTCTTTTGATAAAGGGTTTCGTTTATTAAATATCCATGACAAGAATTTCATTCTTCAATTAATTTAAAAATCCAACTCGTCTCTAATTATTTTATGTATGTCTTTGCGTTGTTTTTTAATTCTTAACGCTTTTTCTTTTGCGGTGTATTCATTTTTATCAGAATGAAACCATAATATATCTTCAGTAAGGCGAGACTCTTTTTTAATCATCACTCCATTATAAGGACATTCTTCATAACCACAATCATGTTTTGAGTAAACACCAATACTCCGATGTTTGATTTTCTTTTCTGATAAAATCTTCTGCTGATTGGTTCTAATATCTGACCAAATTTTTTGTTCATCAGCAATGGTTAATTCCATTCCTAATATAGTAAGATCAAAATATGTTTTAGGATCTTTAAGTTGATAAAAATTAAAGGTCTTTTTAAAAGTCATATGTGCATAATCTCGTATTTCTATACGATCATCCAGTGTTAGTTTCTCATTTTCGCATATAGATCGGTACATGCCTAAGGTATTGAAGTCTGTATACTTTTTATATTGATTGATGTAGTGAATGTATTCACTTTTGGTCAATTGATTAAACTTCTTCCCTATTTTCATTGGTTTGAATTATTTGCATTAATTACCTTTTTTAGACTTCCAAAAGTTAGATAATAATCATTTTCAGCTTTTAAATTATAATCGGCATTATATGAATTTCCATGACATAAAATCACACTGAAATTTGGTGAAGACTCATAGTTTAATTTATATATCTTTTTTCGAGTGTAATATACCTTTCGACATAGCTCAGCTACAAGTATTGTATCATTCTGGTATATCCCTTCTAAAATTTTCACCTTACTTACAGATGCAAAAGCCATTGTTCCACAATGAATGGAACTATTACAAGAATCAATAAGTTCTACTTTTAAGTTTGAATTCTTAATATATTTTTCCTTTGCAATATCTTCAGTAAATCGTGTGATAAAAGTACTGTCAAGTTCAATGTTTTTTAATTCTTTAGAATTTTGTGCTTTAATTAATGTAGAGGAAAATAATAAAATCACAAAAACAAAATACATACACTTTCTTTTCATAATTAATTTAGATTATTTACTAATTATTTTAAAATATCAGTTCTTGATCCCTAAATTTTCATTCCCCAACCCTAAAGGGTGTGAAAATTCAAAGTATGCTAATCTTCCTAGAATATATCCACCCTTTAGGGTTGGGGAAAAGATATATTCGGCTGTGAAATACTATCTAATAAGCATTCTAAAGTGATATCATGAGATCCCGATCTACATCGAGGGATTTGTACTTTCTATCAAACACTTCAATCTACGTGATATGAAAATTTTGAGAATATATATACTATATAAATATTGTGTAATTAATAGGGTAAGAAAGCAGTCTTACTTACTATTTTAAATTAATGAAAATCAGAATATCTAACTTCTTCATCATAGTCTAAATTTGAGTACTTCTTATCGTATTTATCATAAAGGACAATATTTAATCTTTTAAAAATTATATCAATAATATCTTTTTCATTATCAATATTGCAAGACATTTTAACAATATGTTCTTTTTCATCAGTGCTTTTTTCATTGTCAACACAGATTAGAGATACTATAAAACCTCCTACTCCATAGAGAGAAATGCCTACTGGTTTAAATCGGTTTTCATCTATATTAAAAACTTTAGCTAAACCTTCCATATCACCACCACCACCAGCTCCTAATCTATCTGAAATATCTGCCGAAGCTGTTCCTGTAAAATCATTATATTGTACATTTGCTTTCATAATTCTATAATTTTAATTTATAATACCACTAAACTAAAAAAGCCTTTACAATTAGATTGCAAAGGCTAGGTGCTTTTATAAAAAGTTATGCACTATTCTTCCTCGTCTGAAGTCACTTCAGCTTCAGAAAAGTCCATTAGATCATTCTTTTGTAAGATATTGTACCACTGTACTACTTTCTTAATATCACTAGGATACACACGATCTTCATCATAATCAGGTACTACATTAAAGAAAAACTCTTCAAGCTCATCTTTAGATACCTTATGATTTATAGTAGGACCTCCATTTTCTTTAGCTTTGATTTTTTCAAAAACCTCGCGTAATGGAATTTCTTCTGTAAGCGTGTATATTGCGATTTCTGAAAGAATACTCACATTATGGCGTAATCCCACAGAAATACGCTTTCCATCTAATAACGACTCTGCTACAAAACCACTGCGTGTCTGTGCTTTTAACTCGTAAATACCTGGTTTTCCAGAAATGGATAATATTTTGTCTAATCCCATATAATTTGTAATATCAAAATTGGTCGGCAAATATGCATTGCCCTAATGTAAAATCAAAATTTATTGTCAAAGAAAATGACATCTTTGTCATTAATTTAACACTTCATAACTATTCAACTATCTCTTTTTAGAAATACCTGGAAAACGCATACGATAATCAGCATCACATTTTCCTTTTGAGATATTTGATAATCTTCCTTTTAAGATACGCTTTTTAAGGCTTGATAGTTTATCTGTAAATAAAATACCTTCAATATGATCATATTCATGCTGAATCACACGTGCAATAATCCCATCATACGTTTCTGTATATTCCTTAAAGTTCTCGTCTTGGTATTTTATAGTAATCGTAGATTCTCTAAAAACATCTTCTGTAATACCAGGAATACTTAAACATCCTTCGTTAAAAGGCCATTCTTCTCCTGTACTTTCCAGAATTTCTGCATTGATAAATACCTTTTTAAAGTCCTTAAATACAGCCTGCTCCTCTTCTGTAAACTCCTTGTCATTTGCAAATGGAGACGTATCTACCAAAAACATTCTAATAGAAAGTCCAATTTGTGGAGCCGCAAGTCCTAATCCATTGGCGCCATACATCGTTTCAAACATATTATCTATAAGCTCTGAAAGCTTAGGATACTCTTTTGTTATAGCTTTTGCTTTTTTCTTTAAAACGGGATCTCCGTAGGCTACTATAGGTAAAATCATATACTTATTTATTATAGAGATAATCTTGTAATATTATGGTAGCACTTATCTGATCGACAAGGGCTTTGTTTTGTCTTTTCTTTTTTCCAATACCACTATCAATCATGGTTTGAAATGCCATTTTAGAGGTAAATCGTTCGTCTTGACGAATAATTCTTAGATCAGGAAAAGTTTTAAGTACGCTTTCGCGAAAGCGTATAATGTGTGCTTCTACATCTGAAGCTTCATTATTCATCCGTTTAGGCTCTCCAATCACCATGGCCTCTACCTGCTCCTTCTGAAAATAATCTTTTAAAAAAGACATTAAATTTTTGGTCTCTACCGTCGTTAAGCCAGAAGCAATCATCTGAAGTTCATCAGTAATTGCAATTCCTGTACGCTTTGTCCCATAATCTATCGCAATAATGCGTGCCATCTCTAAAATTTGGTGCAAAAATAAGCAAAACCTAAGTATAAGTAACTAAGCGCTTATACAATTATATAGACTTGTTAAATTATAGAAAATCTCCTCTTGGAAACGATTGTGAAGTTTTATCTTTGATTCTTAAAATTAAGAACTCCATAATGAAACTTCGTTATTTATCTGTTGTAAGCTTACTGCTACTGTTACTATGCGTAGCTTGTCATCAAACAACGACTGATAAATCACAACTAGATCTTAAGGATATCAATCTCATTATTAAATCTGGACCGAAAATAGATAGTGTTAGGATAGCAGATATCCAGTACAAAGAAAGTTATACACTTCCATATACCGATACCGTAAAAGTAGATTTTAAACGTAAAATCAATGACTTCTATGAGATCTCTATTTACAATAGAGGACAAAAATTTGGCCAGCGATTTTGGTTTGATGGAGAAAAACTACTTATAAATGCGGTATTAGATGGCACTAATTTTAATATTGAAAGTATAGATAGTTCATCGTTATATATGGCTTCTATGGCATATTCAACAAAACTACAGCAACTAAGAGAGTCCTTTGCAGATAGTGCTACCATTGATAAATTCCTTATTTCTGAAATACGCAATACAATTGACACTCCCCTTTCTCATGTTATCGTAGGAGAATATTTAGAGAGAAATCAAAACCACAGAGAGAAAATTGATCATGTATACCGAATTATGCGTATGCAAACAGACAGTATAAAAGAGCATTTATTTAATAAGACAGCGCGTATGTTACGTATTCTTGATGTAGAAGCCGTACAATTTGATCAATATGAATTAGGAGACATTAATGATCAAAAAACAGAAATAACTTTAGACGCTACTAAGTTGTATTTAGTAGACTTTTGGTTTGTAAGATGTCCGCCTTGTTTAGCAGATCATAAGCGTATTGCAAAAAACTATGCTATTTTTGAAGAAAATAATATCGAACTCATAGGAGTATCCAGAGATGATACATTCAACCTTTGGAAAAGATATCTAGATAAACACGACTATCCATGGGTAAACGTTCGGGAGCAAAAACCAGAAAAACGATTGACCTATGATCTATCTATTTGGGCATACCCAACCTATGCACTTATAGATCATAAAGGAAGTATACAAGCTCGGTTTAGGAGTTTTGCTGAATTTGAGAACTATATAAATAAAAAATAATAAGAAAAATTGAAATGAATCAGTTACAAAATCTAATTGAAAAAGCTTGGGACGATCGTTCCGAATTACAAAATCCTGTTACCATTAATGCCATACGCGAAGTAGTAGATATGCTTGACCGTGGTACATTACGTGTCGCCGAACCTACCGAAAATGGTTGGCAAGTAAATGAATGGATCAAAAAAGCAGTGGTTCTATATTTTCCTATTCAACAAATGGAAACATTAGAAGCAGGGATTTTTGAATATCATGATAAGATTCCACTTAAGAGGGATTTCCAAAACAGAGGTATTCGCGTGGTTCCTAATGCCGTAGCACGTCATGGAGCTTACATTTCTAGTGGTGTTATTTTAATGCCAAGTTATGTAAATATAGGTGCTTATGTAGATGAAGGAACCATGGTAGATACTTGGGCAACCGTAGGAAGTTGTGCTCAAATAGGTAAAAACGTACACTTAAGTGGTGGTGTTGGAATAGGTGGTGTATTAGAACCATTACAAGCATCTCCTGTGATTATAGAAGATGGTGCTTTTATAGGTAGTAGATGTATTGTAGTAGAAGGTGTTCACATAGAAAAAGAAGCTGTTTTAGGAGCAAATGTAGTATTAACTATGAGTACTAAAATTATAGACGTTACTGGTGATACTCCTGTTGAAATGAAAGGAAGAGTTCCTGCACGTTCTGTAGTGATTCCTGGTAGTTATACTAAGAAATTTGCTGCTGGCGAGTATAATGTGCCTTGTGCTTTAATCATAGGAAAACGTAAAGAAAGTACCAATAAAAAAACATCTCTTAATGATGCATTAAGAGAGTATGATGTTGCAGTATAGACATTCTATATGGATCAAAAAATATTAATTATACAACACAAAATGATAGGCGATGTTTTGACATCGTCTATTCTTTGTGAGGCTATAAAATATAAATATCCAAATGCAATTGTTCATTACTTGATTAACGAGCACACCTTACCTGTACTGGAAAACAATCCGTATATAGATCAAAAGGTTGTTTTTACTCCAGAAATGGTAAAAAGCAGGAAAGCAGCCAAACAATTTCGTTCACAGTTAGCTCCACATGCTTATGATATTGTCATCGATGTGTATTCAAAAATTGGGAGTGCCCGTATTACCAAAGCCACAAAAGCCAAACAGCGCATTGGCTATAAAAAATGGTACACAAAGACATTCTATACAAATCTATATACGTACCATTACATACCCGAAACTGAAGCGGGACTCGCGATTGAGAATCGTATGAAATTACTTCAGGCTATTGCTACCGATTTTCCAAAAGCATTAAAGCCTAAATTATATGTTACTGAAGAAGAGATCGCTTTCGCGAAAGCAAAATTAGCAGGTGTTAAAACATCTTCAGAACAAAAACTATATATGATAGGGATTCTAGGTAGTTCTCAAAACAAAACGTATCCACTCCCCTACCTAGCCACCCTATTAGATCATATTGTGGCAACTACACAAGCTCAATTACTCTTTAATTATATTCCCAAGCAAATAGATCAGGTAGAAACATTATATCAATTGTGTTCAGAAAAAACACAACAGCATATTCAAAAGGATATCTACGGAAAAAGTTTACGTGAGTTTATTGCATTAACCACACAGTGTGATGCGTTAATTGGAAATGAAGGCGGTGCGATTAATATGGCAAAAGCTATTGATATACCTACCTTTGCTATCTTTTCTCCTTGGATACGTAGAGCCGCTTGGGCATTGTATGAAAATGACCATAATCATGTCGTTCACTTACAAGATTATGAAGCTGCTCTATATACTTCTAAAAGTTTGAAGGATATTAAGAAGCGACATGAACATTATTATTCGCTATTAAAACCTGAAATGATTCTAGAGAAACTAGATGAATTTATAGCTATTACATAGTTTTTTTAACATTGTCCAAAAGATGTACTGCTCCGAGGCTTGTCTCGAAGTAATTTACTCAATTCATTTTTAAAAATTCATAACGTATAATTTTTTATTAATACATGGGTAACATTTTGAGTTATTACGAAACATAGGTTAAACGTTATAACACATTATGAAAAAAAACCTGATATTATTAATAACAATTCTAGCTTCAAACTTTGTTAAAGCTCAATTTATTAAAGAAAAATCAATCAATGCTCAAATTGGATATGGCGCTAGTGTTCCATATAACAGTTCAAATGAAACAGTAAATAATGGTTTTTTTGCACAAGGAGAGTTCGTATTTAAAGCTACTTCTTGGGTAGAATTTAGGCCATACGCAGGGTTAGTAATAACAAGTCCGGATGGAAAAGATTTAAATGGTAACCCGACTGATGAAAAATCGGAAACAAAAGCTTTTTTAATTGGTGGAAAAGCAAGAGTACGTGCACCAATTCCTTGGGTGGCACCATACATTGAAATTGGAATAGGAACTTCTATTGGAAAATTTGAAACATTAACAGTGTTTAATACTATTGAAAAAAGCGGAATTATATTTCACATCCCTTTCTCAATTGGACTAGAGCTTGGAAAAAACAATAATGTTGATATAGGTTTTTCGTATTACTTGCAACCTTCTGTTGAACAGCTTGTAGGAGCATTTGCAGTTGGAATTACGTTTCCTTTAAATGACTAATAACATTTAAGTACTCTGATCAGTTTGAATAATAGTAGAATTGTTTTATTAATCGTATAATCCTTTTTTAGGAGTTATTTTAATACCAAAATCATTGTTTTTTTCCTTCAACAAATTATAGAAGGTTAAGAATCTCACAGTTAGTTGACTACTTCTATTACCCCAAATATTTATTTCATAATCAGTATCTCGATAGGTATAAAAAGAAATATATCCCCCTTTTCTAATAAAATCAATTATTTCTTCTGAATATTCGGTTTTCCATGAATGATTCTTCTCCAACTCAGAGAATCTTTTATCTAGTATATTTTCTAAAAAATCTAAATATTTTTTTTCAGGTTTTACCCATATTTCTTTTCCAGAAAAGAATTGTTCAGATAACTCAGGGAATTCTTTTAAGAATATCATTAAATAATTAGTATCATCATCAATATCTAGCGTATCTCTTTGCCTAAACGTTTCGAATTTCAATATATCATACCCACAAATTTTAGAAAGTTTATTGTTAGTCATCATTTTAGTTATTCTTCTTTTCTTGTGTTCGTAAAGCGGCATGGTATGTATAAGTTAGTTTCTAACTTTGTAGATAACGTGTTGTAACCCATTTTATTCACCTGTTGAGATGAACTCAAGTGTTTTAGAACAAGCAACAGATTGATTTGTATATTTTAATATTTCTGAGTTCGTCCATTCAAATCTCCATTCTGTTATAATAAAAAATATTGCTGCAAAGAAAATTAAAACAACTGATGCTCCTATCCAACTAACATTCCACAGCTTCTTAAATAGTCCGTTTAGTTTTATTCTCTTTATTAATAGTATGAAAATTACCAAAACAATGCTATAAAAAAATACGTTTCCGAAATAACCTAGTATGTAGAAATCTCCACTAAGTGAGTTTACCCAAGGGATTTCAGTTCTATAGATTAAAGGCAGTCCATAGAAATCTGGGCCCATATCACCATTGAAGTCATATGAATGTCTAAACGTAACAATATCCAATAAAGGAAGCGCTAAGGATAGTAATGTTATAATTATGATTCTTGTTATTTTCATTAATAGGTTATAACATACATATAAAGTTACCTATTTAAAATAACCATTCATTAAAGAAATTTCTCTTGATACCAAGCAACTTGTGCTCGAAGTCCTTCTTCAAAATCAGTATGTGGCTTGTAATCTAGTAATTGTTTTGCTTTGTCTATAGTAGCAGATGTCTTTAATTGATCACCAGGACGTTTCCCAACTCTTTCTATAAGTGCCTTCTTTCCTATGATCTTCTCAATCAATGCAATACCTTGACCAGTTGTATATACTGCGGTACTTCCTAGATTAATAATTTCTCCATTACAAGAAGTACGATGTTCAATTATTTTTTCTAAACCATCTATGATATCACCTACATAGGTAAAACTACGCTCATGATGCTCACTACCCTCATATAATGGAAATGAGGTTCCTTCATAAATAGCTTTAATGAGTTTTGTATATAATTTTTCTGGACGTTCTCTAGGTCCGTAAACCGAAAACAGGCGAATAGAACACGCATTCAGTTTTCCAGAGCGTTGCGATGCTAACACTAACTGCTCTGCCGCCAGTTTTGTCACACCATAATCAGATACCGGCATTGGTGCTTCTTCTTCGGTAGATGTAGCATGTAATCCATATATAGAAGACGTAGCAATATTTACAAATAATTGGGTGTTTTTATTCTGATGTATAGCCCATTGTAATAAGTGCTGTGTTACTTGAACATTATTACGTTCGTAATCTGTAAAAGGTGTTGTTGCAGAAATACCAGGCTGTGCGGCAAAGTGATAAATAATATCAATATCATTAGGTAGCAAAGCGTTTAAATCATCTAATAGATCTGCTCTAAGTAACGTAACGCCAACATTTGTAATGTCTGTAGCATTAATTTCTTTTAATCTAGGATCATAGTACTCAGAAAAGTTATCTACTCCTATTACTTGATGTCCTTGAGAGACTAAACGTTCACAAAGGTGAGAGCCTATAAAACCTGCTGCTCCTGTAACTAATATTTTCATTCTTCTATATCATCGCCTTTTTTAATACCATAGTACGTATAGGCGTATCCTTTTTTACGTGTATTTCTTCTTATGGCAAGATTACGCTCTAAAGATTCTTTTGTTTTATATCCTCTAGGATGATCTAAATGCAAACATAATGCTCTATGACGAATTTGCTTGCCCTTAATTCCTGCATTTTCTAATCGCTCTCCTAATTCTCTATCAGGACCTCCATACTGCATACGTTCGTCATATCCATTGATACGAAGTAAATCTTCTAACCAAGCAGAAGAATTACAATTATTAAAGGATGCATTAGAAGGTGTAACAGCATCTAATAATTTTGCTACCGTCTCTCCGCTTGCAAGCTTTCTATATTGAGAAGATCCTAGCGATCCTTTTTCTTTTAACCATTCTACATTAAAACAATTACCCGATAAAATATCTTCTTTTGTGATGCCTTCACTTAAATCCATATCTAATTTACAGTACCCACCAGATAGAAACTTTCCTTTTTCGGCATAGTTGGCATGACGTTCTAGAAAATCTTCTTTAGGGATACAATCCCCATCTGTAAAAACAACATACTCATTATTAGCCTTAGTTAATGATATATTAAGTATGGTTTGTCTACGATAACCTTTATCTTCGTGCCAAATGTGTCGTAAAGGGACTGGATACTCTTTTTGAAAAGATTTTATAAGATCTTCAGTTTCCTTTCCAGAACCATCATCAGCTATAATAACTTCAAAATCCTTATAGGATTGTTTACTATAGCCATGCAGTACTTTTTCTAACCATTTTACATTATTATAGGTGGCTATGATCAACGTTATTTTAGGTAGTTGTTGCATTTGATTGGTTTACTGCAAAAATAAACTTTTAATTATAAAAAAGATTAGTAGTTTTGCTATCCTACTAAATTTATGGAAAAATTAACTGCGATAGTCCCTACTGGTAATGAAGAACACAATATTCGTGAAGTGCTCGAATCTGTGTCGTTTGCTGATGAGATAATGGTGGTAGACTCCATGAGTACTGATAATACAATCACTATTGCCAAAGAATATACCAATACGATCTTACGTCGTAAATATCAATATTCTGCTTCTCAAAAGAACTGGGCAATACCGCAAGCTTCTAATGAATGGATTCTCTTAGTAGATGCAGATGAGAGAGTTACTCCTGAGTTAAGAGATGAGATTATAGAAATTCTAAAAAACCCTCCTACCGATGGCACTGTAGCTTATTGGATATATCGTACCAACCATTTTATGGGAAAACGTGTACGTTATAGTGGATGGCAAAACGATAAAGTAATTCGTTTATTTCGTAAGAGCAAAAGTGCTTACGAAGATAAAATGGTGCATGCTGAGATCATAGCCGATGGGAAAGTTGGGTTCTTAAAGAATCGTTTTCATCATAATACATATATCACCTTAGACAGTCATATTAAAAAATTAAATCGATATGCTGCTTGGCAAGCAAGAGATTATGACAAAAAAACTGGGCGTCTTCATGTATATCATTTTGTCATTAAACCCTTTTGGGGATTTTTTAAACACTATATCGTTCAGATGGGCTTTAGAGATGGTGTTGTAGGACTTGTTATAAGCTATCTTCACTCCTATGCCATATGGATGCGTTATGCGAAATTATGGCTCTATAGACGCGGTTTAAAGTAATATATACTCTTTATACGCTTTCGCGAAAGCGTACCCATTCACTTTTCAAATAAAAAACAGTAACTAATACAATGATTAATTACTGCTTTGTCTTGAAATTTTAAACCACATGTACAGATGTAGTATCAGATGACTCGATTTGTGATTACTATAAATGATAATTATCCTTACTTCAGATAACATCAATAACCATCTCTTAGAGCGTTTCTATGTATTACGTTAAATGATATGGATTAAAAGTGCAACTTGCATACCATCCTAAACTTCCCCATGCATTTACCCATGCAGTAGCAGATGCTGAACTTTGATTTCCATAAAATGTATGACTAACTCCATCTTTCGTTCGGATGCATGCAAATGCATGATCTTCAGAAATAACTCCTCCATTCGTATTTTTTAATTGTACTTTATTTAATTGCTTAACTCCTTTAAGAAATAACATGTTTTTTAACATAACTTGATTGTTTTTAAGATTATAACTTAAAAATACTTACGATTAAAAAGTAGTACAATAGTGATTTCATATCTGCAATCAAAAAATGTATAAGTGTTGTTAATAGAAGTTTATACTCTTTATTAATGAAACATTATTTTGCAAAGACTATAAGGCGCATCTAAAATAGATAGTTGAATTTATTATGCTGTTTAAATAAACAGCGAGCTCTTGGTTTAATAGCTTTTATAAGCGCTATTGATCAATAAATGAATTAAAAAAAGGAGTATTAATACTCTGATTAATTACTCCTGTAAATTGAACAGTAAGATATTTATTACCTCTCTGATGTACGTAAACACAAAGTTTGCCACCCTAAACTAACCCAAGCTGTTGACCAACTTGAAGCTACTGCGTCACTACCTGTTGAAAAGGTTGCTGTTTGTCCATCTTTTTCTCTCACACAACTCCAACTTCCTCCGTCAGAAGTAAATCCTCCATCAACATTTTTAAGTTGTTCTTTTTTCAATTTTTTGACACCCTCTAATTGTAATATACTTTTTAACATAATTGTTATATTTTAAGATTAACTATGGTAAAACTATTAGAATGCATAGCTAATTACAATAGTAATTTCAAAAGTGCAAGGGTTAACTGTAAAAGCGATTATGAATATCTTAAAAACAAAAAAACCATTTGAGAGTCTACTCAAATGGTTTTGTAAAACGTTCTATAAACCTATAGAAGTAATATTGTTAGTTACTCCCTAAAATAAGCGGTAAACCACTATCCCCAGAACCAACGACAATCACTTTACTGTTAGGCGACTCAGAAAGTCTAAGTGTAGCTTCAATCCCTTTTTCTTTTAAGATTTGATCATTAAGAGAAGCACTTAGAATTCTGTTTGCATCTGCTTTTCCTTGCGCATCAATACGTGCTTTATCTGCTTCTTTTTGAGCCGTTACGAGTCTAAACTCATATTCTAATGATTCTTGCTCTTGCTTTAATTTACGTTCAATTGCTTGTTTAATGGTAGGAGGTAATGTCACATCTCTAATTAAAATCCTTTTCAGAATAATGTATTGATCATCAATAATCTTTTTAGTTTCTTCAAAGATTTCATTCTGAATAGCATCACGCTTACTTGAATATAATTGCTCTGGTGTATAACGTCCTACAACACTTCTTGCTGCACTACGAACTGCTGGTTGTAAAACACGAGTCAAATAGGTTTCTCCCTTTTCATTATGTAATTTTCCTAAATTATTGATATCAGGCATATACTGTACAGAGGCATCTAATATAATATCTAATCCATTTGAAGATAAAACAGACATTTTTTCTGGGACTTCTTGCTGTCTTACTTCATATACAATTACTTTATTCCAAGGTGCTATAATATTTAGTCCTTGCCCTAAAGCAGGTTCATCAGAGTCAACACCATTGCCTAGTGTATGTAATACACCTGCATATCCAGAATCTATAGTCACTGCAGATTTTGCTACAAGTACGAAGGCAATTATTAGTATGATGATAATAGGTAATCCAATTTTTGGTAATTTATCCATAATCTATTTTTTTAGTTAATCTTTAGTTTTAAGTAAGGCCATTGTATTTACGCATAAACCACTCTATTGCAAGCAATAATGCTAATACACCTAATAGCCATTTCCAGTCTATTAAAGGTACAACATTTTCTGTGCTTTTCTGAACAGGTTTATATCTAGTATCTTCTAATAATGAAGTTATTAATTGATCAATTTTTGAAATTGTATAAAGTGATCCATCAGTATTTTTAGCAACTTTTGCTAAGGCTACTTTATTGGCATTTAGAAATTGCTGTTCTACTTCAAATGGAACTATTGTAAAGGAACCTGATCTAGCTAATCCTTGATTTTGTACTGTAACTGTAAATGAATAATCACCAGGCGTAAGATTGCTTAGATCTATCTCATATGCATTACGTTGCAATAAAAAGGGAGCATCGTACACCGCTTCTGTTTCTTTGTTAACTACTTTAATTGTTAATGCAGCTCTATTATCAAATACATAGTTTTTATCAAAGTATTGTGCATAGAGTTTTACAGATCCATTTCCATAATAAAAAGAGTCATAGTCTAAATTAAGTCTACTCTTACGTTTATTGGAAGCGGCATATTGAATGAGATTATCTATAAAATTGTCAAAACTCTCAAAACTACGCGTATCTACATAACTTTGAGCTCTCCATTTCCATAGGCCTTCTCCAAAAATAAAGATCCCTCTTTTGCCATTTTGATCTGTAGTAACAAGCAAAGGCGCCTCTGTTTGAATGGTGCCTATTTTTTGATACAAAGCAATATCTGCTTCTGTTTTTAAGGTAATATCACCAAAATTTGTTTTCAGTGGAGGGAAATCAGAAAAATTAATATCATTTAAAACAAATGTCGAGAAGTTAGGATTACTTACACCTTGAATATCTTCTTCTTGATTAGTTACCTCATGATATACTTCTGACTGTAATTGATTTAAAATATTCCAATCTGTCTTTGGTCCTGTAATAGTAATACTATTTTTACCTAAAGTTTCTAGTTCTCGATATATGGGTTGAAAAAGACCATTAGGCTGGTATAAAACTATTAATTGGTAATCATTTAGTTTATTTATAGCAGCAGTAGGTTTAGAAAATGTAACCGTACGTAACCTATTGCTTTCAATACTCTTTTTAAGCATTCCAATATCTGGATGGGTAATATCAGAAATAATAAGCACATTGGTTTTCTGATCAATGACTTCTACTGCAAAGTTCTTACTATTATTCTTTTTATTTCTTTCATTTTCTATAGGTTGAAGACTCACAGAAAACTGACGCACACCTACATTATTTGCAGGAATGAGTGCAGTAATAATTTGTGATTTCTTCTGATCTGAAAAACGAATGTTTTGTTGATATACAATGCTATTTCCTGAACGTATCGTTAATCTTGAAGATACCTCTCTTGCACCATTGTAATTTGTAAATACTTCTACAGGAAATTTATTGTTGATATATGCATATCTATTTACATTCACCTGCCCTACAATAAGGTCGTCATATACAAGTGTGTCTCCTACAACAACAGGGTATACATTTTGAGCAAAGTTTTTACTTGTGTATTCAAATGCTTCTCCAAATGTTTGATTTCCATCAGATAAGAGCACTACGGGTGCTATATCATTTCTGTATAAAGAAGTAAGAGATGAAAAAACGGAAGCAATGTTTGTTTGCCTTTCGGAAAAATCTAACGAATCTAATGTGGTAAGCTCTGTTCCAAATCCGAAATACTGAATATCAAAGGCATCGTTTAAGTTTTTGCTTTCGCGAAAGCGTATGAAAGCATCTTTTACACGTTCATCATATTTTAGATGACGAATACTTGCCGAGTTATCTACGGCAATTGCTAAAGAAGGCTTTTCAGTATAAAGGGTTTGCTGTTTATATTTTGGATTAATGAGCAATAATAGTAATCCGAAAACAGTAAAAAAACGGAATAAGGCATATACTTTATTCCGTTTTGTTTTATAAGCTGCCTTATAAAAGTATTGAAACATAGCCACTGCTAAAGCAATAAGTATGGCTCCAATAATTAGTAATAAGGTGGTACTTGTCATATAAATTTAGTCGTATAAAGACTGTTAAGTTAGCATTCCTCCGTCTACATTAAGTACTTGTCCTGTAACATAAGCACTTAAATCACTTGCTAGAAAAACACATGCATTTGCAATATCTTCTGGCTTTCCTCCTCTTTTTAAAGGAATAGCATTACGCCAGCTATTTACGGTATCTTCATCTAGCTTGGCTGTCATTTCTGTTTCTATGAATCCAGGTGCAATTACATTGGTACGTATGTTACGTGATCCTAACTCTAATGCCATCGATTTTGAAAAACCTATCATACCTGCTTTTGAAGCAGCATAATTAGCTTGTCCTGCATTTCCTTTAACACCTACTACAGAACTCATATTAACAATACTACCATGACGTTGTTTAAGCATAGTACGTTGTACAGCTTTTGTCATATTAAAGATTGATTTAAGGTTTACTTCTATCACCTTGTCAAAATCTTCTTCAGACATACGCATCAAGAGATTATCTTTTGTAATTCCTGCGTTATTAATAAGAACGTCAATACCTCCAAAATCTTCTGCTACATCTTTTATAAGCTGTTGTGCTTGCTCAAAATCGGCAGCATTACTTTTATATCCTTTTGCCTTTACGCCTGCTGCATTCAGTGCTTCTTCTAGTGCGTTTGCAGCATCTACAGAAGAACTATATGTAAATGCTACATTTGCTCCATGCTGCGCAAAAACTTCTGCGATACCTTTACCAATACCACGACTAGCTCCTGTGATAATAGCTGTTTTTCCTTCAAGTAATTTCATATATGTTGGTTATTATAGAATCTGAAAAAAATATATTTAAAAAAATGAATCTTTTTATTAGATAAGAAAGTTTAACAAAATTGTAAAAAAATTTCACAAGCTATCTATTTATTATAGGATTTAATTAGGTCAAAAACTATTTACTACTAATGTCTTTTTTACTAAAAATATTAAATATTAGACCTAAACCAATTATAATAGAACAAATCCCCATAAAATATATTTTTTCATAAAGTTGAAATCCCCCAGATAAAACAACTAAAATCCCTAATACTCGTAGGAATGTATTTTTACTAATATTCATTTTAATTATTATTTTTTGTTGTATAAACAAGAATTTCAAATATAAGGAAATGCATAAGGGGATACACAAAAAAACCTCTTGAAAATTCAAGAGGTTTTTATATTTTTCAAGAATTAAAAAATGTGACTACATTTTAACTTCTTCGGGTTTTGTGTAATTAAATAGATAATCAATATCCATTTCTTGAACTTTACCTAATTTTTGTAACGTTTTAAAATCTATATCATTTTTATTACCAATAACCATCACATTATAATTCTCTCCTTTAATGTTAGTATCAAAAAACTGTCGTAAATCATCCATCGTCATATCCTTAATGGCATTGTACATCTGCTCTCTGTTATCATTATCTATACCTAATTTTTTTAGCCTTTCATAATTCCAAAACACATTTGACTTTGTAATACGTTGCGCTGCAAGCTTTTTTAATGTTGCTTCTTTAGCTGCATTAAATTGTTTTTCTGCTTCAGGCATGTTATTCATCAATTCCATCATAGCATCTATTGCTTCTGGCATTTTGTTAGCTTGCGTTCCCATATAAGCCATCACATAATTGCTATCTTCCTTTTTACTAGCCGTCGAATAACTAGAAAAAGCAGAATATGCTAATGATTTAGATTCTCTAATCTCTTGAAAAACAATAGATGATAATCCACTGCCAAAATACGTATTAAATAATGATGATGCAGCCATATTTTCGGCTTTGAAAGGATTTCCTTTTGCTAAGAATAGCATTTCAGATTGCACCATATCAAAATCAACAAAATATACATTCCCTCCGGTTTCTTTTTCTAAATACACCATGGCTTCTGGATATGATTTTAATTCTTCAGAAACCTTGTGATTTGTATTTAAAGCGGTTACAGCAGCATCTATATCCTTTCCATAGTAAAAAACACGTTGCTCAAAATTTTTCATTCCTTTGATAATGTCAACTAGTTTCGTAGGACTCATGTTACTAAGTTCGTCTGCTTGAAAAATATTTCTTAAACGTGAGTTGTCGCCATATTTTCCATAATTCATTAATCCATTCCAAAGAATATTTCTTTTTTGAGATTTACCATCAGATCTACCTTTTATAATAGATGCTACATATTTATTATAAGCTTCTTGATCTGGCACTGCATTATTCCAAAGATGTTCTAAAAGCTCTAATCCTTTTGGTAAGTTTTCTTTTAATCCATTTAATCCAACATAAGTTGTCTCAGCTCCTGCACTTACATAATAGTTAACACCTAACTTATAAAATTCTTTTTTCAATTCTTCAGCAGAATATTTATCAGTACCTAAATACTCCATATATCCAGCTGCGAGACCTAACTGCTTATCATTATCACTTCCCATATCAAAAATGATATTCATATCAAACAAATCATTATTTTCATTATTGATATAAGCAATTTTAATCCCATTATCCATTTTAGTTTCTTTGATTTCCTTTTTGTAATCAATGAATTTAGGTTTTAATGGGAGTGATTCTATTTTATTAAAATTCAATAAAAAAGGAGAACTCATCTCTCTATTTACATGAACAGGTGTAATTCCTGGGTTTTCAACTTTTACAATTGATGCATCTTCACCTTGACGCTTATACGTAACTACATAATTATCATTATAGAAAGTGTTTGCAAAATCAACTAATTCTTGTTTTGAAATTTTCTTCAAATCATCTAAAAACTGTATTTTATTTTTCCAACTCTCATCTTTAATAAACGCATCTACATACATATTTGCCAATGCAGAGTTATTTTCATATTGTTGGGTTTGACTCAGTTTAAGATCATTAATAACAGCCTCCATCATCCACTCATCAAACTCTCCATTTTTCAATTTTTCGATTTGAGCGAGAAGTAATGATTTAACATCGTCTAATGTTTGTCCTTCTTTAGGTCCTCCACTAAATATATGGTATCCATACTCCTTTAAGAATGTTGTGTTACATCCAGCATATTGTACCAATTGTTTTTGATTTAAATTTAAATCTATTAATCCTGCACTACCATTTGCAAGAATCATATCTGCCATAGTAACAAGTTTTTCTTGTTTTGTGCCAGCACTATTCGTTCTAAAAGCAATAGAGATACTTTCAGCTGTTGGGCCAAAAACTTCTTTTACTACAGTGGTAGTAATTGGTTGTTCTTTAGGTAAAACAGGATGTGTAAGTTCTTTCTTTTCAAATTTGCCAAAAACATCATTAATATTCTTGATTGTTGTATCAAAATCAATATCTCCAACCAGTATCATTGCCATATTATTTGGCACATAATATTTGTCAAAATAATTATTAATATCAACCATTGATGGGTTTTTCAAATGTTTAGCAGTACCAATTGTTGTCTGTTGACCATAAGGATGATTAGGAAATAAACCCTCTAACATTGCAGCATAACGTTTACGACCATCATTATCTTGGCCTCTATTAAATTCTTCAAAAACGGCTTCTAATTCTGTATGAAATAAACGCAATACTAATTGGCTAAAGCGTTCTCCTTCTAGATGCAGCCATTTTTCTAATTCATTTGCTGGTATTTTATTTGTGTAAACAGTTTGTTCAAACCAAGTATATGCATTAGTTCCTGTAGCTCCAAGTGAAGCCATCATCTTATCATATTCATTAGCAATACTATGATTTGAAGCTTCAAGAGATACTTCATCTATTTTCTTATATAATGCTAACTTTTTTTCAGGATCTTTTTCTGATCTATGTTGTTCATACAATTTAGAAATCTCATCTAAGTATGTTTTCTCCTTTTCCCAATCGGCAGTTCCAATTTGATCTGTACCCTTAAAAACCATATGTTCAAGGTAATGAGCTAAACCAGTAGATTCTTTAGGATCATAATTAGACCCAGCTCTAACAGCTATATATGTTTGAATTTTAGGTTCCTCTTCATTTTTACTTAAGTATACTTTTAATCCATTATCTAAAGTGTATAGACGTAAACCTGTAGGATCGTTAGTTACAGCTTCATAAGCAAATCCATTAGTATCTGTATTCGAAGCTACTGCATATGATACATCCTTGTTTTTATTTTCTGTTTGACAGCTATAAGTCAGAAAGACTATACAAAATATTAATAGTAGTTTTATATGTTTCATGTATCTTAATTTGATTAAAAAAATCCGTTATCTATTGCTAGATAACGGATTTGTCTTATTTTTATTTTGATATAAAATATCTAATTATCCTAAAACTTCAGCAATCTTTTTGCCAATTTCTGCTGGGCTATCAACAACGTGAATACCACATTCTCTCATAATTGCTTTCTTAGCTTGAGCTGTATCATCACTTCCACCTACAATAGCACCTGCATGTCCCATTGTACGGCCTGCTGGAGCAGTTTCTCCTGCGATAAATCCAACTACAGGCTTAGTGCTTCCGCTATTTTTATACCAATTTGCAGCATCTGCTTCAAGTTGACCTCCAATTTCTCCAATCATAACAACAGCTTCTGTTTCAGAATCATTGATTAATAATTCTACAGCTTCTTTTGTAGTAGTTCCAATAATTGGATCTCCACCTATTCCGATAGCAGTTGTAATTCCAAGACCTTGTTTTACTACTTGATCTGCTGCTTCGTAGGTAAGTGTTCCAGATTTTGATACAATTCCTACACGTCCTTTCTTAAATACAAATCCTGGCATGATTCCTACTTTAGCTTCTCCGGGAGTAATTACTCCAGGGCAGTTAGGTCCTACTAAACGACATGCTTTGTCTTTGATATAATCTGAAGCTTTAATCATATCGGCAACAGGAATACCTTCTGTGATTGTAATAATAACTTTAATACCCGCATCTGCAGCTTCCATAATTGCATCTGCTGCAAAAGCTGGGGGAACAAAAATGATTGTTGTATCAGCTCCTAATTTCTGAACTGCTTCTTCTACAGTATTATAAACAGGACGATCAAGGTGTGTTTGTCCTCCTTTACCTGGAGTAACACCACCTACTACATTTGTTCCGTATTCAATCATTTGGCTAGCGTGAAATGTACCTTCACTACCTGTAAATCCTTGAACAATAATTTTCGAATCTTTATTTACTAAAACGCTCATTGTTTGTTTTTAAGTTTTCTATTGCAAAAATAGTTTTTTGTGGGCTTTTGTCGAAGGTATTTTTACAAATTTACACCTCGGTATGAAATCATAGCTTCTTGATCTTCTTCTGCAGGTTGACTCATTTGATATCCTTTATACATCAAACCGTCTTTTATCTCCCAAATCGCTACAAAATGGGCTACAGGAACTTCTTCACTTGGATTTTCTATAGTACTAACAAAAAAAGTAAATCGTATCGTAACATTAGTACCTTCTTCTAATAAGTGTGTGATTTCACAACGTACACTTTCAAAAGATTTTGAGGCTTCTGAAGTAACTTCAGAAATATCTTCTATACGCATGTGTGAATATCCAGTTCTTGCATTCCAGAAAAGTTCCATTTCTGGATGAAGGTGTTTTTTTACATTTGCATTTTCATTAAAAAAATCTGATGTGTAAAAATCACTTACAATACTTTTACCACTTGTACTCATTTCTTATTCTTTATTAGTTCTATTAATTCTGGCACCATTCTAAGATTGGCGATCTCTTTATATTTTTCTCTAAAATCTCCTGCGGGTGTTCCAAAATAACTCTTTTTACCTTCTAGAGATTTACTCACACCACTTTGTGCAGAAATAACAGCTTTCTCCCCTATTGTAATACCGCTAGTAACTCCTACTTGACCCCAAAGCGTAACTTCATCTTCAATAATAACACATCCAGCAATACCTGTTTGCGATGCTATTAATACTTTTTTGCCTATTGATGTATCATGACCAATATGCACTTGATTGTCAATTTTTGTTCCTTCTCCTATCGTGGTATCACCGGTCACTCCTTTGTCTATGGTACAGGCAGCACCTATATCTACATGATCTTTTACCACAACTCTTCCTCCAGATTTTAATTTATCAAATCCTTCCGGGCGTTTTTTATAATAAAAAGCATCAGCTCCTAATACGGTTCCTGCATGAATGGTAACATGATCTCCAATCACTGTATGATCATAGATACTGACATTAGAGTGAATCAAACAGTTTTTGCCTATAGTGACATGATTGCCAACAAATGTATTGGGCTGTATCACAGTGCCTTTCCCTATAATAGCCGTGTCTGCTATTGTTTTGGAAGCACTCATGAACGCTTTAAAATAGTCTGTAAGTTTATTAAAATCTCTAAATGGATCATCAGAAATTAATAATGCTTTTCCTTCTGGGCAGTCTACTTCTTTATTTATAAGTACAATCGTTGCTGCACTTTCTAATGCTTTTGAGTAGTATTTTGGATGATCTACAAATACAATATCGCCAGGTGTTACCACATGAATTTCGTTCATGCCTAATACAGGAAAGTTAGCATCTCCAATTGGCGTTGCTTGAATAATAGTAGCAATTTGTTGTAAAGTATGTGCTTGAGGAAATTTCACGCTAAGGTTTTTTTTAAAGAATTACTCTTTAATTCTTTCTTTATATGTCCCTTTTGCTGTTTCAATTTTTATTTTATCACCTTCATTAATAAATAAAGGCACATTTACTCTAGCACCTGTTTCTACAGTAGCAGGTTTTGTAGCATTTGTAGCAGTATTTCCTTTTACTCCAGGTTCTGTATGTGTTACTTCTAAGATAACACTAGCAGGCATATCTACAGATAAAGGTGCTTGGTCTTCAGAATTAATCAATACAGTTACTACATTACCTTCTTTTAGGAATTCGGCAGCATCTATTGTTTCTTTTTGCAGCGTTATCTGATTATAATCTTCTACATTCATAAAGTGATATGTATCTCCTTCTGGATATAAAAATTGAAATTTATGTGTTTCAACACGTACTTCTTCTATTTTATGACCTGCAGAAAAGGTATTATCAATTACTTTTCCTGTTGTAACACTTTTCATTTTAGTACGTACAAAAGCTGGTCCTTTTCCAGGTTTTACGTGTAAGAATTCAATGATTTTATAAATATCATGATTATAATGAATACATAATCCGTTACGAATGTCTGATGTTGTTGCCATATGTTCGGTGCGTATAGTATATGAAATGAACTATACTGCTATTTTTAAGTTAAACGTTTATTGTCTGATCTTGTGATCTTGTTCTATATGCTTTCGCGAAAGCGTATACAGAATTTTTATATTAATTATTACTGAAATATCCTTTCATAATACCACGCTGAGAGTTTCTAATAAATTGTAATATTTCATCTCTCTCAGGAGTAGCTTCCATTTCTGCTTCTATAATTTCTACAGCTTGTGTATTGTTATAGTTTTTTTGATATAGAATTCTAAAAATATTTTGAATCTCACGTATTTTTTCTGTGGTAAAACCGCGACGGCGAAGTCCAATAGAATTGATACCTACATAGCTTAATGGCTCTCTACCTGCTTTTACAAAAGGAGGCACATCTTTTCTCACAAGAGATCCTCCCGTGACAAATGCATGACTTCCTATGGTACAAAATTGTTGCACGGCTGCCATTCCAGCTAAAACTACATGTTCTCCTACAGTAATGTGTCCCGCAAGGGTACTATTATTAGAAAAAATACAATTATCACCTACAATACAATCATGTGCTATATGGCAATAGGCCATAATCCAGCAATTCTTGCCCACTTCTGTTTTCATACGATCGGAAGTACCTCTATTAATAGTCACACACTCTCTAATGGTGGTGTTGTCTCCTATTATAGTCACAGTATCTTCATCATTGAATTTTTTGTCTTGAGGAATTGCAGAAATAACAGCTCCAGGAAAAATACTAACATTTTTACCTATTCGAGCGCCTTCCATGATCGTTACATTGGATCCTATCCAACTCCCTTCTCCTATCACAACATTATTATGTATAGTGCTAAAAGGTTCTATAACTACATTTTTTGCAATTTTAGCACCAGGATGCACATATGCCAGCGGTTGGTTCATTTATATGAATGTTAGTTGTTTTTTACTTTAACGATTTGAGCCATAATTTCGGCTTCTGATACGAGTCTCCCATTTGCATAGGCTCTCGCTTGCATTTGACATATTCCTCTTCGTATAGGAGACATCAAATCTAGCTTAAAAATAAGCGTATCTCCAGGAACTACTTGTTGTTTATAACGTACATTATCTATTTTTAATAAGTACGTTAAGTAATTTTCTGGATCAGGAACTGTACTAAGTACTAATATCCCTCCAGTTTGCGCCATAGCTTCTATCTGTAAAACACCAGGCATTACTGGTGCTCCTGGGAAATGACCTACAAAAAATGGTTCGTTCATCGTCACATTTTTCATTCCTATTACATAGGTATCTGTCAATTCTAATATTTTATCGACTAGTAAAAACGGAGGGCGATGTGGTAACATCTCCATAATTTGATTTACATCTTTTACTGGAGGTGCATGTAAATCTACATCAGGAACATGGTTACGACGTTCTGTTTTAATAATTTTTTGAAGCTTTTTTGCAAACTGTGTATTTACATAGTGCCCTGGCTTATTAGCGATTACTTTTCCTTTGACACGTGTTCCTATTAAAGCCAAATCTCCAATAACATCTAACAGTTTGTGACGTGCAGCTTCATTAGGATGGTGTAAGGTAAGGTTATCTAGAATACCGTTAGGTTTTACAGCAATATGCTCTTTATTAAATGCGACACGTAGTTTTTCCATTGTTTTAGGAGATAATTCCTTGTCTACATAGACAATGGCATTATTAAGATCACCTCCTTTTATTAAACCATGCTCTAAGAGCATTTCTATTTCATGTAAAAAGCTAAATGTACGACTATCAGAGATTTCTTTTTTAAATTCTGAAAGGTGTTTTATACTTGCATTTTGAGTGCCTAATACTTTAGTCCCAAAATCAACCATAGTCGTAACTTGATATTCATCTGCAGGCATTAAAATAATTTCGCTTCCAGATTCTTCATCTACATAAGAAATTACTTCTTTTACTACATATTCATTACGACATTCTTCTTGTTCTTGTATTCCTGCTTTTTCTAATGCTTCTACAAAGAATTTTGAAGAACCATCCATGATAGGGGGTTCTGATGCATTAAGTTCTATTAGGATGTTATCTATTTCTAGTCCTACACAAGCGGCAAGGACATGTTCTGTAGTTTGAATAGTAACGCCATTTTTTTCAAGATTTGTTCCTCTTTGTGTATTGGTTACTAATGATGCATCTGCATTAATAATAGGACTACCCTCTAGATCCACACGTTGAAATTTATATCCGTGATTTTCTTTAGCGGGTTTAAAAGTCATCGTCACATTATCTCCGGTATGTAATCCTACACCAGTAAGCGTAACTTCTTTGGCTATTGTACATTGTTGAGTTCTAGCTTCACTCATTGATTTATCTTTTTTTCGAGTTGATTAACCGTTTGAACTATTTTAGGTAAGTTTTTAAAATGCACATATGATCGGTTCCAATCTGCATATCCAAATGACGGAGATCCTTGGAGTACTTCATCATCTTTTATATTACGTCCAATTCCTGACTGCGCTTGAATACGAACACGATCCCCTATTGTGATATGGCCAGCAATTCCTACTTGTCCACCAATCAGACAATTTTTACCAATTTTTGTAGAACCTGCAACTCCTGTCTGTGCAGCAATCGCTGTATGAGCTCCTATTTCTACATTATGAGCAATCTGTATTTGATTATCTAATTTTACACCTTCTCTAATCACTGTAGATCCTAGTGTAGCTCTGTCAATAGTGGTTCCAGCTCCAATATCTACATAATCTTCTATAATAACATTACCTGTTTGCGGTACTTTGCTATACTCTCCTTTTTCATTTGGTGTAAAACCAAATCCATCTGCTCCAACAATAGCACCACTATGTATATATACAGAATCGCCTATAACACAATCAGAATATACTTTTGCTCCTGAGAATAATACGCAATTATCACCTATAACCACATTGTCTCCGACATATGCATTAGGATAAATTTTTACATTATTTCCAATTTTTACGTTATCACCTAAATATGAAAATGCCCCTAAATAAAGGCCATCACCATAAGTAGCAGATTCAGAAATATAACTTGGTTGCTCTATTCCTGATTTATTAAGTTTTACTTGATTGTAATATTCTAACAACTTTGAGAATGACTTATAAGCATCTTCTACTCTTATGAGTGTAGTGTCTATTTCATTTTCAAGTTCAAAATCTGTATTAACAATGGCAATAGATGCTTTTGTCGTATATAAGTAAGGTGTATATTTAGGATTTGCTAGAAATGTAAGAGATCCAGATGTTCCTTCTTCTATTTTTGCAAGTTTAGAAACTTGTACTTCGGGATTACCTTCAACTGTACCTTCTAATATTCCTGCTATTTGGGCTGCTGTAAATTTCATGTGTGGCAAAAATAACAAAAAACTTAGTCTTTAGGTTTGGGGTAGCACATATAGTTTTTAACGACTTCTTTAGTTAGCGATTTTAAACTTAATTGATCACTAGCTTTTACTACATCTACAATCTTACCATTTGGTAATACAATATTAATTCCTCCTTGTGTATAATTATACCCTTGATTTGATATTTTGCCTGTAAAAACAAAATAAGAAGCCTCGTATGGAGTGATGTCATACTGCTGTGTTAATGTATCTATATGTTTTTGTTTTTTCTCTTCAGAAAAGGGCTTTTTACGAATCTTTACTTTTAATAAATCTCTATTTATGATAGACTTGGATAACTCACTAAGTACAAAATCATCTGTATAACACCATTCTTTCATAGCTGATATAATGTCATAATCATCTAATTTTGAAAACGTATCGAGTGCATCTTTAAAATTATCTTGATCAATCTTATTTTTTAAAAAATAGGATAATGCTGTACTTGCAGGAAGATCAACGCCATTATGAGAAACTTCTTTTGCACGTTTTAATACACGTGTAATTAATTGTTCTGCAACGACTCCCGTTTTATGTAAGTACACTTGCCAATACATAAGACGCCTAGCTACTAAGAATTTTTCTACCGTGTATACGCCTTTTTCTTCAACGACTAATTGGTCTTCAAAAACATTAAGCATTGCTATAATACGATCTGTATTAATATTTCCTTCAGCCATTCCTGTATAGAAACTATCTCGTTTTAAATAGTCTGTACGATCCATGTCTAATTGGCCAGAAACAAGCTGATTTAAAAACTTACGGGTATATGTTCCTTGAAATATTTGGAGTGCTAGCGTTAAACTTCCGTTAAACTCTCTGTTTAAAGCTTCCATAAAAGCAATAGATATCTGCTCATGATGTACGTTTTCAATGATACTTTCCTCCATTGCATGTGAAAATGGACCATGTCCAATATCATGCAATAGTATAGCTATGAGCGTGGCTTCTTCTTCTTCTTTAGAAATAACAACGCCTTTGTTTTTAAGGGTTGTCAATGCTTTCTGCATAATATGCAAACATCCTATCGCATGGTGAAAACGTGTATGATGTGCTCCTGGATATACCAAATATGAAAGTCCCATTTGAGTAATACGACGTAAACGTTGGAAATACGGATGCTGAATCAATTTAAAAATAACGCCATTAGGTATGGTAATAAAACCATAAATGGGATCGTTAATTATAGTAACTTTGGTAGCCTGTTTTATCACAGAGTAATTTAAAGAGTTTAAACAAATATACCACTAATCATACTAGCTTTTATGAGAGTTCTTATTTGCTTTCGCGAAAGCGTATAAACACACCACACAATATATGAGTACAATCAACATTCTATGGGTAGATGATGAAATTGATTTATTAAAACCACATATACTTTTTTTAGAGAAAAAAAACTATGCTGTTACTAAATGTACAAGTGGTACCGAGGCAATAGAAATTATAGATGAACAAAATTTTGATATTGTTTTTCTTGATGAAAACATGCCAGGTCTCACAGGACTTGAAACACTTAATGAAATCAAAAATAAACGAGAAAACGTACCCGTTGTAATGATTACAAAAAGTGAAGAAGAATATATTATGGAGGAAGCCATAGGTTCTAAAATTGCCGATTATTTAATCAAACCTGTCAATCCTAATCAAATCTTACTCAGTTTAAAGAAAAATTTAGATCACAGTCGTTTAGTCTCTCAAAAAACAGCTTCCTCATATCAGCAAGAATTTAGGAAAATCGCCATGGACCTCTCTATGGTAAATTCTTATGAAGAGTGGTCTGAATTGTATCAAAAATTGATCTACTGGGAAATGGAATTAGAAACCATAGAGGATCCTAGTATGTTTGAAATCTTGGAATCTCAAAAAACAGAAGCTAATCATCAGTTTTGCAAGTTTGTAGATAGAAATTACCCAGATTGGTTTGGATCTCATGATGGACCTATCATGTCTCATACCTTGTTTAAAGAAAAAGTTGCTCCTGAAATAAAAAAAGGAGAACCTACCCTATTTGTTGTTATTGACAATTTGAGATATGATCAATGGAAAGCTTTTGAACCACATCTTTCTTCATATTACAAAAAGAAAGATGAAGCTGCTTATTATAGTATTCTTCCAACAGCAACTCAATATGCACGTAATGCTATTTTCTCAGGTTTAATGCCTAGCGAAATGAAAAAAAGGCATCCTAATTACTGGTTAGATGATACTGATGAGGGAGGGAAAAACATGCATGAAGCAGATTTTTTAAGAGAACAACTAAAGCGACTACATATAGATATTAATTGGGAATATCATAAAATCACCAATTTAAAGAATGGCAAAAAGTTAGCTGATAACTTTAAGTCTCAGAAGAATAATGATCTTACTGTTGTTGTATATAACTTTGTCGATATGCTTTCTCATTCTAAAACAGAAATGGAAGTTATTAAAGAACTTGCTAGTACTGATAAGTCCTATAGGTCACTTACAGAAAGCTGGTTTAAAAACTCTCCGTTATTAGATATGATACAACAAGCACAGCAAATGGGCTTTAAGTTAATTATCACAACAGATCATGGAACCATTAATGTAAAGAACCCTTCAAAAGTAATTGGAGATAAGAATACGAGTTTAAATTTACGTTATAAAACTGGCCGTAGTCTTACGTATGAGGATAAAGATGTACTCGCAGCAAAAGACCCTAGAACCATACATCTTCCTTCTATCAATATGAGTAGTTCCTTTATTTTTGCTAAAAGTGATTTGTTTTTTGCATATCCAAACAACTATAATCACTATGTGAGCTATTATAGAAATACCTACCAGCATGGAGGCGTTTCTTTAGAAGAAATGATTATTCCAATAGCAATATTGGAACCTAGATAATAAAAAAGGTAATCTTGATACGATTTTCTCTGGAAATCAATCAATGACCTTTTTTGTGTCAAATTATGGTATATAAACTACTTCGGAAAGCTTTGGAGTATTAAAATTCTTTGGCGATACCAGTAAAAATAGAGTGCTACTCTAAATTAGAGTAGTACTCTATTTTGTTTTAAACAATATCTCGACTGCGCTCGATTTGACAAACAAGTGTCAGCATCTATAAAACGTCATTCCGAATTTATTTCAACATCTCAATAAAACATAGAGTTGATTATATCCAGGAAAATCTGAAACAAGTTCAAATTGACGAAAAAGCTGCTTCTCCTTTCGGGAGAAGGTTAGGACAAAGGAAGCTTCTTCATAAAATAAGACACTGTAATTCCAGTAACTCTTTTAAAATGATTGGTAAAAGATCGTGTATTGGAAAAACCTACTTCACTTGCGATAGCTTCTATGGTATAAGATCGAAACTTTTTGTCTCCTTGTAGTTTCTGTATTGCGTAATGAATACGTAAATCACTGATATAAGTAGTAAAGTTAGCTTCTTTTACCCCATTGATATATTTAGATAAGTAAGTAGAATTGGTTTCTAATGTTTTTGATAATGATTTTAAGCTAATAGCATTTTCTAAATATCCATGTGATTTTTCAAACTGAGTTAATCCTTTTGAAATTAATGCGAGTTGTTTTTCTTCAAGATCAACACTTATTTTTTCTTTTTCAGGAATTGTTTTTTTGGTTTCAATAGAGATCTTTTGTTCTTTATATCTTTCATGGAATACTTTAAATCGTTTTTTATTGAGATAGTTCTTTCGCATATAATAGACAACGACTAGTAGCGACATTCCCAACACACCAATAATTAAGTACTTATTTCGTTGTTCTGAACTTTTTTCTTTATGAAGTTTTAAGATCACTTCATCTTTTGCAGCTAATAATTGGGGCATTGTATATTCTTGTTCTATACGATTACCAATTTCAATATAATTAGAAGAAATTTTCCGATCAAATCCTATGAGTTTATTGAGATATATTAATTGACTCTCTGTATCGTTGATCTCTTTATAATAATTGATTAACAATTGATACCCCTCTCCTAGCTCTTCAAATTCATCATCGGTAATTTGATAGAGACTATCAGCTTTTTTGATGGATTGTACAGCTTCTTTTTTACGATTGAGTTTCCACAATATGAGGCCTTTCATATTTAAGGAACTACTAGTTCCATAAATATCATCTGGTTCGTTTTCTTCTAGATACTGATTTGTGTGTTGTAAAGCTTCTTGATATTGACCTTCTCTATATAAAATACCCCCTTTGAGCCCGTAATAATTGAGTTTATACCCATCTATATTATTTTGAAATCCGTATCGATGTAAAGAATCTAAATAGATCGAAGCATTTTTGTAATCTTTTACTTCATAATATAGCTTTGTTAAAAGATATTGTGCTGAAAAATATTCATTTCTTTTTCTATTATTAGAATAGTTGAAAAATATTGAATCATATTTTGAAGAACCCATAAAAGCTAGATACTTTTTAAAAATGAGTATAGATTTTTTTTTATTTCCCCAATCTGATTTAAGCAAAATAATATTGTATTCTAATTCATAAAATAATTTAAGATTCTCTCTCTCTCTTGCATACTGAAGGGCTTTTAATAACATATTATTTGCTTCTTTATAATTACCACTATAGTAATGATTGACAAATTTTAAACTGTATGCAAGTGCAGGTTGAATGTTATCATCATAGTTTTTTGTATAAGTAATAGCTTTATCCAAATAATCGAGCCTATAGCCTTCTAGTAATCCTAAAAAACCATAGGCTTTACCCATATGTAAAGTATCTCTTAATTTATTTGCCGTCCATAAATATGTCATTGCTACTTCATGTGCAAAAAGGCTATCAGGTTCTTTATCATAACCTGGCGCTGTTCTATTAAAATGATTTACATATACTTTATAATCTCTATTTTTTAAAGAATCTATAGGGGTATAACCATCTAATATGGGTTCTTGAGAGTACATCGTACTTTGGGACAAAAAACATATAAAAGCAAAAACAAAAATCGATGTAAGTTTCATAAAATGAGATCTATATATGATCATTGATGATTGGAATATTTATAAAAATGACTTGAATATTTATAAATGTTCTTGTATTTAACTTGTTGACTAAGAAGATTAATAGCAATTTTGGGATATCAAAAATACGAAGCCCTTAGGCTTTAAAATAATTAATTATTGATGAAAGTGAAAAAATGATACAATCCCAGTTTTAAATCTTTTGTGTGGTGCAGAATCCTAAAACTGGGACCTGTATTTAATAGCATACTTTCTCTTATAGCGGTTATTTATGTTTTTCAAGTTTAATTACAGTTAAAAGGGTTTTCAATTTATGATTAGAACCTTTTTATCACATTTTCCCTATATTTAAGATCCCAAGTTGAATTATATAAAATGGAAATAACCTATATACTATCACAAATAGATAGTATTTCTATGCGTATTATTGAGGCCGCAAAAAGTAATGTATTACTTTTTTATGGCGAAATGGGTGTTGGAAAAACAACACTTATCACTTCTTTAGCAAAACACTTAGGCGTAACTGATAATGTCTCAAGTCCTACTTTTTCAATAGTTAACGAGTATAAGACCGAAAGTAATAAAACTATTTATCACTTTGATGCCTATAGAATTGAGCAAGAAGAAGAAATACTAGATATTGGTTTTGAAGAATATATTGATCAAGGTGATTGGATATTTATCGAATGGCCAGAAAAAATACGTAGTTTTATACCAAACAATAGTCAAAAAATACACATTTCAATGAATGAAATTGGCGAAAGATTAATAAAATTGATGTAGATATGTTAAAGTAATGTTAAATTTCACATCAATAGGTAGGAATATTTTGTAGGTGATTTCTTATTTTTTTTTTATTTAAAGCGATGAAAAACAAATTAGAAATCTCTTCAACGAAAAAAATGTTTTTTAAAGATACTAATTAAACTAAGTGAATATAATAGGTAATTCGTTATTTTTTAAAAAAAACGCGCGAATATACAAAAAAAATAGAATAGCGTAACTTTTAGAGTGATTAATCATTTTTGCAGTAACAAATCATTAATATTAAACACTCACGATTATGAAAGTTAAAGCTTTACTATTAGCACTGCTTATAGCAGGTGCTACCGCACTTATGTACACTGCAACCAACGAAACTAATGCAACCCAAGCAATCGACAAAACAAAAATTAAAGCTCCTGGACAAGGCAACAACAACGCATAAGGAAGCCATATCTTACAAGAAAAAAGGGTTGTTTTATGGTAGTTTAATAGCTTTAGTCATTATAATATCACCTTATTTCTTTTATTTATATGAAGGAATCCCAGACATAGATGTTTGGGATTCTCCATTTGGTACTATACATAGCAATTATTATGGTAGTGTTCAGGTGTTCATTTGGACTTTATTTAATCAAATTGTCCCACTATTTTTATTATTAATCTGGTTTTTCACCTGTAAACATTGGTGGTATCACGCTATTCTAGTCCCTATTTGTATGATTATTGTTCAAATTTATACTATTTTGAATGATGAAATTAATATTCCTGATTCCAAAGTGCTATATATACTAGGACCTATTATTTTTTTAATGCTTATTTTTTCTTACACTATTAGAACAAAAATATTTGATAAAATCTATGGTATTGACTTAAGTGAATTAAGTCGTGTAAGTTGGAAAGGAGAGATTCAAAAAAAAGAAGATAGTAAGGATCTTAACAATGACAATGAGGAAGATGAAGATCCTATGTATATGAGTAATGAGTAGTCTTCTAAATCAGATGTCTTAAAATTACTTTTTAAATCCGTATTTTTGGGTAACAACCTTATATAAACCTATGAATACACCAAATAGTCCTTTTACAAGAGCACAATTACTCCCTCAAGAAGAAACCCTTGAAATTGCTAAGAAAAAAGGAGACTTATTTATAGGAATTCCCAAAGAAGCTCATTTTCAAGAAAGACGTGTATGCCTTACACCAGATGCTGTAGCTGCACTTACTGCAAATGGACATCGTGTACTTATAGAGTCCAAAGCTGGGAAAGGAGCTCGTTACTCTGATAAGGATTATAGTGAAGCTGGCGCAGAAGTCACCAATGATACCGCCAAGGTTTTTTCATGTCCAATGATTCTTAAAGTAGAGCCACCATCTATTGAGGAGTTAGACATGGTAAATCCACAAACCGTATTAATTTCTGCTTTACAACTAAAAACACAAACCAAAGAGTATTTTGAAAAATTAGCAAGTAAACGAATTACCGCTATTGCTTTTGAATTTATAAAAGATGATGATGGCACCTACCCTGCTGTTAGAACGTTATCCGAAATAGCTGGTACTGCAGCTGTTCAAGTAGCTGCAGAACTAATGAGTAGTGCAGATCTCGGAACAGGAATGTTATTAGGAAATATAAGTGGAGTTCCTCCAGCTGAAGTGGTAATTATTGGAGCTGGTACTGTAGGTGAATTTGCCGCTAGGTCTGCTATAGGCTTAGGTGCAAACGTAAAAATATTTGACAATTCTATTACCAAGTTACGTTGCATACAAACAAACATAGGGAGACCTATGTATACCTCTACCCTTCAACCTAAAAATTTAGTCAAAGCATTAAAAAGATGTGATGTTGCTATAGGAGCTGTTCGGGGAGCAAATAGATCTCCAGTTATTGTTACTGAACCCATGATACAAGGAATGAAATCTGGTGCTGTGATTATTGATGTAAGCATTGATATGGGCGGATGCTTTGAAACTAGCGATGTTACTTCTCATGATCAACCCACATTTATAAAACATGGCGTCACTCATTATTGTGTGCCAAATATACCTGCACGCTTCGCTAGAACTGCCTCTATATCACTAAGTAATATTTTCACACCCTATCTTCTAGATATAGGCGAAGAAGGAGGTATAGAAAATAAACTAAGATTTGACAAAGGATTGAAAAACGGTTTGTATTTTTACCACGGCGTTTTAACCAACAAGTCGGTAGCAAATTGGTTTAATTTGCATTATCGAGATATCAATCTTCTTATATTTTAACATATGCGTTTATTACATCGAATAGGATACTATTTAGGTGGCTTTTCTTTAGGTTTAATTGTATTAGCTTTTTTCTTTAGCGGAAAAAAAACAAGTTGTGCCTACTTTCCAGAAGCACGAGTTTTAAAAAATATCAATACAAAGTCGTATACGCTTTCGCGAAAAGCGCAAGAGTCTTTAACCCAATTACAATTAGATACTGTCGCTATTAATCGCGTATTAAAACTAGGTGATGTTGACTTTGGACAAAGCCAACCAAGAAAAGAGCCTTGTGCAGAGTATATGGTATATGGCGAAGCTAAAGAAGGGCAAGAGCTTAAGCTAATTCTCGAAAATTGTGAGGACAACGTACATATCAAAGAAGTGAGTCCTTTGGAATAAAATTAGTTTTACCAAAAAGGTATCTCTTATATTTTTCGGCGTTTACGTTCTGATTTGATAAGTTCTAATTCGCGATTTGTTTGTCCTGCAACAGATGTATTCTCTTCTGCTCTTCTAATTAAGTATGGCATCACATCTTTTACTGGCCCAAACGGCATGTACTTAGCTACATTATATCCCTCTGATGCAAGATTAAAACTTATATGATCACTCATTCCATATAACTGTCCAAACCAAACACGCTTATCATGTATTGCTATTGATTTTTCTTTCATAATTTCCATAGCTAACAAACAACTAGCTTCATTATGTGTTCCTAGAAATACTGAAACATCCTCTAGGTGGTCAAAAATATATTTTAGTGTATTATTAAAGTTATCATCTGTATCACTTTTACTCGCACATATAGGTGTTTCATACTTCATTTCTTCCGCGCGCTCATTTTCTTTTTCCATATAAGCGCCTCTTACTATCTTCACTCCTATTTTAAAACCTTTTACTCTTGCATCTACATGCAGTTTTTTAAGATAATCTAATCGATCCCATCTATAACACTGTAATGTATTAAATACGATTGCTTTTTCAGTATTGTATTTAGCCATCATTTCAGCTACTAAATCATCTGCTGCATCTTGCATCCAACTTTCTTCTGCATCTATTAAAACAGCAACATCAGTCTCTTTAGCTTTTTTGCATATTTGATCAAACCTATCTACTATTTTATCCCATTCTTCCTGTTCTTCTGAAGTAAATACTTCTCCTGTTGTCTTTTTTTGCCATATATCAAAACGACCAACCCCAGTAGGTTTAAATACAGAAATTGGCATTGCCTCTTTTTCTTCTGCAAAATCAGTAAGCTCTACCACTTTGGTCAAACATGCATCAAATTGCTTTTCATCCTCTTTCCCTTCTACAGAGTAGTCTAATACTGAACAAACTCCAGCTTCAAATAACTTATCCATCACAGGAATACAGTCATCTTCACTTACACCACCGCAAAAATGATCAAATACCGTAGAACGAATAAGTCCTTCTACAGGGAGTTTTGCGCTCAATGCAAACTTTGTCATGGCAGTACCTATACGCACAAGTGGTTCTTTAGAAATCATTTTAAACAGAAAATAAGCGCGTTCAAGTTCGCTATCTGATTTTAGCACAAAGGCACGTTCTGTATTGTCAAAAATTGAAGAAGACATAGTAGTTTATTTTGTGTTACAAATATAATTCAAACTGAATGTGAATTACACAAAAAGATGTAATTTGGCACCCTAAAATAAAATCTATGCAACCTATCAAAGCTTCTAGCTATGAAATTGTTTTTAATACCCCTGGTTATGAAGCGCTAAATAACCTTTTACAGACAGCTGTGTACTCAAAAATATTTGTGATTGTTGATAGCAATACTCATGAACACTGTCTAGCAACATTTTTAAGTTTACTACAAACTGACGTATCAATAGAAGTTATAGAAATTACTCCTGGAGAGGAAAATAAAACGATAGAAACATGTTCTGGAGTATGGGATGCATTAGCAAATCTTGATGCAGATCGAAAAGGGTTAATTATCAATTTAGGAGGTGGTGTTGTTACTGATTTGGGAGGATTTGTAGCTAGTACTTTTAAAAGAGGCATGCATTTTATTAATATCCCCACAACCCTACTCTCCATGGTAGATGCCTCTGTGGGAGGTAAAACCGGTGTAGACCTAGGAAGTTTGAAAAACTTAATTGGAGTTATCAATAATCCAGAGTTAGTGCTTATTGATACTGGATTTTTAGCAACTCTCTCTAAAAACGAAATGCGCTCAGGTCTAGCTGAAATGTATAAGCACGGTCTCATTGCATCTGAAACCTATTGGCAACAGTTATCAGACTTAACATCTATGACTACTGAAGATCTTAATTCACTTATCTATGATAGCGTAGTTATAAAAAATGAAGTCGTACTAAAGGATCCTACAGAAAAAAACCTTCGAAAAACACTAAACTACGGCCATACGTTAGGACATGCTATAGAATCGTATTGTTTGAGTCACTCTAAATTAACTACTTTATTACACGGTGAAGCAATTGCAATAGGTATGATTTTAGAAAGTTATATTTCTACTAAATTAACTGCTTTACCACAACAGCAGTTCAAGCATATACACAAGGTCTTTTCAGAAATGTACGACACGGTCTCTTTCTCAAAAGACGATATACATCACATCATTGAGTTATTAAAACACGATAAGAAAAACACAAATGGTAAAGTTAATTTTGTGCTATTAGAATCTATAGGAAAAGGTGTGATTGATCAGGAAGTTTCAAACGAATTGATTTATGAAGCCTTTGATTTTTATGCTACAAACTCATGATACATTAAGAGTTTTTATAGATAACGTTCTTTAATAAGTGATACATGATGCTTCTCATGACCTACAGTTATAAAGCCTAATGCTCTTACTGACATCTTACTACCACTTCCTGTGCCTATTTCTTTTAGCATTGTATCATCAAAATTTTTAAAAAGTACGATTGTTGCGTTTCTGACAGCTTCATATTCTTCTAGTAACGATTCAATAGTTCGAGAATCAGCTTTGGAGGGAGGTATAAAATTATTTTGATCAAAACCTAAGAGATCTACGGTGTCTTTTCTTGCAAACCGCAGTGCTCTGTAAGCAAAAATACGCTCTGTATCTATAATATGCATTAAAACCTCCTTAGGAGTCCATTTACCCACATCATATCGATAGCTTAGCTTTTCTGCAGGTATGTCTTTAAAAAAAGAAAGCACATCATTTCTACTTTCAATAAGGATATCCACCAGCGCAACTTCTTTTTCTAATATTGCTATAAAAGGTTCGTAATATGGGTTGTATTCAGAAGCATTTAAATCAGTTGTATACATAGTTTTTTTTACGTAAAGGTACTAAAAAACCCTCCTAGAATACTAGAAGGGTAATGATACTATGATTAAAAATATACTGTTATATTAAATCCTGAAATATAGAATGCATTAATCGTTTTTTGTCATTGATACTCTCTTCTAGAGATATCATGGTCTCTGTTCTATATACACCTTCGATATCATCTAATTGAAAAATAACATTTTTTGCATGGTTTGTATCTCTAGCTCTGATTTTACAGAAAATATTAAATTTCCCAGTAGTAACATGTGCTACCGTTACAAATGGAATTTGAGCGATACGTTCTAGTACAAATGTAGTTTGTGAGGTTTTGTTCAAAAATACACCTACATAAGCAATAAAAGAGTATCCTAATTTCCCATAGTCAAGACTGAGTGAAGAACCGGTTATGATTCCTGCTTCTTCCATTTTCTTAACACGTACATGTACAGTTCCTGCTGAAATGAGTAATTTTTTAGCTATATCAGTAAAAGGGATTCTGGTATTCTCTATGAGCATATCCAGTATTTGGTGATCAACTTCGTCAAGTTTGAATTTTGCCATTATTGTATGATTCATTGAATTTAATTCAAAATTAAATCATTTTTATTGAATAATATGCAATTAGTTGCGGGAATTTAATACTATAACGTTATAGTACGTCCATCATCTAAAGTTAAATGTCTTATATCGGGTTTTCCTATTAACTTTTCGCTCAAAAGTTTTTTAATTTCTACACCAGAAGCATCTATAACTCGGTGACCAAACATTGAAGAAGTAGTTTCTTCTGAAGAAAATTCTGGAACAAATTCAATATTATTTCTAGTCAATTTTTCTACAAACTGAATTCCAACATCACCATCTAATGAGTTTTTAAATAAGATATCACAATAACATTTTTGATGTACAGGAATACTTAAATATAACTGTTCATCAATAGAAGATGTGGTACTCATTGTATTTTCTAAAGCAGCCACTATTGCCATAAATACATATTGTCTTGTTATTTCTCTATCATAATCATTTGGAAAATGTCCTGCCTCAAAAAGTATCGTAGGTGTTTTATTTGCTTGAAATGTATCCCCAGTACAATGGATATTAAAACCATCATCATACAAGCCTATATTCTCAGATAAATATGGCGAAAGTTCCTTGTGTATATGTGCTATAACTTGCATAGACCGCTTTCGCGAAAGCGTAATACTTCTCTCTGCATCTGCCGAAGGAGCTAAAAACGATAGAATAGATGGTGTCCCGGTATCTTCAAAACCAAAAATAGTGCGTTGCCCATGAAGGTTAAAACAAAAATTAGGTGCAAACTCTTTATAAATCTCCCAAAGTAAAACACTTTCAGGTTGTGATTTATGCTGTGCATCCCTATTTAAATCTATACTATTTGCATTTACACGTGTGTAAGCAGCAGCTCCATCAGGATTTAAAATAGGTATAATACACAATGTACAAGATGACAAAATATCCTTAAAAATAGAAAGTTCACTAGAATTCTGAAAAGCTTTAAAGAGATCAAATAATGCTTTAGTGGTTGTACTTTCATTTCCGTGCATTTGTGACCAAAGTAATATTTTCGTTTTTCCAGTGCCGATTGTCACAGAATGTATAGGTCTTTTTTCTACAGAAAATCCACGCTGTATTACTTCAAATTCTGGAGGTAAATTTTCTAACAATTTAAGAATTAATGACACATGAATATAACGACCAAAGAGTTGTTTTTCATAATTTATTTTATGCCAATTTAAAAGCGTTTCCAATGATGTTTCTTTTTTTGTGTTTACAAAGTTAAACTTTATAAAATTTACATTTGTAAATAACACATATGGCACATAAGTATTCATTTGTAAACAAATAACCTCTCTATTATTCATGCAATCTTGGAAAAAATCCAATAGTAGAGAGTAAATTAAATAAACAATTATCAATCAATATTATATGTAAATTACATGAAGTTTAAGTTTAATTATTTAAAAGATTTAACAGTATTCTTGTTGTGAGAAAAACATCAAAAATTTACATTTGTAACGTATATATAAGGAATACGTTAATTTACAATGGTAAACAATAAAAACTTCTCACAAAGACTTGATGAAATCCTTAAAGAATATGAATTATCTGCAGCTATGTTTGCTGATAGAATTCATGTTGGAAGAGCTACTATTTCACATATTTTATCTGGTAGAAATAAACCCAGTTTAGATTTTGTTATGAAGATTGTAAAGACATTTCCTCAGGTAGATTTATATTGGCTATTAGAAGGAAAAGGTTCTTTTCCTAAAACAGAAGAAATCACTTCCCCACCTCCTACTTTAAATACAAATACAGAAAAGGAAGCTATCAATACAATTATTTCAAATACATCACAAAACACATCAAGTAAAAAAATAAAACGCATTATTATCTTTATGGACGATGGTACTTTTGAAAGTTATGAAACGACATAGCCCTATCATTTTTGTATTTTAGCAGTATGGGGAAACACATCACATTTACATTTCTTTCACTTCTTTTTATAATAGCCTGTAAAACACCTCAAAGAGATTGCGCTAGCTTTAAAACTGGCGAATTCAGTTACGAAGAGCTTATTGAAGGTGCGCTCGTAACAACACGTTTTACACGCAATGACACCCTTGAAGTTGCTTATTTTAACAACAAAGTAGATTCTTCTAGTGTTCGTTGGATTAACGATTGTGAGTGGATTGTAAAAAAAATAAACCCTAAGAGTATGAGTGAAGAAAAAGCCGTTCATATGAAGATTTTATATACTGAAGGAGAATTTTATACCTTTGAGTACTCACTTGTTGGAAAAACTAAAAAACAAAGAGGAACCGCCAAAAAACTAAACTAATGTTCGAAATCTTTTCTTCATCAGATGCATGGGTTGCATTACTGACGCTTACTTTCTTAGAGGTTATACTTGGAATAGACAATATTATTTTTATCACATTAGCTTCAGACAAGCTTCCTGAAAAAAATAGAAAAAAGGCTACTAATATAGGCCTATTTTTGGCTATGATTATGCGTATAGCCCTACTCTTTGGCATTTCATACCTTATTGCCTTAAGCGTACCTTTCTGGCATATTAACGCTTCTTGGATAACTGCCGGAATAAGCTGGCAAGCTATTATTCTTTTTGCAGGAGGAATTTTTCTTTTATGGAAAAGTGTACACGAAATACATGAAAAAGTAGATGAGGCTGGTGTAGAAGAACAAGAAATTAAAGATAAGAGCTCTTCATCTCTAACAAAAGCAATTGTTCAAATTGCTGTTATTAATATTGTCTTTTCATTTGATTCTATTCTTACTGCAGTAGGAATGACTAGTGGACTTTCCCCCAACCCAGATGATGTCCTTATTATTATGATCATAGCAGTAGTTGTCTCTATCCTTATTATGATGCTATTTGCAAATCCTGTAGGAGAATTTATAAATAAGCACCCTTCTTTACAGATATTAGGTCTCTCATTTTTGATACTTATTGGCTTTATGCTTATTGCAGAAGCTGCTCATTTATCACACTTGAAAATATTTGGATCAGAGATAGGGAGTATTCCAAAAGGGTACCTATACTTTACCATTGCATTTTCTTTACTTGTTGAGTTTCTTAACTTTCAATTTAGAAAAAAGTCTATATCTAAGTAGGTCTAGAGGTATTAAACTAAACCATTCATTAGTAGTCATAAATAAGTAAAAAACATAAAATTCTTAAAAGCGATTATGAATTCATAGTCGCTTTTTTTTATAAAGTAAATCAACATTTTGCATAAAAGTCTAAAAATCAGATATTTAAATTTTTGGCACGTAACTTGTTATGTAGATAGTGTGTTCATCAATCAAACACACAGTTATGAATCTAAAAACTCGTATTATGAAAAAGTTTGCTTTATTACTCATCGGTCTACTTACTATAGGATCTACTACATATGTTGCAGCAGAAACTACAAACACCGTTCGTCGCGGTACTGTTTATGACGGCAGCAAATATATTTTTGTAGAAAACGGAATTGAATTTTCAGTATTTCCTGATGGAGAATTTGATTTTTATATCCCTCAATACACAGATGGACTTGCTGTAAATGTTAATGCAGGACCTGTAGGTATAAGTTTTAATACAGGTTTTGATTATGATCCATATATACAGTATGATGATTATGGTGCTGTTATTCAAATTGAAGGTACTCCATTATATTATGATTACTATGGACGTTTGACACAGGCTGGAGATGTACGTATCAATTATAGAAATAATAGATTAGTACAAGTAGGTGGATTATATGTACATTATAACAGATTTGGAGTGTATTCTCATTATACAGGATTTATAAACCCTTTTAATAGATACTATGTATACAGCCCATTTCATGCATATTTTTACAGACCTGTATTCAATAGATGTTTAGTATACACATCACCATATAGAAGATATTATACACCTGTACGTTATAGCTACACTTACCACAGAAATAACTATTACAGGGGGTATGCAAATGGATATCACAATTCAAGACGTGACTTTAGACGCCCTTCTACAGGTCGTGTAGCACATAACAATGGGCGTCGTGATAATGTAGATCGTAATAATGCTCGTTTTAGAAGTGCAGCTACTACATCTAGAAATAATTCAAGAGGTATCGCAAGTAGAAATGATAGAAATACGTCTAGAGATAATTCAAGAGGTATTGCAAGTAGAAGTGACAGAAACACATCAAATGGAAACTCAAGAGGTATTGCAAGTAGAAGTGATAGAAACACATCAAATGGAAACTCAAGAGGAGTTGCAAGTAGAAGTGATAGAAATGTATCGAAAGGAAACTCAAGAGGAGTTGCAAGTAGAAGCGATAGAAATGTATCGAAAGGAAACTCAAGAGGAACCACGCGTAGCGCTTCAAAATCGACATCTAGAAGTGGAAATTCAAGAGGTGTAGCATCTCGATCTACAAAAAGATCAAGCAGTGCTTCAAGACCATCTTCTAGCAATCGCGCAAAAAGCTCAAGAACGCAACGTTCTAGTGCTCCTAAAGCAACAAGAAGTAGTTCTTCTAAAAGATCAAGTAGTGCTTCAAGAAGCAGTAGCAAAAGCCGCTCTAGTTCTTCAAAAGGAAGAGCATCTTCAAGCAGATCTCGTAGAGGATAAAAAAATATAGATTTTTGGTTGGTTAGTTTGGGAAGTCCCCAGGTGCAAAATAGCACTGGGGACTTCCTCTTTATACGCTTTCGCGAAAGCGTATATCTACATATTTAAAACAGCAACATAAGCAGTTATAATATTTACCCACATTATGTATCTTTAGACATCAAAATTCAGAAACTCACTATGAACAAATCAATCATCCTCATTACCATTCTGATACTATCTATTTCTTGTAAAGAAAATACCACAGAACAACCAGAAGGAACAACCCCTATGACAGAAGCAGCAATACTTGCCAAAGCAAAAGAAATACACAAAAATGTAATGACATTGGATACTCACTGTGATATCAATGTAAAAAACTTTACCGACTCTATTAATTACACACAAAAATTAACCTCTCAGGTAAACCTTCCAAAAATGCAAGAAGGAGGATTAGATGTGCCTTGGTTTATTGTATATACAGGTCAGGATTCTTTAAATGCTAATGGATATAAAGCTGCTTATGAAAATGCCATGTCTAAATTTGAAGCTATTCATAAACTTTGTGAAGAAATAGCTCCTGATCAAATCCAACTAGCAACTACTTCAGATGAAGCGAGACGTATTTGGAAGTCTGGTAAAAAAGTAGCTATGATTGGTATAGAAAATGGATACCCAGTAGGTGAAGACATTAGTAATGTAGAAAAGTTTTATAACCTTGGAGGGCGTTATATGTCTCTAGCGCATAACGGACATAGTCAATTAAGTGATAGTAATACTGGAGAAGCAGATAGTATTTGGTTACATAATGGATTAAGTGCTTTAGGGAAAGAAGTGATTGCCGAGATGAATCGCGTAGGTATGATGATAGATGTATCTCACCCTAGTAAAGAGGCGATGCGCCAAATGATTGAGCTTACCAAAGCTCCTATTATCGCTTCACATTCTTCTGCACGTGCTTTATGTAATCATAGCCGCAATCTAGATGATGAACAATTACAATGGATGAAAGAAAATGGTGGTGTTGTACAAACCGTTGCTTTTAAAAGTTATTTAAATACCGAAAAATTTGAAAAAAGAGTAACTTATGAAGTAGAAATTGCTAAAAAAATTGCAGACTCTATGGGAGTTACTTGGTTAGACGGTAGAGCAGCCGTAATGGCATTAGATAATGATGCAAGGGAAAAATACTTTGATTTCTTAGGAACCATGGCGGCTATACGTCGTGAGAAAATGAAAACAATGGATAACCTCCCTCCTGCTGTAGATGTTTCTGATTTTGTAGATCATATTGATTATCTAGTTGAAAAAATGGGATTAGAACATGTAGGCATCTCTTCAGATTTTGATGGTGGCGGAGGTATTGAAGGATGGGAAGACGCTTCAGAAACCATGAATGTAACGATAGAACTTGTACGCCGCGGTTATACGGAAGCTCAAATAGAAAAACTGTGGAGTGGAAATCTTTTACGTGTTCTTGATGAAGTGCAAGCCATTGCACAAGAAATACAAAAAAGCTAATTACATGTTATTTTGACAGAAGAAGAACTAAAAAACAAAGAAAAACGTAAACACGAACCTCTTACTAAGAAAGAATCACTTACGTTTTTCTTTATCCCTTTCAACGGTATAGCAAATGGGTTGAATTATTCTGAGCAAAAACGTTTTGAAAAACATGGATATCAAAAAAAAATAGAACAAATGAATCATCTTCAAGGATTAGGAAGACTCTTTTATGTTCTATTAATCTTTATTATATATGTAATTAGAAAAAAAATATTGTGATGTAATCACATATCTCTTTCTGTGCAAATCTGATTGATTCGAAGGCGTAATTTACGTTCGTAATCTTCTTGTAACCAATCTCTATAATTTTGCGTAGTATTCATAATACTATAGGAGTACTGTCGTACACGATAGGCAATGTCTTCTTTCAATTTTCTAGCAAGTATACGTGCATCAAACATATCTTCACTATTATCAACTACCATAAGCGCATGTTACTCTACTGCATTATCTAATGGCATTTTTTGATTTTTATCTTCTTCTATACTCTTAAATCATTTAAAACATTAATTTTTAATGCTTTATAAATTTATCCCTAGAAAAAAGTAATCCGTCCCATATATACTTTATAATAGTTTACAAATAATTAATTCTATTACACATTTCATTCTATTTCATCACATTTTATTGGGATGAATTAAATTTAGAAATAATCTACTATAAGTTTGTGTAACGTTTTGATTTAATAGTTTTTAAATAGGAGAAAATGAATTATTCAAAATGTGTTTCTAACGCGTAAGAAATTAGTTAAACTTCATGTCTTAATGTTAATGAAATATTTAGGCATATCCTTAAAATCAAATAATATATTAAAAATTATGTTTAAAAAAATCATATATGGGCTAGCTATAAGTAGTGTGCTTTTTGCTTGTCAGGATGAATCTAATACAATTGAATTACAAGAAAGCTTAGATCAAGAATTGATCACTAGTCATCTTATGTCATTTAATTCTCAAGATGATTATAAAAAAATCTTTGAAGACCCGACTATTATTGAAAATAAAACTAACGAACTCAATTTTGTCTCATTAAAATCAAAGATGCCTGACTTAGATCTAACAGAGACTGACACTCGTAATACGAATAATTTAAAAAACACAGCTGATTTTATATATGATGATTATGGTATTTTACCTAAAATTCTTAATGAAGATAAAATTGTAAAAATTGATTCATATTTGATCAAAGTTGATCTACACAATGAAAGAGTATTGGTACTAGAAGATCAATATCAAGAAGAATATGATGATCTTGTTTTTGATAATTTGAAAAATAATAACATTATGGTTTTTAGTACTGAAGATGAAATACTTCAATTACTTAACCAAGGATCAAGAGGAACTATAAATGCTCAAAGGGCTTGTGATTCTGGCGCTAATCATCGTACAATAGATCGTCAATGGAAGTCTTCAAGAAGAAAAAGAGGAAATGGAAAAGTAGCTTTTCAAAAAGCAGGTATTTATTTTAGTCTAGTTGCAGATATACACGCTCAAAAAAGAAGTCTAGGTATTTGGTTTAGAGATGGTGGAGCAAGTACGAGTATAACTTATAATGTCTGGTGGCAAGGTAGATGTGATGGCCATTCTGATGGAGCTGAAAATGGATCTGTATCTAATTCTGGAGGCAGAACAGTATATAGACCTTATGAATCATTCGATGGATTACATTTATACAGATATGAAGCAGACCTTTATTCTTCCAACGGTAGTGGCGGTATTGTAATTGAAGATGTAACCCCTTAAAATAAATTCAGGGTAAATAATTAAAAATAGGTTTCTACTGTTGTTTTCTTACACATTAAAAACCTTATTTTCATCAAAAAGGAATCTTTGATTTTATACGTATCAAAGATTCCTTTTTCATCATTACTTAATAAGATCACATATCCCTTTCTGTGCAAATCTGATTGATTCGAAGGCGTAATTTACGTTCGTAATCTTCTTGTAACCAATCTCTATAATTTTGCGTATTATTCATAATACTATAGGAGTACTGTCGTACACGATAGGCAATGTCTTCTTTCAATTTTCTAGCAAGTATACGTGCATCAAACACATCTTCACTATTATCAACTACCATAAGCGCATGTTGCTCTACTGCATTATCTAGTGCAGTTTTTGCTTTTTTACCTTCTGCTACTACTTTTTTGTACTCTTTTTTAATATCAAAATATACTTTTTCAGTGTTGGCAAACTCTTTACGTAAGTCTGGAGGCATTACATATGCAAAATTGCGTTCAATTTCTTCATCCCCTATTAAGTTTTCTAAATAGAAATCTGGGAACTGGAAAATTTCTTTCCAATCTATAGGTGCTTCCCACAAACCAAAACGAGCAGCATTATTCCCTAAATCTAAGACTTTAAAGTCTTTTTTGTTAGGTAAAATACGTGAGCCACGCCCAATCATTTGAAAATATAAGGTTAATGACTTTGTTGCTCTATTTAAAATAATGGTATCTACTGTAGGTTCATCAAATCCTGTTGTAAGAATACTTACAGAAGTAAGAATAGCATTAGGAGTATGCTTAAACCACTCTAAAATCTCCTTACGCTCTTTTGCGCTATTTGTATTATCTAAATGGCGTATGGCATATCCTGCTTCCAAAAAAGTCTCTTGCACATATCTGGACGTATTAATACCATTATTAAAAATAAGTGTTTTCTTCCCTTTTGATTGATCTTCATAAGCTGCAAGTAATTTTTCTTGCATAGAAGTATCTGTATATAAGATATCTGAAGACTTTACTGTATAATCTCCATTAATTCCTAATTTCAGAGATGATAACCCTACATTATAAGAGATCGTTTTTGCTTGTGCGAGAAATCCTCTTTCAATGAGTGCAGGAATACTTTCACCTATTAAAAGCTCATCATAGTTATCCTTCATAGGTAACTTGATATTAGAACTTAAGGGCGTTGCAGTCACACCTAAGATAAATGACTTATGGAAGTAGCTAAATAACTTTCTAAAAGAATTATAATGTGCTTCATCTATAATCACTAGTCCTACATCTTCAAAACTAATTTGTTCTTCTTGCAGTCGGTTAGTAAGTGTTTCTACCATCGCTACATAACACATATAATCTTTTGCACCATCTAAAGACTTTACATCGCTAGAGATAACCATATTTGGCACCTTAAACTCTGTAAGCATACGTGATGTTTGTACAGAAAGCTCTATTCTATGTGTAAGAATTACAACTTTTTTATTATTCCTTTCTATATACCTTCTCACAATTTCTGAGAAAATAACTGTCTTTCCTCCTCCTGTTGGAAGTTGGTATAACAAGTTATAATCTTCATTACATCGATCCATGCAACCAAAGATGGCATCAAGGTCTTTTAATTGATAGTCGTATAATTCTTTCTGTGGCGCTTTATTTTTTTGTAAAATCTGACTCAAAAATTCAGTTTTTTATATGATTAAACGGGATTCTTGCAAAACTAAGTGATTTTTACGCTTTCGCGAAAGCATAATTCATAAATCTCACGACGGCTATCAACAATTAATCAACAAAATCATTAGCAACATCATCAAAAAGGCCTGAATTGGGCCAATTTTGAGATTCTGATTGGTCTACAACACCCTCTATTCTGTTGCTAAACTCCTCTTTGAGTTGATGATAACTAATATATTGCATCACATCTTTAAAAGAAACAAGCATACTTTTGAAAAACGCATCAGGCATTTTTACAACAGACGCACTATATGTTTGTGCAATTTCAATATTAAAAAACATAAGGTCTCCTAATAGTTTTGGATCTACTCCAAGTAATTTAAATTGTTTGATATATTTTTGAGCAACAGATCTCCTTTTACGCGCTCTCTTCCTTTTTGTTGGGAAATATTCATTACTAATTTTAATTTTAGCATCTTCAATAAGCGCCTCCTCTTTAGGGTTAAAAACAAAATCATAAAAAGTCTTTACTTGCGGGATGCGATCATACAAATCTATAACTTGCTCCTTCAGTGCTTCTTGGCTCAACTCATCTAAATATTTTTTAAGTGCTCGCTTACTCATAAACTAATATTGAAATACAAACGAATTTATAACAAATTTTACTGGCAAAAAGCGATACAAAAACTTAAATTTGCAAACCACTAAATACAAAAAGCTACTCATCATATGAAAACACTTCAAAATTCTAAAGCCGTAAAATTGATAAAAAAACTCATTGATGATGTTAATCAGAATGGAATTATCACAAATACAGTGGTAGAAGATCTTAAGGCTTTACGTCCATATACAATAGAGGAGCAATTACCATTACTGGCAAAAGCTACACGCCTTTCTGCAGAGCATATTGAAGAACATGAAACGTTTGCAATTCCTATTCCTCAAGATGAACCTATAGAAGAAGGTGAAGAAATTCAAGCATCTGAAAGTGATCCAAAAGAAAGTTTACATTATTTCTTTTGTTTAATACGTGATATTGATAAGAAAGTAAACGAAGAAGAATTAAGAGAATATGTAAAAGCACTTAACGAGTACTAAGCATATTTTATATACTATTATAGTAAAGCCAATTATCAAAAATGATAATTGGCTTTTTTTATACACCGTAATTTTAATATGGTATACCCGTAAAATACCCCCTTTCGGGTATTTTGTAGAGTTTCTAAAAAAGGTACGTTTACAACATCAATTATAAACCTCTTTAAGAAGATGAATACCATGAAAAGAAACCTATGTATTATTTGTTGTCTAGCAATGACATTAACCAATTGTTCTGTAGATGAAGATACTACCACGACTCTTACAGAAGATGTGATTACAACAATAGAAAACCAAATCGTACCAGACACTCCGAATCCAGAAAATGATTATTCTAGACGCGGACTTTACCAAGGGACTATTGTAACTGAAGACCTTAGTTTTCATGAAAAAATCACCTTAAATTTAGGTGATAACGGGCAATATAATGCTCAAATAATCACTTCAAATGAAGAAAGATATTTATTTAAAAGTCAAAATACTATAAATTCTGAATTTTTATATTTTGAAGGAGATCAAGGAACATTTACTGTTCAGTTTCTTGAAGATGATACGGTACAACTTTCCAATATAATCATTAATGAGAAAGAAGCTGTTGCAACTGTATTTAAAGATCAAAGTTTTCAGAGAATGATGCCTTCTTTAGGGACGTTCTCTAGTAGTGACAATACTATTTCAGGAACATGGGATTTTGCATTTACTGTATCTGGAGGATTAGGATATTCCATCACGACCACTACGATATTTATCAATCAAAATAGCGAAACATTTGTACTTAATACCTCTGGTGATTATCAGCGTTTATGTAGCGCACCAGGAACTCCAGTACCGATTGGTGTTGTAAATTCTAGTTTTTTTAATATTCAAAGCGTAAACAACGTGCCTTTAGGAAATAGTGAACTGAGTTTTATATTTGTTGCTAATAGATTAGAAGCTACCAATGCAGGCTGCAGAATAACCCCTAGTGCTCCTCTTGATGTTACTTCTACTTCATGGACTTGGAACGGATTACAGGGTACAGCTACTGTAGATACCTCTAGCCTACCCGACTTTAGTGGTTTTTAGAAAGATGTATATATAATAAACTATCTCAAAGTATATCAAACTCTTTGACAGCGAACATAAAAACCCTCTCTATACAAATTATAGAGAGGGTTTTATATATTTAGGAATTGGCTGTTTTACTTGGTCTTACTTCTATTTTACTAGGTAATGTTCTAGGGTGCATTTGGAGTAAATCTACTACCATTTGTCCTAAATCTTCTGGCTGTATACGCCAATCTTTACCATCTTCTGGTGAGCGTCCTCCAAAGTGACTGCTTACAGAGCCTGGCATTATAGTAGTCACTTTTACATCATCGTTACGCACATCAAGCATTAAGGCTTGTGTAAAGCCTGTTAATCCAAATTTACTCGCATTATACGCTGTCCCATTTGCAAAAAAATTGGTTCCGGCAAGACTAGAGATCGTGATGATATATCCTTTTGTTTTTTTGATAGCGGCTAAACTTGCTTTTACAGAGTGAAATACGCCCGTAAGGTTGACTCCTATAGTTTCTTTCCACTGATCTAGCGTCAATTCGCTGATAGGCGCAAAATGCCCAACACCCGCATTGGCAATAAGTACATCTATCTGTCCATATGTTTTTAAAACTTCAGCTACGACTTCTTGCATTGCCTTATAATCACGCACATCTGCTACCAATGGTAAAACTTTACCACCATTTGGAGTAAGGTTATAAGCTGCTTTAAATGTTTGATCCTTATTGCGTCCTGTAATAACGATTTGCATACCAACACTTAATAAAGCTTCTGCAATACCGTATCCAATTCCTTTAGTACCTCCAGTAATTAAAGCTACTTTTCCTTTAAGTTCATTCATTGTATTCCGTTTTGAGGTAAAGTTACGATTGCTTTCGTACTTCAACAAGCGATTGGTAAAGCGTTTACTACCTGTATATCATTTTATTTTTTGGTATACGCTTTCGCGAAAGCGTATAAAGAAGCATCAAATTTAACATCTTAAGAAATCCCTAATAGATTGCTTATTCTTCTACCCGATAGTATCTTTGCAAAAAAATAAAACAATGCTCAAATCATTCCGAATTTTAAGTTTTTTAGAAGGTGTTTCTTATCTCTTGATCTTATTTGTAACCATGCCACTCAAGTATATATGGAATAACGGAGATCCAAATAAAGTAATAGGAATGGCGCATGGCTTTCTGTTTTTAGCATATATCGTCATGGCGATACTTATGAAGTCAGAACGAAAATGGGACAACAAAACACTAGCCATTGTATTACTATGTTCTGTCATCCCATTTGGAACTTTCTGGATGGATAAAAAATATTTAAGAGATTCCTAACTAAAGAAAGGAATACTGATATAGTAGTTTGGCTTTTCGCCATTATTAGCTTTTACTGCATTTATAATAGGTAATACTAGTGCTAGTATCGCTACAGCTATAAGCCCAAGTACACCTAGTCCAAAAAGGAATATCGCTGGGATGCATAGTATTGCATAAATAAAGATACTTATCTGGAAATTGATGATAGATTTCCCATGCTCATCCATAGCTATCACCCTATCTTTATTAACTAGCCATAACACGAGCGGTACAATAAATCCCCCAAATCCTGTTACATAATCTAGTAATTGAGACAAATGTGTAAGAACTAATAATTGTCTATCTTCTCTAAGTACTGTTTCGTGATGTACTAATTCCATGTTGATTTTTTTTGATTTTTTGATTGATTAACAATATATCAGTAGCACTTTTCTATAAAATGTTACAGGTTTACGTAATTTTGTAATAATGAACACACAAGACACTATTGTTGCACTTGCCAGTCCCGCTGGAGCTGGAGCTATCGCAGTGATACGCGTATCTGGACCAGATGCCGTATCTATATGTACTCCTTTATTTAAGTCTAAACGAGGTAAAGATTTGTCCAAACAAAAAACGCATACCATACATCTTGGACATATTATAGATGAGCAACGCGTGCTTGATGAAGTATTGGTTTCTTTATTTAAAGGAACTAATTCATATACAGGAGAACCTACGGTAGAGATTTCCTGTCATGGTTCTAGCTATATACAACAAGAAATTATACAATTATTACTTCGCAAAGGCTGTCGTGCGGCACAGGCAGGAGAATTTACGTTACGTTCGTTTATTAATGGAAAAATGGACCTCTCACAAGCAGAAGCAGTTGCAGATCTAATTGCAAGTGATAATGAAGCAAGTCATCAGATTGCCATGCAACAGATGCGTGGTGGTTTTTCTAATGAAATTGCACAATTACGTCAAGAACTCCTCAATTTTGCATCGCTTATTGAATTGGAACTTGATTTTTCTGAAGAAGATGTCGAGTTTGCAGATCGTACACAGTTTAAAGAACTCGTAGCCCGTATTACCAAGGTACTTAAACGCCTTATAGACTCATTTGCGACAGGAAATGTGATTAAAAACGGAATTCCTGTGGCAATTGTAGGCGAACCCAATGTGGGGAAGTCCACCCTACTCAATGCGTTGTTAAATGAAGAAAGAGCCATCGTATCTGATATTGCAGGTACCACGCGTGACACCATAGAAGATGAGCTTACGATAGGTGGTATTGGGTTTCGATTTATAGATACCGCTGGAATTCGCGAAACAAAAGATGTCATAGAAGGTCTTGGTATTCAAAAAACCTTTGAAAAAATAGGACAGGCGCAAGTGGTGGTATATCTTTTTGATGCTTCCCTATCTGCTTTAAATCCCTCTATTCCTTCGGCATCTCTCCCAAAGGAAGAGACATATAAAGCGATTACTATAGAGATTGAGAAGATAAAAAATCAGTTTCCTTTAAAGCCTTTGGTTATTGTTGCCAATAAAACAGATCAATTGCAAGAAGCAGAAATCGCTACTTTGCAATCATCTATTCCAAATCTTCATATGCTTTCTGCAAAAAAAGGCATGGGTGTCGATGCGCTTAAAGCGAAATTGTTAGACTTTGTAAACACAGGCGCATTGCGTAATGACGAAACCATCGTTACCAACTCTAGACATTACGATGCTTTATTAAAAGCACTCGAAGAGATTGAAAAAGTACAATACGGCCTTGACACAAATCTTTCTGGAGATCTCATGGCAATAGACATTCGTCAAGCCTTATATCACTTTGGAGAAATCACAGGACAAGTCACCAATGATGAACTACTTGGAAATATCTTTGCTAATTTTTGTATTGGGAAGTAGATGTATATATAGCATTGATAATTAATTAACCACAATTTAGATTGTAGTACTCTACAATACGCTCTATGTCTTTCTTTCTCTTAACTATTTTCTAAGAAAAGAAAAATACTTTGTTCCCCTCTGTTATTATAAGGCGAAGCAGTTTTTTTATTACACTTTTGCACACGTAAATTTTAGAAATAACATATGAAATCATCTTTTAGATTTTTGAAGGTACTAAAGAAAAAGTAATGATATCATATAAATTTATCTAACGATGGCATATCAATAGAATAAATGTGTTCTATAGAATTAGTATAAATCAGATTATTAAAATGATTGACTTCATTTTCTTTAACATGTTTTATACCTTCACTCTGCTCATTAAGAATAATTGCTTTTTTTGTAGAAATAGGATAATAAAATTCAAAACCTTTAGGATCATCTAAACTATTAGGATTACTTTTTAAATGGAGATATTCAAATTTTCGATCTATATGGAAAAATTGTTTCTACAAAAAGAAATAGTACCACTAACAATGAAATTAATATTTCAAACTTATCACAAGGTGTGTACTTCTTAAAATTTGAGAACGGAAGCATTCATAAGTTTATAAAAAAGTAATTACCACTTAAACTATATTTTAAAAGGCTTTCTTCTTTATAGAGGGAATCTTTTTTTATAGAACTAAGTATCTCTTATATATTAGTTTACATAAGTACGCTTTCGCGAAAGCGTATAAAGGTATTGGGCTGTTTATACGCCCTTATTATCGCTTGTATAAAGCATAAAAGAATTTTAAAAAAATAATTCCTCAGGCAACTATTATCAAAATGTGTGCGTCTCAATAAATAGAGACATTATTCATTAATCATTATAAATCATCAAAACTATGCACACATTATTAAAAACCACTATAAAAGCACTTGTACTCGTACTCTTTACGATACAACTTCAGGCACAATCTACAACATTTCAACTCGTAGAAACAGAAACGGGACTTCCTATACCATTTGCAGCCATAGAATATGGAGAAAATACTGGAACCATCACGAATGAAGAAGGGTATTTCTCAATTCCGAAGGAACAGATGGCACTTAAAAATACGATTCACATTTCTTCGTTAGGGTATGATCCTATAACCTTAAATTATGATGAGTACGCTTTCGCGAAAGCGCCCATTGCCTTATCCCCTTCTGTAAATACATTAAATACTGTATATCTAAATAACAAGCGAATCTCTGTAGACACGATTATGAATAGAATGTTTCGTAATAGAGGTAAAAACTACACCTACACTAGTAAAAAACAACGTGTATTTAGTAGAAAAAGTGGTAAATCAACATCTAAAGGATTAGAAATAAAATATAAAAAAGACACCAATCTATCGAGAAAAGAGTTAGACAGAATCAATAAAAAACTAGCAGAAACAGACCTAAGTGTAAATGCAAACTACTCAGAAGTTCTAGCAGACTATTATACTAATGATATCTCACAAACAAAACTTGATATTATCAAAGCTACAGAACTTTCAGATGGAAAAAATAAAGGTGATGTAAGTGACAAAGCAATGGCAACCATACGTAATATTCTAGAAGATAGTACTAAAACTTATAAGGTAAAAACAGGATGGATTAAAGTAGAAGATTCTCTTTCTTTTAGAGATATGGTAGGAAAACAAGATAGTCTTGCAGACAAAATTGAAACCAAATTTTCAAAAAAAGACATTGATTACCTTGTACATAGCAACAACTTCTTTAGTCAATTTTCCAATTTTGATTTTATCACGACACAAAATCGATACAAGTACATTCTAGAAGAAGTTTGGGACACCGAAGATGATCGTATATATAAAATACGATTTGAGCCAAAAAAGCGTAAAGGGAAATACGCAGGGACTATACTGATTAATGATTCCGACTATGCTGTTCTTAAAATTAATTACACCTATGCTGATGGTAAAAGAGGTCGTAATTTAAATTTTAAATGGTTACTTGGTTTTAAATATACCGAGACAGGATATCAAGGTACATTAACTACCCGAAAAACAAATGATGGCACGTATGTAACTAGTTATATTAAAGAAGAACAAGAACGAGAAATCTATGTAAACCGTCCTCTAAAACTAGTTGAAAATAAAACAAAGCACAAAATGAAATTCAATGTTAAAACGACACAAGTTTTACTTCAAAAAACAGAGTTGTTCTTTATTTCAGATACACCGCTTACAGATACAGATTATACAACGATTTCCGAAAAACAATATGTTCCTATTGAGAAACTTACCGAGTATAATGATACTACTTGGAAAAACTATGAGATTCTAGAACCTTTAAACGAAATGAAACATTATAATTAGTATTAAAAAATAGAATGGTCACAGATTTTGATATCATCATACACTGTGGCCTTTTATCTTCTATTAATATTGATTAATGAAACACTATTTTGTAAAGTTTGTAAGACATATCTAAAATAGATAGTAGAACTGATCCCGCTGTTTACTGAACTCGTTTTAGTATCTAGCGGGATCTTGGTTTAATACTTTATACTTCATCTAACTGAGTATTTAAGTATGTACTCACATCCATTCATCATTTTTTATAATAAGAATAGTTATTCTTGAAATGAGCATGTCTGTCTATATGGAATGATATCAAAGATTCACTTATGCAAACGTAAGACTTTATAGGGCAGCTAGTTAGTTTATCGTTATTCATGAAAATCGAAGTGCGTTTCTTTGGAATTACTACCAATGAGTATACTTTTAAGTTGTACAAAATTAGTTTGTTAGACAGAAATTCTGAATGTCTTTAATAGATCAGAATATGTATAATTTTAAAATTCATTAGTATGTTAAAAAGGATTTCGAATGTAAAAGGTGCTCAAAACTTAAGCCTTATTGAACAAAAGGAAATAGCTGGAGGAAGACCTCCAAGAAATACGTGTCACTCAGATGCAGAATGTACATATCCTCAAACGTGTGTTGCTTGTATTTGTACTGCACCAGGTGACCCTGTGTAGTATAACTGCTAGGAATCGCAGCAAAAATCAAGGAAGAGACTGACTAAAAAGTAATTTAATACGTCAACTTGAAACAAGTTCAGTTTGTCAATAATTCTATCATTTTAGATAGTCTCTTTTTGTTTTGAATACTTAAGGAATTAATTCTACATAAGAAAAGCCTCCCATTTCTAGAAGACCTTTTCTCACTAACTCTCAAATATAAATATTATTTCTACGAAGCGTTCTTATTTTAACAAAACTCTATAAAATAAGTAGTTATGTATATAAAGCATTATTTATAGATTCTATAAATGTATTTTATAAGATAAATTTGCTAAATCAAAAATGTTTAATTAATTTTATTCAACATTAAACAAATAAGATATGGACATTTTACAAGAAGCTTCTAATTTTGAAAATGCAAAAATGAGTCACATGTCAACGAGTGATCGTGTCGTTGCTTCTAGAGAAGCAAAACGTCTTATTCTTGCTATTAATGAGGTATATAAGAAAACAAAAGATTCAGAACTTATGGATATTATGAAACGTCTTACCGCCAAGAAAAAGAAAATTGAAGTACGACTAAAAGGTAGACCAGATTCAGGTATATAAAGGAATTATCCTTTTTTACATATATAAATTGTTATGAAAGCTCGAAACACTTCTATGTTAGACATAGAGGTGTTTTTTGCTTTATAAAGCTTCTATAACTCCTAGTGCAGCGGCTTCTCCTGATAACATTGCCGCATTTAAAGATCCATTAAGTTGTGTGTCACCAGCTAAAAATATTGTCGAATCATATTGTGTATCTGAAGGAGCTATATCATATTTGATATTTTGCAATTGAGGTAATGCTTTATTGATTTTATAGTTTTTAATGAAACGTATGGAATCGATCCCAAAATATTGTTTTAACTCTGCTTCTACCCTATTAATGAGTTCTTCATCAGAAAGTACATGATCTTTAGTGACGGTTACTGATAATAACTCTTTGTTAGCTTTTTTACTTGTCGCGATACTTGTGTGATAAAAAATATTGTTAACTATTGTTGTATTGTGATCAGGTAGTAACCCAATTAATGGTTTTGCTATCTTTCTATTGATGGTTTCAAAATATAAGGTATCACATGATTTCCAAAATACTGTATTACCTTTAAAATCTTTAAGTAAATAACTAGGATCTGTAGCAATAATCACCATGTCTGTTGCTATTTTATCTCCATTTCTTAATACAATTTCTTTAGCTGTTACAGAAGAAACAGCTGTATTATACTGTATTTTACTATGCTTTAGTTTTTGTAAAAGTTGTTTAGGAATAGCTTCAATTCCAGCTTTAGGTAAAGCGGCATGCCCATTTCCAAACATTTTATAGACAAACTCAAACATTCTACTAGAGGTTTCTAATTCAGGCTCTAAGAAAATACCACTAAAAAAGGGTTTGAAAAAAGTATCGATCATTTGAGAAGAAAAACCAAACTCCTGTAAATACATCATTGTACTAATCTCCTTTGTTTCAAATATTTCAGATAATTGTTTGTTTTTCAATTTCGCGTTAAGTGAAAGCACTTTTAACTTATCTTTTATGGAACCTATTCCCGAAAATAATGTTGGTAAAAGCAATGATATATTTCGTAATGGATCTCCAAGCGTCACTTGATTTCCTTTTTTAAAGATAGCCGCTCCTGGTAAAAATCGCTGTAATTCTAAAGCATCAAAATCTAAATATTTTCTAGCAGCTGGATAAGACGTAAGCAATACTTGAAAACCATGATCTAATTGATAATTTTCGACAATATCAGTTTTTAAACGTCCACCTACTCTATCTGTTGCCTCTAATATAATAGGAGTGTATCCGTTTTTTTCTAATACCTGAGCAGCGATCAAACCGCTTACTCCTGCTCCTATGATATGTATATTTTTAGCTGATTTTTTCATAAAAAGACTACCTATTTAATGCTGTATTTCTTGTAAAAATAATAGTTTTAATTTTTGTTTAACAAAATAATTTAAAAATTAAACAAAAATTACAATACCTTTAACAAGTCTTAAAACTGATTATTTAATTATATGAATAAAACGGCTATTGTTCGTTGTGAACATTTTAATGCAGCACACAGGCTTCATAATAAAAATTGGAGTGATGCAAAAAACAAAGAAGTTTTCGGGAAATGTAATAATCCCAATTATCACGGTCATAACTATGACCTAGAAGTAAAAGTAATAGGCATTTGCGATCCAGAAACTGGTTACGTAATCGATACTAAAATTCTATCTACCCTTATAAAAGAGAAGGTCTTAAATAGATTTGATCATAAGAACTTAAATCTTGATACAAAAGAATTTAAAGATCTAAATCCTACCGCAGAAAACATTGCTATGGTTATTTATGATCTTTTACAACCTGAGCTTGCATCAGGTCTTGAATTAAAAATAAAATTATATGAAACACCAAGAAACTATGTTGAATACCCTTATTAAAGAAAGTGGCCTTAATGGCTTCTCTGAAGAAGAAATAGGAGATGATCATATATATACTGGTTTAGAAACTCCTATGCGACCAGATGCTTTTGAGATATCTGATCAAGAAAAGAAAGAAAAAATAGCAGATCTATTTGGTCAAATTATGGATGTCATGGGGCTTGATCGCACAGATGACTCTTTAAAAGGGACACCCAATAGAGTAGCAAAAATGTATATAGAAGAAATATTTTCAGGGCTTAACCCAGCAAACAAACCAAAAGTTGCTTTATTTGATAATAAATACCAATACAATCAGATGTTGGTAGAAAAAAATATTACTTTTTACTCTAATTGTGAACATCACTTTGTGCCTATTATAGGTAAAGCGCATGTTGCCTATATCTCTTCAGGTAAAGTAATAGGACTTTCAAAACTTAATAGAATTGTACAATACTATGCAAAACGACCTCAAGTACAGGAGCGTTTAACAAATCAGATTGCTGAAGAATTGAAATCTATTTTAAATACAGAAGATGTAGCTGTAATTATAGATGCAAAACATCTTTGTGTATCTTCGAGAGGTATTAAAGATGATACATCTGCCACAGTAACTTCTTATTATGGTGGTATTTTTAATACAAATTCTAAAATTACCGAATTACAAAACTATTTAAATCAATAAGAATTGATATGAATCTGATAAATAAAGCCAAAACAGCTACTTCTAAACAACAACATACCACCCCATCATTATATGATATTACTATTAATGGTTTGGATGGCAAACCAATTGACCTTTCGGCGTTTAAAGGTAAAAAACTATTATTTGTAAATGTAGCATCTGAGTGTGGTTTTACTAAGCAATATAAAGATCTTCAAAAACTAAGTGATACCTATCCTACAGAACTTGTAGTGATAGGATCACCTTGTAATCAATTTGGAAAACAAGAACCTGGAAACGCAGAAGAAATACAAACGTTTTGTGAGCGTAATTTCGGGGTTACTTTTCTACTTACTGAGAAAATAGACGTTAAAGGAAGCAAACAACATCCGCTATATAAATGGCTTACCTCTAAAGAGTTGAATGGAAAGAAAAGTTCTAGTGTTAAATGGAATTTTCAAAAGTATTTAGTAGATACATCTGGAAAATTGATTGATTACTACTACTCTATTACCAACCCTGGAAGTAGCAAAATCACCAAGCATTTGTAGACATTTGCGCCTAGTAGTAGCGTAACTGAATGCATTGGTAATGATTATTTATACGCTTTCGCGAAAGCGAACTTGTGAGATTCACAAACGTAGTGAAAGCGAAGCAACGGTAAAGTGAACACCACCATACACAACTACTTAAAAGCTGTATAAATATGTACATCTGCACGTTTACCACGTAGCTGAATATTGCCTAATAACTCAAATTCAATTCCTGTAGGATTAAGTTTATTTTTTAAGCTTTCAGATAGTAATAATTCTTGCTGAAATTCATTACATTTCCCTTGTATCCTTGCAGCAGTATTGATGGTATCACCGTGATATGCAATTTCCTTTTTATACTTACCAACCTCGGTAGCAACTACAACACCATCATTAAGTCCAGCCTTGAAGAAAGGAACTACATTGTATTTTTCTTTATAATAGGCTTCTTTTTTAAGAAGTTGCTTCTTAAAGTTAAAAAAGGCGTTGATGCAATTTTGATTTCGTAATCCATCTCTTAATTTCCACGTTAAAATAGCTTCATCTCCTACATATTGATAAATCTCTGCTTCATTTTCTATAACAACACCCAAATCATTAAAACAATCTCTTATAAGCATACTGTATTCAATATGTCCTAAGCGTTCTGCATACTCTGTAGATGATTGTAAATCTAGAAACATAAAAATTCTATTCTCCTCATGTGGGATATAAAATCTACCTCGTAAAATTTTCCACAAATTATTTCCTCCTAGCATTAAATTAATTTGGGATAAGGCTCCCATAAAAACATCTACACAAAAAACATAGAAATAAATAGGAAAACTTCCTTCATCAATTATAAATTCTAAGAAACTAATTTCCACATTAAAGCTTAATGGTATGATAAGATAGGAAGCTATTATCAATATAAAGATAAAGGCTAGTGATAGTAAAACTCTTATAAATAGTAATTTACGAGCAGAAGCACGTTTATAAATACGTTCGAAGATATAAATTTGAGCAAATCCAGAAATAGCACCAAAGAACGGTCCAATCATAAAGGAATACAGGAGACTTTCATTAAAAGTAAGATCAAAAGCTCCATCTTCTGTAGCGCCTATACCTCTTACAATACTTAGAAATATAAATGCAAGTGTCCAACCTATACAATAGGTAAGTATAATAGACCATCGATGCTTATTTCTAAAGTTCATGTATAGGCTAAAAATTAGTGTTTTATCATAACCAAAGTTATACAAATAATCTTCCGAGAATTTAAAATTTATCTAAAAGTTACAGATAAAGCTATTTTATATAAATAACTGTATTTCAAAATATTATAACCTGTTTCTAATAATACCTGTAATTATATAAGAGAATTCTTACAATAATTGATTTTTTAAAACCAAAACCCTACTAATATACTAGGGATTATAACTGATTTTAAAAACACGTATTTATAACTGTTTGGTTATCAGTTAATTTTATCTACATTTAAACTCTCCCCCCTTATTATAATTATTAATAAAAATCAATTTTTATGATTCGTAAACTATTCTACGGAGTATTTCTCCTATGTGTACTTTCTACGCATGCTCAAACTAACAAAAGGGTAAAAATTTCAAACATTACACAACAACAAATACTGCAGTTAAGCAATGCTGGTATTGATATGCATTGTGGTGTGTATCAAGATGGTAATGATCTTATATTGGAACTCACACCCTATGAACAAGGTATTATAACGTCTTTAGCGTTTAATTCTGAAACACTGATAGAAAACCTTTCTGTATTTTATGCAGAGAGAGCCATGTCAGATATGGAGACAGCTACGACAACACTTAATGCCATGAAATCTAGGCAACCAGAAGCTTACCAACAACGATCTAGTGTTGTTTCAGAAAACATCAGTAACATTGGCCAGTATACGGGTGATAATGAGATAAATTGGACAGTACCGCAAAACTTTAATTTAGGAAGTTATGCAGGTTCATTGACGCTAGATGAAGCATTAGCAGAATTGGATGCCATGCATGCGCAGTATCCTAATCTTATTACGGCACGATTAGCCGCTGCATCAGAAACTACCATCGAAGGACGGACAGTATATTATGTCAAAATATCTGATAATCCGGATATTGATGAAGATGAACCAGAAACACTTTATAATTCATTAATTCATGCTAGAGAAATTTCTAGCCTTATGAATCAGTTGTATTATATGTGGTATTTATTAGAAAATTATGATACCGACCCAAGTATTAAAAACTTAATTGATCATCATGAACTGTATTTTATTCCCATTTTAAATCCAGATGGATATCAATTTAATATTGATAATAACCCAAATGGCGGAGGTTTACAACGCAAAAACAGAAGGGTTACAGCTAATTGTGGTGGCGATAATGATGGTGTTGATCTGAATCGTAATAGTGGTTATTTTTGGAATAATGGAGGTGCATCTTCCAATCCTTGTGCACAAGATTTTAGAGGTACAGGTCCTTTCTCTGAACCAGAATCTCGTATTATACGTGATTTTGTATTATCTCGAGATTTTAAAGTAGCATTAGATCATCATGCGTTTAGCAATATCCTATATCATTCCTACTCAAGCATTGGTAGTTCTACGGGGAGAGAAGACGAATTTGCACAATATGGACATGATATGAGTTATTATAATAGATATGGATATGGTGCCGTGACAGAAACGGGACCGCCTGTAGCAAGTGGTAGTCATATTGATTGGTTACTAGGTGGTACCATACCTGACGGAACGGGATCTACTGGGTCTGGAAAAAATATTATTGCATTCAGTCCTGAAAATGGTAGTAGTGCAGAAGGTGGCTTCTACCCTTCTCCTTCAAATATTCTTCCTATCGCACAACGTGCCATGCGTGTAAATTTGTTGGCAGCTTATTATAGTGGTAAATATGCTAAGTATAAAGACTTAACGCCTTCTAATCTTTCTGCAATTACGGGACAATTGCAAATAGGAATAGAATATCTAGGACAAACAGCATCTCCCATTACTGTAACGGTTACACCTATCTCTAGTAATATAAATGCTATAGGTACTTCGCAGACGGTAAATCTTGCAAAATTAGAACAAACAACGCTTAATTTCTCATACGAATTAGACACTAATATACAGCCTGGTGACAGGATTCAGTATGAGGTCACTGTTGCTAATGAAGATTTTACATTATATCAGGCTACTATAGAAAAGCAATACACTCCTACTACTCTATTTGTAGATACTACTGATACCAATGGTCTTTCAAATTGGACCAATAACGGTTGGGAGTTAACAACCGATACCTTTACAGGGACTAACGCAATTACAAATACGACTTCTAGTTATGGGAATAATACATTTGAAACCTTAACACTAGCAAATTCAATCGATTTATCAACATCACAACAAACCGTGATTCAGTTTTTTGCAAAATGGGATATAGAACGAGATTTTGATTATGCGCAATTAGAAGGGTCTATAGATGGAGGCGCCTCATGGACACCATTAGTCGGAAAATATACAAAGCCAGGAAGTCCTTCAGACACCAATCCATATAGCCAAAAATCAAACGCTGATGAAGCACATCAACCCGATGGACAGCCTTTATACGATGGAGATACCCAAGATAAATGGTCTCTAGAAGAGATTGTGATAGATGCTACTACGAATAGTTTTATGCAAGGTGCTTCCAATGTATTGGTTCGTTTTGTATTTGACTCTGACAGTTCAAATCTTACTAGTGGATATACCACTACTTTTGAAGGATTTACCTTTGATGATTTCCAAGTACTCAATAGTATTCCTGCACCTCTTAGTTCACAATCTATTACATTTCCTGTAATCACAGATCAGATTACTACAGCTGGACCTATTACTTTAAATGCTTCGGCGAGTTCTGGACTTCCTGTTAGTTATAGTGTCATAGCTGGTCCTGCAACTATATCTGGTAACGTATTGGTACTAGATGGAACTGTGGGTACCGTTACTGTAGAAGCCACACAGGATGGTAACACTTCATTTGAGGCTGCTACACCCGTATCTGTTTCATTTGTGGTAACTCTTCCTGCATGTGATTCAGAAGTGCCTCAAAATGTTTCTGTAAGTGCTATTACAGCAACTACTGCGATGGTACAATGGGATACAACCAATGGTGTTTCATACGAAGTACGCTTTCGCGAAAGCGGAAACAGTATATTTCAAACATTAACAACAACAGCTTTACAAATAGATCTACTAAATCTCACAGGAGCTACCAACTATGAAGTTGAAGTGAATAGTAGTTGTTCTGACGGTTCTACATCTGCTTACAGCACTGTTGTCTCATTTACTACACTCTCTCCTCCTGTTACTTATTGTGATGCTTCTAGTAATAATGCAACTGAGGAATTTATAAGTAGATTTGAACTTAATACGATTAATAATAGTTCAGGAGGTCAGAATTACAGCGATTTTACTAATATATCTACTACGCTTGAAACGAACGTATCATATCCAATAACTATTGAACCTACTTGGACTGGTAGTGTATTTCCTGAAGCTTATGCCATATGGATAGATTATAATCAAGATGGAGTTTTTAATAATACTACAGAACGTGTTTTCACACAAACACCTACCACAAACCCATCTATTACTGGAGCCTTTTCTGTGCCTAGTGATGCGCTTACAGGGTCTACTCGATTGCGAGTAGTAATGCGTTATAATACAATTCCATCAAGCTGTGGCGGTTATGATTTTGGCGAAGTAGAAGATTATACAGTGATTATCTCTCAAGGAGTTACCGATACAGAAGCACCTTCTACTCCTACTAATCTCATTGCATTTAATATTACACAAATTGCTGCTACTCTATCTTGGGAAGCAGCTACAGATAATATAGGGGTTACTGATTATACGGTGTTTCAAGATGGACAACCTATTGCAACAACTATAGGCACTACGTATACTGCTTTAGGGTTATTACCAGACACTACCTATTCCTTTTTTGTTGTGGCTAATGATTTTGCGGGTAATACTTCCAATCAAAGTAATAGTATTCAACTAAGAACACTTGAACTTTCAAATGGATGTGTAGAAGGAATTACTGCGTTGCCTTATTTCTTAGGTTTTGAAAATGGTATTGATAATTGGACACAAAATACCGACGATGATATTGATTGGATTATAGATGCCAATGGCACACCATCAAATGGAACAGGTCCTAGTAGTGCTATAGAAGGTCAAAATTACATTTATACAGAAGCATCTGGAAACAATGTAGGTTTTCCTAATAAACAAGCAATTATAACGTCTCCTTGTATAGATTTAACTAATTCTATAAATGCTTATATAAGTTTTAAATATCATATGTATGGTACTAGTAATAATTTAGGGTCGATAGATTTAGAAGTAAGTATTAATGGCGGTGCTACTTGGTTTTCCATATGGAATGAAATCCAAAACAAAGGAAATCAATGGAATACTAGAAATATAAGCTTAGATGCTTACATAGGCTTTCCTATACAATTACGATACAATAGGGTTACTGGAAGTGATTTTAGAGGTGATGTAGCCTTAGATGATATACAAATTATCCAAGGAGAAATCCCTCCTGTAGCATCGTGTAATGCAACAGAAATTGGATATCCGTATCAAGTAAGTTTTGAGACTAATTTTAATAATTGGTCACAAAGTACTAATGATGATCTTAATTGGATAAGAAATGGAGGTGGAACACCATCGGCTAATACGGGACCTAACAATGCAAATGATGGTGTTACATATCTTTATGTAGAAGCCTCGGGTAATGGTACAGGTTTCCCTAACAAACAAGCCATTTTGAATTCTCCTTGTTTTGATTTATCTATTGTAAATGGAAGTACATTTACGTTTGACTATCATATGTTTGGGAGTTCTGATTTTGGGAGTATTGCATTAGAAGCGAGTATAGATGATGGTACTACTTGGCAAGAACTATGGTCTCTTACTGGAAATCAAGGTCCGCAATGGAATACACAAGTAATTGACTTGACTTCTTATGATGGAGGTAGCGTGCAATTACGTTTTAATAGAATTACGGGGGGTACTTGGCAAGCAGATTTTGCATTGGATAATATAAGGCTTACCGGTGCAATACCATCTTTTACTAATGAGACAAACAAGTCATTATTAGGTACTAATGCGACTACTTTAGCTAGTACAAATACAATTAGATTATATCCTAACCCAACTACTCAAGGTTCTTTTATTAAAATTCAAGCAACTATTCCTGTAGACTTTGAAGTATATACCACTCTTGGAAAACGAATCTATAAAGGAACAGATCAAGAACAGTTTATACCCACAGAAAATCTTAGTTCTGGAGTTTACTTTGTTCATTTTAAACAAAATAATAAGACGATTACTACAAAACGTTTTATTATAAAATAATGTATAGTAAATAGAAACACATGAAGAGGCTATCTATATATAGGTAGCCTCTTTTATTGGTTTTATGCAATCATACGCTTTCGCGAAAGCGTATACAGTACCCCATAATTTTTGATTGATATTTTAATGTTTTTTAAATATCTACTCTTTTAAATTTGGTTTATTTTTGTGGTATGCTAAATTTTTTTAAAAAGAAAACCTCATTTATAGATATTTGGAGTGGTACCCCTGAAATACACTGTCATGTATTACCGGGAATAGATGATGGGGCAAAAAATATAGAGACCAGTCTTATACTTATTAATAAATATAAAGAACTGGGTTGCCCATCTATTATTGCGACACCACATACGATGTATGGCATATATGATAATACGCCTACTACTATTGAATCTTCATATGCAAGTATTAAAGATCAAGTAAACGATATACAACTTAAGTACTCCTCTGAATATATGATAGATGATAATTTTGGAGAATTACTTAATGATAAAAATATTATACCACTATATGAAAATTATGTACTTATAGAGATGTCATATTTTCAACCTCCAGAAAATTTTAAGGATATTATTTTTAAAATGGGAACCTTAGGATATATTCCTGTATTAGCACATCCAGAGCGATATGCATATTATCACAATAAGCCAGAAATACTCACTGATTTTAAAGCTAGAGGATGCCTTTTACAATTAAATGCGCTCTCTCTTTCTGAGCATTATGGAGAGTCTTGTCAAAAGATGGCTTTTAAGCTATTAAAAGATGGCTTGTATGATTTTATAGGAATAGATACACATAAAATTGAACATCTACAGAAAATAGAACACATGAAATTTTCTAGTGCTTATGCAGAGTCTTTGAAAGCTGTATGCAAAAACACGAGTACTACTTTTAATTAGAAGTAGTTATCATTAAAAAGCCCTGTATAAAATAAAATATACAGGGCTTTTTAATATCATAAATTCTTTTACTTCTTGAGTCTTAAGACTCTTTTTAAACGCGCATATACGCTTGGTTTTTCTTGACCATATCCATATCCATATCCGTATTTACTACCATAACCAAAGTTGGTTAATTTAATACCATTAATAGCAAATGCGATATTTTTAATTTTACCTTCTTCGTATAATTCTTTTGGATATTGTAATAATTTCTTGTCTGTATATTCAGCGCGACATACATATACTGTTGCATCAGCTAATTGACTAATGAGTAATGTATCTGTTACTAATAAGGTTGGAGCAGTATCCACAATTACATAATCGTATTGTTCTCGTGCTTCATCTATTATCTGCTCGAAACGATCACTCATTAATAACTCTGCAGGGTTAGGAGGTATTCTACCTGAGAGTATTACATTAAAGTAATTAGTTTCTGTTTTTGTTTGGTCAGGAGAAGCAGATTCGATTTCTATTTTATTTGTAATGGAGTCCATTTCTACCGAAGAATCAAATAAATATTCTGATAGTCCGATAGTCCATTCGTTTTTATCAATATATCTATGAATCTGAGGATTACGAATATCACCTCCTATTAAAAGTACCGATTTCCCTGTACTTGCAAGTGTAATAGCAAGGTTATAAGAGACAAATGTTTTTCCTTCTCCTTTTATTGTAGAGGTCACAAAAATGACATTTCCATTTTGCTTTCCTTTTATAAAATACCCTAGATTGGTTCTTAATATTCTAAAAGATTCTGCAAGAACAGATCTATCATTATCTTTTATAACATCACTTTCTTTGTCATCAATACTAGGTACTTCTCCTAAAATTGATAACATAGGTACTTGTTTCTCTACATCTACTCTATTATGAATTTTTGTATCAAACAATAATTTAAGGAATACAATTGCAAACGGTATTAAAAATCCTATTACAAATGCTGCTAAGTATACAATTTTTGGTCTTGGAGATACTGGATTCTTAGCACTATACGCTCTGTCTACTATTTTAGCTTTAGGCGTTGTTACAGCTAATGAAATTGCTGTTTCTTCTCTTTTTTGTAGTAAATATAAATAAAGAGATTCCTTTATAGTTTGTTGTCTTTCTATATCTCTAGAAGATTTTGCTATACTTGGAATTTGAGATATTTTACCTCCTATTCTACTTTGTTGTTTTCTTAAGTCTTTATCTTCTATATCTAATGCAAGGATAACAGTATTAAGATTTTCTTCAACGTTTGTTTTGAGTTGTGTAATTTGACTAGAAATCTCAACAACTACTGGATTGGCTTCTGTAGAACTCTGTAATAAACGTTGTCTTCTAAGAATAAGACCATTATATTCTTCTACTGCTTGTGCTATACTTGCGCTCTCAACTCCTAAATTAGAGGGTAGTAAAGAATATTGATCACTTGACTGAAGGTACTGATTCATAGAGCGTAAAAGCTCTTTTTGAGTAGAAACAGCTATTTGTTTCTTATTTAATTCACTAGCATTTTCTAAAAAAAGTTGTCCCTCTGCTCGTATATCAGTGAGGTTATTCTTTTCTTTGAAAAGTACTTTATCAGATTCTACGGTGTCTAATTCTTTAGTAATAATATCTAATCTATTAACGATAAAATCTGCAGTATTCTTGGATACTAAGTTTCTATCATCAATAGCATCTTTATTGTAAGCATCAATTAATGCATTAAGAGTAACTTCTGCTTTTCTTTTTTGAGGTGTTACTAATGTAAGTTTAAGAATACTACTATTCTTACTAACAGATTGGATTTGAATATTTCTTCGTAGACTATTAACGACATTTTCAACACTTGTAATGTTAACAATATAGTTTCCTTTTATTTCTGTAACTTTAGTATTAGTTGTTTTTAAAACTATTGTACCGAGTCCGACTGAAAAAGGTTCTCCAAATGCATGAGTACTTATAGGTCCATCTTCTCCATCTTGTATTTCAAATGTTGTATCTGAAATTACTTTTATAAGGAAATTACCTGAAGGGGTTACAGTAGTCTCAGCGCCATTTAAAATCTCTAACACAAAAGGAGTGCTTTCATATAACTCAGAAGTTTTGATACTTCCTTCTTTATAATAACTTATGTTAGATTTTAAATTTTCAACAACTCCAGTTAATAGTCGCCTAGATCTTAATAGTTCGATCTCATTTTCAAACTGAGACTTATTTAAAGCAGATCCTGTTAATCCTAGATCTTCAAATATAGCTATTTCAGAAAGTGAAGCATTTTTGTCATCTTTTATGAGTATTGTTGCTTCTGAAACATAATTATATGTGCTGTATCTTAAATTTAGATACGCTAAAGATACACATACTATAAGTGATAGAATAAACCAAGGCCAATACTGTAAATATTGTCTTATTTGATCTTTTATACTAATATCCTCTTGATGAGGTAAGCTACCATTTTCTTTCATGAGAAACTAAAATTAGTTACGAGTTAATACACTTATTACTGATATAATAATACCTGCAATAGATATAAATACACTAGTATTTCTATTGAAACTCGAACTTTGTATTTGAGCCTGATTAGGGGAAACGATGACAACATCGTTTTGTTGTAAATAATAAAAAGGTGAATCTATAATAGACGATGAGGTAAAATCTAGTTCTCCATAGGTTTTAACTCCGTCAATCTCTCTAATAATTTTCACGTTTTTACGGTCACCAAAAATTGTCATATCACCTGATAATCCTAATGCTTCTAAAACAGTAATACGCTCATCGTTTATAGTGAAAGTTCCTGGACGTTGTACTTCTCCTAATACAGAAACTTTAAAATTGAGTATTCTAATATTGACAATAGGATTTTTGACATATTTAGAAATTAACTCTTTTACTTTTTCTGTAGCTTCAGTACGAGTAAGTCCTGACAGTGCTATAGTTCCTACCATAGGAAATTCAATAGTTCCATCTACACTCACTAAATATGTTTGTAATTGTTGAGCTGTCTGAACGATTCCATCAATAGAAGTTCTACCTACTAATGGTTGATTAAATGGCGCAACAGCTTCAGGATTTAAAGCTGAAACATTGATTGTAAGTAAATCGTTAGCACGTATACTAATGTTGTAATTAGTATTTGCTGGGTTATCAGCAATTTGTTCTATATCTTGAAGATAGAGGACTTTTTTCTTGGAAACACAAGAAGTTGTTAGGGTCGAGATTGCTAGCAGAAGGATGCTAAATTTTATGTATATTTTCAAAATTTTTTTTCTAAAAAATGAATGTGCAAAAGTAATCTTTAAAAGGTATATAAAGCAACCTTTTATTGCCATCTTTACAAAACTATTTTTGTTTTTCGACTTGAATGTCTAAAATCTCAAATTCAGAGTTATTACTCTTAAATTCAGGGATTAGTTGTTTAAGTTTTGCGACAGTTTTAGTATTCATATTCTCTTTTGCAGCGAGCACTATCGCTTTTATGGACTCGTTTACGAGATGATATTCTTTTGTTTCATCTTCACTAATCATGATTTTATCATGGTGTGTAGGCAGTGTCTTGCTTTTATCACTTAACAATTCTTCATATAGTTTTTCTCCTGGTCGTAAGCCTGTAATTTTAATATCAACATCTTCATTAGGCACATGACCTGCTAGCTTAATCATTTTTTCTGCTAAATCCATGATTTTAACAGGCTCTCCCATATCAAAAATAAAAATCTCCCCTCCTTTCCCCATAGCCCCAGCTTCAAGTACAAGCTGACATGCTTCTGGAATTGTCATAAAATAACGTATTATGTCTGGATGCGTAATTGTTACGGGACCACCAGCTTCTATCTGTTTTTTGAATAAAGGAACTACGGATCCATTAGAACCTAAAACATTACCAAAGCGTGTTGTGATGAATTTAGTAATTATCTTTTCATCAGCGACTAATTCTTTTTGTTCAAAATAAAGTGATTGTACATACATCTCTGCCGCTCTTTTTGAGGCTCCCATAACATTACTTGGGTTAACAGCTTTATCTGTACTTACCATCACAAAATGACCTACACTAAACTCAGCAGCAAGGTCTGCTATTAGTTTGGTTCCAAATATGTTAGTTTGTATAGCTTCTGATGGGTTATCTTCCATTAAAGGGACATGCTTATAAGCTGCAGCATGATAAATAACATCTATTTTATACGTTTCAAAAAGAACTCTAAGGCGTTTTTTATTAACGACATCACAAATAACATAAGATACTGTGAGGTCTGGAAATTTATCTTTAAGTTCAATATGCAATGCATGTAATGGAGATTCTGCCTGATCAAGAATAATAAGTCTTTTAGGACTATACGTAGCTACTTGTCTAACAATCTCGCTTCCTATAGAACCTGCTCCTCCAGTAACCAAAATATTTTTATTACTTATTTGAGCTGTTTTATTTTTAGCATTTAAAACAATAGGTTCTCTATTCAGTAAATCTTCAATCTGCAATGATTTTAATTGATCTGTTACTGTTGTATTTTCAGACCAATTAATTACCAATGGTGAATTATAAACTTTTATATCATTCTCTAGACAATTTTTAACTAAAGCATAACGCTCTTCTGCATTTAAGGTATTTCCAGAAAATATAATAGCTTGTGCGTCTAGTTTATGTGCTAGATTACTAATAGAATCATTCATTTCTAGCACTGGCTTTCCTAATATACGTAAGCTTTTATTTTGTCTACTTGAAGCAAATCCCTGTATTTTAAATCTTTGTGGGTGTTCTATATCCAAAGCTGCAGCAATAGATATTGCTCCATCATCTACACCTACAATAACTGCTTTTATGAGTTCTTCTTCTTGTTGAGCTACTTTGAAATATTCATATAATTGTTTAACAGATAATCTAAACACAAATAATGCAGAAAAACTAATAAACAAAAACAGTACAAGTCCTGTAGTAATAAAAATTTTATCTCCAATGATAGCTAGACTAACAATGTTAATTATAAGTAATGTCGTAAATGTAGAAACTGATGCAAAAAAGAGTTTTAACGCATCCATATATGACGAATGCCTAATCAAGCCTGCATATGTTTTAAATAAAAGTAGAAATATAAAGTTGATACCTACAACAAGACCCACTTGTTGAGAAATCTTTAATGCTTTTAAAGGTATTATATTAAGATCCTTTAGAAGATAATAGGTGAGAAATAAACTAGCAGTAACGAGTATAGTGTCTATAAATAATACTGCCCATCTTGGAAGATATCTAATATTCCTAATATCTAATTTATTATCTTCTGAAAATAAATTCTCAATTGCGGTCTGTAATTTACTCTTCATAAATGTTGATTAATCTACTTCCTTAGATAATATTGCAAAGATAATCTTTTCTATTCTTTGCCTTTCTTGTTTGGTTAAATTAGAACCCGAAGGTAAGCATAATCCTTTTTTAAATCGATGAAATGCCACATTTCCTCCATAAAAAGTACAGTTTTCAAACAAAGGTTGCATATGCATCGGTTTCCAAGTAAAACGACTTTCTATATTTTCTTTATGAAAAGCGTTCTGTAATTCTTCAATAATTGTTGGCTTATATACGTTTAAATCAACACTTAAAATTGATAGCCAAAAATTACTTTGATATGCTTCTGAGGGTTCTTGTGTTATAAAAGTGCCCTTTATTGAATTAAAAATATTCTGATAAAACATTTTAATTTCTTTTCTTTTTTCTATGTTTTCATCAATTAGATCAACTTGACTTAAGCCAAATACAGCAGAGGAAATAGCCATTCTATAATTATATCCTATTCTTTTATGTTCGTAGTATGGCTTGTCTTCACGTGCATGTGTTGCTAGATAATGACACATATCATACGCTTCATCAGAAGCTACTACTAGTGCTCCCCCTCCTAAAGTTGTAAAAATTTTATTCGTGTTAAAAGATAAAACACCTATGTCTCCTAGATTACCACAGTATACATCATCAAATTTTGCTCCTAAAGCTTCTGCTGCATCTTCTATGATAGGAATATTATACTTAAGAGCAATTTTGTTTACTTTTTCAGCATTGTATGGCATTCCATATAGATCAACTACGATAATAGCTTTGGGTTTCACTCCTTTATGTATTCTATCTAAAATGGCTATTTCAAGTTGCTCTGGGCAAATATTACCTGTTTCTTTTTCACTGTCTACAAAAATGGGTGTTGCATTCTGATATATTATAGGAACTGCTGTTGCTATATACGTGGCCGTTTGACATATTACTTCATCACCACCTTTTATATTAAGCAATTCTAATGCTAAATGTATTGCCGAAGTTCCGGAATTAAGAGCATATACTCTTTTGCCTTTAAAAAAACGAGTTTCTAAGAATTTCTCAAAATCAAGTATTGATTCAAATGTAAAGTCATTAACATCAAAATTAACAGCAGATTTTGTAGCTTCAGATAAAGGAATTCTAGTTAGCAATTTTTTAGGAGTTTTAAATTTCATTCTTATTTCCTGTCTTTGCAGATATCAGAAAATATAAAATTACAAATAATAACAATATTACTACAGTAACTATCCATTGAGAGTATATAGGCAAAGAATATAATGTAATAGTAATACAAATCAAAACCGCTTGAATAATAGCATAGATAGCTGCCACTTTCATATGGGAATACTTTACATTATCTACTAGTTTTTGATATAGGTGATGTCTATGAGCTTCAGATAATTTTTCTTTAAGACGCTTTCTTACGAAAATTGTCATTAAAGTATCTACTCCATAAACTGCCAAAAACAAAAGTACTAATGGAGATTGAGTAGTCTTATAAAACATAAAAGCAGTGTACAATATGACCATCGCCAATGTTATACTTCCTATATCACCTGCAAAGAATTTTGCTTTTTTTCTAAAATTATAAAATCCAAAAACAGCTAATGCTATTAAGGTATAATACAATAGTTTTTCATTTATAAAATCTACAATAAATGCATCATAATAAAGAAACCCAGCTATAATTACGATACTATAAAACCCAGTAATAGCATTTATACCATCCATAAAATTAAAGGCATTAATAAAAGCTACCCCAGCGATACCTAAGAAAAAAATTATAAATATTGGTAAGTCAAAATTAATTTGAACTAAACATAGTGCTACAGCCAAAATCTGAACTGGAAATCGTAACGCTGGAGATAAAGGGTGTATATCATCTACAAAACTAAGAAGACCTATAATACTTGTTCCAATAACAAAATAGGTTTCGTTTAGTCCTGAAAAAAAATAGTAAAGTAGCAATGCTATAAAAAATAAAATGCCTCCACCACGAATCGTTGATTTTGTATGAGAACTTCTGTGATTAGGTTTATCAACTATATTGAAATGTTCAGCTATTTTAATATAACAAATAGACGCTATTATTAACAATATACTGACAAGGTATAAACTCATAATTACATTTTTAAAACTTAGGCTTCGTTATTTACTACCTGAAGCAATATTTAAAATTGAAGAGACCATTTCACGATTTATACTTTCTCTACTAAATTTTGCTACAAACGCATCTCTTGAAACTTCTTTATATGTATAGTTCTCTAATTTAGTGACAAAATCATCAACATCTGTAGGTTTAAATGTTATAGAATTTGAAACTTCTTCCTTAATAAAATCTAAAGCATATCCTCCTACACCTGCTATCATTGGTTTATTAAAGGCTCCATATTCAAAAAGTTTAGAAGGTAATACTCTTTCAAAAGCTTTATATGTATTTAAATGAAGAAATAAGAAATCTGCTTCGTTATAAATGGTAAGAAGCTCATCTCTTTTTACAGGGTCTCTAAGTTCTACATTTGTAATATTCTCAATTTCTAATGCTTCTTTCAGTAATGGTTTTGTTCCTCCATCACCTATGATAACAAACTTATAATCAGGTAATCGCTTTGCTGCCTTCGGAATTACTTTATCCAAACCTTGCCCCTGTCCTATATTACCAGCATATACAATCGTTTTTTTATCAGAAGTTGATTGTTTTTGATTACTAGTATCTTTATTATTAATAAAAATACTATCAATTCCGTTCGTGAAAAATGACTGAGAAGCATTCGTATATTTTTCAAAATAAGGGCCAAATCCTTTTGAAACTAAATTAATATGTGTTGCTCTCTTGAAGGTATAATTTTCTATAGGTCTTAACCCTACACCCAATCCTATTTTAAGAAATGGAGATTTAAATATTTCCGTTATCCCTTCTCTAAAAATATCTCTTATATCTAAATATAATTTACACTTAAACTTTCTTGCTAAAACGGATGCTAAAAACGCAGTGAATAATCTTCCAGAAGACGCATATACTAAATCATACTCTTTCCCTTTAGTAAGACGTTTTACTTCTCCATAAAATTTTCTATAAGCAACAATTTGTCCTTTAAAATTATTTTGAGTTTTAGGTAGTAGAACCCTATGTATATTTACATTAGGAGCTAATTCTTCATCTTGTTGAGTATCTGCATTAAAACTCTTATATCTATTAGGAAATGTACTAATCACATCTACACTAGTATCTTCCTTTTTTTGAACTATTAGTTCTTTTAACAAGGACGTATTTCTAAAAGAACCTGCGCTTAAATCTGGTTCAAAATAATAAGATAAAAATAAAATTTTCATAAAGATATTACGCTGTTAAGATGGTTGGCAAAAGTAACTATAATTTTTGATGAGCTAATAATATCATTATACTCATAAGCAAATCCGTATTCTTCTATACGCAGTGCTATAGCATCTCCTTCAAAGTTGATGGTACTATCATTAATTCTAACACTAGATTCAGATATTTTAGAGACAATAACATCTGGATGTAAATGAAATGATGCAGTCCCTTTATTATCTTTAGATGTAACTACATCTTTAATAGATATATGTGTATCGTCCCAAGTATATGTTCTATGATGAATACTAGATTTAAAATGCTTTAATTGTGCAATGATGTGACTATCATTTTCTTCCTTAATTGTTACTTTAGAGCGCTTGGCAACTCTAAAACCTCCCCATACTTGATATTGATTACCGTCTGTTGTTTCAACGGTATTATGAGAACTAGTGGATCTTTCCTTAGTTCTTAAAGGGGTTTTATCATATGTAGAAACTCCTGTATCTACAAAAACAGGAGAATTCTTATAATTCAATAAAAATTGCAATGCATCAGCGTGTAAATGTCCTGGTTGATAAGTCGCTGCAATGGTCCCTATATCTAGAAATAGTTCATAAGATGGTTTACGTATCATTCTATAACCGGAGTCATTTAAAGTAACAGTACTCCAATCTATTTTTAGTAATCTAGCAAACTTGAATAATTCTTCACTAGAAAATGTAATTCCTTTTGCAGAGTCATTTACATATGGAATCTCTCCATTATTAAATGTGATTTCAGATAGCCATGAAAGCATTTTACTAGCTGTAGTACGCAATGTATCTTTTAATGTATCTTTCTCCCAATCATTTTGAGTCCCTAAATAAATGCAATCTAACACCCTACTCAATATAATTTTATGATACATGGGAGATTGCTCAAAATGAGCACCATCTTTTAATGTTTGTTCTTGAAGTTCTTTTGTTAAAATTGTTGTTGCAATTTTAAGCCATTTTTCATTTTTAAAATGATAAGAAGCAAAATATAAAGCAAATCCATTTTCTAACAAATGATTTCCTAAAATATGATATTCAAGATGTTTTAAAAGAACGCGTGTATACCAGTCTAAAGATGTATTAATATCTAAATTTTCTATCTCATGTTGTCCTATAAATTTTATCCAATTTATAACACGTAATGATATAGGATATGGCTCTAAACCATCTTTTAAAGAGTTTTCATTGGTAATGTAATTCCTTATTAGATGAAGTCCTGTATCTTTAGATATATCTTCTTGAGATAAAAAATCGAAATAATTTAAATTATAGGTCCATAACTTACCGTAATCAGCATAATTCCACTGAATACCATTTGTGATAGATAACTTCTTATTTAGAAATGCAAAAGAATCATTTTCAACATAAGAAGGAGCACAATATAATATTGGGCTCCAAATTAATGCTTGTTCTGGATTTTTTACAGCTATCCTTTTAGGATGTTTATAGACAAAAGACCTTAGCATATAGTATATTCTATATGAAAATTGTACTATAGTAAGATGTCTTATTGTATGATATAATGTCTTTAGTTTACTAAGACCCATGAACCTGATTTTAAACTTTCTATCGCTGCAAAAGAAGCTTTGGTTGTATTTACAATATCATCAAAAGGAATCAGTGCTTCTCCTCCTTCGTTTACTTGATTTGCAAGAAGTTTAAATTGATTTTTATGTCCTTTATCCATTTTAGATTTCATTTTCTTAAATCCTCTAAAACCGTATCCTGTAAGCTTTCTCCAGTTATCTAGTATAAGTGTTCTTTCTTGAGAATATACTTCTACTCTTTCCTTTGAATAGGTCTTACTTCCGTTTGAGAAGTAATTAATGACTCCACTAGATCCATTTTCATATTTTAAAAGAATCGTTGCATTATCTGTAGTTTCTTTCGGATCAACTCCCATAGCATTCATACATACAGATGTAACTTTACTGCCTACTAAGTAGGTGATTAAATCTATAAAGTGACATGCTTCTCCAATGATACGTCCTCCCCCAATTTTAAGGTCATGTACCCAAACATCTGGTGGTATATCTCCTGCATTCATTGTGGCAATTACTTGCATAGGACTACTTCCTACAAGGTCTTTCATTTTTGTTGCAAAAGGAGAGAAACGTCTATTAAAACCTACAGTCAATGTATTATCCGCTTTCGCGAAAGCGGTACAGATATTATCTAACTCTTCTTGATTAAGAGCTAATGGCTTTTCTACAAAAACATTTTTATTGTTTTCTAATGCCTTAATAACCATAGGAGCATGTAAGTTGTGTCTCGTTGTAATAAGCACGGTATTTACATCGTCTTTCTCTAAGACAGCATCATAATCTGTAGAACTATTTGGTATATTAAACTTCTTAGCTAGTGAAGTTCCAGTTACTCCTCCTGAACTAATGATATAATTAATATTTGCTTGTATCCCTTTAAAAACAGGCATTACTGTCATTTTAGAGAAGTTACCTGCTCCTACAACGGCGATACCATCATTTTTTAATGTGTTTTTTCTAGGTGTCTCTTTATCATAATTGACAATATTACCATATACTGCATCCTTATAACTTAAAATAGAAGCTATTGATTTTGATGATCCTATTTCATCATAAATCTTTCCGTATTCTTCAAGAGGAATCACCTCTGTTATAAGAGATTCCACATCGATACTATCTGAGCTAATTGCATGCAAAACTGTAGCAAAATTTCGTTGCTGAGTCCATCTTACAAATGGCAATGGATAATCTTGACCTTTTGCTTCGTAGTTATCATCATATCGACCTGGTCCATATGAACAAGATACTTGGAAGGTTAATTCTTTTTCATAAAAATCAGCTCTACTGATATTTAAACCTATCACACCTACCAAGATAATTCTTCCACGTTTACGTGACATTTGAGCCGCTTGTGAAATAACATCATTTGTTTTTGCAGAAGCTGTAATTATAACACCATCAGCTCCAACATTATCAGTAAGATCTAATACTGTTTTGACAGGATCATCACCTTTTGCTGGATTCACAGTTTCTATTCCCCATTTCTTAGCCATATCAAGCTTAGATTGATCAAAGTCTATTCCTATAACTTTACAACCATTTGCTTTTAGCAATTGCGCGGTAACAAGTCCTATAAGTCCTAAACCTGTCACGACAATAGTTTCTCCTATAGTAGGGTTACATAATCGTATTCCTTGAAGTCCGATACTACCTATAACAGTAAAAGAAGCTTCTTCATCACTTACATTATCAGGAATCTTTGCTACTAAATTTTTAGGAACATTTACAAATTCTGCATGGCCTCCATTGGAAGCTACTCTATCTCCTATTTGGAGATCTGAAACACCTTCACCTAATCCTATAACCTCTCCTACATTACAATATCCTAATGGTAATGGTTCTCCTAGTTTATTAAAAACAGCTTCTAATGTAGGCATTAGGCCTTCTGTTTTCATTTTAGCTAGCACTTGCTTTACTTTATCAGGTTGTTGTCTAGCTTTTGCTATCAAATTTGATTTACCAAACTCTACAAGCATACGCTCAGTACCTAAAGACACTAAAGATTTTGATGTTCTTATTAATACGTGTCCTCTTTTTACTTTTGGTGCTGGGACTTCTTCTAGTATGGTTTCGCCTGTTTTAAAGGATTGTATAATCTGTTTCAAAATATTATTTCTTTATTAAAAATTTGATAAGTATTAATGGAGACAATGTTATTAGAAATCTTGCTAAAAAACCTAAAAATTCACCATACATAAATACCGTTGAAAAAACGATTAATGTATATTGAATAATGATAAGATTAATAGGATTTGTAGACTGTATTAAAAATACACTCATTTTACTCAGCATTATGCCGTATAAAATAGATCCTAATAGCATTCCTATAATTCCAAAGTTCATTTGAAGTTCATTAAACAATCCTGTTGTTAATGATGAGTTTCCTCTTCTTCCTACTACATAAGAACCAGGATAAATTGTATTTTTTAATATTGGTCCAGCACCTAGAGGCTTATTAGGCCATATAGATCTAGGGACAAAATTAGTAATTCCTGCCGAATATGTTACACCATAATGAAGCTTTGTTTTATCGCTATTTTCTAATAACCAAACAATGTTTTCGTGATTACCGAACGCACCATTTAAAGCTTCTATAACTGAGTAATCTGCTGTGTTATCTTTTAAAGCTCCCTGTTTTCTGTTCTTACCTAATTGAAAAAACAGAAAGAGTAATACTACCGCAAATACGCCAATTTTTGCTATAGAACCAAAGTTAGATTTTTTTCTCTTTTTTTGTTTTTTAAATGCAAAATATAATACTGTTAAGTTAACAAGTAATATAAAAATAGAGTTTCTGTTTGAATTAAATCCATAATACGCAATAACAGTAACAACCGATACTAAGAACATTAGAAAGATTAATCGCTTAAACCTTTTTGTAAGATCTTTTCCAGTCAGTACTAAAAAGAAAAACAGAATTGCAGATATATACATCCAGTGTGCAAGGTTTACTTGTAATCCCCTACCTTTCCCAAGGCTAATTCTATCTGACAAATATTCTTCCTGACCAAGTAATGAAATCAAAGAGAAGTTTTGATAGGCAAAATATCCACCTATAAAAAAGACTAATACTCCAACAGCAAATACTTTTTTATAGTTGATACTTGCTGTGTTTATTATTTTATATTGTGGATCATCATTAATAATAATCTGACGTCTGCGTTTATTAAAATGTGTATAGGAAATATAGACTATTATATAAGCAATCATTACATAAAAAAGAGAATAGATATAATAGGTTTCATCATACCCCGTTTCATATCTAAAAAAGTTTATCTTCCACTGAAAGTATGGAAGAAGTAAATGCATAATACAAAAGAAAGCTCCAAATAAAATAAAAGGACTCGTCAGGATTGACTGAAATGACAGCCTCCTAACTACAAAGTAGTTAACTATAAGAAAGATGATAATAAAAGAAAAGAAAAATATATCAATCATCTAGAGACGGGTCATAATTATAACTATCTACAAATTTACTTAAATATACACGAGAGTCACCTATCACTGCTCCAGGACTACCAGCGTATATAGAGAAATCAGGGACTCTACCTCTCACAACAGTTCCTGCTGCAATGATAGATCCTTTACCAATATGACAACCAGGCATTAATATAGTACCTGTTCCTACAAATGCATAATCTTCTATAGTAACTCCTTTTATTCTACCAATAGGTTTATCCTGAGGAATATCAAATGCTTTTGCTACTGTATGAAGTGCCCAGTCATGTGTTAATACTCTAATATAACTAGACATTGTCACTTCATTACCAATAGATATAATAGAATAATCTGTACCGTCAAACCAAATTTTGGAAGAGATATAATTAGGTTTCCCATTAAATTTCATTCCCCATCTCTTAAAAAAGAAATATAAAATATTAGTAGCCCATCTAGCTCTAAAATTTGATACTAGTCCTACTAAAATACGACATATAATTTTTTCAATTTTTCTAGTTTTCATAAAGAAGCTTTTCTAGTTGTTCTTCAAAATAACCAAATTCCTCAGAAATATTTTTTGAATTCTTTTTAATTTCTTCAATTTTAGAAGGATCTGATATATATTCAGAAATAGATGATGATAAATCTACCACATTATCATAAGGAAACGATACCGAAGCTCCTGCTTCGTGTAAATAATTTGCTGTAATCACCTCATTATTGACAATCACTCCTATACCTGTTTTAATAGCATCTCCCCATTTATTTGAAGCTGCTAGTGTATTTATAATAGAAGACGGGTTGTAATACGTAAATACAAAATCAGAAGCTAAATAAGAAGATAACGCATCTGCATTTGAAACTTCACCGAGATATTGCACATTGTCTTTTTGAGCTAATTCTTTTGCTTCTGGACAATCTAATTTTCCAACTAAAATAAACGCAATATCTTTTCCTTCTAATGTATTACATACATCTAATGCTGTTTTCATCCCTCTACCAGCACCTAACCATCCATTAATGTTTATAACAACCGATGCTTTTATCCAATCTTTGGTTTTTGTAATTTCTTTTGCTTTCTCTATCTCTGAAGCACTTGGTGTATTTTGTAAAATATAGAACTTACTAGAGTTAAAATCATAACGTTCTTGTACAGGAATAACATGCTTATAAACATTCCTAGATGTTACTTTTTCACAAAACTGCATTAATAGTTTTGCTGGTTTTGGAAAATTAAATAGCATAGAAAAACGATCTGCATCATCAAAGTATAATTTAAACCCCTTAATCTTACTTGCCAACAATAAAGGAAAAGCACTTTCAAATCCTAAAGCCCATACTGTTTGACCTTCCTTAAAAGAAAAGCTTTTAAAAAATAATTTGATCATCCAAGTGAAATACATCAACTTGATTTTAGACCCTCCATAACCTCCTCCTGTTTGGACTATTTTTTTCCCAATTACAAATGGTAATTCTGTTTCTTTACGCTCTCCTTCTATACGCTCCCAACCTACATGTTCTATAGACTTTACTCCATTTTCATATAAAAAAATAGCTAATTTATATAACCTAGTCCTTTTTGATACCGAAGATAACGGTGCCACTATTGAAAATCTAGAAGTAGTATTTAAATCGTTACGAGACAACATGGATTTCTTTCAGTATTTTGGTTGTATAAATATTTGATACTATAAGTCTAAAAAGCCAGTTTGATACAGACAATATAGATATAATTTGTGCAGCTTTAATTCCAGAAGTCACATTTAAAGTAATAAAAACTCCTATTATATATAATCCAGCAGATATCCAAAAGAGGATCGCTACTGATTTTAATCTTTTCTTATCTGAAAAAATTCCTAAACATACAGATGTTGCAATATAAATCCCTCTAATGATACATAGTATAGAAAGTGATGTGATAATCATCCAATCCAATGCACCAACTTGTGTTTTTGAAAAGTACGTCATATAAATGTATCCTAATACGACAGAAAGCATTGTAATAAGCACGGCAAAGATGGATATTTTAATAGAAAATGTTTTAAACTTTTCGATAGACATTTTTTGTTGCCTTCTAATTTTAGGACCAAAATAAAATCCTAAAAACCCATTAACACTCAAAGCAATAGGAGTAAATACAGCAAAGTATTTAAATAAATGTGCAGATGCTTTTGTATCTCCACTAAGGTTTATCAAAAACTGCTCTCCATATACAGCTAATATGAGCGTTAAATTCGTAAAGAGAAATGTAGTTGCAATAGCTCTAGAATCAGCATCAGACAGGTTTTCAAAAATAGAGCGATCTTCTTTTGTTTTATACCCTCCAAAAATTAAAGCACTCACCAATGTTAATACAATGGGAATGATAAAAAAGTATGACTGCTCTTCAAAAACACCAAAAAATAAGAATACTAATAAAAGTATTTTCCAAAAATTTGTAGAAAATTGCGCTTTCCAGAGATTAAAACATGCTCTTAAAGAAGCAGATGAATAATTTACAAATCCAAACAGCAAAACTCCTAGAAATAAATATAGCCCTTTTAAAAAGGTGTAATTTTTAAACACAGCAATCAAGACAACACTTAGTGTGGCTATAATTAATGCTTGAACAATAAACCTTTTAAAAAAACGAGTAACAAGACTCGGGTCTCTTACAAAAACCTGATCATAACCTAGTAAAACAATAGAACCAAGAATGATAATGGTAGATTTATAAAAAGCCCACTCTGCGATATTTTCTTGACTGAAGTTTTCAGAAACAAATATATCCGCAAGAAGAAAACTTAAAAGCCCTAATCCATAAAGCCCAAAGGATATTACTATATCAATCTTCTTCTTCATGAATCCTTCTTGTTGTTATTTTTTTTGCAGGATTACCTGCATAAACACCATAAGGCTCAGTACTCTTTGTAAGAATTGCTCCAGCAGCTATAATAGATCCTTCTCCAATCACTTCTACTGAAGGCAAGATAATAGAACCTGCTCCTATCCAAGCGTAATCTTCTATAACTAGTTTTGAAAATTTTATAGGGTTGCGTTTCCAATTCTTATATCCATCATGAATCCCGTGGTTGTGTGTAAATATTTTAACACCCTCAGATATTGCTATACTTTTTCCTAAATCAACTCCTCCAGAGTAATCAATATAGGTATCTGCACCTATATTTACTTCTCCTTTACATTTAAAAAAAGCATCTTTATTTGCGTGAGCAGTAGATATAATTACCTTCTCATCTACATAGAGTAAAGGAGAATTAAAAAATTTCCTGTATAACCCCCATCTAAACCTTCTTAGTCCGTAAACACTAAACAAAGGGGAGTTTCTGAAAATTAAGATTAGTAATTTTAATATTTTCTTCACGACTACTTATTTACACCTGCAAAATCTAAGATTGTTTTATTAGAATCCTTAGGTAAGTTCTTAAACTCATCATGAGCAACAAGATATACTACGATATCCGCTTTCGCGAAAGCGTCCTCATAACTAGTTAATTTAAATACTTTATGCTCTTCAATATTTGGCTCTACGATGTAAAACTCTTCGTCATTAGCATTTTGCAGCACTTTTTGAGCAATATATTTTGCTGGAGATTCTCTTAAATCATCAATATTCGGTTTAAAAGCAAGTCCCATTAAGGCAATTTTTGGCTTTCTACCATGATCTAATTGAAATTGAAGCTTTGCATTCTTCACTTGTTCTGCACACCAGAAAGACTTGTAATTATTAATCTCTCTAGCTTTACCAATAATTTGTGATTCCATAGGGAAATCTGCAACGATAAAATAAGGATCTACTGCGATACAGTGTCCTCCTACACCACAACCAGGTTGTAAAATATTAACACGTGGGTGTTTATTTGCAAGATTAATAAGGTCCCATACATTTATATCTGCTTTTGCACAGATAAGAGAAAGCTCATTTGCAAATGCTATTTGCACATCTCTTGAAGAGTTTTCAACTAGCTTACACATTTCTGCAGTTCTTGCATTTGTAGGGTGTAATTCTCCCTTTACATAACTACTATAAAAAGCAATTGCTTTTTCAGTACTAGCCTCATCTACACCTCCAATCACTCGATCATTGTGTACTAATTCATACATAACGTTACCAGGTAAAACACGCTCTGGACAATATGCAATATATAATGAATCTTTTAACTCTGGACGCTCTGAATAGATTAGGTCCATCATTTTTTCTGTAGTTCCTACTGGAGAAGTAGACTCTATAATATATAAATCTCCTTTTTTTAATAAAGGTAATATTCCTCTAGTAGCCGCTTCTACAAAAGAAATGTCTGGTTCATTTTTATCTTTAAAAGGTGTAGGCACTACAATTAAATAATTATTTGCTTCTACCGCTTTTACGTCTGCTTTAAGAAAACCACCTTTTACAGCTTTAGCAACAGCTTCATCTAGTTCTGGCTCAACAATATGTATTTCTCCTCTATTAATCGTCTCTACAACTTTTGGATTAATATCTACGCCATGAACGTTAACTCCGTTTGAAGCGATTAAGGCTGCTGTTGGAAGGCCTATGTATCCTAGACCAATCATTACTACTTCTGGTTGCATGTAATTATTTTTGATTTTTAATAAATTCAACGACACGTTCACAAGCTTTACCATCTCCATACGGATTATGTAATTTGCTCATTTCAGTAAATCGTTCTGGATTATTTAGTAAGTCTAATGTTTCTGAAACAATTAAATCTTTATCTGTTCCTACTAATATGACAGTTCCTGCTTCTACAGCTTCTGGTCTTTCGGTAGTATCTCTCATAACAAGTACAGGTTTCCCTAAACTTGGTGCCTCTTCTTGTACTCCCCCACTATCTGTGATAATAAGTTTTGATCTATTCATTAACCAAATAAAATCTTGGTATGCTAATGGATCAATTAGCATGATATTAGATACGTTTGCCAGTATTCGTTTTACAGGCTCTTGTACTTTAGGATTCAGGTGTACAGGATAAATAATAAGATGTTCTGGCTTTTGTGTAGCTATTTCTTTTAATGCTTCACAAATTCTCACAAAACCATCACCATGATTTTCTCTACGATGCCCTGTTACAAGCAAAACATCTTTTTGCCCTATCGTAGTATCTAAATCTTTAATAAGATCACTTGGGTCACTATTTACCTTATTAACACTATCCAATAAGGCGTCTATAACGGTATTTCCTGTTACCACTATTTGATGTGAAGGTATATTTTCTTTCAGCAAATTACTTTCAGATGTAACTGTAGGTGCAAAATGAAAATCTGCAATTCTACCCGTTACTTGTCTATTAATTTCCTCAGGAAATGGAGACCATTTATCATTTGTACGAAGTCCTGCTTCTATATGACACACTTTAGATTGGTTATAAAAACCAGCGATACTGGTCGCCATAGTCGTAGATGTATCTCCATGTACAAAAACATAATCTGGATTAAAAGATTCCAGAACAGGTTTCATTCCTACAATAATATCTGCTGTTAATGAATACAAGTTTTGACCAGGTTTCATTAAGTTTAAATCAAAATCTGGAGTTATTTCAAAAAACTCTAAAACTTGATCTAGCATTTCTCTATGCTGAGCAGTTACACATACTTTAGTGTCAAATACAGTAGGATGTTTTTGAAATGCTTTTACAAGTGGTGCCATTTTTATGGCTTCAGGTCTTGTGCCAAAAACTATTAGAACTTTTTTCAAATCAGTCAAAATTGGTTATTTATAAGGTAAATTAAGGGCGTGCAAATATAGTTAGTTTCCTTGTTATAAACTAATTTAATTACCGACCCGATTTAAACTTTACAAAAGCATAAAATTAAGTATATATCAATGTATTTTACAAAAAGAAATAAAAAGTAAAAAAAGATATGCAGTCATTAAAAAATAATCCCATAAGCTATTATTTTCTCACTTTTTTAACTAAAGTCTATGAAAGTTTATCTTCCCAATGAGGTCTGCTAACACCAAAATTCTCAATGATTTTTGTGCAATTTAAAATACTATACATAGGTCGTTTAGCTGCTGTTGGGTATTCATTTGTGCTAATAGGGTTTACTTTTATGTCAATTTTGGAATGTTTAAATATCGCTTTCGCGAAAGCGTACCAAGTTGTAATACCCGTATTACTGTAATGATATACTCCCCTATTTGAATGTTCTAATTGAGGAATCATTTTAAAAATAGCTTTAGCTAAATCATCGGCTAATGTAGGAATCCCATGTTGATCATTCACCACAGAAATCTCATCCCTTTCTGTTCCAAGCCGTACCATCGTCTTATAAAAATTTTGACCATAATCACTATAAAGCCATGAAGTTCTTATAATAGCATATGTCAAATCATCAATATCCTGAATAGCAAGCTCTCCTGCTAGTTTAGACTTCCCGTATACCGTTTGAGGATTAGGAGTAATCTCTTCTACATAAGGGATGGTAGATGTCCCATCAAAAACATAATCTGTAGAAATATGGATAAGTGCAATCTTATAAGAAGCACATAAAGTAGCTAATAAACGAACCCCCTCTTGATTAAGACGATACGCATCAACCTCATGAGTTTCTGCTGCATCTACAGCCGTATATGCAGCAGTATTTACTATAATATCAGGCTGATGAGCTTGAATAGCATTTTCAATAGATATGGGAGATGTGACATCTAATACTTCTTTAGAAGCAAACACACATTCAAATGCTGTATAATGAGATTGCGCCACTTTAAAAGCAGTGCCTAACTGACCATTTGCACCAGTTATAAGAATTTTTTTATGTGAGTTTGCAAGACGCATTGTCTTATACTAATTGTTTCAGCGTATGAAAATCCAAATTATGCTGATCTTTTTCTGATAATATCAACTCTTGTTCATCTAAACGCCAATCTATACCTAAAAATGGATCATTATATTTTAGACCTCTCTCACTTTCTTTATGATAATAGTTATCACATTTATAAAAGAAAGTAGCTTTCTGACTCAATACTAAAAAACCATGAGCAAAGCCTCTAGGAATGAATAACTGCTTTTTATTATCTGCAGAAAGTACGATAGAAAATGATTGCCCAAATGTAGGCTCATCTTTACGCATATCAACAACAACATCCAGCACCTCTCCTTCTAAGACACGTACTAGTTTTGCTTGTGCCATTTCTCCAATCTGAAAATGTAACCCTCTTAAAACACCGTAAGTAGATTGAGATTGGTTATCTTGAACAAAATTAGGAGACAATCCTGTCTTTTCTTGAAATATGCTTTCTTTATACGACTCATAAAAATATCCTCTTTCATCGTTAAAAACAGAAGGTGTACAAATAATCAAATCTTTAAAAGGAGTAGTCTCTATATGCATCTACAATGTATTAATATAAGTCGCGTAACTTCCTTTTCCATAGCGCACTGCACTACCTTTAAGCATATCATATGTAATCCAAGACATTTTATATGCAATTTCTTCTAGACAGCTTATCATTGTACTCTGATTACGTTGCAACACACGTATAAACTCTGTTGCGTCATCTAGCGCATCTACGGTACCTGTATCAAACCAAGACATACCACGACTCATGACTACAACTTCTAATCTACCCTGAGAAAGGTACACTTGATTAATCGCTGTAATTTCTTTTTCTCCTCTTGCAGACGGAGTAATTGATTTTGCGATTTCTACAACATCATTATCATAAAAATACAATCCAGGCACTGCATAATTGGATTGTGGAGACTCAGGTTTTTCTTCGATGCTTGTTGCTTTGTTATTTTCATCAAAAGTGACAACACCAAACCGTTCAGGATCCCTTACTGGATAAGCAAATATAGCCCCACCATCAATACTAGTCTTACTTTGCAATAATTTACTAAGACCATTTCCATAAAAGATATTATCCCCCAATACAAGCGCTACTTTATCATCTCCTATAAACTTTTCTCCTATAATAAATGCTTCTGCCAATCCATTAGGTGCGGCTTGAATTTCATATTGAAATTCACAACCTAAAGCAGTGCCATCTCCTAATAGTTTTTTAAAAGAATCTTGATCTTCTGGAGTTGTAATGATAAGTATTTGACGTATCCCAGCAAGCATAAGCACTGAAATAGGGTAATAAATCATGGGCTTATCATATACTGGTAGCAATTGTTTACTCACGGCTATGGTAAGTGGATATAATCTAGTACCGGCTCCTCCTGCTAATACGATTCCTTTCATGATGTGTACATTTTTGAGTAATAATCTTTATAGTCGCCAGAAGTAACTTGTGCTAACCAAGTTTTATTATTTAAATACCAATCTACAGTTGCTTTTAATCCTTCTTCAAAAGTTACTGTAGGCTTCCATCCTAATTCTGTATTAATTTTAGAGGCATCGATGGCATATCTTTTGTCATGACCAGGGCGATCTTTGACGTATGTAATCAATGATGCTGACGTTCCACGCTTTCGCGAAAGCGTATCATCCATTAATTCACAAAGTAAATGAACAAGATCTATGTTTTTCCACTCATTAAAACCGCCTATGTTATAGGTTTCACCAGTTTTTCCATTATGCAAGATAGTATCAATAGCAATAGCATGATCTATTACATATAACCAATCTCTTGTGTAATTACCATCACCATATACAGGTAGTGGTCTCATTTCTATAATATTATTAATAAATAAAGGAATGAGTTTTTCTGGAAAATGATTTGGGCCATAATTATTTGAGCAATTTGAAATAATATAGGGAAGATCATACGTTTCTCCATATGCTCTAACAAAGTGATCAGAGCTCGCTTTAGAGGCAGCATAAGGAGAATTAGGACTATAGGAATTATCTTCTGTAAAAAGGCCATCTATCCCGAGAGATCCATAAACTTCATCTGTACTAATATGGTAGAATAAATGATCTTGCATCTCTCCTTTCCATATAGATTTACAAGCATTTAATAAGTTCATAGTGCCCATAATATTTGTTTTCACAAAAGCCAGTGGGTCTTCTATTGAACGATCTACATGAGATTCTGCAGCAAGATGAATTACTTTATCAAATGCATGAGTTTCAAAAAGCTCTTGAATGTGCGAGGCATCTGTAATATCTGCTTTTATAAACGTATAATTAGGAGATGTATCTATATCTTTTAAGTTTTCTAAATTACCTGCATATGTGAGTGCATCTAGATTATAAATTTGATATTCCGGATACATAGTTACGAGTCTTCGCACTACATGCGAGCCTATAAACCCTGCTCCTCCAGTAACTAATACCTTCATTATAATTTTCCGTTTACAGATTCTAAAACTCCTTTTACATCATAAATAATGGCATTTTCTTTTTTAAATGATGCCATATTGATATCCGAAAACTTTTTATGAGCTACTGCATGAATAATAGCATCAAATGTTGCTTCTGGCGCTATTGTGATTGCATCGAGATTATACTCGTGTTTTACCTCTTCTGGATCCACCCAAGGATCAAATACAGTAACATGTACACCATATTCTTTTAAATCTCTAATAACGTCTACTACTTTCGTATTACGTACATCAGGACAATTTTCTTTAAATGTGATTCCAAGCACTAAAACATGGGCTCCATTTACTTTAATATCATTTTGCAACATTAATTTAACAACCTCTGATGCAACATAAGCGCCCATGCTGTCATTAAGTCTTCTTCCTGCAAGAATAATCTCTGGGTGATACCCTAATTCTTGTGCTTTTTGTGCTAGGTAATAAGGATCTACACCAATACAATGACCTCCTACTAAACCTGGTTTAAATGGTAAAAAGTTCCATTTTGTACCCGCTGCAGCCAATACATCTTGTGTATCTACTCCCATAAGGTTAAAGATTTTTGCCAACTCATTTACAAAAGCAATATTGATATCACGTTGAGAGTTTTCTATTACTTTAGCAGCTTCTGCTACTTTAATAGTAGGCGCTAAATGCGTTCCTGCTGTAATCACAGAGGCATATAGTGCATCTACTTTTTTTCCTATTTCAGGAGTACTTCCAGAAGTAACTTTTAATATTTTATCGACCGTATGCAATTTATCACCTGGATTAATACGCTCTGGAGAATAGCCTACATAAAAGTCTTTGTTAAATATTAAACCACTTACTTTTTCTAATACAGGCACACATTCTTCTTCCGTGACTCCAGGATATACCGTGCTTTCATAAATAACAATATCACCTTTTTTAAGCACAGAACCTATAGCTTCACTACTCTTATACAAAGGAGTAAGTACAGGTCTATTATTCTTATCTATAGGAGTTGGTACAGTAATGATATAATAATTACAGTCCTTCAAATCTTCTAATGAACTTGTACAATAAAGTCCATTACCTGTTTCTTGCCCATCATGTAAGACCGACTTTAATTCTGTTTCTGTTACTTCTAACGTAGCATCAATTCCTTGATTCAATTCTTTGATACGTTCTTCTTTTATATCAAATCCAACTACATTATATGAAGTCGCAAATAGGCGAGCTAATGGTAATCCTACATACCCTAGTCCAATAATTCCTATTTTAATGTCAGTCATAAAGTTTTTATTTTAAATGTTCCCAATACCAACTCATCGCCTCTTGAATTCCTTTTTCCAGGTCATATTTTGGCGCATATCCTACTAGAGAACTTGCTTTTTGTATAGATGCAAGAGAATGCGGAACATCTCCTACTCTTTCTGGACCGTGTGTTATAGAAACTTCTTTTATAGCGGTATCGTATTGAGATAATGTGTTTTTTAATAGCTCTATTAATTGCTTAAGTGTTGTGCGTTCTCCGTAAGCTACATTATATACTGTGTTTAAAGCATCTGGGTTTTCTGTTAGTATTGACTTTACATTCATTTCAATTACATTATCGATATATGTAAAATCTCTTGAAAAAGACCCGTCACCATTTATTACTGGAGATTCATGATTTATAAACTGTTTTACAAACTTAGGAATAACAGCAGCATATGCTCCATTAGGATCTTGCCTTCTTCCAAAAACATTAAAATAACGTAAACCAATAGTATCTATACCATATGTCTTATGAAATACATCTGCATATAATTCATTTACATATTTTGTAATCGCATAAGGAGATAATGGTTTTCCAATAACAGCCTCTTCTTTAGGTAAAGTTACAGAGTCTCCGTAGGTAGATGAGCTAGCAGCATATACAAAACGTTTTACATGCTCATCTCTTGCCGCCGTAAGCATATTTAAAAACCCTCCTACATTTACGTCATTTGTAGTAATAGGATCATTAATAGATCTAGGTACAGAACCTAGTGCTGCTTGATGCAATACATATTCCATAGAAGCAACCGCCAATTTACAATCTTCAAGGTTCCGAATATCACCTGTAAATAATGTAAAATTAGGGTGATCAATAAAAGCGCTTAGATTCTTTTTATGACCGGTAGCAAAATTGTCTAAACAGTGAACAATAGCGCCTTTATCTAGTAAATACTCGCATAAATTAGAACCTATAAAACCTGCTCCTCCTGTTACAAGGATTCTAGCATTTTTTAATTTTTCTACGGAATGATCAATCATATATATAATATTCAAGCAGTGCAAATATAAGACTTCTTAAGATGTAGAACGCATCATAAATAGTACGTAATGATGATTCTTTTTTATATTAAAAAATGTCAGTTACAGTAAGGTTTTACAAAAAAATGATCTAAACACTATAGACATTATATACCTTTACGAATATTATACATTGATATAAAACATATGAAGTTTTTTTCCATAATAGCTATTCTCTTATTTACAACCATTCAATGTCAACCACAAGATTATGGAGTATTAGAATATTATATGACACTTCCCGATTTACTAGAAGAAAACTCAGGAATAGCTATATCTCAGAACAAAAAATATTTATATGCTATCAATGATTCAGGAGGAACTGCCACTATATTTTCAATTCACCTCGATCACAAAGAGATAGAACAAGACATTAGCATTTCAAATGCACAAAATGTAGACTGGGAAGACCTTGCCAGTTTTGAAAACGACCTATTTGTAGGTGATTTTGGAAATAATGATAATAAAAGAAAAGATCAAACGATATACTGGGTAGAAAATGTAGACCAAATCACTCCTGGTTCTTTTTCTGCTTTCGCGAAAACTACCACATTCACTTTTGAAGATCAAAAAGAATATCCTCCTAAAAAAGGAAATCAAAATTTTGATGTAGAGTCTTTTTTCGTACACAACACTAATTTCTACCTCTTTACACGTAACAGAGAAAGTCACAAGAAATTTGATGGAATTACCAAAGTATATAAAATACCCATGAAAGAAGGCGCACAAAAAGCTATTCTTATAGATGAATTTGAAACGTGTTCAGATCGTGATGATTGTCAAGTAACAAGTGCTGCCATACATCATGAAACAGGTAAGATTGCTTTATTAACCTATAATAAAGTTTGGATATTTGACAACTATTATGATGATCAATTCTTTTCTGGATCTGTTACTAAAATCAAATTAGGACATAACTCTCAAAAAGAAAGCGTCACTTTTAAAGATGCTCATACGCTATTTATTTCGGAAGAAGCCTCTTCAAAAACACAAGGAAACGTTTACACCCTAGATTTAAAAAAATTCTAACCCTATTGTTAGTATTGTTTTTTAATGCCGACTTATATTTCTAAATCAATCATTATGAAAACATATCTTTCCATTGTAGTACTATTATTTTCAAGCATTGTAGCACAAGCACAAATGACTAATGAAAAATTAGAAAAAATTCTTACAGAAGAGGTAGATAGCATAGGAGGATTTACTGGAAGATGGCAGATGAAATTAAAAGATTTGCCTCTTATTGTTCTTACCGATGAAACAAACGATCGTATGCGTATTATCGCCCCAATCATTGAAGCATCAAGGCTTGACGAAGAACTTTTATTAGATTGTATGACCGCAAATTTTCACTCAGCATTAGATGTTAAATATGCCATTTCTGATGGTATCTTATGGTCTGTTTATATTCATCCATTAAGTCCGTTAAATGACGGGCAAGTGAGAGACGCTGTAAAGCAAGTATTTTCTGCAGCAGCCACTTTTGGAACTAGTTTTTCAAGTACGCCGTTATTATTTGGAGGAAATCAATCTGAACAAAATGTTCCTGCTAAAAAAGATTCTTTGGTTTTTAAGAAAACCTGATTCCGCTCTAAATTTAAATTATTTATTAGGTGTAAAACTATATTCGGGTACTTTTCCTATGGCACCTTCAAAAAACTCATGTATCATAGCCATATCTTGCTCTAAATGACCAGAAGGGTATAAAGGTTTTGAAATACGATGTTCTTTCTTGGCAAAATCAAAAGTCACCATAATGATAGGTACCTTGGCTTCCATTGCGATATAATAAAACCCCGTTTTAAGTTTATCAACTTTTTTACGAGTGCCTTCAGGAGCTAGCGTAAGTCTGAATTCTTCTTTACGTTCAAATACTTGTGCTATAGATTTTACCTTATCTTGTCCTGATGTTCTATCTATAGGAGCCCCCCCCATCGCTCTAAAGAAGTAACCAAAGGGCCATTTGAACAATTCTTTTTTTCCTACAAAGCCTATTTTAACTCCTAAAGTAGCACGTAGTAAAACGCCCATATAGAAATCATGCCAACTTGTATGTGGTACAGCGATAACAATACACTTCTTGACAGTATCTTCAGAGAAATTACCAATAGCCTTCCATCCTAATACCTTTTTGTAGATCCACTTTGATACTCCCATACGTTTTTATTTCGCTATAAGTTGACGTGCTTTTTCTAAATCTTCTGGAGTGTCTATACCTATAGCTAGGTTATGAGAACGTACCATTTTTATTTTTTTTCCGTATTCTAAAAACCGAATACATTCTATTTTTTCAGCAGCTTCTAGAGAACGCATTTCTAAGAGAGAAAAATCTATAATTGCCTGTTTTCTAAACGCATAAATACCCTTATGTTTATACACAGTTAAAGCCACTTCTGGATCTCTTACATATGGTAATGGAGATCTAGAAAAATAAAGTGCATAATCCATCGCATCAACGATAACCTTTACATTATTAGGGTTTTGAATTTCTTCTTCAGTTTCTAAAGGCGTCATGACACTTGCAAGATCTATTTGTGCAGCGTCATCACCATAAAAAACCTGTAATACAGGAGCTAGATCTTCTCTGGTAGTAAAAGGCTCATCCCCTTGTACATTAACCACGACATCACAATCTATGCCTGCTACAGCTTCTGCAATACGATCGCTTCCACATTCATGATCATCACGACTCATGAGTGCTTTTCCTCCAGCAGCTATCATTGCATCATAAATCACAGGACTGTCTGTTACCACATAAACGTCATCAAAAAGGTGTGTTGCAACAGTACTTTCGTACGTTCTAACAATCACAGGTTTTCCTGCTAAATCTTTCATCATTTTACCAGGGAAACGAGACGCTGCATAACGCGCAGGGATCATTGCAATAATTTTTAAAGGTGTGCTCATTGTTGTATACGCTTTCGCGAAAGCGTAAAATTTAATATTAAAATAGGATTACAAACATAGGTAAATTCATTCCGAATCAAGAACGTCTTAGCTTTTTAATAAATCTCCAAATACCGCCTACTAATAATAACACAACAATAAGCGCAATAAATGGGGAAAAAACACTTGCTACAGAGATAGTAGTTGCTGCTCCTGCTTCTGCTGTGGCAACCACAGGATTTGCAATACCACCTGTTGTTGCAGTAGAAGTGAGTCTTGTCATTCCTGTCGCACCAGAAATAGCAGCCGCAGCTCCTCCGCCAGCAACAATAGCTAGTGCCCATGTAAATGCCGGGTTGACATCTCCCATCGTTGCTACCATTAAAAGAGTTCCTGCTATTCCTGCTAAAGGAACAGAAACAGTATCTAATAAGTTATCTAACCAAGGTATGAAGTATGCAAATGTTTCAACGACAGCTGCAATACCTAACAACCATAATGCGGCACTACTTCCTACCCATAGCCAATTTTCATCTACTGGAAACCATCCATAATGAGCTGATAAACTCATTATTAATAATGGAATAAAAATCCTAAATCCCGCAGCAGCCGCTAGAGAGAAACCTAATACAATACTTACAATTAATTCAAAATTCATATATTAAAGATCATAGTACCTTGTTAAGATACAGTAATTTATTTTTATTCTTCTACAAACATATCTCCTTTAAACCCTATGAGATATACTTTAGATTTTGCTCTAGTTACAGCGGTATACAACCATCTTAAATAATCTCTATTCATTCCATCTGGAAGATATGGTTGTTCAATAAATACACGGTCCCACTGACCACCTTGAGATTTATGACAGGTAATTGCATATGAAAATTTTACTTGAAGAGCATTAAAAAACTTGTTGTTTTTAATCTTTAAAAAACGCTTGTAATTTGCTTTTTCATCTGCATAATCTTTTTGTACTTCTTGATACAATCTATTGGAATCTTCATACGGTAAAGAAGGGGTTTCCATAGATAATACGTCTAGCATCACAACAGTATCAAAGGGTTTCATATTTGGGTAATCAATCATTTGCACTTTTACTTCTGCAAATCTGAAGCCATATAATTCTTTAATAGCATAAATTTCTAAAATTTTAATAATATCACCATTAGCAATAAAACCCGCATCGCTTTTTGCATCTATCCAGAAGTAATTATTTTTTACGACCATAAGGTGATCTCCAGCAGAAATCTCTTCTTCCTGAAAAAGAATACGTGATCGTATTTGCTGATTATACAGATTTGCTCTTTTATTAGATCGTACTATGAATGCGGTATCTTCATTTCCTACTTGATCATAAGAATCCTGTATTGCCTCCATAATTTCATGACCGTCTATAAGTCTGACTATATCGTTAAAGCCTTGTAGGTCGAATTTAAAATCTTCAAAAAAACCATCGGCTAAATGCTCTCGTATAGTTGTTGCATTTGAGAGAATACCACTATTCTCTCCTTGACGCATCACTTCATCTAGCTGTAATTCATCTATTTCTTTATTATACTGCATAGACAGTACATTTCTATCTAAAGCAGGAGAAAGGTCTAATTTTACTGGAGGTAGCTGTGCATCATCTCCTATTAAAATAAGTTTACATTTATGACCGCTGTATACATATTGCATCATATCATCCAGTAACGAACCGTTTTCAAACAATTTAGATTCGCTGGCCCTATCAGAAATCATAGAAGCTTCATCGACAATAAAAACACAATTACGATGCTTATTGGGCTGTAATGTAAAAGAAACACCTCCCCCACTATCTTTTTTGGGAAAATAAATTTTTCTGTGAATCGTAAATGCTTGTCGTTTGCTATAATTACTGATCACTTTAGCAGCCCTACCTGTAGGTGCCATAAGCACTGAAGACATTTTTGCTTTCCATAAATTTTTAACTAAAGTTCCAATAATTGTTGTTTTTCCTGTTCCAGCATACCCTTTTAATAAAAAAACGGTATCATATTTGGTGTCTAAAAGGAAATTTGAAAGCTTTTGTAAAAGTATATCTTGCTTTACTGTAGGGGTATACGGAAAGTCTGATTGCAGTAGTTTATAAAAAGACGAAGGGTCTGTAGACATAAAAGGATATTAGTTGGGTTAAATATAACGAAGGAAAATATCTTAATATGTTTTTACGAATAAAAAAAAATTGTAGATTTGCGAGTATACGTAATCTAATATAAAAACTCTACGAATGAAAATTGTTTTACAAGTTGTACTTTGGGTAATCATAGGTGTATTATCATATTTACTTTTTAATGCCATCTATGGAGAAGTAAAGTTTAATGAGATAAAAGAGAAAAGGTACAAAATGGCTATTGAAAATTTACGTGACTTACGTATCTCACAGATAGCGCATAAAACAGTGACTGGAACGTATGAAGCTAAATTTGATAAATTAGTTCGTTTTATAGATACTGCTCAATTTACGCTAACGCAGCGTAGAGATAGTACCATTCTTGATGTAGAAGCTACAGAAAGATTCGGAGTAGATCAATATAAAGAGATTACATTGATTGATACTCTAGGGTATAAATCTGTAAAAGATTCTTTATTTGGATCTTCAGATCGTTATAAAACAATGATCAATGTCCCTATTGAAGGAGCAAATGCTAAATTTAAAATGGCAACAGGAACAATTACTAAAAGTAATATTGAATTCCCTGTTTTTGAAATAAGAGTACTTAAAGAGACACTACTATTTGATCAACCAAAAGATTTTCTTACCAAAGAAAAGCAGGTTGTTTCTGTAGATGGTGTAAACGGAGATGCCCTTACAGTAGGATCTCTTAGTAAAATTGATACAAACGGAAACTGGCCGAAGAGTTACGGTGCAAATGACGAATAATAATCAATCACATACCATATCAAAGAAATTGTCCATCCAAGTATGCTTAGATGGACTTTCTTTTTTCACCCAAGATATAGCTTCAAAAGAAGTTATAATGTATAAAGCAATTACATTTGAACAAAAAGTAGATCCAGCGGCATTATTAGGAGAAGTTACTACTATTTTTAATACACACTCAGCATTACAAGAGTCCTATGCAAAAGTAGAAGTCATTTATACAAATCATTTATTTACACTAGTACCTAAGGACGTATTTGATCCTACAAAACTAACAGACTACTTAAAGTTTAATACTAAAATCTTAGCAACTGATTTTATTGCATATGACAGTATAGAAACACAAGATATTGTTATTGTATATATTCCATATACAAACATAAACAACTTCTTTTTTGACACTTTTGGGGCCTTTGATTATTATCATGGCATATCACTCTTTATCAAAGAAACATTAGAAAAAGAACCTCTTTCTGAGGATCCTAAAGTTCATATTCATGTTCATAAAAACAGCTTTGACCTGATCGTTACTCAGAAAAAGAAGCTTATTCTAGCAAATACATTTGATTTCTATTCAAAAGAAGATTTTATGTATTATACCTTGTTTACCTTAGAGCAACTAGAATTGAACCCTGATACTATACAGGTGTTTCTCACTGGAGACATCCAAAAAGACAGTCCGTTATTTGAATTAGCATACACCTATATTCGTCATCTAAATATTAAAGAAAACCCAGCTAGTGTTATTCCCACTACAGATTATATTTTAAGCTCTCTTTTATGACACGTATCATTTCTGGAAAATACAAAGGACGCCGTATACAAGCTCCTAAAAAATTACCTGTACGTCCTACTACAGATATGGCTAAAGAAGCCTTATTTAACATTATACGTAGTCAGTTTCATATTAGTTCGTTACGAGTATTAGACCTTTTTGCAGGTACAGGAAACATAAGCTATGAGTTTGCTTCCAGAGGATCACAACAGATTGTTTCTGTAGATGCTAATTATCATTGTATAAAGTTTATAAACCAAACCGCTGCAGAATTTGAATTTGATGCGATACAAACCATTAAAAGTGATGTATTCAAATACTTAGAAAGAGCTTCAGGTTCTTATGATATTGTTTTTGCAGATCCACCATATGATATCTCTCTCGAAGAATTTGAAAAAATAGCAATACTCGTTTTTCAAAATCAATTGCTAGATCAAGATGGTACACTTATCATAGAGCATAGCAAACATACCAAAATGGATCAAGTAGAAAATTACGTAGAAACGAGACATTATGGTGGTAATGCGTTTAGCTTTTTTGTCTGGCCAGAAAGTGATGAAGAGGAATAATATTTTTTTCTTTTCGCTTAAAGCGAAAAAATATACCGCTACAATACCATATACCTGAAGAATCTACTATTGCAATAGATTCTTTTTCTTTTGTAATACAATTAAAAATAGCTGATATAAAAAAAGGACAGCATATAAAATACTGTCCTTTACCCAACCCAAAGCGGTTTTTAACTTTCCTCCTCGCCTACTGTTTCTGTTTGCGTTGTAACAGATCCTGTAGAAGAATTTCCATAAACTGGTGTTTCATTTCTTAAAATATCGATGACGCGTGCAAAATTTTCTGCATTCATGTAAGGTGTTTCCTCTCTATTACCCTGAAATGTGGTAAAATAAAACTTCCCTAAATCGATTTTTGGATCCCAAAGTGCTTGATAGCTATTTAACTTTGTCCATCCTGTAGTTCCTTGTGCATGATGTGGCATAATTCTTAATTGTTTTAGTGAGATAAAATTGTTTGTGTTACAATTCTGATGCAAATCTAAGACGAGAGTTTCTTTTAACTATAAGGTAAATGCCCCTTTTCATAAAGGTCTTCAACTTAAAATAGCAAAACACCTTATACATTGCTCATGATGTAGTATAAATTGATACATTGTAAATCATTATAATTAAATGATTACTTTATAATATGTCTATTCCTAAAAAAGGCGCTCGAAAAATTCAGGTAGATGCGATTTCTTATCGTTGGTTTATTAGAAGGAAATATGTATCTGCAGACGATCAACTTGTTGTGGTTATTGAAAAAGAAGAAGATGGAGAATGTGTACTTTATGTAATTACAGGGTTTTTAAGACCCGATGGTGCTTTTGAAAAAATTGGAACAAGTACACAAGGGATTGTAACACCAAAAGATGTAGAAACCTATATCAAAACTGCTATTGCAAAAGGGTGGCAACCAGAAACAAAAGGAAGCGCATTTGAATTACGTATATAATTATAAGAAATAGGGGTTTATAAAGCAAATGTTATAAATCTCATTCTAAAATTATAGTTGCAATTAATGAAATCACTCATTTTTCTTTTATTGTTATATAAATTAACTATTTTAAGAGTACACTGATTAGGAAAGAGAATACTATAACAATAAGAACATAATTAGATGAAAAAATCAATATTAAATAATATCAAACAAATATTCTTAATTGTTTTTAGTGTCGTTTTAGGCTTATTTCTAAATGAAAGAATTGAAGAATCAAAAAACGAAAAGGAGGCTGGAAAACTATTATCAAAAATAAAATCTGAAGTAAAAGATAATAAAAAGCTAATTGAATATTGGTTACCCTATCATAAAAAAATAGCAAAAAAATTAGATAGCCTTAACGATAATGAAAGTTTTATAGAAGGTTTTATAGAAGACGAATCCATTCTTTACAAGAAAGTACTCACTAGCGGGACTTTCATGAGCGATATGCCTAGTGAAGATGCCTGGGATATTGCAAAATCACATCCTCTGATCGTAAATTTTGATTATGAAGAATTACTGATCTTATCAAGGGTTTATACACAACAGAAAATGACATTTGATCCTGTTTCTAAAATATCTGAGATATTCTTATCTCCTGATATAAACTCCACCGAAAATGCAAGAAAGAACCTACATATTTTCAAAAATCAGATGCGAGAAATTGTTAGTAGAGAATCACAATTGCTAGAATACTATACTAAAGCAGCAGAAATTCTTAAACTCTGAAATATTTAAAAAAGCAGGTCTATAAGCCGGATTCTGTATTACATATGTAACCCTTATCATTTATCTGGAATGTTTATTACTAAACATTTCTATCTGCCTACCCTCCCACAACGTGCGAGTAACACTTAACTGCGGGTATACTTGACATTGCACCGCATAGAGTTTACCTGGTTGCACTACAGCATTACCTGTACATTCTTTCTGTTGCACTTGTCCTACGCTGAAACTAGTTCAGTGCGACGGCTGTTAGCCGCTATGCTACTCTACGGTGTCCGGACTTTCCTATCACAAAGTGATCGATAAGGCGACCTGCTACCGCAAAGGTACAATATAAATTAGGCTATCATAGGTATTTTGAAAGGTAGTTTTTTAACGTTCTTCATCAGTTTCCATAAACTCTCTAAGTTTTCGTTCTTCCCATTTAATAAAGGGTTTAAAACGACCTAAGGCAACAAGACCATGCATCAAAACACCGATTCCCCAAGGGATAAATCCAAGAAGATTCAACAAATGATTATCAGAGAAACAAAAGAAACAAATTGTAAAGTTTAAAAATGGACCTACTACTGCTACAAGTACTACAAAAATATAAACTCCTAGGTGTGTATAGAATCCTCTTATACGTTTTACTGCATCTTTTGCACGTAAGTATCTTATATCATTTTCATCTTTCATGAGTCTTTAGGTATTATCTTCTTTATCTATATATTCCTTAATCTTACGTTCTTCCCAATCTCGTCCAAACAATGCTGTTTTATGAAAGAGTTTATATGCTTTAAAAATGAGTCCTATACCCCAGCCTAAAGCTGGCCATAAAAACCACATATAGCGCCAATTATTAAAATAGTAGTTAATACCTGCAAGCACAGCCATAAACAAAAAGTAACTCATGACTTCTCCATAAAACTTTTTCAAGTCTGCTACGCGTTCTTTTACACGTTCATATTTATCTCGTTTTTCTTCTGGTGTCATTACTAATGTAGTATATACAATTCTTTAAAAATCTTCATCATTCATAAGCTCGTCAATCTTTTTAGCTTCCCAAGCTTTATTAAAGATAGGATTCCAACCAAACGTTTCTGCCGCATGTCCTATCACTCCCCAGCCCCAGCCTCCTATCGGGAAAATGGCCCAAGGGAATGAGCCTGAACGTGCATTTAAAAAGATAAAAACAGGTACCATGATTAAGTAAATAGCAAAATGAATATAAAAGCCTTTTAACTTCTCTACCTTCTCCTTAGCACGCTTATAGCGCTTATCTTCTATATACTCTTTCTGTTTAGGTACAAATGCTTTTTGTTGTAAAAGCATCGGAATCGCAATTTCAAACGTACTACCGTCATTTTTAACACGAACTTCAGAATCCGTTAATAAATGATAACGCTGTTTAATATTATGTAAACCAACACCACTACTCTTTTTGACTACTTGTTTCGCCTGAATATTATTTTTAACCACTAGCCTATTTCCATCCTCATAAATCTGAATATGCAACTTCTTGCTTGGCGTTACCATATTATGTTTTACAGCATTTTCTAGTAGTAATTGTAAGGATAATGGTACTACTTTCAATTCAGAATTTGAAACATGATCTGGAATATCTACAATAATACTATCTTCAAAACGCATTTTTATTAAGTTCATATACGTACGTGCAAAGGCAAGTTCTTCATCTACAGGAACCAATTCTTTATTTTTTTGTTCCAAAACATAGCGATATACTTTAGAAAGTGATGTTGTAAACTTCTGTGCCTGTTTTGGATTTTCTTCTATAAGACTCGCTAATACATTTAAACTATTAAATAAGAAATGCGGATCTAATTGATTTTTGAGTGCATCAAATTTCGCGGAAGCGGTTCTGGCAATAATTTTAGACTGCTTAACCTTACGATCCTGTATGTTTTTCCAATAATAAAAACCATAAAAAAGTCCCGTAGAAACTAATGCGATAATAGTAGACAAGAAATAGTCATCGAGACGTTCATTTTCTAAGAAGACTTCTAATGACTGTCCAGCTCTTATCACCTGTAAAAAAAGACGTAATAGAAATACGGTTACAAAAGTCGCCATCACTCCGCTAAGTAACCCAATAGTCACATTACGCATTTTCCAAAACTCATTATTGTAACGATCTAAAAATGCTCTAAAAACAAACACATTGACCATATACAATACGACAGAGTATAATTGATTCTGGAAAAAGAACTCAAAAGCATCTCCACCATACCAAGGGTTTCCTATAAGGTATAGGATAATCCCATGTACTATAAAGAAGACTAGTCCAAATACAAATGCTTTACCAAACTCTTTTAGTATATCTTTCATTAGTTGTTTTCTTCTTATTTAGTACACGCTGCATACGCTTCTTGCGCACGTTCTAATCCATAACTAGGATGAAACTCTGTAGCTGGTTTAAAGGTAGCAAAAAGATCTATGGCGCGTTTTATTTCATTACAATATGGTGTGGTATCACTTCCAAAATAACGTGCAGCACCTATATCCCACTCTGCTTTATTAAAAATAAATACTGGGTTTTCAGGCTCTGCCGCTTGTGCTTGGCTATATAATTCAGCTACTTTCCCAGAATACTTCATTCCATATTTAGCGCCATCATGAGCCACCCAAACCGTATATAATTGCGCTTGCATTTGTTTTGCATATGGGTTCTCTTTGTCTATGGCCAAGATATTATTAATATGTTCTTGTGCTTTATCTAAATTTACTTTTAAAGTTGCTTCGTTTCGGTCTTCCCAAGTACTCCAGCATTTTAGTATGTGGATTTGAGCTATATAATAATCGGGAAGCCATTGTTCTTTTTCAGCAGCGGCAATACGTGCATAAAGATTTGAAGCTTCCTCCATTTTATTGGCTCCCCAAAGTTCAGAAGCTTTACGCATTCCTTTTTCATAAGGAGTTTGCGCTGTTCCCAACGTAGTTATAAAAAGTAGTGCAAAAGTGATTATCGTTTTCATCTGTATTGTTTTTTGATGATGTAAAAATGTGGATTTATACGCTTTCGCGAAAGCAAAACCAACCCAACTGTCATTTTTAGCGACCGAATTGTTATTAGCGAAACTCAATTTTATAAAGTCTTAAAGACGTACTCAAAATTGTAAGCTGAACTAATCCCGTTGAAAAGCGGGATCTTAGCTAATACTTTCATTGTAAGTTTTAAATTCTGAATATTCAATCAGAGCAATCTTAAAGAAGCAATCCTAGGGTCTTTTCGCGAAAGCGAAAAGAAAATTAATGTGTTAAAAACTGCTAAAAAACAATGAATCTGTAAGCAATTTTAACATATAAAGACTTAATCCAAAAAAGAATTGCTATGAAAAAGAATCATTATACACTTATTGGAATTTTAGCACTCTGTTTTTCGTTTGCATCCAGTACTGCACAAGAACGTACTAATCCGTTACAACAGGATCAAGAACTGGGAAAAGTGAGTTGGTATCGTGATTATGATGTAGCAACTTCGTTATCAAAAAAAGAAAACAAACCTGTATTAATTCTTTTTCAAGAAGTACCAGGTTGTACTACATGCCGTAATTATGGAGATAACGTATTAAGTAATCCATTACTTGTAGAAGCCATTGAAGATTTATTTATTCCATTGGTGATTCATAATAATAAAGGAGGAAAAGATCGAGCAATTTTAAATCAGTTTAATGAACCTAGTTGGAATAATCCAGTAGTGCGTATTGTAGATGCTACAGGAGCTGGTCTTGCGCCTAGAGTTGCTGGAAATTATTCGGCAAAAGGATTATATACAGCAATGCGTACTGCGTTAGCTAAAACATATGCAGAGATTCCTGAATATATGAATCTATTAGGCAAAGAATTAAGTGCGGTACATAGTACAAAAGAAAAATACTACTCTATGTATTGCTTTTGGACAGGTGAAAAACAATTAGGCGCTACCGAAGGAGTTCTTAATACCGAAGCTGGTTTTATGAAAGGTCGCGAAGTGGTAAAAGTAACCTATGATGATCGTAAAGTAGATATAAAAGCACTAGATACGTATGCAAAACGTAACAACTTCACTCCTATTACAGAAGACAATTCCTACCGACCAGCCAGCAATGATGAAGATTATTACTTACGCCATACACCCTATAAATATCTACCCTTAAGTAATTTACAAAAGACAAAAATCAATAGCGCTTTAGGCAAACGTAAAGATGCAACAGTGTATCTGAGTCCGCGGCAACAAAAATGGTTACAAGATATCAAAACAAATAAGTCAAAACGTGAAGTTTTATTTGACAAATCATTTGCTACCGCTTGGAAACGCAAACTGGCTTTAAGTCAAGGATAGATCGTTTATAATATGATATTTACAATACACTACTGAGTACTATATAATAAATAGCATTTACACCTAGAGAAACCCTCAGTTTAGTGTTAAAAGGTAATCGTTTGTCTAGCGGTTACCTTTTTCTTTGAGTCTAGGTTAGATGTGTAAACAGCAAAACGATCTATAAAACTACATGGTAATTTGAAGATTAGTAGCCGTACCTGCAAGTATAAACTTAGCATCCTTCCATTTGGGCGCACTCATAAATCCTTTGGCATTATTAGAGCAACCTGTATCTTCTTTAGGAATCCCCATAAAGTTAGTATCTAATTTTTGATTACTATTTTCATCGTGAAAAACAGAGACTGCATAGGTTCCTTCTGGAATATCTTTAAAAATCACCACCACTTTCCCATCTTTAATTTTGCTTCTTGTTCCTTTATAACGCTTGCTTAGAAATGTAGTTTCACTATTATACAATCCTACATAAAGCATACCCTCATCACTCGCTATATCAGTAATGGTTACCTGAATATCTTGTAAACTAGCCGCTGTATCTTGTTGTGCATAGATGGTGGTTGTGCCAAGAATAAGTGCAATTATAAATTTGATGATGGTATTCATAACGATTTGTTTTTAGATTGATGCCTCAAAAGTCAGAGAAGTATGGCTCTTTTTAAAAGAGAAACTACTGAATTGTCGAAATGAGTGAGTGAATTGTTTTTTTGCTCCTGTCTATCGCAGACAGGTTCTCGAAAATAGACTCAGAATATAACCGACTCTGTGACTTCGGTACAATTTCTCATACTTCGAAATCACTCAACCACCTAACTGTGAGAAGTGAAAAACTATATGTCAGGTGATTCAGGTTTTTTGCTATAAGCGAAAATGTATCGAAATCACCGACATATGAATCCTACAAAAAGTGCTGTCCAAAATCTTGAAGTGTATCTAAATCCAACCATTTTGCCATTTTATTGTATCCTTTGGCAATATTCTTGACCATTTTAGCTCCATTTTTTATTCCCTTAATGGTTTTATTTATCGTAGACTTACTATCGCCTAGTTCTTCAAAAAAACGTCCAATACGCTTAGGAATATTATTCTTTTTGAGTTTCTTTTTGACGACCTCTTTATCTTTCTCATCTTCTAGTTCTTCAAGGACTTTAGCTGTTTTCTTTAAATCTTCTAACTCCTCTTGGTGTTTTTTAGTTTTAGAAAGTTTTTCAATAAGATCGTTCAACTCACCTTGTAATTCAAAGTTACAGTTCTGGAAGTTGAAGTTGGTAGTAGTGATATCACCGACATTTCCTCCAGTAACAACGGTTTGATTGTCTCTAATAATATTAGGCTGATTATTAATCGTTATACTTAAATTTATATTATAGTCTTTAGCTACCTTGTCTAAAAGAATATCAAGATTGGCTATAGGATCATAAAATGGTCTATTATTTCTTAAATGACTAACAATAGATTGCTCTTCTAAAAAACGTTCATGATTTGTCGGAAGTTCAGAATCGATAACTTTATAAGACAGCTCTGGTTGTAAACTCTTATAAGATTCAAAAATATCATTTAAGGTTTCTCTTATTGTAGAAATGTATTCAGTTTTATCTTTTCCCTGTACAGATACGCTAATGGTACGTTCTCGTTGGCTTTCTTTTATGAGTGCAGTGGTACTTTCTTTATAGCCAAGAAAAACACCATATCTCCATACAGATTGTTTTTTATTGAGAATTTTAATCTCTTTATTATGTCTTACTATAAACCGAGAAATGGTATTTGGTGGTAAAGGTTGGTTAGCTTCATATTTTAAAGATAATGTTGACTTTTCTGAAAAAACAGGCAATGTTTCAGGTTGGTCTTCTTTTAATAAATGTGGTATGACTAATCGTGTACCTCTTAACGTATAGGCTAATTCATACTTAATCATCAAATCAAATAAGAATTTGTGTTTCTCTATAGGAAAACGCTGTGCTTCTTCTTTAAATATTTTAGGAAACTCGCTTAATAATATCGTATGGGTATCGTGATCATTTATCCAATTAATAATTTTATAGACCCCATCACTGATCCATTCAGGGTTTAAAATTAAGGTGTTATATTCTCCTAATTCTGGATACCACAAACTAATCCCTAACGCATGTAATGATTTTAATAAAGTCTCTGCATTATCAATTTGATACTTGTCTGCTATTTCTAAAAACTGTTCCTTTTGGATAAATTCATTTTCTTTGGCTATATTTTTAGCAAATAGTTTTTCTAATTCATTTTTAACTTGGTAATAACTTTTAGAGATCTGTTGTTTTTCCCAAGAAGGGTTATGAATAATATAGTTAGAAACAACTTCTCTAAAATCTTGTAATTTCTTTGTATCTGACTTAATATTAAACGTATATAAGCCTTCAATTGGATATTCAGATTTTAATGTGTTAATAGGGATATCTACGGTATGTTTATCTTGTTCATTAACCAATATAATGGCCCTAGAATTCGTACCACCATAGTTTTTGACATGATCCAACCAATAGCGTAGACGATTTCGTTCTTCACTACGCCCATCATACACTAAAATATACAGACTCCGTTCTGATAAGAAGAATTGATGTGCCGCATGCGTCACTGTATGCCCTGCAAAATCCCAAATACGCACATTAATAGGCTCAGTTTTTGTAGGAAGTTTCCATAAGGTGGTATCTACTCCTGGCGTACTTTCACCTTTCTTTGTCATAGAGGCTTTAGGATTGCGTAATCTACGTGCGATACATGTTTTCCCCACTCCTTTATCTCCTAAAATAATGACACGTGCTTCATTGAGACGTTCACTTCCTTCACGAAGGATACGTTCCATTTCTGCTCCCACCGCAGCAGCCCCTTGAGCTTTTATTTCTTCTGGAAGATTAACTCTTTTTTTAACTTCGTAAATATCAAACTCAAAATTATTTTTAAAGAGTTGTTCATACCATTTAAACCAATAAATACATTTATTTTTCTTTAATGCTAAATGAAAACCATACCAAACATCTCCATATCTATCTATGTTTATTTCTGGTTTTCTACCATCTAAGATTCCTAATAGGTCTGTTAATATATCTTTTTTTAAATTTATTATAGAAATTTCAGATATACTTATTATTGATTTAGATATGTCTTCAGTAATTTTATGATTTTCACTTTCTCCTATGTGATAATAAGTAGAAACAAAATATGCATAATACGGTAAATCAATTAAAAATTGAATAGATTTTCTAATAGTATTTGAATTTTTTTTTCTGTTAGAAAAATAATTATTGTGATATTCTTCATTAGCATTACTATAAATATCATAAGCAAATTCCGAATACGATCTGTTTTTAAAGCTTTGTAAATCAAAACTATAAGAAGAGACATCTAATAAATTAAAAATATTGTATATTTTTAATTGAATTTCAGATTTAATCCAAAATTTTAAATTTCCTTCAACAAATATGAATGGAAGTACCCTAAGACCACATCTCCAAATAAAAACTATTTGTTGTTGCCATGATAGTTTTTCTATTTCTATTTTTAATTGTTCTTCGAATGTCATAAAATCCCCTTACTTTTAATACAAAAGGAAAACTACAAATAAATCTCTTACCATCAATATGTTATCCCATAATCTTAATACATTTTTATTAAATAACCTTATCTTTACGCTATGCATAAGCAACAACATTTTATACACAAACTAGTATCACTATGGTTGTTCATAGGGATTTCGCTGGCGTTTGGGTATGAAACACAGGAACAAACTACAGCTGTAGTTCCTGTGGAGTTGGTGGAGACCTATACTTCAGTCAGGAAACCGCATACGGTATCTTATACGAAGGTGGTTAAAGCTATACATGCAGCAGGGTATACATCGGCGTATGCTATATTTTCATTTACACGCTTCTTAGAGGTACAACAGCATATCATCTTCCATCAAATGACAGTACAGCAAGAAGCTTTTTTAAATACAAAACCTTCCTTCATAGTACGTTTACCACAACGTACTCCTCTATCTGATGATACAGATCGTAGTCAGCATTTGTCTTAATTTCTAGACAACTTCAACGTACACATCTATTGTATCATCTTACGCTATGCCTAGCGTACCAACATTAATTTAATGAAATTTAAACGTTTTCTGCGCTTAGTAGCGCTTATACTAATGGTGGCTGTAGCCGCCGCTATTCCGATACCTATGAAATTTGCATACAAAGACAATCTTCCAAAAAACCTACAAGAACAGGTAGATACGAAAGAAGAAGATGACGAAGAGGATGAGCAAGAATATATTATGTAATCAGGTGACTTCGATACAATTTCTCATGCTTCGAAATCACTCAGTCACTAACTGTGAAAAGTGAAAAACTATATGTCAGGTGATTGAATGTTTTCGCGATAGGCGAAAATGTATCGAAATTACCGTATCTAAAAACTAAGAAAATAGCGTACTAGTCTATTATATTTGGGGTTCTCAAAAAAATGCTGTGTTATATGCTCCTTTACACGCTTTCGCGAAAGCGTACATAGAAACAGTAAAATAGCATCGAAAACGCTATCGTAAAAACAAATCCTTGCATTAGGGCATGGTGGAAGAATACTATATCTTTGCAGGCTTAAAATTGGAAGATGATACAACGCATATTTAAAAATTTCACATTCAATCCTAAAGATGATATTCTTTCTGGACTTACCGTAGCATTAGCATTGGTGCCAGAAGCAGTGGCATTTGCCTTTGTGGCTGAAATTCCGCCATTAGTAGGTCTTTACGGTGCGTTTATGATGGGAATTATCACGGCACTTTTTGGAGGGCGTCCAGGAATGATTTCTGGGGCTACAGGTGCCATGGCAGTTGTAATGGTGCATATGATCCAAAAAGGAAATGAAGTGGGTGATGCATTAGCAACTCCTATTGAAAACTTAGGATTGCAATGGTTATTTATTACGCTACTCTTTGTGGGAGCTATTCAAATAACAGCTGGAATTTTTAGACTTGGTAAGTTTGTTCGTTTGATTCCACATCCTGTGATGATGGGGTTTGTAAATGGGCTTGCGATTGTTATCTTCCTTTCACAATTAAAATTATTTCCAAGTTTAGGTACTGAAAATATTTCATTTACAGGAGCTACTGGGGATTGGTTTTCTGCCTTATTTTCTAATGGTACGTTTTGGATCATGTTAGGCTTTGTGGCATTAACCATGGCAATTATGTATTTCTTACCTAAAATCACAAAAGCAGTACCTGCGGCACTTGTTGCAATTGTAGTCGTTGCGGCTATTGTTATTTTTGGAGATTTAGATATGAGTACTGTTGGATCTTTTATTCGAGAAGGGAGCTCTGATGGTGCAGGATTAGAAGGTGGTTTACCTACTTTTCAATTTCAAATCTTTGATTCGGTTGTATTAGATACCATTATCGCTAATAAATGGCTCATTCTTTCTACCGCTTCTATATTGGCGGCTGTAGGATTGATAGAGTCCTTAATGACACTCAACCTAATTGATGATATGACAGAAACACGTGGTAGCGGAAATCGCGAATGTGTAGCACAAGGAAGTGCCAATATCTTAAACGGTCTCTTTGGAGGAATGGGTGGTTGTGCTATGATTGGTCAATCTATTATCAATGTAAACTCTGGCGGACGTGGTCGTCTTTCTGGAGCTGTTGCCGCTGTTGCTCTTTTATGTTTTATCTTATTTGGAGCGCCTCTTATCGAGCAAATTCCAATTGCAGCATTGGTAGGTGTTATGTTTATGGTAGTGATAGGAACTTTTGCATGGTCAAGTTTTAGAATCCTAAATAAAATTCCACTGGCAGATGCCTTTGTGCTTATAGCTGTATCTGCCATTACTGTGTGGCAAGATCTAGCGGTTGCTGTTATTGCAGGGGTTATCATGAGTGCTTTAGTATTTGCATGGAAAAATGCAACGATGATTCGTGCACGTAAGCGTACTAAAGAAGATGGAACGAAAGTATATGAAATCTGGGGACCGCTCTTCTTTGGGTCCATTCAAAACTTCAATTCAAAATTTGATGTAAAAAATGATCCTGATAAAATAGAAATCGATTTTATCGAATCACGTGTTAATGACCATTCTGGAATAGAAGCCTTACGTGGCATTGCAAATAAATACTTAGATGCTGGAAAGCAAGTAAAGCTTACACACTTGAGTCCAGAATGTAAAGCATTACTTTTAAAAGCAAATCCAAAATTTGATGAAGTCATAGAAACCGCTGTCGACGATCCTCGTTATCATGTGGTCACTGATTTATTAGACACAGAAGTATAAATATAAGCTATTGTGCATTTTGAGTAATTTCATCGATTTTTTCCTGATACTAAAGGGAATATCGACGATTTTTTTAGTTCTTCATTTAGGATTGAGATAAAACTAAAAATTTTACTAGATAATTAGAGTCATAAAAATTATTAAACCAAGATCTCGTTGAAAAAGCGGGATTAGCCTGTCTGCTGACAGAGGCAGGTTCAACTATCTATTTTGTATGCGTCTTACAGACTTTACAAAATAGTATGTTACTACTAAGTATTTATCTCCATTTTTTTTGTTACGTAAAAACCATAATTAGTAAAAGATTTTTCTTGCTACTTGTAAATAGTAAGCATATTGTATTGACAACTAATTAGTTGTCTTGAAATTCCCATAAATAAAGGGTTTAAAGCTACCTCAAGTAATATTCTAAGAACGCTTAGAAAAATTGACATACGAAAAATCTTACAAATATATCCATAACACACACAGAGTCATTATAATTTACTATTTGTAGGTAATTTACATACAGGGGCAAATGCCCCTATTTTATATTAAAAGTACAAGTAAAAGTTTTTTTTATGTAGATTTGCATATAATATCTCACTAAAACAAATATTAATTATGAAAAAAATTACTTTCAAAAGTGTAGCTTTTGCTGCGGTTTTAACAAGTTTCGTAGGTTTCGGTCAAGGAACAGGTACTACAGAAAATTCAAATGATTTACCGGTAGGAATTCAAAACAACCATGGGGTTGAAGATACACGTGGCGCAGAAGTACCTTCTGTATTAGTTGCTGCAGCTCCTGGAAATGCTGATTGGATTGATGATGTAGAAGCAAAACTAGACGGAACTGGTCTTGTTGCTGCCGATACTTTTTTAACAGGTGCTGGAACACCTACACTTGCAGAACTTCAATCGTATGACGCTGTATTAATTTTTACAGATGCTGGCGTTTCAGATCCTATGGGATTTGGAGACGTTTTAGCACAATATATTGATGGAGGTGGTGCTGTAGTAGATGCTACATTTACACCTAACGTTTCTATTACTGGAGGGTTTACTGCTTATGAACTATACTCTGCTTCTGGACAATCTAATGGTGCAAATTTAGGTATAGGAACTATTAATGAGCCTAGCCATCCTATTTTAGAAGGTGTATCTTCTTTTGATGGAGGAACGGCTTCTTTCCATAATACTGGAGGAACTATTGCTGCAGATGCTACTGTCATTGCAGAGTACACAACTACTGATCCTTTTATCATCATTCAAGAAAATGTAGGTCCTGCAAGTGCAAGACGTACTTTCCTTAATTTTTATCCACCATCTATCGATGCACGTGATGATTTCTGGAATACAACTTCTGATGGTGCTTTAATTATGGCAAATGCGTTACGTTGGACTTCTTTTTTCAATGATGGTCCATCTGTACTTGTTGTTGCTTCTCCTGGTAATCCAGATTGGATTTTTGACGTAAGAGCCAAATTAGAAGAAACAGGTACATTAAATGTAGATACATTCCAAAGTGGTAGCGGTACGCCTACACTTACACAACTTCAAAACTATGACGCTGTATTCTTATTTACAGATGCAGGTGCTGCAGATCCTGCAGCTTTAGGAGATGTTCTTGAAGATTATATTGATTCTGGAAAACCTGTTGTAGATGCTACCTTTACACCTAATGTTTCTGTTACCGGTGGATTTACGCAGTATGAGTTATACTCAAATTCAGGACAATCTGGAGGAACTAACTTAGGGTTTGGTACTATTTTAGAGCCAGGAGATCCTATCCTTACAGAAGTATCTACTTTTGATGGAGGGACTTCTTCTTTCCACAATACTGGTGGAACTATCGCAAGTGGAGCTACTGTTATTGCAGAATATACAGATGGTTCTCCTTTATTAATTAGAGCTAGTAATGTAGGTCCTGCAAATACAAGACGTGTTTTTATTAATTTCTATCCACCATCTATCGATGCACGTGATGATTTTTGGAATACAACTTCTGATGGAGCTCGTATCATGCGTAATTCTTTAATATGGGCTATTAACGGAGAAGTACTTAGTACAGATGATAATGAATTAGGAATTGATCTTTCTATCTATCCTAATCCTGCTCAAAATGAGTTAAATATTACGAACACATCTGGTGTTTCTATAGAAAAAACACAAATTATTGATATGGTAGGTAGAATTGTTACTACGATGGACCCAAGTAACGCTGTCAATAGAACTATTGATATTTCAAACTTAACTACAGGTATTTACTTCTTACGTTTAGAGAGTACAGATGCTAGTAGTGTGATCAAGTTTATTAAGAAATAAGCATGATCTAGTTTCTAATATATATTTATGATTATAATAGTAAACCTCGCCTCTGGCGGGGTTTATTATTATATCCTTTTTTAGTTGGAACTAACTAGTAGTTAAAAATAGAAAGATGTTTTAAATAGAAGTATGGATGAATATATACTTTTTAGTAACTTTATATGCTCAACCCCAAAAAATTAAAACATGTCAAAGAATACAGATTTAGGTTTATTAATACTACGTGTAGGTGTTTCAGGATTAATGCTCACACATGGTCTTCCAAAATTATTAAACTTACTTCAAGGAAACTTTGATTTTCCTGATCCAATAGGACTAGGAAGTATGATCTCCCTTATTTTAATTGTAATTGCTGAAGCAATTTGTCCTGTACTTATTTTGGTAGGAATAAAAACCCGTATCGCTACCATCCCTCCTATTATTGCAATGGCTGTTGCAGCTTTTATGGTACATGGAGCGGATCCTATAGGCACAAAAGAAAAAGCGTTACTCTATTTAGTTGCCTTTATAGCCATAGGTCTTATGGGAGCTGGAAAATTATCTTTAGATAGGAAATAAAATTTACACGTAGTATATAATACTGATATACTAAAACTTCAGTTATCTTATATTTCAATTTTCAATAGCAGTCAAATGATATAAATCGATTGTTATGACGTAAAGTATGATACTTATTAATAATTTTTATATTTGAGAAAATATAAAATACATATCTATCGTTATGAAAAAAAAGAATAGTCTCAGTAAATTAACTTTGAATAAAGAAATGATTTCGAAATTAGAATCATTACAAATGAAAAGAGTCTATGGCGGAAGTGTTGAAGGTCTAGGGCTATGTAACTCTCCTAATACTAGAATGATTGGGTGTACCGTAGAAACTATAAATTGTTAATGCTAACTTGGGAGGGTAAAATTGGATGCATATTAAAGAGAAAGCATACTCCTTTTTACAAATTTAAAATAGAGATATTTGCCTAACAATAAATAAAAAAACCTCGTCGCCAAACGAGGTTTTTATTGTTTACATTCTAAAATATACAGATATCTAATATCTGATCATATGATTTATTGCTGATTAAAAACATCCATTACTCCATCAAATTGAGATACATCAATATCTCCTGCTTGGATGGTCTTGGCAAGATTTGCCATATCTGCAATATTCATATCATTACCTAATAAACGAGCTAATACAAACCCTTTTTCATCTTGTGAGGCAAACACAATTACTTCATCTATTGCATCTTCTTCTCCTCTAAAGTAAAGTTTCATGTTTCCCATTTCTGAATTAACTTTCATTAATTCTTCATAATCATCACTAGCCAATATCGTTGATACTTTTGCTACTTCAGTTTCAAAAGAGGCTCCCGTGTCTTCTTTCATAGGGTACGCCATGATATTAATCTTACGTACTGTTTTAAGAACTCTTTTTTGCTCTTCATCTAAAGCTTTTGTATCCTGACTTATTAAACTGGTAGGTACATCAACTAAAATAAAATCTGAGTTTTCTTGATTTGCAACGTAATACTCCTGTAGTGTTTCGCCATTATTACAACTTGTAAGGCTTATACCAGCAAATAAAACGATGGTTATTATTTTTACTATTCCTTTCATAATTTATCCTTTTTTTGCTTTGTCTACATCTTTAAGAGCTTCACTTCCTTTAAAGTTTAACTCTTGTGCCAACTTTGATATTTGTTTTAAATCTATGTTTCCTGTTACTTGGAAAAATACCGTACGATCTTCTCCATCTATATCTCCATTAAGAAACATCACAAACTCTTTTACAAAATCATCATTACTTCCTGGTTTGTAATAGAATTTCACATTCTTACCATCATCTGTAGCTCTTAAAAGTTCTTCAAGATTAGCAGAAGAGATATAACTCTTCATAGTGCTATTCATCTGTGATGCTAAGTTTTCTTTTGTAGTCGTAAACATTTTTACGTTTTCCAGGTTGTTTACCAGCTCTATGTATGATTGCATTTCTGGATCTGATGAGTTTAGATCTACTTTACTTAATAGTTTAAACATTTTTTGATTCATCACCATAGATGAAACTCCTTTCATAGATTCAAATTTATCAAATTGATTTTGTGCAACCATCGTCATAGACGATACTAATAGTACTACTGCGATAATTATTTTTTTCATTTTTATATTTTTTATTGTTTAAAAAAGTTGCTGGTAGTTGTATTAAATTCATTTACTGCACCCAGCTGTGCAGTGCTTTCACTAAACATTTTCCCCATTAATCCTAATGCTTGTTTGGTTTTTAGGACCCCTACTTCTTGAGGTACGTTTCCTACATAAATTCCAGCATCAGAATTATCAGGTTCAATTATTTGAGTTGTAATTCCTATAGTTAGTATTACAACGGCTGCCACTCCAGAAATCCAACGAAGCACAGGCTTCTTTTGTTTTGGTAAATGTATAGGGATATCATATGTTTCTTGCGATGCAAAGGCAAAGGCCGTAAACATATCTCTATAACTTTCCAAATGAGGTGCTACATGATCACTTGTAAAATACATACGTAATTGCTTTTCTTGCGCAAGTGTAGTTGCTCCCTCAAAATAGGCTTCCAGTAACTGCTCAACTTTATTGGATTCCATAGTTTTGTTTTTTAATTAATGCTTCTCTTATGGTTTTTCTAGCACGTGATAATGCAACACGAACTGCTGTTTCATTCATTTCTAACATAGCTGCAATTTCTGAATTATCAAATTGCTCTACATCTCTTAACTGCAGAATTAACTGCTGTTGTTCGGGTAAATTTTTCATTAACTTATATACCCATTCTACTTCGTTTGAAGCTTCGATTTGTCTTCCGGTATTACGAGAATGATCTTCATAATTACTGTGTACTATTCTAAGGTTATTATTTCGTTTTGCCTTTAATGAGTCGTAACAATAATTTTTGGTCATAGTCATCGCAAATGCTTCAACACTTCTATATTGCTTCATTTTAGATCTACGCGTCCACAAACGCAACAAAATTTCTTGAGTTGCATCTTGTGCTTCGTCTTCAGAGATAAGTAATCGTTTGGCCACACGATATATTTTATCTTTAAAGGGATTTACAAGTTGTATGAATGCAGTTTGATCCATGTATTTAATTTCGGTTAGTTATAAGGGAGACGAGTACCTTTATATTTTGTTACAACAAATTTTATTTTTTTTGTGAAAAAGTAAAATTTTAAAAATTCATTGTCAAAAATAAGTATGTTTATTATAGATAATAGTTTTATGTTTAACTCGTGGTGAATTTATATATTCAGTACTCTAATTTTCTAGTATTTTTTTATTTTTTACTTCAATCTTAAAAGGAAGAATCAAAAATTTCATCGATATTCACTTTGGGCTTAGGAAAAAATTGATGGAATTACTCAATATACACAACAGATTATTCAATATATAAATATTAGTATACGCTTTCGCGAAAGCGTACCAAGCACCTTTTTCCTGTAACAACTTAATATATTCTAACACTAATAAGCAAAACAATATATATGATCATAACCACAACTAATAGTATAGACGGAAAAGAAGTGACTAATTACTTAGGAATCATAGTAGGGACCACGTATACGTCAAATCATGGAACAAAAGGAATGACTTTTAAAGACATCTTTAATAGCAAGAAGTATTATGAAAATTATGAAAGCGGACTCGATAAAGCTAAAGAGGAAGCCTTTGAAAAGTTAAAAGCAAAAGCTTCAGAAAAACAAGCCAACGCAATTATTGGAGTGTCCATAGATATTGAAATGATGAGCACTACAGGAATTACAATGGTATCTGTAGTAGGAACAGCTGTAAGAGTACAATAATTATCATCTATGATTTGTAAAAGAACCACCTCTCAGCATTCTGACTTTATAGAATTAGTACATCTCTTAGACGCTGAATTAACTGAAAGAGATGGTGATGAGCATACTTTTTATCATCAGTTTAATAGTATTGACTCATTACAGCATTGTATCGTTTTATACCATGTATCTGACGCGGTAGGATGTGGCGCTATAAAAAACTATGATGATGCGACTGTAGAAGTAAAACGAATGTATGTTACAAATACACATAGAGGTAAAGGTGTAGCAACACGCATCTTAATACATTTAGAAATGTGGGCAAAAGAACTAGATTTTCAACGATGTGTACTAGAAACCGGTATCAGGCAGCCAGAAGCCATTGCGTTATATAAAAAAAATGGATATCATCAAATTCCTAATTACGGTCAATATATAGGCGTAGAAAACAGTGTCTGTTTTGAAAAGCTTTTATAGATTTGAACTATGAAAAAGAAAGTCATCATTATTGGCGCTGGATTAACAGGGCTTTTACTTGCATATCGTCTTAAAAAACGAGAAATTCCTTTCATAATATTAGAAGCGAGAGATCGTATAGGAGGACGCATTCACACCTTTCTTTCTGCAAAAGAAACCCCTATAGAAATGGGAGCTACTTGGTTAGGACAGCAACATACTGCATTGGTTCGTTTGCTAAAAGAATTAGACATTCCTATATATCCTCAATATACAGAAGGCACTGCTTGGTATGAACCTGTACCCATGCAAGCAGCACAAGAAGTACAACTACCTCCCAATGAAAGCCCTAGTTACAGAATACAAGGCGGAAGTAGTGCATTAATACATACACTAGCAAAAGATTTAGTAAAAGAAGATATTCATCTACATACAATCGTCACTACTATAAAAGCTACTCCAGATGCCATAGAAGTACACACAAAAGACAACGTATATACCGCATCAAAAGTAGTGAGTACCTTACCTCCTAACCTATTAGCTACCTCCATACAATGTTCACCTAAACTCCCTGAGAACATCACAGCAATTGCAAAGAAAACACATACTTGGATGGGGGAATCTATTAAGTTTGGAATTTCCTATACGTCCCCATTCTGGAAAGAACACCATTGGTCAGGAACGCTATTTAGTAACATAGGGCCTATTACAGAAATGTATGACCACAGTACATTAGAAACCAATAAGTATGCGTTAAAAGGCTTTTTAAATAGTAATTTATCTACGATTACTAAGAAGCAACGTCAAGAAAAAGTATGTACACAACTTAAACGAACCTTTGGAGAAAAAGCATTGGAGTATATTGCCTACGAAGAAACCGTATGGCAAAAACAGCCATTTACCTATGCTCCCTATGAAAATTATGTCTTGCCCCATCAGAACAATGGGCAAGCATGTTATCAAGAAACACATTATGAGAATCGATTCTATATTGCCGGATCAGAAACAGCCACTTATTATGGCGGTTATATGGAAGGTGCTGTGCAAAGTGCACAACAATGTTATGAACATATGTTCAAAGAAGTGAGCCTTTAGTACTTTTGGGTTGTGTATAAAACATAACTATATGTTCATATCTGGATGCAATAATCGGTGTATCTTTGCACTATGCGCACTTATCAACTTATCTTAAGTGCTTGTTTAGTATTATGCACGTATACTACTCAAGCACAAATTGTTATTAATGAATTAGATTCAGACACTCCAAGTACAGATACCATGGAGTTTATAGAATTAAAATCAGATACTCCAGAAATGTCCTTAGATGGTTTTGTTCTTGTGCTATTCAATGGATCTACCAGTGGAAACGATTCTAGTTATTTTTCTTTAGATCTCGATGGATTTACCACAGATATTAATGGAATATTCCTAATGTCTAATAACGATGTTTCGCCTATAGGAGATTTTATCTTATTTGACAGTACGATACAAAATGGCGCAGATGCTGTTGCTATTTATCAAGGAAATGCCTCCGATTTTCCTGATGGAACACTTGCTACAACAACAAATCTAGTAGATGCATTAGCACATGATACAAATGATGCAGATGATACGGTTTTGTTAGGGCTATTAGGACTCACAGAGCAAATCAACGAAGGAGAAAATGGAAATCAAACAACAGAATCAATACAGCGTGATAATGACGGAACGTATTTTGTAGCCACTCCTACCCCTGGAGTTTTAAATGATGGGTCTGGTGAATTTATAAATGGAATTGGATTTACAACCTCAAGTGATCAATATGAAGAAGGAGATAGCTTTGATATTGTATTTACCACACAAGAAAACGTTACAGAAACACTTAGCTTTGACATCTCCCTTTCTAATGGAACCTTTAACACATCTGATTTTACAGGTGTTACCATGATTACAATTCCTAATGGAGAAAATACAGCCACAACAACCATTCAGCTTATAGACGATACTGATGATGAAGGCGATGAAATATTACAAATCACTTTTGGTGAACTTCCAGATACTTTTAGCCGATTAAATGATAACAACCAAATACGAGTAATCGATAATGATTTTACAGTTGCTCCTTGGGGAACACCATTAAACCCAACTTTTGATCAAGTAGAAAGTACACAACCCGAAGGATACTATGATAGTATTGATGGACTTGCAGGCGACGAACTTGTACAAGCCATTCAAGATATTATTGCAGATCCTGATATTGTAAGAGCACAAACCTATACAGATGTCATTGATATTTTAAACGAAGCAGATCAAAGTCCACTAAATAGTAACCAAGTATGGTTATTATACACCGAACAACAACGTCCTAAATTAGACTTTCAAACCTCTGGTGGAAGTAATGTAGGGCTTTGGAATAGAGAACATACCTACCCTAGGTCTCGTGGAGGGTTTGATGATATAGACTTAGATGAAATTGCAGACGGTATCGATATCTTTTTTACTACCGAAGCAGATTCTTTACGTCATGCTAATAGTGATGCACATGGTTTACGAGCAACAGATGGCCCTGAAAATAGTGCACGTGGAAACTCAGATTACGGAGAATATAGCGGGCCTGAAAATACTCAAGGTAGTTGGCAAGGAGATGTGGCAAGAGGAATCTTCTTTTTAACCATACGTTATAATGGTTTAGAAGTCATTGCTGGAAATCCAGATAATAGTACCGTGGGAGCATTAGGTGATTTAGACATCTTATTAGATTGGTATCGTAACGATCCTGCTGATGACTATGAGCTGAATAGGAATAATGTAGTATATACGTGGCAATTCAACCGTAATCCATTTATAGATCTTCCAGATCTTGCAGAATTTATTTGGGGAGAAAATGCTGGTGAAGTATATAATTTACCATTAAGTACAGAATCATTTACAACGTCCAATATTCGTATGTATCCAAACCCTGCGAAAGATATACTCACGCTAGAAACGCCTAATCTTTCTGGGGAAGTTAATATCTATACACTTACAGGACAAAAAGTACATACAGCTCTTATTGATAACACAACTCGGATTCCGCTTACATTATCAACGGGGATCTATTTGGTACAAGTAACAACCCAAGAAGGTATTCAGACATTGCGCTTGGTGGTAGAATAGTTTTATGATTATATACGCTTTCGCGAAAGCGAACCTGTGAGATTCACGACCAACAGGAGAATGAAATGATAAAGCGAATCAGTGAGACCTTCCAGCCGGCAGACAGATTCACAACCTTGAGGGGCGTATATCAGTATATATTACAAATTATTTATGTACATTTCTTTTAAAATTTAACTACATGTGTACACCAGGCAACACCTATCTATTTTGTTCATGTACAGGCATAAACAGACGTCCTAAAAACACAAGGGAAATGCCAGTTGATTATACTTGGAAATTAACAAAATATCTTGGTCAGAGAGAACGATTTTTAATGGGTAAGATCTTACCTCCAGTAACTGATTTAGATAATGGAATTACTGTGGAAGCCATTTTACATCAGTTAAATACAAGCATGACTACTTTTGATTTTGAATATATACCATCAGAAAGAGATTGTTTAAACATCAGCATTCCTCATCCTACAGAAAGAATACGGTACTTCAGTCTTATATATCAAGATGGTGTATGGAGAAAAGGACAAAATGATGCTTTTAATGCAAAAAATGAGATTATTGCTAAAGGAAAAATAAGAAAGCATCATACAAATTAATAATAAGCCGTGGTGCATTTAGATGTTGATTATTCTAGTTTTCTAGTGAAATTTTCAGTTTTTCACTTCCATCCTAAAGGAAGAATTAAAAATTTCATCGATATTCCCTTTAGAGTTAGGGGAAAATCGATGAAACTACTCAAAATGCACAACAAATTAATACTATAACTATAGCATACGCTTTCGCGAAATCTAGCTTGTGAGATTCACGACCAACGGGAGAATGAAATGATAAAGCGAACCTGAAAAATTCACAACCTTAAGCAGAACATAGCGATAAAGCGTATACCATATCAGAATCATAACGAAAACGTTATCGATGAAATTGATACTAAAAACGGTTATAAAACCCCGTATTCTGTATCTTTATGAAATGAGAAACTTCATACTACTACTAGCCATTTTAACGTTTGTAAGCTCTTGTAAAGAAGCCTTACCTAAATACACAACAACAAAAGCAAATGCCATCCGACTTAATCAAGTTGGATATTATCCACAGGCTTCAAAAAAGGCTGTTATTACAGATACAACACAAGCAACTACGTTCTATCTCGTTGATCAGCAAACACATGAATCTATATTTGAAGGAACCCTTTCTGAAAAATATACTTGGGAACTTGCTGGCGAAACCGTTCGCATTGCTGATTTCTCTACTTTTACTAGCCCTGGAAATTATAGTGTATATATCGAAAACATAGGCTACTCCTACCCTTTCGAAATAAAAGAACAGGTACTATCTGATGCCTTTACAGCAAGTGTCAAATCTTTGTATTACCAACGAGCAAGTACTGCTTTAGAAGCAAAGCATGCTGGTATTTGGGCTCGAAATGCAGGACATCCAGATATAGGAGTGACATTTCATCCTTCCACAGGTCGTGAAGGGACGAAAGATGCTCCTGGTGGTTGGTATGATGCTGGTGATTTTGGAAAGTATGTGATTAATGGAGCATTTCCATTAGGGCAAATGATGACATTATATGAACAGTACCCAACGGTACTTCCTGATGCAAGTCTAAATATCCCTGAAAGTGGTAATGATACTCCTGATATTCTAGACGAGTTTAAGTATGAACTCGATTGGTTATTAACGATGCAAGATGATGATGGTGGTGTATTCTTTAAATTGACAACCAAGCGTTTTACAGGTATGACATTGCCCGAAAAAGGACAAGAAGAACGTTTTATTATAGGAAAAGGAACTGCGCCAAGTCTTGATTTTGCTGCTGTAGCTGCAAAAGGATATCGACTTTTTAAAGAAATCAATCCTGCATATGCAAATAAGTGTCTCGCTTCCGCGAAAAAAGCTTGGGAATGGTCTAAATCAAATCCTGCGATTGCGTTTTCAAATCCTGAAGATATCGTCACTGGAGAATACGGAGATGGCAACTTTTCTGAAGAATGGTTCTGGGCAGCTACCGAGTTATCTCTAAGTACGGGAGAAGAAGAATACGAAACGTATTTTAAACAAAACCCTATCAAACTCAACCGATATACTGGCGGAAGCTGGACAAACTATATGAAATATATTGGTGCTTTTGCTCTGATAGATCAATCTAAAGATGTTGAATTTGTGAATATTCTAAAAAACAATATTGTGCAAGCGGCAGATCAGTTAGTTGCTATCACAGCTACGAATGACTATTTCCAACCCGTTACTGTATTTAACTGGGGTTCTAATAGTGATGTCCTAAATGCTGCTATGATTATCGCACAAGCGTATCGCATCACTAAAAAACCAGAATACTTAGTTGCTGTTCAGGAAATTACAGATTATGTGCTTGGTAAAAATGCCATTGGATATAGTTTTATCACGGGACATGGTGATAAAACACCTCTTCATATTCATCATAGACAAAGTGCTGGAGATGGTATAGAAACCCCTGTTCCTGGTTTTATTTCTGGTGGACCTAATTACTCAAAACAAGATCGTAACGATGTTACCTATCCTGAACAGACATTTCCTATGAATTCATGGGTAGATCAAACACCAAGCTATGCGAGTAATGAGATTTGCTTAAATTGGAACTCGGCTGCGGTGTATGTTTTAGGGTTTCTAGAGCAAGAAAGTAAATAAGTATCTCATGGATAAGGATCAAGAAACCTATGAAACTTGGAATCGTGTTGCAAAACAGTATGAAGAAGTTTTTATGGATCTTGATATATACAATGAGTCCTATGATCAGTTTTGTGAGTTTATAGGTAGGAAAGATGCTTCTATACTTGAAATAGGTTGTGGGCCAGGAAATATAACTAGATATCTATCTAAACAACAACCTAGCTATAAGATACTTGTTACAGATATAGCACCTAACATGATAGCTTTGGCTCAGAAAAATGTACCCAGCGCTACGTTTCAATTATTAGATATAAGACAACTAGATACTCTAGAAGGCTACTTTCATGGAATTATTATAGGTTTTACACTTCCTTATATATCAAAAGAAGAAACGAAAAAGATTTTTCAAGATACATACCTAAAACTTCATACAAATGGGACTTTATATGTTAGCTTCGTCGCTGGTGATGATAAAGATTCAGGATTTATAACAGGTAGTTCTGGAGATCGCGCTTATTTTTACTACCACAATATAGATGATATTAAAAAAGTAGTATCATCACAAAAGTTTAAAATCAAAAGGCATCTTGAAGCATCTTACAAAAAGAAAAATGATACTACCGAAATACATACCATACTTATCCTTCAAAAGTAATTCTAATAAATATGATTGCTGAAACAATAATTAAACAATGAGTATTTTTAAAAATTTATTTGGTAAAAAAAATCAAACTCCTAAAATTGAATGTCCAAGATGTTTGGGGAAAGGACATGTAGATGAAGCCGATATCATTCGATTAGAAAAACAATTATATTGGGCTCCTGGAGCCTGTGCATATTGTAAAAAAACGGGTAAGGTAGTTCCTTCACAAATATCAAAAGTAAACGTAGATGCGTTTTATCTTACTGAGAATCTTACCAATAGACAACGCAACAAGATCATTAATAACGATAAAAAAACGATAGCTAAAGCACAAAAACATAAACAACATATAGATGCGTATGTAACATATATAGCCATGCTGTATACCGAAGAAAAAGCTACCGTAGAAGAAATTGTAGAAATACTCATAAAAAATAAACCATATGGTATTATAGTATATAGTCCAGAAAATTCTAAGGCATCTAAAAAAGAAGCATATACCAAGTATGTGAAAAAAGTAATAATATCAAAACAATTATAATTCTAAGATTAGAACATTGTTAGAAAACTAGAATTTAACATTTCTTTTAGGTTTGGCTTAATTATTGGTGCGTGTGATATAACATCACTATAACCATCACTTTATGAAGTCAATTATTACTTTACTACTGTTTACCAGTACCATTTTACCATCTACACAAACAACTACCTATTCAGGAGAATACACTAAAAAAACGAAAACAAAAAAAGGAGAAATCCTTGAATGGACTCTTTCGTTGAGAGACGATGGTACATTTTTATATCATTTTTATAGAGATTTGAATTGTCATCAATGCGTAGAGGAACATTTTTACGGTAAAGGAACATGGACAGCGTCTAAAAAAGTAATAATATTCAATACAAGAGAGACTGATATTGATATAAATCATACCATCAATTTAAATAAGTCTAAGGCACGAGTTTATATAAAGTCATTAAAGAATAAATCAAAAAAAGATCATACCCCATCGATTCGATTTTATACTTCAGAAACCTCTTCTATTAAAGGATTACAGTTATATCTAGAGGAGTAATTTCAAGTATATTTAATCCTATTCTTTATCGAAATAATAAGGAATTTATCCCTTGTGTCATACCTAATATGTAGCGTAAACTAATAGGCATAATATTCCTCCAATAACGTTTTTATTTACAACAAACGCAACCCTTCATATAATTTAAAGTCTTCTTAATGTATATACGCTAACATTAACAAAGACACATAATTATATGATACAACAACTCAAAAAACTAGTATTTTTCGTCTTCATTATTACAGCGATAGCCTGTGAAAGGGATGATACTATTATAGATCCTGAAGTAATATCACCAACCATTGATACACCTTCTCTTGAAGGCTTTTCAGATAACTTTGGAGCAGAAATCACACGTTCTTTTATAGGAACAATTATAAACAGTAATCGACAACCTATTGATGGGGTTCAAATTACCATAGGTAGCAGCGCTACGACAACTGACAGCAACGGAGTTTTCATTCTTAATGATGTCACAGTTAATGAGCGGTTTGCGTATGTAAAAACATTTAAAAATGGGTATATACATGGTTCTCGTTCATTAGTTCCAACTGAAGGTATAAATAAAGTGACCATTATGTTACTTGAAGAGACGATAGCGGGTACAACTAGTAGCGGTACTTCTGAAACTATAAGTCTAAGTAATGGTGCTTCGGTGACGCTAAACGGTGATTATGTGAAAGAAGACGGAAGTCCTTACCAAGGAACTGTTGATGTGATTTTACATCATTTAGACCCAACAAATCCAGAAGTAAATGAGCAGATGCCCGGTATGTTGTATGCTGCCAATGCCAATGGAGAAGAACGCTTGCTACAAACATTAGGAATGCTCGCTGTAGAATTAAGAGGCGCAAATGGAGAAGATTTAAATCTAGCCGATGGCACTTCAGCAGAGATTAGAGTACCTGTAGATGCTTCTTTGTTAAGTACAGCTCCTAGCACTATCCCTCTTTGGTATTTTGATGAAGATGGTGGATACTGGATAGAAGACGGTGAAGCAACATTGATAGGATCAGAATATGTAGGAACAGTCACTCATTTCTCTTTCTGGAATTGTGATATCCCTGCAGAATCCGTAATCTTATGTGTCTATTTAACTACTGAGACAGCTGAACCCATATCAAATATTTTATTAGAGGTTACAAGCCAAAACTTTGGCACACAAAATGGAGTCACAAATTCACTAGGAGTTGCATGCGGTTTTGTTCCAAGTAATGAAGCACTACTACTAAGTGGACAATTCTATTGTAGTGGAGAACTTATTTCATTTTCGGAAAATATACCTCCTCTAACAGAAAATACTACCATAAATATTACACCAACATATAATAATGTTGAAACTGTTACTGGGACATTTACGACCTGTAATGGCGACCCTATAACAAATGGATATGTGCTATTAACTTATGATGACGAAACGTATATAGATGCCGTTACAGATGGAACATACACCATTAGTTTTATAAGCTGTGAGAATGAAGCTATGTTTACCATAGAAGCTATAGATTCTAATGCTATGCAAACAAGTGGTGAGATCAATTATACAACAACTTCACCAGTTACAAATCTTGCAAATATAATATCGTGTAATGATATCACTGAATTTATTACCTATCAAATTGATAACAACCCACCTATATTACATGCAAGTAATGTTACATATGAAGTATCCTTATTTAATATTCTAGTGAATGCAAGTAGTCAAAATGGTTCTATTGCTTTTATTTTAGATAGTAGTGTTACTGTTAATACACCTATAGAGCAAATTATATTAAATGATATAAATGGAGATGAAATCAATCAAAATGATCCTATTAATATTACGTATACTATAACCGCATTTGGAGGTGTAGGAGAATATATAGATGCAAATTTTTCAGGAATTTATCTAGATGAACAGAATGTTACACATACTATAGATGGTGCTGTACATATGATACGAGATTTTTAAAATAACATATTGCTATGAAAAAGATAAAGCCTACTTGATATAAGTAGGCTTTATCTTTTATCACTAGATGAATGTATGAATTACTTTTCTTGTTCTTTTACTGTTTTAGCAACAGCTGTAAGACCGCTACGTCCTAAAATATACCCTGAAATACCTCCTATAAGTGCTGAAATTTCTTTTCCTCCTAATATTTCTGTGATACCAAATAAAATAATTGCAATAATAATAGAGAAGATTGTAATGAATTGCAGTCCTGTATCTCCTGTAAAAATAGATTTACGTATTTGATCATCTCTATATGCAATGATAAAAAAGCCTACAATCACAATACCTACTAAAAAAGCAAAAGACCAACTGATTTGTTTTTTAAAATTCTGACTTACGTACGAAGTATTGTTAAGCTCTGTCACCTTTGCTCCTACTCCAGATAATTGATCTGTTTTTTTAAGGACATCTTGTACCTTACTTTCAATAACACGCCTAAATCCTTCAGAAACACTCATAGATTCTAAATCTGAAAGACTTACTCCGGCTGCATTATGAAGCTCTGGAAGAATAATCTGTGTTTTAATCTCTTCAAGACGTTTTAAATGTAATTGATAGTCGGTTGAAAGTGTTTCTGTTTCATTTCCAGCATCATGTAACTCTTCATAATTTTTTAATAATTGCTCTAAGCTTTCTGATCGTTCTAGTTCTGTAAAAAGACTACTAATCTCATACATCATTCCATACATGTTTGAAATAAGTTCGAGACGTTCTATTTCTAACTCATGTAGATCATTAGAAAGCGCTATAGTAGCTTGTTGTGCCATACCTGTGTTAATCTGACTAAATACGGGTATACAAAGAATAAATAATACTAAAAAAGAGCATATGCTTTTCATAATTAGGGTAGTTTGAGGTTAGAAAATCAATCTAACCACTATCGTATACAAATAAACAGGTATAAATACCTGTTTATTTGTATACTAGTTATGGATGCTATTTGTTCTTTTTAAATACGTAATATAGGTTATAAACGTAATCCAAAACCAAAGTTAATACGAAGGCCATCGTCAGAATTAAAGGCTCCAAACTGACCAGAAATCATATCGACAGCATTCACCCAGAAACCACCTCCTAAGGAAGTATGCCAAGTATCACTTATTTCTCCATCAAGCCATACTCGACCTAAATCTCCTCCTCCAAAAACACCAATTTGTATGGGAAGCAATCCTGTTTTAAATTGATTAAAACTATATCTTACATCAGCACTTCCAGCTAAGGCAGATTCTCCTGTAAAACGCTCATTCCTAAAACCACGTAATCCATTACGAGCGCCAAGCGTTGCACCTTGATAGAATTCAAAGGAATCACCAATATTAAATTGTCCTTGAACTAATGTTTTAAGTACCAGTTTTTTATTTCGCGAAAGCGAGTTATAAAATCCTAGCTTAGGAGAGATATATCCATAAATACGATCCGTATCTTCAAGATTCACTTTAGAACCTACTTTTAATAAAAACTCCATTCCCTTGGAAGGATTTGCAGGATTATTTGCACTTAAAAACTGATAAGAAGCTTCTGCTCCAGCAAAATATTGAGCATCAAAAATTGCGGTATCTTCATCAAAAGCTTGCGTAATAAAACGTCCATCTGTATCTTCTATTTCGATACGCTCTACTTTTGCTGTAGCACTTAATCTACTTCCATAATTATTATCCTTTACAACGCCAATATGTACTTCATTAATACTTGTTTTAACACGGTTAAAATCAAGATCTAAATCATCATCAAAATTTTCAGTTTCATTTCCAAATCCAAAAAAGTTCAACGCAAAATTTTCACTCGTAAATCGAGCACCAATCTTAAGATTCCACTCACCTATTGAGTTTGCAAACTCTCCATCATAGCTTAAGTCAAATCCACTTGTTGCAAAGAAATATCCAGCTTTAAAAATATGTTTTCTATGGTAAGGGTCATTTTTAAATCCGCTTACGGTATACGTATCTTGCAAGCCTATACTAATGCCATCATCAGGGTTAAAACCTACAGAAGGAAGAATGCTATTTACATGCGTTATTGTTTTATTAAAATCATACGTATTATTGGTATAAATATTTGATCTTTTGAAGTTTGCTCCTCCACGTTTAATAACTGTATTCGGTTTTGTTTTATGATCGTACACTTTAAGACGTCTACCATCATCTATGGTATAACTATCATTGTTTTGCCCTCCGATAATACGCATGAAAATTGGTTTTTTTCCTTTTCCACTTACGTGGAATGTATCGTCATCATCAAGACCATATACCCATATTTCTTTAGTCTCTTTAGAAGTTATTAATCGATCAATAAAAGGAGGCATCACTTCTCCCTTTTTTATACGTGATACTTGAATACGTGTACCATTATTTTCTCTTGTAATTTCAAAGTGATCATCCTTATCAGTCCCTTTGATAACAACCAGCTTAGAAAGCTGATTAAAATATTCATTTGCGATATCAACAAGATTCCCTCTGCGTAACTTAAGAGATTTTTTTACTTCTTCAAGGACTTCATCTTGGACTTCTACTGGAAATTTTGTGAAAGCATTATCTATTGCCTCATCGGTAAGGTGTTTTTGAATAAAAGTAGCTTGTGCAATCCAATCGTTTTTGGTTGAATTAGGAAGTAATGCATGATCTAACTTACTTCCTGCGATGTTCATCCATTCAATATTTTTAAGCGCTGGTCCATATGTTTGAAATTGTCTTGCCGGCGGTATTAAAGCTTTTGCTAACGAAAGCAAAGTGCCATCATAATTAGAGAATACCTGATCTCTGTCCCTTGGAATAGGTTTATACACTTTCTTGTTTTCAGAATCAAAACGTGCCCAACGCCATTGATCTGCATGACGATCCCAGTCTCCAATAAGCATATCAAAAAGACGCGCTCTGATGTAAGAAGCCTCATCTACTCTATACTCTTCATCATCACGTAAGTTTTCTAACAAATCTGACGTACTCTCTATTTTATCTGGTTTCCCAAAAGAGGCAACATCTAGAAAACCATCATCTGGACGCTCTTCAATAACATATAATTCATCACCATAGGTCTGATTATACTTTCCTAATGTTGGATGCTTAGGCATCCATACCAATTGCGGATTGGTATGATATACATCAATAGCATCGGCAAGTGTTCCTACTGCAAGTGTTGCATAGGGATGACTAGAGGTATAAAAATCAAGAATCACCTCTTCTGTAAACGTATCTCTAAACTCTTCTTGTACAAAATTGTCTTTAAATACTACCGATTGTAAAAATTGCACTGCGCTCTTTTTAACAGCACGTAGAGCAAAATTTCTTCCGTCTTTATCTACTAATCGCAGTGATCTAGTTTGGTGTCCGCCTCCTTTACGATCTATAGTGATGCCGCCTTTTAGCGTATCTAGAGTAAGCACAGGAACTCTTACTGGTGTTCCATACACATTTCTATAATGATTCCCCCATAATTTCTTATAACCATCACTCTTATTAACATCTTCTTGTGAATATATAGCGGCTTCTTTATAAGGTTCAAAAGAAGACGGAAGACCACTAGTATCGTATTCTATATCCTTATCAAATAATTTTGTTTGAAAAAGCAATGCTGGATTTCCTCCAATAGCTGAGTAATAACGTACTTCTGAAGCTCTATCATCATACACATCAAGAACAGCAAACCCTTGACCTCCGTATGCAAACAATCCATCATTACGAAGACGCGCTGCAGATTTTTTTGCTCCCGATCCACTTACTATTTGTTTAATTCCATCATGTTCTATATACTGTAAACTATGCTCATGACCAGAAACAAAGATCACTTTATTGGTATCATAAGAGAGTGTAGCAAGCCTATCCATAAGTTCTGTATATCGCTTATTAACTCTGTCCTGTATGGAAACACCTCCTTGACCACGTACTTGCGTTAGTAAACTCGCAATACCGGGCAACGGTATTTTTGCTTGAAAAGGAAATAAATGCTTTTCGATAGCAAATGTACCCCCATGTATCCCATTGGTATACATAGGATGGTGCATTGCTACAAGAATCGTTTTTTCATTATTTTTTTTGAATTCACTTTCAATTTCTAGAAAAAAATCAGCACGTGTGCGTATCTCGCATTCATCGTTCATCGTTGGATTTCTATCCCAATTTTCTATGTACCATTGTGAATCAATAATAATTAGTTCTATTTCTTCTGAAATAGATATAGATTCTATAGGACACCCGTTTTCTGGTTGAAAAGCTTCATTATCATTAAGTGCCTCTTCTATAAATTCTTCTTGGCGCTTTAAACCTTTAAGCCCATCGTTATACCAATCATGATTTCCAGGAATAAAAACAACATCCCCTTTAAAATTACTAACGGCATCTACTTGAGCTTGCAATCTATAAGCAGCTAATTCTCTATCTTCAGTCCCTTTAGCAGGTAATCCATCAGGATAAATATTATCTCCTAGAAAAATGGTATAATCATTTTTAGTGTCTGAAGTATCAATTATTTTCTTTAATGCAGTTAGTGCATCGGTGCTTTTACCTTGCTTTGCTCCTCCTGCATCACCGATAAGGTAAAAGGAAGTTGCCTTTTTACGCTTTCGCGAAAGCGTACTTTGCTTATTATCCTTTGCATATTGAGGAGCATACGTTGCGCATCCAAACATAAAAATGAGAATAAAACTAGAAACAAAAAGGTATTTTATCTTCATATGTAATTTTTAGTGTAATTTTAGGTCTAAGAAAATAAAATTCTACGTATGACATCTTTGGTTGAAAAAACGGATGCTTTTGTTGCTGATCTTTTAGAAAAAAAACTCCCAAAAACATGTATTTATCATAATTATGTACACGCAAAACGCGTGTATAAAAGTACTAAAGAAATTATAGAAAAAAGCGATCTATCTCAAGAAGAAAAGGAAGATATCTTAATTGCTGCACTTTTACACGATACAGGATATATACACGGAAGAGATGAGCATGAAGGGAATTCTGTAAAAATAGCAGAAGATTTTCTAGCAAAAGAAGCACATCCTAAAGATAGAATAACGCGTATAGGTCAAGCCATTATGGCGACAAAAATGGATAATACTCCTGTCACTGACCTTGATAAGATATTAAGAGATGCAGATGCCTCTCATTTTGCAAAAAGTTATTTTGAAGAAGCGAGTGAATATTTACGACAAGAACTACGTATACAAGGTATTGCCGAGCATTCTCTAGAAGCTTGGCGAAAATGTAATATAGAAATGTTTACAACTGCTCATCATTACTATACACCGTATGCTATAGAATATTGGAAACCCAAAAAAGATGCAAATCTTATGAAAATGCTCAAAGAGCAAAAGAAACTAAAGAAAGCTAAGAAAAAAGAAAAGCTTAAAGCAAAGCTTAAAGATGAAAGTCCTGAAAAAGGAGTACAATCAATGTTTCGTATTACACTACGTAATCACATCAAATTAAGTGATATTGCAGATACAAAGGCTAACATCTTATTGTCAGTAAACGCCATTATCTTGTCTATGGCATTATCAAATTTAATCCCAAAATTAGATAATCCATCAAACTCTTATCTTATTGTTCCTACAGTTGTTTTCATAGTATTTAGTATCATCTCAATGATCTTATCTGTACTAGCGACACGCCCTAATGTAACGATGGGAAAATTTACGAGAGAAGATGTAGAACAAAAGAAAGTAAACTTATTATTCTTTGGTAATTTTCATAAAATGAGCCTCACCGATTTTGAATGGGCTATTAATGAAATGATGCAAGACAAAGATTATATCTATTCTGCGCTTACAAAAGATTTATATTTTTTAGGGATCGTATTAGATAGAAAATACCGTATTCTTAGAATAACATATACTGTATTTATTATAGGAATTATTGCTTCTGTAATAGCATTTGCTATCTTCTTTAAGATGCAAGAAGCACCAATAGTATTGACATAATCACTATTACATATACAAAAATAGCCTAGCAAAATTGCTAGGCTATTTTTATTTAAGATCTAATCTCTTCTATAAGATCATCATAAGTATAATATTGTTTCATTTCGTTTTTAGTAGGAATCTTGTATAATACCTCTACACGAATTGCTTTTAAACCAGTTACTGCTTGTAAGTCTTGTAGCTCTACAATTTCAACAGTATCTCCTAAGTATTGTTTTGCTTGTAAAAACTTGATATAACGCATGTACTCACGTTCATCTTCTTTTTGACTATATACAATCGCTATTTTACCAGGTTGCGTTACGCGTTCACTAGTTCCTTTTATATACGCTTTGTCCACACGTTTTTTTACAACTTCATAACGAGCATTATAAGTTCCATCTACATCAAAACGTTTTTCATCCATTCTAAAACGAACAGACAAAGAGGTGTTAAAGACTAGAATCATCGAAGCAACATCTAATGGATGGGGTAACTCTTTTGAAAGTTCATAATGTGCATTTTCCATTTCGCACATTGCTTGTAATTGCCATAATCTAAGATTATAGAGATAAATTTTATTAAAACTATTTTCTCTGGTAATGGATTCCCCTATGTACATATTATGCTCTACTCCATCTGTTTTAAAACGCTCAAAAAAGTGAGGATACATACGTTGCGCTTCTTCCTGTTTTTTATCTAATACAGCCGCCATGCGCTTATTAATAAGCATTACAGATTCATCATAATCCTTTCTGTTTTTATAAATAAGCTCCATCGCATCTTCTAAAGAATCATTATATTCTTTAATAAGCGAAGCCAATATACCTTCTTTCTTTTTTAAATGATCAAATAAAGGGTGTACATCATGATTTAAAAAATTAAGAATTCCTCGTTCACTATCTACTTGCAGCCCTTCTTCTAAATCTTGCGTAAATGATACTATTCTATACAAAAACTCCTCATAAACCGGTAATTGTTGATCTTTATTTGCAAACTCAATAATGTTTTTAACTTCATTAAGTTGTAATAATAAATCTTTTTGTACTGCAGTATTCCTTGCATTAGATGACCCTTTAATATCTACTTGACCAAATAATGGATACACTTCTTTAAAAATGATATCTCTAAATGAAACAGAAGCTTCTCCATCTATCTGAGCTGTCATCACTCTTTTTGCTTCTTTTCTAAATTTCCAATAAACACTAGGATGAATAGAAGTACATTCTTTTTGAATAATCACCTCTTGTTCATTTTCCATTTGTTCCCTAGAACGTTTTACAGAATCAAGGAGATATGGCATTACATCTAATAGCTTATTAGCATTGATACTATTAAGTTCACCTTTGTTAGGAGATACTATTTCTAAAAGTCCTAAAAAATTATCTCCATCTGAAATAGGCGCAAAAATGGCACTCTTTATATTCTGATCTAATAGATTTTTATAAAAATGTTCTGAAGGATCTGAACTCAAATAACGTTCTACATCAGAAACTGCAAAGAATTGCTTTTGTGTAAATATGGTATAAAAAGAGCCACTACACAAAGCACTTTTACACGCTCTCTTTTGCTCTGCATTTAAAACAAAGCTTTCTACATTATTATAAGGAACTCGCTCTAAGGTTTCTTCTTCTTCATTATAATTTGAAAACCCTACCTTAATTTCAGGAAGATTAAATATCGCTTGAAATATATTGTGAAAACCATCGATAAAATCTACATCACTTTTATCGTATTTTAAAAGACTTGTTTTAAATTCAGATAATGACACATCTGAAGTTGCATCATATAAATTTGCCAATACAAACCCTTTAAAATACCAACTACGAGGTGGAAATTTTTTCTTCCACAGATCGATATTATCAAAATTATCTAGTAATTCCTCGACATCACTATCTGTAATATCAAGAGCGTCTGGTCCTTTTTCGATATTGATATAATCGGCATTATAAAGCATTCTATAATACCTCATAATACCATCTGCATCAGGAATATCATAAAAGAATGGCCTTCTAAAATCAATCTTATAACCAGACATCTTTAAGATTATCGAGCATCCCATGATATACATGTGATCTTTATCAAAATTACTAATCTCTACTTGATAATCATCTCCTGCTTCTTTTATTATTTTCTCATATCGTCTAGAAGACTTGATGATAAACTCATTAAAAGGAAGACACGCTATTTTAATTTCATTTTGCTGTAAAATATCAGAAAATAAATCTGCTAAAAGTAAATCTATTTGTGGCTGTAAGTTTCTTACTTGCTGTGCATTAGTAAGACCATTAATTAATTCAGGATACTCTTCTGCAATAGCAATTACGCGATGCGCACGTTTTACATGAAGTTCATCACTGTCATCAGTCAAGTATGTCTTATAAGATTCTACTAGCTTCTCAAAGCTAACGTGAATCTGCATCGGAAAATCTTCTTCTAAAAAAGCCATGAGTTTGTTGGGTGTATTATTTTCTTACGACTATGTTATACTTATAAAACAAAGTATGATCATAGTATATTAGACGGATAATAATTACTTTTGTTACTCAAATTTACGCATTTTATGAGAAGAATATTTATAGTAGCTCTAGGTCTTTTGGTTTTTGCTTGCGCGAAAAAAGAAAATTACAGTATCAAAGGGACTGCATCTGGTATTCCAGATGGTACAGAAATCTATCTTCAAGAGTTAGGTGAAAACAACAAACGTATAGCCATAGATACTGCTATAGTAACAGCAGAAAGCTTCACATTTACGAAGCCTCGTGCTAAAGGCAAAGGTTTGCAAATAATTACCAACTCTTTAAACAGACAACAATTATTACTGGTAAAAGATCAAGCGCCACTTACCATCACATTATATAAAGATAGTATAGCTTCTTCTGTTGTAACGGGTAGTAAAGAAAATGAACTATTTAATACGTATACTAACAATAGTCGTTCATTAAATAAGAAAAAAGCACAACTCAGGCAAAAACTTAATCAAGCAAAAAGAGAGACCGATGGTATTATGGTTACAGAATACACATCACAAATTCAAGCACTTGATGATAAATTTATCTCTTCAAAAAAAGATGTTTTAACTGAAAATTCAGGCAGTATGGTTGCTATTATGGCACTATCTGATCTAATCAATGCCAAAGTACTTGATGTAAAAGAAACTGAAAATTATTACAATGGATTAGCATCAGATATACGTACTTCTACTCTTGGTACGAGTATCAAAGAATATATTGCTGTTCTTAAATCTCAACGTGCTGCTTCAAATTTAGCTAGTGTAGGTAATAAAGCACCTGAATTTAGTGCAGCAACACCAGAAGGAAAAGAACTCGCCTTATCTGAGACTTTAGGCAAATATACTATTGTTGACTTTTGGGCTTCATGGTGTAAACCATGCCGTATGGAGAACCCAAATGTAGTACGCGTATATAATAAGTACCACGATAAAGGATTAAACATTATAAGTGTATCACTAGATAGACCAGGTCAAAAAAATCGTTGGATCAAAGCTATTGAGAAAGATCAAATGGATTGGTACCATGTTTCAAACCTTCAATTTTGGCAAGACCCAATTCCAAAATCGTATGGTGTACGTGCTATCCCTGCAACCTTCTTATTAGATGAAGAAGGAACTATTATTGCAAAGAACCTAAGAGGTCAAGCCTTAGAGAATAAGATTGCTGAATTATTAGGAGATAGCTAATCTCTTTACTTCATTATAAACAAAATGCCCAAGTAAGTGATTTACTTGGGCATTTTGTTATTGAAAAGAGCCTAAAGGAACTAATTATCACCTTGAGCATGTTGAAAGTACTTTTAGACAACCTTAATTTCAATGTCTTTAAGCATCTTTTTTAGTTACTCTTCTTGCTGAATCCTAGACTTAAGTTCTAAAGCTTGTTTTTTCGTTTTTTCACCATTAGCTTCTGTAGATTCACCAAAAGAGATAATCTCATCCTTATAAGGAGACAATACCTTTTTATTCATTTTTGATAAGGTGATAATCGAATTATAGACCCCATCTTTATTAGATAGATGTGAGTTTCCGTAAGCTACAATTTCTTTGACCATCTCTGAGTCATTTTTCCATCCAGATATAATATCATTATAAGCATTAATTCTTTCTATTTTAGTATCACTGAATAACTGTTGGACTAACTCCTCACGTTTTGTATCTAATGTTTCTTTAGCAAATGATTTGATCTCTGTGGTATTATCAGATTCTTGCACAATCTTTACTAATTCAGGTCCATCTTCTTTCAATGCAATAAGTACGGCTTTAATAGCTAATTTTTTACGAACAGGTTCGTCACTTAACAAAGCATCAAAGAAATTAGCGACAAGACCTACCTGCCCTACTTTGGAATTAATATTTGAAATCTGTTTTTGATATTCAAATTGTTGTTCATTGAATCTACTTTCAGCAGCAATTTGCGATGAAGAAAATGTCTGTCCAATATATACAATCGCTAAAGGCAATAATACTCCAGTAATTATTTTGACTTTATCCCACGTATCTTTTTTTCCTATAGCATCTACTTTTCTTTTTAATTCAGCAAATTCTTCTCTAAGATCATCCATGACAAATGTGTTATTTCCTATAAAGTAACCAAATTAAAACAAGAATAACAACCAATAAATCAATGAGTTAATCCCTTCTAACTATCAAAGGGAGAACTTTGCTTCTTTTAATAAGTTAGTATCATTTCGAAAGAGGTACGGAAAAAATCGTGTCATCCAATACAAAATATGTGGGATTTCTCCTATCATCGAAATGACTATACAAACAATAATCTATATTATTATGTTCATTTATGAAACCTAAGTATCTATTAGAGAGTTGATCATATCTCCTCTCTCTCTGGGAGAGGATGAAGGTGAAGGATATTAATGTAAAACATTAAAAAATAAAGCGATAATAAGTGCTCAAAACAAAACGAGTAACGGAAAGTTTCATTTTTCTTGCACACCAAAAAGTTGCAAAAAAAGTGAAACAACCACCCCTTACATTAAGAGAAATCAAGGATATAGTAAATCCCCTATAACACGGTAGTCAATACTATTATCTTCATTGACAAAGTACTCAAAACAAAACGAGTAACGGAAAGTTTCATTTTTTTGCACACCAAGAAGTTGCAAAAAAAGTGAAACAACCACCCCTTACATTAAGAGAAATCAAGGATATAGTAAATCCCCTATAACACGGT
>NZ_CANLOB010000005.1 GCF_947492815.1 uncultured Dokdonia sp.
GACGATCCAGATACTCCAGCAGATCCAGATGGTAATATGACCGATCCATTAGATCCAGATACAGATGGCGATGGTGTTAATGATGCCGATGAAGCAAATGATGGAACGGATCCAAATGATCCTTGTGATTTTGAAATAGGTAGTCAAACATTACCAGCAGATGAAGGTTATAATGAAGCCGATTGTGATGGTGATGGTGTAACGAATGGTGATGAAATTGAAGATGGTACAGATCCAAATAACTTCTGTGACTTCGTTGTAGGTAGCCAAACTGTTGAAACTTCTGTCGAATTTGATACGGCCGATTGTGACGATGATGGTTTAACAAACGAAGAGGAGACTACAGGTGTAGATGATCCAATCACTATAGAAGATCCAGGTGGTAATATAACAGATCCATTAGATCCAGATACGGACGGAGACGGAGTAACTGATGGAGATGAAGCCAATGATGGAACGGATCCAAATGATCCTTGTAGCTTAGAAATAGGTAGTCAAACATTACCAACAGATGTAGAGTTTGATACAGCCGATTGTGATGGAGATGGTATTCCTAATGGTGAAGAATTAGGTGATGAAGATGATGACGGAATTCCAGACTTCTTAGAAGAAAATAATGGAGATCCTGATGCACAAGACGGACTTGAAGTCTTTGATATTGTGACACCAAATGGAGATGGACTTAATGATGTATTTGTTATTAGAGGCATAGAGCAATTCCCAAATAATACGGTGCGTATATACAACCGTTGGGGAGTACTAGTATTTGATACTAGAGGATATGGACAAAACGATAACTTCTTTAGAGGAGAATCTACAGGCCGTGTGACCATAGATCAAGATCGTTTACTGCCAGTGGGTACTTACTATTATGTGCTAGAATACACAAATAGTGAAGGAAGACTACAGCAATTAGCAGGACCATTATACATAAATAGATAACTAGATTAATTCATATCTGATAGACTAGTCACATACTAGTCTATCAGATTAAAATAAACACCTATGAGAAAAAGTTACAACGCCATCATAGCCATGGTAATAGTAGTTTTAGGTTTACAGACAGAAAATGCTGTAGCCCAGCAGGATGCGCAGTATACCCAGTATATGTATAATACACTGAGTATTAATCCAGCCTATGCAGGATCTAGAGGAGGACTAAGTATTTTAGGACTTCATCGAAGTCAATGGGTAGGTTTAGATGGTGCTCCCCGCACACAAACATTTTCTATTCATTCTCCAGTAGGACAATCAGAAAGAGTTGGATTGGGATTAAATATTGTTAATGATGAGATATTCATTACCAATGAAACCTATATAGATATTGATTTTAGTTATACAATTCCTACAAGTGATAGAGGTAAGTTAGCCTTTGGAATCAAAGGAGGCGCACACTTATTGGATGTCAATTATAGCGAGGCCAGTCCATTTCAAAATGGAGACCCTTTAGCGACAGCTCAAGATAATATTGATAATCGTTTTACACCACAAGTAGGAGTAGGTTTATTCTATTATACTGATAAGTACTATTTAGGCTTTAGTGCACCTAATTTATTACGTACTGAGCATTTTGATGATAGTAATAATAGTAATGATGCAAACGCTACCTATTTAGCGAGAGAACGAATCAACTATTACCTCACTTCGGGATATGTTTTTAATGTAACAGAAGATTTTAAGTTTAAACCTGCTGGACTCGTAAAATGGGTAGCAGGAGCACCGTTACAAGTAGATGTTACTGCAAATGCATTACTCTATGATAAATTAACATTGGGATTAGCGTATAGATGGAGTGCTTCAGTAAGTGCACTAGCAGGTTTTCAAATAACAGATGGTCTAATGCTAGGTCTTGCCTATGATAGAGAGACAACAGAATTACAACAATTTAATGATGGTAGTTATGAAATCTTTTTGCGATTTGAAGTCTTGAATAAACCAAAACGTCTCTTGTCACCGAGATTCTTTTAAGTTCACCTAAGTTAAACTAAAGTATAAGACACAATGATGTTTCAGATAAAAAAAGCAATACGTTATACGCTCATAACAACCCTTATTGTAGGGAGTGTTGGATGGTCTTATGGACAAGAGCAAGTAGATGAGGCAAAACAAGAAATAAAAGAAAAGAAAAATGGAAGTGTAAAAAAAGCAGAAAAACGATTTGATCAATATGCTTTTGTAGATGCCCGTGATTTATATTTGAGAATTGCAGATAAAGGAGACCGGTCTCCAGAAGTTCTTAAAAAATTAGGAGATTCCTATTACTTTACGAGTGAATATAGAGATGCTGTTACATGGTATGGACAATTAGTGAATACAGGAGGAGATCAAGTAACTCCAGAATATTATTTTCGATATGCACAATCATTAAAAAGTGTGCGACGCTATGAAGAAGCAGATCAAGTGATGAATCAATTTGAAGCTGCAAACGGAAATGACTCTAGAGGTAAAATGTTTGTCAAAGAGCGCGATTACCTTGCTGAAATTGAAAGGCAATCTGGACGATATGCCATAAAACCAATACAGGTAAATTCTGGCTTACAGGATTTTAGTCCTAGTTTTTATGGAGAGCGCCTTGTATTTTCTTCCAATCGTGAAAATAGTACAGGAACCTTAATACATGACTGGAATGATCAACCATTTTTAGATCTATATATAGTAGACAATCCTGAAACGGATGCTCCAACGATTAGCAAGTTAGAAGGAGATGTAAATACAAAGTACCACGAGAGTAGTACGGTATTTAATGATTTAGGAGATGTGATGTATTTCACACGTAACAATTATACAGCAAAGCGACTGAAACGAGATCAAGAAGGAACTAACAAATTAAAATTATATAAAAGCTTTCGCGAAAGCGGACAATGGAGTGTTGCAGAAGAATTACCATTTAATAGTAACGAATACTCTGTAGCGCATCCTGCATTAAGTCCAGATGGAAAGACCTTGTATTTTGCATCAGATATGCCAGGAACAAAGGGCTTGTCAGATATATGGCGAGTGTCTATTAATGCAGACGGTACGTATGGAACTCCAGAAAATTTAGGAGAAACAATCAATACAGAAGGAAGAGAAACATTTCCTTTTATAAGCAAAGATGGAAGATTGTTTTTTGCTACAGATGGACATATAGGATTAGGAGGACTAGATGTATTTGTTGCCCAGATAGAAGACAATGGTACTGTAGGCGACGCCTATAATGCTGGAAAACCTGTAAATAGTAGTTATGATGATTTTGGGTTGATTCTAGACAATGATAAAGGACTAGGATATTTTTCTTCAAATCGTGCTACAGGTCTAGGAAATGACGATATCTATGGGTTTACTAGAGAGAAAAAACTACTGACGAATTGTGGTCAAGTGATTAGTGGTATCACAAGAGATGTAAAAACAGATCAAGTACTACCTATGGCAAGAGTGCAGTTACGAGACAAACAAAATAATGTCATTACACAAACTACATCAGATGTACTAGGGAACTATAATTTTGATGGAATCAACTGTGATGACACCTATGTTGTGAGGGCAGAAAAAGAAAATTATGATCCTGCTGAAGCAATTATCACAACAGATGGAGAAGCAGGTAGAAATATAAAACGTGATCTATACTTAAAACCTCCAGTAGCTGTAAATGTAGGAGACGACTTAAATGAATTACTGGGATTAAAACCAATTTATTTTGATCTTGATAAATCTTTTATACGTCCAGATGCAGAGAGAGAACTCATAAAAGTAATCGCTTTTATGGAACAATTTCCAAATGCAAAAATAGACGTGAGAAGTCATACAGACAGTCGTGCAGACGATGCATATAATATTGCATTATCTCAACGCAGAAATACATCTACTATTGATTATATAGTAAATGTAGGTGGTATATCTAGAAGTAGATTAACAGGAAGAGGTTATGGAGAAACACAATTAACAAATAGATGTAGTAATGGTGTGCCATGCTCAGAAGGAGAACATCAATTAAATAGAAGAAGTGAATTTATAATATTAGCAAAATAAATAATAAAAAAATATAGAATAATACACCACACTTTACCCAACTTAAAAAGTGAGCTGATTTGGTGTTATTTATAAGAAATAAATAAAATCCCGCTGTACATAAAGAGTTGTGTTCTTTTGGATTGACTTAATCCAATGAAGGGTGAGCATAGCGAGAATTTCATTCATTCCTTTATTAGGGAACGGGAATAGATGAAATGATCTTTATCTGATGTGTAGTGGGTTTTTTATTTCTTATAAATAACACCATTTTTCATAACAAAAGAAACCGATGTCATTGTAGAAATATCTTTGGTAGGATTTCCATCTACAGCAATAATATCAGCTAGATATCCTTCTTTTAATTCTCCTAATTGACCCTGCATGTCTAATACTTTTGCATTAGTAATTGTGGCAGATTGAATAGAAAACATTTCAGACCAACCAGTTTCTACCATATAAATAAATTCTTTAGCATTTTCTCCATGAGGAAATACACCTGCATCCGTTCCAAAAGCAATATTTACACCTTCGTCAGCAACCATTTTCATCGTTTGACGAATGCCCGCATCTACCTTCATGATTTTAGGAATAATAATATCTGGATAATACCCAGGGATATCTGCTTGTTGTCTTACGTAGCGACCTGCAGATAATGTAGGGACAAGATACGTACCATATTGCTTCATTAGCATGGCAGTTTCTTTATCCATTAAAGATCCGTGCTCAATGGTAGTAACACCTCCTTTTATAGCACGCTGCATACCCTCGATTCCATGAGCATGAGCTGCAACACTCATTCCGTATTCTTTAGCAGTTTTTACAATTTCATTAATCTCTTCCTGTGTAAACTGAGGATTTACTCCATTTTTACTCACACTTAAAACACCTCCAGTAGCTGTGATTTTAATAACATCAGCGCCATTTTTATAACGCTGGCGTACTGCTTTACGAGCATCTGCAGGACTATTAATAACACCTTCTGCAGGCCCTGGGTCTCCCATCAACTCTTTCTTGTATCCGTTGGTAGGATCGGCATGACCTCCGGTAGTTCCTATAGCTTTTTCGGCAGTAAAAATACGAGGACCATCTACAGTCCCTTTATTGATAGCATTTCGTAAAGATACATTTACGCCACTTCCTCCTAAATCACGCACTGTAGTAAAACCAGCCATTAGGGTGCGCTTTGCAATCTCACCAGCTGTATAAGCGACATCAGCTTCGTTTTTTGTAAAAGGCTCAATATATCTCTTTGGACTTGTTTCACCTTCAATATGAACATGCATATCGATAAGCCCAGGCATCACTGTTTTAGAAGTAAGATCAACAACCGCTTGATTTTTCTTAGGCTGTGTATATCCTTTATCAATAGCAATGATTTTATTTCCTTGTACTGTAATAGTACGCTCCGTGAGAACAGTACCATTTTCAGTATCGATCAATTTACCACAATGTAATAACGTAGTTTCTTGTGCAAAAGAAATAGTGCTTATAAAAAGTGCCAATAGCAATAAAAAGATCTTTTTCATGGGTGATAGTTGTTTTAGTAAGTTATTTATTTACAAAATCGATGATAGTAGAAGTGATAAAAGCAATTTGCTCATCATCAAGTTCTGTATGCATAGGAAGCGAGATTACATCTTGAACTAATTGATTCGTAACTGTAAAATCAGCTTCGTTATAACGCTCATCCAAATACGCTTTTTGTTTGTGTAAAGGAATAGGATAATATACACCACAAGGAATCTGCTTTTCCTGTAAGTGAGCTACTAATGCATCACGGTCTGTATCTTTTAATCGTAAAGTATATTGATGAAATACATGACAGTCACAACTATCACATATCATAGGAGTAATGATTTTTTCCTCATTCATAAATGCAGCAGAGTATTTACGAGCAGCATCTCGACGAGCCGTGTTATAGGAATCTAGGTGTGGTAGTTTTGCACGTAAAACAGTTGCTTGAATAGAATCCAACCTACTATTTACACCTACTACATCGTGATGATAGCGCTTATACATCCCGTGATTTACGATACCTCGTATGGTATGAGCAAGATCAGCATCATTGGTAAAGATAGCACCACCATCTCCATAACACCCTAAATTTTTAGAAGGAAAAAAAGAAGTAGTACCTACATGTCCTATAGCTCCTGTTTTTACCTTTTTGCCATCACGTCCCGTATACGTTGCTCCAATACCTTGCGCATTATCTTCTATGACATATAAATCATGTTCTTTTGCAAGATCCATAATAGCATCCATATTAGCAGCCATTCCAAAAAGATGTACAGGAACAATTGCTTTTGTTTTGGGAGTAATTGCTTTTTTTATAGCCTCAATATCAATATTGAAATTAACAGGATCTACGTCTACAAGCACAGGCGTAAGATGTAATAGAGCAATCACCTCTACAGTAGCGGCAAATGTAAAATCAGCTGTGATTACCTCATCACCAGGTTGTAAACCAAGTCCCATCATAGCAATTTGTAATGCATCTGTTCCATTAGCACATGGGATCACATGATGAACACCTAAGTAATCTTCAAGTTCTTTTTGAAATGTATGTACTTCAGGACCATTTACAAAGGCACTAGATTCAATAACTTCTAGCACAGAGGCATCTACACGTTCTTTTATTTTCTGATATTGACCTTTAAGGTCAACCATTTGTATCTTCTTCATAGGTATGAAAGAGTTTTTACTCTTTAGAGTTAGGATAAGACTGATTGTGTTTTCAATTAAGAAAGTTGTAACGAAAATACAAAAACTAGTACCTTCCAACAATCTATTTTATGACAAAGCGCTATTTTAGCAGTGTATGCGTAGTCTCTATTCTAGTATAATATACATCTTACAAGCAATTTTGCCTGTATCTGGACTTTTTAGTGCCAAGATGAAGTTATTTGTAAAAGGTAGAAAAGATATTTTTTCAACACTAAGAAATCAACTAACAGACAAAGATCGTGTCATTTGGTTTCATGCCGCTTCTCTAGGAGAGTATGAGCAAGGTGTTCCGGTAATGGAAGAGTTATTAAAAAAGTATCCGCAATTTTCATTGGTAATTACGTTCTTCTCTCCCTCTGGTTATGAGATTAAGAAAAATAACGCTTTCGCGAAAGCGACCACCTATTTACCCCTTGATACCCCAACAAATGCCCGGTTATTTCTTGATGTAGTACATCCTGAACTAGTGTTTTTTATTAAATATGAATTTTGGCCGAATTATTTGACAGCTCTAAAAAAGCGAAATATAAAAACGGTGTTACTCTCTGGTGTTTTTAGAGAAAGCCAACCGTTTTTTAAATGGTATGGGAAATGGATGCTTAAAAGTTTTGAAGCTTTTGACCATTACTTTGTACAAGACAAAACATCAGCTATAGCAGCAAAAACATTAAACCTCCACCCAGTGACTATAAGTGGGGATACACGTTTTGATCGTGTTTCTCGTCAAATAGAAATGGATAATACCTTAAGTTTTATTTCAGCATTTAAAGCAAATCAACTTTGTGTAGTGTGTGGTAGTACATGGCCAGAAGATGATGAAGTGCTTACCACATTTATTAATAATCATCAAAGTGATACTAAATTTATTATTGCCCCTCATCAGATAAAACCAGAGAAAATAAAAGTATTACAAGAAAAACTTGAAGTGAAAACTGTTTTGTTTTCAGAAAAAGAAGGAAAAGCACTCTCTGAGTATAATGTCTTTATCATAGACACGATAGGTTTACTCACTAAAATATATAACTATGCAGATATTGCATATGTAGGCGGAGCGTTAGGAACAAAGGGATTACATAATATATTAGAGCCGGCAACTTTTGGAATTCCAATTATTATTGGAAATTATTTTGAGAAGTTCCCAGAAGCAAAAAGACTACAGCAACTTGCAGGATTATACACTATTTCAAATCAAAAAGAACTTGATGATATCTTACACAAGTTATTGATTGATCAAAAATTCAGATCTCAAACAGGAATGATTGCAGGTCACTTTATAAATAGCAATACAGGAGCTACCAGAACCGTTATGGAATATATATCGGGTTTATATGGGTAGATTATTTTTGAATGTATTGTGGGTTGTATTACTTACTGTTATTACACAGATAGGAGGAGTGATCTATATTATTGTTACACTTCTATACAGAAAAAAGACATTTAAAAAATGGAGTGTGTTTATAGTACTGTATCTTATTTGTACATATGCTATCGTTCCATATGTAGCACCTTTATTTGGGAGAGAAAAAATAAAGATAGATGATACTATTAAAATCCATATGTTTTTTACATCTCTGACAAATAGAAATTATGTCGTTCCAAAAGTTAATGAAGTACTTGCAAATATTTCAGAGAAGTTAACCAAAAAATATCCAGGAATAGAAATCCATTGTTTGGATGCTAATTTTCCATTTCTTAATGGATTTCCATTACCACCACATTTAAGTCATAAAGATGGGAAGAAGCTAGATATTTCTTTGCTTTATGAAGATCAAAAAGGAGTGCTAGTAAATGAGAAACCTTCAGTAAGTGGTTATGGAGCATTTGTTTATCCTACTAATGGAGAATATGATCAGATTTCAGTATGTAAAAGAAAAGGGTATTGGCAATATGATTTCCCTAAGTATCTTACATTAGGGACTGTATATCCAGAATTGAATTTCTCTGAAAAGGGAACAAAGACATTACTTCAACTTATTGCTCAAGAAGCATCTATTTCTAAAATTTTTATCGAACCACACTTAAGAGATAGAATGAATATAAACCATGTGAAAATTAGATACCATGGTTGTAAAGCAGTAAGGCATGATGATCATATTCATATTCAAGTTAGGTAACTTGAATATGAATATATAAATTTTTGATGCCTACTAAAATAAAAGCATATTACGCGTTTTTTGCACTTGATATACGGTTTTTGTGTAATTAGTTGATTTTCTTACTATTGAGTAATCCTGCTAACACTAGCGTTTATGGGGCTTATGCTTATTTTTAAATTACGAATTTTTTAATTTTTTAACGTTAATTTTGATATTTATTGATGATTTGATAAAATATTCGTTAGTTTTATTGAGATTAACAAAAAAATCAATCAATATGAAACAAAATTACAAAGGCGTTAAAATGACGCTGTTATTTTTGTTATTTCCCATCATTGCGTTTGCGCAAAGTGAAATAACTGGAACGGTACAAGACACAAATGGAGTACCAATACCATTTGCAAATGTCATTGAAATTGGAACTACAAATGGGGTCACGACTGACTTTGACGGAAAGTTTATCATCAGTGTAGCTAATCTTCCCACCACATTAGAATTCTCCATACTTGGATTTACAACCTTATCAAAAGAAATTACAGACACATCATCTGTACAGGTTACACTTTCAGAATCTGCCGAAGCTCTAGAAGAAGTGGTTGTTACAGGTCTTGCAACATCAATTAAACGATCCAATTCTGCAAATGCTGTCGCTACAGTCTCTGCAGAAGATTTAACGGGAAGAACCCCAGCGCAAACATTAGATGGGGCTTTAGCTGGTAAATTTGCAGGAGCACAAGTAACAAGAAGTTCTGGAGCACCAGGAGGAGGAATTGCTATAAAATTAAGAGGGGTTACTTCCATTAATGGAAACTCTCAGCCTCTTTATATTGTAGATGGAGTTTATGTAAATAATAACAGTGTATCTGGTGCAGGATTAAATTTTGTGTCTGGAGCTTCAGCTGGAGGAAATGCATCTTCCCAAGATAATCCTACTAATAGGATTGCAGATCTAAACCCAGACGATATTGCTAATATTGAAATATTAAAAGGAGCATCTGCAGCTGCTATTTATGGTTCTCGTGCGGCAGCGGGAGTTGTTATTATTACAACCAAAAAAGGAAAAAGAGGAGAAACTAAAATTTCTTTTTCTCAAGACATTGGTTTCAATAGAATATTAAATCCTTTAGGACAAAGAAATCTTACAGCAGATATAGCAGAAAATACATATGGAGAAGGAGCAGGTGCTCTTTTTACAACTGCTCAAGCAAATGGAACATTGGTAGATTTTGAAGATGAAATCTATGGAGAAGATGGATTCATAACAAATACAAGTGTTAATATTTCTGGAGGAGGTGAAAACACATTGTTTTATGCTGCTTTTTCAAATAATGAAGAAGACGGAATTGTTAGAAATACAGGCTATAATAGAAAATCTGTTCGATTTAATATCAATCATAACTTCTTAGATGGCAGAGCAAAAATTTCTGTAACGAGTAATTATGTAGATTCAAGGTCAGATAGAGGTTTTTTTAATAATGATAATACAGGAACTACCATAGGAGTTTCTTTAACATCTACACCTCCTTTTGCACAGTTATTTCCAGATGCAAATGGGAATTATCCAGATAACCCTTTTAGTGCTTCCAATGCACTTCAAACAAGAGATCTAGTAACAAATAGAGAAGATGTAAATAGGTTTATTACTGGAGCTACATTAGATTTTAATATATTTAAGAACACAAAATCAAGCTTAGATCTTCAAGTAAGAGCAGGGGTAGATTATTATAATCTTGTAAATACAGCTATTTTTCCAAAAGAATTACAATTCCAAAAACCATCTAACGGAGGTTTAAATGGAGTAAGTGCCTTGGGAACTACAGAAAATAAAGATGCAAACTATTCTGCATTTTTAATACATAAATACAATACTCAGAATGATTTGAGATTTACAACGCAAGCGGGTCTTACAAAGCAAACGTTTAGCAGAAACACCGTTAGAAGTATTGCTTCAGGTTTAATCGCTTCAGAGACAAATCTAGATCAAGCGGCAAACATTAATGTAACTCAATTTAGACAAGAACAAGAAGATACCGGATTTTTTGTTCAAGAAGAACTTAACTACCAAGACAAAATAATTGCAACTGTAGGAGTTAGAGGTGATAAGTCTAGTAATAATGGAGATGCCAATGAGTTATTTTATTACCCAAAAGCATCAGCTGCTGTAAATTTGCATCAATTTGATTTTTGGAGTGATGCTATTTTTATAAATAAATTAAAGATACGTTCTGCTTATGGAGAAGCTGGTAATTTTGCGCCTAACGGAGCGCTGTTTACGGCATATGTTAATTCATTAATTGGTGGCTTGCCTGGTATTGCAGTACCATTAACTTTAGGAGATTCTGAAATTTCTCCAGAGCGACAAAAAGAATTCGAAGTTGGTTTTGATGCTAGCTTCCTTGAGAATAGAGTAGGGTTAGAATTTACATACTACAATAAGAATGTAGATGATTTAATTTTACTAGCAAATAATGAATCGTCTTCTGGGTTTAGTAATAGATTTGCAAATGCAGGAAATTTAAAAAACTCAGGAGTTGAAATTGGTCTAAACGGATTAATTTTAGAAAAAGAAGACTTTGATTGGAATGCTAATTTGTTATTCTTTACTAATACATCAGAAATTACAAGACTTGATGTAGATCCTTTTAATCTAGGAGGTTTTGGACAAGGCTTAGGAACATTTAGAATAGAAGAAGGGAAAAGCGCTACCCAGATTGTAGGAACTAATGCAGACGGTGTATTAACAGTGCTTGGTGATGCAGAACCAGATTTTCAAATGACATTAAGTAATACGCTTCATTATAAAAATTTTGACTTGTCTTTCTTATGGCATTGGAAAAAAGGGGGAGACAATATTAATTTAACTACGCTATTAACAGACTTTGGAGGGACCAGTGCAGATTATGATGATACTGGCTTAGATCCTTCAGGACAAATGTCTAATGGAGACTTTAGAATTGCTTCTTTCTTTGGAGGAAATGCAACTCCTTTTATAGAGGATGCATCTTATTTGAGATTACGAGAAATAGGATTGTACTACAACTTACCTAACAAAGTGCTGGAGAATGTTTTTGCAGGGTATATTGCTAACTTTAAGGTTGGATTTTCTGGAAATAACTTAATTAATATTTTTGATTATAATAGTTATGATCCAGAAGTTTCAAATTTTGGATCAAATGGATTATCTACAGGTGTTGAGGTAACGCCGTTTCCTTCTTCAAAACGTTATTTGTTTCACGTAAAAGTTGACTTTTAATATTAAAAAGATAAAAATGAAAACATATAAAAATATAATAGTATTGATGTTATTTTCCTTCCTAGCATTTGCTTGTGAGGTAGAAGATGGAGAAAATTTAAATGGCCCCACAACAGATGCTGTTTCAGAAGATCTTTCTAGAGGCGAATTACAAGAAGCCATCGGAGGAGCATTATCAGATATGAGAGTTCGATTAGGAACGCAAGTAGATGCAATGTCTGTGGCAGGAAGAGAGTACTGGAGATTTCAAAGTTCAGATCCAAGATGGACAGCAGATTTACTGACAGGAACCTTAGATAATAATACATTTTATACAACAAATCCATATGCGGCTAGATACGCTGCGATAAAGGATATTAATATATTATTAGAAGGACTAGCAAATACAACAGCCGATTTTTCTGATCAAGAAATTGCAGCAATTAGAGGGTTTGCAAACACCATAAAAGCACACGAACTATTAATGGTATTGAATCATCAGTTCCAAAACGGAATTCGTATAGATGTAAATGATCCAGACAACTTAGGACCATTTGTAAATTATGATGATTCTTTAACAGCAATTTTTCAAATGCTAACAGAAGCCGTTTCTGATTTATCAAATGGAGGAGATGTATTCCCTTTTAGCATTCCGTCTGGATTTGCAATTGCAAGTACACCTGCTAGTTTTATTGAGTTTAATAATGCACTAGCAGCAAGAGTAGAAATTTATAGAGGTAATTTGTCATCAGCTAGTACATTACTTCAGAATTCATTTATGAACATGAATGGTGATTTGGATAATGGAGTATATTTTACATTTTCTCTTTCAGGAGCAGATTTAGCAAATCCATTATTTTTTGCGTTAAACTCTACAGGAGCAAATGCAAGAATTGCACATCCAACGTTTGTTGATGATGCTAGACCTAATGATACAAGGGTAAATAAAGCGGTGTTAAGAAATGAATCAATTACGCAGTCAGATCTTACGGGAACACACGATGTTTTTGTATATGGAAGTCAAGAGGCTTCTGCTGCGATTATTAGGAATGAAGAGCTATTGTTATTATTTGCAGAAGCAAATCATATTTCAAATCCAACAGCTGCTATTGAAGCACTAGATGTAATTCGTATAAATGCAGGATTAGGAGCATATTCAGGAGGTAATTCTCCTGCAGAGTTGGTAGATGAAATTATCTATAATAGAAGATATTCTTTATTTGCAGAAGGAGGACATAGATGGATAGATGTGAGAAGGTTTGGAATTTTAAATACCTTACCTATTGATAGAGCAGGAGATGCAATATTTGATCAATTCCCGATTCCTTTGACAGAAAACCAATAGTGATATACCAAACTAGGTAGAATTAGTTCCACTATGTAATGAGAAACTCCCGAAATAACTCGGGAGTTTCTTTTTTATGATGAGTAAGAAATAGTATTGTATTTTTCATTCCATTATTTCTTTCCCAATAAATTCGGTAGTCTTTTTTGGTTTTGTAAGATTCCAACTAGGTTTGAAAAGTTGCATAAATGAGAGTGTAAGTACTGCTGTAGTGGCAAATCCACAAATGGCTACTGTAAATAAAATGATTCCTAAACTGCTAGATTTTCCCCAAGGTCCCATAAAATTATCTATAAATGTGGGATTGATGTTTCCTGCATAAATCCCAAAGAATATAGTAAATAACAATGTGCCAAGAAATCCAGTAACAATGCCAGTTGTAAAACCATCGGCATAGGTAAACGCATCATTTTTCCTCAGTTTATATCCTTTGATAGCTTCATAAACTCCAAAGGCTGTAATCACACCATTAAATAAACTAAATAGTGGATTTGTATGCCATCCAAAGAGAGAAATGATTAGAAAATAACTAATAAGCAAACCACTTAAAGCGATTGCATAACGTACGGGTAGTGCAAATTTTAACATCGTAATATCTTTTTGGTTCTCTTTAATTTACGGAAAATCAATCAAATATGTCTTCTGTGTGATGTTAAAACTCTATACGCTGAAGTGTATACTGAGCTTGCCGAAGTGCGAAAGCGTACTAAAAAAGACTTGAAATCAGTACTAAACGTAGTTCTTGTAAAAACAAAAACGCCAGTATCATACTGGCGTTTTTTAAAGGGAATAAATAGGGGGTGCTTATTCACCTTCGGGGATTGGATAATCAAAAGATTCATTATCCAATATATCAGTATCTAATGCGTTAGCAAGTTCTTCATCATCTGTTATTGTCGTAGCTTCTTGATGTGCATCTGTGGCGGCAGCTCCTCTAAAATATAGTTTAATGCGGTATACTATATAGTAGAGTAGTGGTACAATAATAAGTGTTAGAAACGTAGCGATAATAAGACCATAAATTACGGTCCAAGCCAGAGGACCCCAGAAAATTACATTATCTCCTCCTACGTAAATTCCAGCATCAAAATCTTGAAATAATCCAAAGAAGTCAATGTTTATTCCAATAGCTAATGGTATTAATCCTAATACAGTTGTAATCGCTGTAAGTAATACAGGACGTAAACGTGCACGACCACCTTCTACAATAAGTTGTTTTGTCGTCTCCTTATCCAGCATTTGTTTTCCTTCAAGATCTCTTTCTACTTCTTTACGATCTATCAATAACTGAGTGTAATCGAGAAGTACCACACCATTATTTACTACAATTCCGGCAAGGGAAATAATCCCCATCATCGTCATGATAATCACAAAAGAAGATCCACTAATAATAATACCTCCAAAAACACCAATGAAGCTAAGAAAGATAGCAATCATAATGATGATTGGTTTTGATATAGAACTAAACTGAAAGATGAGTAAGAAAAAGATTAATCCTAAACCTCCAAAGAAGGCACTCATTAAGAATGACATTTCTTTTTGTTGCTCTTCTATCTGACCTGTATAAAAGACTTCTACATTTTCAGGCATTTCATCATCAAAATTATTCATTTCTTGCTTGATGCTATTTACAACCACTCCTGCATCTGTGTATCCTGCAGCAAGATTAGAGTATACAGTTACAACTCGTTTAGAATCACGATGTTTAATAGCACTAAATGATGAGGTGTTTTTTGTAGTAGTTACTGCTGAGACAGGGATTTCTTTAATCTGTCCGCTAGCTTGATCTCTGAAAATAATATTCTGATTGAATAAGGCAGAGTTGTTATAGCGTTGATCTTCTTTAAAACGAACATAGATATCATAATCTTCTCCATCTTTTTTATACACTCCTGCTTTATCTCCAAAAATAGCACGACGTAATTGCATACCTACTTGGCCTACCGCAACCCCTAGTTCTCCAGCCTTTTCTCGATCTACGATTACTTCTGTACCTGGTTTTCCTCTATTTACATTAATTTTCAATTCATCTACTCCAGGAACATTACGCGAATTTATATAGTTTCGCATTTTTTCTGCAGCTACGATAAGTTCTCCATAATCATCACCTTGTAACTCTAAGTTAATAGGATATCCTTGCGGAGGTCCAGCAGCATCTTTCTCTACAGTAATCACAACGCCTGGGTAAATACCTTTTAAAGCATCTTGTACTTTAAATCGTAACTCTTCACTATCGGCACCATTACGAAATTTATATTCACGCATGGTTGCAGTAATCTTTGAACGATGCGGCATCTCTGCTGCACTTCCTCCATCTGTTTGAGGGTTTCCAGCGCCTTCTCCTACCTGAGAAACAGAGGTCTCTACTAAAGCGTTATAATCCTCGCCCTCTAGATATTCTTGATCATTAAAGACTTTAAAAATACGACGCTCTATTTCTTTAGTAATCGCATTTGTCTTTTTGATATCTGTTCCTTCTGGATATTCTATATAGGTAATAATCTGATTTGGTTTATTGTCTGGGAAGAATTCAATGGCTGTGCGTCCTTGGCTTGCAGATACAATAAAACCAATGATCGTAAAAATAAGGATGAAAAATATTCCTACAGTAAACCCTATAGGTTTCCAACCCCGTAACGCCCAACCTAAGAAGTTACGGTATTTGTTTTCTAACCAAGTTAGGAAACGACGTTGAAAAACTTGAGTAGCGTTATGGAGTACATATTTATACACCCACATTAATAGAATAGTCACTAATATCAATGATCCAAAACCTCTTATAGCGCCTCCAAGAAAAAGAATCATAAGCCCTATAGGTAACATGATAAGAGAGATGCGAATAAGAAGTTTTAATGTAAGTGGTTTCTCATCTGTTTTCATAAACTGAGATACCAGCATCGAGTTAATAAAAATAGCAACAAATAATGATGATCCTAATACAACCGAAAGTGTAATGGGGAAGTAAATCATAAATTGCCCCATAAGACCAGGCCATAGCCCAAGTGGTACAAATGCTGCAACCGTAGTAAGCGTGGAAATAATGATTGGAAATGCAATTTCACCTATTCCTTTTTTGGCAGCTTCAATACGACCCATCCCTTCTTCATCCATAAGGCGGTATACATTTTCTACCACCACAATTCCATTATCTACCAGCATCCCTAACCCCATAATTAAGGCAAATAAGATCATGGTATTCATCGTATACCCCATCAAGTTTAGAATCATAAAACTCATAAACATTGACATAGGTATTGCAAATCCTACAAAAAGGGCATTTTTAAATCCTAAGAAGAACATAAGAACGCCTACTACGAGTATAATCCCGAAAATGATATTGTTTACAAGGTCATTTACTTGGTTTTCTGTTTTTGCACTTTGATCATTTGCTGTTGTGATTTTTACATCAGGAGGAAATACTTCTGTTTCAGCTTTTTCTATGATCTCTGTAATCTGTTCTACAGCGGCAATCATATTTTTTCCAGAACGTTTCTTTACATCTAGCATCACCACGCTTTCACTTACCTCTCCATCATTTACAGATTCTCCTTTTTCTAAAGTGAGGTCACGTGCATAGGTTGTTTTGTCTTCTTCTGTAAAAGTAACAGTAGCAATATCTCTTAAGTAAACAGCTCCATTTTCAGATTTTACAACAAAATTCTCTAGCTGTTCTGGCGTATCTATTTCACCTAGGATACGAATATTACGACGTTGCCCACTAGAAATTAAGTTTCCTGCAGAAAGCGTCATGTTTCCGTTGCTGATGGCTCCTAATACGTTGTCAAAATTAACTTTAGCAGCCATCATTTTGTAGATGTCTACAGCAACTTCAACTTCTCGTTCTTGTGCCCCACGGATGGTAGCCTCTTTTATTTCTTTAAGACTTTCTATTTCATCTTGAAGATACTCTGCATACTCTTTAAGCTTATCTACTGGGTAATCTCCAGAGATATTTACATTTAGTATAGGTGTTTCTTCAGAAATACTTAAATCAAAAACATTCGGTTCTACTTTTGCTCCATTAAAGGTAGGCCAATCCTCATTTGCTGTTTCTGAATCTACTTCGTCTTTTACTTTTTGTTTGGCGGCTTGTACATCCATTTTGTAGTCAAACTCTACCGTAATAATAGCATAATCTTCCTGAGATGTAGACAACACTTCTTCTACACCAGATAGGTTTTGTAGTTTGTCTTCTAATGGATCTACAATAAGACGTTCTATATCTTCTGCAGTATTTCCGGGATAAGGAACGGAGACATAAATCTTAGTCTCATTAATTTCAGGGAAATTTTCCCTTGCCATCCCTAAATATGCGCTCATCCCTAAAATTAGAAACAGTGCCATTAATACATAGATAATTGTCGGATTGTCTATAGCCCAGCTAGAGATGCCGAACTCTTTATTTACATTCTTTTTTTTCTTTGCACTCATGGTCTTAGTATGTTAAGATTCGTACTTCTTGATTATCTTTTACAGAACGTGCACCCTCTACTATAATAAGATCGCCACTTTTAAGCCCTGAAAGCACTTCTATTTTATCACCTTGAGACTTACCAGTTTCTATAATTTGTTGTTTAGCGACAATGGTGTTTGTGTCCGCTTTCGCGAAAGCGGTATAGACATACTGTTTTCCTTCTGCATTTTCATTAATAACATTTAAAGGGATAAGAATTGCATTGTCTACTGTATAATCATTAATAGATAGTCTAGCCGTAAGATTTGGCTTGATGTTTCCTTTCTTGTTAGGTACAGCAACTTCTATCGGAAAACTCCTGTTAGATGGATTAATGTAATCCCCTGCTTGTCTAATGGTGGCTTTTATAGTTTCATTAAGTACGGGGAAGAATACACTCACATCTTTTCCTTTACGAACTGTTGTAAGGTAGGTCTCAGGAACCTCTGCGGTTACATACATATTATTTAAGTTTACAATTCTAAATAATGCCATGCCTGGAGAAACTACCGTTCCTTGTTCTGTAATAACATCATCTACAATACCTGAGAAAGGTGCTTTTACAACAGTTCTGCTTAACTGACTTTTCATCTGTTTTACCATGTCTTGAGCAGATTCGTATTGCGTTTTTGCTTGTAAGTATTGAATTTCAGATCCTATTTTTTGATTCCAAAGGCGTTCTTGTCTTTCAAAAGTGGTTTTTGCAAGTGCCGCTTGTGTCTCTAGTTGTGCAACTTGATTACTGATACCTCCATCGTCTATACGACCAAGAATTTGACCTTTAGAAACGCGTTGCCCTTCTTTAACATTTACACGTAATAATGTTCCTTGATATTCAGGGTATACAAGTACATTTTGTTTTGTTTCAACATTACCTTGAATCTCAACATAATGGTTAAATAAGGTGTCTTTTACAGTCATTGTAGTCACAAGAACTCCTTCTTTAGGATCTTTCTCTGCTATTGCTTTTTCTATGAGTTCAAGCTCTGTTGCTATAGTTGCTGCTTGTGTGCTTAACTCTGCTTTCTTAGTTTTTAAAACTTCTATATTTCCAGCTTCTATAATAGCTTCTATAGATTGTGGCTTATCTCCACCACAGGAAGCTAATATGAGTACTATAATTAGCAAAAATGTTTGTTTCATGATTAGGTTGGATTTATTGTGAGAGATATCAAATTGTCGATATGTCGATGTGTCGATATGTTGATGTTTAGCAGTGGTTATTTTCATAGTTAGTTTTTTAATTGAGATTTTCTAAGCCCATCAAGCATAGCTGTAACCTCAGTTATTTGAGTTCTTATTATAGTATAATCTTCATTTTTTAGAAAACCTAAATCATTAGATATGATACTTTGATTTAATAATTCAAGTGTAGATCCATAAGCTATTTCTGTAAACCTAGCTTGATCTTTATTCGTATGTCTTCCTGTCCCTTCTGAAATATTTGATGCTATTGAAATAGCACACCTTCTCATCTGACTTGTAAGACCAAATTTTTCTTCGGCTGGAAAATGACTTGTAAGTTTATATACAAACACAGAAAGTGCTCTTGACTTTTGCCAAACATTTAATTTTTCAAAACCAAATATTTTCATTTTTTATTTATTTTTTTAAATATTACTCCTCAACTCCTCAACTCCTCAACTCCTCAACTCCTCAACTCCTCAACTCCTCAACTCCTCAACTATTTTTTATTTCTGTAATCTGGTGTGTTTAATACGGTCTCTAGTTCAGCTTTAGAGTTAATCATAGCTAACATAGCCTCTAGTACAGAGTTTTGAGCTGCATATAATTGTGTTTGCGCTTGTCGTAATTCAAAACTTGAGGCGATCCCTTCTTTGAACTTAATTTGATTTTTTTGTTCTATACGTTCAGCTAAGCTTAAATTACTTTTAAAAACTTCTAAATTGTCAATAGCAAGTTGGTGCTGACTTTTAGCTTGTTCATAGGCAAGTCTGATTTGTTCTTGCGCATATTCAAAATCTGTTTCGGCTTGCTCTAATGCTATTTTAGCTTTTTGTGTACGAGCACTTCTAGCTCCAGAGCTAAATAGTGGTACGTCTAATGTGAGTCCGAAAATAGAAGATGCAAAATAACGCTGATCGCTATCAAAGAAGTCAAACGTATCACGTCCTGCAGCAGTTCCTACATTTATAAAACCTCTTAAACTAGGTAATGCTTTACTACGTTCTAATTTTAATTCTAAAGAGCGTTGTTCCGTAAGATTATAAGCAATTTTATAATCTACATTTTTTTCTATTTCAGGATTATCTTGAAAAAGCCCTAGTCCTGGTTTAGCAAGTGATGTAAGTGAATCTGTAAGTTGTGTCTCTGTCGAAATATCTAACCCTATAGCCAAGTTGAGCATTTGAATCGCAATATCTTCAAGACGCTCTGCATTTATTTTTTGATTGAGTAATTGACTGTACGTAATTTGTAGCTGTTCTACATCTTCTTCTTCAGCCAATCCATTTTCAAAAATAATTCGAGTCTCATCTAGATTTTTCTTAACTGTAGCAATATTATTATTGAGAATCGTAATATTTTCTCTAGTGATCAATACACTCCCGTAGGCATTAATAACTCCTTTTCGGATTTCTAATTGTGTTTTTTCGTTAGAGTTTTCAGAAAAATCTAGAAAAGCTTTTGCCGCTTGTAATCCTACTAAATAGGAACCGTCAAATATTAATTGTGTAAGTGTTGCAGTGGCAGATGCATTTTGTTGTGTCCCGAAAACTACGGGTGCAAATGTGCCAGGTTCTCCTCCAAAAAATTCTGCAGGAATAAATGCAGTAGGTTGTTTCAATTGGTTTTGGTAGTCAATGACTCCATTAATTTGAGGAAGCCCCGAAGCGGTAGTTTCCCATTTTTGTTTAATCGCTATAGCGATGTCTCTACGCGAATTAATCGCATTTTTATTATTGTCTAATGCAAAGACAATGGCTTCTTCTAAAGAAAAGCTCTTTTTGTCTTGCGCCTGGATAGTAAAACCAGTCAACAATAATAGGATGATTAGGATTCTTGTCATTATTCTTGATTTGATTGTATGAGTTTGTTTAATAATTTTCGTCCTTTTGGTGTTACAATACCACGTAAGTGATATTCTAAATACATATCATATAAAATGTGTGGTGGAAATTCTGAAGAAGGAAATATATCTCCATCTTTTATTCCAGTCATTCCCGTAAAATAAATACGTGATACAAATTGCACATTAATATTTTCTCTAAAGAGTCCTTCAGAAACACCACGCGTAATATTTTCAATCATACAGTCTTGCATGAAATCATATTGCTTTTTACGAAGTGATTTATGAATTTTTGGATAATATTTTTGTAGTTGATACATAGGAGAAGTACGTTCTCCTTTTAAATGCTCTAGCACAAAGCGCTTAATATCATAAAGCTCTTCAATTGGATTTTTTTTATTCTCTGTAATATGGTCAATTCCATTACAAATCATATTGAAAATCCCAGCTGTTGATGCTTCAATAACAGCCTCTTTATTACTAAAATGACTGTAAATGGTCTTTTTTGATATCCCCATTTCCCTAGCGATATCATCCATTGTTATGCTTTTAAACCCTTGATTTAGAAACAATTCAGTGGCGGTGTATAATATTTTTTCTTTCATAGATTGCTATGCAAATTTACGATGGAAACTTTAAAAACGATTAAAGTTTCCAAAGTTTTTACGATAATTTAACATTTGGGTACGCTTTCGCGAAAGCATATATAGTTACATAACCAATGGAAACCGTATTTTTGTGTTTAAAATTTTTTCCCGCATGCTATCTGTATTAGAATACTCATCTATATTCATAGACTACCTTAGTAAACGTTCTTTAGATAAGGAGCCTAACAACTTATATACACCTATTAATTATATTTTGAATTTGGGTGGTAAAAGATTACGTCCTGTATTGACATTAATGGCAACAGAGTTGTTTGATCAGCCTTATCAAAAGGCGTTAGATGCAGCACTTGCAATAGAGATTTTTCATAATTTTTCATTAGTTCATGATGATATTATGGATGATGCTCCTTTGAGAAGAGGGCAGCAAACAGTACATGAGAAATGGGATATTAATACCGCAATTCTTTCAGGGGATGCCATGCTTATTCTTGCATATCAATTATTTGAGAATTATGATGGAGTGATTTTTAAAGAACTAGCAAAATTGTTTTCAAAAACAGCAATAGAGGTATGTGAAGGTCAGCAATACGATGTAGATTTTGAAACGAGAGACGATGTAATTATCTCTGAGTATTTGACGATGATAGAATACAAGACGGCAGTTTTGGTAGGTGCGGCTCTTAAAATGGGGGCTATCGTTGCAGGAGCTTCAAAAGAATGTCAGGAATCTATATATAACTATGGTAGAGATTTAGGGATTGCTTTTCAATTACAAGATGATTATCTAGATGCATTTGGCGATCCAGAAACATTTGGAAAACAAGTAGGAGGAGATATCATAGAAAATAAAAAGACATTTTTATATCTCACTGCTTTGCAGAAATCTGAAAAAGATGAAGCAAGACAACTAGAACATCTGTTTTCTATAACACCTGTAGACCCTACAGAAAAAATAGAAACTGTAAAACAACAATTTATAGATAGTGGCGCTGCCGATGCGACAAAAGCTGAAATGGAAAAATATACACAACGTGCTTTTCAATCTTTAGAAACGGTAAAAATATCTGAAGATAAAAAAGCATTGTTACGTGCGTTTGGGAATAACCTTATGAAGCGAACGGTTTAACTTCAATGTTAAAAGTAAACTCTCACAAAAGGTTGCCAAGCTTCGGCATAAATTCCATCATTATTATCAAATAAGACATTATAACGAGCACCTATTGTGACTCCTTGAATTCGATAACCTGCACCCAAAAAGAAGGCTGTATTGTTTACATCGTTGGTAATATCGCCTTGAAGATCTTCGAAACGTTGCGTACCAAATAACTGCTCTAATTCAGCAGATAGCTGTACCTCAGGAATTGGATTAGCTAAAAAGATACCGCTTACACCATAGAGGGTAGATGAAAAATCTCCAAATTTTTGATAATTAAAATTTAATCCCGGTCCAAAAGCAATATATGGATTGTATTGATAAATAGCACTTGGCGCTACAGTGATTTGTGTATTATTCGTTCCAAAGGATAATCCTAGACCTCCTCCAAAGCGAACTTTTTTCCAGAATTCACTTTTTTGCTTTGGGGCAGGATCTTCTTGGGCTATTAATTCAGCTTGAAAACTGAAAAAAAGAGTAAAAACGATGCTTAAAAAAAGGTAATTTTTAAATTTCATGAGGCTGTTTGTTAAAATAATATCATAAATATAGGAATTATATACCCTAAAATGTTAAATATTGTATTTTTGTACGTCTATATGTCAGTAAGACATAGCTTATAACTAACAATGGATAGATTTTCTTTTCTAAACGCAGCCCATACAGCTTATTTTTCAGAGCTTTACGATCAGTATTTACAAAACCCAGATAGTGTCGAGCCAAGTTGGCGAGCCTTTTTTCAAGGTTTTGACTTCGGAATGGAAAGCAGTAATGCTGTTTCAAACGAGGTAGGAAGTGCACCAGTTGCTATTCCTGAAAATGTAAAGAAGGAGTTTCAAGTTGTCAATTTAATTGATGCATATCGTACAAGAGGACACCTATTTACAAAGACAAACCCAGTAAGGGATCGACGTAAATATGCGCCAACACTAGAGTTGCACAATTTTAATCTGTCAGATTCCGATCTGCATTTAGAATTTGAAGCGGGTTCGATTCTTGGATTAGGTAAAACAAGCTTATCTAATATTGTACGTCATCTAGAAGCTATTTATTGTGACGCTATTGGGGTAGAGTATATGTATATACGTAAACCTGAAGAAAGACAATGGATCCAAAATTGGTTAAATACCAATGATAATCATCCTTCTTTTAGCCCAGATGAGAAGAAACATATTCTTCATAAATTAAATCAAGCCGTATCTTTTGAAACGTTTTTACATTCTAAATATGTAGGGCAAAAACGTTTTTCTGTAGAAGGTTTGGATGCTATGATTCCTGGACTAGATACATTAATTGAGCGTGGATCTGAAAAAGGGATTCAGCAGTTTGTATTGGGAATGGCACACCGTGGTCGTTTAAATGTATTGGCAAATATTTTTGGAAAATCACCAGAGGCTATTTTTTCCGAGTTTGATGGAAAAGAATATGACGAAGATGAGTTGTTTGATGGCGATGTAAAATACCATATGGGTTGGACTAGCTTTCGCGAAAGCGATAAAGGGCATAACATTCGTATGGATCTTGCTCCAAATCCTTCACACTTAGAGACCGTAGGCGCTGTTATAGAAGGAATGTCAAGAGCAAAAATTGACACAAAACTAGACGGAAACGAAAAAGCAATTCTTCCTATAGCCATCCATGGTGATGCAGCAGTTGCTGGTCAAGGAATTGTATATGAGATTGTGCAAATGTCGCAATTAGATGGCTATCGTACAGGTGGAACCATTCATGTGGTTGCAAATAACCAAGTAGGATTTACAACAAATTACTTAGATGCAAGGTCATCTACCTATAGTACAGATATAGGAAAAGTAACGTTATCCCCAGTACTTCACGTAAATGGAGATGATGTAGAAGCAGTATGTCATGCGTTTGCATTTGCATTGGATTTTAGAATGGAATTTGGACGTGATGTGTTTATAGATATTTTAGGATATCGTAAATATGGCCATAACGAAGGTGATGAACCTCGTTTTACACAACCAAAATTATACAAAGCAATTTCAAAGCATAAAAATCCAAGAGATATTTATGCAGATCGTTTATTAAGTGAAGGCGTAATTGCTGAGGGACATGTAAAAGAGCTTGAAAAAACATATAAAAGTGATCTTGAAGAAGATTTAGAAGCTTCTCGTAAAAAAGATAAAACAGTCATTACTGAAATTCTTGCAGATGATTGGGAAAACTATGAGTTAGGTACATTGGAAGATATATTAACTCCAATAGACACTACTTACGATCAAGCTAAATTAAATAAACTAGCTGAGGGTCTCATACACCCTCCTGAAGGAAAGGTTTTTATAAATAAAGTAAAACGTATTTTTAAAAGTCGAAAAGAACAATACACAGAGACTAATAAATTAGACTGGGGAATGGGTGAGCTACTCGCCTATGCTAGTTTAATGGAAGAAGGATTTAATGTACGTATCTCAGGACAAGATGTAGAACGTGGTACCTTCTCACACCGTCATGCCATTATAAAAACAGAAGATGGTAGTGAAGAGGTTAATCTTCATAATATGCTTGGTGTAAAAGGTCATATGGATATCTATAATTCTTTGCTCTCTGAATATGGCGTAGTAGGATTTGATTATGGATATGCCATGGCGGCCCCAAAAACATTAACGATTTGGGAAGCTCAGTTTGGAGATTTTTCAAATGGAGCACAGATCATGTTAGATCAATATATCTCTGCTGCAGAGTCAAAATGGAAAACTCAGAATGGATTAGTAATGTTATTGCCTCATGGGTATGAAGGACAAGGGTCTGAACACTCTAGTGCACGTATGGAGCGGTATTTACAGTTATGTTCTCATGACAATATGATTATGGCAGATATCACAACACCTGCCAACTTTTTCCATTTACTGCGTCGTCAGATGAAATGGAACTTTAGAAAACCACTCGTCGTATTTACACCTAAATCTCTACTTAGAGATAAACTAGCGGTAAGTTCAAAAGAAGAGTTGGCTACAGGAAGTTTTCAGGAAGTCATAGACGATATACACGTAGATAAGAAGAAAGTAACTTCACTTGTGTTCTGTACAGGAAAATTCTATTATGATCTTTTGAAAGAAAGAGATGGAGACGATAAAAATGAAGGAAATGGACGTGCGGATGTAGCACTTGTTCGTATAGAACAATTGTTCCCGTTACCACAAGATAAAATTAAAGAAATTATAGCAAGTTACCCTAATGTAACAGATTATGTATGGGCGCAAGAAGAGCCTAGGAATATGGGAGCTTGGGGATATATGCTTATGAATTTTGATCAGGTAAAATTACGTATTGCTTCGCGTCACGTATATAGTTCGCCAGCAGCAGGAAGTAGCACACGATCAAAAGCAAGACATAGAAAAGTAATCGAGAGTGTTTTTAAAGCACAATAAGAAGAATAGTAAATAAATAGATGAGATTTTTACTTTAGTAAGGATCTCGTAATAAGAAACATTAATTTTGAAGAGAGGATGAGACTTCCTCCTTTGAGAAAGTTTAATTAATAAGTCCGCTTTCGCGAAAGCGTAATTAGAACAACTATGGTTTTAGAAATGAAAGTCCCTTCACCGGGAGAATCGATCACCGAAGTAGAAATCGCACAATGGCTCGTTGAAGACGGCGATTATGTAGAAAAAGATCAAGCTATTGCTGAAGTAGATAGTGATAAAGCAACACTAGAACTTCCTGCCGAAGTAAGTGGTGTAATTACACTAAAAGCTGAAGAAGGTGATGAGGTCGCTGTAGGTGCTGTAGTTTGTCTTATAGACACTGCTGCCGAAGCGCCAGCTGGAGATGCTAAAAAAGAAGCACCTGCCGAAAAGAAAGAAGCTCCTGCTCCTGCACCTAAAGTAGAAGCACCAGCAACAAAAACATATGCTTCTGGATCACCAAGCCCAGCAGCAAAAAAGATTCTTGACGAAAAAGGAATGGATGCTAGTCAAGTGTCTGGATCTGGTCGTGATGGCCGTATTACTAAAGAAGATGCTGTAAAAGCAACACCTTCTATGGGTACTCCTGGACCTGGAGCACGAGGAGAAAGCCGTACAAAATTATCAATGTTACGTCGTAAAGTAGCAGAGCGTTTAGTAGAAGCCAAAAATACAACAGCCATGCTTACCACATTTAATGAGGTAAACATGCAGCCTATTTTTGATCTTCGTAAAGAATATAAAGAAGCTTTTAAAACAAAGCACGGGGTAAGTCTAGGATTTATGTCTTTCTTCACCCTTGCTGTCGTGAGAGCGTTAGAGATGTATCCTGCGGTTAACAGTATGATTGATGGTAAAGAAATGCTAACCTTTGATTATAAGGATATTTCTATCGCTGTTTCTGGACCTAAAGGTCTCATGGTACCGGTAATACGTAATGCAGAAAACCTTTCTTTTAGAGGTGTAGAAAGCGAAGTAAAACGTCTAGCGATACGTGCTCGTGATGGACAAATTACCGTAGATGAAATGACAGGAGGAACCTTTACAATCTCTAATGGAGGTGTATTTGGATCTATGTTATCTACGCCTATTATTAATCCACCACAATCAGGTATTTTAGGGATGCATAATATCGTAGAACGTCCTATTGTAAAAGACGGGCAGATTATTGTAGCACCAATCATGTTTGTTGCATTATCATACGATCACCGTATCATTGATGGTAAAGAATCTGTAGGATTCTTAGTAGCTGTCAAAGAAGCACTAGAAGACCCAATTAATTTATTAATGGGAGGTGATGTGAAAAAAGCATTAGAAATGTAATTTTTGATTATTATAGATATAAAAAACCCGAACTCTTGAGTTCGGGTTTTGTTTTTATATACTAAAGAGTCTAACTTAAAGTTATAAAAAGAATAGATTTTATATTATATTGATACTTTTAGATAATTAGTTTACTTATGCTTTTTTAGAAAAATAGCTCTCAGATCATGGCGTATTTCAATTTTAATCACATTCTTTTAAAAGAAACAGTAATACTACTCACTGTGTTTCTTTTTTTTAGTGATTGTTTTTCTGAAAATTCTAATGCAGTTGCTTATTATGTTGAACATACTAGCGAGGTTATTTTTCAACAAATAACAGAGTTGAAAACAGAAAATCAATCTGCTGTTATTCTTATAGAAAAAGCAAAAGAGTATGATGAAGCCTTAAATTATAGAGAGTCTAATGAGTTACTTCTAAGAGCTATTGAGATTCTTAAAGAAGAAAACAATAGGTTAGATCTAGGGTATTGTTATTATCAGATAGGAAGGAATTATGAATCTTTAAGTGATGAAAAGAAAGCACTTGAGTATTATTTGAAAGCAGAATCTGTATATCAAAAAACAGACGAGATTACAAGAACAAAAGTATTAAATCTCACGAACTTAGCAACCCTCTACACTGTAAGGTCTAGGTTTACAGAATCATTGGAATACTTAAATTTAGCTCAAGATTTAGCAAATTCTCTAGAAGATAAAATGCCTTTAGCACAAGTGTATTCGTGTACTGCTGAAATCTATATGAGACAAGAACAATATGAGAAAGGAATTACATACTTACAGGATGTTGGAAAAATACTTGATGATATAGGAGATGTAGATGGGATTATTGCTAATAAATTGAATATCATGTCATCACATGCTAGATTTGGAAAGTATGATTTAGTAGCCTTGATGCTTGATGAGTTACCAGACCCAGATACGTTAGAGAAATTAGATCAAACATTTTTTGTGAATTATTATTCAAGCGAATTATATATTCATAAGAAAGATTATAAAACTGCTTTAAAATATAATAATAACATTATTAGCTCTTTAGAAGGGCTTGATGTAGAGGTAGTTCCTTACAAAGTTAGTGCAGATGACCAAAGAGCAAGAATTTATAGTAGTTTAGGAGATACACAAGTTGCTATTGATATTCTTGAGAGCACAATTAAAGATATAGATGATTATGAGCGTATAGGTTATAAAGGAGATATTCTTTTGTTATTGTCTAATCTGTATAAGGATGTAGAAAAATATAAGAGATCTAATGAAGTTTTAAATGAGTATATACAGGTTAAGGATAGTGTGCTGTCTATAGAAAATAGTACAAATACAGAATTTTTGAAAACGATATTCGATGTTGAAAAGAATAAAACTGAATTAGAAAAAAAGGAAACAGAGCTTCAGTATTTGTCTGAAAAAAATAAGACTAAAAATGTATATAATACAATATTAATTATAGGGATAGTTTTATTAATAACCCTAGCAATTATAGCTTTTATTAAACAACACAGATTACATGCTTCAGAAAAACGTATTCAAGATATAGAACAGGATAAACTCAAACAAAACTTAGAATTTAATAAAAGACAAATAACAAATTTCTCTATTCACATAAAGGAGAAAAATGTATTGTTAGAAAATATAAAAAAGAAAATTTCTGAAGTATATAAAAAAGAACCTAAGTTAAAATCGCTCTTGTCTAATATCCACACATACATTAATGATGATATTAAGTATAATAAAACGAAGATAGAATTGTATTCTAAAATTCAAGAGAGTAATAATGAGTTTCTAAAGAATTTAAATAAAACATATCCTGACTTATCTCCAAAAGAAATGGAGATTATTCAAATGCTACGATTAAACTTATCTTCAAAACAAATCGCAGCACAATTAAACTTATCTGTTTATAGTGTAGATACCTATAGATCTAAAATACGATCTAAAATGGAAGTGCCAAAGAACAAAAAATTAAGTGATCATATCAAAGAGATTTAAACTCTTTATACGCTTTTGCGAAAGCATAATCTTTTATAATTATAGTATTGGTTTGTGAGGTTTTCTTAAACCAATATTTCTCATCTTTCTTACTTTTTTAATACACTTTATATGTTAAAGCATACACTAAATGACAAATAGTTGTTAGTGGTTTTTGCTGAATACTTTTAATATCAATCTTTTTAATATTTAAATGGCTAGAGATGATGAATGCTTCATATATAATCGGTGAGCCAGATTAAGTCAAGAGAAAAATAGGATTATTACAGTTTTTTCAAGGTGTTGTTTTAGGAGGTGAGCATGCCTTTAAAATTACTTTTGTAGTGTTCAATAAATAATAATATTTAAATCCTATTTTTTAAAATGAAAAAGACATTATTAAGTGAAAAACTAAATACATTAAAAGCAACATTGGTTCTTGTTTTTGTATTTACACTTTCTGGGGCTCATGCTCAGGAAAATTGCGAATCTTTTGACCAGAGTTTACGTCTAGAAAGAGCAATAGATGATTGTGGTAACGGAGGCCGTGTAAATACCTTTATAGAAGGTGGAGAAACGCCATTTGATTTTACAATTAGAAATGTGTTTACAGGAGAAGAAGCATCTGCAGTAACAAGTAATAGATCTTTAACTATAGGAGTTTTTCCTGGAACATTCGAAACGAGTATCATCGATGCGAATGGTTGTGAAGATACAACCAGATTTACTGTATTTGCAGATAATTTTATTGTAAGAGATCTAGGTTGTAATGATAACGGAACTAGAAGAATAAGATTTTCAAATGAAAGTACAAGTTTCGTACCAGTACAGGTGGAAATCTTAGGTTTTGGTTTTAGTCTTGATAGAGGGACTTCTTTATCTGGAAATTTACCAGAAGGTACGTATACAGCAACTGTTTCTAGAGGTGGTTGTGCTCCTTATGATGTAGCCTTTGGAGTTAGTTCTTGTACTACTGCTAGAACTGCAGTTTCTGAAAGATCTACAAAACAAACATTAACCATAGTAGAAGCAGAAGAAACACTTTCTGAAATCACAAAAATTGAAGAAAAAGCAGGTATTGTTTATCCTAACCCTACTACAGATGAAGTTACCATCGATTTAGGTGGAAGCTTCAATAAAAGTAATACTTCAAGTAGTGTGATTATATACAATAACTCTGGAGTTGAGGTGCTTAAAGAAAAATTTAATGGTACAAACACCAAAGTAAATTTAGATAGATTAAAACCAGGTGTTTACTTCGTGAGTATTTTAAGCGAAGAAGGTGCTGTTTTATATCAAGATAAGCTTATTAAAAAATAATAAATAATGATTGAATACTAAATCATAGGATTCCTTTGATTTAGTGTTTGGTTCACTTAAGATAACCTCTCTAATTTAATTTAGAGAGGATTATCTATTTAAAACAAATAAACATGAAACAAATTTTAAGATTACTAGTATTTATTCCATTTGTAACATTTGCTCAAGTAGCGCAAATAGGGGAAGATATAGACGGATCAGTAGCACAAGAGTTTTTCGGAATAGCGACAAGTATTTCTTCAGATGGAGATTTTATTGTGGTGGGGGCTTTAGGAGCTACAAATACTAATGGTGATGTTTTTGCAGGCGCTGCCAGAATTTATGAGAATATCTCAGGAGAATGGACGCAAATAAGTGCCGATATAGAAGGAGGGCAAGTTGGAGAAACTTTTGGGGGTGATGTTGTCATTTCAGGAGATGGTACTATAGTAGCAGTGGCAGGTGCAGAATATGATGTTGATCCATCTTCTAATTCTGGTGAAGGTCGTGTTCGTGTTTTTGAAAACCAATCTGGTATTTGGGTACAAATAGGAGAAGATATTATAGGAGACGATCCCGGTGCTTTTTTAGGGAACCATATTGATATGTCTGATGATGGTACTATTGTTTCTGTTGGTGCTATTTTTAATGATGAAGTTGCACCTAATGCAGGGCAAATTGAAGTGTTCGAAAATCAATCAGGCGCTTGGGTGCAAATAGGGCAATCCATAAATGGGTTAGCAGAAAATGATAGAACGACTAATCATGCACTAACAGCAGATGGTTCTAGAATAGTAGTGACCTCTTTTGGTAATGAGGGTGATGATAGAGGACGATTAAGAGTGTTTGATTATAATACTACTACAGATACGTGGGATCAAGTTGGACAAGATGTTTTAGGGACAGAATCTCAGGAACAATTAGGATCAGGAGGACTTAGCATCTCAGATGACGGTACAGTGATTGGAATAGGAATACCAAACGCTCCTATAACAAACGCGCCAGGGTTAGCTCGTTTTTATGACTTTGATACTACAACTGAGGAATGGAATCAAATAGGAGAAGATATTTTAGGAGATGTTCCTCTAGGACAACTAGGAAACGGAACAGGATTAGACCTTTCTCCTAATGGTAGTTTTGCTGTTATTGGTACAGCAGGAGCCTTTTTAGATCCAGATACTAATGATTTTAGTGGAAATTTTGCCAGAGTTTATGAAAATCAATCAGGAGAATGGGTGCAAGTAGGACCTAATTTACAAGGAGAAGTGTTTGGAGATTTGTTTGGTTGGACGCTTTCTCTCTCTGATAATGGAATTGTAGTAGTAGGCGGATTTCAAAATGAAGATGGAGGAGGAGTCAATGCAGGACATGTTAGAGTCTTTGATATTAATGATGCTTTCTTGAGTACGGAAGAATTTGTGGTAACTAAAGTAAGTCTATATCCTAATCCAACTTCTAATGTGTTTACTGTTCAACTATCAAATAGTGTAACCTTAGAAAATATTCAAATTTATAATAGTTTAGGACAACAAGTGAGTGCTATTATAAATCAAAATAATGTAAATGTATCTGCATTAAAACAAGGGATCTACTTTGTAGAAATTACAACAAATCAAGGAATAACTTCAGAAAAAATAATAATCCAATAAAATAAAAACTAAGATGAAAAAAAGTATATTATACGTATTTGCAGCGATAACATTTGTATGTACTAGTTGTAGTACTGATAACGAAAATGATTTAGAAACAACAGCTAGTGATTTAGAAACTGTAAGTCTTTTTGAAATAATACCAGACGCTTCTTTAGATACTAGTAATAAAGGACTGTATCATGGAGTCTTTTCTTCTAGTGATCGTACTAGAAAAGGAGAGATCTATGTGCATTTAGGGAGTGACAATGTTTATAGAGCAGAAGTTTTATTAAATTCTGGGGAGCTTATTGAATTTACTGCAAACGGTAATGCTTCTTTACATGAAATTCTATTTTCTAATGAAAGAGCAAGTTTTATTTTTGATGTAACAGATAGTGAACATCCTAGAGCAACAAATGTTACTATAGATAATAAAGATGGATATATCCAAACATATAAAGAACGATCTAATCAGCGTATTGCAATGGTATTAGGTAGTTTTGTAGATTCTAGTGATCCTTCATTTGCAGGAAACTGGGATATTGCAGCAAGTAGTACAGTACAACCAGAAGATGCTTTTGAAGGTGATGGTTTCTTTACTATTATGGACATTACAGTATCTATAAATGGAAATATGTTTAATGATACAGACCCTAATACAGAAAGTTGGGGTGGTTTTGGAGAAGCAGGTTCTGTTTGTGTGCTTGCAAGAAATGAATTTTTTATTACTCCTGGAGAAGCTGGAATTGCACCTGATTTTCAGGGATTAGGATTTCCATATTTAGAAGGCTTTAATCAAATAGCTACGTATAATGGAGTAGATATTTCTTGGGATGCAAGTATAGTTCCAGCTGGATCTTCAACTGGTTTTGGATGTACTGAATTTGAAGGAACTTGGTCTGGAGGAACTCGATCAGGTACATTTTCATTTGATTAATTTTTTAGTATTTAGCTTTCAAAAGGCCATAAAATCAACAGATTTTATGGCCTTTTTTTAGATGATGATAAGTGCTATACCTAAATAAGAATATTAAATATGTAGGAAAAATAGACAGATTACTCCTTCTATATAAGCCTTCTTTAAAATATAGTTTTCATTTTATTTAGATCGTTGAAATTCATGTTTTTAATTTTTTAGATTACAGAAATTAAGGGGTGTAAAGACTACTATATACAGTTTAATTAAGGTGCTTTTTAGGAAAAATAGCTTTTGCTTTTGATATATTTCGACAACAATTCTAGTTTGCTTTTTTTAAGTGTTGAGAAAATTTATCAAAAACTAGTATAAAGTTATAACCCCAAATTATATATCTATGATTCGAAAAAGTACCCTAATACTTTTATTTATTTTTTTGTTTGCTACTTCCCTCGATATACAAGGACAAGTAGGTATAGGAACGACAACCCCACAAAATGATCTTCATATAGCAGGAGCGACCTCAGGAATTAGAGTTGAAGGCTTTAGTAGTGCAAATAATATCAATAATACAGGAAGTAGGAATGTAGCAGTATACGCAAATGCAAATGGAGATTTAATTATCCCAAATACGCCAGCAGGGGCTGAAATTGTTGTAGATGAAGCAGATATTATATCTTCTATCCCTGTAGATACAGGAATATTAGGACAAGCTAATAATACGGTATTAGCCACTACAGAGACATTTACATTAGATCAAAATGCAATCATATTTATAAATTACAATATCACTTTTTTCTGTTCTCAAACCGATGGTGTAAGTCCTATAGATGACGGTAAAGCTAAGCTTATTAGAAATTTTTTTGAAATTAAAAATGATTCAGGAGATGTTGTAGAAAGAAATGGTATTATGTCTCAATCATATACCAATACTGCATCTGGTGATGGGGGCACATTTATAGCAGGACTCTTTACAAATACTGCAGCACACATGTTAATCTTACCTCCAGGAACATATACGGTAGATTTATATGGAACAGTAGCTGCAGTTAATGGTAATTTAGGGGTTGCTAGTGATGCTTTTAGGGCAACTTTTGGAGCGGGTTCTAGTGACTCGTTTAAGATTATTGCTCTGTTTTAATAGGTTAAAAAGTTTATTTGCTAGCACTTCTATTTACCATTTATTGTAGTCTTTTATACCAGTTTTTAAAAAATCAAAATTTCTCTACACGCTTTCGCGAAAGCGTATAAAAAAGTATCATAAATGATCTGTATAACATCTATGATAAATAATTATGCTGAAAATGACATATAGCTTTCCAGTACGAATAACTAAAGTAAAATAGGTATGATTTTAATAATAAGTGAGTGTCATATCGACAAGTAAAAAAGAATAAAAGCAGTAGAGAAAAAATAAATACCTAATATCTTTAAAGTATTGAAAACTACAACTAAAAATATAAAAATGAAAGAATCAATTACTGCAAATTTTGAACAAGAAATGAATACGACACGTCGTTTTTTTGATGTAATATCTGATGAGTTTTTTGCATACCAACCCCATGAAAAATCAATGGATGCTGCAAAATTGTTAAATCATATTGCGCGTATTCCTTCATTTATAACTGCTATTGCAGGAGGATCTAGTTTAGATTTTAGTAAGGTACCTCCATCTGAACCAGCAACAACTAAAGAGGCGATAATTGAGCTTTTTGAAACAAATGTAACACAAGCTAAAGAAGCTTTAAATCAATTGCCAGAAGCACAATTTACAGATGCGTGGACATTGAAAAATGGAGAGACTACTTATTTTAAAGATGTACCTAAACAAGACGTAATACGTAATCTAGTCATTAGTCATACCATACATCATAGAGCTCAATTAGGTGTGTATTTGCGTATGAATAATCTAAAAGTGCCAGCTAGCTATGTGGCATCTGCAGATGAGAGTTTAATAGGATAGTATTTCCTAATATATAGTAAAAGACCGAACTCATCGTTCGGTCTTTTTTTGTAAATGACTTAGTGATCCCCCAATCATAAAGTCATCCTAAGGATGAGTGTTCATATACTTGATACCCTCCTTGTCTTATATTTCGTTTTTAGTAAAAATCTAAATCTTCCCTAAAAATACAAATATCTATTAAAATGATATTTATAGACTTTTATTGCTTTAACGTTACACTTTACTTTTTGGTCATGAACCTCTCAAGTTTGATTTCGCAAAAGCAATTTCAAGTTGTTTTTTGGAATTTTTAAAGTTTTGGTAAATGTACCACCTAAAAATAAAGAGACAAATACGTACCTACTGCAAAAATTACGTAGGGGTACGTAGTCTTTGAAATTGAAGTCGAAACTCAAAAGGTGATGGAGTGATTTTCGCTTTAAGCGAAAATAGTATTAAAATAACCAGTTGTGAAATTGAAATTGAAAAAAGAGACTATCTAAAAAGTAATTTAGAACGTCACCCTGAACTTGTTTCAGAGTCTCATCACTCTGGTTAATTTGATGAGAAACTGAAACGAGTTCAGTTTGACGAAAATCACACTTTTTTAGACAGTCTCTTTTTATAAAATGGTTTAGTTAATCCCCCAATCAATATACCATTTTAGTCTTTATTCTTATGTTTTAAAAATATGCAATTATCTCAGGATTAATTTTTTAGTAACCGTATTTCCTTGCGATATGATCTGCATAAAATACATTCCTCTCGCAAGATTTTCTAGATGTATAGTTTGTGTTTGATTAAAATTTGTTAGATCAATGCGTTTGATGATTTTTCCATTCACATCAGTAATTATCGCATTTTCCAGTGTTGAACTTCCAGTATATGAAAGTGTCACCTGACCTTGTGATGGATTTGGATAAAGGGTAATTACGCTTTCGCGAAAGCTTTCTTCGTCTGCATTCAATACCTCACGATCTTGGAAAACCATCGTGAACCTATCTGTATGTAATCCTTTCTGAGCCGTAAATGTATAGGGCTGTTCGTTTAGGTTAACAATGGTATTTAACACATGATCGATGATAAAAACAGATGCGTTTTCTATAGCGATTCCTTCAAGATTTCCAATGCTTATGGTGTATGGCGTTACTTCTTCGATAGACGTTGAGAAACCAAGGGCAATTTCCATTTCAGGATCAAAAGTTTCTCTTGCTTGAATGCCTAAAAGTTCCCCAGAAGCTACCGTTGTAAATAGGGACAGGAAGGTCCCCACTCGCGGACTATCATACCCTTTGTCGATCGCGGGAGTAGCATTAGGTGTAAAGCCAATACCTGTTTGAGCAACCACTTCATCATAAGAAGTTGTGGTCAAATTGAGCCATAGTTTATCAATATCGATACTGGTTTCAGCGTTTCTAAAGCCATCATTATTTCCAGTCACACGGATGCTATTGGTAAATACCACAGGTGTTCCAGCAACCATTTCTGCTTGATCTGCTTTGATTCCAAATCCTTGTCCAGAGGCCATAAACTGTCCAGGAGGTGTTCCTCCATTTACGGCAGCAATACCCATTATGGCATTACGTATCGAAATATCATTCATAGAGAAGTTACTGGTTCCAAAACCAGGAAGCTCTGATGTAGGATTGGTGATATGATCCCAATAGTACACTTCGTTTATCGCATCATTAGCATTGATAAAGGCAGTGACATCTATCGCCGAAGCATACGGATTTCCTAATAGATTATAGTTATTGGTGGTTGCAGGGCCATTGTAATTAATCGGCACCGTAATCGTTCCTGAGTTTAAGGTTCCAGGATTTGAAGGGTTTTGTGTGTAAGTGAGGGTATAGGCACCATCTCCTACATTCGGTTCTGGTTGTGGGAATATGAGTTGGCCAATACCTGCTGCAGGTGTTGCAGTGCTTCCAGTGACAGGCAATAAATAATCATTATTATCATCGAGGAAGTTTTCTGAAAATTCAAATTCTGGGAACTCCACAAAGTCAATATCAAATGGTACAAAGTTACTAGGGATGATGCTAAAAACGGCTCTGGAATTTCCATAGACTCGATCTCTAACTTCGGCAGTAACTGGACTACTCATGGCTACAAAATTACGATCGTCTAAGGTTGGGGTTGTTTTCGCGACAGCGATACTTCCATTATTGATAGTCACAGCATCTTCGTTTACTTGCACAAGGCTACCTGTGTTTGTAATGTCAAGATTTCCATTTATAATAATGTCATTTTCTACGCTTATAAAATTAGTATCACTCACAGTAAGAGTTGCTCCCGTATTAATGATCAGTTCGCAGGCTGTGATATCGCCAAGCCCTACAGTTGCCGTATTGTAATCTTCAGCAATAATCGCTCTTGTAGTTGTTGTTGGATCTCCATTATCCCATCCTCCTGCTATTGTATAAGTGGTCGTGGTAGGACAAGAAACCGTAAGAATAGCTTCTGTAGAAGTATATGTAATATTGAACACACCATTTGCAATAGTGGGGAAGTTTACAATAGCAAATGTGCTAGTAATTGAGCCAGCAGTTAAAATGGTGAAACTATCTCCTGGTAGGGGTTCAAAGGCAGTAGGTAAACTCACATTGAGTGTGCCTGCTAATAGTGCGTTTCCGGCAACAATTACTTGATCATAGTCTGTACCTGCTGTTGTAGCTCCTGTTATTTGAATATCTAGGCGGGCCGTGCTCTGATGCATGTAGTTGTTGTCAAAACGATAGACCCCTATACCATTACCAGGTACTAAAATGCCTGCGTTGCTTTGATTACCGGTATGCGTATTATTACTTCCGAATAGTGTGCCATTTTGTGAGAGCATTATAGAACCATTATTGTTTATTTGTCCAAGCCCTACATCATTTCTTAGTAATGCGCCAGAATTATTGTTTAAAACCCCATTAATAGTATTGTTTATAATAGAAAAATTGACGATAGTTCCTCCATTGTTATTATCTATGGTGCCATTATTACTTATAACGCCGCCGTTATTATTTAAAACGCCCCCATTGTTAACTCTTACTATCCCGGGACTTGTATTATTTAATTGCATATTATTAAATAAAGTTCCCATAATAGCTAAAATACTTTCATTGTTCACGGTACCATTGTTAAATAGACGCCCTTGTATGGTGACAAGAGTATTTATGACTACCGTTGCCCCTGTATCTATAATTACGGTATCTCCTGTATTTAAGGTGGTACCAGGATACGATGGACTCCAATTTGCAGTATTTGTCCAAATTCCAATTCCAGTATAAGTAAAGGTGGTTTGTGCGTGTAGTGAACTTATAGTAAGTGCTAAAACAGAGAGTACTAGTAGTATTTTTTTCATAACAATAGGGATGTTAGTTTAGGATGTAAAAATACTGGTAAGATGTTTTCCAACAAATACGTACCTACTGCAAAAATTACGTAGGGGTACGTAGTGAGGAATGATGAATGTAGAACGATGAATTCAGAATTATGAAGGAAAATGAAAAAAAGAGAAGAGAATAAAGAAAATAGATTTTAAAAAGCTATCTAAAAGAAACTTAATACGTCATTCTGAATTCATTTCAGAATCTCATCACACTAGTTATCAAATTTATGGGGTTTTGAAAATGCTGAAACAAGTGCAGTATAGGCAAGTTCAAAATGACGTATTAATTAACCTCTAATTCTACATTATAAAATGATAATGAAAAATAGAGTAATGTTCTATTGATAGAGTGTTACTCTATTTATGGTTTCACGAAAAGGGATCACATTATGTTTGTCTCTTCGAGCGTAGTCGAGAAGTTTTAGGTATGCATTTGTGCAAGCTCTCAACTGCGCTCGAGATGATAAGTTGAGATTTCCGCCCCTGTCTGCCAACAGGCAGGTTCAGGAAAATGAAGGTAAAAAATGATTAGAGAATAGAATATAGACCTAAAAAAGAAGCTATCTAAAAAGTAATTTAGGACGTCACTCTGAATTTGTTTCTCTCATCACTCTGGTTAATTTGATGAGAAATTGAAACAAGTTCAATTTGACGAAAATTATATCTTTTTAAATAACCTCTTTTTTATAAAATGGTTTCTTGATCCCTCAATCAATCCACCATTTTAGTCTATATATTTTTGTGCCTTGAGAACATCCTATTATCGTAAGATCAATTTTTTAGTAACCGTATTTCCTTGCGATATGATCTGCATAAAATACATTCCTCTCGCAAGATTTTCTAGATGTATAGTTTGTGTTTGATTAAAATTTGTTAGATCTATACGCTTAATGATTTTTCCATTCACATCAGTAATTATCACATTTTCCAGTGTTGAACTTCCAGTGTATGAAAGTGTCACTAGACCATTTGATGGATTAGGATATATATTGATTCCGCTTTCGCGAAAGCTTTCTTCGTCTGCATTCAATACCTCACGATCTTGGAAAACCATCGTGAACCTATCTGTATGTAATCCTTTCTGAGCCGTAAATGTATAGGGCTGTTCGTTTAAGTTTACAAAGGTGTTTAACAGATGATCAATGATAAAAACGGTTGCATTTTCTATAGCGATTCCTTCAAGATTGCCAATGCTTATGGTGTATGGCGTTACTTCTTCGATAGACGTTGAGAAACCAAGGGCAATTTCCATTTCAGCATCAAAAGTTTCTCTTGACTGAATACCCAATAGTTCTCCAGAAGCTACCGTTGTAAATAGGGACAGGAAGGTCCCCACTCGCGGACTATCATAGCCTTTGTCAATCGCAGGTGTTGCATTAGATGTAAACCCAATACCTGTTTGTGCAATGGCTTCGTCAAAAGCGGTTGTAGTCAAATTGAGCCATAGTTTATCAATATCTGTACTGGTATCACTACTTCTAAAGCCATCATTATTTCCAGTCACACGGATGCTATTGGTAAATACCACTGGTGTTCCAGCAACCATTTCGGCTTGATCTGCTTTGATTCCAAATCCTTGTCCAGAGGCCATAAACTGTCCAGGTTCAGTACCACCATTTACGGCAGCAATACCCATCATGGCATTACGTATAGAAATATCATTCATAGAGAAGTTACTGGTTCCAAAACCAGGTAGATCTGATGTAGGATTGGTAATATGATCCCAATAGTATACTTCATTTACTGCATCATTTGCAGTAATAAAGGCTGTGACATCTATCGCCGAAGCATACGGGTTTCCTAATAGATTATAGTTATTGGTGGTTGCAGGGCCATTGTAATTAATCGGCACCGTAATCGTTCCTGAGTTTAAGGTTCCCGGATTCATAGGATTTTGTGTGTAAGTGAGAGTATAGGCACCATCTCCTACATTCGGTTCCGGCTGAGGGAATATCAATTGGCCAATACCTGCTGTGGGTGTTGCAGTGCTTCCAGTGACAGGCAATAAATAATCATTATTATCATCTAGGAAATTTTCTGAAAATTCAAATTCTGGGAACTCCACAAAGTCAATATCAAATGGTACAAAGTTACTTGGAATGATGCTAAAAACGGCTCTGGAATTTCCATAGACTCGATCTCTAGCTTCAGCAGTAACTGGACTACTCATGGCTACAAAATTACGATCGTCTAAGGTTGGGGTAGTTTTCGCGACAGCTATAGACCCATTATTGATAGTCACAGCATCTTCTTGAACTTGCACGACACTTCCTGTGTTAGCTACATCTAGTGTTCCGTTTATAATAATATTATTCTCTACGCTTACAGAATTGTTATCAGTGATGGTAAGTGTCACTCCGCTATTGATGATAAGTTCGCAAGCTGTGATATCACCAAGCCCTACAGTTGACGTATTGTAATCTTCGGCAATAATCGCTCTTGTGGTTGCATTTGGAGTTCCATTGTTCCAACCTTCTGCTGTTGTATAAGTGGTCGTGGTAGGACAACTAGTCCCTGCAGAAAATACATTCACAAACGCATTGCACGTATTTACATTTCCATGTACGTCGGTTACGGTATACATTACTGGATTTGATCCTATATCTGCTGTCGTAAATGTGGTTTGATCCATGGTAATTGAGGCAATCCCGCAGGCATCAAAAACAGCTAAATTTTCGTTGATCACCGCAGAACCATCTGATTCGGTAAGGGTTTCGGTCCAGTTTGCAGTGGCAAATTGCCCTTGAAAGCTTGGTTGAAAGTTAGTAATAGTAGTTGTCGCAGGACCAAAGGTGTTGTCTAGCGTAAAGGCTCTAAATCCAAAAGTGTCACCATTACTTAGCATTATGCTTTCTGTACCCGATTGATTGAATTCATCACCAGCTATATCGGTTAGTTCTGTAAATACACCATTGAGGAGATATCCGAAAGGGTCAAACTCAGCCCCATCATCAGTTGCATAGGCCCAATCAAAAGTGATGGTAACATCTTCGGTGATAGGTACTGTAATATCAGAACTTCCTGGTAAATTTGAATCATTATTTCCACTTACAAGGACTACTTCAAAAGAAGCTAAGTCTGCTAAAACAGTTGCTGGATCTAAAGTAATTGTACCACTCATGTCGAGATCTACGGTGAGATCTTGACAATTAATCGTAGGCGCAATGGAGTCCTCTACCGTAACCATCGCAGTACAGGTATCTATATTACCACTACCATCATCTACAGTGAGTGTGACCATTTGTGGGGTTCCTACATCTGCACAACCAAAAGTAGTACGACTTACACTAAGATTTATGCTATCACAATCATCTGTACTACCGCCATCTAAATCTTGTGGATTTAGGGTAGCCATCCCATTTGCATCCAGTTGTAAGGTAAAAGGTTGACACACTGCAACAGGTGGTGTGCTATTAGCAACAATAACATTAAAAGAGCATGTTGCCACATTTCCAGCAGTATCTACTGCTTCAAAAGTAACTACAGTAGTTCCTGATGGGAAAAATTCACCAGATGCAAGTCCTTCAATTTGAGTGACAGTTACTGTAGAGCAATTATCTGTTGCAGTAGGTGTCACAAAAGTAGCTATGGCTCCGCAATCGGTTGGATTTGTAGGTTCAGGTATCATTATGTCTGTAGGACAGTCCATAAATACAGGTGGGATATTTTCTACGCCTACATCTATAATAAGCCAATTATAGGTATCTATAATACTTTGTCTAGCGGCTTCTGCAGTACAATAACCACTATTTCCTGCATCAAACTCTACATCGTTTTGAAGTGTTTGCGTGCTCCATCCTGTGAGCAGACTATCATAATTGTCGGCAGAAAGGGTAACACCAAAAAACATCGCAGTCATATTGCTTACATTTTCTACATTCCAACCTCCTAAATCTTGATCAAAGCTTGTTGCTTCATTGAACATGAATTCCATATTGACAACACTGGCTGTATTTGTTCCCCAAGCTCCAATAGGTATATTAAAAGAGGTCGCGCTAGAAAACATGCCTGCCATTAATTGTACTGTACTCACATCCCAATTGCTTATATCCTGATTAAATGCAGTAGCTCCTTCAAACATGTTAGTCATATCCGTCACATTTCCTAAGCGTGTTGCCCATTGATCCAGAGGTTGATTAAATGCAGTCGCATCAGAAAACATAAAAGCCATATTGCTTACATTACTTACATCCCAAGTATTGATGTCTCTATTAAAAGCAGTACCTTCAAATACCCCTACCATATTAGTGACTGTGGTTACATCCCAGTTTTCTATTGCTCCATTAAAAGCAGTAGCACCTCTAAACATAGAAGCCATATTATCGGCACTTCCTAAACGAGTTCCCCAAGCACTTAAATCTTGATTGAACGTAGAGGCACCATCAAACATAAAGGCAAAAACGCTTACATTGCTCACGTCCCAACTGCTGATGTCTTGATTAAAGGGTGTGTTTCTAAACATCCCATCGAGATTCTCTACATTACTTACATCCCAGTGTCCTATATCCTGATTTATAGTAGTAGCCCCATCAAACATTCCCGCCATACTTGTAACTTGAGATAAATCTGGAGCATCCAGTGCGTTTATAACCAAATTGGTACATCCATGAAAAGCTCTTCCCATGGAATTCCATACGGAATTTCCCCAATTCTCTACAGAAAGGATTTTTTCGCGGTCTCCTCCGTTATTAAAAAATATCGTTGAGAATGTTCCAGAAATCGTTACTGTATACGTTCCAGCTGTGGTATACGTATGGGTAATCGCTCCACTTACATTGGTATCAGGCGTAGACATATCTCCCCAATCTACGGTATAGTTGCCTCCTATGGCAGGTATCGTAATCTGGTTGTCATTAGAAGTGCCCGGATTATCGGTTTTCCAAGTGGTTATAAATTCTGACATTTCAGTAAACACTTCTATGGTATCACTGGCAGTAGCAGCACAACCGTTATCATCTGTAAATGTAAACTCAATTGTATGCGTACCTAAGCCTGCAACTGCTGGATCAAAGCTATAGGTAGTTCCATTGGCATCCATTGTAACACCTGAGCCAGTATATAGACGAGAGCCAACAAAATCTGTAGTTGCAGTTCCTGTAGCCGACAAAAAGCTAAAATTATCTCCATCAATAATCAAGTCAGTACCTGAGATAAAATTTAAACTTCCTGTAGCCCCTATGATAGGAACATCTGAAACAAAGGTACCTATTGGGCCATTTTCAAAATCTAACGTTATAGTCGCACCCGAAGCAGTTGCGTTTATTAATGGGGCTACATTGCCATTAGCATTACCGAAAAAAACAAGGTTTGTTGATATCATAGCACCTGAAGGATCAAATACGATCTCCGCTCCTGTTACACCAGATCCAGGACCAAAAACGTCCTCATAATCAAGATTTAATATAACTGTTGTTGATGCGATACTTATCGTTGGTGTACCGCCACTAAGCCCCGTTTGTATCCCTGCATCTACGGCTAGATTTGGTGGGGCTGTAAAGCCTACTACAGGTAAAGGAACGACTTCTATACTCTCTGCTACGTTGTTAGTACATCCATTAGTATCTGCCACTTCATAGGTTATTGTATATGTTCCTAATCCAGTTGCTGCTGGGTCAAAACTATAGGTCATTCCGTTACCATCATCGGTCACTCCTGTTCCTGAGTACACTCCGCCAGATGGAGTAGCGCCACCTAAACCAGTTTGTACCCCGGCATCTATACATATAGGCGCTGGCGAAACAAATGTTATCATAGGTAAATCAAATACTTCTATGGTGTCACTAGCGCTATCAGAGCACCCAATTCCATCTATAAAAGTGTAGGTTATGACATGTATTCCAGCACCTGCTGCTTGGGGATCAAAACTGTAGGTCATTCCATTACCGTCATCAGTAACTCCAGGACCTGAGTACACTCCGCCAGATGGAGTAGCGCCACCTAAACCAGTTTGTACACCTGCATCTATACATATAGGCGCTGGCGAAACAAATGTTATCATAGGTAAATCAAATACTTCTATGGTGTCACTAGCGCTATCAGAGCACCCAATTCCATCTATAAAAGTGTAGGTTATGACATGTATTCCAGCACCTGCTGCTTGGGGATCAAAACTATAGGTCATTCCATTACCGTCATCAGTAACTCCAGGACCTGAGTATACACCACCTTCTGATAATCCACCGCTTAGATTAGCTTGTACACCTGCATCTAAGCAAATAGCTGTTGGTGCAGTAAATGTTACTGGAACTTGACAACCAGCTAGTACGGTTAGGACAACATTGGTAGGGTTATAATTTATTTCCCATATCAATCCTATAGCTAATGGAGGTAAAGACGTTTGATCGAAAGTTCCTGATACATTAGCCCCAGTGAGTATGGTGTACTCATCGCCGATCTGAGGAGTATAACCAAATGGTAATTGAACAAGAAGCCTACCTGCTAATGTAATATCTCCAGTCACATTTACTCGGTCATAGTCAATACCCGCTTGAGTATTGCCATTAATATCAATAAAAAGGGTAGGGAAAAATCCACTAGACTGTAGAATAAAGTTATTATTAAACGTATAGGTGCCTATTGGATTTTCTGGAAGTATACCTCCAGGGCTTACATCTCCTAAAGCTGCATTAACAAAATCACTAGTATGTGTTATATTGGTGCCGCGTAGGAATCCATTATTGGTATAAACATTATTATTAATTAGAGAGCCATTGTTCGTAAGATCACTGTTGTTAATGAAAGTTGCATTATTGGTAATAGTGCCTGTTGTGGAGTTTGTAAGTACCCCACCACTGTTTATTGCAAAGGTGAAGTTGTTAATATTAAGGAAACCACTATTAGTTAATGTTCCTCCATTTGATATCGAAAAATTTCTAATACTATTTATGGTGCCATCATTGATAATCGTTCCGCCAGAAAGAATAGTGAAATTGCTATCAGGGTTAGCTATCGTTCCAGTATCGGTATTGGTTAACGTACCTAAAAGACCTGCATTAAAAAATGTAATGGAGCCAGAATTGCTAAAGTTTCCTGTTAAGTTAGATCCTAATAGGGTTAATTGCCCGCCAAAATCATTAAAGATACCGGAATTCATATTCACAAATGGAGAACTACTAAACAAATTCATTTCACCTCCAGTTCTGTTGCGAATAACATTTTGATTGTTAAAATCACCACTACCACCACTTGAGAATAAACGATCGTTATTTATAAAACCATTATTGATGAGCATACCAGAATTTATAAAATTGCCGTCATTAAAAATGGTAGAATTATTCTGGAGGGTTCCTGTTGAATTAATACGAATATTAAATAAAGGGCTTATAGTTGAAAAAGAAGAGGTGGTATTAATAATAAGTGTCCCATCAATATCTATTCTTCCTTCAATACTAATACCACCGCTACCATTAGGCACTGTAGCTTGAGAACCTTCCGAAATAATGGCGGTGTCACCATTAGGTATAAACAGTCCAGGATACGAAGGACTCCAATTTGCAGTATCTGTCCAGTCACCTGTTCCTGTGTAGGTGTATGTAGTTTGTGCCTGTAGCGTATTTGTAATACTGATGATACAAATAAAAACAAGGAGTATTTTTTTCATAACAATAGGGATGTTCGTTTAAGATGTAAAAGTAGGCGTAAGAGTTTTCTTTACCTATACGTACCTCCTGCAAAAATTACGTAGGGGTACGTAGTATAGAATGAATATTGTAGATTTCTAATTTTAGATTTTTGAAGTGAAAAAAGTAAGGAGATTGAGTGATTTTCGCTTAAAGCGAAAATAGTATCGAAATGACTGGTTATGAAATTGAATTTGAAAAAGAAAAGTGAATAAAGCAACTTAATACGTCATTCTGAATTCATTTCAGAATCTCATCACACTAGTTATCAAATTTATGGGGTCTTGAAATGCTGAAACAAGTACAGCACAGGTAAGTTCAAGATGACGTATTAATTAACCTCTAATTCTACATTACAAAATGATAATGCAAAATAGAGTAATGTTCTATTGATAGAGTGTTATTCTATTTATGGTATTACGAAAAGGGATCACATTATGTTTGTCTCTTCGAGCGTAGTCGAGGAGTTTTAGGTATGTATTTTTGCGAGCTCTCGACTGCGCTCGAGATGACAAGTTGAGATTCCCTCCCCTATCTGACGACAGGCAGGTTCCCGGGAATGAAGAGAATATAAAATCAAAAAAGACCGAACTTGCGTTCAGTCTTTTTGGTAAAATGGTATAGTGATCCCCCAATCCATATTCCATTTTATTCTACGTTTCCTTATACTTTAGGAGTATATCATTATCGTAAAATCAATTTTTTAGTAACCGTATTTTCTTGCGATGTGATTTGTATAAAATACATTCCTCTGGCAAGCGCACTTAAGTCCATTGTTTGTGATTGATTGAAGCTACTTAGATCAATAGTTCTAACGATTTTTCCATTTACATCTGTAATGACTGCATTTTCTAGTATTGAAGATCCAGCATATGCGAGTGTCACTTGACCCTGTGATGGGTTAGGGTAGAGGGTAATTCCGCTTTCGCGAAAGCTTTCTTCGTCTGTACTCAATATCTCACTCTCTTGGAAAACCATCGTAAATCTGTCTGTGTATAGACCCTTTTGAGCTGTAAAGGTATAGGGTTGTTCGTTTAGGTTAACAATGGTATCCAACACATGATCAATGATAAAAACGGTTGCATTTTCTATGGCGATTCCTTCAAGGTTGCCGATGCTTATGGTGTACGGGCTTATTTCTTCAATAGAGGTGGAAAAGCCAAGCGCAATTTCCATTTCAGCATCAAAAGTTTCTCTTGACTGAATACCCAATAGTTCTCCAGAATCTAGGGTTGTAAATAGAGATAAGAAGGTCCCCACTCGCGGACTATCATAGCCTTTGTCAATCGCAGGAGTAGCATTAGATGTAAACCCAATACCTGTTTGAGCAATGGCTTCGTCAAAAGCGGTTGTAGTCAAATTGAGCCATAGTTTATCAATATCTGTACTGGTATCACTACTTCTAAAGCCATCATTATTTCCAGTCACACGGATGCTATTGGTAAATACTACAGGTGTTCCAGCGACCATTTCTGCTTGATCTGCTTTGATACCAAATCCTTGTCCAGAAGCCATAAACTGACTAGGCGGTGTTCCTCCATTTACGGCAGCAATACCCATTATGGCATTACGTATCGAAATATCATTCATAGAGAAGTTACTGGTTCCAAAACCAGGAAGCTCTGATGTAGGATTGGTGATATGATCCCAATAGTACACTTCGTTTATCGCATCATTAGCATTAATAAATGCTGTGACATCTATCGCCGAAGCATATGGATTTCCTAATAGATTATAGTTGTTGGTAGTCGCAGGGCCATTGTAATTAATCGGCACCGATATGGTTCCTGAGTTTAAGGTTCCCGGATTCATGACATCTTGTGTGTAGGTAAGGGTATAGGCACCATCTCCTACATTGGGTTCTGGTTGTGGGAATATGAGTTGTCCGATACCTGCACTTGGTAAAGCAGTACTTCCAGTGACAGGTAATAAATAATCATTGTTATCATCAAGGAAGTTTTCTGAAAACTCAAATTCTGGGAACTCCACAAAGTCAATTGTAAAAGGTACAAAGTTACTAGGGATGATACTAAAAACGGCTCTAGAATTTCCATAGACTCGATCTCTAGCTTCGGCAGTAACTGGACTACTCATGGCTACAAAATTACGATCGTCTATGATTGGGGTTGTTTTCGCGACAGCGATACTTCCATTATTGATAGTCACAGCATCTTCTTCTACCTGTACGATGCTTCCTGCGTTAGCTACATTTATGGCACCGTTAGTATTAACAGTGATATCTCCTTGGGTTTGCACATACGTGTTGTCTGCTACGGTAAGCGTAGCAAGCGCAGTATCACCTTGTACTTCTAGGGTGTTTACATCAAGATTTCCATTTGTGGCGGTGTTATAATCGCCGGCAATGATGGCCATATCATTTTGTCCGGGTACATCTGGAGACCACATAGAACCGTCCCATGTCGTCATAATACTAGGACAAATAATGGCATGAAAATCGTTATAATTAGCACTATTGGTATAAGTATCTAATGCATCACAAGGGACTGTGAGCGTAAGATCTGAGCGATTAGGAGTGGTGAATTGTGCAAAACTATTAGACTCTATTGTAGGAGGAGTAGCACCTAAAAAGGTCACACTATGCTCACCCGTACCAGGAGAAGAGGGTGCTGCAAATCCAAAAGCACTAGCACCTATACTTGTTACATTATTTCCAATAGTAACACTTGTTAATTGATTAAAACCAAAAGCTCGCTCGCTTAGAGTTGTTACATTATTAGGAATGGTTACCGCAGTTAAGCCACAACTACCAAAAGCTGCTATTCCTATAGTTTCTACACTGCTAGGAATGGTAACTGCTGTTAATAAAGCTTCGCCTTGAGCAGCTCCTTGCCCCTCAAAAGTTTCTCGTTCTATACTAGTAATCTGGCTGGGTTCTTCAAAGTGAACACTGCTTAATCTATTAAATCGAAAAGCATTACGTGCTAAAACAGTTACACTGTTAGGTATATCAATACTCTCGAGTAAATTACGTTCAAAAGCAGAGTTTCCTATGCTAGTAACACTATCTGGAATGGTAACTTCTGTTAATGAATTAGTTTGAAAAACACGATCCCCTATAGTCGTTATGCTATTAGGAATGGTAACCTCTGTTAGACCTTTACCAAAAAAGGTAAAATCATCTCCTCCAATAGCACCTATACTGGTTACACTATAGTCAATAGCATTGTTTGTTACTGTTGATGGAATGTTCACTACAGTACCTCCTGCCACATCATAATCTATAGCACTTACTGTAGATGGTGAGGTTTCTATATAGGTTATAAAATCAACCGTAAACATAGTTGCTTCTCTTTCTATAATTAAAGTAAAACTCCCTAAGTCCCAGCCTGCGCTTTCGTAGGCCTCTGTTGTGCCTATTGGAACTGTTATTTCAATAATTGTTGCTGATAAGGTAAAGTAATTATCATATGTGGGTATGTTGTCTGGTATAAATGAGTTTACCAAAGTTAAATTAGGGTTATTAGCAAAAGCAAATCCTCCAATACTCGTTACACTTCTCGGAATCGTAATTTCTGTTAAGTTATTATCAAAAAAAGCTGCTTGCTCAATACTAATTACACCATCAGGAATCGTTACCTCTGTTAGGCCGTTAAGTTCAAAAGCAGCTGCACCTATGCTTGTTACATTATAATTAACTCCATTATTTGCTACAGTAGCAGGAATCGTAACAACAGTCCCTCCTGCATCATTGTAATCAAATACTTTTACCGTAGAGGCACTGGTTGTTTCGTAGGTTATATTGTTTATTGTAAATCTTCCTCCAAGTGTTTTAAACCCTGTCCAACCTGCATTTAAATAAGCTTCTCTTGTTCCAACAGGTACTTCTACGGTAATATTTTGTCGTATGTCTCCACCTGCTTCATCCGAAAAAATAGTAGTGTTATAAGTAGGGATATTTTCTTCAACATGTAAAGTTAATGTATCAACAAGCGGATTATTTGCAAAAGCACGATTTCCAATATTGGTAAGACTATTTCCTAAACTAATTTCTCTTAATGAATTATTTAAAAAAGCATCTTCGCCTATACTCATTACACTATCGGGTATTGTAAGAAAAAATATTCTATTATCTTCAAAAGCCCTTGAACCAATACTGGTTACACTGCTTCCAAGAGTGATATTTTCTAGTGAATTACCAAAAAAAGCTCCATCACCTATAGTCTCTACACTATCAGGGATCACAACTTCTAGTAAATCATTATTTACAAATGCGCTAGCTCCTATAGTAGTTATCGTATTTGGAATACTAACAGTTTCTAAGGATGAATTATTACCAAAAGTACTAGCTTCTATACTTGTAATACTGTTCGGAATGATAACGCTTGTTATTGAATTAAGAAAAAAAGCTCTTTCTCCAATACTCGTAAGGCTATTAGGTAGGGTAATACTATTAATAAAATTACCTTCAAAAGCACGAGCACCTATACTTGTTACACTATTGGGTATCACAACCCCTTCTATTATAGCACTATTAAAAAAAGCAGCTTCTCCAATACTAGTTACCATCAAACTGGTACCATTATTCGTTACGCTTGATAGAATATTGATACTTCCTTGGTTACCATTATTATTATATGCAATAGCACTTGCTGTAGTTGGAGAAGTTGGGGTGTAGGTTATATCATTAATAGTAACTGTTTGTTCTACAATAGTAAATTCATCCCAGCCAGCATTTTCGTACGCATTTATAGTTCCGTTAGGTACTATTAAAGTAACATTTTCTGGAAAAGCAACATGACTAATGTACGTAGGAATATTTGATGCAATATTTGATCTTATTGTGACAAGGGATGTATTGCTAGAAAAAGCTTGTGGGCCAATGCTAGCTGAACTGGTAAGGATATTGATATTTATTAATTCGTGCCCTGCAAAAGCGCGCGCTCCTATGCTACTTACGTTGTCGGGAATAATGAGCTCGGTTAAATTACCAAATTCAAAAGCTTCTTCACCTATATTAACAACACTACTTGGAATCGTAAGGCTTGTTATTTTACTATTCGCAAAAACTCTTTGTCCTATACTCGTTAAACTACTAGGGCTTTCAAAAGTAACTGCATCTACCCCTCTAGAAACACCAATACCTCCTGAAAAAGCGCTTTCCCCTATACTTGTTACGCTATTTCCTATTGTAAGACTTATATTTGTGCTACTAGAAAAAGCCCCAGAAAAAGCACCTGAAGCTATAGTCTCTACGCTATTAGGGATTATAAGAGTGCCCATTAAACTATTAGCAGCAAAAGCAGCCTCTCCAATACTAATTAAACTGTCTGGTAATGTAAGGCTTGTTAATCCACAAAGTCGAAAAGCTATAGCTTCAATAGTCGTTACCGTATTTGGAATACTAACACTATCTAATTGGATTTGGTCAAAAGCTGCTGCCCCTATAGTAGTTACTCTATAATTAGTACCATCATTTATTACAGTAGGAGGAATAATAATGTTACTTGTGCTAGTTGCTCGACCAGTGACTTTTACTGTAAATGGAAAAACAGTCGATGTTACTTCGTAATTTAAATCGTCTCTAGTAAAGGTGTCTTGTGCTTGTAAAGCATTTGTGATACTAGTAATGCAAATAATAATAAGTAGTATTTTTTTCATAACAATAGGGATGCTAGTTTAGGATGTAAAAGTAGGCGTAAGAGTTTTCTTTACCTATACGTACCTCCTGCAAAAATTACGTAGGGGTACGTAGTCCTTGAAACTGAAAATGAAATCGAAATCGAAGTTGAAAAGGTAATTGAGTGATTTTCGCTTTACGCGAAAATAGCGTTGTACTGAGCCTGTCGAAGTGTACCGAAATGACCGGTTACGAAATTGAAGTTGAATACAGCAACTTAATACGTCCTTCTGAATTCATTTCAGAATCTCATCACACTAATTGTTAGGCTCATGAGATCTTGAAACAAGTTCAAGATGACGCTGGAAGTTTAAAGTTATTTGGTGTTAGATGTGTAGTATGATTACTAAAATATATAATGTAAGGTGGTTGAGTGATTTTCGCTTTACGCGAAAATAGCGTTGTACTGAGCCTGTCGAAGTGTATCGAAATGATTGATTACGAAATTGAAATTGAATTTGAAATCGAACTTGAAATTGAAAAAAGAAAAGGTGACTGAGTGATTCTGACGGAGTCAGAATTGTATCGAAGTTACCATGATGAAAAATGAAGTTGAAATTGAAGTTGAAAAAAGAAAAGAAAATAGATTTAAAAAAGCTATCTAAAAGCAACTTAATACGTCATTCTGAATTCATTTCAGAATCTCATCACACTAATTGTTAGGCTCATGAGATCTTGAAACAAGTTCAAGATGACGCTAGAAGTTTAAAGTTATTTGGTGTTAGATGTGTAGTATGATTACTAAAATATAAATGTAAGGTGGTTGAGTGATTTTCGCTTTACGCGAAAATAGCGTTGTACTGAGCCTGTCGAAGTGTACCGAAATGACCGGTTGCGAAAAAGAAAATTGAAAAAAGCAACTTAATACGTCATTCTGAATTCATTTCAGAATCTCATCACGCTAATGAGAAACTGAAACAAGTTCAGTTTGACGAAATTCCCTCCTAAGAAGGCGATGTGCTGAGCTTGTCGAAGTAAGGGCTAGGTAGGTGTGAATTTTGAGTTTTTCTCCAGAAATGAGAACCATAGGTTACGCCTGAATTCTACATTGCAAAATAAAAATAGAGTACTACGCTATCGTTAGAGTGCTATTCTATTTCTGGTTTAATGGAAAGGTATCACCATGTATGTCTCTTCGAGTGCAGTCGAGAAGTTTTTAAGGTATAGTTACACGAGCTCTCGACTGCGCTCGAGGTGACATAATCAGAAGAAAGAGTAAAGAGAAAAAAATATATTTACCCTTGATTCCTCTGCTCTTTGCTCTATTTTCTTTGTTATTTTAGATAGAGAGTATCAATTCTTGATGTTCTTGGGTCCAGACAGAAAGAGAGTCTAAGCCAGTAGGTAATTCTAGTTTTGCAATGATATTAGCACGATGTTTTTGTACCGTACGTACAGAAATGCTGAGTAATTCTGCAATTTCTTTAGAGTTCTTATTTTGAGCAATAAGTCGTAAGATGGTACGTTCTGAGGGAGATAGAAGTTTGACTTTTTGTAGTTGAGGACTGATTTCTCCTTCAAAAACAGCATCAAATGTCGCACTGAAATAGGTGTTTCCTGCTGCTACTTCTTGAATGCATTTGTCTATCTCCATAAAAGGTTCGTCTTTTATGATGTATCCAGCAATGTTTAATTTTTTAGCTTTTAAAACAAAGCCTTTTTCTTTGTGGGAGGTTAAAATAATAAAACGTGTAGTAACGCTTAATGCTTGACATTTTTTAATGACTTCAAACCCTGTTAATAAGGGCATCTCAATATCGAGTAATGCGACATGGGGTTGTTCTTCTTTTATATAATCTAATGCGAGCGCGCCATTTTCTACGGCTACTATATGTGAATATCCGTGGGTATGTAGTGCGTTTTTAAGCCCTTCCAATAGTAATGGGTGATCATCTGCTATGAGTAGGTGTATGTCATTTTTTTGCATAACTATGGGGGATTTGTGCCGTGGTTACTGTTCCTGATGTTTGACTACTTTCTATGGTTACTATTCCTGCTAATATACGAATACGTTCTTCCATGGTTTTTAATCCTAAACTATGGTTCTTTTGTTTTTCAGATACCTTAAAACCTTTTCCGTTGTCTTTTATGGTGATTTGTATCGTGTTTTTTTCTTTTTGAACCGTTACTGAGAATGCTTTCGCGAAAGCGTGTTTTATAATATTAGATACATTTTCTTGAACAAACCGGTAAATGTGTAGTGCTTCATTTTCGTCAAAAAGATCATCAATATCATCAATGTCTGCTGAGACAAAAAGGTCGGTTTGTTCATCTACGTCATAGAGTAACTGCTCAATACTACCGCTTAGCCCTAATTGTTTGATAATGGTAGGATACAATCCTCGAGAGATATGACGTATTTCTTCTAGGGCTTTATGGGTAAGCTCACTTATAGTTGTTTTTCCTTGTTTTTGAAGTTTTTGTTTGATTAAGGTGAGTTGCTGACCAACACTATCATGTAAATCTTTAGCAATGCGAGCGCGTTCTTCTTCTTGCGATTGCATTAAGTCTTGTGAAAAGCTTTCTTGTAGGCGTTTGCGAAGTTGTTGTTGTCTGAGCATCCAGAAAAGGATGCTAGATATGATTACTGTTATGATTAGGAAAAACCACCAGGTCTTATAAAAGAAATCTTTGGAGTATATGGGAAGTAGGAGGGAGTCTCCAATTTTCTTGCCTGAAAAGTCTAGTGCTTCAATTTCTAGAAGGTAGTTTCCAGCAGCAAGATTTGGAAAGCGTATGGATTGTGTATTTCCTATAGATACCCATTCTTTATCATCAAGGCGGTAGCGGTAGCGTTCGTTTCGTGTTACATCAGGTTGTGTCAAGGCAAAACCAATTTCTAAGGCACGATTTTCTGATGGGAGTGTGATGGTTTTTGCTTTACCGCTTTGCTCTCCCAATGGTCGTGAATCTCGCAAGCTCGATTTCGCGAAAGCGAACTGATTATGTGATACGCTATATTTTTTATCTTGTGTATTATAGGTGCTGATACGTAAAGGAACGATTTGCGCTGTATTGATTTCTGGCTGAAGTTTTTCTGGATCAAAAAAGTTTAACCCTTGTATGGTACCTACCAAAAATCCATCTTCTGTCTTTAAAGCACTATATCTATTGGCTTCATTATTTGTAAATCCGTCTTTTACAGAAAAGCGATGTATTTGTTTTGATGCTGGATTGAAGGATACAATGCCGTTAAAGGTGTTGATCCACCAATTGTCTTGATCGTCAAAAAGAATGGTTGCAATACCTGCCTGGAGGTCGTCTTCATATAGGGTTTTGAATTCTTTAGTCTCAAGATCAAACGTGGTGATGATGCCAGAACGTGACCCTTGGATATATCCATACTCAGGGTGATACTCTCCCATAAGAAGAAAAGGGTCGGGTAGCTGTGTCGGATCATTATATAATGCATGCTCTTTTGAGCTAAGATCATAGGTGAGTACTCCTTTACTTGTACTTGCTATGATGTGATTATCTGCTTTACGCCACTCAAGATCATAAATCTCTAAGGAATCTGTAGCTACCAGAGGTGTGTGGGTTTTCTTATGTGTGTTAAACTCCATAAGATTGTACCCCTTGGTTCCATACACAATGGTTGAGTCTGTAGGGCGTACCATGCATATTACAGGGTAATGTCTATAATACTGTATTTCTCGTGTTAAGGTGTCTACCTCAATAATTCCTCCAGCAGTATCATTACTCCATATCGTACTGCCTTCTATAAAAAAATTACGAGAGGAGGATGGTTTTAAAACGTCTCCTTGTTCAAGAATGGTATAAGGTTTTATGGTGTTGTTACTGCTATTAAAAAGCTGCCATCCATCCTTTTCTGTAGCAATAAGGTGTTTTTTTTCTGAGAAAGGCGTTATGGCTCTTATCTCTTTGTCAGGGAGCAATGTCGTTACAATATCTGATGGGAATTTTATGTAGTGTAATGTATTGTTAGTTGTAAACCAAGCATCACGTTGTATGTCTTTGGATACGATTTCAAAACTACTAGCAGGGCCAAATTTTTTGTCTTCGTATACAGTGGTTAATCCTTTCGTTTTATGTAATGTTTGTATAGATAATTGATCATTATAGGATGAAATAATGGTATGTCCTCCTTTTGGGTCATTGTACGTTTTTAAAATAGTACTAAGAATTTGATTTTCTGTAGCCGTTATAGGGATTAGCTCCATTGCTTTGGGATCTATGCGATATACTTGATGGTAATTGTATAAGAGTGCATAGTGTTGTCCATTTACTTGGAAATGTCCATCAATCCATTTTTTACGCAAAGCGAGTTCTCGTTCGTTTTCAAACCCTTTTGGGTCAATGGTTTTTACGACATCTCCTTCCCAAGTAACAAAGGTGATAGGGAAGTTGTCATCACTAATAACAACGACATCTTCAAAAGGAATAAACTGTGTTTTTTTATCTATCTTAATACGATTAACCTTTGTAGTAAATCGAAATGTTTCTTCTAATTTTAAATCAGGATGTATGATATTGACAATCACTTCAAGGTTATTTTGAGTAATGACATAGTTTTTGTCTTGATACTCAAAAACAGAGGAAATCTTTGTGTGTATGGGTAGGTGTATTTTTATAAATTTGGTAGTGATAGGATCAAAAAGATACAGTGAACTATCTGTGACGATGTAAAATTGCCCATCCTTTCTTTTATAAATGTCAAAAATATTACTATCATCAGGTGTCGAGATGGTATGAAAAGAATTTCCGTTAAAGCGTTGTAAAATAGTTGGATTTGCGTTGGCTATAAGTTTGGAGCGAGCTGGATTAACACCACCGCCCAACCAAAGAAATCCATTTTGATCAAACTCGAGTGTATTGACGTTGTCTATCTCCAATCCATCTTGTTGGGTGAATTGTTTTAAATATACCTCATTGTTTTGTGCATGACAAACACAACAGTAGCATATAAGATAAACAAGTAAGATTATTCTCATTGAGGGCGAGATTTTTAATAAAATCTTTCCCTACAATATAAGCTATATTTTACTTTTTAAGATATAAGCAAGTGTACTGATAATCAATGATTCCTTTTCCGAGGTTGAGGATGTCTGCTCCTAAAATGCCATGTACAGGCGGTGTGTTGTGATTTTCTAAAGCGGTGTTCACATGAGAAAGATCAAATAGTACAAGGTTAATATCTTCTCGTTTCCAAGTGCCGATTTTAATGCTATTTTCTTCAGATAACTCTGTGCGCATATCTGTAGCGCCAGCACCCGCAGCAAGTACTTCACTTTCTTCGCTTACTAATTTAAAATGCTCAGCAAATGTGAAATCTACACATGAATTTGAAGCGCCTGTGTCTAGAATAAAAGAACCTTTTACACCATTGATTTTGGCTGTGATTTCTAGGTGTTGTGTGAGGGTAGGGAATAACCGAATGCGTGTATATCCTTTTGCTAATAAAAATTCTCTAAGACTTGCCATATTTTCTGATCAAAACAATGCTCAAAAGTACTCCAAAAATACCCAGTATCCACCACCATAAGGGATGATTTTGTTGGCTCGGAATATCTGTAGGGCCATAGTATACGAAGGCGCCCCAATAGTAGGGTGATTTCTTACTGTTAGATATGTTTTCATCTTGAAGATAAGCGCGTTGGGAGATTTGAAGACTGGCGTTTCTTGATACTGTTTCTTTAAGAGTTATGTAATACCGACTCATCAGATTTGCCGTAGATTGGTCGTTTACTTTCCAAAGTGAAAAAAGGACACTTTTTGCACCTGCATATTGAAATCCCCTGGCAAGACTTAAAGGCCCTTCTCCAGAAGCAATACGTCCAATGCCAGTTTCACATGCACTTAATACAACTAGATCTGGGTTTAGATTTTTGCTATATAATTCATTCAGGTATAATGATCTGTCAATAAAAGCGATACTAGCTGGTTCTGTAAAACTACCTCCTGAGGCATGTGTTGAAAAGTGGAGTATTGTATGTTGTGATGCTTTTGTAAATGTATTATTTACGGAAGCTTTGTTACTCATGAGTAATTCAGTATTGAACGTTTCTTGTATGGCTTTTGCTTCTTCTTTTGAGTGTTCTAAAGCTAAAGACGTATTTTCAAAAACAGGAAATACTCCTAATACGGTGGTAGCATCTTGTAAACCTAGATTTGGCTTTAAATATTCTTTATAGGAGCGTTGAAAAGTAGTTTGCGTTTCTTTGAGTAGGAAAGGCATTTCACTAAAAGTACGTTGGGTACTCGCTGAGGTAAGTAAGGTATTAAAAGGAACAAACGCAAGTATACCATCAGGTATGATCACCATTTGTGTAGATGGAATTATATGAAGTGCCTTAAATACATTGAAAGATTGTTTGCTAAAACCAGATGGGTCATTCAATATAGTACTTGCATTTTCAAAATACCTATTATAGACTATACAACTATTAAATAACTGATCTAGTGCTTTTCTATCTACAGCAATCTGGTGGAAACGTATTTCGTTAGGGCTTATTACAAATTGATAGACGGTTTGTAGCCCGAAGAAATAACTTATAATAGTTTGTTGAGATTGTGTTGCTTTAGTTTGGATATCCTGAAGTGTAAAAGTAGCCTTGGATGGCTTTAAATCTGGATGTTTTTTAGAAATCGCTTCACGCAGTTTCTTTTGTAATAGTAGTTCACTTGAGTATACGCTTTGTAACTCTTCTAAACCTTTGATATCTGTAGACTGTTGTTTTTGTAATAACTGTACTTCCAGTTGTGCTAATTTTTGAGTGCGTTGTTCATATTCAATAACTAAGTTGTCTTGCGCATATTGCGAGAGTTTTGCCTTGTCATTCATCGCCTCGCTTACTAAACTGGCTTTAGATCGGTCGCTTATTTGTATTGCTTTTTCCAAAAAAGTAACATCTTTTTGATCTTGGTATAATTCATATAACAAGCTAATTCGCTCTTCACTTCTTCTCTTATCTGAAGCTTCTAAAACAAGTCTAGATTGCTGAGAAAGCTGAGGAGAATTCAATAAGTCAGACACCTCAGCAGCGCCTTCATAGGCTTCTAATGCTTTTTCTTTTCGATCTTTTTGTTTATGAATTTCTGCATGGAGGTCTAAAGCATCCATGAGGGTGTTTTCTGCGATCAGATTTGTTTTGTTAGGTGTTTTTCCAGAAGGATGATTAGGATGCCAAGTTCTATATATGTATTCCAATTGGGTAATCGCTGCTTCGTAATCTTGTTGGATGATACATGCTTGTGCAAGTGCTAACTTAGATTTTGTAATATCTCTTAGGGTTTGATTAGGAAGCTTTGTTTGTATTTCAATAGTAGTTTCTAGTAGTTGAATAGCTTGTGTTGTATTTCCTTTTTGAAGTGCAATTTGTGATAGTAATTTATAGGCGTTTATTTGATTAGGATCCTTTTTTATGAGTTGTTTTGCCTTGTTTTCTGCTTTTTGATAGTTTCCAACACTTAGGTAATTGGTCGCCAGATTCATCTGTATGTCTTTGTTTTTAGGTGCTAAGACATACGCTTCCTCTAGAATACGAATAGCTTGTGTGTACTTTCCTTGATTTTGAAGCGGTATTGAAAGATTAATAAGGCCAGAAAGGAGGTCTTGTGAATTGTTTTGCTTTCGCGAAAGCGTAATATATCCCTTAATCAAATTTTCAGCTTCAGTATATGCATTGGTTTTTGTGTACAAATTTCCAAGCGGAATCATTGCGTAGGTTACAATATCGTATCCTTCCAACTGATATTGACTGTATCTATCTATAGCATTTTCATATCTGGCAATGGCTTTATGAAGTGTACCTTGTCGTTCTTGGTAATATGCAATATTGCAATCTACCACTACTTTTGCAAGATGGCTTTTTAAATTAGGTGTTTGTAAACTATCTGATGCGGTAATTAATTGGCTAAAATTATCTTGGGTCGGGACTTCTAAAAATTGATCTAGTACTTTATAAAAAGATGTTTCTTGTGCTTGTAAATTCCCTATAAATAGGAGTGAAAAAATAGCAAAGAATACCTTTTTAAACATAACTTAAAATTTCCAAATACCGTATAGTTGTACTTGTGATTGAGGCTCGTTAAAGTTATACACATATCGTATGCCTCCACTAGGTCCAATACGCGCACCTCCAAAATTTGCACCTACAAACCAACCTGCCTGAAAGTTGCCTATTCCTTTATCGCATTTGGTTTCTTGAAAAGTATCTTGGGTTTCATCTCGTATTTCTCCTTCTCCTGGAATGACTAATGAAAATTCTCCTGTTGTACGACTGTCACACTGTTGACTCAAATCTAATTTGAGTTGTGGCCCCGTTCCAAGAGCAATAAAATTATTGAGGTTATAGCGATAGGATATAGGGACAAGGTAGGTGGTGATATTTTGAGAGTCTGCTTGCTCAGTAAATCGTGTAAGGCTTTCTATACCAATGTCATTTACTTCACTTACTTCAAAATCACGTAACGTTTCAAAAGATGACGCCGAAAAGAAAAGTTCTGCTTGTAAATATCCTCGATACGATTTGAAAGGCGATATCGTTACTCCTGCAAATACCTCACGAGCATTATCTAAATTAGGATTGAAAATATATCCTGCTTTTGCACCTATAGAAATACCAGGCGTAAATCGAGTGGTACTGTAATTTGTATAGATAGGTTCGTTTTTATCAAAGTAAATGGCTGTACGACTACGTGTTTTCTTTTTATGGAAGTCTTTTCCAAACTTCATAGAATATTTTACAAACCCTTTTGTAGAGTCACGTTCTGTTACGTTTTTTTGAGCAGTTCCTGGTAAGTATATTCTCTTAAAGGTAAAGATGATTTTGTCTTTTTTGAAAATAGTGTCTAGGCATGAATAATCAACTTCACGTCCCTTCGGACAAATGCGACATAGAGGGTACATGTCTTCTACTTTCAACGTTTTTTTATCAAACATTTCAGGAGTGTCTACTTCAAGTCTGATGGTGTTTGCGGGTCCTTCACCATCATTTTGAAAGCGAACTTTAAACTTAAGTCGTTTAAACCGTACCAAGCGATAGTTCATTAACGTACCATTGGAAGACATTTTATTAGGGTCATGTGAGGTGACAATTTCCATTTCGGTGTCTTTTACCGTATGATTTTCATAGTTCTCATCAGGAACATATACACTACGTAATGTAACAATAGCACTGGTGTCTTTAATCATTTCAGGAGTGGTCTCCAGTGTTCTAAAAATATTGCGCTCTTCCCCAGGCTGCATATCTTTAAATTCAATCACCTGACTATTGCGATACAATGTTTTACACTCTTCTATAGTGTTTAAAAGGTTTGTTTTTTTTACGCTGTCGCGAAAAGATAGCTTTGGTTTTTCAAATGGAGAGCTGTCTGTAGATGTTAGATATTCTGATGAAAAATCAATACCGGTATTGGCGGTAATTAACTGTTCTTCTACTATCGTTTCGTTATGATGAATACGGGTATCTTTAAGTCTGAAGTTATCATTTTTAAAAGACTCATCATTGTAAAAGAGATATAACTTTCCGCTTGTGGTGTAATCTTTAGTATTTTTATAACTGGTGATCACCACAAGTTCTTGTTCAGGAATTGGATCGCGATTGGTTTTTATAATAAGATCTTCATCTACTTTAAATGGAGAAGTTTTAATAGAAGGACCATCATCCAAACTGGATTGGTCATTTTGATCATCTGTAATAGTGACACTTTTGGGTCTACTCGCAGGAGGCTTTCCATTTGCATAATTATTAGTACTCCATAAGCGAGCCTCGTAGTTTCCTTTTTTCTTATAAGTATGTTGGGGATTTTCTTCGTTACTATAATTTCCATCGCCAAATTCCCAGTAATACGTATAATATGCTTTTGGTGCACCAGCAATTTGATTTAGCTCAGGCATTGTTGCTCCATAGGTAACTTTATTACCAAGCACATCATAAAATATAGGAGCATTTCTTGTAAGCGTATCTTGTGTAGTTGTTTGTGAGTAACCAACAAATTTGAATACACCCATAAAGAGTAGCGATATTAAAAATCTTTTTGTCATAACTTATAGTGAGTTGATTGTGGTTATGAGTTGCTCTTCTGTAGTCTCATTTGTAGTAGTGGTTGCTCCAATAACACTTTGTGTTACACTTACTTCAGAGGTGTCTAGTTGATACATTCCGTTTAGTCTTGATACAAAAATTAATTGTCCTTGTGTGTTTATGGGGATCTCATTGTATACTTCACTAAAAACACCTAAACTTGTGTCATATTGTTCAAATAAGCTGACAGCAATCTTTTCATTTCTATAGTTAAAAAAAACATTACTATTAGTGTTATTAAACCCAGGAGGAGGCACATCATAAATAATAGTTCTCTCGTTCTGACTAGAATTAAATTGACCAATATGATACCATCCCGTTTGAGAGGTGTTGCTACTATATCCGGTACTATTATTGCCATTTGGGTCTATGATTTCAGCAGGAAATGCAATGCCTGCGTTTTCCCAAGTGACCATACACTCTATATCAGGACAGGAAGGAGAATTAAAAAGTAGTTGCTCTTGTGCGTTGTTTTCTTCTGGAATAAAAATTTGTATTTCTCCTTGTATCACGACAGGATTGCCATTAAAACGGATGTCAAAAAACAAAAGCCCTTCACTTAATGTAGGTTCTATACTTCCTGAAGTATTACGTGTGTTAGTAGATAGTTGGCAGGCAACTACATCTCCTGAACTAAACATTTCTAATAAACTTACTTCTACTTGATCATCTATAGGTGTTCCGTCTTGATTAAATAATGATTGAGCAGGAATTGAAATAGTTCCTCCTTGATTTCCTGTGATTTGTCCTCCTGCAAATCCTTGTATAGTGAATGTTTGAACTTTAGGTAATCTACAATCTAAAAGACTTGCTGTATAATCAGTACCGTCTATAGGCGCAATAGCATTTGGAGTTTCAATAAGGCCTTCTTCGCAATCGTGATCTTCAGAACAGCTAATAGTTAGGCATCCCGCCAAAATTAGCGTGCACAGAAATTGAACGTATTTCATAATATGGATTGTTAGTTAGATGCAAAAAGGGGGGTGATGTAAATGCATCTTAAATATAGGTAAAAACTATGAATGTTAATAAAAGAGACAAACCTCAAAGTCAATAAGGCTTTGAGGCTAGTCTTTATTTTATATTTTACTTTTATGGTAAAGCATTGATTAATGCTGTTAAACCTGCTTCTGTTGTTGTTTGTGTAGTAGTGATAGTTTCGATATGATCTGTTCCAATTGTGGCACTTTGAATAGCATATACATAATCACCATCTTGTACAGATACAAATATAAAATGCACTTCTAGTCCTATTGGCATTTGTCCATAGTGTTCTGTAAACATATCTAAATCGGTATCATATGTGTCAAAAAAAGCTAATGCATTTGGCTCTCCGTCATAAGAAACATATACCGCACTATTGGTTTCATTAAATCCTTCTGGAACATCTACATATACTAATGTTTTAGGATCTTCATAAGCCCACCATCTATCTAAGTTTGTCCATCCAAAGTTGGTAAGTGGTGCAAAATATGCCGAAGTCCAAGTTCCATCTGCATTTTGAATTTCTCCTCCCTGTATGTTAGCATTTTCATCTTCTTCCCATACAACATCACAATCTAATCGATCACAATCTTCCGGTAAGAAAACAGTCATTTCGGGATCGAAATCGGCTGTAGGAGCTGTTAAACCAAATGGAACTTCAACTACAAGTTGATTGTTTCCTTGAGTCACATTGATGTAAAATTCACCACCTGAGATAATAGAAACAATATCGCCATTATCTCTTTTTCCATTTGTAGGTAAGTTTTGAGTGAGCATATCTGCTCTGCTATAAATTTCTATAAATTCTATAGTAACATCTCCAGATACAGGTTCTCCCCCAAGAAATGTAAGCCCACTAGGAGGGAAGTATAATTGAGTTCCTTGTTCTCCAATAATAGTTCCTCCCGTAGTTGCATCTATAGTAAAGGTTTGAATAGCATTTTCGCGTGCTTCTATAATACTGTTTGCATATTCTAATCCTCCAAATATTTGTACAGTGTCATCCGGTAGTTCAGTTATGATATCTGCGTCGTCATTTGTTTCACAACTTACCATAAGGATAAGTGATACGATACATAAAGTGAATAATTTAATTGCTGCGAACACACTCATACTATTTTTCTGATTTGTGTCATTAATGTTTGTTGTTTTCATAATATTATTAATTTGATGTTTTGTTTTTTGTTTTACACCCTTATATCATCAGCGGTTTTATATTGTTACCCCTTTTTTGAATTTTTTTTGAAACTTTTTTTATATTTACTTGCAAATCCAGTAAATATGGGAGATTACGAGGTACATGCTGATCAGAAATATGTGAAGGCATTACTAACAAATGATACGAAATTGATTGCTGAAATCTACTCTCGTTTTGCTCCCAAAGTTGTTGGGTATATTCAGAAAAATAGTGGAGATGAATCAGCTGCTAGGGATATTATTCAAGAAGCACTTATCACTATATATGATCAAGCAAAAACAAAAGGATTAACTCTTTCCTGCCCTTTTGATGCTTACTTTTTTTTAATATGTAAACGTAAGTGGTTTAATGTGCTCAAAAAAAATAAACCAGAAGGGGTAACAATACAGGAAGAAATTACATCTATAGATGCAAACGTGCAGCAACAAGCAGATCAAACAGCCTTGCATGAAGGTAGAGCGAGCTTATTTAATCAAGTGCTCGAGCAAATGGGTGACGCCTGTAAGAAACTCTTAAAGCTTAGTTTTTCTATTAAATCAATGGAGGAAGTAGCAAAAAAGTTAGAAGTGTCTTACGCATATGCTCGAAAGAAAAAATCACTTTGTATAGGTAAACTTACTAAGATGGTGCAAGGATCTGCGCAGTACCAAACCCTTAAAAATCTATAGTCATGGACGAGAAAACCATACTACTTTTTGACGATTATCTCCAAGGAGCACTTTCTCCTGAAGCAAAAGAAAATCTTGAGTCAAGACTGGAATCAGACCCTGCTCTTAAAGATGCATTTACCATCTTTAGGGATTTAAATGGTCATTTAAGTCATCGTTTTTCTGATGAAAGAGCACACTTTAAAGATACTTTAGAAACCCTAGCAGATACGCATTTAGAAACGACCAAAACCAAGAAAAAAGAAGTGAAGGTTATTGCTTTTAAACCTTTGCGTTATCTTGTTGCAGCTTGTGTTGTACTCGTCTTTGGTACCATATTTTGGTCTCAAATGCAAGATGTGAGCTATGATGATTACTCTTTTAAAGGATCTATAGACTTGGTAGAAAGGAGTGGTGATGAGTCCGCTTTCGCGAAAGCGGAAAAAGCATTTAACAACAAGTTATATCATGAGGCTATTGTTTCTTTTGATACCATTCTGACAAACGATCCAGACAATACGCAGGTTTTATATTACAAAGGAATTGCTTCTGTAGAAATAGAAGATTATGCTGAAGCAACCGAAATTTTTACAGTGCTTAGCCAAGGAAATTCTGTTTTTAAATACAAGGCGCAATGGTATAATGCGCTCAGTTTTTTGAAACAAGGAGATACAGATCAGTGTAAGCAAATCTTGCAAGCCTTGCCTCAAGAAGCAGCAAATTATATAGAAGCACAAGAACTTCTTAAAAAACTATAAGTATTAGGTTAGGTTGTGTGCTGTGCTATTTCTATTTTTGGGCCATGCAATTTACAGATACACATACTCATTTATATAGTGAGGCATTTGATGAGGACCAAGACGTCATGATTCAACGCGCTATTGAAGCTGGAGTTACCCGCTTTTTTATTCCTGCTATTGATTCTGAATATACAGAACGTATGTATGCCTTGGAGGCGACATACCCAGATCATATGTTTTTGATGATGGGATTGCACCCTACACATGTAAAAGAAAACTATGAAGAAGAATTGGCGCATGTAGAAGCACAATTTAAACAACGATCTTTTTACGCAGTAGGAGAGATAGGGATAGACTTATATTGGGATAAAAGTACATTGGAGATACAGAAAGATGCATTTAAAAGACAAATTCAACTTGCTAAGAAATATAAATTGCCTATCGTAATACATTGCCGAGAAGCATTTGATGAGGTTTTTGAAGTATTAGAAAGTGAAAAAGGAGAGGACCTCTTTGGTATTTTTCATTGCTTTACAGGGACGAAAGAACACGCTTTGCGAGCAATAAGTTATAATTTGAAATTAGGAATAGGAGGTGTTGTTACCTTTAAAAATGGCAAAATAGATCAGTTTTTATCTGAAATCCCACTGGAACATATTGTTTTAGAAACGGATGCTCCTTATTTGAGTCCTGTCCCTTATAGAGGGAAACGTAATGAAAGTAGTTATGTAACATTAGTAGCAGAAAAATTAGCAACTATTTATCAAAAACCACTTAACGAAATTGCAGAAATTACCTCAGAAAATGCAAATGCTGTATTTATTAATGTAAAGACAATATAAACTTAGTCTATTATAATCGAGTAAACTGAAATAATTTTGCTTCTTTTGTGGCTAATAACTTAAATACATAATTATTTCCATATTTGATCACATACGACCCTATCATGATACTGAAGTAAATGAGGCATTACAGGTAGCTTCTAGACATCCTATGTTTAAAGTCCTATTGCAGTTTACATTTCCCAATGCTTCTATGCATGAGATTCAGGAGATATTATTAGGATGTCACTCTATCCATGATTTTCAAACTAATGTCATTTATAAATCAGTTCAGAATCTATTAGCAAAAAGTTCTGAAGGGTTTACTACAGCTGGATTTGATACATTAAAGCCTAATAAACCTTATTTCTACATATCTAACCACCGTGATATCGTATTAGACACTTCATTAATTAATGTAGGTTTAATAGATAATGGATTGATAACAACGGCATCAGCTATAGGAGATAATTTAGTTCAGAAAGAATTTCTGATGGCATTGTCTAAGCTGAATAGAAACTTTTTGGTGTTGCGTAATCAATCTCCAAGAGAATTGCTTAAAAGTTCTAAAGTTTTATCTGACTATATGAAGTTTTTATTGTCAGAAGGAAGATCTGTTTGGATGGCACAACGAGAAGGTCGTACAAAAGATGGTAATGATTCAACACAACAAGGCGTACTTAAGATGATTACCATGGCTAAAGGGAAAACCCCATTAATGCAATATATAAAGGAGTTAGATGTAGTTCCTATTGCTATTTCATATGAGTATGATCCTACTGATATTTTAAAGGTTCCTGAAATTGTAGCTAAACAGGAGAATGTACCGTATATAAAGACAAACAATGAAGACTTTAATAGTATTTTAAAAGGTGCATTAGGTTTTAAAAAACGGATTCACATAGAGGCGGCTCCTTTAGATCCTTCTATTTATGATCAAATAGATAGGGAAGAGCAAAGTGATAATGAAAAACTAAAACGGTTAGCTTCAGAAATAGATAATAGTATACATTGTCATTATAAATTATGGCCTTCTAATTATATCGCATATGATTTATATCATAATACAGATCAGTATGCATCTAAGTATGACGAAAAGGAATTACGTCATTTTGAAAGACGTTTAGAGCGTAGAGTAAATAAGGAAAATCAATTAGAGATTGATAGTTTTTTACTGATGTATGCAAATCCTGTAATTAACGCTGCTAAGTTATGAGTACAAAACCAAGTATACTTTTAATATACACTGGAGGTACTATAGGTATGATTAAAGATTACGAAACAGGAGCTTTAAAAGCTTTTGACTTTGATCAGTTATTACAAAATATCCCAGAACTTCGGTTATTAGATTGTGATATTAGTACATCCTCTTTTGAAACACCTATAGATTCTTCCAATATGAATCCTGAGTATTGGAATGAATTATGTGATTTGATAAGTACTAATTTTGACGCTTATCAAGGTTTTGTAGTTTTACATGGAAGTGATACGATGAGTTATACAGCATCTGCTATCAGTTTTATGCTTGAAAATTTAAATAAGCCTGTTATTTTTACGGGATCTCAATTACCAATTGGTGATTTAAGGACAGATGCAAAAGAAAATTTAATTACTGCTATTCAAATAGCGGCTTTACAAAAAAGAAATAAACCTGTCATACAGGAAGTGTGTCTTTATTTTGAATATAAGTTATATAGAGCAAATCGAACTTCAAAAGTAAGTGCAGAGCATTTTGAAGCATTTGATTCGCCTAATTACCCTCCTTTAATTACTTCAGGAGTTCATCTTTCTGTTCATGAAGAGTTGCTCTTTAAACCTAGTAGAAAGTCTTTTAAAGTGCACCAAAATCTAGTTACAGACGTGTTGCTTTTAAAGATGTATCCGGGTATTCCTAAAAGTTTAGTGTTAGCTATGCTAGCTATAAAAGAAATTAAAGGTATAGTTCTTGAGACATATGGATCAGGAAACACTACTACAGAAATGTGGTTTTTAGAAGCGCTTAAAACAGTTATAAAGAGTGGCGTGCCTGTAGTAAATGTAACACAATGTATCGCTGGAAGTGTGCAAATGGGTAATTATGAGACTAGTGTAGGACTTAAAAAAGCAGGTGTTATTAGTGGTAGGGATATCACTGTAGAAGCAGCTGTTGCAAAAATGATGTATTTATTGGGACAGAATTTAGGTCCAAAGGTCTTTAAATCAGTATATGAAACTCCTTTAAGAGGTGAGCTTACATAAATTTAAGATATATCTTTTTAGCAGGTCAGTTTTTTTTTGTTATTTGGCACTCCTTTTGAGGAAGGTATTTATAGAATGCTATATCATATATTAAAAGTTTAGATATAGGTGTCTATAACTTTTTTAGAGAGGTGGCCGAGCGGTCGAAGGCGCACGCCTGGAAAGCGTGTATACGTCAAAAGCGTATCGAGGGTTCGAATCCCTTCCTCTCTGCTTATTAAAGAATAATAAATATCCTTTATTATTAAGTTCTTACAAATAGAAACGTATTCTTGCTTTTTTTGCTAAAAGCAAGCTATTTCATTAGAAGTAAGCAAGTCTAGTGTATAGGATATGCTTACTATGAAGTATAATGAGTTTCTATCTGCTATTTTTTTAGAATTAATCTAATTAATTACTATATTTAACCCTTTACTAATTTAAATTTAAGATCAAGAGCAATGAAAAAATTATTCTCTATTATGGCAATCGCAGCTGTTGTAGCTTTAGGGACTTTTACAACTAAAGCCAGCAATGCGCAAACAACCCTTCCAGTTCAAGTACAGCAAATAGTTGCTAGTGTTGATGCAGGAGCAACATTTCAAGATGCAGATGCAGAAGAAGAACTAACTTTCACACAAGATTTAAAGAAACGTTTTATAGAAGGAGGGCCTGGATTTATGGGGATTGTTCTTTTATGTCTTATCTTAGGTTTAGCTATTGCAATAGAAAGAATTATATACTTAAACTTAGCTTCTACTAACAGTAAGAAATTAGCACAAAACGTAGAAGACGCACTTAACAGTGGTGGTGTTGAAGCAGCAAAAGAAGTTTGTCGTAATACAAAAGGACCTGTTGCATCTATATACTATCAAGGTCTTGACCGTGTAGGTGAAGGTGTTGAGGCAGCAGAAAAAGCTGTAGTTTCTTATGGAGGTGTACAAATGGGACAATTAGAGAAGAATGTTTCTTGGGTTTCATTATTTATTGCACTAGCACCAATGCTTGGTTTCATGGGAACGGTAATCGGTATGATTCAAGCATTCGATAAAATTGAAGCAGCAGGAGATATGAATCCAGCGCTTGTAGCAGGAGGTATTAAAGTAGCACTTCTTACAACAGTATTTGGACTGATTGTGGCTATTATACTTCAAATTTTCTATAATTATATTATTGCTAAAATTGACAGCATTGTAAATGATATGGAGGATTCTTCAATCACTCTAATTGATATGTTAGTGAAGCATAAAAAATAATTAGTAATACCTTAAAAACTTTAAAAAATTATGGGATTACATAAAATATTAAAAATAGTAGTAGGTGTCATTGGTATTATTGCCATGGTAATTGCTGGTATTGTTTGGACAATTGATAGTGAACCACTTCAAGAAGAAGTAAAAGCATTAGGAATCAATAATGTAGATGTACCTTCTAGTATTGGTAACTTAATGACTATCGGATATATCGTACTAGCTTTAATTTTAGTGCTAGTTGTGATTTTTGTTATAAAAGGACTTTTTAGCGGCAATGCTAAGAATGTTTTGATAGGTGTTGGTATATTCTTACTTGTAATTGCGATATCTTATTTCACAGCTTCAGATGTGATACCTGACGATATTATGAAAGCAGCTGTAAAACAAGAAATAGACCTTACTCCTAATATGATGAAATGGGTAGGAGCAGGAATCAACTCGTTTTTTATATTAGCAGCTACTGCTATTGGATTAATGGTGCTCTCAGGAGCAAAGAAACTTGTAAAATAACTTATTATGGCAAAACGCTCAGCACCCGAAATTAATGCAGGATCTATGGCAGATATTGCGTTCTTGCTTCTTATTTTCTTTCTAGTTACTACAACTATAGACAAGGATAAAGGATTAGTAAGGCAATTGCCTCCTCCATTAGATGATGAGATAGTTCCTCCAATTATCAAAGAGAAAAACTTATTTGTAGTATTAGTAAATGCAAATAATGACCTTTTGGTAGAGGACGAGCCAATGGAATTAAAAGATTTACGCCAAGCGGCTAAAGATTTCTTAGACAATGGTGGAATTCCTGCTGGTCAGGAAGGATACTGTGATTATTGTCAAGGATCTCGTAGTCCAAGTTCATCAGATAATCCAGATAAAGCCATAATCTCTATGAGTAGTGCAAGAAAAACAGATTACACTACCTATATAGCTGTTCAGAATGAATTAGGAGCAGCTTATAATGAGCTTAGAGATAGAGAGTCGCAACGACTTTTTGGATGGAAATATACAGAAGTTAAAGCTGCAATTGCGGCCGGAAACTATGAAGGAAATGAAGAAAAAGCTAAAGAAAAATTAAAAGAGGTTAGAGCACTGATTCCTTTTAAACTTTCTGAAGCAGAACCTCAAAGTAATTAATACTATGTCTAAATTTAAAAAGAAAAAAGGAGGAGAACTTCCTCCTGTGAATACAGCTTCATTACCTGATATCGTATTTATGTTACTGTTTTTCTTTATGGTGGCTACTGTACTTAGAAAAAATGATCTTAAAGTTCTAAATCAATTGCCTCCGGCAAATCAAGTTGAAAAGCTGGATAAACAAAGAACAGTTTTTGTATTTATTGGTAAACCAGGTCCTAATTATAAAGGGAAATCTAGGGAAGCTATTGTACAAATCGGTGATCGAATTGTAGATGTAAGTGAAGTGAAATCAGCTGTTCTTCAGGAAGTTCAAACAAAACTTGATGAAAATTTACAGAGCTCAGCTATTGTTGCTTTGAAAATTGATAAAAATGCAGAAGCAGGATTGGTGTACGATGTAAAACAAGAATTACGTGAAGCCAATTTACCTAAGATTGTATTCATTACAACAAATGGTGAGTCAGTTGAATAAACTCAAATTTTATAATTAGTAAAAAAACGCCTTGAGAAATCAAGGCGTTTTTTTATGTTTTTATCAGGAATCATTTCTTGTATCTTTGTTATAAATCAAATCTTGTGAGATATCCTTCTTTTTATTTACTACTTTTTTTACTATTTGGACAAACAGTGTTGAGTCAAGAAGATATTAAAGAATATATGTATACTGGGATTGATTCTTTGTATAGAGAAGATCAAGTGTATATTGGTGTTACTTTTAATTTGTTGTCTAATAAACCTGATGCAGTATCTCAAAATGGACTTAGTGGAAGCTTACAATTAGGTTTTATACGTGATATGCCTTTTAATAAGAGGCGAAATAAAGCTATAGGTGTTGGTTTGGGAGTGTCTATAGATACCTTTAATCAAGACCTCTTTATAGGCGAAGAAAACGACGGAAATACAACTATATTTTCGGCAATACCTGAAGATATAAATGCCGATAAAAATAGATTTACTTTTTACACATTAGAAATGCCTATTCAGTATAGATGGAGAACATCTACACCAACAAAATATGCTTTTTGGCGTATTCACACAGGGGTGCAATTAGGATATATCTTTAGATTTAAATCTACATTTATACAGGAAGGTAACGAAGTCAATCAGACAGATCTACCTGAATTAAATAAATTACAATACGGTTTAACTTTTGCTTTTGGTTATGGGGCATTTAATTTTCAGGCGTATTATGGTTTAAATACGTTATTTAATGACGATGCTATCATTAATGAAGAGATGGTAAATTTACAAGTGGTCCGTTTAGGACTTCAGTTTTATTTCCTATAAGATAATTGATTGCTATAACCAATACTTAAATGACATGAGTTGTGGTAAGGATCCTACAAAAAAACCAATAATTAATTCTCGGTAGGTATGTGCTTTTGCATCTAATCGAGAGGTTGCAGTACCGCCACATCCTATAATTAAAAATGCAATAAGTAGGAGTAAGTTTTGATTAAAATGAATACTTAATCCTATTATAAATGCAACTAAGCCAGATATGCCTATCATATGTAAGCTTGTTTTAAAATTAAATAGGGCTAATATTAGTGCGGCAAGACTTGATCCTAAAATTCCTACAAAGAAAAAATGAAGTTCGGGAATTTCATAGCCTTTAAAAACAATTTGAATTAATAAAAATGTAAAGAGTAACTGCATTAATAATGGATAACGACGTTCTTTTACATTCTTTAAATTTATGTCTGATACCAAATTCAAATTTTTAAGCATATAATAACTTAAAATAGGAATAATAATAGTCATGATTGTTGTGGCAAACAATTTTGAAAAAAGGAATGACGTATTAAAAAACCTAGGTGATATTTTAAAGTAAAGAAGTACACCAGCTATTGGCATAAACAGCGGATGGAAAATATAAGATAGACTTCGAATGATATATTTCATTAGATTCTTTTACGGAGCCTCGCAACAGGTAAATCTAATTGTTCTCTATACTTTGCAACAGTACGTCTAGCGATAGGATATCCTTTTTCTTTTAAGATACCCGCTAGTTTATCATCAGTGAGGGGTTTTTTCTTGTCTTCCTCTTCGATAACAGTTTCTAATATTTTTTTAATTTCACGTGTAGATACCTCTTCTCCTTGATCATTGGTCATACTCTCACTAAAGAACTCTTTAATAAGCTTTGTGCCATAAGGTGTATCTACATACTTACTATTGGCGACACGAGAAACAGTTGATACGTCCATTTCGATTTCGTTTGCAATGTCTTTTAATATCATAGGACGTAAGCTACGTTCGTCGCCAGTCAGGAAGTACTCTTTTTGATAATACATGATAGCACTCATGGTAACAAATAATGTCTGTTGGCGTTGTAAAATAGCTTCTATAAACCATTTTGCAGCATCTAGTTTCTGTTTTATAAATAAAACAGCATCTTTCTGTGCTTTTGTTTTTTCTTTAGAAGCTTTGTAGCCTTTGAGCATATTGCTGTAATCTCTGGAAACTCTTAGTTCAGGAGCATTACGACCATTCAAGCTAAGTTCAAGTTCTCCTTCTACAATACGTATAGTAAAATCTGGGACTACATGCTCTACAATTTTTGTATTACTAGCGTAAGAGCCTCCAGGTTTTGGATTTAAATGCTCTATTTCTTGTATAGCGTCTTTTAATTCTTCTTCAGAGATAGAGAATTTAGACATTAATTTTTTGTAATGTTTTTTGCTAAAATGATCAAAAGATTTTTCAAGAATGTCTATCGCAAGTTCTATGGACTTCGTGGGTGTTTTTCGCGAAAGCTGTAAAACTAAACACTCTTCTAGATTACGAGCTGCAACTCCAGAAGGATCTAGTTCTTGAACAGTATAGAGTACTTCTTCTATTTTTTCTTCAGTGGTATACACGTTTTGGGTAAACGCAAGATCATCCATTAGATCTTCAAGCGATCTTCTTAGGTATCCGCTTTCGTCCAAACTACCTATAATGAATTCTGCAATATCACGTTCTTCTTGTGATAAACGAAATGTATTAAGTTGTGTTTTTAAGTATTGATTAAATGAAGTGCCAGAAGCATAAGGTACCTGTTTGTCTTCATCATCTATGCTATAGTTATTGGCACTCAAGCGATAGTCAGGAATCTCATCGTCACTTAGATATTCATCTACATTGATTTCGGTTTCGATAGTATCATTTCCAAAATCGTCTTCTGTATTGCTGAACTCATCAAACTCATCTTTAATTTCCTCTTTTCCACTATCTAAAGCAGGATTCTCTTCAAGTTCCTGTTTTATTTTTTGTTCAAAAGCTTGGGTAGGCAATTGAATCAATTTCATCAACTGTATTTGTTGAGGAGATAGCTTTTGAGAGAGTTTAAAATTAAGTTGTTGTTTCAGCATATAACAAAAATAAGCAAAAGGAAGAATATCATCGCTTTATATTTTGTTATAGAAAAAGGAATTACTGAAGCTATTGAAAAAAATAAAGAGAATATGCTTATTTAAAATACCATAGGTTGCCTATAATATTTTAAATAAGCATATTCAATTATAATTTGTATGTAGATGTTATTTAGTATTTATAGATCGCCCCCTCCACAAGGAGGTTCCGCTACACAACACATCCAAAAAGGCGATTCGCAATACTCTGCACACCCACCACAATTAGAATGTGGTGGTGGTGGACGTCTTCCTCCATGGTCAAAAGCTCGTCCGCTGGTCTCAATATCATTACTATTGTCAATTATAAGATTTCCATTTTTGTCCTTTGCTATAAGTATTGTTATAATTTCTTGTTGTTTGTTTATACCTAAAAATAAAGCAATAGATTTAGAGTCTTTTGTATTTAATATACGTTGAATTACCGGTTTGCCAAATCCAATTCTTTCTACTCTAACCGTTTGCTTTGTAAAACCTTTCTCAAAACTATCATAATTATAAGCATTATTCATGGAAAATATATAGTTGTAGGCATCTTCGTTAGATATAATGTGAGATTCCTTAGAATTGTAACCAGTTTCAGCACCTTTTGTTTGTTGTAAGATATCGATATTTGTAATGTTCCTTGTTGTAGGTATGATCTCAGAAGTTATTTCTCCGTGATTAGTTAAATCTTTTTTGTTAAAACCTCTAGCAGAAAAAGTGATTTGATTTTTAGTATTTAATCCTAAGTCAAACCATACATAGGTTACTTCTTCTTGAGCAATAAGTTTAGAAAGCTGTGTTGCATCAAATTCATAGTGAGAGATGCTTTGTTGGTTGGTAATAATCTCATTAGTTAGCGTTGCTGTTTTCCATTCACTACGTTGCAATGTTAGATCAGCGACGGCATTTTCTGGCGTGACAGTAGTATCTTCAGAACACGATACAAATAGTAGCCCCAAGAAATAAATGGGTCTTAGTAATTTTCTCATAATTTATTGATTATAAATGGTTAATATTTCTATTAAGATAGTAAAAAAGTATAGGGAAAATGTTTTAAATGTGTTTTCTAATATTTTGAGAATTAAATCTAAGGCTTAAATAATCCATGCTTAATCGCATAAATGACCAATCCTGTTCTATTTTTTAAATTTAGTTTAGAAAACACACTGTCTCTATAACCTTGTACCGTTTTTGGGCTCAAAAACATACGGTCTGCGATTTCATTGTACGTCATTTCAGTACAGGCATGTTTTATGAATTCGAGTTCTCGCTCTTTAAGGGTAAGCGAACTCTCCTCGTGTAGACTTCGTACTAAGATTTGAGCGACGGTATTGGTATGATAAAATCCTTGACTCATTAATTCTTTAAGTGCACTTTCTAAAACCGACTTTTCGGTGTCTTTTAGAAGGTATCCTTTGGCTCCTGCTCGTAGCATTTTTAAGATGGTGCGTTCTTCTTCCTCTACAGATAGTGCTAGTACTTTTATGTTAGGGTGGTGTTCTTTGAGATAGGCGGTGGTTTCAATACCATCCATAATAGGCATGTTGACATCCATGAGGACAATGTCTGGGCGTTTGTTTTCAAAAACGAGTTGGTCCACAAGTTCTTGTCCGTTTTTACAGGTGTATAACACTTCAAAATCTTCAAAAGAATTTACAAGTCCGCTGATGGCTTGTGAGAGCAATGTATGGTCGTCTACTACTACAAGTTTGTTCATGTCATATCATTTTTTGATGTGTATGAGAGGTGCATTTCTGTACCATCTCCTTCTTTTGACGAAACTTCAATCGTAGCGCCAATCAGTTTTCCTCTAGACTCTATATTTGAAAGTCCTATTCCTTTTTTCGCTTTCGCGAAAGCTATATCAAACCCAATCCCGTTGTCTTTAGCTTTGATATCCACACTATTTTCTGTATAACTAATACAAACATCTAAATGACTAGCCTTAGAATGTTTAATCGTATTCGTAAAAAACTCCTGAAATATTCTAAAAATAATAGAACCTATTTTTTTATCTATTTCAATAGGAATTCCCGTTACCTCTAAAGTTGTAGTCAGATATTCCATGCGTTTAAAACGATCTAACTCTAGCTCTAAGGCCTCTATAAGCGTCATGTTTTTAAGCGCTTCAGGGTTAATGAGTTTAGATAAAGCACGTATTTCTGTAAGCCCTTTCCCTATAGTTGCTGCGGCTTCATCTAGTTGTGTTTGATCACCGCCAGAATTTTGTGTTTGTATTTTAGCCAAGGTTAATAGCTGTCCAATATTATCATGCAATTCCCAACTAATATTTCGTAAGGTCTCTTCTCGTATTTCTATTTGTGATTCAGCAATTTCCCGTTCAAATCGCTTTTGAGAGTCTTGTTGTTCTATCAAAAGCTCGTTTTTACGTCTGATAAATACCGAGAATAATACAGCGCCAACTATTAAAAACAATAATAGAATAGTAATTACTACTAATATTAATATAACTGTACTGTTCTCTTGGGGTTGCGCCATGCATTATGTCATTTGTGAAATTTAATTTTTGCTCTAATGGATTTTATTAAAAATGCGACTACCACTTATAGTAATCGCATTTTAAAATAATCTATATGTTAATTGTCGTCTGATTCATCTCCATAATCTGTTGTGATAGTAGATGGAGGCGGTCTTTTTCCTCCATGATTACCTGCGAGACTTTTTATTTCGTTTGCAGTTATTTCTTTGTTTTTAATTAGTTTTAACACTTCTCCTACTGGAACAGCTCTAGATTCCCCATTTTTTTTCTTTTGTATTGCGTAGGAAACAGATTCGCTATCAGTATTAAAAGTAGCCATAGGGTTTAAGAAAAGTGTTTCAGCACCTGCATTTTGATTTTTTATTTCAAATGATAATTTACCATTATTATCGGGGTATTTAGAGAAATAAAACCCTAGACTTTCAATATTAACACCGGCATTAAGACTTTCTTGTTCAATATATGTTATGTATTGTTTTAGTGTTTGAAAATCTAACATAAAAGTTCTAGTCGCCTGATAAGAATTTAAAGATGATTTTTTTATTAAATTTTCTTCTAAAAATTTTGCTCTTTCAGCACCATATTCTTGATACATTATATTTGCATCTGTTACAGGAATGATGTTTTTAGGAGGAAGTGTTGTAATACTGTTTGCGGTTTCATTAACTATAGAGTTATCTTCCTCGCAACTTAAAAATAATGCTAAACAGCAAATGATAAATAATAATGGATTTAATTTCATAAAATTTTGTTTTAATGATTTCTACTAAGTTTCATCTATTCTTTCAGATATAATAAAGCCTAAGATAAAAATTATATTTTGTATTATAATAAATGTGTTATGTATAACTGAAAGATTATCAAGTACTTCTTTTGAGAAATATTCATAATTAGTAAAGATGAGATTGATTGGTAAATAGACTATCCAAAAGATCAAGTTTCCTATTAAAAACCAAACGGTTAGATTCTTATGTAAAAATGTTATGTTTTGACTTTTTAATAATTCAATTGCATAATACATAATACCTAGAAATGATATCAAGCCACCAATGAAATATGATATAGTATAATAATCTACAATAATGGTTTTGTATTTATATACTATTTCTATACCTTGGATAAGAGCATAGATGAAGAATAGAATATTTATGATTTTAAGCCTTTTTTTATCTTTTATTGCATTCTTTAAAATCCAATAGATTAAAGTAAATAAAACAATACGTCTTATATTATATAAATATCCTGTGTCTTTTTCGAGAATTTCACCTATATAATTTCCAAGGAATTCATTAGCGATTGTATACCATAAGAAGTAACAAATATATTTAAGAAAACTGTTTTTATATTTATAAAAGTAAATAGATGAAACAATAGCCGTTATAATTTGTATTATATCAAAAATGCTAAGTGTCATCTATTTACTAATTAATTTATATTATTCGAAATCTTCGTCATCACCAGATTTTGGAGGAGGTCTTCTATGACCTTCATTTCCAGCTAAACTAGTAACATCATCTTGAACTAATACTAAATTTGCTTTTCCAGGTGTTTTAAGTTTACCATTTTTGATTTTAAGATAATACTCTTGTAATTGTCCTACTGGAACCGCTGTAGGGTTTCCGTTTTGATTTTGAATAGCAAAAGCTACTTCATTTCCATCTTTTTTCATCGTTGGATTAAAGAATACCGTTTCAGCGTTTGGATGTGGTGAATTTTCCGTGTCATACTGCCCTAAATACACACGAATACCCATGATGTCAGTATTTGCTTCTTTTGCTTCTTGTTCTACATAATCTAAATACTGTCTTAATTCTTTGTAATTAAACGTAAGGGAACGTGTTGCTTGGTAGTCGTCTACTTCTCCTACTTCTTCGTTTTCGTGAGTTTCTATTAGTTTTACTCTATTCTCACCATAATTTTGATATAGGGCAATGGCTTCATCAAGCTCTATAGCCATATCTGGTCTTTCTACGACAACAATTGTTGGTGGTCCAGAATTACCATCATCTTCATTATTTGTGTGATCTCCTTTACAATCAACAAGCAAAAGGCTCATCATTGTAAACGGAATCATAAGATGTAAAAGTTTCATAATTGTTTTTGGTTTTTGTGGTTATGAATGTGATTTTTGTAAGTTACAATGATACGTGTAGTAATTGCAAAAAAAAAGGGGCGAAAGCCCCTTTTTTTTTGCAATTACTAAACTAATAGTCTTTATTCAGAAAAGTTTAGAATATGTTTTAGATACTGAAGCAAGTGTTTGAAAATTAAATATTTGGATATAGTATCGTTTGATGATTAAAATTCAGCATGGCCAGGAAAACGAGGATAAGGAATCACATCTCTAATATTAGTCATACCTGTTGCAAAGAGTACTAAACGTTCAAAACCGAGGCCAAAACCACTATGAATACAGGTTCCAAATTTACGAGTGTCTAGGTACCACCATAACTCTTCTTCAGGAATATCTAAAGCAGCCATTTTTTCTTTAAGCACATCCAAACGTTCTTCTCGTTGTGATCCACCTACAATTTCTCCAATACCAGGAAATAAAATATCCATAGCACGTACCGTTTTTCCATCTTCATTTAAACGCATGTAAAATGCTTTGATGTTTGCAGGGTAATCAAAGAGAATCACAGGGCATTCAAAATGCTTTTCTACAAGATAACGCTCATGCTCACTTTGTAAATCAGCACCCCATTCATCTATGATGTATTTGAATTTCTTTTTCTTGTTTGGTTTACTGTTACGTAATATCGCAATCGCTTCTGTATAGCTTACACGCTTGAAGTTGTTGTTCATCACAAACGCTAGTTTCTCACGTAATAACATGCTAGCGCGCTCTGCTTGTGGTTTCTTTTTGTCTTCTTCAATAAGGCGATTTTCTAGGAATTCTAAATCATCTTGACAATGTTCTAATACGTATCCGATGACATATTTAATAAAATCTTCTGCAAGATCCATGTTGGCATCTAGATCATTAAAAGCAACCTCAGGCTCAATCATCCAAAACTCAGCAAGATGACGTGAGGTATTGCTGTTTTCAGCTCTAAATGTAGGACCAAATGTATACACCTTTCCTAATCCTAAAGCATAGGTTTCGGCTTCTAGTTGTCCAGAAACTGTTAGATTGGTTTCTTTTCCAAAAAAGTCTTGACTGTAATCAATGCTTCCATCTTCTTTTTTAGGAGGATTATTAAGATCCAGTCCTGTTACTTGAAACATTTCTCCAGCACCTTCTGCATCACTCCCTGTAATCATAGGTGTGTGTGCTTGGAAAAAACCATTTTCATTAAAATATTGATGAACTGCAAATGACAGTTTAGAGCGCATTCTCATAATAGCCCCAAAAGTATTGGTACGTACACGTAAGTGTGCTTGCTCACGCAATTTTTCTAAAGTATGGCGTTTAGGAGATAAAATGGTAAGTTTTACTTCTTCTGGATCGGCATCTCCTTCTATTTCTATAGATTTTACCTTGATCTCTACACGTTGTCCAGCTCCTTGACTCTCTTCAAGAACTCCAGTTACTACAATAGCGGCACCTGTATTAATGCGATTTAAGAGCGCGTCGTCCATATTCTCATAGTCTACGACGCATTGTATGTTTTTAATGGTAGAACCATCATTAAGTGCAATAAATTGATTAGCTCTAAAAGAGCGTACCCATCCTTTTACAGTGAACTCCTGATGTATAGCATCACTTGCTAAAAGATCAATAATAGAGATATAGGTCATGGTATTTTAATTTTTAATCCCGTCTTGGGATTGATTCCTTCGGTGTTTTAGACCGATACTTACTTATATTTCAAATCATTCCTTTACTATAAAGGGTTTAATTTGCGAACCGCAAATATAAATGATGTTTTGAAAATGACAGCCTACTTTGTTAAGGGAATACTGTTTTTTGATTCGAATTTTACTTTATACGCTTTCGCGAAAGCGTAAACAGGAACATTTATCAAATTAGAATATGCTTTATAAGTCGTTTAGCTTGTGGTATTCTCTTCGGAAGGGTCGTTTTTTGTCTCCTGCTCTTCGTTTAATTCTGTGATGATTTGCAATGCAGGTTCTTTGAGTGTTTTCTTGTTGGCAATACTGCGTTCCAACGAAAGTAATAGGGAAGGGAGGAGCAATAGGTTGGCTAACATAGCAAATAATAGTGTAGCGCTTACCAAACCTCCTAAAGCAACAGTTCCTCCAAAACTACTAATCATAAAAACAGAGAACCCAAAGAATAATACGATGGATGTATAGAACATGCTGACCCCGGTTTCGCGTAAGGATGCATACACAGATTTTTTAATTTTCCACCTGCTAGCGCGTAATTCTTGCCTGTATTTTGCTAAGAAATGTATAGTGTCATCTACAGATATTCCAAATGCAATACTAAATACTAATATGGTAGATGGTTTTATAGGGATGCCTATAAAGCCCATCATTCCTGCAGTGACTAATAACGGTAATAAATTAGGTATGAGAGATACAAGAATCATTTTAAATGATCGGAACATCCATGCCATAAATAGGGCAATAAGGAGAATAGCAAGTGATAAACTAATGACTAAATTGTTTACTAAATAGTTGGTTCCTTTTTGAAATACAAGTGCTTTTCCAGTTAGCGTCACTTCATAACGTTCTTCTGGAAATAGTGTTTTAATTTTTGCTCTTAAATTTTCTTCGGCACGTTCCATTTTATCAGTGCCAATGTCTTTCATAAAGGTTGTGATACGTGCATATTGCCCAGTACTATCTACATAGGCTCCCATGAGGTTGGTTTGCTCTGAAAAACTACTGGTATATGGTAGGATAAAATTACGTTCGTTACTACTCGGTAATTGATAGTATTTTGGAGAGCCATTATAATAGGCTTGTTTTGCATACTTTACTAAGTTGACTATAGAGACAGGCTTCGATAGCTCTGGTTGTTCTTCTATTACCTGACTTAGTTCATCCATACGTTTTAAAGTAGCCAGCTTCATGACTCCTTTTTTACGTTTAGTGTCTATTAAGATTTCTAAAGGCATGATGCCATCAAACTCTTCTTCAAAAAACTTAATGTCTTGAAAAAAAGCAGTTTTTTTAGGCATATCTTCTATGAGACTTCCAGAAATACGTATTTGATTGATACCTATCATGCTTGCCGTTAATAAGATGATGCTCACAATGTAAATGGCTATACGATGGTTTCTCACCATACGTTCCATCCAATTTACAAATCCTTCAATCCAATTTTTGCCTAAATGTTTTAAATGTTTCTCTTTTGGAGGAGGCATATAACTGTATATGATAGGAATGATTAATAAGGATAATAAGAATATTCCTATGATATTGATACTTGCAACAACCCCAAACTCTTTTAATAAAGAGCTCTCCGTAAGAATGAATGTAGCAAATCCTGAAGCCGTTGTAATATTGGTCATCAGTGTGGCATTTCCAACCTTCGTAATTACACGTTGTAATGCTTTTATCTTATTACCATGCATCTTGTATTCATGCTGGTACTTATTAATTAAAAAGATGCAATTTGGAATTCCAATAACGATAATAAGAGGTGGTATAAGCGCTGTAAGCACCGTGATTTCATATCTAAGTAATCCTAAGAATCCAAAAGCCCACATAACTCCAATAATTACGGTAATCATAGAAATAAAGGTGGCTCTATACGATCTAAAGAAGAAAAAGAATATTAATGAAGTCACTAATAAAGCGGCTCCTACAAATAAACCTATCTCATCTATAATATTTTGAGAATTAAGTGTGCGTATGTAGGGCATCCCACTTGTACGAACTTTAATGCCTGATGCTGACTCAAAATTTGCTATTAATGGTACAAGATCATTAACAATAAAATCTCTTCGCGCTGGGGTGTTTACAATTGCTTTATCTAGATAGATAGCAGATCGTACCGTACCCGTTTCTTTATTGTAAATTAAGTTTTCGTAAAACGGCAGGTCATTAAATAACTGCTTTCTATAATCTGACGCTTGTTTTGTAGAAGTTACACTATCTGTAATAAATGATTTTAAATCAAATCGAGCAGGATTCTCTTGTTTGTCAAGTAATTTAAGATCTTTTAGAGAGATGGATAAGGTAACCTCTTCATACTGATCTATTTTTTCAGATAGACTGTTCCAAGCATTTAGAACGGATGGTGTAAATAAACTATCATTTTTGATTCCTATAACAATAAGATTTCCTTCTTCGCCAAATTTATCAAGGAATGTATTGTATTCTAAGTTGACTTCATGATCATCAGGAAGTAGGTTTGCTTCTGTGTAGGTAAATCGCATGTGTGTCCACTGCATTCCTAATAAAATAGTAGCACCGATAACAAGTATAAGAATGAGAAGTTTATTGCGCAGAATAATGCCTGCAATGCTCTCCCAAAATCCTGAACTTAAAAACTTGGCCATTATCGCTGTTTACTACCGCAAAGGTATTCTTTTATTAAAGAAAATCCGAGAATGATGATACTTTTCTAAAGTTGTAAATTAAAAGTAAATTTAAAGGCAATATTGTCTTCAAAATTAGGCAGATGATAGGCGCCATATCTATAGGTGAAACTTGTTCCAAAACCAAAGATTAATTTGTTGATTTCGAAACCTGTTTCTGTGTATCCTTCTCTTAAAGAGCCAAATTGAATATCTAAATGATCTTCAGGATTGCTAATATCTCCTATCGCAAATCGACTAATAAATACCATTTCAGGTTTAAATCGCTTGCTGATATTAAATGGTGCAAGTCTGTGTTTTAGTTGTGCCGTAAATAACCTATCTGAGAAAAACTCACTAAAGAACATGGTTTCAAAACTATTGACTCCGGCTACAGAAAAGCGTTGAAGTATGGTTTCTTTTGTAGGGGCATTAGGATATGCTTGAAATAAATGGGTGATAGGAAGATCTCCAAAACCTACATTGCCTTCTATGAGAAGCTCTGTGGCAGACTTGTTAAGTCTATCGAGTCTGTAAAATACTTTGGCACCTATTTTAGTGAAATTAAAATCTCCTTCTAGGCCGTCTATACTTTGTGAAATCTGAGCAGTTACTTTTGGATATCCATCATATACTTCATTTATGCCACTATTGGTTTTCATAAATTTACTGCCAGGACTCCATCGTATGCCTGCGGTTGCTTCTGTAATATTATAATTACTTATTTCTTCTCCGTCTTTTATATATCGGTAGGGAGTGGTTTGTTCTATACGTCTATGAGCGACCTGAAATTCAGAGAGTAGTTTTGGAGCAATGCGGTATTCAAGATTTGTACGTGTCGTTCGGTGTTTGTAAAATAAATTAATATTGACGAGTCTAGGTTCAAATAAGGAATATACACGTCGGTCAGTCAAATAAGCATAGTTTCCTACTTCTTCTAGATCACTATTATATGTTAAGCTAAGCCAAGCATCTTTTTTAGCATCTAGAAGTACACCACCACCAGCACCATACTTAATATCTTTGTCTTTAAAACCATAGGCACCATAACCTTCTATGCGAAATCTTTTTGAAAAACTTTCATTAGTGACGCCACCTAAGCCTAGTCGTAAGCCTTCAAAATTGTTGAATTTTACTGGGTAAGTAAGGTCAAAATCAAAGAAATTGACGCTGTAATAACCGACACTAAAATTATTAATCGTTCCTAAACGACGTTCTATATTTTCAGCGCTGATTATACGTTCTATCTCGGAAAAACTACGCTTGTCTTTATTCGTGAGTTCTTCTAAACGATACTCTTGCCAAAAGCTAGGGGGTTTTTCGGTAGCATCTGACGCTATTGTTATAGAGTAAGGTTGTGTTTGTATTTCTTTCGCTTTAAGCGAAAAATTACTATTACTAGTAGTAGAAACGAGATACTTTTTAGTAATCATTTCTTCTAAATCTTCCTCTTGTAATGTTCCTATGGAAATACGCCCTCCAAAAAAGGAAAGTCGTCTGTCGCTATTTCCTTTGTCTATAAATAATGCTCTATTTTTCTGTAAATAAAGACCCGTTTCTTCATTAAGGATATAGGATTGGGTAAGCTTTATTTTTATGGCATCATCTAGACTTACTTCTACATTTTTAATAGCAAGTTTTTCTTTGTCTAATACCATAACACCAGATAGCCCGGGAACTGCTCTGGGTCTTTTAGGTGTAAAGGAAATATGTATTTCATCTGCAGCATCAGAAGGGACGGTGTCGTATATATAATTTCTAACCCCTCTACGGGATAAGATACCTGCATATCGTGTGTTGAAAATCACAAAATCTTCATCATAAAATGAGTGTGATTGTAAATCTACGGCAAGTACTTCATATCGGGTTTTTTTAAATCCAGCCAATTGAAAGCCTGTAATGTCTTCAACAAAACCTTGTGATGAGGTATAACTAGTGTTACTTACTTTTTCAGATAAATAGCTGTGAGTGCTAGAACTAAGACTGTCAGTAATGATGGTTTTTTCATAACTCGTGTAGGCGTAATTTGGTAAAACTACTCGTGGGTCATTACTATCTCGTAGTGAGATAGCCTTTTGTATAAGTTCTTCTGCTGTTTTGTTAGATTTAGTTTGCGCAAAAGAAGTGGCTTGTATACATAATAAAACAACAAGTATTTTATACATAGAGAGTTTATAGTGAATTCAAATGTATTAAAAAAGCGACCGATAGCGGTCGCTTTTTGTATTAGTTTAACGATCGTCTTATGAATTAAACGGTCATTATTTCTTTTTCTTTTGCAGCGAGTGTATCATCTACTTGTTTAATGTAAGTATCTGTAAGATTTTGCACATCAATTTCTGCATTTTTGACAGCATCTTCAGAAACATCATCTAATTTTTTTAGATCATTATTAGCGTTTTTTCTATCGTTACGAACTCCAATTCTCGCGTCTTCTGCTTCAGAACGAGCTTGTTTTACAAGGTCTTTACGTCTTTCTTCTGTAAGAGGAGGGACGTTTATAATTACACTTTCTCCATTATTCATAGGATTAAAGCCTAGATTCGAATTGATAATAGCGCGTTCTATATCTCCAATAATTGATTTTTCCCAAGGTTGTATAGATATAGTTCGTCCATCTGGAGTATTTACATTGGCTACCTGTGCAAGTGGTGTTGGGCTACCATAATAATCTACCATCACTCCTTGTAACATAGCAGGACTAGCTTTTCCAGCGCGAATAGTTAGTAATCTTTTTGCAAGATGATTGATAGCACCTTCCATTGCTTCTTTAGTACTATCTAATATAAATTGAATTTCTTCATTCATAATGTAACATATTTTATACGCAATTTAACAAAAACTACGCCATATACTAATTCTATAGGTTTACTGTGGTTCCTATTTGTTCTCCAGTCACTACTTTTAATAGGTTTCCTGGGGTGTTCATGTCAAAAACAATAATAGGAAGTTCATTTTCTTGACTTAGCGTAAATGCTGTAGTATCCATTACTTTTAAGCCTTTACGCAATACGTCGTCAAATGAGATATTGTCATACTTTACTGCGTCACTATTCTTTTCTGGATCTGCGGTGTAAATTCCATCAACGCGAGTTCCTTTAAGAATTACATCAGCTTCTATTTCAATAGCACGTAAAACGGCTGCTGAATCTGTTGTGAAATAAGGGTTTCCTGTACCACCTCCAAAAATAACAACACGTCCTTTTTCTAAGTGACGCATCGCTTTTCTTCTTATAAAAGGTTCTGCAACTTCATTTATTTTTATAGCTGTTTGAAGTCGTGTAGGGATGTCTGCATCTTCTAATGCATCTTGTAATGCAAGTCCGTTTATTACAGTAGCAAGCATTCCCATGTGATCACTTTGTACACGATCCATTCCTTTGCTTGCCCCAGCAACACCTCTAAAGATGTTTCCGCCACCTATTACGATAGCAATTTGAACTCCAGTATCAATTACTTTTTTGATGTCTGTAGCATATTCAGATAGGCGTTTAGGGTCAATACCATATTGGCGATCACCCATTAAGGACTCGCCAGATAACTTAAGTAATATTCTTTTGTATGTCATAGGTTGAAAAGATTATGCAAATATAGTGCTTATGCTACTTTTTTAAAGAAATTCTTTTAAGCAAGATGAAAGTAAATAAGTTAGTGCTTTTTTAAAATGTAAAATCGAAAGAATGCTGTTTTATGCTATAAAGTGGTTGTTTTTATGTAAACTATTATAAACTCTTACCTTTTGGAAGTGGCAAGTTTATTATATTTATGACATAAATATATAAGTGTTGCTATGCACGTATTATTTTCCAAAATATTTATTAAAATCAAAAATGTATACATCAATTATGAACAAATTATTCAAACTAAGTTATCTGATTATTCTTTCATTCTTTATTAGTTGTGGAAGTGATGATGATGGAGGTCCAACAGGAGGAGGTCCAACAGGTCCAGGTTTACCAGAAGCTAGTGCTTCATATACTATTGAATTAACAACCAATTTTAATCAAACAGATAATCCTCAGGATTATCCTACAAATGCTTCTTTTGGAACTATTGTAGCAATAGCGCATGCTCCTGAAGTATCTGTATATTCACTTGGTCAGTTAGCATCAGACGGTATGGCTTTGTATGCAGAGTCTGGTGATGTAGATGGTCTTGCTGCTTTTATAAGTACTTCTTTAGGAGAAGAGGGAGATGGGTTGTTTAGCATTACTACAGCAGGAATGGTAGGTCCTGAATCATCAGCTAGTACGTCTGTTACAGTAACACCTACGCGTACTAGAATTACTGTTTTAGCTAGATTAAATCCTAGTCCAGATTGGTTCTTAGGAGTAAGTTCATTTAATGTTGTAAATGGAGATGAGCTTATAGACTTAGAAGAAATGGAATTACGTCCTATAGATGCAGGTGTTATTCTAGGAGATACTTATGAAGCAAATGATGGTGATGAAAATGCTGCTATAAGTATTTATGATGGAGCTCCATTCGGAAATGGAAACCCACTTACAGAGCCTCTAGCAAATCTTGTGATTGAGAGAGATAATTAGTATTAGAAATAACAATATATAAAAAATGCGCTCTAAATAAATAGAGCGCATTTTTTTATGTGTATTTGATATTCTTTTGCTTATGCTAAAGAAACTCTTTCAAAAGATGTAACGTTTAAATCTCCTTTACTAGCTACATAATCTGCAACACTTACGCTTTCATCCATGATGAAACGCTGATCAAGAAGACACTGCTCGTGATCTAGTGTTGTATTATCTGAAATAAAGCGCTCTAATTTTCCAGGAACAATTTTATCCCAAATTTTTTCTGGCTTTCCTTCCGCTTGTAATTGTGCTTTGATATCAGCTTCAGCTTTAGCTAAAACTTCAGGAGTTAACTGAGACATAGAGATATATTCAGGTACATTTTTAAGTGTTTTACCTAAACGACCTAATTCAATATTGTCTTTTTCAATAGCGGCAATTCTTGCTTCTGTTTCAGATGCAACGTATGCAGGATCAAAATCTTTGTAAGATAATGTAGTCGCTCCCATAGATGCTACTTGCATAGATACAGACTTAGCAACTTCTGCAGCAGTATCTGCTCCAGCAGATAATCCTACTAATGCTCCAATTTTATTACCGTGTACATAAGAACCTACAAAAGGAGCTTCTAATGTTTTGAAGCCACCTATTTCAATTTTTTCTCCGATAACACCTGTTTGCTCGATCAATTTTTCGGCTACAGTCATTCCTTCAAAATCAGCAGCAAGAAATTCTTCTTTAGAATTTGTTCCTAATGCGATATCTGCCATTTGGCGAGCCATCGCTACGAAAGAATCATTTTTAGCAACGAAATCTGTTTCACAATTTAAAGAAACAACAACACCTCTTGTGTTATCATCATTTATTTTTGCAACAACAGCACCTTCACTAGAATCTCTATCTGCTCTTTTTTCTGCAATTTTTTGTCCTTTCTTACGAAGGATAGCAATTGCTTTGTCAAAATCACCTTCTGCTTCTACTAATGCTTTTTTACAATCCATCATACCGGCTCCGGTAGATTTTCTAAGCTTGTTTACGTCTGCGGCTGTAATTTTTGCCATAATTATTTTCATTTTCATTTCCGCTTTTACGGAAATATCATTGGTTATACATTAAAAAAAAGTCGTTTAATTTAATCCGTGTAAGAAAAAAACTAAACGACTTCTGTCTTCAATAAATTTCTTATTACTCTTCTTCTTCGCTTGCTGGAGCTTCAACTTTTGCTGGTTCAGCTTTAGCTACTGGCGCAGGAGCTGCTTTTTCTGCTGGTGCAGGAGCTGGCTTTGCTGCTGGTTTCGCTTTTGCTTTTGGAGCATTGTCTTTTCCTTCTGCTTGAGCTTCTTTTCCAGCCTTACGTTCTGCAAGACCTTCAATTACTGCATCAGATACATATCCTACAATCTTATCGATAGATTTTGAAGCATCATCATTAGATGGGATAAGATAATCAACTTGACGTGGGTCAGAGTTGGTATCTACCATCGCAAATATTGGAATGTTTAATTTTTGAGCTTCTTTAATCGCGATGTGCTCACGCTTAATATCTACAACAAATAATGCACCTGGAAGACGTGTCATATCTGCAATAGATCCTAAGTTTTTGTCAAGCTTCTCACGAAGACGATTCATTTGTAGTTTTTCCTTCTTAGATAGCGTATCAAAACGACCATCAGCCTTCATACGGTCGATAGTTTGCATTTTCTTTACTGCTTTTCTAATAGTAACAAAGTTAGTAAGCATCCCACCAGGCCATCTTTCTGTGATGTAAGGCATGTTTGCTTTTGCAGCTTTGTCTGCTACGATATCTTTTGCTTGTTTTTTGGTAGCTACGAAAAGTATTTTTCTACCTGATGCTGCTATTTTTTTAAGAGCTTCTGAAGACTCTTCGATTTTTGCAGCTGTTTTGTATAAGTTAATGATGTGAATACCATTACGCTCCATATAGATATATGGTGCCATATTTGGATCCCATCTTCTTGTGAGGTGACCAAAGTGTACACCTGCATCAAGTAATTCTTTAACTTCTATGTTGTTTGCCATTTTTGTAATAGTTTACGTTCCGTTGGACTTAAATTAGCAACACTGTACTAGACAGGGTTTAGATGCTAAACTAACCTTGATTCTTTATACGCTTTCGCGAAAGCGAACCAAGCAACGACAACATTTTTAATTTTCTTAATTCTGAGATTAATACACGATGTATTAACGCTTAGAGAACTGGAATTTCTTACGAGCTTTCTTCTGTCCGAATTTCTTACGCTCTACCATTCTTGGATCTCTAGTCAATAAACCTTCTGGTTTAAGGATGCTACGGTTTTCTGCATCTAGCTCACACATTGCTCTAGAAAGCGCAAGGCGAATTGCTTCTGCTTGACCTGTTATACCACCTCCGTATACGTTTACTTTAATGTCAAAGTTCCCATCATTTTCGGTTAATACCAATGGTTGGTTTACTTTGTACTGTAACGTTGCGGTAGGGAAGTACGTAGCCATGTCTTTTTTGTTTACGGTAATGTTTCCTTTTCCTTCAGAAACATATACACGTGCTACAGCGGTCTTACGACGACCGATTTTGTGAATTACTTCCATTACTTAATTTCGTTAAGATTAATTGTTCTAGGCTTTTGTGCCTCTTGTCCATGCTCTGATCCAGAGTACACTTTCAAATTGCGAAATAAAGCACTACCTAATTTGTTTTTAGGTAACATACCTTTTACTGCATTCTCAATGATGCGAGTAGGGTCTTTATCGAAGAGTTCTGTTGCTGTAAGACTACGCTGCCCACCAGGATATCCTGTGTGACGGATGTATGATTTGTCCGTCCATTTACTCCCTGTTAAGTTGATCTTCTCTGCATTGATAACAACTACGTTATCTCCACAATCAACATGAGGTGTAAAGTTAGTTTTGTACTTACCGCGTAAAAACTTAGCTACGATAGATGACATACGTCCTAGCGTCTGTCCGTCAGCGTCTATCAAAACCCACTCCTTGTTTACGGTAGCTTTGTTTGCAGATACTGTTTTGTAACTTAATGTGTCCACACTAATTAATTTTAATTAAACATTCCAATTTTCCCGTGTAAAAACGGTCTGCAAAAGTACAATTAATTATTGATTACACAAATAGCCGAGCGGCAATATTTTATAGTGTTTTTAGAAGGGTAAATATAGGGTATATATATAGGACACATTTTATAATAATTACTTCTCCTTTTTTCATTCGTTTTAAAAGAGGTATTTTTAGTAAAAAAAATCAAAATGAGGAAACTAATTCTAAGTACATTCCTAATCCTTTTGTTCTTTAGTTGCAGTTCTGATGATACAAGTTCTCCACTTGCAGGACAAACCTATGTTATTACCTCGTACCAATTAGATACTGCTATGGATTTTAATGATGATGGTATTTCTTCTAATGATTTGCTTATTGAAACGCCTTTGTTTTCCCCTCTTTGGTTACAGGTATTTAATGATTGTTTGGATATAGGAAGCCTTTTATTTGAAGAAAGAGGTATTGCTTGTCCTTTTGGAAGTATACTTTTGGAGGTCGAAGAAGATGATACAGGGACACTTATACAAACTGCCATTTGTGCTGTGTTAAGTTGTGATGGTTTTACAGAATATACCATTAATGATGATCAGATTGTGTTTTCTTTTGATAATGGAATTTCTGTAGAAGGAGAATTTTTAAATAATACGATGACCTTTACTTTTTCTGAAGAAGAAATACTTCCGTTAGAATTTTTGCAAAATGATGGAACGATATGTATCTATAACGGACCTATAACAGTCACATACACATTAGAGTAACTGAATGATTGAAGTGATTCTCTGTTAAAAAAGTTAAGATATTCATAAAAAAAGACAATAGTGTCACATCTATTATAGTTTTTAGGTCTATTAGGGCATCAACTAATCATCAATTCATGCAATCAATCAATCAACGAGCAGTTATTTTATGCTTTATTATATACGTTTCCGCTTTCGCGAAAGCGTACTCACAAACAGATTCTACAAAAACCACTACCGTAGTTCCTAAGCGCACCTATACTACAAATGCTTATACGGGAGAAGCACCCATTATAGATGGGATTATAAATGAAGATGCATGGAATGCAGTAGAATGGGCTGGCGATTTTATAGAAAATGAACCGGATGAAAATACGCCGCCAGAACAACAAACCAAATTCAAAATAACCTATGATCAAAAATATCTATATGTTGCATGGCGTGCCTATGATACAGAAGTAGATAAGATAGAAAAACGTATGGGACGTCGTGATGACTTTCCTGGCGATTGGGTTGAAATTAATATAGATAGTTATAATGATGATCGTTCTGGGTTTTCATTTACAATTTCTGCCTCTGGTGTAAAAGGAGATGAGTTTATCTCCAATAATGGAAATTTTGATGATAGTTGGAACCCTATCTGGTATGCAGCAAGTCATATAGATGAAGAAGGGTGGACGGCTGAAGCCAAAATACCTTTAAGTCAACTTAAATTTGGAAAGGCAGAAGAACAGGTTTGGGGGCTACAAGTAAATAGATTGTTTTTTAGAAATCAAGAACGTGATGTATGGCAACGTGTACCTCAAGATGCGAATGGATGGGTAAGTAATTTTGGAGAATTACGTGGTCTTAAAAATATAGAACCTCAAAAGCAATTAGAAATTCAACCTTTCTTGGTAGGGCAATATGATACGTTTGAAGCAGAGCCAGGGAATCCTTTTAGAGATGGCGATGACTTTAGATTAAATGGAGGGATAGACGCAAAAATTGGAATCACAAATGACCTTACATTAGATCTTACCGTAAATCCGGATTTTGGCCAGGTAGATGCAGATCCAGGTGCTATTGCACTTGATGGGTTTGAAATTTTCTTTCAGGAACGTCGACCGTTTTTTGTAGAGAATGCTAATATTTTTCAGCTTGGTCTGAATGGAAGTCAGGATAATTTGTTTTTCTCTAGACGTATAGGGCGTAGTCCACAAGGATTTTCTACTGCAGATGGAAGTAAAGGGGAATTTGAAGACTTTCCTATTAACTCTACCATACTGGGTGCCGCAAAGTTTAGTGGTAAAACAAAAGATGGATGGTCTATTGGAGCGTTACAAAGTATTACAGCCAATGAGTTTGCAGAAATAGCACTAGATGATCGTAGTGAAATACGTGATGAATTAGCACTTGAAGATAATTTAGGAGAAAGCCGTAAAGAACTTGTAGAGCCATTAACAAGTTATAGTGTAATACGTGTGCAAAAAGACCTTAATAATCGTAATTCTTTTGTTGGTGGACTTGTAACATATACAGATAGAACCTTGGATCAAAATTTACCTTTTCTTCATGATAAAGCACTTACTGGAGGAATAGATGGACAGCATACCTGGCAAAATCGCAACTATTTTATAGATGGAAAATTTTTGTTTAGTAATGTAACGGGCTCTGAGGAATCTATCACAAGGACACAACAGTCTATTCGACATTTATTTAATAGAGTAGATGCAGATCATGTGGAAGTAGATCCTACTAGAACATCACTTACAGGTACAGGTGGTCGTATTGCAATTGGAAAAGATGGTGGGGGAAACTGGCGCTATGGAAATAGCTTTACATGGAGATCTCCAGAGTTAGAATTGAATGATATTGGGTTTTTAAGACAAGCAGATGAGATACGCCAAAGTGCTTGGTTACGCTATTTGTTTTTAAAACCAACAGGGTGGTATCGTAGAGCTCAAGTAAATCTGAATCAATTTACCACGTTTGATTTTCAAGGAAATTACAATCGCATTCAGTATGATATGCAAGCAGAGGTCAACTGGAAAAATAACTGGTTTACGGAAGTAGGCTTTGGACACAAACCTCGTATTTTTATCAATACGTTCTTGAGAGGAGGGCCACGTTGGAGGTTTGGTGATGAGAATTTTGGATTTACATTTAGCGGTACTGATCAGCGTAAAAAATTCTCAGCAGTCCTTGGGTATGTATATTCTCAAGCAAGGGAAAGTAATTTCCAGTTTAGACGATATGTGGTACGTTTTAACTGGCAACCACTAGATGCATTAAGTTTGAATTTAGAGACCGAATATGAGTCAAATCCTAATAAGACACAGTATGTATCTCAGCAAGCGTATGCTCCTGCACAGTTTGGAACTCGATATATTACTGGAGAAATAGATCAGGAGACATTAACTACAACATTGCGCGTAAATTATAATATCAATCCTAATTTGACCATACAATACTATGCACAACCTTTTATTGCAAAAGGAACGTATCGTAATTTTAATTATGTAGCTAATAGCGAAGCGGAAAGTTTAAGTGATCGTGTGACGTTATATAATGATAACCAAATTGATTTTCAAAATGGATCGTATGTGATAGATGAAGATGAGGATGGAACGACTGATTATTCTTTTGGGAATCCTGATTTTAACTTTGTTCAGTTTAGGTCTAACTTAGTGATGCGTTGGGAGTATATTCCAGGGTCTGAATTATTCTTGGTTTGGTCACAGGGAATTGAAGGGAATAGTGCTTCTGATGCTAGTCTTTTTGATGCCGCAGATCAACAAATATTAGGGCAACAAATTAGAAATACTTTCTTAGTCAAATGGACGTATAGATTTGTATTATAATATTCATACATATTTATCGTTCCTACTACTCAATTTAATTACTACTAACATACTATATCAATTTTATGAAAAACCTTTTTAAGTATTTAACAATTTCTCTTTTAGCAATTTCTGTTTCATGTTCTAGTGATGATGACTCATCTAATGATTCTATTCTTGTAGATGGAGAAACGTATCTTTTAACTTCTTTTGAAACAGAAACAAGTTTTGATCTTGATGGAGACGGAGATGCTTCTAATGATTTATTAATTGAGACAGGATGTCTTCAAAATAATAGACTTATTTTCTCTACAGATAATACTGCTACTGCAGTCAATGAAACTTTTCTAGATATTTATGTTTCAGAAGATGCTTCAGGAAATATTGTACAGCTTGTAGAGTGTGATATAGATAATGAATCCATACAATTAACTTTCAGTCAAAATGGAAATACAGTAAATATTGTTGATGCTGGAGAAACACTTTCAGGTGTTGTGTCTGGTAATACCCTTGTTTTTACATTGAATGATGGTTTTGTGGGAGAGTTTTTAAATGAAGATGGTTCTGATGGTACTTTTGAATTAGAAGAGACTATTGTACTTACATATACGAGACAGTAAATAATATATTGTATTTATATAAAAAGCCCGAGATATATCTTGGGCTTTTTGTTTGTAAAATTTCTTATGTACGCTTTAGCGTTTCACTCTCCCTTTGGTCATGAACTTGCCTGCCTGCAGGTCTCGCTAGTTCGCTTTCGCACTTCGACTATGCTACTTCTGCTTCACTACGTTTCTTGAAAGCGTATACTTAATGAATATTTTCTTCTTTTTCTTGCTTTGCTTTTAGAAGATTTTTCTGATATCTCCCCTGTACGATGTCTATAAGTACTAATACAATAATGACAAAATAGAAGGTTGTTTTGCTCATAGGTGTAATATGATTTCCAAAGAATGATAAGTGAGCTAGATGTCCTCCTTCTGATAGTAGCATAATTCCTACAATAAGAAGAATAAAAAGCCCTAATACTTCATACATTCTATTTTTCTGAAGGAAATTGGAAACTTTATCTGCCATGACAATCATAAGAATACCACCAGCAATGATCGCTACAGACATCAAAATCATTTGTGCTTTAAATTCCATGCCACTAGTAAGTGCCATGGCGCTCAAGATAGAATCAAAAGAGAACACAAGGTTCATGACAACAATCCAGAAAATTATTTTTCCTACAGAAGAACGTTTTTCTTCCGTCGCTTCATGCTCTTTAATGAGCATCATATGCCAAATCTCTTTGATAGCGGTATAGATAATAAAGATACCTCCAGCCAGAACAATAACACTGTGTACATTAAAAGAAAACTCTATAATGTTGTTATCATGCAAACTTGCAAAGGGTTCCTGAAAGTATTGAATAAGTGACATCAATACAAAGAGTAATATAATACGTAATACAATTGCCATTCCTACGCCGAGTCTGCGCACATAGCTTTGCTTTTCGGCAGGTGCTTTTTTAGACTCTAAAGAGATGTATAGAAGATTGTCAAATCCTAATACAACTTGTAAAAGAACGAGCATTAATAAAGTGAATAAACTGTCTAGTGTAAAAAGACCTTCCATAGTTGGTTTAAATTGTTTTGATGATTTGTAAATATAAATAAATGGGTTGTATTCATATAGTATGATGCGTAAAATATGAAGATAACCATTTCTACTAGTCTATATATGTTGTAAAAGTTACATGAATACGGTTTATTCTTTTGAGTATACGTAGAGAATAGAGTGCTACTCTAATTTAGAGTGTTACTCTATTTTTACACCTCCATCAATCCCTCCTTCTTAGGAGGGAGGTTTTTGAGACTTATTTTTTATTACTGTGATTTTAAATTTATTTAGAGAAGAGTTTTTCCTCCCAAGAAGGAGGGCTAGGGAGGTGTGGTTTTTTCGCGAAAGCGGTGACTTCGATACAATTTTAGATATGCACGATGTTTCTATCTAAAATCACTCAGTCATCTATGCCTAGTCTATTCTCTTTTTTCTATGCTCTTTTCTCTTGAAATATTAATGCGCTTCCAACCAATTATGACCTAGTCCTACTTCTACGTCTAATGGTACCGTCATTTTAAAGGCACTTTCCATTTCAGTTTTGATGAGGGTTTTCATGGTTTCTAACTCTTCATTAGGAACATCAAATACCAATTCATCATGTACCTGAAGTAGCATTTTGGTTTGATAGTCGCTGTTTTCAAGTTTTTCGTAAATATTGATCATGGCAAGCTTAATAATATCGGCAGCACTTCCTTGTATAGGTGCATTTACAGCATTACGTTCTGCAGCGCCGCGCACAATGGCATTTCCTGAATTGATATTTTTTAAATAACGACGTCTGTCTAATACGGTTTTTACATACCCATTATCACGGGCAAAATCTACTTGCTCGCTCATGTAGTTACGTAGCTTTGGATACGTTTTGTAATACGTATCTATCAATTCTTTAGCCTCTGATCGTGAAAGATCTGTCTGATTACTTAATCCAAATGCAGACACCCCATAAATGATTCCGAAGTTCACTGTTTTGGCATTGCTACGTTGCTCACGCGTTACTTCGTCTAGAGGCACATTAAATACTTTAGCAGCGGTAGAAGCATGAATATCTTCTCCGTCTTGAAATGCTTTGATCATCGTTTCCTCTTCACTTAAAGCAGCAATAATACGTAACTCTATTTGAGAGTAATCGGCAGCGAGTAAGGTGTGGTTTTCATTACGCGGAATAAATGCTTTACGCACTTCACGGCCAAGTTCTGTACGAATCGGAATATTTTGAAGATTTGGATTGTTAGAACTTAAACGTCCTGTAGCGGCTACCGTTTGCATATAATCTGTATGTACACGATGATCTATTCCTACCTGTGTTGGCAAGGCATCTACATAAGTAGATTTTAGCTTTGTAAGTCCTCTATAATCTAATATTTTCTGGATGATTTCATGATCTTTTGCTAGATAAGAAAGTACATCTTCTGCTGTAGAATACTGACCAGTCTTGGTCTTTTTAGGTTTGTCTACCAACTTCATTTTATCAAAAAGGATTTCTCCTAATTGTTTTGGTGATCCGATATTAAATTCTTCACCAGCTTCAGCATAAATTTCTGAGGTGAGACGTGTGATGTCTGCTTCTAGTTCTTCAGAAAGTTTCTCTAAAAAGTCAACATTTAGATTGATCCCTTCCAATTCCATAGCGGCCAGCACTCGTAGTAATGGAATCTCAATATCATCAAATAATTTCCTTGTTCCTGCTTCGTCTAGCTCTTTTTCAAAATGCTTTTTAAGCTGTAATGTAATATCTGCATCTTCTACGGCATATTCTGTTTGTTGATCTAATGGGACCTGACGCATAGAAAGCTGATTCTTTCCCTTTTTTCCAATCAGTTCTGTAATAGATACAGGGGTGTAATTGAGATAGGTTTCTGCAAGCACATCCATGTTGTGTCTCATGTCAGGATTGATGAGGTAATGTGCGAGCATGGTATCAAAGAGTTTTCCTTTTACAGTAACTCCATACTTGGCAAGTACTTTAAGATCGTATTTTAGGTTTTGACCTATTTTTTCAATGCTTTCAGCTTCAAAAAATGGTAGTATTTCTTGAATCAATGCCGTTGCTTCTTCTTGATCTTCTGGAAACGGAATGTAAAAACCTTTACCTACTTCCCAAGAGAATGCAATTCCTACAAGCTCTGCTGTAAGTGGATCGAGACCTGTTGTTTCTGTATCAAAGCATACTGATGGTTGTTGTATCAAATTATTCAGGAATAGCTTTCGCGAAAGCGGACTATCCACACTTTGATAAAAATGCGTAGTGTCTTTTATTGATTTGCGAGTAGAAGCGGCATCCATACTTCCTGTAATGGCATCTCCATCTCCGCCAAATAAAGAAAACTGTCCTTCACCAGCGGCTGGTTTTGGAGCTTGTTTTTTGGTAGCTGTTGTCGTGGTAGGTGGTGGTGCTTCTCCAGAAAATATTTTTACAAACTGATCTTTCATACGTCTGAATTCCAGTTCGTCAAACTTTTTACCCACAGCTGCGGCATCTGGTTCTGAAAGCTCATAATCTGATGCGTCAAAAGTAACATCACAATCTAGCATAATAGTAGCTAGTTGTTTTGAAAGTAATCCAAGCTCAGCATTTGCCTCGACTTTTTCTTTCATCTTTCCTTTAAGCTGATCTGTATTTTCAAGTAGCCCTTCCATAGAGCCATAGGCAGCGATAAACTTTTTAGCGGTTTTATCACCTACACCAGGTAATCCAGGAATATTATCACTGGCATCTCCCATCATTCCTAGGTAATCAATCACTTGCTCTGGACGCTCTACTTCAAAACGTTTTTGTACTTCTGGAATCCCCCAGATTTCAATGCCATTTCCCATTCGGGCAGGCTTGTACATAAATATATTTTCAGAAACCAATTGTGCATAGTCCTTATCTGGAGTGACCATGTATACTTTGTAGCCTTCTTTTTCGGCTTGTTTTGATAAGGTTCCTATAAGGTCATCTGCTTCTACACCTTCACGTTCTACAATAGGAATGTGCATGGCTTTTAAAATTTCCTTGATATGAGGAACGGCTATTTTTATAGCTTCAGGAGTTTCGTCACGATTTGCTTTATATTCAGGAAAGGCTTCTACACGAGCGCTACTACCTCCTTTATCAAAGGCAACGGCCAGATGGTCAGGGCGTTCTCTTCGAATCACGTCAAAAAGACTATTTGTAAATCCCATAATGGCGCTTACATCCATTCCAGAACTGGTGATTCTAGGGTTCTTTATCAGTGCGTAATAGCCTCTAAATATGAGTGCAAAGGCATCAAGTAAAAAAAGTCTTTTTTGTGTGTTTTCTTCAGTATTGGTCACTTGGAAGGAATTTTTATACGCTTCGTACTTCGACAAGCTCAGTATAAACTTTGACGAATCAAAAGCGTAATTATGCTACATTCAAATGTAAGAAGATGAGGGCAGAAATTATAGGGGTGTTAATAAGTAGTTATTCTATTTATAATAGCTTTGGTATTAAGCGCTCTTATTCTTGACTTTCAGCAAATCGTTTAAAGTTTTCCATCCATTTATACGCTTGTTTCTTAAACATAGAAGGAAATAAGATCATCATGAGTTTTGGCATCACCCAACGTACTCTGGTGTATTCGCCTTCAGTTTTGTATTCAGTTTGGGTGTCATTTATAGGGATAAAAGAAGTCTTTAATGTATTATCCATATGCATATGATGGTAGGTTGCTTCAATGGAATGGGGGAGTTGGTTATCAACAATAGTTTCTGTTAATTCCATTTTTCTTTTTCCTTGCATCAAGTAGATTTTAGAAACGGCTCCATTTTCTCCTTCGGTGCCTTTTGTAAGTTCTTTTTTTTGAAAGCCTTCTTGCCATTCTTTTAGATTATTTGTGTCGGCAAATAATGCGGCTAGTTTTTCATAAGGTTGATCAATGATAATAGTTCCTCCAAATTTCATAAGATTTCATTTTAAGAGTGATACAATGCCGTGTAATGGATATGTAATTTAGTTGTTTTTTGATATTTGGGCGTGTCCTTCATCCTGAAAAAATTCAGGAATCAGGTCGGGCTTTTCATTGCAACCTGCCTGCCGGAAGGCAGGTTCCTCGTCTTCACTAAAGGTCAGGCTGTGGGATTTTCATTGCAATCCCTCACGAAAAATAGTGGTGTTCAAAAATATGATAGATTACATATCCATCTGAAAGTAGTCATTATTTTTTAATTAATTGTCCGCTATATAGTTGTTTTGAATCATTGCTGATAGTGTATCTATAATTTCCTATCGCTATTACCTAATAGTTGTAATGTGTGTTATTAGGATGAGGTGATTTTTAATATCAAGACATGGTTTTAGCTATTCATGGGTAACATTTTTATGAATAAGGAACGTAGGGGTATATAATTAATACAAAACTAGAATTATGAAAAGATTTTTTTTAATAGCTACGGTTATTAGCGGATTTATGTTTACTGCGTGTTCATCTGATGATGATAGTAATGATGGTCCAATATGTGAAACTTGTGAATTAAGTGCATTAGGTATCGTATTTACAACGGAGTATTGTGACAATGAAGATGGAACTATCACAGTTATCTTTGAAGGAATAGAAGAGGTTCAAGATTTAGAAGGTGTTACTTTTGATGAATTTATAAGTGCTATAGAGCAAGCAGGAGGAACGTGTAATCGTTCATAAATAAAGTATGAGTGCTTGTTCTTAAGGTCGTCTATTTAGATGACCTTTTTGTTTTTATAAATTAATGTTTGTAGTGAGTTAAGCAAACTAATAAGAATAATCTCTCGTGTATGATTTTGGTATCATAGTATATGTAGTATACTCGCGACCCCTTTTTGATTTGAAAATAAGAGTATAAAATTACTGTTTGTTGAGTTATGTGAATAAAGAAAGCCAAGCAAGATGTTCTAATAAGAATAACCGCTCGTGTGTGATTAAGATATCATAGTATATGTAGTATACTCGCGACCCCAATTGATTTGAAAATAAGTATACGAGATACTGCTTTGTTGAGTTATAAGCATAAAGAAAGCCAAGCAAGATGCTTGGCTTTCACCCCAAATCATAATTGATTATTTAAAAGTCAATTACAACAGTCTTAAATGTCTTTTGCCTCTAGGGCGTTTGCAAATATAATAGAAAATTATAAAATACTCATTATTAGAGCTTGATTATCTTTAATTACGTGTTATTTATAATATAACGACGGTTTTTCAGTAATCGTATTTTGTTAAAATAATTTTTTACTTGTTAATATTTAAAATATTGATAATCATGTATTTATAATTTAAAAATTTGTAAAAATTCAACTTTGAAATTGATTTTTAATTTTTTTAATTTTTTTTTAGTTTTTAGCTAAAATACAAGTTTTTAAATGCTTACAGTAGCAAAAATGAGCTTTTAATTTTAAATTATGAATAGATTACTGACTTTTTTAGTAAACTTTTCCTTACAACGATTATTATGGTAATTTAATCTGAGTATTCTTTTGCAAAAGTATAATTGTGTTAAAAATAGATAAATGTGATTTTTTTATAATTTTTCAGCAAAATTCGAGCTTAATTATGCCTTGTTGAAATAATCTGAATTGATATTTTCTGATTTTCCATCTTGATATTTCATCATTGTAAATCCTTCGTGTATTGCATAACTTCCAGTTTCCCCTTTTTTGTTCATAGCAATATATGCTACTTGAAAATCTTTATAACGATCTCCTTTTTTGACAATGCGATGTATAGCTTCTTCACAAGCTTTTTGTGGAGACATTCCATTACGCATTAATTCTACCACTAGGAAACTTCCAACCGTTTTTAAAACTTCTTCGCCCATACCTGTAGCTACCGCGGCACCTACTTCATCATCTACAAAAAGACCAGCACCTATAATGGGAGAATCACCAACACGCCCTTTCATTTTATATCCTAATCCTGAAGTAGTGCAAACACCTGCAATTTCTCCAGATGTATCCATGGCAAGCATACCGATTGTGTCATGGTTTTCTACATTGATAGCTGGCTGGTAATTACTGGTTTTTAACCATTCTTTCCATGCTTTTTCAGAAGCAGGAGTGAGTAGTTTTTCTTTTTTAAATCCTTGGCTATATGCAAATTCTTCAGCGCCTTTGCTCGCCATGATTACATGTGGCGTTTCTTCCATGACTTTACGAGCTAGTGCAGCTACATGAACAATATTTTCTACAGCAAGCACAGCACCATAATCTCCGTCTGGTGACATTACACAGGCATCTAAGGTAACATTACCTTCTCTGTCTGGTGTTGCCCCAATTCCTACCGTCGTATTTTCTTCATTAGCTTCTTCTACCGCGACACCATCTATAATAGCATCTAGTGCCGATTTTCCTTTTGCTAATAATTCTCCAGAAGCCGTATTAGCACTTTCAGTATTCCAAGTACTTATCGATATGTAATTAGGTTTTGATATTGAAGTGATAGTAGTTTTTTTAGTTTCTGAAGTCTTACTTTCACCTTCTTTGCAACTTATTGCTGAAACACCTGTAGCAATGCCTGCTCCAGTGATTGCTGTATTTTGTATGAATTTCCTTCTATTCATCTAGTGTAGTCTATGTTGATTTCGTTTTTGATTGATTTAATGCAAACTTCCCTTTCGGGAAAGCGTGTAATGTATATTTAAAATAATTGGATTAAGATACTACTTTATTCTTTTTTGATGTATCCACTGAAATATAAATACATACCCTATAAATATTGCTAGCTTTAAAATAAGATGAAGAGGCCAGTAAGGAGCTACGTTTAGAATAACCCCTAAGTCAATATCTGACCATTTTATGGGTAAGTAATCTCTGTGTATCGATGTAATTAGAATGATATATTGCTCTAAAGTAATTAAGAAAAATGGGATTGAGATGAGTCTTATTAAAATGTTTTTGCGTACGAGTTTAAAGCGAAAAGGTTGTGTGATAAATAACCAAGAAAACATCATGAGCCAATATGCCCACGCATAAGGCCCCGTCGCTCTGTTGGTAATTGCATACTCATTATTTGAGTCTAATATAACTAGAAAAAGATATGCGTACGATAGGAGAATAGTCACTGTATATATTATTCCAGAAAATATAATAAAACGACAAGCTGCTTCATCAATTTTTGAGACAGTATCTTTTATTTTTGGAATAAAACGTCCTATTAATAGTGGAATAGTTAGTAAACCAAAAGAAATGAAAATGTCAGTTCTGAAGAATTCTAATATGACCCTAAAAACATCCACTACTGTATAGCAATTTCGTCTACAAACACCCAGCTACGTCCTTTATAAGGATGTCCTTTATGCCATGTAGGAACAGGTCCTAGTGTTTTAGCAATGAGTTTTACATACCGAATATTTGAGCGTTTTCCTTCTCCTTTAATCGTTTTGATAGCCACCTTGTCTGTTGGTGTAGGAGTTGCTATTTTTTGACTTTTATAGGGTTTGAAATTTTTGCCGTCAGAAGAGACCAGTAATTCAACTTCTGTAGGGAAGAAAATCCAGCTTCCTTGATCTTCTAAGAAATTAGTTTCTATGGATGTAATGTCTTGGTTTTTTCCTAAGTCAACGGTAGCGATAACATCCCTGTCATGATATCCTTGCCAAGTGCCCGTTCGGAAGTTAGCGGTTCCTCGTATACCATCGATAAGTGCATCATTTCCTCCTGCATTGTATGCATTTGCATACTCGGCATCTAGTTGTATAGATAGATTTTCGTCTATTTTATAAAACTCAGTTTTTATCGTGACACTTTTTTGTCCTTCTTTCTCTGAATAGGTATAAAGAGTAGTGGGTTCTGTAATGGTAATAGGTCCTTCATACTTTAGGAAATCACCTTCAGAGGCACTATAGTAAATCGTTGTTTCTTCTTCTCCGGTACCTAATACAATTTCTGTTTGTTTTTTAAAGGCAATATCACCTTTGGCAATAAACGGAACAGGTACAATAAGTGATTCTTTAATTTCAGTACTTGGAATATGTGCATCATCTGTCGCCCAATTAGAAGGTTGAGCGCTCATCTCAAAAACTAATGATCCCCCTTTTGTAATATCTTCATGGGTAATATACGAGTATGGGTAGGAAGTTCCGTTTAATTTCGCGGAAGCGATATAGATATTCTCATCAGAAAGATTGGTTGCTTGTACGGTAAATGTATTTCCGTTTTCAAGATAGATAGAAGCTTTATCAAATAGCGGAGCTCCAATAATATATTGACTACTACCAGGCGTTACCGAATAAAAACCCATACTGCTTAATACATACCAAGCACTCATCTGACCACAATCTTCATTTCCAGAAACGCCATCAGGTTCATTTGTGTATAAGGTGGTTAAAATTTCACGTACTTTTTCCTGTGTTTTATATGGCTTGTTGATAAAGTTATATAAATATGCCATATGATGACTAGGCTCATTACCATGTGCGTATTGCCCAATAAGTCCAGTGATATCTGCCTGATCACGTCCTGAGGTTTGTGACGCTGCGGTAAACAACTCATCCAATTGTGTTTCTAATACTTTTTTACCGCCAATTAGCTTTGTAAATCCAGTAATATCTTGCGGAACATAAAAACTATATTGCCATGCATTTGCCTCTGTGTAATTAAAGTTTACTTCAAAAGGATCAAAAGGAGAAAACCACGTATTACGCACACGACCACGCATAAATTTACTACTTGGATCAAAGGTATTTTTGTAATATTGCGCTCTTTCTATAAAGGTGTTGTAAGTATCCATATCTCCTTTAGATTTTGCCATTTGTGCAATCGTCCAGTCATCATAAGCATATTCTAATGTTTTAGATACCGATTCAGATTCTTCTTCTACAGGGATATATCCAAATTCTTTATAAGCTTCAAGACCCAAATGATCTCTCGTAGCACTATGTAACATGGCTTCAAAAGCTTTGTCTGTGTCATACCCACGTATTCCTTTCATATAGGCATCTGCAATCACAGGAACACCATGATATCCAATCATGCAGCCTGTATAATTTGCAGAGAGATCCCAAATGGGTAGAATACCTCCCTCGTTATATTTGGCAAGGAATGTATTTATAAAGTCATTGGTGCGATTTTCTTCAATAATCGTGTATAGTGGGTGCGCAGCTCTGTAGGTATCCCATAATGAGAATACGGTATAATACTCAAAATCTGTAGTCTCATGAATTTTTTGGTCTATGCCACGATATCTTCCATCTACATCTTGATAGATATTCGGAGCGATCATGGTGTGATATAAAGCACTATAAAAATTGGTTTTATTATCTAGATGTGCATCTTCAATCACTATTTTAGAAAGTTGCTTTTCCCAAGTGTCTTTTGCTTCCTGCTTGATTTGCTCAAAGGTTTTAGAACCGATTTCAGTTTCTAAATTCTTTTTAGCACCTGCTTCATCTACCGCCGAAATTCCTACAGAAACATAAATTGGTTCGTTGTTTGGGTTGTCAAATTTTAAAGCAGCTTTAGTAATAGGTCCTTTAATGGGTTTACTATTAGAGTGGGCTCCTGTTCCTTCTTCAATATAGCTGTAGAATAGTGTGCCATCATTAGCTATAGGCTTACTAAACTTTATATAATAATATAATTTTTGTTCTTTAGCCCATGATTCAGAAAATCTATGTCCGCTTATTTCAGTATCAGAAAGGATATTGATACTGCCATCTAATAAGATGTCTCTATGTTCAATATCTAAGATGATGTATTGATTATCCGCTTTCGCGAAAGCGTATTTATGCATCCCTGCTCTTTGTGTCACTGTAAGGGCAACATCAATATTTGTACTATCTAAATGTACCTCATAATAACCAGGACTTGCTTTTTCTTTGTCATGTGAAAATGGAGCGCGATAACCAGGTTGTCCATCAGCGCCATTATGGAAATTTACAGACGTTGTAGGCATTAATAAAATATCGCCATAATCTAAAATTCCTGTCCCGCTTAAGTGCGTATGGCTAAATCCGTAGATATAGGTGTCGTCGTAATGATATCCAGAACAACCATCCCAACCTTCTAATCTAGTGTCAGGACTTAACTGCATCATTCCAAAAGGCATGGTTGCTCCTGGGTAGGTGTGACCATGACCACCTGTCCCAATAAATGTGTTTACATAACTAGTTAATGATTGATCTGCTGTAGCGACAGAAACGGTATCTTTTTTACAGCTAAAACAAATGCTTATTAGAAGAAGAAGTAGGATTTTAAAACGCATATCTGTGAAATTTAAAGTCAGAAAGATACAGAAAAGATTAGGCATTTATAATATTTAAATACGATGCTTAAATCAATGCTATTAGATGTGTAAGATCCTTTTTATTTTATGTACTTTCGGGATATGTTATTAGAAATTTGTGCAAATTCATATCAGTCGGCTATAGCTGCTCAAAAAGCAGGTGCACAGCGTATAGAGTTGTGTAGCGAACTTGCTTTAGGAGGGATTACACCCAGTCATGGTTTAATAGAAAAAGTAGTAGCAGATTTAGAAATTCCTGTCTATGTATTAATACGTCCTCGTAGTGGTGATTTTACGTATTATGATGATGAGTTTGATGTGATGCTACGTGATATTGCGTTTTGTAGAAACATCAAAGTAGCTGGTGTTGTTTCTGGAGTACTGCAGTCTGATCTTACCATAGATGAAGAACGTACACAAACTCTTGTAGATGCGTCTGGTGGGATGGCATTTACATTTCATCGTGCTTTTGATTGGACACCTAATGCCATAGAATCACTTAAAACACTTCAGAAAATAGGCGTAGACCGTATTCTTACATCAGGGCAATCTGATACAGCACTTGCAGGTTTATTTGTGCTTAAAATGTTGCTCGAAAAGTCGAATAATAAACCTGTTATCTTACCTGGAGGAGGCATACGACCAACAAATATAGGGCAGTTTATTGATGCTGGTTTTAAGGAAATACATGCATCTGCGAGTAATACTATTGAAAGTTTGGAAGGTGCTTTTCCTATGCATAACTTACAAGCCGTACAACAAGATTTACAAACCTATTCAGATCCAGAAAAGATTAAAGAACTTCTGGATGCGATGTATAATTCGTAATATAAAGTGCCAAGCAGGATATTTAAATTTATATGGAGTCTTCACCCAATTGCATTAGGGTTATTAATGGTTTTTATCATTTTCTTTTTCTTTGCCCTTAATTTAATTGTGGCAGTATTTAGCTTTTTTACAGATACACCAGAACCTAGTGATTGGATTATGGTCCTAGGACTTTTAATGATCTATGTTGTTTACTTAATATGGAGTAAAAATGTAGCTGTTTTTTTTAATCAAAAACTAGTAAAACCTTCTCCTATTTCTGTGACATGGTATATGAGGAGTTATTGGTATCTGGTTATCTATTTATTTTTAGAAATAATCACAAAAATTCCTTTAGTAAATACAGACTTTTTGGTGAGTGAAACCATGTATTTACTGATGTTTTTTGGCGCGGCTTTTATTAGATTTTTAGCACTTGTAGCATTTATCCATACAAATTTTTTTACTGCACAAGTTGTCATGAGTATTGAGAAAGGGAAAAGAGTCACGATGAGTGATTCACTTTTATACGCTATGTATATGTGGGTATTTCCTATTGGAATTCCAATGTTGCAACATAAATTAAAGAATAAACCTAAAAAAGAAACTTCTTCTTTTAAAGGTTAATCATTCAGCTTCAACACAGCCATAAATGCTTCTTGCGGAATTTCTACATTTCCAACAGCACGCATACGTTTCTTTCCTTTTTTCTGCTTTTCTAGAAGTTTACGCTTACGCGAAATATCACCTCCATAACATTTTGCAGTCACATCTTTACGTAACGCTTTTACTGTCTCACGTGAAATAATTTTTGCTCCAATAGCGGCTTGAATAGGAATATCAAACTGTTGGCGTGGTATTAACTGACGTAGTTTTTCACACATCTTCTTTCCTATATCATATGCATTGTCTTGGTGTAATAACGCAGAAAGTGCATCTACAGGCTGACTATTTAACAGAACATCTACTTTTACAAGTTTAGAAGCACGCATTCCTATAGGAGAGTAATCAAAAGACGCATATCCTTTTGATACTGTTTTTAAACGATCATAAAAATCAAAAACAATCTCAGCTAGAGGCATGTCAAATGATAATTCTACACGTTCAGGTGTCAAATAAGTTTGGTTGGTAATGGATCCGCGTTTTTCTATACACAATGACATTACAGGACCTACAAAATCAGATTTTGTAATAATAGAGGCTTTGATAAATGGTTCTTCTACACGATTCATCTTAGATGGATCAGGAAGATCTGACGGGTTATTTACAAGAATAATCTCATCCGGATGTTTATGTATAAAGGCATGATAAGATACGTTAGGTACGGTAGTTATAACCGTCATGTCAAATTCACGTTCTAGACGTTCTTGGATAATTTCAAGATGTAACATGCCTAAGAAGCCACATCGGAAGCCAAAACCTAATGCTGCTGAGCTTTCAGGCTCAAAAACCAGCGAGGCGTCATTTAGCTGAAGCTTCTCCATAGAAGCACGTAACTCTTCATAGTCTTCTGTGTCTACTGGATAAATTCCTGCAAATACCATAGGTTTTACGTCTTCAAAACCTTCGATGGCATTTTGTGTAGGGGTTTTAGCATCAGTAATGGTATCTCCTACTTTTACCTCACGAGCATCTTTTATACCTGTAATGAGATATCCTACATCTCCTGTGTTTATTTCTTTTTTAGGTACTTGATTTAATTTTAAAGTACCTACTTCATCAGCACCATAGGTATTACCTGTAGCAATAAACTTTATTTGCTGATTTTTCTTAATGCTTCCGTTTAAAATTCTAAAATAGGTTTCCACCCCCCTAAAAGGATTGTATACAGAATCAAAAATCAGTGCTTGTAATGGTTCGTCTGGATTTCCTTTAGGAGCAGGAATACGGTCTATAACTGCTGCTAGAATTTCTTGAATACCAATACCCGTTTTCGCGGAAGCGGGAATAACTTCTTCAGCATCACATCCTAAAAGGTCTACAATATCATCTGTTACTTCTTCAGGATTTGCACTAGGTAAATCTACTTTATTAAGTACAGGAATGATTTCAAGATCATTTTCAAGAGCTAAATATAAATTAGAAATAGTTTGTGCTTGAATACTTTGTGCAGCATCTACAACGAGTAATGCACCTTCACAAGCGGCAATACTTCTAGATACTTCGTAGGAAAAATCTACATGGCCTGGAGTGTCTATTAAATTAAGAATATATTCTTCACCTTTATAGGTGTATTCCATCTGTATCGCATGAGATTTAATGGTGATCCCACGTTCTCTTTCTAAGTCCATACTATCAAGCAATTGCGCCTGAGCCTCACGTTTGGTAACCGTAGAGGTTTCATCAAGTAAACGATCTGCTAATGTGCTTTTACCGTGGTCGATGTGGGCAATAATGCAAAAATTTCTGATATTCTTCATAATCTATTCCAAGTCAATGTGTGCAAATATAGGTCTTCTGTCAGCATTTTATAGACAGAAAAATGATTTCGTCGAAAAAACATTCATACACAATTCAAAACACTTGCTTTTGGAGTATTTTTGTAATCTTATCATGAAGGATTTCACCCCGTTTTTCTTAGTGTTATTTTTAATTCTAAGTACTAGTTCTTTAATAGCTCAACAAGCTTCGATTTCAGGAAAAGTTATTACTGTTTCTGGGGACCCAATCCCTTTTGTCAATATTGTTCTGTATGATTCTGAGGACAGTGTTGTACAAGGTGCTATTACAGAAGATAGTGGGGAATTTTTATTCTCGTCTGTGTCAGATGGAACTTATACTATAAAAGCCAGTTTTGTAGGTTATGAAACATTTAGTTCTGATGTTTTTGCTCTTTCGGAAAATAAAAGGCTGCCAGAAATAAAACTAATAGAAGTTTCTGAAGGTTTAGATGAGGTTACTGTTATTAGTAAGAAACCTACAATTTCTCGTAAAGCAGATAGGCTGGTGTTTAATGTGGAAAATACCATCGCAGCACAAGGGACTACGTGGGATATTTTAAAAAGAACTCCAGGGGTAGTGATTCGACAAGGTGAACTTACAGTAAGAAATACGAATGTTACGGTGTATTTAAACGACCGTAAAGTAACGTTGAGCTATGAGGAAATCCAAAGTTTACTGGAAAGTGTAGGAGGAGATCTTATAAAATCCGTAGAAGTAATTACAAATCCATCTGCAAAATATGATGCAGAAGGAGGAGCTATTCTTAATATTATTTCTTCAAAGGCATTGTATCTTGGTTATAAAGGATCTGTAACTACTCGCGGGACCTATGGTATATTTCCAAAACATTATTTTGGAACCAGTCATTATTTTAAGAACAAAAAACTGAATGTTTTTTTTAATTATAGTTTTAATCCTCTTAAGCGAACACAACAAACTAATACGTTAATAAATTACAGGAATAGTGCAGGTATTTTAGCTGAGTGGGATCAAGATATCGAAGATAAAGAATGGAGAGAAGCACATAATGCAAATTTAATACTGGATTATCAACTCAATGAAAAGCAAAAAATTAATTTTTCTGCGATAGGTCTTTATTCTCCAAATGAATTTGATTTTAATCGATCTGCTACAACAGTAAATTCATTAACAGATAATCCGTTTTCTATAGGAACAACAAGTCGTCTAAATGGAGATCAGAAAAATGTCGCTTTTGATATGTCATATACGTACGATATGCAAAATGGGAACTTGAAATTAAATACGCATTATACAACATTCTCAAGAGACCGTATTCAAAGTCTTTCTTCAGTGTATACAGATAATCAAAATGAAAACTTTAGAAATGTTAGGTTTACTTCTGATGCATTCCAAGATATAGAAATTTATACTGGACAAATAGATTATACAACACAACTTGGAGAAGTAGCTTTTGAAACAGGTGGAAAAGTGTCTATCATCGATTCAAGATCTGCTATTGATTTTTTAACTATCCAAAATGATGCGATTAATGGGTTGGATCAAGCTCAAAATGATGATTTTTTATACGAAGAAAATGTTTTTGCGGCATATGCAACATTAAGTAAAGATATTAATAAGTGGAGTTTAAAAGGTGGTTTGAGAGTAGAACAAACTAATTCTACGGGGACTTCCCTAGTGTTAAATGAAGTTGTGGAATTAGATTATCTAGAATGGTTTCCTACAGCTTATGTGAAGTATGAATTGTCAGAAAATCACAGTTTTAGTTTTGATTATGGACGTAAATTATATAGACCTCGTTATCAAGATTTAAATCCGTTTGCTTATTTTCTAAATGAAAACAATTTTTTTCAAGGTAATTCAAGCTTGTTGCCAGCATTTAGTCATCAATTTAATATTAATTACTCGCTTGCTAATACATATTTCTTTGATGTGTATTATAGAGATAATGGAGAGAATATCTTAACGTTGCCTTTTCAAGATAATGTAAATCAGATATTACGTACAGATAAGCAAAATGCATTAGATAGTAAATCTTGGGGACTTGATATTACACATGGTCGTTCTATTGCAAAATGGTGGTATTTTTATACTTACATAAGTATTTTTCACGAAGAAGAAACTTTTCTTGCTGTAGAAAGTAATAATGTGTCTTATATAAATGAAGTAGATGGGGTTTATGGCTCCTTTTCAAATTTCTTAACACTTAGTGCGGATAAAACCTATACGGGAGAGGTGTCATTTACGTATGTGTCAAACTTTTTATTAGGCAGCTATATTCAAGAAAGCACCGCTGATTTAAGAATAGGGGTTAAAAAAACTTTTTGGGATAAAAGAGCGTCTTTATCTATAACTGTAAATGATGTTTTGGGAGAGGCTAATGCCTTGCTTAGTTCTAGGTATCTAAATCAAGATAATCGTTATTTTGCACTCCCAGAAACTCAAAATGTCCAAATAGGCTTTACCTACAATTTCGGTAATTTTAAGTTAGAAGATAATAATCGTTCGTTAGATAAAAAAGAAAGGGAACGTTTGTAGCTTAGTGATTAGTCTACCCAATCTGCAATAAAAAGATTGGTGTCTCTACCACCGCCATTATTTCTATTAGAAGAAAAAGCCAATTTTTTTCCATCGTTTGAAAATACAGGGAAGGCATCAAAGGTTTCTCCATGTGTAATACGTTCTAAGTTTTTTCCATCTAAGTCTATCATATATAGGTTGAATGGAAATCCGCGTTCTGCTTCAAAATTGGAAGAGAATAAAATCTTTTCTCCACTAGGGTGAAAGAACGGACTCCAGTTTGCATTACCCAAACGCGTAAGCTGACGTAAATCCGAGCCATCTGCATTGCAAATGTAAAGCTCCATGTCTGTAGGCTCTACAAGTCCTTGAGCGAGTAAGTCTTTGTATTTTTTAATTTCCTCTTCTGTTTTTGGTCGTGATGATCTAAAAATAAGTTTTGTGCCATCAGGTGAGAAGAAAGCACCTCCATCATATCCTAGTTCGTCTGTGATTTGTTGTACATCAGACCCATCAATATTCATCGTGTATAATTCTAAATCACCACTACGGGTTGAAGTAAAAACAATTTTATCCCCTTTGGGAGATACCGTAGCTTCTGCGTCATAACCAGGTTCATCTGTAAGTTGTCCAAGGATATTTCCTTCTAAATCAGAAACAAAAATGTCAAATGTGTCATATACAGGCCACACATAATTGCCATTTTTACGTAAAGGAACTTCAGGACAGTCTTTTCCCCCTAGATGTGTAGATCCATAAACAAAAGATTTGTTATCTGGCAAAAAATAAGCACACGTAGTACGTCCCATTCCTGTAGAAATCATAGGAGGCTTATTATCTTTGAATGTTTCCCCTACATTCATTAAAAACATTTGATCACAACCTACTCCCCAATCTTTATAATTGGATTGAAACACTAATTGTTTATCATCAAAACTCCAATACGCTTCTGCATTATCACCTCCAAATGTAACTTGCTGTATATTTTTAAAATGTGTCTCTTCTGGATAGATTAAAGGATTGTCCTGAATTTCTACAACGGCTTCAGCATCTTTGGTCTTTGTATCTGTTTCAGAAGCTTTTTCTTTACAAGCGATACATACTAAAATAAGGGCAACTAGATAAAAACGTTTCATACGAGTATAAATCATTAATTTTGCACAAAAATACAGTATTCTTCTATGAAAAAGCTCATATTGGTTTTTGCGTTAATAGGATTGACCTCTTGTAAGAAAGAATCAATTCCTCAGGTTACGATGAAAGATGATGTAACATTCCTAGCATCAGATGATTTGCAAGGACGCGAAACGGGGACAGCAGGAGAATTAAAAGCAGCGCATTATATCAAAGATCGTTTTGCTTCTTTAGGAGTATCTCCAAAGGGCAATGCAGGAACTTATTTCCAAACCTTCACATTTGCTCCTAAAAAAGATCCACATGGAGAAGTACGCTTTCGCGAAAGCGGAAACGACTCCCTTATCACTGGAACTAATGTGATAGGATATATAGATCATAAAGCACCTAATACAATTGTAATTGGGGCGCATTATGATCATTTAGGAATGGGAGGAGAAGGTTCTTTGTATCGAGAAGGGGAAGCTATTCATAACGGTGCAGATGATAACGCTAGTGGAGTTGCTGTTCTATTGCAATTGGCTCAAAAACTTCAAACCGAATCTTATAAGGGAAATAATTACTTGTTTATTGCATTTTCTGGAGAAGAAATGGGATTATTAGGTTCTAATTATTTTACTAAAAATGCGACAATACCACTTTCTGAAATCAATTATATGATTAATATGGATATGGTGGGGAGACTTAATGAAGAAAAAGCATTAGCAATTCATGGAGTGGGAACATCGCCTTCATGGAATCAAACGGTATTTGCTGCCAATACATCATTCCAATTGGCAGAACATAAAAGTGGGGTAGGGCCGTCAGATCATACTTCTTTTTATTTAAATGATATTCCAGTATTGCATTTATTTACAGGACAGCATGATGATTATCATAAGCCTGGGGATGATAGTGAAAAGCTTAATTATGAAGGAATGCAACTGATAGAAGACTATATTTTAGCCATTGTAACCGAATTAGATAATAATGGGAAGCTTGCTTTTACTAAGACTAAAGATGAAAGTACTGCGGTGCCTAGTTTTAAAGTAGGGCTCGGAGTGGTACCAGATTATTTGTTTTCAGGTAAAGGAATGCGTATTGATGGTGTAAGTGAAGGTAGAGCTGCCCAAAACGCTGGATTAGAAAAAGGAGATATAGTTGTTAAAATGGGAGATAGCACTGTGGTAGATATGATGAGTTATATGCGAGCACTTTCCGCTTTTGATGTGGGAGACGAGACGACTATAGTTGTAGATAGAAAAGGGGAGCAGTTACATAAAGAAATTGTTTTTGTAAAGGATTAATACGCTTTCAAATAGAGAAGCGACGCAGAAATTTATACTGAGCGACGTCGAAGTGAGAAAGCGAATAAAAAGAATACATAATTAAAAGAATAGCATGGCAAAAATTGGAGATATAGATGTAGGAGATTTTCCGTTATTACTAGCACCTATGGAAGACGTGAGTGACCCTCCGTTTCGCGCTTTATGTAAAGAACAAGGGGCAGATGTCGTATATACAGAATTTATCTCTTCAGAAGGATTGATACGTGATGCTGCAAAAAGCACCATGAAACTGGATATTTACGAGAAGGAACGTCCCGTTGGAATTCAAATCTTTGGAGCTGTCATGGAATCTATGCTTAAAAGTGTAGAGATCGTAGAGGCAAGCGGACCAGATATTATAGATATTAATTTTGGTTGTCCTGTTAAAAAAGTAGTCTCTAAAGGAGCTGGTGCCGGTATTTTGAAAGATATTGATCTTATGGTAAAACTCACGGAAGCTATGGTAAAACATACAAAGCTTCCTGTAACTGTAAAAACCCGTTTAGGTTGGGATCATGATAGTATTAGGATTGTTGAAGTGGCAGAAAGATTACAAGATGTAGGTTGTGCTGCTATATCTATACATGGTCGTACGCGAGCACAAATGTATAAAGGAGATGCAAACTGGCATCCTATTGCTGAGGTGAAAAATAATCCTAGAATGCATATTCCTGTATTTGGAAATGGAGATGTAAATACACCTGAACGGGCTGTCGAAATGCGTGATAAATTTGGACTCGATGGCGCTATGATAGGTAGAGCAAGTATCGGGTATCCATGGTTTTTTAAAGAAGTAAAGCATTATATCGCAACAGGAGAAAAGTGTAAGCCTCCAACGCTAGAAGAGCGTATTGAAGCTGCTAGAAGACATCTGCAAATGTCTATAGATTGGAAAGGAGAGAAGTTAGGTGTTTTTGAGACCAGACGCCATTATACAAATTACTTTAGGGGAATTCCACATTTTAAAGAATACCGTATGAAATTGGTCACTAGTGATCATAGCGAAGATGTATTTGCAGCTTTGCATCTTATCGAAAAAGAATTTGCAGGCTATGAATTTACCTAAGTTATTCTTTTTCTAAAAAAGTATTGTTTATTCTACTAGAGGCTAATCTTGAAGCTAGTATTCCTAAAACTAATATCGTAGCATAGACGATTAGTAGATTTAAAAATTCAAAACGCATCGGGTATGGAAGAGTTGCTGTAATATTTACTAAGCCAAATTGTTGTTGTATAAAAACAATAATACTTCCTAAAAATACTCCTGTAGCACCGCCTATAATAACCATTAATGCGCCTTGATAAAAGAAACTTTTGCGTATGTCTGTGAGTGTTGCTCCAAGATCAGATAGTGTTTTGATATTGCCTTTTTTGTCAATAATGATCATGATAATACTTCCTACAAAACTAAATAACGCAATAATAAGTACTAGTGTGCATATAAAATAGAGGGCTAAATTTTCCGTATTCAGCATTTTGTAAAGTGCATCATTAAGCTCAGTTCTATTTTTGATTAGGATGGCATCTGAAAAAATGGCTGTTAGTTGGCTTCTTACTTCAGATTCATTAGCATCTTGCGCGAGTTTTAATTCTAAGGTGCTTATTTTGTCTAAAGGATACGCTAACAATTCTCCTACAAAATCAATATTGGCAAAAAGATAGTTCTCGTCTATTTCTGTTTCTCCAACTAATAGAATACCGCTAGCAACAGCACTAGATTTACTAAAAGCACTCGTGGGATCTATAATCTGGCCTGTTCCAGGTTTGGGAACCATAATGCGTAATAAGTTCCCGTAATCACTCATGCCTAAAGATAATCTGCGTCTTATGCCAAAGCCTATGGCTACTTCTGGTTCTCCTATGCTAGGCCATGATCCTGCAAATAATGTGGTGTCTATGCTACTTACTTTTAAATAATTTTGATCAACACCTTTTATGAAACCAAGATGTGTTTTTCCGTCATATTCTAAATAAACGCGTTCTTCTATCACTTTCGAATATCCTTGTATGCCTGTGATTAGCGCTAGTTTTTCTTCTTGTTCAGGAGTTATAGTGATTGTTTTACCTGTGCTAGGTGAAACCTTAATGTCTGGATCTACAATAGATGTGACAGAAACGTTATAATCTTTAAGACCTGCAAAAGCAGATAGTACTATTAAAAGCACCGCTGTGCCTATGATAATACTTATAACAGATATTATAGTGATAATATTAATGGCATTTGTGCCACTTTTTGAAAAGAGGTATCGTTTTGCAATATATAGAGGAAACCGCATTTACGATTTTTTTCTTTTTTCTAATAAGGAAGGGTCTTCAATAGGGTTATCTATTCCTTTGAGAGACCTGTCAATTCCCTCCATGTATTCAAGCGAATCATCAATGTAAAATTGTAATTCAGGCATGCGTCTTAGTTGGTGACGGGTGCGTTGTGAAATCTCATGTTTGATTTTAGACTTCACTATATTGAGTTCCTCTAGCATTTTTTCTGCTTCAGCATTGGGAAATACACTTATGTATACTTTGGCAATAGAGAGGTCTGTCGGGACTTTTACTTTAGAGACAGAGACAATAATACCTCTATGACCACTTTCTCGTAATGCATTTTGTAATACATCGGCAAGATCTTTTTGTAAAACACCAGCTACTTTTTTCTGTCTATTAGATTCCATGGGGCAAAAATACGCTTTTTATGGATTGTGTTACTTTTGTAGGGCATGTTTTCAATAATTATATGCTTTCGCGAAAGCGTACTTAGAAAGAAATAAAAACAAATGGATAAAATCGAACACATAGGAATTGCGGTCAAAGACCTTGAGGCTTCCAATAAATTATATGAAAAACTACTTGGAAAACCACATTATAAAATAGAAGAGGTGTTGTCTGAAGGTGTGAAAACTTCCTTTTTTGAAGTGGGGCCCAATAAAATTGAATTATTAGAAGCGACAAATGTAGATAGTCCTATTGCAAAATTTATAGAAAAGAGGGGAGAAGGGGTCCATCATATCGCTTTTGCAGTAGATAATATAGAGGCAGAGATGGATCGCTTAGAAAAAGAAGGATTTATATTGCTTAATAAAACACCAAAGCAAGGTGCTGATAATAAGCTAGTAGCCTTTGTTCATCCAAAGACTGCTGGAGGTGTTTTAGTAGAATTATGTCAAGAAAATAATAATAAGCAATAAATTTCTTTGCTCTATTGAGTATTTATTATAAATTTGCACCCGTTTTTGGTCCCATAGCTCAGTTGGTTAGAGCATCTGACTCATAATCAGAGGGTCCTTGGTTCGAGCCCAAGTGGGACCACTTTTAAAAGATCATCATACGTGTAAAATAATAACATACATTACTTTTTGCGCATATGGTGTTTTTTTTATTAATGTATATTTAAGTTTATGTTTTTGTAAAAAAAAACAAGAAAATACTTGTTTTTACCGATAAAATGCTTAATATTGTCGACCAAAAGCATAAAATTCAATATACTATTAGTATATTTATAACGTTACAATTAAGTACCTTTTAAATTATATACTTTTGTAGTCTATGAGCCCCAAACTCAAAAACTTACTTATGACAACACTCCTACATGTTGTTGGATACGCTTCTATAGCCCAAGAAGTGGTTACTGGTGGACCAACTCCACCACCACCACCTCCTGCAGGAGAACGTATTCCAGGATTACCAGGATTGGTAGTTCCAATAGATGAAAACCTAATGATCTTATTGATATTAGGTGTGATTACTGGTATTGTGTATCTTTTAAGAAATCGATTGTCTAAAGCTTAGTTAATAAGCTTCTGTAAGTCTTTTTACGTATTTTCCAATTACATCAAATTCCAAGTTGACTATAGTGTCTCTTTGAATATTTTTGAATATTGTATGTTCATATGTATACGGAATGATGGCAACACTAAAACCATTTTGTATAGAATCAACCACTGTTAGGCTAACCCCATTTACGGTAATAGAACCTTTTTCTATAGTGACGTTAGATAGTTTTGGGTCATATTGGAAATCAAATCGCCAGCTTCCGTCTTCCTCTTTTTTATTTGTGCATACTCCAGTTTGGTCAACATGCCCTTGTACGATATGACCATCTAGTCGAGCCCCTAAAACCATAGCACGTTCAAGATTTACTTCATCTTGTTCTTTTAAGGTGTGTAAATTTGTTTTTTCAAGAGTTTCTTTGATGGCTGTTACTGTATATTGATTATTGTTTATGGATACTACAGTTAGACACACGCCATTATGAGCAACACTTTGATCAATTTTTAATTCTGGAGTAAGATTACTTTCAACGGTTAGGTGAACATTTTCTTGTTCTTTTTCGATAGTAATAATCTTACCTAAATCTTCTATAATGCCTGTAAACATGAATGACTATTAATTTGGTTACTTTTGTGGTGTAAAAATACAAAACCCATAGCTGGTATATAATGAAGAAAGATCAAAAAATTAAAGTTGGAATATCAATAGGAGATCTTAATGGTATAGGAACTGAAATAGTGTTTAAAACTTTTGCGGATAGTATGATGTTGGATTTTTGTACGCCTATATTATTTGCATCTGTTAAGACGCTTTCATATATAAAAAAAGTATTGGGAAGTCAAATTAGCTTGCATGGTATAGATAGCGTTTCTAAAGCATTGGAAGGGAAGGTAAATGTCCTTAATGTATGGAAGGAGCCTGTAAAAATAGCATTTGGAGAAGCAACAGAAGAAACAGGTAAATACGCTTTAAAATCGTTTGTGAGAGCTACAAAAGCACTTAAAGAAGGTGAGGTAGATGTGCTAGTGACGGCTCCAATTAATAAAGCTACTGTTCAAACAGATGAGTTTAAGTTTCCTGGGCATACGGATTATCTTGCAAAAGAATTAAAAGGAGATGCAATGATGCTTATGGCTACTGATAGCCTTAAGGTAGGGCTGCTTACAGATCATGTAGCGGTAAAGGATGTCCCTTTTCATATTACGCCAGAAGTAATCACTCAAAAAGTAGAAACATTGTATAAAACACTTCAAAGCGATTTCGGAATTCATTTGCCTAAAATTGCGTTGTTAGGTATTAATCCACATGTTGGTGATAATGGAGTTATAGGTGATGAAGATGATAAAGTACTGATCCCGACACTTGAAAAAATAAGAGATACAGGAAAGATCGTGTATGGTCCGTATGCGGCAGATAGTTTTTTTGGTTCAGGAAATTACAAGAATTTTGATGCTATTTTAGCAGCTTATCATGATCAAGGCTTAATTCCTTTTAAGACATTGTCTTTTGGGAAAGGGGTGAATTATACAGCAGGGTTAGATCAAATTAGAACATCTCCAGATCATGGTACTGCTTATGAGATTGCGGGTCAAAACAAGGCTGATCATGGTTCTTTCAGAGAAGCCGTATTTATGGCTATAGAAATGTATAGAAAGAGAGAAGATTACAAGGAGTTGACAAAAGATGTACTTAAAATTTCACCAAGAAAATCAGTGAATAAAGGACGTCAAGCTTCTAAAGAGTCATAAATAGTATCTTGTAGATTTACAGGCTTACACGCTAATAAATAAAAAGATACTAAGAAGTTTTTAAATAAAGAAAATTATGTATCTTTGCACGCTCCTAACGGATGAAATGATGAAAGATTTGAAACTATTTACCATACAGTATGTAGGTTTAAAAGAAGGAGAGCATAATTTTGAATATCAAATAGACAAGTCGTTCTTTGATTATTTTGAATTTGATGACTTTAATGGCGCAGCAATAAAAGCGAGTCTTAGTTTTGTTAAAAAGACAACACTTATGCAGTTGCATTTTAAAGTAGATGGAAGCGTCAATGTAAATTGTGATCTTACTAATGAGCCTTATGATGAGCCTATTGAGGGTGATTTTGAGCTTGTTGTGAAGTTTGGTCATGAATATAATGATGAAAATGAAGAAATTCTTATTCTTCCGTATGGAGAATATGAATTAAATGTGGCGCATTATATATATGAGCTAGTCATTCTATCTGTTCCAAACAAAAGGGTTCACCCAGGAGTTAAGGATGGAACATTAAAATCAGAAATACTTACAAAACTTGAAGAATTAAGTTTAGGAGGTAAAAAAGAACAAGAAAATAACGATCAGTCGGAAACAGATCCCAGATGGGATTCATTAAAAAAACTATTAACAGATAAATAAGAGTATACGTAATGGCACATCCTAAAAGAAAAATCTCAAAAACTAGAAGAGATAAAAGAAGAACACATTACAAAGCTGCTGTACCACAAATAGCTGTAGACCCTACAACTGGAGAAGCACACCTTTACCACAGAGCACACTGGCATGAAGGAAAATTATATTATAGAGGTCAAGTAGTTATTGATAAAACTGGAGACGAAGTAGAAGCGTAAAAGCTTTCTACCGCTACATAACACAAAAACTCTCACGATGTGAGAGTTTTTTTTGTAAATGTTTTTTTGTAAAAAAAGTTAATTTTTGACTTGTTTTGGTCAAATTTTAGTATTTTTCGCTCCATTTTATATCATTTTTGATATAAAATGAACAAACCTAACTGAAGCAAATGAATAAAATCTCAGCGGCAATTACAGCTGTAGGGGCATATGTTCCAGACTATGTGCTTACCAATAAGATATTGGAGACCATGGTAGATACCAACGACGAGTGGATTACTACCCGAACGGGAATCAAAGAACGTCGTATCCTTAAAGAAGAAGGTAAGGGAACCTCTTTCCTTGCTATACAAGCAGCAAACAATTTACTGAAAAAAGCAAACCTTGATCCTTTAGAGATCGATATGGTGATTGTAGCTACGGCTACTCCTGATATGCCTGTGGCATCTACCGCAGTATATACAGCATCTCAAATAGGAGCTACCAATGCTTTTGCGTATGATCTTACAGCAGCTTGTTCAAGTTTCTTATATGGAATGTCTACAGCTTCAAGTTATATCGAATCTGGACGCTACAAAAAAGTATTATTAATAGGAGCAGATAAAATGTCTTCTATTATAGATTATACAGATCGAGCTACGTGTATTATTTTTGGAGATGGTGCCGGAGCTGTTCTTTTTGAGCCTAATGAAGAAGGAAATGGATTGCAAGATGAAATCTTACGATCTGATGGGGTGGGACGTGAATTCTTAAAAATAGATGCAGGAGGTTCTATACTTCCAGCTTCTCATGAAACTGTAAATAATAAACAGCACACTGTTTTCCAAGATGGAAAAACAGTGTTTAAGTATGCTGTTTCAAATATGGCAGATGTCAGTGATAAAATCTTAACCCGAAATAACCTAACGGGAGATGATGTAGATTATCTTATTGCTCATCAGGCTAATAAAAGAATAATTGATGCTACCGCAAAACGAATGAAATTGGATCAAGACAAAGTTCTTATCAATATTCATCGATACGGTAATACAACATCAGCAACATTACCACTGCTGATGAGTGATTATGAAAGCCAACTTAAAAAAGGAGATAAGATCGTTTTTGCAGCCTTTGGCGGCGGATTTACGTGGGGGTCTATATATTTAAAGTGGGCCTATAACTCCTAAAACAAAAACCTAAAAGACTAACAAACGCACTATGGATTTAAAAGAAATTCAAAACCTTATCAGATTTGTTGCAAAATCAGGCGCTAGTGAAGTGAAACTTGAAATGGATGATGTAAAAATCACCATAAAAACGGGTGCCGATGATGATAAAGGTGCTACGACGATAGTACAGCAAATGCCAGCAATGGCTCCAGTTCAAGCGCAAGCACAACCTGTGGCACCACCACCAGTTGAAGCAGCAGTTCCTACTCCAGTAGCTCCTGCAGAAGACGAGAACTCAAAATATATTACGATAAAATCACCTATTATTGGAACATTTTATCGTAAACCATCTCCAGATAAACCTACGTTTGTAGAAGTAGGAAAATCAATAGCTGAAGGAGATGTTCTTTGTGTAATCGAAGCAATGAAACTTTTCAACGAAATTGAAAGTGAAGTTTCAGGAACGATTGTAAAAGTTCTTGTAGACGATTCATCACCAGTTGAATTTGATCAACCATTATTTTTAGTAGACCCATCATAACCCCTTACGGGTATTTTTAAATGTATTAAGGAATAAGTACGCTTTCGCGAAAGTGTATAATGGATTTTTTAGAATTCTATGATTCCTTAAAAATAAATTGAACACTATGTTTAAGAAAATACTTATTGCAAATAGAGGCGAGATCGCATTACGCGTTATAAGAACGTGTAAAGAGATGGGTATAAAAACCGTAGCTGTATATTCAAAAGCAGATGAAGAAAGTCTTCATGTGAAATTTGCAGACGAAGCAGTGTGTATAGGACCCGCTCCAAGTAACGAGTCTTACCTAAAAATGGCAAATATTATTGCTGCTGCAGAGATCACAAATGCCGATGCAATCCATCCTGGATATGGATTTCTCTCTGAAAATGCTAAATTTTCAAAAATCTGTGAAGAGCACGATATCAAATTTATCGGAGCAAGTGCAGATATGATTAGTAAGATGGGAGATAAGGCCACTGCAAAAGCTACAATGAAAGCGGCAGGGGTACCTTGTGTGCCAGGCTCTGATGGAATTATCGCAGATTTTGAAGAGTGTACAAAATTAGCACTTGAAGTTGGATATCCAGTGATGCTTAAAGCAACTGCTGGAGGTGGAGGAAAAGGAATGCGTGCTGTTTGGAAAGAAGAAGATCTTTTAAAAGCATGGGAATCTGCTCGTCAAGAATCTAAAGCTGCTTTTGGAAATGATGGAATGTATATGGAGAAGCTTATTGAAGAGCCTCGCCATATTGAAATCCAAGTGGTTGGCGATAGTAAAGGGAAAGCTTGTCACTTATCTGAAAGAGATTGTTCTGTACAACGTCGTCACCAAAAATTAACAGAAGAGACCCCATCTCCGTTTATGACAGATGAACTTCGAGATGCTATGGGAGAAGCGGCAGTACGTGCGGCTGAGTTTATCAAATATGAAGGCGCAGGAACAGTAGAGTTTTTAGTAGATAAGCATCGTAACTTCTACTTTATGGAGATGAATACGCGTATTCAAGTAGAGCACCCTATTACAGAACAAGTAGTAGATTACGATTTGATTCGTGAGCAAATTCTTGTTGCTGCTGGTGTTCTTATTTCTGGAAAGAATTACTACCCTCAATTGCATTCTATAGAATGTCGTATCAACGCAGAAGATCCTTATAACGACTTTAGACCTTCTCCAGGACGTATAACTAATTTACATGCACCAGGAGGACACGGAGTTCGTATCGATACCCATGTGTATAGTGGTTATATGATACCACCTAATTATGACTCTATGATTGCTAAATTAATTACCACTGCACAGACTCGTGAAGAGGCTATCAATAAAATGAAACGTGCATTGGATGAGTTTGTGATTGAAGGAATTAAAACAACCATCCCTTTCCATAGACAATTAATGGATCATCCTGATTATATTGCTGGAAACTACACAACAAAGTTTATGGAAGACTTTGAAATGAAAGCATAAACAAGGAATTATATTTTTTTAAAAGCCAACCTAATCAGGTTGGCTTTTCTTTTTTAGAATACTATTAAGATTATTTTGTAGATATGGTTTTATCTTTCGTACTTTATTGAAATGGAGAACGTGAAGAAAAGAAAAATTTTAATTCTAGATTACTCAGTAGATCGGTTAGAAACCCCTACCATTAAAGGTTGTTTGACCGAACCCAATTGGGAGGTGTCTTCCTTGTTTGTAGATACTGCGGCATCCTTTCCAGATGATCTGATAACAAAGGAATATACGCATATCATTCACACAGGGTCTGCTTTATCTATAAATGATATGGCTCCTTTTACAGAGAAGGCTATTCAATATATTCAGGATGCTTGTGATAAAGGAATTTGGCAAATGGGAATTTGTTATGGACATCAGTTAGTTTGTAAGGCCTTGGTAGGTGATCATGCGATTAGATCTTCTCCTCATGGATTTGAAGTAGGATGGGGACGAGTAAGATTTATAAATAGTGCAGCAAGCATATTGCAAGTAGAACATCAAGAAGATGTTTGGCAACACCATTTTGATGAAGTAGTAGCATTACCTGAAGGATCAGAGATATTAGCAACAAATGCGCATTCTTCAATACAGGCCTATATTAATTATGATCTCCATTTATTAGGAACTCAGTTTCATCCTGAATTTTCTAAAGAAGCAGGAGATGCTTATTTTCAAAAAGACCGAGCGTTTATAGAAAAAAATAATGTAAGTGTAGATGATCTAGTGATGGGATGTCCTTCTTTTGATACAGCAAAAGTGTTCTTTACCTATTTCTTATCACAAGAGTCATCTTGATGCTACCCATATAAGGGAGGACTATTCAAAATGTCACGATGAATTTTTCCGGGGTAAATTACATGTACAGGAACTTTAATATGATAGTATTTGCAAAGCTTAATAACATTGGTGTCTATTTCTTCTTTGGAGTATCGAGATGAAAAATGGTGTAAAATGAGCCTGTCTATAGTAATATTAGAAACCATTTCTAATACTTCATTTAGTTTACTGTGTTTATTTCTCTCTTTAGGACTCTTTATAATAGCATTTTCTTGATCCTGAAGAAATGTAGATTCATGGATGAGTATTTTTGAGTGATCCCATTTGTTATAGTCATCTACTGGGGTGTCTCCTGCATAAGAGAGTATGTTGGTATGTATCGTTTCCATTAAGTGATCTCTACCGTGTAGTCCTATCATTTCTTTAATACTGTTACCATTTAGATGGGAAAACTCTTTTTTAAGTTTTTGTTTTGTTTGGTAGAGTTTAAAACTTAAACTTTTTGAGACTTCTTGAGGAACAGCCACATGTTCATTACGAATAGCTTCTACAAATAAATCATTACGAATTTCGATGGTGTCTAAATGTTTTATGGGGTGCCATTCTGTGCCTTGTATGTGTGTGTCAAACTTGTGCAGAAAGTCCTTTATTGCAGGAAAAGAGCCACTATCTTTTGGATAATATATTTTTGGAAGCCCTTTTCTTGCATTAAGTTGGTGAAGTTGAAAAAGCCCTGTGATATGATCTCTATCTGGATGCGTAATAAAAACATATTTAATCTTTCCAGATTTTTGTAATAATCCAGCAGTAACTCCATCACCAGCATCGAATAAAAGATGTAATTCTTCTATGTTAATCCATGTGGAAAATAAGGCTGTAGAATAGGAGGTGATGTTTAGATTCATTTAGAAAATTAGAATAGATTATTTTTTTGAAACTACAGTGGTGTTTGTGACATCTTCATAAGTGGCATAATATGCACGATTTCCAAATTTAATGAATGACCAATTTGCAATTTCTAAATCAGTTTTTAAATATTCAGGAATATTATGTGGAATAGGTTGATCTAATGCATGTGTTTTGATTAAGTAATGTATGTCGTTTGCAGCAGTATTTTGATCAACATCAGATGAGTGATCGATTTGGTATATTTGAATACTAGTAGGTGTTATTTTGAATTTAGCTTTATAAATTAATTCTCCTCCCCAACTTTTGGAAAAGAAAAAGGTGTTTTCAAAACAATAAATATCCCATTTGCAATCCATGCTATCTGCTCTAAAAATATTTCCGCGAAGTGTATCTCCATTATGAGGATATACTAAGTCGAAATCAGATGTTTTTTTATTTTCGATAGTTGCTTTTATCAGATATTCACCATTAGAATAGCGTAATTCATTATATTTTTCAGCTATTTTTTTTTCAGTAGTAAAAGCGAGTGTAGTTCCAGTATACGATCTAATATCTAAAATTTTTTTATTAAACGGATTTTCAGGTTCTATTCCATACCATCTGAATTCATATTTTTTAGGAGTATCTTTTTTCTTTTTTTTAAACCAATTTAGCATGTGTGTTTTGTGGTCTTATTTTTAATTTTGATTAAAGATAAGTAATCATGATTCGTATGTGATGTTTTGCAATAAAAAAACCGCCTCATTTGAGACGGTTTGTACTTTTATATGCTTTATTGCTTCACTCTTCCGATGGTCGCAAACCTCCCTGCCGGCAGGTCTCACAAGTTCGCTTTCGCGAAAGCGTATAAATAAAGAATCTTAATAAGAATTAACTCGCGTTCTTATTATTTACATAGTCCATTAGGTCTACATCATTTCCTAATAATACATCTGTAGGATTGATACGGCCATCTAAAGGACCATTTTCTAACTTAAGAACACCACGAGGGCATACCGCAGAACATACACCACATCCTACACAACTAGAACGTATAATGTTTTCTCCTTTCTGAGCATACGCTCTTACATCAATACCCATCTCACAATACGTAGAACAGTTACCACAAGAGATACACTGACCTCCATTAGTTGTAATTCTAAATCTTGATTTGAAACGTTGCACAAATCCTAAGTAAGCAGCCAGAGGACATCCAAAACGACACCATACTCTATTTCCAAAAATAGGGTAGAATCCAGTACCTATAACACCTGCAAACCAAGCACCAATAAGAACACTATAGGTGTCTTTTATCCAATTAGAAGGGATTCCTATAAAGGAAGAGGCTCCTGTAAAATAACAATAAAGTGTTACAAGTGTCATTACCAAAGAGAACACTAAAACGGAATGAATTAACCATCTTTCTAGTTTCCAAGAAAACATTTTTTTGCTAGAATTTTGCCTGTAAGGATCTCCAAGTGTTTCCGCTAGTCCACCGCAACCACATACCCAGCTACAGTACCATCTTTTTCCGAAGAAATAAACCATTACTGGTACGATCACTAAAGTAAGGACAATGCCCCATACGAGTATAAATAATCCTATCCCACCACTATTTATTAATGAATCTAAATTCCAGTCAAAGAAGAAGTCATAATCTAATGGAAATGCATTTTTAAAATCATATGCAGGCATGTTAAGGCTCGTCATAATTTCTGGGATCAAGAAAGCAATAACAATCTGAAAGAAAAGTACTGATGTAGTTCTTACAACTTGATATTTATTGTGACGATATTTAATATACATACGTACCGCCATCACGATCATGATCACACAATAAAGGAAACCATAAACAAACCATTGACTTGCTTCTCCACCACTGAGTGCTTTGCTAATAGGATCTAAAATAAACGTCCAGTTTACAACATAATCAGCCATAAAGTATAGCATAATATAAAAGACCACTAAATATACAAGGACTAGCCATGCTATCCAACCACGATTGGTTGCAGGATTATGATATACACCATTATTTTTTATACCTGGCGGGCCTAGTAATTTTAATTGAGGAAGAATAAATAAAAGGGCTCCTATAATACCTAAACCAAAGGTGAGAAACCACATGAGTCCTCTGTTTTCCACCACAAAGCCAGTTCCAGATTTCTTTGCAAGAGAGAAACTCATAGCTCTGAAATCTTTATCATTAATTCTATATTGATATTGCTCACCTTTCTTGGTCCAGTCTTTTTCTGCATCGTACTTTGCTATAAGTGCATCGTAATGAGCGTTATTTTTTTCTAGTGCTCCTCGTACATTACTAGAAAAGGTGAAAATGTCCATTTTTTCTCCTGTAATTACAGCACTTTGTAATTCTTTTTGGAGCAATTCATTCTCGATTCCTTTGTTTTCTAGAAACGTTGTTAAGTCTGATTGTTTAAGCTCAAAATTTCCTAAAAAGATAGATCCAGTAAATATGGAAAGTCCAATAAGGAATATAGCTAAACCTATATATGTTAATGCTTTCATAGTGGGTATTTTCTTGAGTAAGCTTTCGCTAAAGTGCATAAAGCCTATATGTGATAATTAGATTTTTAAAATTATGCTTTGCTGAATATGCGAGCCCAGCTTTTTGATTTTACTTGAATATTCTTACTGTATGTTTTATTATAGTGAGCTACAATATCTTTCTCAAATAGTGCATAAAATTCAGGATCAAAGTTGGCATCCTTTAAATGTTCTAATATGTAATCTGTGGTGCGTTCTTCTGTTAACCATCTATCAAAAATTTGGTGTCGCATTCTGATTCCAAATGTGTTAATACCTATAAACTTCCCAGTAGCTTCTTCTGTATTTATTGTAATACATTTTGTGTCATCTGGATGTTTCCAATGGAAATGTATTTCTCCTTCGCGAGGTTTAGAAAATACCCAGCCGTATGTCTGGTACTCTATATCTATAAACTTAGCACTATTAAACCAATGTCCTGGCTTGTATTCTGTAGGATTATCACAAAGCGTTTGTGCTACCGTTTCTCCCATCATTCTTCCTGTGTACCATACTGCTTCTATAGGACGTCTTCCATTAATCCCTTCATGTTGCTCTGCACAATCACCTACAGCATAAATGTCTGGAATGTTAGTTTCGAGCATAGGGTTTACTTTAATGCCTCTACCAAGTTCAATACCACTGTCTCTTAAGAAATCGATATTAGGTGATACACCAGCTGTAAGCCCTACAACATTACATGGAATTTCTTCTCCTGTTTCTGCAATGACTACAGCACGCGCACGGCCATTTTCATCAGATAAGATTTCTTTAAGATTAACGCCTAGTCGTAAGTCTATATGACTGTTTAGGATATGCCTATTAATCATTCCACTTTCTCCACTTGGTAATACACCTCCCCAAAAACTTTCTTCACGTACTAAAAAAGTAACGGGAATATTACGAGAGTGTAACATTTCAGCAAGTTCTATTCCTATGAGGCCTCCACCTACAATAACAGCACGATTACATGCCTTATTATTTGGAGCGTTTTTTTCAAGCATATCAAGGTCTTGTTTTGAATACATGCCTTGAACACCTTCTAGATCTTGACCTGGCCATCCAAATTTGTTAGGTTTAGAACCTACAGCTAGTACTAATTTATCATAAGACATCATTGTGTTATCTGCAAATTGTAATTGTTTATTTGCGTGATCTACGGTCTTTACAAAAGCACGTTTTAGTTCAATTCTGTTTTTCTTCCAAAAATAATTTTCATACGGTTTTGTATGCTCATATTTCATATGTCCCATGTAAATATACATAAGAGCTGTACGAGAAAAGAAGTGATCAGTTTCTGCGGAAATAATAGTGATCTTTTTATCAGATAACTTTCGGATGTGTCTTGCAGTCGTGACACCAGAAATTCCGTTACCTATTATAACAATGTGTTCTTCCATATGATGGTGGTTGTTTTTTTGCTTTCGCGAAAGCGTATAAAGTAGCATTCGCAATAGATTCCTTAATAAGGTCGTCTTAAAGATAATGAACTTAACATATACAAATCATTTAGAATTATTTTAAATAAGCTTACAATTTGTAAGGTTATTGTCTTTTTTACTACACGAATTTTTTTAAAAGAAAAGGAAAATATGACAACTTTTTTTGTAAGCGAAAAGAAATACTCACGACAGAAGGCAACATAAAAATCAAAATTAAAATGAAACAAATAACCACTCTTGTAGCATTATTATTTGTAGTTGTAAGCTACTCACAAAGCGTAGATACTTTTGTAAATAAAGCAGATACTTTTTTCAAAACACATATAAAAAACGGACGTGTAGATTATAAAGCTATTAAAAATAATCCAACAACATTAAATGAACTTACATCGCTAGCAAAAGAGGTGCGAGTATCAAAAAGTGATGCAAAATCATACCAAGCATTTTGGATTAATGCATACAATATCACTGTAATAAAAGGTATTGTAGATAACTATCCAGTAAAACAGCCTTTAGATATTAAAGGGTTCTTTGATAAAACGACTCATGAGGTAGGTGGCGTTAAAACCACGCTGAATGATATCGAAAATAAATTACTCAGAAAAGTCTTTCCAAAAGAAGCACGCTTTCACTTTGTGTTAGTATGTGCTGGTTTAGGATGCCCTCCTATTATTAATGAAGCATATACCCCTTCAAAATTAGAAGCACAGTTACAGAGACAAACAGTAAAAGCATTGAACAATCCTAACTTTATAAGAGTAAAAGGGAATAAAGTACAAATTTCTCAAATATTTGAGTGGTACAAAGGAGATTTTACACAAGAAGGATCAGAAGTCGATTTTATTAATAAGTACAGAAAAGAAGTACTTCCTGCAAAGGCAAAAATCTCATATTACTCATATGATTGGACATTAAACCAAACTAAATAATAACATATTACATTTTTTATAAAAGTCTTCCTGCCTGATTTACTGTTATGAATAAATCAGGTATGGGAAGCACAAATCAAAAAAAACAAAATGAAAAAGATTTATACACTAGCATTAGCCACATTATTTACCATAGGAGCTTTTGCTCAAGACAACTCAGATGATGATCAAGATCAAGGAGGGTCTGTGATCCAAAACTTAACGCCTTCAAAATTGATAGGAAAAGGACAAGTAGACGTTAAATGGTTTAATAACTTATTTACACAAACTAGAGTTGCAAATGCTGACGGAGATGTCTCAGCAGCGCCACGCGGAAACTTTTTTACTTCTACATTAGATTTCTTTTACGGAGTATCTGAAAATCGTCGTGTGAGTGTAGGGGCGATTCTTGAGTTTCGATCTAATACTATAGGAGGACGTGGTGCTTTTGATGTATTTAGTTTTGACGGTGAACGAGGATCTGCTCGTAGTGGTTTAACAAGTATAGCTCCTAGTATCAAATATGTGCCTTTTGCAAGTTTAAGTAATTTTTCTATTCAGAGTAGTATAGTGATCCCACTTATAGATAGCGAATTTGAAAATGGCGTATTTTTAGATGAAGATGCTTTTGTTCTACAAAATAGATTCTTTTATGACCTTCCATTAGGAACTTCAAAAGAATGGCAGTTGTTTTTTGACGTAAATACAGAGTATAACTTTGGTGATGATTTAGTGTTTACAGATGATGGCCGATCTGAAGGGAGTTTTGCAAGTAATAGTCTAAGATTAACACCAGGTGCTTTTCTAAGTTATTTTCCAACATCTAAATTTACAGCTCAAGTATTTGCACAACATTTTCAACTCATCTCTTTTGAAGATGATGGTTTTGAACAAGATTTAACAGCAGTTGGTGCAGGTGCAAAGTATCAACTTACAGAATCATTAAACCTCGAAGTATTATGGAGTTATTTTGCTAGAGGTAATGATACAGGATTAGGAGAATCTTATAATTTCGGACTTCGTTATGTCCTTTAAGAAATAACGTACATCGCCTAGTCAGTATCCCCTATAACCTCTCTAGGCTATCGTATTCCAAGTGACTCGCAAAGTTTTGAAACCGGTTAAACAAACTTTGCGAGCCTTATTTTAATAAAAAGGAAATCACCCTAATTTAATTAGGGTTTTATCCGTTTATATAATCATCAATAAAGCGATATAGCATTATGATGATTTTAACACGTGTATAGCTATATAATGCTGTAATTTGATTTAAAAAATAACTATGTATTCTAAGAATTACTTTTTTATTGTATTATTTCTTCTTCTACAGGTGTCCTATTTACACGCTCAGAAAATTAACGGAATTAGTTTTGTAGCTTCTAGAGATAAAGTTACTAATGAACATGTAAAGCCTGTTGTACAAGTAGGAGCTAATTATGCTGCAGTCATGCCTTTTGGGTTTATACGTGCCTTAGATAATCCAACTATTGTGTATAATACAGATAGACAGTGGTATGGAGAGCGTAGAGATGGAGCAAAGGCTTATATAAAACTATTGCAGTCTAATGGTATTAAGGTAATGTTGAAGCCACAACTATGGATCTGGAGAGGTGAGTATACGGGATACCTCAAAATGGAAACGGAAGAAAATTGGAAGGCATTAGAAACTTCTTATGAGAGGTTTATTTTAGATTATGCAAAATTGGCACAAGAAACAGGAACGTCTATTTTTTCTATAGGAACAGAGCTAGAACAATTTGTAGCAAATCGGCCAGCATTTTGGGAATCCCTTATTCAAAAAATTAAAACGGTTTATAAAGGAAAACTTACTTATGCCTCTAATTGGGATGAGTACAAACGTGTTCCCTTTTGGGATCAAATGGATTATGTAGGAGTAGATGCCTACTTCCCTTTGTCTGAAATGCAGACACCATCTGTAGAAAGTGTAATAGATGGATGGCGATGGTGGAAAGGAGAACTGTCTGCTTTTTCAAAACTACATGATAAAAAGATTCTTTTTACAGAGTGGGGATATCGTAGTGTAGATTTTACAGCGAAAGAACCTTGGACCTCTGATCATTCTGTAACTACTGTAAATCTAGAAGCACAGGCCAATACAACGAGAGCAACTTTTGATACTTTATGGAATGAAGATTGGTTTGCTGGTGGCTTTATATGGAAGTGGTTTATTCATCACTCAGAGTCAGGAGGAAGTGATAATAATCGATTTACACCTCAAAATAAACCTGCAGAAGCAGTAATAAAAGAATATTATGAGAAAAACTAATTTCTTATGGGTTTGTTTTTTAGTATTGCTAATTTCATGTAATAGTGATAATGAAACAATTGCTGAACAAGATGATGATGGCTCATTAGATACTTTGGTGGCTCAAAATACTATAGAAATAGATAATGTGATTGCCTGTGCTTCAGGTTCTGAAAATCCAAATGAAATTATTGCGTATGTATATCCTCGGCTGGGCGTTTCAGATATACGTTATTTTGAAACGGAATCTGTAACAGTAGATAAAAATGATTATGAAAATTATCGTCAAGTAATATTGCCAGAAGAAGATTTTTTTAACGGCTATCTCAAAACATTTACAAGACAAACTACTGTAGAAAAATGGGTCATTATAAGCTTTCGCGAAAGCGGAATACTGCATCTATCCAATCCTATTCGATTAAAACATAAAACACAGAATACTAATTTTACTACAGAGGTTACTATTGATCAATCACAAATAGGAATGCCTCTTTTTAATTGGGAAACAATACTACAGCCTCTAGATGCTATCTATTTTCAGGTAGTATCTGATGCTTCTAATGAATTGCTTTCTGGAACATACACCTTTGAACCTCAATTTAGATATTACCAGTTGGATAATGTAGTGCTTAATATCACAGAAGAAATACCTCCAGAATTAGCAAGCCAAACATTATATGGTTTTACTGTGATGGGCGTAAGTGAGGATAATTGGGTGAATACATTGTTACAGGCAGAATTTGTTTTGGAGGATTAATAATTAGGTAATAAAATAAAAGTAGATTTTGTTTTCATATGCTGTAATTATCCTAAACATATACCGTCTAAAATCCCTGAACCTCGAAAAAAATATATTATGAAAAAAACCATCGTATTGTTGGTTTTGATGATAACCTCTTTTGCCTTTTCACAAGAAGTTATCGTTACGAAAATTGAAATAGAAGGATTGAAAAGAACCAAAGAATCTTTTCTGAGAAGATTAGTAAAAGTCAAACCAGGAAGTACCTATGATTCTTTAAAAGTTGCTACCGATGTAGAACGTTTGAATAGACTGGCTGGTATTGCAAATGCAACATCAAAGATTACTAAAAACTCTGAGGTAGATTATACCATTACCTATACGATTGTAGAAAATTTTACAATTATTCCTGGCATACGAGTCTCTCAAGCCAATAACGATGATGATGTTGCTTTTAGGGTGTCGGCATTTGAATTTAACCTTTTTGGAAGAGGTCAAATTTTAGGAGGTTTTTACTCAAGAGATGTTTTTGATTCTTACGGTGTATTTTGGGAAGCTCCTTTCCTATTTACGAATAAACTAGGGGTAGGAATTAACTATCAGGATAATGTAACTTTTGAGCCCATCTTTACAGATTCTAAAGATATCTCAGAAGATTTTAGATTTCAGAATAGAGCTTTTCAAGCTAGTTTGATTTATGAATATGATTTTCATAATAGATTTGAATTAGGATTTACCATAGGAAGTCAAGATTATTTGGTGCAACCTGATCAACCTGATTTAGGTCTTCCAGATGAATTAGAAGCTAATAGTGTAGGCGTAATTAGTGAATATGAATATAATGATTTAGATATCGAATATCAATATGTATCAGGTTTTAGAAATCAGACAAATGCACAGTATATTTTTAATTCTGGAAGCGAAGAGTTTTTAGAGGATGCTTTTGTGGGAACGAATGATCTGGAATACTTTCATAGAATAGGAGAACGAGGAAATCTAGCTAATAGATTACGATTATCGTTTACTTCCAATAGGGATTCTCCTTTTGCACCTTTTGCTTTAGATAATCAAGTAAATATACGAGGTGTAGGAAATACAGTAGATCGTGGTACAGCTTCTGTTGTCATTAATACCGAGTATAGACATACCTTATTAGAAAAAGGGTGGTTTGTAATTCAGAGTAATGCGTTTATAGATGCAGGCTCTTGGCGTACCCCAGGAAATGATATTAATCAACTATTTGATGGGAGTACCATTCGTGTAAACCCAGGATTGGGAGTGCGCTTTATACATAAACGTATTTTTAATGCAGTGATCCGACTGGACTATGGCTTTGGATTAGGAGAAAATGAAACAAATGGTCTTGTGTTTGGAATTGGTCAGTTTTTTTAACGATATACATTATAATAGTGCTAATTTTAACGTTTATATTGTTGACTGTATTTTACTTTAAAAAATAATGTTTAAAAAAGCGCTATTACTTTTCTTTCTTACAGCTTTGTTTGCAAAAGGATACGCGCAAGAATCTTACATAGCAGATGTAAAAGTACAAGGGAATAAACGCCTTAAAAGCTCCTTTGTACGTTTAATAAGTGATGCAAAAACAGGACATGTATTAGATTCTACAGTATTAGACCATGATATTATTCGATTAAAACGACTTCCAGCGGTTTCGCATGCGTATTATCAAGTTTTTTATTCGCATGATAATCATTATAATGTCTTTTACAATATAGAAGAAAACTTTACTATTAATCCTCAGCTTAATGTGTATACCACTAATGATGATGAGTTTGCCTATAGAGCAGGTCTGTATGAATTTAACACGCTAGGTAGAAATATTGCTTTTGGAGGATTTTATCAGAGAGATATTTTTGATTCTTTTGGAATTAATTTAAGAGCTCCTTTTGTATTTAATAATAAGATTGGAATTGCTTTAAATTTTCAAAGTCTAACCACACAAGAACCCGTGTTTTTAGAAGAGGGAACTGCAGAGTATAAGTATAATAATACCTCTTTTGAAGTTTTAGGATTGTATGCTTTTAACTTCCGACATCGTATAGAATCTGGTGTTACCTTTTTTACAGAAGATTATGAATATCTATTTGGTGCTACAAGTGATGTTGTTCCACAAGAACTTGTTGTGGATAAGCTGCTTTTTAAAGGAGTATACGAATATGATAATCTAGATTATTACTATCAATATACCGATGGATTTAAAAGCACATTTAATGTGCAATATGTAATTGCTAGTAATGAGACATTACCTGATTTTTTGATATGGTGGAATGATTTTCATTATTTTAAAAGAGTAGGGGAGAAAGGGAACTGGGCTAATAGATTACGTGTTGGTCTAGCCACCAATGCAGACTCACCTTTTGCGCCCTTTTCAGTCGATAATAATTTGAATGTACGAGGGGTGGGAAATACCATTGATCGTGGTACTGGGGTGATTGTTTTAAATACAGAATACCGATATACTTTTGTAGATAGATCTTGGTTTGTAGTACAAGGAAATGCATTTGTAGATGCTGGTAGTTGGCGTAATCCAGGAGGTGATTTAAGTGATTTTGGGGATGACCAAAATTTACGTGTGTACCCAGGAATTGGGATGCGATTTATACATAAGAAGATATTTAACGCTACTTTTAGAGTGGATTATGGGTATGGTATAACTCCTAGTGCAACTAGTGGTTTTGTGTTTGGAATCGGTCAATACTTTTAACTAAATAACAATGATGAAAAATAGCATTAAAACAGGATTTCTTTTACTAATAATTCAAATAGGGATGGTTGTAAACGCACAAACAGCATTTGAACAAAATGCAATCAGTATAGGGGTCGTGGTTTCTGATTTAGAAGCATCTACTACGTTTTATAAAGATGTAGTGGGAATGCTAGAAGTTCCTGGTTTTAATGTGACAAGTGAAGTCGCAAAGAAAACAGGTCTTACAGGAGGGTTACCGCTTCAAGTAACTGTTTTGAAATTAGAAGACAGTCCTACAGCTACAGAATGGAAGTTAATGAGTTTCAACAAAGAAGCTACACATCCTAAACAACGATATATTCAAGATGATACGGGGATGCAGTATATTACTATCTTCCCTAAAGATATGAAACAAGCAATGGCACGTATCAAGAAATATAATGTCCCTACTTTGGGTGAAACACCTACAAAACTCCCTAATGGGAAAACATTTATCTTGATACAAGATCCAGATGGAACATTTATAGAATTGATAGGAGATTTATAAGCTGTTATCTATTTTGATATAAAAAGCTCTCGAATGATTATTCGAGAGCTTTTTTTGGCACTACCAAAGGATCTGATACTCTGAGGCTAGCCTCGAAATTAAAATCCAGTCTTATGTAAATGTCTTCCGGACTTTCCTCGTGGTAGTTTGCTTAGGTGTATATGAAATTTACTTTTGAGTAAATACAGAGCGATCTACATTTCCAAACTGAATATTCTCCCATGTTGTAATTGCTGGAACGGTACCAATAATCTCACCATCCCAATTAGATTTGATATAATTTCTTCGCGTAGGAATTTTAATCCCATCTATAGTTTCATAATCAAATCGCATAAGATTAGGCTCAGTAACTCCAAAAGCAGTAATCGTAAACAAGAACTGATCAATCAGTTTTGTTTCTTTATTAATATATAACACATACGTATCTTGCGCATCTCCTACCTTTTCTCCAAATGTAATTTTAACGATGTTATACGTCTTACCATTCATAGTTTTAGTACCTGTAAATTCTTGATTCACACCTTCGTCTAAAAGTTTGAAAAACATAGTAAACCAATAATAGTTCGTTTTGCGTAAGAAACGAGCAAACCCTAGTGCTTCTTCACTAGTTGTTTTTTGGCCATCTATGTTTACCCAAAAATGAGTGCCATCATAACCTTCGGTAACTGCGCCTCCTTTTGGAGCAATCATAGTATGCGTTGTAAAATCAGCACGAGATAATTCTCCATCAAAATCATACATTTCTTTTCCTATAAAATGGAGTCCTGAATTTGGATCGTTGTACTCATAATCATAGGATACACTCCCTTTATTATAAAAATTTGTTTTGCCTCCCATAGCTTCCATGGTTTCAGCTAAGAGTTGTTTTGCATCTTGCGCATAGGTGTTACCTATCATAAGACTTAGTAGTGCGATAAAAAGATTCTTTTTCATGATGTTGTTTTGTGTTTGGTGTTATTTTGATTCTAGATATTTATAAATAGCGGTAAAGTCTAAGTCTCCTAGACCATCCTGTGTTGCTTTTGCATAGAGCTCTTTTGTTGCATTTAAACTAGGAGTCGCTACGCCTACTTCATACGCAGAAATACTAGAGAGGTGCAAATCTTTATGTAGCCATTTTAGGGGGAAATTTGCTTCGTAATTTTGCTGCTCTAATTTAGGCCTTACCGCTTGTATGACGGGAGCAACTACAGGTGTGGCAGTCAGAACATTTAATAACAATTTTTCTTGAAGTCCCATTGCTTTTCCCATCATAAGTGCTTCGGCAACAGCTGCCATTTGCTGTCCTAATAATTGATTGATCAACATTTTCATAGCGGCTCCTTTTCCAATAGTGCCTAAATGTATTGTTTTCTTGCCCATACAATCCAAAAGAGGTTTTGCTTGCGCTAAATCTTGTGAATCTCCTCCCACCAAAAAGAGCAATTCCCCAGCTTCAGCCGGACCCTTAGTTCCAGCTACAGGCGCATCTAAATAACGTATGTTATGCTTTCGCGAAAGCGTACCCATCATCTCTGTAAACGAAGGATTAACTGTGCTGGCATTGATCCAAAGTGCATCGTTTTTAAATGATGATAGTATAGGTGTGATCGTATCTTGAACCACTTCTGGTGTAGATAACATGGTGATTAAAATATCACTTTGCATGACGACATCTTTAGGGCTAGCAACCCATAATGCACCGTTTTTTAGAAGCTCAGTTGCTTTTTCTTTCGTACGATTATAAATAATGAGGTCACAGCCTGCTTTTTGAAGATTGCGTGCCATACGACTTCCCATGATTCCTAATCCGATAAATCCTATTTTCTTATTCATGATTTTTTGTTTTATGAGAACAAATTTCTATCAAAATGAAAGCATTAAATTTCCAAATACATCAAAAATGGTGATTTCTAGTCAAAAATCATATGAGTGTATTTTTTCTATTTTGAATTTGGTATTGTTTAGGAGAAGTACCAAATAATTTATGAAAGGCTTTAATAAAATGAGAAACGTTTTCATAGCCTACCCGATAGGCAATGTCTGTTACAGAATCTGATGTTGTACGTAGTAATTTTGACGCTTCTTGCATACGTTGTTCAATAAGCCATTTTTTTGGAGACATATGAAACGTAGATTTAAAATCTCTCTGAAATGTAGAAAGACTCCTTCCAGTGAGATATGCATAATCAACAATATCTAATGGTTTTTCAAAATTTTGGAGCATGAATTTTCTGATATGCAAACGCTCTCTATTTTTTAATGCAAAAAGATGTTGTACAAAAGCATCTCCTTTTTCTGAGATGCTGATAAGATGTAATAGTTCTAATAATTTAGGTTTGGTGAATTGATGTGTGCTTTTACCTCTATATAAGGCAAGCAACGTATCTGTGTATAGACGTAAGCTCTCGTCGTAATCTATTAAGAATGTACATGTTGTATGTTGTGACTTGCTTATCTCAAAACTATTTAAAAACTCATCAGTAATTTCTTGATCAAAGAAAAAGACAATAGCTTCAAAGTATTGATCTTCAGGAATAATATCTGTGATAGCGTACAATCCTTTTGGTAATAATACCATTTGGTTTTTACGAACTTTAGTGAATTCACCATTATGTTTTTCTATTTGTAGGCCTCCATGTAGTACAAGTGTAAGTGCATGAGAAGCTAAATAGCGTTGGTTTTGTATATCTGATGCTGTCACTTTTTTATGAATGACAGCAGAATTTCCATCTATTAAAATTTTTTCAATAGCTGGATTCAAATAAAAAGCGTGTGGTACTACTTTCATAAGCAAAAGGTGTTTCTGTATATGGAAACACAAGACAAGATTATAATTTTAAAATGATATAATCTTGTCTCTTTTCTTAAAAGTAGTGATTTCTGGTCAACTATTACTTTTTTATAAATGTCAAGCTTCCTTTCAATGTAAAATCATCTGCAATAACATTTTCTTTTAAGCTTTTAAATATAGATGGAGAATTATAATTTACACCATACGTAGTGCGATCCATTGTATGATTAAAAGCAATTGAGATCATTCCTTCTTGCATAGTTACTGTGGCTTTTACTTGCTCTTTGTTTTTAGTGTCTTTTATGGTCATGTAACCATTTAAAATACAAGTGCCAGATGAAATAGCTGCTGGTTCAGAAAGCGTGAATTTTGCTGTTTTGTATTTTTTTACGTGAAAGAAATCTTTGTCTCTTAAATGTCCAGACAGTTGTTTATTTTCTTGATATAAGCTTGTCATATCTACAATAATTTCAAGAGTAGTAATCGTATTGTTTTCACAGGTAATTGTTGCCTTTTGGATTTGTAAAGTTCCTTCAGGTGCATAACCGCCTACGGCTGCTTTTCCGCCCCAAGTAAGGGTGCTACTATTTTTTGTGACGATATAGATTTCTTGACTAAATAATAGCGAGCAAATACTTAAAAAGAAAAGGGTGATATAGGTTTTCATAATTAGTTGTTTAAAAGATGATTCGTTGTGTGAATAGTGTCATAACCGCAAACAGTTTCTCCATTTGCTGTTTTACCTATGAAGTACCACATTGCCCAGCCTCCATATGGTTTTGTATCTGTACGCCAATTGTTGGTCCAGGTATAGGGTTCTCCTTGTAGTAATTGTTGTTTTTTAGTGCCAAAGGTTTTATCAAGTTCCTTGAGTGGGTATGATTTTCGAAGATTCCATTTTCCGTCATAAAATAAGTAGGCACCATATTCTATAATCGTAATAGCACTTTCTTTACATAAAATGGAAGTCGCGTGCTTCCAGTAATATCTATCTTTTATTTGTATAGGATCATTTTCTTTAGGGAAATTAGCAACAGTTATTGCTTGTCGAATATCTTTTAGTTTTTCTGGTAATGGTTCTTTTCCAGTGGGGCCTGTCCAATCTCTTTGGCCACATGCCGTGAGCGTTATGAGTATAAAACAGAGCGTGAGATATGTTTTCATCTTTTGTGTTTTTATTGGTTGACACAAAGATGCTATATGAAAGGATGTTGGTCGTCTCAATTCTGGAAATGACACTTTTTATAGGTGTCAATTTGAAAATTGAGTCTTTTATTTATTTGTTTTTAAGTGTGTTGGAGGTTTTCCGGTAATTTTCTTTACGGCTCTATTAAAAGATGCTTTTGAGTTGAAACCAGCATCATAGGCTATAGAAAGTAAGGTGTATTTCTCGCTTTTAGGGTCTTCTAGCATTCGTTTTACCTCTTCTATTCGTAGTTCGTTGATGTAATCAGTAAACTTTTTTTGTAGAATATTATTTAAAGATTTGGTCACGAGGTATGGTTTCTGGTGTAGCTTTCGCGAAAGCGTACCCAGTGTTAATTCAGGGTCTTTATATAATGACTCTTCTTTCATTAGTTGCTGTATGGAAATAGCAATTTCTTCTAGTTGCTTCTGTTCCTTGGTAGATAATTGTTGTATAGGTTTTACGGCTGCATCTTTACGTCTCGAAAATCCTTCTATACCTAACCAATAGGTAATAATCGCCATGCCTATAAATACAGGGTGGCCATAAAATAAATTACTAGCAAAATTGAAGAAAAAGTAATCTACAAGAATCCCTATGATATATGCAATAGCAAATATTTTGATAATGATTACAACACGTTTAATCCATTGTAATTTTCTTGTGATACGTTCATAATTGGTAAGTTCAGGAAGGTGAGAAAGTATTTTTTGGGACGTACTTGTGTAATAGATAAGAAGTGCGCTAGAAATAACATACATGGTAGGGTAGCGCATCCAAGCCATGTACCCGTAATAACCTAGCCAAGAGAGACTTTCTCTGGTTCCATCCCAATAAAAGTTTTGCGATTTTATAAAGAAACTCCAGATAATTTCAATAAGAACTGGGAGAAAATGAATGTAGTCTTTTCGCTTTAAGCGAAAATCAGGGTTGACATAGCTCTTTACAAAGAAGAATAGAAGTGTACCGTATATCCAATTATATTCTAAGAGCACTTGATACCAAAAATCATAGCGACCATATCCAAATATCTTACTTGTTTCTACTAATAATCGATAGGAGAAAAAGAAAAGAATGGCAGCTAGAAATCTATTGGCATAAAAATGCATGCCTCTTTTTTGAGATAAAATAATGCCATATACAATTCCCTGAAAAGCGCCTACAGATAATAAGACAATGAGTATGTACTCTATAGATTTCACTCCTCTAAGATAAAGAAGTGTTGTTAAGAAACAATTTTCTTTTTATAGTATTCGTGTAATTCTTCGGCAGATGCACCGAACCATTTTTTTACATAAATCGCCCAAAAATGATATTGTAATTTCCAGATACCATTGTTTTTATAGCGTCTAGAGGAAGTAGTTATTTTTTTATTGATGACTACAAATTCCTTCCGTGCATATAACTTATTAATAAGATCGTTGTCTTCATAAATGATAAAGCGCTCATCATATCTGCCTAATTCTTCAAATAGCTTTTTTGTGATAAACTGACTTTGATCTCCTCCTCGGCAGGCTCTCCATGAGAACTGCGTAAGCCAACTAGCAAGGCGTAACCACCAGTGATTACTATCAAAACGCATTCTAAAGCAACCGGCATGATTGCCCTTTGAGACTTCATTTAAAATATATTGATCATATCCATTAGGAGGAAAACTATCGGCGTGTAAAAAGTAAAGGACAGTTCCCTTTGCAACGGCAGCTCCTGCATTCATTTGCTTTGCACGACCCTTTGGGGAAGTGATCACAGTAATATGGTGTAGGCTATGCTTAGAAATGTATTGTTGAATGATATCTGGTGTGTTGTCTTCACTTTTGCCATCAACAATAACAATCTCAATAGGTGTGTTTGGATTTTTAGAGGCGTCTAGATGCTTCAAAAGCCGAGAAATATTCTCGGCTTCATTAAGCGTAGGTATTACTATCGAAATTTTGGGAGTTCCCAAATATGTTTATTTATTAAGTGACCAATTATAATCTTTATATCTCTTTTTAGCCTTTGCATTAATAGGCGTATCAGAATACGTATTTAAAAAGTCTATAACCGATCCGTTAGTTTTAAAATCTTTTGCAAACCAATTGAAAATTTCTGAGATTTCAATGCTATTAGCTGTAATAGTATTACGTTTTTTATCATTTACAAAACGTCTTGCTAATGTGTCTAATTGTTTGTCTACTTTTTGAGCAGTAAATGCTTCGTTTAACAATGGAGGGCAAGAAAAGGATGCACAATTAATTCCAAAGTGGATACGAGCATCTCCCATTTTACGTAGAATTTTATGCTCAATTTCATTAAGATTATAATATTTTTCACCTAATTTCCAGAAACGTTGTCCCCATGGGTCTTTGATATCTTTAATACTTGCTAATGGATAATTACGGAGAATAAGATCTACCGTCATAGCATTATAGGCGTTCATCCAATAGGCAAGTTTGTCTTCCTTGCTCCACTGATCTGTAGGCATATTTTCTCCTAAGGCTTTTATATAGTTTCTTAGCGTACTCCAATTTCTTTTAAATCCATCATAATCTACATTTCCTTGTGGAGACACATAGGTTGCTACTAAATCACCATAGCTGGTATGATCAAAAGCTTCCAGTGGTTTTATGGTAGGCACAGGAACATCTGCCATTTTTTCTTCATTAGGTTGTATGTCTGTATTTAGAACTACAGTCGTTTCTTCCTTTGTGTCTTTTTTTGGAGCCTCCATCATGTCTTTTTCTACTTCAGGAGCTTCACGTTCTATAACAGTTTTGGTTTCTGTTTTTACTTCTTCTTTAGCTGCATTCTCGTTGATAGTAACTGTTTGCTTTGTTTGTTGTTCTGTAGTAGCTATTCTTTTACTTCCGCCACAGGCAGTTAATATACCTGTTGTAAGTGCTAATGCTATTAGGTAATATTTCATTTGTTTGATTTTATGGGGTATGTGCTTTATACCAATACTTCCTTTTTGGACTTATTTTGTTTTTCATTCTAGTAGTCCAAAATTTAAGCCATACTTTACATATTGGGGTATTTATTTTTTTTAAGCTTTTTAATAGGAAAGGAAGCGATGCAGTTATTGAGCCGTTTACAAAACTAATTCAAAATTCATTTAGAGTTTGTATAGGTGTAATGAAAGAAGATAATTTTGATAGTATCTATTCCTGAAGATATTTTATAATTACCTTGACAATTTTATTAAACAGTAATTAATGAATTATAGAGTGGTGGTCTTTATTTTTAGAGGTATTATATTTAGATTTCCCTTCTTTAGGGCTACACATATAGCAGCTACAAGGTTTTCCAGTTGTTTTAAGAATATAACCTTCTGATTTATTAAGATTATAATTTCTTAATCGCTGTTTGAACTTATGTAATCCCTTTAAACGTCTTTCAAATTTATTCATTAGTAACAAATGGTAGTAACCTCAATATAATAAAACTAAAAATTGTAGGTAGTGGTTATGGAAGTTTAACAATTTAATAATTCGGATGATTCCAATAATAAGTAACAAAAGATTTATTATATCACTTGGATTCATCTGCAATTTACAGTAAAAAATAGATGTACCTATCAGTTCCGCTATTCGGTAGAAATAATATTTAAAATTTTTAATCGCTCATACGTAGGTGGTGTCCTCAAAGGTTTAAAATTAAATAATAATTGAAGATATAATTTTAATTGAAGTCATAGTAGCAATATTGTTGCGATTATTCAACAATAACATAAAACACAAATACTGTAATAATAAGTAGGCTTAACAGTTAAAACTGCCAAAGAAATCTATAGTTATTTCGCAATCATACTGTTTTGAGATTCTACAACCAAAATTATTCGCAGAAGCCCCATGTATATGTTTCATTTCAGAAGGTTTTAATTTTGAAATTACTTCTTTATTTAGGTTAAGAGCTTTAAGACTTTTTTTCATAATAATCATTTTTGTGATGAATCAAAAATATATAAAAAACTAAAATTGAAAGTATTAACCGATAAAAGTTAACAGTAGTTTTTGTAACAAGAATATAAGTTCCTAATTCTTGTTTCAGTTTAAGAATGCCAACAAAAAAGGATAGCTCAATGGCTATCCTTTTTATATTTTAATTGAAATACTTATTAGCAGCATCCACCACCATCATAATGATAGGTAGACTCACTAATAAAGATATCATTACGACCTAAATTTGCAATGTCTTGCGCTGTTTTGTCACAAACCGCTAGTGGCTGATTTTTTAAAAGAACGTGTCCTTTTTTATCATCAAAATAATCTTCATCACCATAATAAATAGCAGCTTTTCCTGTAAAAATACAAGGACCATCTTCTGGCATTGGATCTTTAATAGCTGCAATCTCTATAGATTCTATGTAGATAAGCTCATCTGTTGGATATGCACCTGGATTCAAAATACGATATGGCTTACGAGCTCTGATTTCAATGGTTCCAAAACCTACATCTGTCAATGCTTTTACATATTCAGCAATAGGAAGACTACCGCTTAAACAAAGGGCACGTAATCTATCATCGTTACGTAATTCTTCATTCATAGGTTGCTCACAGGTAGGATCACTCATCACCAAACGACCATGCGGTTTTAAAACGCGGTACATCTCTTCTATAGCTTTCTTTAAATCTTCTGCTTTAAAGATGTTAAAGAGACAATTTTGAGCGGCTACATCAATCGTATTATCAGCTACAGGTAAATTAAGTGCATCTCCTTTTTTAAGATCTACAAACTCGCTTTTAAACCAAGGGTTTAATTCTTCTGCTTCTTTAAAATTAACACGTGATGCTTCTAGCATTTCATCAACAACATCTACGCCTACAACGCCACCTTTATTTCGGTTGAAATATGCAAATTGTAATAATTCCATACCACCACCTACACCAACATATAACATCTTTGGTTCATTGGTGAGATCTCTTGCATTTACGGTACTACCACATCCATAATTCATTTCTTGCATGATTTTAGGAATCTTTAATCCTGGTAGTTCCCAAATAGGATTTGTGGTACAGCATAATCCTACATCTGGTGTTAAGGCCGCTTCTTTATATACATCTACTGTGGCATCTAAATAACTCATATTTCTGTCTGTTTTATTATAAATTGGTAAGGGGTTTTGTACAATTGAACTCCTTAGTCGTATTAAATTCTTTTTATATATTTTTTATTAATTCTGTAAATAAAGTGATCATGTTGGGTTCTGCTTTTCCTGCCATTGCTATAATTTCAGGAATATTTACAGGGGCTAAATTATCTGGATCACACTCGTCAGTTAATACTGATACTGCACTTACAGGAAGCTTTAAATGATTAGCAACAATAATTTCAGGAACAGTGCTCATGCCTACAGCATCTGCTCCAATAATCTTGAGATATCTATACTCTGCTCTTGTTTCTAATTGTGGTCCTACAACAGATGCATATACTCCTTTGTGTAGGTTGATTCCGTTTGTAGTAGCTATTTTTTCAAGAGAAGCATTCATCGTAGCATCATAAGGAGCACTCATATCTGTAAAACGTTCTCCCAATTTTTCGACACCTTTAAAAGCAAGTGGTGATCCACCTTGTAAATTGATGTGGTCATCAATAAGCATGAGTTCCCCTTTTTTAAAGTTGAGGTTTACAGCTCCCGCGGCGTTAGATACTAATAGCTTTTTAACACCCAATGCATGCATGATACGTACAGGAAATGTTACATCAGTAAGGGAATATCCTTCATATAAATGAAAACGACCTTGCATGACAACCACTTTTTTACCTTCAAGTGTTCCATAAATTAATTTCCCAGTATGAAACTCAACGGTCGCTGTTGGAAAATTTGGAATATGGTTATAGCTTACTTCTTTGATGATGTCTATACTGTTTAGTAATTGACCTAATCCTGTTCCTAGAATAATTCCAATTTCTGGATTGTCAAATCCTTTGTTTTGGAGGTATTCTGTAGTCTCTTGAATGATTTTTATCATAATAATTACTTACTGAATGATCAGTTTTCTTGTTGTTTTTTGATTTCCTGATGAGATTGTCATGATGTAAATCCCTGCTTTTAATGAAGGAACATATATCGTTTGGTTTGTAATATTTTGTTGTGTGTGTACTTGTTTTCCCACGACATCATAAATAGTAATGGTATTATCTTGTGTGGTCAATCCAGTTATTGAAAATTGATCTTTCATAGGGTTTGGCGTGATATCCATAGTGTCAAAAGGGCTCTCTTCGATAGCAAGTGCAGCACAATCTGCTCCCTCATTATCTCCTAATGTAGCACGACCCCATAATACATCTGCTTGTACACACTGTATGATGATGTAAGAGAAATCACTAAGATTTACACTATCAGGAACGTCAAAGGTTTTCATTCCTGTAATAGGGTCATTCATATCTTGCCCTCCATTATCGTCTTGTAATGGTTCTGTCGTTACTTGTAATTCTGTTCCACCTTGATTAAGACGCTCTGTAGTGGTTAGAAATACACGTAATTCGATTCCTTGTACAGTCGCAAAATCGTCTGCAAAGATGACTTGTTTTGTTCCATCTGTTTCAAATCTTAAAAAAGCGGTTCCTTCTACAGGATAATCAACAGGGTCATCTACTGCAGCAAGAGTTCCCTCTCTAAAACATTGTGCTTGTGTAATTGTTGTAATACCTAAAAAGGCAATAAGAATAATCGTAATTTTTTTCATGATTGTAGTTTAATTAGTTAATGTATTTGCTAAACTCTGGGTAAGGTTTTAAATCTTCTGCAAAGTCTATGTCGTTTAGTTCTTCTAGTTTATATACGGTGTACGATGAAAGATCTTTCAATGTGTTTTCAAGCACAGTATCACCGCCCCATTTTTTATTCTTAAAAACATCAGTAATGAGCACTCTCATCCCTAATAAATAGTATCCCCCGTCTTTTGCTGGGCCAATAACAACATCATTTGTTGTTAGTGCGTCAAAAGCTTGCTCTAAGTGATGCGTTCGTAAGTCATAAAGATCACTGCCTACAATGATTACTTTTTTATAATTGTCTGAAAACGCATTAGAAAACGCCTGTTCCATGCGTTGTCCTAAGTCTGCTCCTTCTTGTTGAAATTTTTCAAAAAGAGATGCCTCCCACATATCATGCTCTCTTATTTTGACAGAATAACCAACTCGTTTTGCACAGTCATTTTTAATCACAACATCATGTGTGTGTTGTAGTAATTCTTTATAAATAGTAAGTGCATTTTCTTGTCCCACTCCTTTTGCGAGTCGCGTTTTTACTTTACCCAATTCTGGGTTTCGAGTAAATATAAGAAGGACGTTATCTGTGTTTTTTGTGCTCACTATTTATATACTTTAATACCAGTTTGTAAATATTTTCCCCATTCTTTGCTGTATACGTGTACACTATCTGTAGGCTTTTTTTGCTTATTTACAAGCGTATATCCTTTGTCTTTCCATGAGAAGATGCTTCCGTATAAATTATACACATTGGTGTATCCTAATTTTTGAAGACTTTCTCCAAAGTTTTCAGAACGCACTCCTATGGAGCAATACACAACAATGGGTTGTGATTTTTTTGGGTACGCTTTCGCGAAAGCGGACGCATCCAACTTCTCACTACTCCAAATAGCATTTGGAATATGACTCACCAAAAACTCTTCCTTTTTACGTGTGTCCAAAATGAGGTATGCTTTTTTGTTTTTATGAAGATCTTCTACAGAAATATAGGGTACAGTACGGTCATTATACGTATTTAATATCTGATCCATAGGTGTTTGAGCCAGTATGGGAACTGATATAAAAAATAAAATAATAACTGTTAATTTCATAAGTGATCTACGTGAATTCTACATGACTTACAACATATTTAAACGCTGTGAAGTACTATCTATTTATAGATAGGTATGCATTTATAATACATACGTTATAAAAGACAAGTGGAGGGAGAACCTTTATTGAATATATTATTTGACACAAAAGAATCAATAAGAAATTGAGTGTCTTTTATAATAGCAGTAGTGGTAGTTGTAACAGATTGTAGAACTTGTACGAGTATGCTATTTGCTATTTGCTGTTCTTTTTCTAGAATAGTTTCAATATCAAATAGTGTATCAATATCTGATAATGTGTTTAATAAAATAGCGTTTTCGTTTTCTGAATATACATGGAGTAATTTTTCAGAAAGTAAATTTGTCTGCCAAGGTAATTGTAAAAATTTCGTTGGGTCAAACTGTGATTTATGTAATCCTAAGAGGTAAAAACCGCCATCTTTAGAAGGTCCTAAAATCAGTTTGTGAGTTTCTAATTTTTGAACAGCATCTACAATATGATGTACTTTAAGATTGGGAGTATCATTTCCTATGGTGATTACATTTTCATATCCTTTTTCATAGATAGATTGTATAGCGTTTGTTAAGCGCTCTCCAAAGGTCATGCCTACCTGTTCTTCTTCTGTAGCTCTATAGTAAGGAAGATTGCTCTTTTTTACGGTAGTAATAGTGTGATTATTTAACTGCGTAAATAACTGCGCCGCATTTTTAAACGGCTTGTTTGCTGCCTCTTTTTGAGCAGATTGTGCAAATATTAATATGGCAGTTTTTTCTGTTTTCACTATACTTAAGCTACAGTTCCTTGACAACTACTACCAGCACCTGCAGTGCATCCATAGCAATGTTGTGAGATTACAATATCGCGATTATTTAGAACTTCTTCGTTATACTCAGAGATATGTTTCACTTTTGAATTGACTTTAAGGCCTAACATCTGGTTAAAGTCACAGTCATATAACCATCCATCCCAACTTATAGAGATGGTGTTTGTGCACATCACATTGGCAACGGCCATAGGATTATATGCTTCTACCAGTTGATACATATAATCTTCATAATTTTCTGAAGCAATCAAATAGTCTAAGAATCTTGCGATAGGGAGATTGGTAATGGCAAAAAGATTATGGAATTGAATGCTAAAATCTTCCATTAATGCTTTTTTGAAATCTTTCTCCATACTTGCCTGATCACCAGGTAAAAATGCACCTGATGGATTGTATACAAGATCTAAGCGTAAATCGCTATCAGGCATTCCGTAACCTACAGCATTTAGCTCTTGCAATGCTTTGATAGATTTATCAAAAACACCATCACCACGTTGTTTGTCCGTTTTTCCTTTAGTCCAGTGAGGCATAGAAGAAATGACGTGTACATTGTGTTTTTTGAAAAACTCAGGTAAATCGTAATATTTTTTATTGGCTCTTATGATCGTAAGATTACTACGTACGATAAAATCTTTAATTCCTGCTTTACTTGCTTCTTCTACAAAACGTCTAAAGTGCGGATTCATTTCCGGCGCGCCTCCTGTAAGGTCTAATGTATGTGCACCTGTATTACGTATTACCTCAAGACATTGCTCCATGGTTTCCCAAGTCATAATTTCTTTTCGGTCTGGTCCTGCATCTACGTGACAGTGATCACACACTTGATTACACATATATCCTACATTAATTTGTAAGATTTCTAGTTTTCGAGGACGTAAAGGAAACTGATTTGTTTCTTTTATTTTTTTTGCAAATGTGGGTAATTCTCCATTTTGGAAAATACCGTTAGAGAGTATTTCTAACTGGCGGTTTGCATCTGCCAATTCGTTTTCGCTCTTTTTAAGTGATTTTGTTGCTCCCATATATGTTGCCCGCTAAGGCGAGTGTCTTTGTCTTTTTGTACGCTTTCGCGAAAGCTAATAATTTATCCGTCTAATTTATTTACTTTATTCATCATCATCACGCCATGTACTAATGTAGCACCACTTTTTATAGCGGCACCTACATGTACAGCTTCCATCATTTCTTCTTTGGTAATTCCTTTTTGAAGACCATCTTTAGAATAAGCGTCTATACAATACGGACATTGTTCTGTATGAGCTACGGCTAGGGCAATAAGAGATTTTTCACGAGCGGTAAGCGCTCCTTCTTCAAAGACTTTACCGTAATAATCAAAGAATTTTGTTCCTAATTCTTCGCTCCATTCTGTGATTTTGCCAAACTTTCTAAGGTCTTTTGGGTCGTAATATTGATCTGCCATAATATGTTTGATTGCTGTAGGCTAAAGTATAATTAATCGTAATTCTGTCCAATTACTTACGGTAAATTTAAATAAATGGTTTTATTTAACATTTTTTACTGCTAATGGGTTGATTTTAGGGGTTTGAGAAATTAAAAATAAAAAGAAGTGTAATTTTTCTAAAAAAGTTGTTGTTCATATTTAAATAAGGTTATATATTTGCACCCGCATTAGCGAGGTACCTTAGCTCAGTTGGTAGAGCAACGGACTGAAAATCCGTGTGTCCCTGGTTCGATTCCTGGAGGTACCACAGAAAAACCCGATCAATTTGATCGGGTTTTTTGTTTTTATTACTATTGTTGATTATCAAGTGCTTTTAAGGTTTTTTTATGCTGGATGGCTATATTTTTTTATTGTAATTTTCTAACTCTTCTTCTATCTCATCTTTAAGATCAAGGTCACCAATAGTTTTATTTAGTTCTCTACTTATCCATATTAGAAATACAATTACTGGCATTACAATAGGAAGTGAGTACCAGAAAGAAAAATCATCCACATATTTTATTTGATAATTAACAACACCTATCAATTGAAAAAGAAACATAATTAATGGGACAAGAATGGCCCATTTCCACCAGTCCTTAGAAGTGATAAACCATAGTGTTGTTATAATAACAAAAGTTATTTTAGTAAATAATGCGTGTATGAAGCTTTGAACATTATTAAACCCTCTGCTTTCAAAAGTGAAAAATGATGTTTCCCACACTTTAGCATTATTAGGAGCGTAGGTGTAGAGGTAAAATAAAAGAGGTGTGGTTGCAAGAATTATTGCAATCACACCTCCAATAATAAAACGTTTTTTTCTATCCGTTTGGCGGGATTTCGTATGTTGTTTTATCATTTGTTCTTGTGTCATTTGGGGATGAGTCTGTAGTTGCGCCTACAAAAACAGCAAGGGCAAATGCAATTGCTAGGATTACTTTTTCCATAATTTAAGGGATTTTGGTTTTTATGAAGACAAATGTCTTTGATCCCTCTTTTTTTATGAAAAAATTGCGCCGGTAGTTATTACATGAATTATTTACTTATGTTTACAAACTTACTAAAAAATGGTTTTGAAAATCATGAAAAATACAAAGTATGTTAATAAGCCCTAATTTATGTTAACAGCCTATTAATTTGCAAAACCTTACAGTCTTTTACAATTCTGTTAACAAGGTAGTACTTTTCAATTTGTATTTTTGGCGACATACTTATACCGTATGCAACTTATTATAGATGTAGGAAACACAAGAGTAAAAACTGCTATTTTTGATGATGATGTCATGGTCGCAAAAAAAGTGATGGCATTACCTCAATTTGTAGAAAATTTGGGTGGTTTTGTGGCAGCATATCCTGTGAAGAAGGCAATCATATCTTCCGTAGGACGCTTGTCAAAAGAACAAGCTCGCTCCGTTCAGCTTCGATTTCCTACGTTATTATTATCTCATACTACGTCACTTCCTTTTATAAATGATTATGGAACACCTGAAACATTAGGGGTGGATAGGATGGCGCTTGTGGCCGCTTTCGCGAAAGCGTACCCAGGAAAAAATGGATTAATCATAGATGCAGGCACTTGTATAACGTATGATTTTATTAATGCCGAAGGTCATTATAAAGGAGGAGCGATATCTCCAGGGATTCGATTGAGATATACTTCATTACATAATCTTACGGCAAACCTCCCTTTACTAGAAACACATATGCCAGAGCAAATTGTAGGAGATAGCACAGAGATGGCTATTCATTCTGGAGTTATGGTAGGGGTAGTTAAAGAAATTGATGGAATAATAGACCAATATAAACGTGATTTTGGGGTTGATACCGTTATTTTAACTGGTGGAGACACAGAAACCTTGTCAAAACGATTAAAAAATAGCATCTTTGCGCACTCTAATTTTTTGATGGAGGGCTTAAATTATATATTAAGACGAACGAATGATTAAAAAAATAATTATTGCAGTAATGCTTGTGATGGCTGGAAATGCCTTTGGACAGGAGGGTGGAACTGCATCTCCTTATTCCTTTTTTGGTATAGGAACACAACAATTTAGAGGGACTTATGAAAACCGTGCCATGGGTGGTATGGGGATTTATAGTGATAGTTTACACCTTAATTTATTAAATCCTGCTCAATTAGGGCGTTTGCGATTTGTGACATTTACAGTAGGAGGGAGTCATACTGAAGAAGTACTAAAAGATGGTGTTGCAGAAAGTAATACATCTAAAAGTACTATAGATTATTTGGCATTAAGTTTTCCTGTGTCTAAAAAGGCTGGAGTTAGTTTTGGATTAGTTCCTTATACATCTGTAGGGTATGATCTTAGTGATAGCGATGAAGAAACTATAAATACATTTTCGGGACGAGGTGGCGTAAATCGTGTATTTTTGTCTGCAGGATATGAATTAACAAAAGGACTTTATCTAGGTGCGAGCGCCAATTATAACTTTGGTAATATTCAAAATGAAACATTACGTACTATAGATGGAGCCGAATTAGGGACTCGTGAACGTAATCGTTCTGATATTTTAGGATTTACTTTTGAATTAGGAGCTCAATATGATGTTATGGTGACAGATAAGTTAGAACTTCGTAGTTCTGTAAAGTATGTTCCTGCAACAAAGGTTAGATCTGAAAATGAAAGACAAGTTTCTTCTGTTCTATTTAATAGTTTAGGATTATTACAAGATTTAGATATTGTTGAAGTTCCTGTAGGAGATACTGATTTTGATTTTCCTTCTTCTGTAACATTAGGAGCTGGATTAGGAGCACCTAATAAATGGTTTTTTGGAGCTGAATATACCACTCAAAAGAATAGTACATTTACTAATAGAGGGTTTGAGATTGATAATGCGCGTTTTGAAGATGCTGCCCAATTTAGATTAGGAGGGTTTTATATTCCTAAATATAATTCTGTTTCAAGTTACTTTGAAAGAGTTACTTATAGGGCTGGATTTCGATATGAAGAGAGTGGTATTGTCATAGATAATGAAGATATAAATGAGTTTGGCATATCTTTTGGAGTTGGATTACCAGCAGGACGAAGATTAAGTAATATTAATTTTACTTTTGAATTCGGACAGCGTGGAACAACAAATTCAGGATTGGTTCAAGAAAACTTCTTTAACGCAGGAGTTAGTTTATCTCTCAATGATATTTGGTTTATCCAAAGTAAATTTAATTAATAGTACAAAAACTAGATTATGAAAACTAAATTAACTACACTTTTTGCAGCGATCGTATTGATGATGACTGGTACTGCAAATTTAAATGCTCAAATAAGCGAGGAGTGTATTACTACAGGTTCGATTTTTGTAGAAGCTGCCAAAGTTAAAAACTATGAAGCTGCAAGACCGTCATTTGAAAAATTAAGAAAAGATTGTCCTAATTGGTCATTAGCATTATATCAATATGGAGAGCGTTTATTAAAAGCCGACCTTAAAAAAGCGACTGGAGATGCAAAAACTGCAGTTGCACAAGATCTTATTTCGTTTTTAAAGCAAAGAGAGCAGTACTTTCCTGCAAAGACTCCTGCTGGAAAGAATGCTTCAAACCAAGCACAGATTCTTTTTGATAATAAAATAGGTACGAAAAAATCTCAGTATGATGCATTTAATGCAGCATTTGCAAAAGATGCAGCGTCTATTTCAAGTTCAAAAAGTATTTATACGAGATTTAAACTAGCTGTAGATTTATTTAAAGCAAACGAATTGCCACTTCAGAATGTTTTTGATCTTTATGATGAAACTCAGGAAAAATTAAATAAAGAAGCGACAAAACTTGATGGTAAACTACAGAAACTTTTAGATAAGGAAGAATCTGGAACTGCACTTACTGCAAAAGAAGCAAGAAGAAAAAAAGGGTATATAACAAACCTAAAAGCGTTTGCTACATTTGGAAGTAGTACAGATGGAGCAATGGGAGAATTAGGTAATTGTGAAAACTTAATTCCATTATACACAAAAGATTTTGAAGCAAATAAAAATGATGTTGCATGGTTGAAAAAATCAGCAGGACGTCTTGCAGGTAAAGATTGTACCGATTCTGATTTATTTGTTTCCATGGTAGAGGAGTTACATAGATTAGAACCATCTGCAAGGTCTGCTCAGTATTTAGGGATTCTTGCTCTAAAAAGAGGAGATGAAGCAGAGGCAGAAAAATATTTTCTTCAGGCAGTGGAGTTAGAAACTGATCCAAAAGAAAAAGCTAAGTCTTTGTTTAGATTAGCTGAGACTGCTAGAAAGAAAGGGAGCTATGGAAAAGCAAGAGGTCTTTATAATAGAACATTACAGGAAGATCCTACAATGGGTAGATGTTACCTTCGTATAGCTGCAATGTATGCTTCAAGTGCAAATAATTGTGGAGACTCTGTATTTAACAAAAGAGCAGTATACTGGTTAGCTGCAAATACAGCAGAGCGTGCTGGTCGTGTGAGCCCATCATTAGCAAAAACAGCAAATGCAACAGCGGTTTCTTACAGAGCGAAAGCACCGGATAAGTCAATGATCTTTAACCAAAACATGGGAGGCAAAACAATTTCTATTGGATGTTGGATTAGATCTAGTGTAAGAGTTCCTAATCTATAATGATTAAAAGAACAACAACATATATATTATACTTAGTCACAGCTTTTGCTGTGACTTTGTGTTTTAGTTGTAAGGGTAAAGGAGAAGAGATTCGTAAAATGAGAATCAAATCTGATGCAGCTATTGCAGAAGGAACTGGTATTAATCTAAAATATACTGATTCTGGAAAAGTGACCGCACATCTTAAAACTCCTTTACTGAAAGATTTTAGTAATGCTGGTTTTCCTTATGAAGAATTTCCAGAAGGAGTAGAAGTGACTTTTATTGATGAAAATGGAGAGGAAAGTATTATTACTTCAAAATATGCTATACGATACAAGAATACTAATCTTATAGATTTACAACAGGATGTTACTTTATTTACAAGTGATTCAGTAACATTAAATGCACAACAATTGTATTGGGATCAGTCTAATAATTGGATATTTACAGATCAACCCTATACACTTATCACTGCTGATGGATCTCGTAATGACGGAGATTTATTTGATTCAAACAAAGACTTTACAAATTTTGTATCTTTAAACAACGTAAGTAAACAATACGTAAAAGAAACCACCGAAGAACAATGATGCGTTACGCAAAATTCACAGAATGGATATATGCTATTGTAGCTGTATTAGCAGGTTATGAAACCTTTTCAACATGGAATGAAGATAGAAATAAAGCTTATCTATTTTTGTTTTTTACTGTAATTAGTCTAGGAATGGTCTTCTTTAGAAGACATTTTAGGAAGAAATTTGAAAAAAGGAAGTAATCCTTAACGAATGGAGTCACTTGAGAGTAGTTTAGCGGTTATTTGTATTTCGCTCATTCTTTCTGCTTTTTTTTCAGGGATGGAGATTGCCTATATATCGGCAAATAAAATTCATATCGAGATAGAGAAAAAGCAAAATGACTTCCTTTCTAAGATTCTAGCCCGTCTTACAAAAAAGCCTTCAAAATTTATAGCAACCATGTTATTGGGTAATAATATTGCTCTGGTTGTATATGGGTATTATATGGGGGATGTGCTTCAGCATTGGCTTGAAAGTGTGCCTTTCGGCGAAAATTTTCAATGGCTCTCTACCTTTGTCTCGGAGTTTAGTCTCTTAAGTCAGACTATTATTTCAACTATTGTAATTCTTCTTACAGCAGAATTTTTGCCAAAAGTATTCTTTCAGATATATGCTAATAAGCTATTGAAGTTTTTTGCTATACCTGCTTATTTCTTTTATGTTTTATTTAGTTTTTTAAGCTCTTTTGTAATTTGGATTTCTGATAGAGTACTTAAATATCTATTTAAAACGGATGGAGATGAAGTACAACTGGCTTTTTCTAAAGTAGAACTTGGAAATTATATATCAGAACAAATGGAATCGGTATCTGAGCATGAAGAAATAGATACTGAAATCCAAATTTTTCAAAATGCATTAGAATTTTCTGAAGTAAAATCTCGCGAGGTAATGATTCCACGTACAGAGATAATTGCTTTAGAAGAAAATACGAGTCCTTCGGCACTAACTTCTCTTTTTATAGAATCTGGACTTTCTAAAATACTAGTATATAAAGACACTATAGATGATATTGTAGGGTATGTACACTCATTTGCTTTGTTTAAAAAGCCCAAAACGATCAGTAGTGTTTTGATGCCAGTTGTATATGTTCCAGAAACAATGCTTGCAAAAGACGTACTTAATGTACTTACAAAAAAGAGAAAGAGTATTGCTGTCGTAATAGATGAGTATGGAGGTACTAGTGGTATGATGACTGTAGAAGATATTATAGAAGAACTCTTTGGAGAGATTCAAGACGAGCATGATTCTATAGATTTGAAAGAAGAAATTACAAATGATGGTTATTATCACCTGTCAGCTCGCTTAGAAGTAGATTATCTAAATGAAACCTATAGATTAAACCTTCCAGAGAGTGAAAATTATGAAACTTTAGGAGGTCTTGTTGTTAGTCATACAGAAGAGATTCCAGAAGAAGGAGAGACAATTATTATAGATGATTTACATCTTCATATACTAGAGACTTCTAGTACAAAAATCGAGCTTATTGAGATACGACCTCAAGAAGGTTAAATCCTATCACTTTTTTGTTTTTTATTTTATAAGAAAATGGTATTTTCGCCCACTATTGTAGAATAAACTATTGACAGATGGCAATTTTAAATAAGATAAGACAACGATCACTATTTTTAATTCTAATCATTGCATTGGCACTTTTTTCTTTTGTGCTTGCTGATTTGTTTAAAAATGCAGGATCAGATTCCTCAAAACAGAATCGTATAGCGACAATTAATGGAGAGGATGTAGATAGAAAAGATTTCGATCTAAAAGTGGAGCAACAAGTACGTCGTTTAGGCCCTTCAGGTACAACGACAAGAGCTGTTAACTCTGTATGGGATCAAGAAGTAAACCGCATGGTTTTGGAGGAGCAGTATGAAGAATTAGATATTCGTATTGGAAAAGACCGCCTAGCAGAGCTTCTTAAAAATTCATTACAGAACAATCCAACATTTCAAGATGCAGATGGTTTCTTTAGTGAAGCTAAAATGCAAGAATATATTGCTTTGCAAAAAAGTAGTCAAAATTCAGATGGTTATAGACAATGGGTTGTTTTTGAAAAATCTCTTGAAGATACAGAAAAGCAAAATATATATTATAATCTAGTAAAAGCAGGATTAGGGGCTACTCTAAAAGATGGTGAAGTTGCATACAGATTAGATGGAAATGCTGTAGATATTCAGTTTGTTCAAATTCCTTACGCTAGTATTTCAGATGAAGATATTACAGTAACTGAAGCTGAGATTAAGAATTATATCAATGAGCACAAAGACGAATATCAAACAGATGCTACACGTAACATTCGTTTTGTGAAATTTGAAGAAAAAGCAACCTTAGAAGATGAAAATGCTCTTAAGGAATCTATGAAAACATATCTTAATGATGAATTAGTGACCTATAATAGGTCAACACAAATTAACGACACACTTCCTGGATTTAGAGTTGCTGAAAATTTAACTGAATTTCTTTCTGAAAATTCTGACTTACCATATGCAGATCGTTTTAGATTTAAAAAAGATCTTGCAGGTGTTGTAAGAGATACACTTTCTACACTAGAAGAAGGAGCAATTTATGGTCCTTATAAGGATGGTCGTTATATGAGATTAGATCGTATTGTAGAGACACGCCAAATGCCTGATTCGGTACAGTCACGTCATATCTTATTATCGTACCAAGGTGCATTACGTTCTGCAGAAACTCGTACTGAAGAAGAAGCAAAGAAACTTGCAGATAGTATCCTTAGCGTAATAAAACGAGATAAAAGCTCTTTCGATGCATTGGCAGCTGAGTATTCATCTGATTCATCAAATAAAAGCACAGGTGGTGATTTAGGTTTTCAAAACCCTAATTTATTTGCAGTAGAATTTAGAGATTATATCGTAGATAATCCAAAAGGATCTATGGATGTTGTAAAAACAGATTTTGGATACCATATTATAGAGGTTACAGAGCAAAAGAATTTTCAAAAAGCGCTTAAAATTGCTAGTATAGCTAAAGAAATTGTTCCTTCAGATCAAACAATATCTGATGTCTATACCGAAACACAAAAATTTGAAGTAGCTGTTGGAGATGGAGATTTTGAAGCAGTTGCCAAAGAAGGTAATTACACAGTTCGTCCTGTAAATAATATAGGAAGAATGGATGAGAATCTTCCAGGACAAGGATCGCAACGTTCAATTGTACAGTGGGCTTTTGAAGAAGATGCAGAAAATGGAGATGTTAAACGTTTCCAAGTAAATGATGGGTATATCGTAGCTCAAATTACACGTAAGGTAGAAAAAGGAGTAAAACGTGCTGAAGATGTATCAGCAAGTGTATTACCTATTATACGTAAGCAAAAGAAAGCTGAACAAATTAAAGGAAAGATTACTGGAACAACGTTAGATGCTATCGCACAAAGTCAAGGTCAAACAGTAAAAACTTCAGGAGCACTCAATATGAATAGTCCTAATATTGCAGGAGCAGGAGATGAGCCTAAAGTAGTAGGTGTCGCTTTTGGACTTAAAGAAGGTGATGTTTCAGAACCTATCGAAGGAGAAAGAGGTGTCTATGTTATTAAAGTAACAAAAAAGACAGAAGCACCAGTATTAGAAAACTATGGTACATATGCTGCACAGCAAACTCAAAAAGCAAGAAATGGCGTGACTACAAAGGTAGTTGCAGCATTAAAAGAAGCAGCAGATATCGAAGATTATAGAGGTGTATTCTATTAATAGTATGCCATTGTAGTATAAAAAAAGGATCGCATTTGCGATCCTTTTTTATGTCATGTATGTTTTGAAACAACAAACGTTATGCGATGTTTTGAAATTAAATGAGCATTAAAGAACCATCTCTGAAAATGGAATGATAGTAGTATATCCTTTTTCTTTAAAATAATTCATTTCTTGAGAGGTGCCAACCACAAGTATAAAGTCTCCTCCCCAACCTCCTAAGCTTTTAATAGCTTTAGGGTAGTCCGGAAATAGCTGGGTTTTTATAGTGGGGGTTTGGACTATTTTTGAAAGTGTTAGTTCATGATCTTTGATGAGTGCTTCAAATTCAGATAGCATATTTTGTGATGCGATAATAGCTTCTGTAAATGTCGTAAATGCCCTGACTTGTGCTTCTCTTTCTGCTGTAGAAAGGTTTCTGTAATGAGAGATGCTATCTCTGCTATTTTGTTTCCTGTTTAAGTGAACAAAAAACAATTGATCTTTAAAACTAGGGTCAAATGTAACAGGATTTATACTTGGGGTAACTTTATTTCGTATGTATGTTATAGGGGTGTTTGTAGTAGCACAAGCAATATCATAACCACTTCCGCCAAATGTTTTTTTAAGTAGTTCGTATGGATTCACTTGTGCCCATTGTGCAATATTAGTAATCAGGGTAGAAGAAGAGCCTAATCCCCAATTTCTTGGAAATTCTAAAGTGCTTACAGCCTTATATCCTTCTGTAGTTTGTAAAAAATTAGAGTTTAATTCTTGTGCTGCGATAAGAATTTCATATAGTTTCTGTGTAATAGGATCATTAGAATGTATTGTATTCTTTATAGGCAGGTTAATTTCTGTCTTAAACCATAAAGAGGTGTCGTGTAAAACACTTTCCCATACTAATGTTGTAGTATCTGTTTTCGTGATAGAAAGTGATTGTCCCTTTTTTGTAGGAATAGCAAGCGCCATGGCGTTATCTAAAATAAGATACTCAGCAGTAATAAGTAATTTTCCGTGACTATAAAAAGAGGGCATTTACGATTTTATTTTTTCTATAAAACGTACCACTGCGCTATGTGTGACAGGGTGTGTTTTAAAATGAGTAATTGCTTGTTCTTTTTCAGAAGGAGAAGCTTCAAACTGATTTAGGATATTCATTAGGTGCATTTTCATATGCCCTTGTTGTATTCCTGTAGTGGTAAGTGATTTTACAGCAGCAAAATTTTGAGCAAGTCCCGCTACTGCAATGATCTGCATTAACTCTTTGGCATTAGGTTGTTGTAATAATTCAAAACACCATTTTACAAGTGGATGCAGTTTTGTAAGCCCACCCACGGTACCTAATGCTAATGGAATATCAATCCAAAATCGAAACATACCATCTTCTATACTTACATGAGTAAGACTTTTATATACTCCATCTTTAGAAGCATAGGCATGTATTCCTGCTTCAATAGCTCTAAAATCATTACCTGTCGCTAAAACAACGGCATCTATACCATTCATAATACCTTTATTATGCGTTACAGCACGATAAGGTTCTATTTCTGCAATAGCGATAGCTTGCGCAAATTTAGCCGCAAATTCGTCTCCTTCAATTCCCTTTTCTGTAAGAGCCTCTACAGGACAGCTTACTTCGGCTCTTACGATACAATCAGGTACATAGTTTGATAAAATGCTCATAATAATGCTGAGTTCGCTTTCGCGAAAGCGTATATCAGCATCAAACCCATTTTTAAATGTTTGTGCAAATTGCTCTAAGCAGCTATTAATAAAATTAGCGCCCATAGCATCTAAGGTTTCAAAAGTGCAGTGTAATTGATAGTAATTAGCTAAAGCAGCTGTTTTATCTACTAATTCAATAGTTTTTATACCGCCTCCTCTTTTTTTCATATTTGCCGTAATAGGCTTGGCTTCTTCAAGAAGTGTAGGGTGTATTTCGTTAAAAAAAGCTTGTAAATGATCTATATTGCCAGTGTACATAAAATGTACCTGACCAACCTTAGTAGTACCTAGAACAGTAGTTTTAAACCCTCCACGCTCTTCCCAGAACTTAGCTGCTTTACTTGCGGCAGCTACCACAGAACTTTCTTCAATGGCCATCGGGATGGTGTAATATGTACCGTTTATTAAAAAATTAGGCGCAACACCTAATGGTAAGTAATAGTTGGTTACTGTATTTTCTATGAATTCATCATGTAACTGTTGTAGCTTTTGGTCTGAATTCCAGTATGTTCTAAGTAATTGGCTTGCGGTCTCTTTGTTAGAAAAATAAGTTTGTGTTAACCAATTAATCTTTTCTATTTTAGAGAGTTTTGAAAAACCTGATATTTTTTGGGTCATTCTATATGGTTTGTAGTCACTACAAAGATAGGTAGAAAGTTGATAAAGAACTTTTAGGTATTATTTTTGATGATTGCTATTTCTTAACATTTTGATAGTATTTAACACCAAATAGCAGGTTTTCTGGTCTTTTTTTAGTAAAATTGGAAAACCTTTATTAAAATCTTACGATTTTTATGCGAATCACTACTTTTATGATTGCCTGTTTTCTTTTGGCAACCCCCATCATTACAGCTCAAGACAAGTCTATTACCATTGAAGATATATGGAGAAATAATACCTTTATAACTGAGCGTTTACAAGCATTACATTCTTTAGAAAACGGAAAAGAATATGCAGTTCAAAATTTTGACAACGCTACACGTGTAGCATCTGTTGATGTATACAATTACGAAAGTGGTGAGAAAGTACGTACAGCGGTAAGCACAGCAGAAATAGAAGGTCTTGATGACTTTATAGGATATGAATTTAGTCCTGATGAACAAAAAGTATTACTCTCTACACAGATTAAATCTATTTTTAGAAGATCTAAACTAGGAGAGTATTATGTGTATGATTTGCTTTCGCGAAAGCTTACCAAAGTATCTGACGATCTTATTCAGGAACCTACATTTTCTCCAGATGGAACTAAAATAGCCTATGGAAAAAATAATAACCTATATGTTTTTGATATAGATAGAAACGAAACAAATCAATTTACATTTGACGGAAAGAAAAATAGTATCATAAACGGAATTACTGACTGGGTATACGAAGAAGAATTTGGTTTTGTTCGTGCATTCGATTGGAGTGCAGATGGAAAACGTATCGCTTACATCCGTTTTGATGAAACCAATGTTCCTGAATTCTCTATGGATATGTATGGTGATAAATTGTATCAAACGCAAACGGTATTTAAGTACCCTAAAGCAGGAGAAGAAAATGCAAAAGTTAGTTTGCATATTTATAGTTTAGGAGAAGCACTTACAGGAACAAATGTGGTGCAGACCAAACAAATAAGTTTTGGAAATATAGATCCTTATTATATCCCAAGAATTAAATGGTCTAAAGACGCTACTGTTCTTTCTATACAAACATTGAATAGAAATCAGAATGATTTAACACTCGTGTTTTACAATGCAAAGACAAATAAAGTTTCACAACCCCTTAGAGATAGAGATAAAGCCTATGTAGATATAACTGATAACTTAACTTTTCTAGACGATAATAGCTTTATTTGGACGAGTGAGAAAGACGGTTGGAATCATATTTATCATTACAATAAAGACGGTTCTTTGAAAAACCAGGTAACATCAGGTAAATGGGAAGTAACAGATTACTACGGATATGATGCTGCTTCAAATCGAATCTTTTATCAAAGTACAGAAAACGGTTCTATTAATAGAGGCGTATATGCTATTGGTATAGATGGTAAAAATAAAACAGCATTAGCTGTAGAAGTAGGATCAAATAATGCCGATTTTAGCGCAGACTTCACCTATTTCATAAATACGTTTAGTGATACAACAACTCCTTGGCGTTATGCACTACATGATGCAAAAGATGGTCGATTAATTAAGACCTTAAAAGATAATGAAGCTGTAAAGACATTATATAATGGGTATACAGTATCCCCTAAAGAGTTTTTTACATTGCCTATCAATGGAGAAGATTTAAATGGATATATGATCAAGCCTAAAAACTTTGATGTAACTAAGAAGTATCCAATGTTTATGTATCAATATTCAGGTCCCGGATCACAATCTGTAAAAAATTCGTGGAATAGTGCCAATGATATGTGGTTTCAAATGCTAGCGCAAGAGGGATATATTGTTGTATGTATTGACCCAAGAGGAACAGGATTGAAAGGAAGAGATTTTAAAAAAGTGACTCAAAAAGAATTAGGAAAATACGAAGTGATCGATCAGATTGCTGCCGCAGAAAAATTAGGAAAAAGAGAGTATATAGATGCAGATAGAATAGGGATTTTTGGTTGGAGTTATGGAGGGTTTATGGCTTCAAATTGTTTATTCCAAGGAGCCGATACATTTAAGATGGCTATAGCGGTTGCTCCAGTAACTTCTTGGCGTTTTTACGATACTATTTATACAGAGCGATATATGCAAACACCGCAGGTAAATCCTGACGGGTATGATCGCAACTCTCCACTAAGCCATGTACGAAAATTAAAAGGAGATCTTTTATTAGTACACGGTAGTGCAGATGATAATGTGCATGTGCAAAACTCTACACGACTGGTAGAAGCGCTTGTACAAGCAGATAAGCAATTTACGTACTTTAATTACCCTGATAAAAATCATGGGATTTATGGAGGTAATACGCGTTATCACTTATATACGATGATGACCAACTTTATCAAAGAAAAATTATAATCAACTAACTATTATACAACCTAATTATTAATTAATAGAAAATATATGTCAACAAAAGCAGCACACCAAAAAGAACTATTTGGACATCCAGTAGGGCTTTATGTTTTATTTTTTACAGAGATGTGGGAACGGTTCTCATATTATGGGATGAGAGGATTATTATCTTTATATATGGCTGCAGAAATTACAGGTGCTAATCCTGGTTTAGGATGGACTGAAGCAGAAGCACTAAAACTATACGGTTGGTATACAATGTTGGTGTATATTATGTCAATACCGGGAGGGTTAATAGCTGATAAACTTATTGGACAAAAAAAATCTGTTTTAGTAGGAGCTGTTATTTTGACTTTAGGACATGCAACTCTTGCTATAGAGCAAGAATGGGCATTTTTTGTAGGTTTGATATTAATAATTCTTGGAGTAGGAATGTTAAAGCCTAATATCTCAACGATGGTAGGTGGTTTATATGGTAAGAACGATATACGAAGAGATAAAGGGTTTAGTATATTTTATATAGGGATTAATACAGGATCATTATTAGCAACGACAATTGTTGGATTAGTTGTTGCAAAATGGGGATGGCATGCAGGTTTTGGCCTTGCAGGAATAGGTATGTTATTAGGACTTATAGTATACTTATATGGGCAGAAGTATTTAGTTCATGTAGGAAATAAGACTCCAGAAAATGAAAAGAAAGATCAAGTTGATTTAGGGAAGTTATTTGGGGATCTTATAAAATCTACAAAGCATCTAGTTATTGTCTTAATATTATTAGGACTTTCTATCTATTTTGGAGGTTTTGTTATGACAGGAGTAGATCATTGGGGATATGTTGCATTATTTGTATTTCTTTCTTTTGTAGTTGGAATGTTAATGATGATTTTTAAAAGCCTTAGAAATCAAATTGAAAAAGATAGATTTTTAGTAGTGTTGTTATCTTTCTTTTTAGTGATTGTTTTCTGGGGAGCATTTGAACAGGCTGGAGGATTAATGAATTTATATGCAGAAAATAAAACGAATAGAATGCTATTTGGTTGGCAGGTGCCCACAATTTGGTTTCAAAGCCTGAATGCTGGTTTTATAATTCTTTTTGCAGTAACAGTAGCTAATTATTGGGCGAAACGTAAGCTTAAAAATAAAGAAGCATCTTCTCTCTTTAAAATGGCAACAGGAACTATAATTATGGGATTAGGCTTTGTATTCATGGTGTTTGCAGCTAGAGATTATAATGCAAATGGATCGTCTGCAATGTATTGGTTGGTGCTTGCATACTTCTTTCATACAATAGGTGAATTATCTTCATCACCAGTCTCTCTTTCATTTGTTACAAAATTGGCGCCAGTAAGATACGCGTCGTTAATGATGGGACTCTATTTTGCTTCTACAGGATTAGGTAACAAGGTTGCAGGTATATTAGGTGAAAATGCTTCAGAATATGGAGAGTATACCATATTTACTGGTATCACAATATTTACAGTGTTATTTGGTCTTGGAGTAATTGCTATTCTTAAACCTTTAAAACGTTTAACTCACGGAGCTGAAGATAAGGAAGGAACGACCAATGAAGAAGCTGAAGGGTTTGAACTAGCAGATAACTAAAAAACGATATTATGGCGACAAATTCTACAGATAAATTTTTTGAAAATCCTGTAATAGGGCACCCAGCAGGTCTTTTTGTGCTCTTTTTTACTGAAATGTGGGAACGTTTTTCCTACTATGGGATGAGAGCTTTACTAGTGATGTTTTTTACGGCATCTATAATGGATGAAGGTTGGGGTTGGCCGAGAGAACATGCTTTTGCTATATTTGGCACATATACTTCTTTAGTGTATTTATCAACCTTATTAGGAGGATATTTTGCGGATAAGAAAATAGGGTATCGATGGGCAGTTGTTGTTGGTGCATTATTAATGACTCTTGGACATGCTGCAATGGCCCTAGAAACACCATTCTTTATTTATACAGGACTTACGCTATTAGTATTTGGAAGTGGCTTTTTTAAGCCGAATATGACCTCTATTATTTCAGAAATGTATAAGCATAGACCAGAAAAAAAAGATGGTGCGTATACCATTTTCTATATGGGTGTAAATGCAGGGGCCTTTTTAGGAATTCTTTTATGTGGTTATTTTGGAGAGCAAGTTGGTTGGAGATGGGGATTTGGATTAGCAGGTATTTTTATGCTTTTCGGATTACTACAATTTTGGTTTGCTCAAGATATTTTTGGTAACATAGGATTAAAACCGGCCAAAAAAGAAGAAGTCGTTTTAGAAGAAGGAGAAGACACACAATTGAATCCTTTTACAAAATTTGAACTCGTATTAATAGCAGTCGCATCAGTAATAGGGCTTTCTTGGATTCTAAATGACCCTGTTAGTAAAATATCTGAAGGGAAGTATAATCTGTTTGATTTTGAGCTTTTTGGATTAAGTGGGGCTAATTTTATGATATTATTTGCATTAGTCTTGTTTATTCTTCTTTTGGTTATTAGAATCCCTAAATATGCTAAAATAACAAGAGATAGAATGCTTGCCGTAGTGTTCTTTGCATTTGTCACGATTTTCTTTTGGGCAATATTTGAACAAGCACCAAGTTCTCTTACCATTTTCGCAAGAGATTATACTGATCGTATTTTAGAAGGGAGTGCTGGATTGACTTTTAAAATTGTAGATGCGCTTATTACTATTATTCCACTTGTAGTAATTACGTGGGTGTTAATTAAGCTATTCTCAAAAACATTTAAAAAATATTCTTTATCAAATATCATATTGGCATTAAGTTTTGTGATCATTTGGGCACTTGCACTCTATAGATTGTTTGATAAGTTTAACCAAGATATTGCAGAAATTGATGCGTCTTGGTTTGGAATTTTAAATTCATTATTTATTATAACCTTAGCGCCATTGTTTTCAAAGTGGTGGGAAAGTAAATACAATCCTAATGCAAATATGAAGTATGCTATTGGGATGGTGCTTTTAGGTATAGGAATGGCCTGTGTGGCTATTGGAGCATCAGATATACCAGTAGGTGCTAGAACAGCTTCAGTAAGTATGATCTGGCTAGTGCTAGTATATTTATTTCATACGATGGGAGAGCTTTGTATATCTCCAGTAGCACTTTCATATGTCAGTAAACTTGTTCCAGGAAGAATGATTGCAATGATGTTTGGAATCTGGTACCTTGCTGTCGCTATCGGGATGAAATTAGCTGGTGTATTTGGAGAAGCATCAGAATCTATTGCAAAAACAGAAGGACTGAGTTATTTTTTCTGGCTTCTTACGGCAGTTGCAGTAGGGTTAGGTATTCTATCTGCGATATTATATCCAGTGATAAAGAAATTAATGCACGGCGTTAAATAAAATTCATACGATTATAAACACAAAAACGTTCCTTATCTTGGAACGTTTTTTGTTTGTAAGGGATTAGAAAAGAATTAGACATAAATAGATGAAGATGATGTCTGAGGTATACTAATTGTATTGATGCAGTATACGCTTTCGCGAAAGCGTATAAAAGGACAACACATTCATTAAGACCCTCTGTCTTCATTAAGATGTAAACTTAAAAATAGATGAAAAAACTACTTTATATATGTGCACTCGTTTTTGTGAGTTCGCTATCAGCACAAGAAATTAATTGGATGACTTTTGATGAAGCCTTAGCTGCGCAAGAGAAAACACCAAAGAAAATTATTGTAGATGCTTATACTACTTGGTGTGGTCCTTGTAAATTGTTAGATAAAAATACGTTTAGTGACCAACAAGTAGCCGATTTTATCAATGAAAATTACTATGCTGTAAAGTTTAATGCAGAAGGTACTGAAGAGGTTAATTACTTGGATAATGTGTATACAAACCCTGGTTATGACCCTAATCGTAAAGGCCGTAATAGTCCGCATGAATTTACAAGAGCTATGAAATTAAGAGGATATCCTAGTATTGTATTTTTTGATGAAAAAGGAAATTATATTCAGCCTGTGGTAGGATATAAAACCCCTCGCCAACTAGAAATTTTCCTTAAGATGATTGCCAATGATGATTATAAAGATTTGACAACACAAGAGAAATGGCAAGCCTATCAAGATAGTTTTAAATATACGTTTGGGAAGTAGTCCTCACATATAGAGAGACCATAATATAGCTACTTTTATAATCAGGAATTTATTTAGTTTCTTGACTTATTCAATCATAAAAAATCCCTTTTCATAAGTGCTATGAAAAGGGATTTTTAGTTGATGGCATGTAGTTTTCCATCGGGTGATATCGCTTTTATAATTAGACCCATCTGCTATGATGCTTACCTCAGGATATAATGCGATAAGACGTTCTAAATTGATATCTGGAGATTGACGTAATAGGATATAGTCAGGTTGTACATTTTTGATTTTATAAACTCCTAAACTATCAATCACTAATGTTTTTTGATGTTTGAAGCTAAAATAGTTTTGCATGTTTCGTATGTGAAAAGTATCTAGTCCAAATCTGTTTTTATACGCTTCTATACGACTGTCATTTTGGTATGCTGAGTTAGTGGTATCGGTATATATTACTAAAGAATCAGATGCGTAAATACCTATCAGGGTTTCTTTGTATTTATGAAAAATGGTTAAATGAGAATTATCCACCTCACTTCTTTGATATAATTGGATACTCAATGTTATGGCGCAAAGGAGTAAGAAAAGTATCATTCTTTTATATTGATACTTTTTAAGCACATAAATGAGAGAGATAATCAAAGCATATACTAAAAGCACATTGTTTAATGATAGTGATAGGTGATCAAAAACAAATGTTTCCTTAGAGGCAATCCATGAGATAAATTTATTTAAGAGGTTGATGATTTTTCCATAAATGATCGCTAGTATATCAGGTAGTATCGAAAAATAACTGAGAATTACGACTAGTATGCCTATCGAAAGTATGATGCCTAAAAATGGGAGTACAACAACATTTGAGATTAAGAATAATCCAGGAAATTGATGGAAATAAAATATGCTTAAAGGTAATACCCCAATTTGTGCTGCAATAGACACGGTAATAACTCCCCATAATTTAGTAATCACATAGTATTTTGGACGATAAAAACTGTACAACCACGGTTGTATCCATAAAATCGCAATAACCGCCAGATAACTTAGTTGAAAACCTACTTGATATATCAATGATGGATCTATTACCAATAATATAAAGGCAGAAAATAAAAGAGCATCATGTGTTCTTCGTTTTCCACCTAGGCATGCCCCAAATTCTAAAAAACTAAACATAGTTACCGCTCGTAAAACAGAAGGTGATAGACCGGTAATAAAAGCAAATCCCCACAATAGTCCTATAATCATTCCAGAGCGTAACCAGCGAAGTTTTCTGTTTGATATCAAGCTTGTCATAAAACGTAGTATGAGTAATATAATACCTACATGCAGTCCCGATACGGCTAATATATGCATCATTCCTGCATTTGCGTATTGGTTGCTCAATGTGCGATCTATATCTTGTTTTTGGCCTAATAATAAGGCTTGAATGATCGTTAATTGTTGTTTTGTAAATGGGTGTCTTTTTAGTTTTAATAGCACGCTTTCGCGAAAGCGTATAGCAGCGGTATATATGTTTGTTGTGATTTTATCTCCTTTAAAGAGTTCATTGTTTTTTATTGAAAATTGACCGTAAATATGTTTTCTTTTTAAATAGTTTCCGTACTCAAATTGATAGGGGTTTTTTATGTTAGGGAGTTCTTTTAATGAAGTACGTGTATAATACCAATGCCCTACAGTAAGCATATTTTGAATACTATCTTTTTGAACAGATAGTAACGCTTTTCCATTGATTTGTGTACTGTCACTCTTTTTTAATTGTACGATGTATTTATCATGATATGGACTCGATTTTAATTTTTCTACAACAGAAAATAAATAAGTGTGCGTGTTGTGGTCATTATGATTTGTGTAGTGAGACTCTTTGTTTAGAGGGTTTTTGAGTATGGTATTTCCGATGCCTAATAGTAAGAAGAGTGCTAAAATGCTTATTCCAAATGGGATTGTCCATTTTTTGTTTTTATAAATACAACTATGAAAAACACCAGCGATACCATAAAAAAATCCAATAAGGATACAACACCAAAATAAAGATAACCTAGTATATGGGTATAGCATAATACCCATTATGAACGCTATAGTCGCTTTGGCTAGAAGTGTGTTGTATGATTTCAAAGGATTGTTTGTAAGAAGTAGGGTAGGTAGTGTAGCAATTAGAAAAGTAGATTGCTATAGAGAAACGCTGCTTTAAAAACGACAACTTAAGACATTGGAGGACTGGTGCATAGAGAAACCAATATGTCTTAATGCGCATGTTATCGTTTTATAAAAGCAGCTCCTCTAACTAACACATAAGAGGGAGAAGAGGTCACCTATCCTAGTGTATGCGCACTTTAAGAATAGGATGTATTTCTCTTCTCCTTTATTGTAAAGAAGTTGTTATTCTGTATTTTTTATTAGTTGCTTGAGCGAAGGTTTATTTCACGTGTATAAGTTCTTTACTATGTTTTTTTAGATAGAAAACTACGTTTAGTTATGATGATATTTCTTGTAATATATGTTCCATAAACGCAACTTTTAAATCAATATATAGTGATACTTTTCTTATAAATAGTACTATTTTGATCATGAAAAATACAATGAAAATGATACTCAGTATTAAAGATAGCTGCCATACAAATAGACTTATGTCTGTTTGAATACTAGTGAACGCAATCATAGTATGTTTAATCATATTCATTAAGTCCATAGAGTACTTCTTTCATTTTACTTCCATTAATTTCTACGGGCTTATAAGCGGTATTAAACTTTTCTATAGCCACCACAATACTTTCTTTTAGTTTTTTATATTCTATAGGAATTTTACTAGCACATTGGGTTTCGTTTTCATAACTATCTAGCATGATTCCGAACTTTTCGTAAAATTTTGCTCCTTGATCTATAAAAGCGTTGTACTGTGTTATAAATTGTAATAATCTATCTATAGGAAACTCTAGATTAATTTGCATTTTATGCGCTTTATAGCGTTTGCTGTCGTCTGCCAGCGCTGTGTTAAGCGCTTCTAAATAAATGTCTAAATGATCTCGTACACTATCCCAATCATCAGTATTTCGACATTCTTTTAGTGGCGTTTTGTATTTAATGGGTTTTGTGAAATCAATAAAAAGTTGCTGTAATTCTCCTATAATATTCTCATTGCTTTTTTGAAGAAATACTGTTTCAAAATAAATAGTATTCAGGTCGTTATGCATACGAAGTGTAAAATCTAATATACACTCTACATCTTTAAGACTTTCTTCTTTTTGAGCTCTGGAAGTACCATCATTATTAAATAAAGAAATAAAAGAATGCGCCACTGATGCATAAATATTATTACCTAGAATTTTAGTAAGATCAAAACCTTTCTTTTTGTCTGTTTTAGAACCTATGGTTTCTTTAATGTTTTTGAATTCAGGATAATTGTTAGGATTTGCTATTTTGTTTATTTCGTTGAATGTGCTCACTGAAGCAAAATGATGATCTAAGGCTAGTGTTTTTTCATAGAGTATTTTAATAATTTGAAGTCCTTTGATATATCTGATTTTACTTAAGTCAGATAGTTCGCTTAACGCTAGGCGTTCTCTTTCTTCTTTGAGCTTATCTTTTTCTAATAACCAATATAGTTTTTGGTCGTTAGTGATACTTTCTTTGATTCCTTGGTTAGCTTTAGATAGTGCTAAGGAAATAAACATATACTTTTTTTGATACTGTGTCTTGGTGTTTTCTAACTCAATATATAGTTGTGTTATATGCTCTTCAATAGAAATTTCATTGGTAATTCCAGTATCATTTATAGCAAAGGAAGTGTGTATTCCACAAAGGGAAAGAATGATGGTGATGTATATAATAAGTTTCATTTGTTTTGTGTTTTTCCTCATTCCTGTTTCTTCCAAAAGAGGAAAAACTACAGAGGATTCGTTATTTTAATCATTCCGAATTATTTCAGAATCTTATTTGTTGTTAATTTGCTTTTTGTTGAGATGCTGAAATAAGTTCAACATGACGTTATTTGTTTTGCCCTCATTCCCGTTTCTCCCAGAGGGAGAAAGGCTATTTTGTCATTCATCTTTTGAGTTTACATTGGTGTCTACTGGTACAATGGTGATGTCTATATAGTTATCAGTAATGACTGTTGGGTAGGTCTTTGCTTCCAGTTCTGCAAGTTGTTTGGATTTTTTATTTGATGTTACTGCTTTAATTTCTACAGACAATGGCAACGCTTCTTCCATGGTGAACTGTAGTAAGTTCTTATTTTTTGATGTGATAGGAACTCCTAAAATTCTATCATGTTCTTCTACTGTCAATTTATCTCTATATACTCTTAGTATTGTAGCTCCCTCTTCGGTTCTTATAAAGGATAAGTTATTGTCATATATAGCTTTATTGTTTGAAAGCGGCGGTGTTTCGATCGTACAAATACCACCTGCTCGTAAACAACCTGTATACTTTCCAAAACTAGCTTTGTACTCTTGAGATAAGGCAATAGTTGATATGCACACTAAGAATAGTGTGGGGAGTATTGGTTTCATAAGGTTATAGGCTTTTTAAATAGATGCTCTTTTAGAGTTCAGTCTATAAGAGCATCATGATTTAAGTTTAAATTATTTAGTTCCAAAAATAGCTTCAAATATGCAAACTAATACGCATGCTTCATCATATCCATCTTTATTTAGGCATTGTGGGCAAGGAATACCAATCTTAGATTCTTGATTTAAAAGGATATTTGAACTTACAGATTTTGGGGCAGTAATTTTAACGACTTTTCCTTCAGTATCTAATAATATAGTTACATGACCATTTACTTTTTTATTATACTCAGAATATTTTTTAAAAGAAGACTCATTACTTTTTGTTAAAACTTGATCAGATTTTAACTGCTGAGGTATTTCTATGGTCACAGTGGTTGTTTGTTGGTCTGTTTTTTCTATAGTTTGAGAGTTGGACTCTTGGGTACTTGGGAAAAGAGTTATAAATAGTACTATTAATTTTATATAATATTTCATTTCGATGAGTTTTGAATCAAAAGAAATATGTCAAAAATCATTTTTTGTTTTTATTCATAATCAAAAATAGAATAGCACCAATTAGAGGCATCATAATAATGATAACTACCCAGATGATCTTATTATTTTGATTAATTTTAGAATTTTTAAACAATGTGTATACTGCATATATCATAAAAGATAATACTGCTAATAAAAGTATACTTGAGATAATATTTGACATATTTTTTAATTTTTAATTGTTGTTTAAATGTTATTTATCTTTTGCAAAGAGTAGTATAAAATAACTAAAGTGAAAGTAATATTTTTATTTAAGACAATTTTGCTTTTTTTAGATTTAAACCGCTCTTCTTTAATTTAAAAGAATAAACTTACCAAAGAACATAAAGGAGAATAAAGAACACAAAGAACTGTGCCTGTTTCAGTTTGAGTTTCAAAAAGACATTCTCGAGCGGTTGGACAGTTCCCTATATCTCTTGTGTTAGAAATTGGATTGCTAGTTAATAAATCCTTAGGATGTTTTTTGTTTTTAGGTACAAGTATCTGTTTTACTCCATTTTGATCAAAGCTAATACTCACGACACCTCCAAATTCTTTAATGAATTTTGTGACAGTTTTGGTTCCTCTAGAATTATTTTTATTAGAACTTCTTTTATTTTTCCAAATATCCGGAACTTCTAGAAAAGTTGAATTATCACCAATTGTTGATGATATAACAATTGGCCCTTCTGTAATTGTGTAATCGTCTTGAGCATTCATACTACCAGTGATTCCTATAATTGCTAGTGCAATAAATATTTTTAATGTTTTCATATTACTAAAATTTTAATTGTTGTTTAAATAGTACCTACTCATTCGCTTTTCGGTAATCGCGGCTTAGTTTTGAGTGAGAGCATTTCACTATGTAAACCAGTACCTGATGTTATAAAACTTTAGTATATTTGTTTTATAAACAGGCATTAGCTTGTTTTTCTGACAAACGATGAGAGCTTCTACCTTGTAGAGGCTTTCTCTATTATAAGCGAATCTGTTTTTTTTTAACATAAATTAACAGAATTTACTTACTTCTCTGTATATTGCTATCCTATCATGTAAAAATTGCTATTACGTTTTAAATTAATTTATTATTTGGATTTAAAACCCAATTTGCTCTATTACGCACCACACGAAATTTTTTAAATGTCACAAATTGGGTTTGTTAGTTTCAACAGTTCAAAAGTGTGAAGTTTTTAGTGTGTTTGCAAGTGGAGTAGGTCTTTATTCTAGGAATTAAGAGTCTTGATTCTTAGAATGTAGATTTAGGAAGTAGATTTAATCTACTATTATCTAAAAATTTGCAATTTAAATTATGTTTTAGTTCATATTGTTGATCTTTACTGATACTTAAAACTTTATTAATGTTTTTATAGAAGGTTTAAGACTAAAAAAAGAAATAAAATTTTAAAGATAGTTTTATAAAATATTTATATGAACTTAAATAATAAGTTAGAAAGTAAACTTGATGAAATAGCTGATTTTTTATTAAATCATGAAGATTATAACCCTGAAATAGGAGCTTTAACTGGATTGTCAGGGAATGCATTGTTCCATTTTTACTTTGGTAATTACAAGAATGATGATAGACATATAGAAAAAGGTGTTGATATTATCATAGAACTATTCAATCGTATAGAAAAAGGGTATAATTTCCCTACATTTTGTGACGGTATTGCAGGGGCTTGCTGGGTTTTAGAGTTATTAAAAGAACAAGGGAAAATAGAATTAGAAGAGGATATTATTACAGAAGAGGTTGATGAATATTTATTAAGTGAGATGAATGACTTTATCACGGATAATAATTTTGATTTCATGCATGGAGCTATAGGAATAGGACTTTATTATTTAAAACGTTATCAGAATGTTACTTTTTCTAAATTAAAGTTCAGGTATGAAAGGTATCTTTTTGTGCTACTTGAAGCAATATCCGCAAAAGCAATAAAGAGTGGAGATACTATTCATTGGGAATCAAATATTATTTCTGGTGATTATAACGCTGAGGGTTGCAATCTTGGATTGGCACACGGAATTCCTAGTATTGTAGTTTTTTTATCTAAGTTAGGGGTATATCCTACCTTTTCCGGTATTACAACTAAACTTATAAAACCTGCTTGTAATTATATTTTAAATAATAAGATTAATAATTCTAAATTATCTTCTTCGTTTCCAAACTGGATAATAAAAAATGAAATTAACAAATCAAATTCTAGACTAGCTTGGTGTTATGGAGATTTAGGTGTGGCAATTTCAATCCTAAAGGCCAGTCAAACGTTAAAGGATGATAATCTGTTAAATGAAAGTATAAAGATTTTAAAAAAAACAACTAAAAGAAAAGATATTAAGGAATCAGGAGTTAAAGATGCAGGTCTATGTCATGGGGCATTTGGAATAATGATTATATATAAACATTTTTTTGATCAAACCAATATACTCTTATTTAAAGAAATGTCAGATTATTGGGCAAACTTATCTATTAACTTAGCTACTCATAATGATGGTTATGCAGGATTTAAAGAATATAATGTCACATTATGGAAGTCTAATCAAAAACTCTTAGGAGGAGTTTCTGGTATTGGATTAGCTATTCTTGATTATTTAGGGGAATCTATAAAATGGAAGGAAGTCCTAATTATAGATTAAAATTTAGGTTGATATTCTTTGTATCCCATTTGCCATAAGGCAAATGAAAAAGTATTTGCATATCTTTTTAATCTTTCATTTTCTCCTGCATCCATACCTGCATGACCTTCATCAAATTTGACTCCGAATAAAACTGGATTTCTAGATGTATTATTCGCTTGTAGTTTAGCTACAAATTTTGCAGGATCCCAAATAACTACGCGACCATCTTTCATCCCTCCAGTAACTAAAGTAGCTGGATAATCTACACCTTTCTTGATGTGATGATAAGAATCCATTTCTAATAGAGCTTCAAATTCTTCTTTAATTTCAAAAGTTCCAAACTCTTTTATACTATTCTTTCCGTTAGGTTGTATTTCTGATCGTAACATATTTAAAGCTGGAGAAGTTAATATCACAGCTTGATATAAGTCAGGCCTGTCTGTCATGGCTCTACCAGCCATAATGCCTCCAGCGCTTGATCCCCATATTGCTGTTTTTTCAGTATTAGTATAACCTTCTTTAATCATATATTCTGTAGTAGCGATCATATCTTTCCAAGTATTTGGTTTGGTTGTTTTATAACCAGCTTTATGCCAGTCATCTCCTTTTTGTCCACCACCCCTAACGTATGAATATACTAAAATACCACCTTCTATAGCCCAAGTAAGAAAATTAGGGTTAAACGAGATACTGCCGGTTCCTCCATATGAACCATAACCGTAGAAAAAAGTAGGAGTATTACCATTTTTAATTAAACCTTTTTTATGAATTATTGTAATTGGAACCATAGCTCCATCATGAGATGGAATTTCAATATTTTTAACTTCAAGATTATCAAAATCTGAATGTTTTTCTATTGGAATAATAGGTTCTATTTTAAAAGTTCTGCTATCAAGATCGTATAAATAATGTATAGCAGGGGAAAGACTCCCCCAAGTACTTATTTTTAAAAAATTTTGATCTATACTTTGAGATTGAATGTTCATTTCTGATACGTCTCTAGGAAGTATGACTTCGATTTCTTTATTATTCTCAATTCTATATAACTTTTCTTCAATTCCATTTTTCTGGGCAGTAAAATAAATCCCATCTTTAGTATTGTGAAATTTAGTAATTACTCTCTCTTTTTTTTCTTTTACTAGTACTTCAGCAGACTCAAAGTTAATATTTGACATTGGTGTTCTACATAACTTATTATTAGAACTATTTTTAGAAGTTAAATATACTAGACGATTTTTTTGATCAATTTTGAATCTTTTAATTTTATCTTCCTTTTTAGCTAGTAATTTCCATCCAACCTTGTTAGATAATAGATCTTCTTCTTTCTTGTAATAGATGTCATAAAATGAAGAAGAACCGCCTACTACGGCAAATAGATAACCATCTTGTTTATCATAATTGTATATAAGGGGAAAATCCTCAGACTGTAATTGGAGTTCTTTATCATGTTTTTTTGAAAAGACATCTATTCTATTGTTTGGGTCGCTACCTAGTTTATATACAATAGATTGCATATCCATCCAGTATTGCGGACTTGTTGGCTCATTATTAGGACTGTATACGTATATATATCCTGTGTTATTTGATAACCAGTGTATGCCAGAGAAATTTGTAACACTTTTTTTTACAACACCAGGTAGTATTTTTTTTGTATTTACATCTAAAACAATAATTTCAGATATTTCTTCACCCTTTTTTGATAGTGCAATAGCTATATTATTACCCTCCCAATCTGGTTTTATATAACTAATTTTATAATCATTTTTTTTAGAATAGTTTCTAGTATCATAAAGAAGTTCTTCTTTTGAATCAATCTGTGATTTATAATATATATAGTGTGGGTCTTCGTTTTTATTTCCTTTGGTATAAAAAAACTTCCCATTACTACTATATGTTACAAAACTAAATGAAGATTTTTCTTCAGTATTATATGATGCTTGTTTGTCAATTAATCTTTGTCTTCCTGGTATTTTGTCTAAAATGTTAAAAGCATATTCGCTTTGGCTCTGTAGCCATTTGACAACAGTAGAATCTTCTAAGTTTTCTAGATTTCTATATGGGTCTTTTATTTCTTTTCCATGATGAATGTCTGTAGTTAAAACAGATTTAGCAGCTGGAGGTAGGTTTGATTGTTTATCACAAGAAATACAAACGAAAAAAAGAACACATATTTTTATACACGAATATATTTTTTTTAAAGACATATTTGATTTTATTAAAAAGGGTGATAGAAATAAATTATTTTTCTTCTTGTGATCTAGTTACCACATGCATGATCTTTAGTAATTTTATTTGGACAATTTTCTGGATCACCTTGTTTTGATTTATCTCCACAATTAACACCTACCGTACCACCACGTATTTTTCTAGTTTCATCCTTACTTAATTCAGAGATAGTAATTTTTTTTAGATTTAATTTTTTCATTTTTTTCATTTTTATAATTCACCCAAAAGTAAAAATTAATAGTATAGATGCTAATTTTTTTTATAAGGTTATACTCTTAATTCTAGAATTAAGAGTAGTTGTGATGATCTAATCTTTTATCTGTCAGGATTTTGTAGTTTTTTTATGAAATATGAAGGATAAATTCCTGTTTTCTTGTGGAAATATTTAGAAAATACTTCCGGGGAGTTAAATCCTGCTTCTGTTGCAATTGCTTTTATAGTGTAGTTTCGTAATGTATGATTTTTTTTTAATTCATTGATTATGTAATTTATTCTCAAATCATTTATATATGGAGAAAAGTTTTTTTGTTTATAATGTTTAATAACTCTTGTTAAATATTTAGAGTTTGTTTGCATTTGTTTAGCTAATATATTAGTGGTTAAGTTAACTTTATTAAAACCATTTTGTTTTTCAAATTCATCTAAGCTAGCTAAAATTTTATCAATTACATGACTTGAAATTCCTATAGGAATTTTTTCTCCTTTCTCCTTTTTGTTTTTTTCTTTGGATATAAACAGTTTTTCCGCTTGATTGGAATTCATTAATTTTTCAAACCTTGATTTATATTTCTTTTTATTTTTGAAATTAAAGATTAGTAATGTAGAGGTTATAATTATAATAATAATTGCTAGTATTAAATAAATATTTGATTCTTTATTTTTAATCTTCAAAGTATTGATTAACCTTTCTTTTTCAAAAACTAAGTTTGGAGTATCATAATCTCTTTCTAGTTTAATGTTTAAATCAACTAGGTTATGATCTAGAATACTATCATATTTTAATAAGCGCGTTATATAGTAGAGTTGTTGCTTAGTATCATTTTTTGATTTATAATAATCTATTATTGCTGTATAAGAAGATCTAATTTCTGGGATTAAATAGTCTGTAGAATTAATTAACGAATCAACTTTTTTAAAATAAGTGATAGATTTTTTAGTATCACCTATTTTATTATATGATTCACCTAGGTAATAATATCCATCTATAATATTATAGTTTTCAAAATGTAAATATTTTTTAGATTCAGAATTTTTTTTAAATGCTTCTTTAATTTTTGTTATTGATTTATTATAATTTTTACAATAATAATCAAGGATACCGTCATTTAAGATAAAATAACTTTTTATGGAGCTTTTTTTAGCTAATGTTAAACCTTCCTTATTATATAAAAGTGCAGAATCTATTTCTTTATTTCTTCTATGAGTAATTACTAATTCTGAAAGTGTTGCTAAATAACTTGTAAAGTTTAATGTATCTAATTTTGTTTTTTCGTAAACTAAACATTTCTTTAGAAGAATTTTTGCTTCATTATATTTTCCTATTCTTCGTTTTAATAAAGCTATGTTATGATATATGATGTATTCATAAACAGAATCATTCTTTTTTTTTGCAAATTCTAATCCTTTTAAATAACTATCAAGAGCTTCATTGAAAAAAGCCTTACTGGCATAAGAAAATCCCTTATTTACATATAGTTTTGTAGGGTAATCAATAATTTTTGATTCCTCACTATATACAATAGCACTATCTATATACGAAATATGTTTTTCTAAGTTATTTCCATATACTTGGGCCATTATTTCATACCCGTACACTATATTACGAGTCTTATTTTTTTTATACTTTCGGAGTATCACTTCAGCGTATAAACTATCTCTTTTTTTATTGATGTTGTAAAGTTCATAAAAATCAATAACTAATTGATGTGTATCTAACTTCTCTAAAGAATCAATTAAAGATAAGTTATGTTCTTGACTATATGATATCTGAAAAAATAAAAATAAAAATAAAATAAAAATATTTTTCAAGGACATTATTAAATATCTTTTAAGGAGCATTTTTTGTAATATACAATAATATGTTAGACCTATTTTACAAGTCAAACCTATATCACCCTTCTCACTTCTACAAAGGCACGTTTCCAGTATTTTTCTTCTAGGGATGAAGTAAGGACACCTTTGGAAGAGGTAGAATGTATAAAATAGATCTGTCCGCTTTTTACAGCAGTCACGAGGCCAACATGATTGATATTTCGGCTGTTTTTATTAGTTCTAAAAAATACCAAATCGCCAGCACGGGCACTGCTTTTTGAAACAGGTTTTCCTTTTTTTGCCATATCACGAGATACCCGTGGTAAGACAATGTTTTCTTTTTGGAAAGCTACATATACCAATCCTGAACAATCCATCCCTTTTGAGGTGGTACCACCAAATTTATACTTGGTCCCCGTAAATGCTTGGGCTTGTAATACAATACGTTCTGTTTTGGTAGGTGTTTTACGACTTTTAGAGGTTACTTTTTTAGAACCTCCACAAGAGGTGAGTACTGCAGCAGTAAAAAGAAAAAGGAATAGTTTTTTCATAAAGTAGGTATGTTATAAGATTCAGGTAAAACAAATATGGGGAAAATATAACAGATGCAAAAAAAGAAAAGAGAGAATAGAACAGAACAGAGAATAGATTATACACCCAAATTAGAGAGATATTCTATTTTTAATCAATAAAAATAGAATAAGGTGATTGAGTGATTTTCGCTTTTCGCGAAAATTGTATCGAAATTACCGAATGTCAAAAAAAGTATAAATTAAACGACTCACGACTCACGACTCACGACTCACGACTCACGACTCACGACTCACGACTTACGACTATTTGCTACAATAAGCTTTGCGGCTTTTGCACTCGCACCACGACCACCTAGTTTTTGTTCTAAGTCATAGTAATCTGCAAAAATCTGACCTCTATGATAATCGTCTAAGATTTGGGTTAACGATGCTTTCAGAGTTTTGGTAGTAAAATCATTTTGGATTAATTCTGTGACTACAGGTTTATCCATAATCAGATTTACCAATGAAATATAATCCAATTTAATAATGCGTTTGGCAATCTCATAAGAGATACGGCTTCCTTTATAGCAAACTACTTGCGGTACCTTAAATAACGCGGCTTCTAAGGTGGCGGTGCCAGAAGTCACCAGTGCGGCATTTGCAAAACTGAGTACATCATACGTTTTATTCATAATCAAGCGTACCTGCGAATTTTTAAGAAATGGCGCATAAAAAGAAACATCTTGGCTAGGCGCGCCCGCAATTACAAATTGATAGTCAGGATAGTCATCTACCACACTTAACATTACGCTTAACATGGCATTAATTTCTTGCTTACGACTTCCTGGGAGTAACGCAATCATAGGGCGGTCATCAAGATCGTGTTCTTTTGTAAACACATCAGGATCGGCTTGCGTACGTCCCGAAATAGCATCTATAAGCGGGTGTCCTACAAAATGCACAGGATACTGGTATTTTGCATAAAATCCTTCTACAAAAGGTAAGATCACATACATATGATCTATGGTAGTTTTAATCGTCTTTACACGACTTGCACGCGAAGCCCACACTTGCGGGCTGATATAATAATGTGTGTTATATCCTTGTGCTTTTGCCCACTTTGCAATGCGTAAATTGAAACCTGAATTGTCTATAAAAATAAGTATATCTGGCTGGAAGGCAGCAATGTCTTTTTTACATGCACTGATAAATCCTAAAATGGTAAAGAGATTTCTTAAAATTTCTACAAATCCCATAAAAGCACGCTCTTTATAATGTGTAACTAAGGTGCCTCCTACATCTTGCATAAGATCACCACCCCAAAAACGTATATCTGCTTCTGGGTCTTCATGATATAAAGCCTTCATGAGATTTGATCCATGTAAATCTCCACTAGCTTCTCCTACAAGTATGTAATATTTCATTTATTTAAAATTTTTATTCCGTTTAAAACGAAATAAATAAAGAATTTATGCTTGAATCAATTGCTACGTTCCTGTCTACCGTCAGGCAGGTTTGCATACTAAATTTAAGTATTGAAATACGTAAACAACTACTTAAATGTATGTACGCTTATTTCAATTTATAAAAATTTGCGCACCATTACTAAAACGGCGATGATAACCGTTATTAAAAGAACGCCACGGGCTTTGTAATCTTGTTTCTTTTTAATAAAAATAAAGAAAGCAACCAGATTCAATATGGCACCTAAAGTGACAATTTTACCAAAATACCCTTCATCCATTGATTTTTGAATTGTTACATCAACGCTATAATCAGAAAATGCCATGATATATAAATATACACCTATCGCATTAGCAATGAGTCCTATAATAGCTCCAGAAATGATGTCTTTTTTCATAAATAATGGCTAGATTAGTATAGATTGTTTATGCAAAAATAACAATCCTTTTTGAGGTGTAGCTGTTTATGTTTCGTACTTCGATAAACTCAGTATAAACTTCACTTTCGTGAAAGCGTATAAAACAATAGTTATATTAAAAATCTAAACTGTTCAATTCTTGAATGGCGTGATGTGCTGTGAGATCAAATTGGGTAGGAACAATGCTTACATATCCTTGAGCAAGTGCCCACTCATCAGTATCTTCTCCTTTATCTTGATTAATAAATTCTCCTGTTAACCAATAGTAATCACGTCCTTGCGGACTTGTGCGTTTATCAAAATCTTCTACCCACATCGCTTTTGCTTGACGGCATACTTTAGTCCCTTTAATTTCCGAAAGTGGTAGTTTAGGGATATTTACATTGAGTACGACACCTTTGGGAAGACCGCTTTTTAATACTTGTTCAGTAATTGATTTTACAAAGGACCTGCAAGCTTCAAAATCTGCATCTGCACTGTAATCTAACAGCGAAAAACCAATCGCAGGAATACCTTCTATACCAGCCTCTACAGCTGCACTCATAGTGCCACTATAAATCACGTTAATAGAAGAATTACTTCCATGATTAATACCACTTACACAAAGATCTGGCGAGCGATCTAGTATCTGTTGATTCGCTAGTTTTACACAATCGGCTGGAGTGCCAGAACAACTATATTCTTTATGCGCTGCTTCTTTGTCATACACAAAAGGATCACAGTAAAGCGTGTTATTAATAGTGATAGCGTGTCCCATAGCACTTTGCGGGCTGTCTGGTGCTACCACAATAACATCTCCTATAGTACACATTACCTCGATGAGTGTGCGTATGCCTTTTGCTGTAATGCCATCGTCATTAGTAATAAGAATAAGTGGTTTTTTTTCCATGTGTATATAAAGTTGGATTCTATGCGCGAAAATACGTAAATTGCTTCTCTTTAGTGCCTGTTGAGGTTTAACAAAAAATTACAACCATTATTTATACTCTGGCACAATTTTTAATGTACATTGGTAGTTAAAAAATGCAAATACGTAATTTTATGAGAAGTAATTTAAAGTTAATAGCTCTTGCTCTGCTATTTTCGGTGGCGAGCTGTAGTTTTACTACAAAAGAAGTTGAAGAAGATCCAGATAAAGACAAATTACTATTAGATTTAATATCTTATGTTATAGAGCGTGGTCATTTTGATGCAAAAGACATGGATGATACGTTTTCGGCATCAGTTTTTGAAGATTATATTGATGCATTAGATCCATATAGACGCTTTTTTCACAAAAAAGATATAGAAGAGTTTGCTGCTTACAAAGACAAAATAGATGATATGGTAAAGGAAAAAGATCTTACGTTCTTTGATCTGACTTACCAGCGTTATTTAGAGCGTTTTAAAGAGGCAAAAGAAGCACAGAATGCAATTCTAGAAAAACCATTTGATTTTTCTAAGCGTGAGACTATTGATACAGAGTATGAAAAACTAGCCTACGCAAAGAATAAAAAAGAAATCAAAGAGCGTTGGAGATTACAATTAAAATTAAATGCATTGAGTACTTTTTATGACATGAAAGATACTCAGGAAACGCAACTAGCAGATGGAAAAGAAGTAGAAGAGGTACTTACAGATGTACAGATAGAAGAGAAAGCTAGAAAAGAAATCACAGAAAGTACTGCTAACTTTTTTGATCTTACAGAAGAGCTTGAGCGTAAAGATTATTTTGCAACATTTTTAAATGCGATTGTAGAAGAGTTTGATCCACATACAAATTACTTTGCTCCTGTAGCTAAAGATCGATTTGACCAACGTATGAGTGGTCAGTTTGAAGGGATTGGAGCTCGTCTTCAAAAAAGAAATGGAGCGGTACACGTAACTGATATTATTTCTGGAGGACCTGCTTGGAGACAAGAAGAATTACAAGCTGGAGATATTATATTAAAAGTAGCTCAAGATGGAGATGACCAAGCTACTAGTATTCAAGGAATGCGTCTTGATGATGCTATCAAACTTATAAAAGGCCCTAAAGACACCAAAGTAACACTTAACGTAAAGCGTAAGATAGATGGGAGTATCAAAGATATTGTAATTACAAGAGATGTTGTTTTACTAGAAGAGACTTATGCAAAATCTGCTGCTGTACGTAAAGATGATCGTAATTATGGAATCATTAATTTACCTAGTTTTTACTTTGATACAGAAAATGCTGGAGGACGTAATGCAGCTTCAGATATAAAACAAGAAATCATTCGCCTTAAGAAACAAGGAATGGAAGGTCTTGTGATAGATTTACGTAATAATGGTGGTGGATCTTTAAAAGCGGTTGTAGATATGGCTGGACTTTTTATAAAAGAAGGACCTGTAGTACAAGTAAAGTCTAGTGATGATACACCAGATATCCTTAATGATGAAGATAAAAGTATTCTATGGGATGGACCACTCGTAATTCTTGTAAATGAAAATTCAGCTTCAGCTAGTGAAATCCTAGCGGCAGCAATGCAAGATTATAAAAGAGCTATTATTATAGGTGGAAAACAAACTTTTGGAAAAGGAACAGTACAACGTTTCTTCCCATTAAATAGATGGTTGCGTTCTAATGATTATGGAGATATAGGATCGCTTAAAGTAACTATTCAGAAGTTTTACCGTGTCAATGGAGGTTCGACACAACTAGAAGGTGTAAAGAGTGATGTCGTTGTTCCAGATGTATATAGCTATATAGATATAGGAGAACGTGATCAAGAGAATCCATTACCTTGGGATAGAATAAGAGCAGCTTCTTATGATGCATGGGATGGATATATTGATTATGAAAAAACAATAGAAAGTAGTGTTGCTCGTATTTCAAAAAGCGAACAACTTAAATTGATAAATGATTATGCAAAATGGCTTAAAGACCGCCGCGAAGACACTGAGTGGGATTTAAGTTATGAAGGGTATAAAAATAGAGTTTTAAAAAGTGAAGAAGAAACAAAGCGTTTTGATGCCATAGATGATTATGCTTCTAATCTTACGTATAAGTCTTTACCTTATGAATTAAAACTTTTTGAAAATGATACCGTGCTAAAAGACAAAAGAGAACGTTGGCACAAAAGTCTTGCAAGTGATGTATATGTAGAAGAGGCAATTAACGTATTACAAGACTTAAAAATTAATAATATTAGAAAGAGTAAAATTGCAGCGATAAAAGATTAATTTATGTCGCAAACCGCAAATTCACTCACAGGTTTAGCGCTCCAAAAGTTTAAGAAAAACTTTTGGGGCGTTTTGAGTTTGTGCTATATCGTACTTTGCGGTATGATCGCATTATTTGCATATCTAATTGCTCCAGATAATAGCCAGAATGCAAACCAAATGCATCTTTCTATACATTCTCGTGGTCCTGGTTTTACAACTACGATGCTTACCATTCCCTCGACTATAGAAGAGGAGTCATTTGCATTTTCGTCATTGTTTTTTGGAAAACGTAATAATGACACAGAAATTCCAATTACCGCTCATACTATTGAGGGAAATACAATTATATACACCCCTTATGCTGGTGATGATATAAAAGGGATTCCTAAGCGTTTGGAAATGGAAGAAGGGGTAGATGTATACGCTTTCGCGAAAGCGCATATAGCATCACAAAAATTTATGCTAGGAACAGATAAATATGGAAGGGATTTATTGAGTAGAATGTTCGTGGGAGCTCGTATTTCGTTTTCTATAGGATTTGTCGCTGTTTTTATTTCGCTGCTTATAGGGTTATTTATGGGTTCGTTAGCTGGATATTTTGGAGGAAAAGTAGATGCTGTTATTATGTGGGTTATTAATGTGACTTGGTCTATTCCTACATTATTACTTGTCATTGCTATTACGCTGGCTTTAGGAAAAGGGTTTTGGCAGGTGTTTATAGCTGTTGGTCTCACCATGTGGGTAGAAGTAGCGCGTGTGGTAAGAGGTCAGATTATGGGAGTGAAACAAATGCAATATGTCACTGCAGCTAAAGCCTTAGGTTATACACATGGACGTATTATTATAAGACATATACTACCTAATATTATGGCACCTCTTATCGTGATTTCTGCTGCCAATTTTGCAGGAGCGATTCTTATAGAAAGCGGTCTTAGTTTTTTAGGAATAGGAGCACAGCCACCAATGCCAAGTTGGGGCGCGATGATTAAAGATCATTACAGCTATATTATATTAGGAAAACCATATCTAGCGGTTATTCCTGGGCTTGCTATTATGTTACTCGTCATGGCTTTTATGATGGTTGGTAATGCGCTCAGAGATGCTTTGGATGTGAAGAGTTAACAACTAATCAAAAACTATTGTATAGAATAGCTTTTGATTAGTTATTTGAGATTAATTTCAAAAAATACTTCTTACATTCTAATTGGTATTACTAATGGATAATATCAAAAATAACACTACATCATAGCCAGTAAAAAGAAACGTCTACTAATTGATAATTAGCAATTTTGTTGGCATTCTTGAAAACAATCTCCTAATTCAACTCTAGTACTAGAAATGGCCGCACAGTTATAATAACATGCTACTACACATGAATTACCGCCAGAGATGGCTAATTGTTCAGTTTTATTTAATGATTTGGCTTTGCTTAATTTTAAAATGTTTTTTAACATGAGATATTGTTTTTAAGATTAGTGATAGCGCTAGTAAATAATTATGTCTAGCTTCTCATTAATATTTTAATAGATTGAATGAGCATTAATCAACGCACATTCCATCCATACAACATCCTCTTCCATCTGGAGTATTTGGGTTTCCATAGCATGGACATCCTTCACTCTCTAGTGTACAAAGGAAGATATTACATCCTAAAGTTCCTCCATTAATCGATTTTTGTTGACTTGCATTTAGTGCTTCTCCTAGTTTTACTAATTTTTTCATGGTTAAAAATAATTTTGAATTTTAATGATAACCTTGATCCATTAAAGACACTCAAGGTATGTGTCTATCCTTGCAAGAATATTTTCGGGTATTTTTTTAATAATTTGACAGTCAGATTGTTATTGGGGTCGGGATTTTTACTTAAAAATAATCAAAAATGAATTTAAATTACTGATAATCTGAATTTTAACATTAAAATGAGTTGAATTTTAACGTATTGATGATAAAATCATTAAAAAATGCATGTAAGTAAAACGACTTATGACTAAAAAAACAAAGCCATCAATAGTACATTGATGGCTTTGTTTTTTGATTTTTTATAGAATTAATTTTCGAAAATCCCTTTTACTTGATAAAAGAATCGTTCTATGAGCCGTAGGTCTTCTGTTATGATTTTTCCATTAGCTAACATTTCTTGTCTGAAGAGAATTTCTTTATTATAAGAAGTTATTAATGTTGTAGGAAGAGATACATCTAGCAGATAAAAACCCTCTTCATCTGTTACTGCAGATATTTTTGAGATGGTGCCTTCTAAGATGCCATATTCATTATCTGGGTAGTCTTGTAGTTTTAATTGGACATGTTGCCCAGTTTTTATCTTTCCGGCATTTTGAGCTAGTGCTTTTAATTTTGCGATGTATGCACCTTCTTCTTTTGGAATAATGGTAAATACCCTATCTCCTTGTGAAACGTTTTGATTTTCATTCCAAATATTAAGTGTAGAAACAATACCGTTAATATCTGAACGCATCACATAACGCATTTCCCAGTTTTTAATAGCAAGTTTAAGCTGATTGAAAGAATGAAGTACATTTTTAAGTAAAGTAATATCTTCTTTTGTACTATTTATTTTGGTGCTTCTAGCTGACTTTTGCGCATTACTAATAGCTTCTAAAGTTTGAGAAATAGAAGCGTCATTATTAACAAAAGTGTTTTTTGATTGTAATAATGAGCTTTCAGAAACTTCATATTCATGAGTAGAAATAACTCCTTTTTCATATAATGATTTGTTTCTTGAATGCTCTTTGATTCGTAAATCTAATTCTGATTGACTTATTTTTTTTTGCGAACGTAATGTCTGAAGCCTGAATTTTAATTCTGAAATAGATGTTGAATTTGCAATGGCTTCACTTGTAAAAGGTCTTAATTGTTTATTGAGAAGATATTGCTGATAACTATTTTCAAATTGAGCGTATTGTGTATCAATATCTCCTAAAAATAGAATAGGTATCTTGTCTATAGGAAATTCAAAACTTTTTTTAGAAAATTGAACAGTATCAATAATAGATTTTAAATAGAATACATCTTTAAAATCAGCACTATTCTCTATAATTGCTAATGGCGTATTGGCACTTACTTGTTGATTGTCTACAACTAATAATGTGTCTAGTTTTCCTTTTGTGTTTGCATATATTTTCTGAGGGGGTTGTATCGTAGTAATAATAGCTTCAGATGATATTACATCTGGATATTTAATAAAGAAAGATAGTGCTAAAAATAATATGATTAAGACCAAAAAAAGTACGTTACCATAGCGTATCATCCAATGAGGAACATACGATAATATATCTTGTACCTGCTCGCTTCTTAATTCTATTTCTTCTAATTTTTTTGACATTAGTTCCCTAGTTCTAACTGGTTTTTAACCAAATTGTAATAATTTCCTTTGATGCTTACAAGTGTTTTATGGTCACCTATTTCAACAATTCTCCCTTTATCTAAGACCACAATTTGATGTGCATTCTTTACAGTACTTAACCTATGTGCAACTACAACCACTGTCCTATCTTTAAAGAAAGTGTCTAATTGTTCCATGATTACTTTTTCATTATTTGCATCTAGCGCACTAGTCGCTTCATCAAAAAATAAATACTTAGGGTTCTTATAAACAGCCCTAGCAATTAATAATCGTTGTTTTTGACCTGTACTTAAACCTATACCTTCTGTTCCTATTTTTGTGTTGTAAGACAGTGGGAGCGATTCTATATATTCTCTAATATTAGCAACATCTATTGCATGTGATAGCTTTTGTTTATCTATAGATTCTTCTCCAATAGCAATATTATTTGCAATAGAATCATTAAAGATGAAACCTTCTTGCATAACAACCCCGTAATGATTACGCCATGCTTTTTGGGATAGATTTTCAAAAACGATGTTGTCTAATTGAATTTCGCCTTCATTAGGATCATAAAACTTTAATAATAATTTTAATAATGTTGTTTTTCCACTGCCACTAGCACCAACAATTGCTGTTGTTTTATTTGGAGGAATAATTAGATTGATGTTTTTTAAGACGCTTACATCAGACCCTGTATATCTAAATGATACATTCTTAATATTGATGCCAGCATTTGCTGGAATATCAGAAACTTTATTTTCTGGCTCTATCTCTTCATCATCCATTTGATGAATTTCTCCTAATCTATCTAAAGAAATTTTGGCGTCCTGTAACTCTCTTACAAAGTTAATGAGTTGTTGCACTGGAGCATTTAATTGACCAACGATATATGAAATAGATAACATAACACCTAGCGTAATATCTCCTTCTATGACCAGTTTTGCTGAGAGAATAGAAATGAAAATGTTTTTGAGTTCGTTTATAAATGAAGACCCTACACTCTGTGCTTGCTCTAAACTTAAACTCTTTACTGATACTTTAAACAATCTTGCTTGTACAAATTCCCAAGCCCATCGTTTCTGTTTTTCTGCGTTGTGTAGTTTTATATCCTGCATCCCATTGATAAGCTCTATAACTTTACTTTGCTCTTGACTAGATGCAGAAAACCTTTTGTAGTCTAAAGCAGCTCTTTTCTTTAAGAATATTTTAATCCAAAAGAAATATAGAATACTTCCAGTAAGGAATACTGAAAAAATTTGAGTGTTATAATATGTAAGTACAACACTAAATACAACAAAGTTTACCAAAGAAAATAAAACACTTAATGATGATGTCGTTAATATTTTTTCTATTCGACTATGATCACCTATGCGTTGCATAATATCTCCAGTCATTTTAGTGTCAAAATATGCAATAGGCAGCTTCATCAATTTTATGAAAAAATCTGATATTAAAGAGATATTTATTCTAGTACTAATATGTAATAAAATCCAACTGCGTATAATCTCTATACCTGTTCTTCCTAGGAAAAGTGCGATTTGAGCAAATAGTACGAGGTAAATAAAATTAAGGTCTTTATTATTAATCCCGACATCAACGATACTTTGGGTTAAGAAAGGAACAACAAGTTGTAACAAACTAGCAGCCAGTAATCCAACGGCAAGTTGTATGATAAAAGATTTATATTTTATGATATACTTTGAGAGATACCTAAAATTGAATTCTAAATCCTCTTCATCTTCTAGTTCACTTGTGTAAAAAGAAGGTGTGGTTTCTAAGAATAATGCAATACCTTCTTGAGTAGTGTCTTTAGCATTATTACCAATCCAGAATTTTAAGAATTCTTCTTTGGAGTAGGTTAATAGTCCAAATCCAGGATCGGAAATATAGAACGTATCTTTTTTGATTTTATAGAGTACTACATAGTGATCTTTATTCCAATGTAAAATACATGGTAAAGGAGCTTCTTTTAATTCGTTTAATGTAAGTTTTACTCCTAATGATCTAAATCCAATTGCTTCACTAGCATCACTTAGATTTAACAAATTACTACCTTCTCTTGTAGTTTCGCTTATTTTCCTAAGCTCATTGATAGATAAATTCTTATGATAGTGTTTAGCAATTATTTTTAAACATGTAGGACCACAATCTTTAGTTTCTGTCTGTTTATATGAAGGGAATTTTTTCAAAATATATTTTGATTATATAGAAGTAGTGATTCATCTCAAGAAATCTTGAAACTCATAAAAATGCTTTAGAAATAATTAGAAAACAGAAGAGGCTAGAAGAAAAAGGGTACATAACTGTAGAGAAGAATACATATTCTTCTCTACAGTAAAATATATTATACGCAACAAGCTGGTGCTGGTATAATAGCACCAAAACTCACAGGATATGTTGGAGGCCATGAAGAACCGTCACATTCAACTGGATACGCGTACGTACCATCAGCGATGCTCCCAGATGCGCAATATACATTATAGCATACACAGTATTCTTGTGGGTTTGGATCAGTCTTTCCTCCAGTAATTGATTTTTGTTCTTTTTTGTTTAGGGCTTTCCCTAAGTTTGAAATGTTTTTTAACATGATTTTATTTTTAAAAAATTGCATTTCTACGAACATTTAGAGACACTCGTAGTTTGTGTCTATTCTTTGCGAGAGAATATTTTTATTAGTGTTAGTGGCAACAAGCCGGAACAGGAATAATATCTGTCCACCCAACAACTTGAACAGGACCAGAAAGAGGATATTCTGTTGTTACTTCTCCATTCACTAAGTATGTTAGTTGGGTACACATACAGAATTCTGGTGGGTTTCCGTCTAGTTTACCTCCTGTTATTGATTGCTGTTCTTCTTTATTTAGGGTTTCGCCCAAATTTGAAATGTTTTTTAACATGATTCTAATTATTTAAATTACATTTACTGCGAACATTTAGAGACACTCACAGTTTGTGTCTATTCTTCGCGAGAGAATATTGTTCAAGTCAATAGCCCTTTTTAAGGGTTATTGTTTTTTATATAGCATTCTGAAATTGTGGCGAAAAAGGAATTTGTACTTCTTGAGAAAACTCGTGTAGTTCTTCTATAAAATATTTTAAGTCTTCGCGAGTATATGCAGATGGGAATGCATATCCATTTATTAAGATTTCTGGCGTAAAGTTAATTCCGTTCTCAGTACCCCAGTTTTGTTGGTCTACAAGTGTTTGGTGATACATATCTTCTTGTTCACAAGTACCCCATGTTGATAACCAAGTATCAGTAGCCATCTCCTCATAAATATCATGCATAGCTTGTAAACATTGGTCTTGTCCTTTTGTATGATATAATTCTGTGAGACGACTTGTTATTTTATAGATATCTGATTCTTTGTTGTCTGTATTGGCATTGATGCGTATGGTAATTGCTACTAAATTTCCATAACTTTTTAAAATATCCTCTAATAGTGTATGTACAGATTTACAATGCTTACAAAATGGACTTGTAAATACTACTATAGATAAAGGGGCTTGTAGATTGCCAAATACAATTTCTGATACATTATTAATATGTGTTTGTTTTTTAGAAGACTGCGTAAGTAATGTTTCAAAAAGAGTGAAGTTTCTTTTAAACTTTGTGAAATCAATATTAGCTCTTTTAAGTCTTTTTGAAGCAAGAAATATAGGTTCAATAAATAACCAACCTAATAGCGTTATTGCAAATGTAATTCCCACAATTAGTAATGCATTGATTTGTACTACATCATTAATTTGAAAAATTCCTATTCCTGTTTGTAACAGTAATACCGCTACGATAATAAGGCATAATGGACACCACGCTTTCGCGAAAGCGTACTGATAATATATAGAATAGAGCGTAATAGGAGCTGCCATAAAACTAAGTATATATAAAGGTGTCATGGCATAGTCAAGTATCGATAATGCGATCACTGACAAAGACAGTCCTATAAAATATATTAAACTGAGATCACCAAGTTTAATACCAAATAAAGTGGCACCATTAGACGTGAGTACCGCATGACAGTTTTTAGAAGTATTTGTATCTGAACAAAAAGCATTTCCAATACTAGTCTCCATGCCTAGTTGTTGTTTTATGATAACAGCACTTATGAGTACTCCTAAAAGAGCTACACTACCATAGCTTATTGCTGCAAATGTAAGTTGCGCTTGGTAGAGCAGGCCTAAAAGCATGAACCCTAAACCTGCTAATAGACCTGTTCTCAAATATGTCGCGTTTTTGTTTTGAACAGATGGGCGATCTGTTTCTTCTTTTTCTACTGCGACGATAATACCAGTGAAGTATTGTAAGAACTCTTCCTTAGAATATTCTTTTTTGTCTTTAGCGTCATAATAAGCGACGAGTGAATTACCTTTTTTTACAACAACTCCAAAAAGCTGGTCTTCTTCAATTTTCATACAGCTAAGAAATGTAGTAGGAAGTTGTTCTAATACCTCTTCTGTTGCAGGTACCACCATAGCAAGATGATCAATATTGAAATGCGTTAGAACTCCAGTAATGGCATGAAGACTTGGATACGAAGGATGACTTTGAATTTGAAATGCAAGTTCTTCCTTATCAAAAGCAATTTTGTTTAATCTTAATAATTGTTCAACTTGGTAAATAACTGAATTGTTCAAGGGCTTAATTTTTGTGTTCCCTTTGTTGTTCCAGTTCTTTAAGTTTTGTTACCCTAAAATTTTATTTTTTCTTTTTCTTATATATAAGGATATGATAAAGAGTAGTATAGAAACAGATAAAATACTTAAAATAATTATTTTGTTAGTGCTGTATAAGGAGTTTTCTGCTTCTCCTATTAAGATAAAAGGAGCCCAATAGTAAGGTGATTGCTGAGATAAATTACTAGAAGATATATAATTTAATTTTGCTTTGTATAAAGCGTCAGATTTCGAGTTTCCTTCTTTTAAATATGTATAAAAGGAAGTCATAATTTCTGAAGTAGCTTTGTCATTTGTTTCCCATAAACTAGATACAACTGTATTAGCCCCAGCATAGAAAAACCCACGTGCTAGGCTCATAACTCCTTCTCCAGGTGCAATATCACCTATGGTCGTATTACAAGCACTTAATACAACGAGTTCTGCATTATTTTGGTAGGTATATAATTCGTGAGACTCTAGGATTGTATCATAAAAAGCAATCCATGGGTTTGAAGAGGCGTCTGCATGCGTTGCTAAATGTACAATCTCACTAGATGATGATTTCGTAAGAAAATTATCTTTTGTAGCTGTAGTTTCTAGAAATGATTTTCCTTTTAGAATTTTTTCTATGCTAGTGATTTCATCTCTACTTTTTTGTAATGGATTTAGATTTTTGTTAGAAAATGTGATAGGAGCAAAGCCTACAAAATTTGTATCATATGTTCTTTGAATTGCTTCATTTCTTTTAGAAAAAGATAAGGAATATGAATAATTTATTTTGTTTGATTTAATGAAGTATTCTTTGCTATTATCAGAAGTTAAAAATGCATCAAAAGGAACATATTGTAATTCTCCATCTGGTATGATAAGTAGTTCTTTCCCTTTAATGGAAGCTTTTATACTTTGTGTAGGAAATAAAGTATTGTATAGTGCATATGCAGAAATACTATAGTTTTCTTGCGCTGTTTTTGTTTCAAAAGGTTTAGAAATAGCATTTCGATATTGAAAGATATGCTCTTTTAATGTATCTATATTATCCACTTCAAATAGTTCTGTTGAGGTTTGATCTATATAGATACCATAGATGACTTCATCTCCATCTTCAGGAATACCCCATATATATGAAAGTACGGCAGTGTCAGCGTTTAATGAATTCTGAACATCCGTAATTGTTAGAAGTGTATGATGTAGTGTGTTCCTTTTGTATAAGGGAAATGCTATAGAAATAGAGTCTTGTAGTTTTTGATACCTTGTTTTGAGATCAAAGAGTACTTCTTGTTGTTGTTTTACTTTTTCAGAGTTTTCTGTTTCAGAAATCGTATTTTCTAATGCTAAAATTTCTTTTTTAAATGTTGATTGTCGCTTCTGGAGTGTGTCAGGAAGCTTTTTGCTCTTCATTTTTGTGTCAATCTCTGATGTTAGCAAGAGAGCTTTATTCTTTTCAATAAAATAAAATGTTGTTTCTGGTTTATTTAGTTTTTTGCAAACACGTACGCCTTGTGCATATAAAGAAGAAGCTGCTTGTCTCCAGAGTAATAGAGATTGTTTTTCTAAACTTTCTTCCTCTATAAAGTCTATTAGTGTGTCGGCAATTAGAATATTATCTAATGCTACGGATAGGTCATTTAAATTTTTATTTTCTTCAAATAAGTCTTCTAGAATTCCAGCTTTTTCTTTAAAAGCTGCAAAAACATCTATTTTTCTTGGGATTTTGCTTAACTCATCTCTTGTAAGTATGGTACGCTTTTTATTTTCTTTTTCAGTGCTTAGTGTAAGAGATCTTTGTATGTTGTCTAGCGCTTTTTCTGCATTGCCACGATATCTATAATATTGACTTAAATGATGTTTCGAGACAGATTGTGTAAATGTATCAGGACATTCTTTCAGTGTTTTTTCTATATAATAAAGGGCACTATCATTTTTAGCAATATTATATAAATCTGATAGATTTCCGTATATGTCACAGGTATAATCATTAATACCTTCTTGGGCGAGGTGTTTTAAATTTTTAAAGTGATATGCTCTGGCACTTTTTAAATCAAACGTAACTTCTTGTGTATAAAATGTTGCATACCCTGTGTATATATGATACCTATCTATAGGTAGTATGGTTGTTTTTTCTTCAAGTGCTAAAGCCTTGTCTAGCATTTCTTTCTTCTTAAGAAAGCTCTCTTTACTGCCTTCTTGATGATATACAACAGAGAAATTGATATACTGCTTAACAAGGTCTCTGTAATTATTTTGTTTTTCAAGGAGAGAAATCCCTTTTTTAAAATAATCAATAGCTCTATAATAGTCACCTTGAGCACTGTAATAGAGACCTAATCTAGAATAAGATTGCGCAACTCTAGCAGGATTTGTATTTTGTTCTATAATGGCTAGATACAGCGCATTACTTTTTTCAAAGTCATTTTGCTCACTATAAAAAAAACCTAAACGAAATTGTAACGTTGCATAGTGAGGATTATTTCTTTTTTCAAGCGGATATGTATCTAATGCAAGTTTTCCATAATGTATTGCCTCTGAAATATGCGAGCTATAAATTCGCGTAGAAAAATGAGTAGCTATATCACTTAAATGTATGTAGTCATTAGATTTTTTACATAAAACTAATAAACTATCTACTGTAGTTTTATGCGTATATCCTTGATCTTGATAAGAAGAAATGTAGGTGTCAAAATAGTTTTGGCTTTGTAGACTGTTTGTTATAAACAATCCACAAAGCCAAAAAAATAAAATGGGTGTTACTTTCAAATTATTGACACGTATCTGCAAATGTTGCTAATCTTAAATTAGGATCTGTAGGCTTTACGATATCTGGCTTGCAATCCATAAGAGTAGGGCATAGACCTCTTACAAGCCATATTTCTGCGTCTTTATTTAATTCACATGGTGTGATAGACACCATCCTATCACAATAAGGGTTTCTAATGGCGTTTCTTTCTTGTTTTGTAGCATCAGCTTCGTACTCTACAAGTAAGTAATAAAAATTGTGATCACCGTCAGATACAAGTAAATCTGGATCTGCACAATTCTGGTTTTTAGAAGGGGTATATGTAGAATCTGCAGTTATTAGTTGTTCAACGTTTTCTTCAGAGTCAACACTACACGATACTGTTAAAATAAGGATAAAAAGAATGCTTAGGGGCTTAAAAAATGTACTTTTCATAAAAAAGGTTTTAGGGTTATAATTAATTATTAATTACTCAGTAGTTACATAACCCTTTTGTTTGTTACCCTGTAAATATAAAAGTTTATTTTTGTTTATCTAATCATTTATGCGAATGCCTGAAAATACGGTCTACCTCAAAGCTTTATTACAAAATGACTCTAAAGTAATTACTGAGATATATGCTTCTATTTTTCCTAAAGTAAAAAAATTTGTACTTCAGAATAAAGGACAGCAAGTAGATGCTGAAGATATTTTTCAGAAAGCATTGATGCAAATTGCTGTACGATATCGAAGAGAACCCTTCGAAATTAAAAGCAGTTTTGAAGCTTTTTTATTTACAGCTTGTAAAAATTTATGGCGTCGAGAATTAAATAAAACAAAAACACGGGTAACAGATGATGGAGTGATGGAACTTCAAAGTGAAGAAAAGGACATGGCGCTAGCTACTCTAGAGCAAGAACGTTGGGAACTATTTACAGAAAAATTAGAGCTAATTTCTGAAAACTGTAAAAAAGTACTTCAACTATTTTTTGCAAAAGTCTCTTATAGTGAGATTGTAAAAAGATTGGGCTATAACTCAGAGACTGTGGCAAGACAACGTGTATTTAAATGTAAAACAAAACTCATGCAAACCATCACTAGTGATCAACGTTATAATTCCTTAAAAGAATTATGAATCCAGAAGAAGAGCATACATATATAGAAAACTATTTATTAGGAAAGTTTTCTAAGGAAGAAGGAGAAACTTTACAAAAACGGATGTCTGAAGATATACGCTTTCGCGAAAGCGTACTCCTGCAAAAACAACTCCTGGAAGCCCTTTCTGAGGAGACATGGAGTACTGCTGAAAATGTAGCTGTAAAACGCCTTAAGGAATATGAAGAGTTATATAAAAGCCAAGATTTCGTACAGCTCAAGAATGCTATTATACAAGCGCAGAATGCGTATAAGAATAGCGCTCCAAAAAGTAATCGCTCATGGCTATATTATCTTAGCGCAGCTCTTATTGCCATATTAATCACTCTTATTGTTTTAGTTCCACAAGGGCAAACACCTCAAGAATTATATGTAGATTATTATACTACTTCTGATGTTCCTTCACTAGTGGCGCGTGGCGGAGAAGAAAATTCTACCCTTATAGATGCCGAACGTTATTTTGAAGAAGGAAATTATAATAAAGCACTCACACTTCTTGCTCCTGCAGTAGCAACGGCCGCAAAAAATAAAGCGAGTATATTACTCTATAAAGGAATTTCTGAAATGGAATTGGGTCAATTTGAAAAAGCGCATGCTACTTTTGATGCACTCCGTCAAAGTGACTTAATCGATGCTCCTATGGGGACATGGTATAAAACATTACTCTATTTAAAAACAGAAGATATCGTGAAAGCAAAGGAATTACTTAAACAGATAAGTAATTCTCCTTCTAATTATAAGTATAAAGAAGCAAAAGAGCTTTTAGAAAAATTATAATCCTCATATAAAACACTGTTTATGATTGTTTTATATGTGTAAAATTTGATTTTTTACTTTTTTTTGGGTAAGAATTTTTAGTATCCAGAACATATAGGTGTTTACAAAAAACATCTAGGTATGGACGAATTAATTTTTCGCTTTTTATTAGGATCACACATCACTGCATTTTCAAAAGAAGATATTCATCTTCAATTGCTTTCTCATGCAGATTACCCAAGTGTAAAAGCAATCACAGATACCTTAGATTATTTTGGAATTGATAATATAGCGGCCAATGTTCCTATAGATGCCCTGTCGCAACTTCCAAATTTGTTTTTAGCACTTATAGAAGAAGAAGGTGATACAACACTTGCTTTAGTCCAACAACAAAAAAACGGAGTTCAAATAAGAACTATCCAAGATAAAAAAGAAAAACGCTCTATTCAAGAGTTTACTTCTCAATGGACGGGTACGATTGTTGCTATAGAAGAAAATAAAAAAAGAGCACCACTAGTAACGTCTTTTAATACTAGAATGATAGCATTGTTGGTGGCCTTACTATTTGCAGTTGTTACCACTTTAATATTTACACCGTCAATACCGCATGCAATTTATATATTACTCACAGTATTTGGCTGCTTTGTAAGCTATTTGATCAGTAAAGAAAGTATAGGTGTTAAAGATCGAATGACTTCAAAAGTATGTAATGCCTTATCATCAACTTTAAATAGTTGTGCAACTGTTATTACATCAAAAGAAGGAAGAATTAACAAAGCGTTTGGTTTGGGAGACGCTTCTCTAGTGTATTTTACCAGCTTGTTTTTTGCAATTACGTTCTTAGGCATACACCCAAGTATATTACTAGCAGTAGCTATTGGATCAGTTTTTGTGTTGGGTTACTCTATATATCTTCAGGCGATACAGATAAAACAATGGTGCGGTTTATGTCTGTTAGTTTCTGTAGTTTTAATTTCCCAATTTGTGACAGTGTTTCTACTGTTTTCAGGTTGGGATTTTTCGTTTCAATACTTGTCTAAAGCACTTGTAATAACTATGGGAATTACACTGTTATGGGGATATGTAAAACCTTTGTTGTTAAGAAGTCAAGAACTACGTACAACAAAAAAAGAATATTTTTCTTTTAAAAGAAATAAGCTGTTTTTTACAACAGCCCTTCAACAAGAAACGCTTGAAAATATACAAATACTTCCACAAGAAGCACAGCTATATTTTGGAAATAGAGAAGCACCAATACAATTAACGGCATACAGCAATCCATTATGCGGATATTGTGTCGCTGCATTTGAATTGTACGACAGATTATTAACACAATTCCCAACAGATGTAGGAATACAATTCGTATTTAATACACCCAAAGACTTAGAAAACCCAGCAACTCAAATTGCAAAACGAACTTTAGAGGTATATCGTAAAAGTAAAACAGATGCTTTTAATGCGTTAAAAGATTGGTTTGGAGATAGAGATGTAGATTGTTGGATGGAAAAACATGGAACCCCTAATACAATGCTTTTGATGGATGATCGTACCCTAGAAATGCATCGAGAGGTGGCGCAACAAAATAATATCAATTACACCCCAGAAACATTGATAGGGAATCAAAAATTTCCTAAAAAGTATTATGAATATGAAGACCTGTTGCTATTTGTAGAGATATTAAAAGAACGAGCAAATGAGGTGACAAACTATTCATTAGAAACCGTATAAAAATAAAAAGAGCCTAGCGTTCACTAGGCTCTAAAACATTCTTGCAAGGACAGACACAAACTGTGAGTGTCTCAAAATGTTCGCAGTAAAATTAATTATAAATTTTACAATTATGTTAAAAAACATTTTAAAACTAGAAGGAGTTCAAAAATTAAGCAAAGCAGATCAAAAAACATTTAAAGGAGAAGGAGCAAGAAGTAATCCTATAGCCTGTACTAGTGACTTTGATTGTGAGCAAAATGGTGATTTTTGTCCAGGACAAGTTAGATGTGTTACAGGATTAGGAATCTGCTTTGGAATAGGTGGGGGAGCAGATTGTTAATTTTTGCTTTTGTATGTCGTTGGGCACAACCTAACGACATACATTTTAATTTCTTTAATTTTCTTAGACTTGCCTCATATGAGGATAAAAAGTTTTAGAACCTTAGATTTTTATCAAATCAATTAGAATTAGAACAAATACTTTTTACACTTGCATTAATGTACTCTATTATCTTTTTCTTCTTAGGTAAAACATGAGTCCTCCTATAATTAGAATCAAACTTATGGCCACATAGTATAAGAAATTACTTTCTTTTGGCAGTGGATTAGTGTCTCCTATTAATATAAAGGAAGACCAATAATAAGGAGATACTTCGGAGCCTTTGTGGTTTTTTAGGTAATTAAGTTTTGCATCGTGTAATGCTAGAGATTTTGATTTACCCTCAGATATGTTTTTGTAAAAATTAGTCATTATATCTGTAGTTGATTTATCATCTACTCTCCAAAGTGATGATACTGTAGTTTGTGCTCCTCCATAAAAAAAACCCCTTGCTAGACTCATTGTTCCTTCACCTTTTACTATTTTTCCAGTACCTGTATTGCAAGCACTTAAAACAACAAGAGATGCATCGTTTTGATATAAGCTTAATTCGTCTAAATTTATTTTTTCGTCACTAAATGCTATCCAAGGTGTTATAGAATCGTTTGCATTTGCATGTGTAGCTAGATGGATTATATCATATTTTCCTAAAGAGTTAGAAAAAGTGTTTTTTGTTGCTTTATCATTTCGATATAACGTTGCATCAAAATAGGCGCTTATATTATCAATCTCTATACTACTATTTTTAAGAGAAAGAAGGTTTTGATTGTCAAAATTTACAGGTGCTAACGCTACCATGTTTTGTTTTCTAGGTATAGTATTTACTATATTTTTATTTTCTTCATGAAATGTGTAACTATACTTATAATTTATTTGATTTTGATGTATAAGATATTGAGAATCATTATTTCCCTTTGATATTACTAGACTCTCGAAGGGAATTCTTGTTAAAAAATCATCAGGAATAATAATGAGTTCTTTATTTTTTAATTGTGATCTTATTTCTTTAGGAAACAATTGTTTGAATATCTCATTAGAGAGGGTATTATATATTGTTAATTCATCATGATTTCTAAATGGATGTGAATTGCTCTTAGATAGTTGTTGGATTTGCTTTCGTAACGAATCAATATTTTTCATTTCAAATATATGACTGTTGTTTTTAGTAATAAAAATGATATATCCTTTATTTTGATTTGGATAGATTCCAAATCCAGTATCTATATTGATATGATACTCTATTAAAACTTGATCACTTTTTAATGAATTTTGAATATATTCATTAGAAAGAGGTTGGTAAGGTTTTAAAGTTTTTACATAGTTTGGATAAATAGACTTTATACTATCTTCAAGATGTGTAAGAGTGTTTCGTAACTTTATAATCTTGATATTTTCATTTTGATCTAACTCTTTAATTTCTTTTTTAATTTGTAGCTCTTTTTGAATTAAAAAGTCAGATAAATTTAGATTTTGCTTTTCTTTTCTGGAGATGTTTTCTTCATACAGCAACAATGCCTTATTCTTCTCCATAAATTGTAGCCCAATTTCAGTATCGTTATAAAGAAAACAAGCTCTGAGAGCACGGCTATAGACCTCGGTCACTTTCTTTCTCCATATAAGTTTAGAAGCTTCTTCTTGACTGTTTTTATGATAAATGTCAATAAGGTCATCCGTAATTAGAGCATATTTTATAGATTCTTTAAGGTATTCTCTATGCTTATTTTTTTCATATGCTAGTAAGTAAGCTTCCGATAAGTTACCCAACATAATCCATAAGTTAGAATCATTATAATTTTCATTAAGTATTGTAGATTGTTGTTCTTTTGTAATTATTTTAAAATTGCTCCCTGTTAATAGCTCAAGAGCAGTATGGAGTTGATTAATAGCTATATTTGTGTTGCCGAGTAATGCATTATTTAAACCCAGATTTTCATATATAATTGCTTTTTTCTTTTGTTGTTTGGAGAATTTTAATGCAAGCTCATTATAATACAACGCTTTTTTATTATTTGAAATGTCAAAGAGTAAGCCTAAATTAGCATAAATCTGAGCAATTCTAGTAGAATCTTTTCTTTTAGTAGCTAATTCTAGTGCTTTGTTTAAATATAAAAGTCCTTGGATAGTATCTTTAATTGCATAGTTTCCGTAATAACTTCCTAAAGCTCTCTTAATAGAGTAGTTTCTAGTGTATGATACAGGGTAAACATTAGTTATAGAATCCGCTTTTAAAAGACACTTTAACATCTGTTCCTTTACTTTATTTACGTCGAAGTCTTTATAAGTATTATAAAAGCCAATATAACATCTCAATAATTTGTCAGGTTCATTTAGCTTTAGTAATATAGTTTCAGCAACTTGGTAATGCCTTATTGCTGTTTGTAAATCTCCTTTTTTACGGTAAATTCTTCCTATTTCAATATATGCATTAGCAATTACAGAATTAATATCTTCATTTGAAGATTTAATAATTGTCTCATACACTTGTAAACTTTCCTGAACATGACCAGTATTATATAAATAGACACCTAATTTAAAATGTTTCTCATAAAGAGAAATAGTGTCTCCTTTATGATGTTTTATAGATAAATTAAGGGTTTCTAATGATTTAGAAACCCTTTTTCTATTATATAACCAAGAGGCATATCGATTACTTACTATTGAAAAATCATCAAAATTTGATTCTCTTATATTTTTTAAAAGTAATGAATCTAATTTCTGACTAATTAAACTATCGCTTATAGATAAGGATTTGATTTTTAAGTAAACATCCTCTTGACTATATAAAGTATAAGTAGAAATAAATATTAAGCATAAAATAGAGAAACCTTTTTTTAGTTGATAATCAATGAAGTTATTAATCATGGTTAACAACAGGGTTTTCCTCAATTTCACTTTCTGTTTGAGAACCTGGACACGGAAAAACAGGAGCAAAATTTTCGTAATTAAAAATCCATAACTCTCTATCTGTTGAAGGTGTTATTGCAAAAACTAAATCAAGTCCTAGATTTTCAAAGTGTAATATTGTGGTATCTCTGACAGATTGAAAGCCAGGGCTATTTACTGAGGCGCTTCCTGTCCAATTAATTACATAGCGTTCTTCTTCAACACATGCGTTAAGTAATAGACGGTTAGAGTTTTCAATTTTTTTGTCAGTAATGTTTATTAAGTTTTCAAAATCGGATAAAGGGATTGTTTTAATTCTGATATTGGTATCCACTTGTGTCGTGATAAGTGTATCAGTTTCTGTTGTACAGCCAATAATAATTAAAGCTAAAGTCGCTAACGATAATACAATTATTTTTGTTTTCATAATTAAATTTTAAGATTTATATGTTATTTTGCCCTTATGTTCCAAAAGAACCATATTCTTACCCCCTAAACATCCTTTTTTAATTTATGGTCACAAAAAATGGTATAAATTATCTAGAAGGATTGCGTACTGGTGATGAAAAAATCATTAAAGCAATCTACATAGCTATGTACCCAAAAGTAAGGCATTTTGTGTTAAAAAATGAAGGAGCGCAACAAGACGCAGAAGAAGTTTTTCAAAATGCATTGTATCAATTAAGTATCCGTTTGAAAGTGAGTGATATAGAGATTAAGTCCTCTTTTGAAGCTTATTTGTTTACCGTTTGTAAAAATTTATGGCGTAAAGAATTAAATTCTAAAAAAAGGTGGGTAAGAAATGAAGAGGCTATTGCACTTAAGAGTGAAGAAAGTAATCACAGTGAAGCTATTATAGCACAAGAACGATGGGATCTTTTTGAAGAAAAGTTACAATTACTATCTCCTAATTGTAAGGAGCTATTAAAAGACTACTTCAAAAAAGTACCCTATGATCGTATTGTGAAGAAGTTTAAATATGCCTCAGAAAATGTAGCCTTTCAACGTATTTTTAAATGTAAAAAGCGTTTAGGAGACTTAATTAAGAAAGATGGTAATTACACAAAACTCAAATCATAATGGAAGAACATGTGTATAAAAAAATAGAGGCGTATATAAGCGGCACGATGTCTGCAGAAGATGCGCAGCAATTTGAGTTAGCAATGACAACACAACCAGAACTAAAAGAAGAGGTTGCCCTATATAGATCGATCAATCATCATCTCACAGAAACCGAGTATGAAGATGGGGTTTCTGATTCGAACTATAAAAAAGAATTGGACACCTATTTAAAGGGTGAGGAAGCTGCAGCCATTAAAGAGAAACTTGTAAGAATAAAGGAAGACTATAAAACAGTCCCTCAAAATGAAAAACCTAAGACAAGATCATTGTATTATATTATATCTGCTGCAGCGGCAGTGATTTTATTATTTGGATTGTTGTTTACAGGAAATTCTAATGCAAGCTTATATACAACGTATTATCAGTCTTCAGATTTACCGTCCTTTACAAGCAGAGCAGATAATGAATCTCTACTCTCAAAAGCAAGTACTTCTTTTAAAAGCGGTGATTTAGATACTTCACTAGCAAGTTTTCAAGAATATATACAAGGAGCAAAAAATGAGATTGATCCTTTGATATATGTATATACAGGATTGATTTATTCAGAAAAGGAAAACTTGGAAGAGGCCATCACTCAATTTGATCTTTTAGAAAAATCAAAAAGTCTTGATAGTTCTCGAGCATTATGGTACAAAGCATTGACATATGTAAAGTTTGATAAACCCGCAGAAGCAAAAGAAATACTAACGATGCTTCTAAAGAATCCATCAAATTATAAATATACCGAAGCAAAAGAACTTCTTGAGAAATTGTGATTCTTTATTGTGTAAACGATATTTGCACTAATGAAACGAAAATATACTTACCCGCTTCTTGTTATTCTATTTATGTTAGGCTATTTAGCTTTTGAAAAGTATGCCAATCAAAAACTAGATGAACCTGTTATAGAAGCTGGTGCACAAGAAAAGGAAGCAACTAACACCTATTTTTTACCTACGTCTACAACAGGACAAGTCGTACACCATGATTATTATTCATTAAGTTATAACGAACCTCACGAACAAGCAGAATGGATAGGGTATGAACTTAAGAAATCGCAGGTTGTAAACAGTGATTTTAAACGTCCGTACTTCGAAGTAGATCCAGCAGTTAAAACACAATCAGCACATTGGCGCAATTATAAAAATTCAGGCTATGATCGAGGTCATCTATGTCCCGCAGCCGATCGTGAATTCAGTAAAGAAGCCTATAATGAAACATTTTTAACCAGTAATATTACCCCACAACGTCATGATTTTAACGCAGGCGTTTGGAATCGGTTAGAGCAAAAAGTACGCTATTGGGCAAAAAAATATGATGGTGTTTTTGTGGTTACGGGAGGTGTGCTAAAAGACAAAAGTACCTCTATAGGAACTGAAGAAGTAACTGTACCTACCTCTTTTTATAAAATTGTATATGATCGTTCTGGTGATACTACTCGTATGATAGCTTTTTTGATGGATCACAAACAATCTAATGACCCCTTATATAGTTTTGTAACTTCTGTAGATGAGATAGAGCGACTCACAGGAATTGATTTCTTTCCTAAATTAGAAGACGCGAAAGAGCAAAAGCTAGAAGCCTCTTCAGATTATAGCCAGTGGAGCTTTAGGTGATGCTCCTGTATACGCTTTCGCGAAAGCGTATAACTCTTAGTATTATATAGATATTAAGAAATGTAATAAGAATTTTGATTCATTCGTTTATATTTGTTAGTGTATTACTTCATTAATTTAACTATAAAAATTAGTATGTTAGAGAGTTTAAAAGAAAATCAAATACAAAATCTTTCAATCATTTTTGGGGGAGATAATTCATATGGTAGAGATCATGGAGATGAGGATGGAGTACCTCCAGATGGACAACTGGGTTAGAGAAAGATTTATATGTATTTTATAGTAGAAAAGCTACAAATTATTCAGAACAACCACCCCGTTTTAAAAGTTACAATAGGATGTCTATGTTCTATAATCTAAATATGTAGTAATCTATTTCTTTTAAAGATAGTTGAGTGATTTTGGGTGTTGAAAATGTAGCGCACTTTGATAAGTGCAACATCGTATTGAAGTCACCATTCGTTTACACGATTCCCATCCAATTTAATAAAAATGAATA
>NZ_CANLOB010000006.1 GCF_947492815.1 uncultured Dokdonia sp.
TCCAGAAATATAACTCCCATACAGATCATTAAATCGCATTCCATTTGATAATGGGTACTTACTTAATTTCTTATATTTAGGAAGACGAGACGGAAAGTTTTCTGTTTTTTGTCCTAAAATCTACAAAAAACAGAAAACAACCACCCATTTTACTTCCTACGACAATCCAGAAATATAACTCCCATACAGATCATTAAATCGCATTCCATTTGATAATGGGTACTTACTTAATTTCTTATATTCTACAAGTGCCCAGAGAACGAATTCTTTTACAAAATAAGAATCGGCGGTTTCTATAGTAGGTTGGTGTTTTTTTAGTAAAGCTGTCAATGGTGTGATACTATCCAGTTTTTCTTTATACGCTGCATCAGAAAGATCATCCTCTAGGACAAACCCACTTTGCTCAAAGAACCAAGACAATACTTCACCATACGGATCTTCATCTGTTTCTTTTGTTAGTTTTTCGATCTTTGGAAAGTAATCATCAAAGAGTGATTTTGTAGCCTCTCCAATTAAAGTTTTAGCCACAAAAGCTGCTCCCTCCTGCTCTCCTTCATACACTAACTCTACCTTTCCAGTAATCGCAGGTACAATCCCCATCAAATCACCAAAACGAATAGACGTTTGTGTCTCTCCGCTTATTAACATACGACGCTCTGCCGTACTCATTAAGTTCTCAAAAGCTGTGATACTCATACGTGCACTAATCCCACTCTTCTCATCAATAAACTCACTCTCACGTGCAACGAAACTAATTTCTTCCAATAAATCTCTCACCAAATCCGGCACATGTACCTTATCCTTCTGGCGCTCATCAAGACGCGCTTCCTGTTCTGTAATAGCTCTAGCGGTGGCCACATCTTCTGGATAATGCGTTAATATTTGCGAACCAATACGATCTTTCAGTGGCGTTACAATACTCCCACGATTCGTATAATCTTCAGGATTGGCGGTAAAAACAAATTGCATATCCAATGGCAAACGCAGTTTAAAACCACGAATCTGAATATCTCCTTCCTGTAAGATATTAAATAAGGCTACCTGAATACGCGCCTGCAAATCTGGCAACTCATTAATCACAAAAATACTACGATTTGCACGTGGAATCATCCCATAATGAATCACGCGATCATCCGCATAGCTTAATTTTAAATTAGCGGCCTTAATCGGATCTACATCTCCTACAATATCTGCTACCGTTACATCGGGAGTCGCTAGTTTCTCAGCAAATCGTTCCGAACGATGTATCCATTCTATAGGCGTTTCATCACCTTTTTCAGCAATCAATTCTGTCGCATAACGAGAAATCGGTTGCAACGGATCATCATTAATTTCTGATCCCGCTACAATGGGCATCCATTCATCTAATAGATTTACCATCTGTCTCGCCAGACGTGTTTTTGCTTGTCCGCGAAGTCCAAGTAAATTGATATTATGACGTGATAAAATCGCACGCTCTAGTTCTGGAATCACCGTATTTTCATATCCGTGTATTCCTGTAAATGTAGGCGCTCCCTTTTGCAATTTTTCAATTAAATGTTCGCGAAGCTCCTCTTTAATACTTCGTGATTCCCAGTTGGATGCCTTTAATGCTCCTAATGTTTTGATGTCTTTCATATATTTTTAAAAAGAGAAAAGAGTATAGAAAATAGAATATAGACCTAACTATACTCACTTTTTCACTTCTTTTCAAATGTTTTATTCTCTAGTTGGTCATTTCGGTACTATTTTCTTTCTGCCTTTCGGCGAAATCAAATCACTCAATGACCTATGTTTCTCTTACTATCCAACGTCCTGATTCCAGAAGCGAAGCGATCCTAACCCCATTTTCGCGACAGCGAAAACCAAAAATCTATGTTCTATATTCTTTTATCTTTATTCTTATTTAATACGTTTCTTCCGATTCGTTTCATAATCCTGAAAAATCATCTCTCCTAATCCCTTAAGTCCTGTATAAAAAGCTTTCCCTTGATTGGCTTCCGTAAAGGCATCTACAAATTGTTGCAAATACGGATCACTCGCAATCATAAAGGTGGTAATAGGAATATGTAATTTTCGCGCTTGACGCGCTTTTGCATAACATTTCCCTACAATATGCTGATCTAAACCATTTGGGTTTTTATAATACCGCCCATCTTTAAGACGTAAACAACTTGGTTTCCCATCCGTAATCATAAAGATTTGTTTGTTGGTATTACGCTGTCTGCGTAAAATATCCATAGCCAATTCTAAACCAGCCACTGTATTGGTATGATAAGGACCGACTTGTAAATACGGTAAATCCTTAATTTTAATAGGCCAGGCATCATTTCCAAATACAATAATATCTAAGGTATCTTTTGGATAACGTGTTGTAATGAGTTGTGCCAATGCCATCGCTACTTTCTTAGCTGGTGTAATTCGATCTTCCCCATACAAAATCATACTATGCGAAATATCAATCATCAACACGGTACTCATCTGCGCTTTGAAATGCGTTTCTTCCACCACGAGATCACTTTCGCGTAAGTTAAAATCTCCGACTCCATTATTTATTTGAGCATTCCGCAAACTTTCTGTCATAGAGATACGTTCTAGCGGATCGCCAAAACGGTACCCACGATAATCACCCGTATGCTCATCGCCTCGTCCACTCATTTTAGAACGGTGATTTCCTTGCGCGCTTTTCTTTAGTTTTCCAAAAATCTGATCTAATGATCGTTGTCGAATTGCACGTTCTGTCTTTTCTGTAATAGCACCACCTTTGGTACCATCAGGACGTACTTCTTCTCGGATATACCCTTTATCTTTTAATTCCTGTACAAAATCATCTAAGGTATACGCATCATTGGTCAAATTGTATTCTTGATCCAATTGCTTTAACCAATCCATCGCTTCATCAAAATCTCCTGATGTATGCGTGATAAGTTCTTGGAAAATATCAAGCAGTTTATCAAATAACGACTGACTCTCTGCTTCGTAGGGTTTAAAGACAAACCCTTTTCGTCTTTGTTCTTTTTTCATGCACTATAAAAATACGATAATTGTGGCAAATTACGCTTTCGCGAAAGCGGACTTAACATCGCTTTATGAGTAAAATAATATTTTGTATAAACTAAAAAACAATGAAACCGAATACCTTTTCCCCGTCCTAAAGGGTGAAGTATTCTAAAAATCTACTTATGTAAAGAATTTTTGTTCCCTTCAGGGCGAGGAAAACAAAAATTACGCTTTCGCAAAAGCAGACTTAACATCGCTTTATGGTTCCTAGGGTATGTCTGTATAATATGATAAAAATTACAAAAAATGCCTCCAAAGAGGCATTTATCAAAACTATATCAAAAGTACTTATGACTTTGGCATTAGCACACTTTCGATGGCATGTATGACTCCGTTTGAAGCATCTACATCTGTCATAATAATTACTGACGTACCACCTTTTGCATCTTTGATGACGACATTATTGCCGTTCATTTTTAACGTTATTTTCTCTCCTTTTACTGTATTTACGGAAAATTTTCCGCCATTATCTTTAATTGCTTTTACAACATCTCCAGCTTTATATTCTCCAGCAACTACATGATACATTAAAATATCTGTTAATGCATCTTTGTTTTCTGGTTTAAGCAATGTTGCTACTGTTCCATCAGGTAATTTGTCAAAAGCTGCATTGGTAGGCGCAAATACGGTAAACTGATTTTTTCCTGATAATACATCTACGAGTCCCGCTGCTTTTACTGCTGCTACTAGTGTAGAAAAATTTTCGTTACCCGCTGCAATCTCAACAATGTTTTTATCTTGACGGATAGTTCCTTCTTTTTCTGTAAAGGATAAAAAACTCATAGAGACACATACTAAAACTACTACTAATTTTTTCATAACGATTGGTTTTTAAATTCTGTTTAAAGATATAATCAAAATGATAAACAAAATATTAAAAGTTCGTTAATTTCTTAATTCCCCATTTGGGATACGTCAAAAATATAAGGAAGCTTATTAAAAATTTCAAGCTGAATTCCCTTTTCTCCACCCCTTCTTTTACCACAAAACAAACGCTCTTTCCTTCAGCTAGGGAAGGTAGATATATCGAGGCACGAGATATAGACGGAAGGGAGAGAAAAGTTACCTATAAATATCTTTCCCCCAGCAAAAGACTAGAGTGAGCTATTCTAAAACTGAACTCAAATATCTGTTTTTGCTACTATCAATGTTTGAAAATATGTTAATTACGCTTTCGCGAAAGCGAACTTAACAACCCTTTAAGATTTTGAACTTTCACATTTCCTTAACTTAGTCCGTTCAATAAAAAATTGATATGCTTTTACTACCAAAACCAAGTAGTATTTAGAAACTCTAAAAGCATACATTGCTACAAATTAAAATAACCAAATGAAACACTTTTTCTCACTCCTTTTCTTGTGCCTTTGTACTATTGCGAGCGCACAAAAATTAGACATGTCTGTACTTCAAGACATGGAACCTCGTAATATTGGACCTGGCGGTATGTCTGGTCGTGTAACGGCTATAGACGTCGTAAACGACAATCCAGATGTGATGTATGTAGGTACCGCTTCTGGAGGACTCTGGAAATCTACCTCTGGAGGGATTAAGTGGGACCCTGTTTTTGATAATGAATTAACAGCTTCTATTGGAGCCGTTGCCATCCAACAATCTAATCCAAGTGTGATTTGGGTAGGAACGGGAGAAGGAAATCCTCGTAACTCTTTAAATGGAGGATATGGGGTGTATAAATCCTTAGACGGCGGAAAGACATGGCAATCTATGGGGCTTGAAAAAACAAGACATATCCATCGTGTGATTATAGATCCTACCAATCCTGATGTAGTCTATGTAGGGGCTATCGGATCACCATGGGGCGTACATCCAGAACGTGGTGTTTTTAAAACTACCGACGGTGGAAAGACATGGAACAAAATCCTTTTTGCTAATAATAAAACAGGCGTTGCCGATATGGTGATGGACCCAACTAATCCTAATAAACTTATCGTTGCCATGTGGGAACACAAACGTGATCCTTGGTTTTTTAAATCAGGTGGTGAAGGTTCTGGATTACATATGACACATGATGGCGGAAAGACTTGGAAAAAGCTATCAGATAAAGATGGACTTCCAAAAGGAGAGTTAGGACGTATTGGTATTTCTATTGCACCTAATAAACCTAATGTGGTATATGCACTGATTGAAGCAAAAAAGAATGCATTATATCGCTCTGAAGATGGAGGTTTTAACTGGAAAAAAGTAAATGATAAAAGTGATATTGGAAATAGACCTTTTTACTATTCTGATATTCATGTAGATCCGGATAATGAAAATAGAATCTTTTCTGTATTTACCTATGTAAATGTATCTGAAGATGGCGGAAAGAATTTCTCTCAACTCATGGGAGCCTATGGTGTAGATAATGGAGTTCACCCAGATCACCACGCATGGTGGATTCATCCAGATAACGGTCAGTTTATGATTGATGGAAATGATGGAGGAATGAATATCACTAAGGATGGCGGAAAGACGTGGCGTTTTATTGGTAATTTGCCAGTAGCACAGTTTTACCATATTAGTGTAGATAATGAGTTTCCATATAATGTATATGGAGGAATGCAAGATAACGGAAGTTGGAGAGGTCCTGCGTATGTTTGGAAAGCACAAGGAATTCGTAATAGCTACTGGCAAGAGATTTCGTTTGGTGATGGATTTGATGTAGTACCAGATAAAGATGATAGCCGTTACGGTTGGAGTATGAGTCAGCAAGGATTTGTAAGTCGTTATGATTGGAAAACTGGAAATAACTATGGAGTAAAACCTACCCATCCAGATCCAGATGTATTTTTACGTTTTAACTGGAACTCGGCTATTAATATTGACCCATTTGATAATAGTACCATATACTTTGGAAGTCAGTTTGTACATAAGTCGACAGATAAAGGATTGACATGGAAGGTGATTTCGCCAGACTTAACAACCAACGACCCTGAAAAACAAAAGCAATCGGAATCTGGAGGATTATCTATGGATGCAACAGGAGCCGAAAATCACACCACTATTCTAGTCATTGAGCCATCACCTTTAGAGCGCAATATGTTCTGGGTAGGAACCGATGATGGTCGTGTACACTATACCACCGATGGTGGAAATAACTACACAGAAGTTACCAAAAACATTAAAGGATTACCTGAGGGTAGCTGGATTGTACAAATCAAAGCGAGTAATAAAAAGCAAGGAGAAGCCTTATTGGTAGCAAATGATTACCGTCGTTTCAATTATACACCGTATGCGTATCGTACACGTAACTACGGAAAAACTTGGGAGCGTATTGTAGATAGTAATGATGTACAGAGTTACACCCTTTCTATTATTGAAGATATTGAAGAGCCTAACTTGATGTTTTTAGGTACCGATGATGGGCTTTATATCTCATTAGATGCTGGGTCAAGCTGGGAAAAATGGACTAAAGGATTCCCTACTACTTCGGTAAAAGATTTAGTGATTCAGCCGAGAGAGCATGACTTAGTGATTGGAACCTTCGGTCGCGCGGCATGGGTACTAGATGATATCAGACCACTACGTGCTATTGCAAAGGACAAAAGTACGCTTTCGCGAAAGCTACAACTCTTTGATCCTCCTACAGCATACCAAGCAGCCTACCAACAACCTACAGGAAGTCGCTTTGGTGGTGATGCCCTTTACAATGCAGAAAATAGAGATCGTGGTGCACATATTTCTTATTATGTAACCAAAGTTGAAAAAGAAGCGTCTAAGAAGAAAGACGAAGATGAAGAGGATGAAACTTCTGACGATTCGGAAGTTAAAAAGGTTACTTGGGATTCTATCCATTTAAAAATATATGACGGCGATAGACAAATACGCCACTTAAAATGGAAGACACCAGATAGTACTGGGATTCATAAAACAAGATGGTTTATGAATGAAGCTGGTGGTGATAGACCATCACGTACTATTCGCAAGCGTAAAAATGAACCAGGAGGTGTTTCTGTAAAGCCAGGTACCTATCGTTTAGAAATGACTTACGGAGATCAGACAAGTACCTCATCTATTACGGTGGAGTCTGATCCTAGATTGGATGTACCTCAAAAAGCAATTAATGATGAGTATACCTCTGGAAAGACATTAGAAGGACTCACGCAAACAGCTGCTGATGCTGTAAAACAATTGGTTGAAAGTAAAACTATTGCGCAAGATTATAAGAAAATGCTGAAAAAGCTTGATAAAGACGATGCGCATAAAGAAGATCTGAAAGAGATTGGAAAAATGGTAAAACGTATAGATGAAGTCATTGCGTTATACTTAGGTAAAGAAGATAAACGTCAAGGAATTACACGTAATCCTGAAATGACAGTAATGCGTCGTATTGGTTTGGCTCGTGGTTATGCTGGTAGTCGTCCTAACGGACTCACAGCTACTGAAAACTTGTTGATCCAACAAGCAAAAGATCAGTTGCAAGAAGCATTAGAAACTACAAACACTTTCTTTACAGATGAGTGGACACCGTTCCAAACAAAATTAGAAGGACTGGATGTAACCCCTTTTAAAGAAATAAAGAGCTTTAAAATGGATTAAGAATATATACAGCCCCTCTCAAAAAAGAGGGGCTTTTTTAAACAACTAACAATCTAATCATATGAAAAAAGCAGTTTACCTTATCGTGTGCTTTACTTTAATTCTTTTCTCCTGTAAAGAACAAGTAAAAGAAAAATCACAAGAAGAACGTACCGTTGCACAATACTCTATTGAGCAATTTATGGATAATGAAAGTGCTGGGGCCAATGGCTTTTCTGCCAATAAATCCAAAGTATTAATTACCAGTAATCGCTCTGGTATTAATAATATCTACAGTACTCCTGTTAAAGGTGGTGAGCTTACGCCTATCACCCAAAGTGATAGTAGTTCTATATATGGAATCTCTTACTTCCCTAAAGACGACCGTATCTTATTTAGCATGGATGGGAATGGAGATGAAATTTTTAAAATCTTTATGAAAGATGAAAATGGTATCAAAGCCTTAACCCCTTTAGAAGGTGTTCGTACAAATTTTAGAGGGTGGGCAAAAAATGGAAAAAGTTTCTTTTATGGAAGTAATGAACGTGATCCACAATTCTTAGATCATTATGAAATGAATATTGAAGATTTTTCTTCTAAAATGATCTACAAAGTAGAAAGCGCTCGTGATTTTAATGCTATGAGCGACGATGGTAAATACATTACACTCTCTGAGGCCATCAATACCAATGATAGTGACTTGTATATTGTTAATACAGAAACCAACGAACAAAAGAAAGTGAATGCAACACAAAGTGGTAATGGGCATTTAGACTTTTCTCCAGATGGAAAAACATTGTATTTTTCTACAGATGCTGGAGCAGAAAATTCCTATGTAGCTAGTTATGATATTGCTACAGGAACGGTAGAGCGCGTCACAAATAATGAATGGCCGGTATTTAGTTATTACTTTACTCATAATGGAAAATACAATGTTTTCTTTACCAATGAAGATGCTAAGACCGTGATGAAAGTAACAGAAGCTGCTACTGGAAAAACCATTGAATTCCCAGAAATAGATGGGCAGTCTGTAACCAGTGCTAGTTTTTCAAGAGATGAATCTATGGCTTTACTACGAGTAGGAAACTCTGCAAAACCTACCAATATGTATGCCTATGATATGAGTACCAAGGCATATTATCAATTAACAGATGTACTCAATAAAGAAATCAATGCTGATGATCTTGTAGAAGGAAAAGTCGTTCGCTTTAATTCTTTTGATGGTGTCGAAGTACCTGCCATTTATTACCAACCGAAACAAGCAAATGCAAATAATAAAGTTCCAGCTATCGTTATGGTACACGGAGGTCCTGGAGGACAATCCAGACTCAATTTTAGTTCGCGTACACAATTCTTAGTAAATCATGGATATGCGGTACTAGCTGTTAATAATAGAGGAAGTAGCGGATACGGAAAAACGTTCTATATGATGGACAACCAAAACCACGGAGATAAAGACCTTAAAGACTGTATCGCTGGGAAAGATTGGCTAGCAGAACAAGATGTCATTGATGCCGATAAAATTGGCATTATGGGTGGATCTTATGGTGGTTTTATGACTATGGCAGCGCTTACATCTGCTCCAGAAGAATTTAAAGTAGGAGTAAATTACTTTGGTGTGACCAATTGGATGCGAACGCTTAAAAGTATACCACCATGGTGGGCTTCTTTTAAAGATGCTTTGTATGAAGAGATGGGAGATCCACATACAGAAGATTCTATTCGTTTAAAGCAAATCTCTCCACTATTCCACACTGACAAAGTAACTAAACCTTTATTAGTCTTACAAGGTGCTCAAGATCCTAGAGTACTTCAAGTAGAAAGTGATGAGATTGTAGCAGGTGTTCGTAAAAATGGAGTTCCAGTAGAATATGTGCTTTTTGAAGACGAAGGACATGGATTTGTTAAAAAGGAAAACCAAATAGAAGCTACAAAAAAAGTAATCGAATTTTTAGATCAATACCTAAAAGGCGATACAAGTAAGCTAGAAAAAACCGATCTTTAGTACTTTAATTCATTCAAAAAAACGACAATACATTATTAATTCTATGAAAAAAATATTTTTAGCGCTCGTACTCGTACTTATAACTACAAGCACCTATGCTCAAAACAATGGAGAAGATGATTTAGGAGCTTGGTATATGCTATTTACCAACAATAGAGTATCTGAAAAATTAAGTATCCATGCAGAAGTACAATATCGTAACTACGAGTTTGCAGATAATTTTAATCAATTGTTATTACGTACGGCGTTAAATTACCATATTTCTGATAAAGCTATGGCCTCTTTTGGCTATGGCTTTATTAGTACCGATCCTACATTTCCTGAACCAGATGGTGAAGAAAACATCTCAGAGCACCGTATCTATCAACAGTTTGTACTTCGTAACTCGGTGGGGAAATTAAAGTTTTCACATCGTTATCGTTTAGAACAGCGTTTTATAGATAATCCCCTTTCGGGAAATGATACGCAGCATCGTGCCCGTTATTTTTTAAGGCTTACATATCCTCTTAGTGACAAATGGTTCTTAACAGCGTATGACGAAGTGTTTATTAATTTACAGAATGAATTCTTTGGTCAAAACCGTTTATATGGTGCATTAGGATATAATATTTCTAAAAATCTAAGTACGCAAGTAGGCTACTTAAAAAATGATTTTAGAGTAGATACTTTTGATCGTTTTCAAATTGCTTTCTTTCTAAAAACAGACTTGAGAAAGAAGAAGAAAGAGGATTCGTAAATAGTAGCATCTAAAAAAAATAGATTGTATTTTTAAAATCACTTAATAAAATTTATTAAGTGATTTTATTTTTACTCCTTTTATAAAATGGATATTTTTCAAAAATATGGCTTGAGCTTAAACAATGATTACATTAGAAAGTATAGGTCTAGTAAACCTTGGTATGAAATTATAGCTTTTGCCTTGGAAGATTTTAGGGGTGATTATAAAGAGCTTCTTCATAATGCTTTATTATATAAAAAAATTATATATGAAAATCCAATGGAAAATAATCAAAAAGGGATGATCTCTGATGAAGAATATTATAAATATTGGGGGCTTATAAATGAAATAGAAGGTTATGGCTTTAATCATTTTTGGATAGATCTGTATAAAGATAAAGCCATTATTTCAGATCAATTTGATCCAAATTATAATAATGGATTAGAAATTCCTATTGATGATTGGATAGATATTCTAAAAGAATGTATGAAATGATTCGATCAGATACTACTTTAAACCAAATCGTTACATTTCTTGAATCCATTGATATCCTAGTACTAGAAAAAGAGTTGCCAGATGAAACCTTTCTTCCTGGATTACATCTATATGGAAATACCATTCAAGTAGATTTCAAAAAATTAAAATACCCTGGAGACTTATTACATGAAGCTGGTCATATAGCAACTACTGAAAAAGAACTAAGACCTCTAATAGGCACTAAAGAAATGGACCCAGCTTGGCCTTCAGATGGTGATGAGATTGCAACAATACTATGGTCATATGCTGCAGCAACTCATCTAAGCATTGATCTTACCATTCTATTTCATGCAGGAGGCTATAAAAATGATTCAGAATGGCTTATTGAGCAATTCACCAATAAGAATTATGTTGGATTACCATTACTTGAATGGATGGAGTTATGCGATAGTAAAGAATTTCCTATAATGAATAAATGGTTGCGATAAAATGGTATACAGCGTTTTTAGATGTAGCTATACATAAATTTCATTCTCTAGATAAAAAAGAGTATATTTTATCATAGAAAAATAAAAGATAACAATCATTAGTTATAGTATCTATAAGTGCTAGCAAAAAATGAAAGTATTAACAAAAGGACAATATTACGGTGATCAAAATTTAGAGGTGTCCTTTAATGGAATTCTGTTATCACGCTATATCTATACAGGTGCTAAAACGGATTGGCATTATCATGAAAATCCTTATTTCATGTATGTATTACAAGGCAATATGATGGATTGTAATACGAGAGCCAAAACACTTTGTCCTTCTGGAAGTTTAATGTTTAATAACTGGCAAGAATCTCATTATGGAAGTATGCATTCTGATACTGCAAGTGGATTTCATTTAGAGTTTGAAAGAACATGGTTTGAAAAGAATGGCATCGATTTGCAGATATTAGAAGGGAGTCAGCTTATTGAGAATCCACAATTACATCTTCTTTTTGCAAAACTATATAGAGAACTACTACTCTCAGACACCTATAGTAAAGTGTCTGTTGAATTTTTACTGCTTCAAATATCGGAAGCCTTAAGCAATATCAAAACGACACATATTCAAAAACCACCTATCTGGATAGAAGACTTAAAAGAATTGTTACACTACGATACAGCAGAACTAAGTCTGAAATATTTATCCGATCAATTACAGATACATCCTGTACATATTTCAAGAGCAGCTCCCAAACACCTTTCTATGAGTCTTGGGGAATATATACGGCAACAAAAACTTAAAAAAGCGATTCCGCTTTTGTTTGACAACTCTAAGTCATTAACAGAAATTACGTACCAAGCAGGTTTTTCAGATCAAAGTCATTTTAATCGGGTATTTAAATCTCATTTTGATATGAACCCCAGTTCGTATAGAAAAATACTAAAGAAATAGACGTAATGTTAATTTCATACAATTTCTGAATACCAGTATGCTGTAAGTTTGTAACTTAAACTTATAAAACAATGCTTAAACACATAACAATTCTAATAATACTATCGGTATCTATACTCACCAGTTGCGCTCAAAATGTTCAACAAAATTATGAGGGTGAATGGATAGGCTTTTTACCAAATAAAAATAGTTTCAATTTTCAGGTATCACTAGAGAGATTAGAAAACGACAACTATCATTTAATGATCATTAATGATGAAACACTTATTGATGAACCTATTGTTTCCTCTATCGAGGATGGCGTACAATTTACTTTGAACAACAGCTTGTTTTTCAATCTAAATTATAGTCAAGATACACAAACACTGACGGGTTTTATTAAAGGAGGAAAGCTTTTATACCATGTGAGTTTACAAAATAAAGGAAGTAACAAATTTGTCGGAGCATGGAATCCGTTTATGCAAGATAATGGCTTGCAATCTGATGATGTGATGCTGTATGTAGAATCCATGCAAGATGAAACACTCGTTGCTTTTCCTTTTTTCGGAGATCAACGATTTAGAGGCATGTGGACGCAAGACTTTACACAGAAAGGAAACATCCTTGAATTCACAGATGGGATGACCGGATTCAATTTTCGCGCCAAGCTATTAAAAACAACTATTGAATTAGAGATGTTTATGGCAGATGTCTTTATTACAAAAACCAGTTTAACCCACACCAATGATGGTTGGGAATATCATTCAGATTACGTACACCAACTACAAAACACAAATACACCTGCACAATTAAACGATGGTTGGGAAACAACCAATATCGATGCGTTTGGGATCAACAAAAGTGACCTAACACGATTAATAACTGATGTTGAAACTCAAAAATTAGTCAATACACATAGTATCCTTATCGCTAAGGAAAATAAACTCGTATTTGAAACCTATTTTGATGGATTTAACTCCCATATCCCTCATGACCTGAGATCGGCATCTAAAAGTATTTCTTCAGCTATTATTGGGATTGCGATTGATGACAACATCATAGAAAATGTTGATGAAAAATTATATGACTTTATCCCTAAACAATATCAATACACAAAAGACGCTCAAAAAGCAGCTATCAAACTCAAAGATTTGTTAACGATGAGTTCGGGATTGGATGTGAATAATCAAGCATCAGAAAACAATTATCAAGATCTGCGTTTCTCTAATAATTGGTTAAAGACCGTATTAGAAGCACCTATGGTCAAAGAACCAGGCGCCTATGCAGATTATGGATCTGCCAATCCATTCTTGCTAGGCGTTTATTTAAATGAACGTTTAGACATGCCTCTTGAAACCTATATGGACGAGAAGTTATTTACACCTTTAGGCATCACCAATTATATCAATCAGACAGATGATTCTGAGGTGACACCCTATTTTGGTGGCGGTATGTTGTTAACACCACGAGACCTCCTCAAATTTGGACAACTCTACCAAAATAAAGGGAAATGGAAAGGGCAACAGATTATCTCTAAAAAATGGGTGGAAGCCTCTTTTGGAAAATACGTACGATTACAAGACTACAATGATAAAAACTTGTATGGATATCTATGGTGGCATGACACCTATGAAGTCAATGGAAAATCCTATGAAGCAATTGAAGCTAGAGGTGCTGGCGGGCAATTTATTTTTATTCTTCCTGCACTAGAATCTGTGGTAGTGATCACTTCAGGGAATTTCAGAAACCGTAAAGGCAATCAACCCAGAGAGATTTTAAAGGACTATATTATTCCCGCATTGGTAAATTAGAAATTAGCGCGTATTATTATTTAGTGTAAACTCATACAATACTGGAGAAAAAGAAATGAAACCTTATAACTTAATTATTAAACAAAACTAAACAACACATACATACGTTATGTATTACATCAATCAATCTTAAAACTCATGCGCCTATTCCTTCGTTATTTTTTATGCTCGTTATGTATTCCATTTATGGCTTACGCTCAACAAGTAAATCCTGCCCTCACCTATTTGGGACAAAAACCACCAACAGTACAACCTGAGGTATTTGCTCCTGAAATCATTTCAAAAAAAGGCGAGTATGAGTTTGGATCTGTTTTTAATAGAGATGCTACACAGTTTTTTTACGGAGTACAGCTAGAAGGACGAACCGTTATACGCTATTCAGAACTTAAAGGAAACACATGGACAACACCTATAACCATTTTATCAAACCCAAAATATGGATTTAATGATCCTTTTTTATCTCCAGATGAACAACGATTATATTTTATTTCTCAAAAAGCACTAGACAGTTCAGGAGTCAAACAAGATCATGATATCTGGTATGTGCAACGTAACGGCAATAGTTGGTCAGAACCCATCAATGCTGGGCCGAATATCAACTCACCTTCTGAAGAATATTATATCTCCTTTACAAAGGAGGGTTCCATGTATTTTTCATCCAATAAAAACCAGAATCACTTTGATATTTATACTTCCGAATATACGAATGGTAAATTCCAAGAAGCGATAAAATTAGGACCATCCATTAATACCACTAGCTATGAAGCTGATGTCTTTGTGGATCCTAATGAGAAGTATGTGATTTTCTGCGCCACACGCTCTGAAGGATTAGGAAGAGGTGATCTCTACATTAGTTTCAAAAACCCAAATGGATCATGGACAAAATCTGTCAATATGGGAACCACCATTAATACTGAAGGTCACGAACTCTGTCCTTTTGTTTCTAGCGATGGAAAGTATTTCTTTTACACAAGTAACCAAGATATTTATTGGGTAAGCGCAAAAGTGATTGAGGAGTTACGACCTCGTAAGTAATCTTTTTTCCGCTTTCGCGAAAGCGTATACAAGAAACATAGGAGTCAGAACAAAACAATAAAACAAAAAGGCTCCTCCTCTCAATGCTTCTATTGTCTTTGTTATAACTCAATGATAAAAGAGTAAAAAAGGCTCAAAATTCATACATAAATTAAGTCTCATCAGGTCAATTATTGATTCATTTTCTAGTACTTTAGATATATGATTACAAAAAAGATTAAAGACCAATTACGATTTTGTTTAGAAAAGGGAAAGAAGATTTCATTTCTGGTAGGTGCAGGAATCTCAGCAGAAAGTGGAATCCCTACATTTCGTGGCGAGGGTGGTTATTGGGTTGTGGGCTCTAAAAATTACAAAGCACAAGAAATAGGAACAAAAAAATTCTTTGATGTAGCATCCCATGAAGTTCTTAAGTTCTACTTATACCGTAAATCTGTAACCGAGTATGCACAACCTAATGAGAGTCATTTTATGCTTAGAGAGATTGAATCTTTGATAGAAGATAATTTTGCGTTGATTTCTCAAAATGTAGATAGTTTACACAAAAAAGCGGGTAGTTCTGAAGATAAGACCTACCTCATTCATGGAGATCATGACTTCTTAAGATGTGGCGATGATTGTTCAACAGAGTTATATCCTTTTCCTAAAGATATACAATTGAAAAGCAGAGGAAAAGATCAACTCACAGAAGATGAAATTAAAATCTTAAAATGTCCAAAATGTGGTGAAGATCTAAGACCACACGTATTATGGTTTGATGAATATTACAATGAAAAATTCTTCAAAAAAGACACTGTACTTCGAATTTCAAAACAAACAGGTATCTTATTTATTTTAGGAACTTCTGGTGAGACAACCTTACCACAGATAATTGCTAAGAATGTACTTTCAAAAAATGGTACTGTCATAGAAGTTAATATTGATGACAGTTATTTCTCTGATTTACTGAAAAATAAAAAAAACGGTATGAGTATAAGGTCCAAAAGCAGTCCTTTTTTACTAGAATTAAAAACTGAAATTGAAAAACTTGTAATAACACTATAACGGTTCATTACTCACATCACTATATATACACATCCTAAATAGGAAAAAGCTACATTTGTGATTTCACACGTATAAAAGCAAAGAATGATCGGAATCATGAGTGCCATGCAAGAAGAAATTCAAGCATTGTTGAACCATTTAGAACATACAGAACAGTACACAAAAGGAAAGCGAACGTATTATAAAGGGACTCTTTTTAGAAAAGAAGCCGTATTAGTATTTTCCCGCTGGGGAAAAGTTGCGTCGGCAACAACAGCCACTCAATTAATCAATGATTTCGATGTAAACGAACTCATCTTTACGGGAGTAGCTGGAGGTATCCATCCTGATATGAATATTGGTGATATTGTTATTGGAAAGCAACTCGTGCAACATGATATGAATGCCTCCCCTTTATATGATATTTTTGAAATCCCTTTATTACATAAAACCTTTTTTGACACGCATCCAGAAAAAAGAAAACAACTCACAACTGCATGTCAACAATTCATTGATACGTATACCGATGTGATTCCAACAAAGGAAGCAAAAAGCCTACACATCTCAGATCCTAAAGTGGTGATAGGCGACATCGCAAGTGGAGACCAATTTATAAGCAAAGCATCACAAGTGCATTTTCTAACGACCCATTTGGAATCTGTAGTATGTGCAGAAATGGAAGGAGCTGCTGTGGCACAAGTATGCTACGAATATGAAATACCATTTTCTATCATCCGTATTATATCAGATAAAGCCAATAGTGAGGCCCTTGTAGATTTCCCTCTTTTTGTATCGCAAATCGCTAGTAACTATGCATTTGAGATTTTTAAAAATTATCTGCAATAAAAGGGAGTCAAGACTGGAAAAAATCAAGACTAAAAATAATATGTCTTAAAGTGTAACGGTCTTACGTCATGGAGCGTAGCGATCTTGAATCTTTTTAATAAATTGTGGAAAACCGTAAAATACTGTGAGTTAGGATATCTATATTCATCACTTGATAGCCGTTTGTAATGAATATAAACGTTTATGGTTTCTAACACCTATTCAAAACTCACTTATATACAGTTTATTACAAATCTATCTTTGAAAATTCAGTGTATCTGTACGATATAAACTAGTTAGCAACAAGGCAAAACAAACATTATGAAAAAACACAAAGACATACTCGAATCTCAAAAAAGATTTGTTCAACGCAGAGAAGACTTTTTGGAATTAAACTATAAATTCTATGATAATCTCGTAAGACAAATTGGAGAAGAACTTGAAATTCCAAACGGAAGTTTAATTAAATATAAAGCGGGAACTAATGACAACATAAATATTATCGAAAAATGGATGGAACTAAATGATGATGAAAGTTGCTCAATGCGTGTCGGAATAGTTGCTGATAATATTAGTCATACTGTAAGTCTTTCCAATTACAAAAATGGAAACGATTTTACTTTGAGCGTTATTTGTGAAGATGAACACAAAGAATTTGAATATAACTTGAAAACAGTTCAACCCGATTCAATTGACTTTAAAGACGTAACAACCTTCATTTCAGACTCTTTAGTTGGAAGTTATGACAAATGGAAATTTTAAAGAAATTCCAGAAAAGCCAGTTGCTAAAAAAAGCTATAATTAATACGGGGTTTAGTGTTAATCAAAAGGAAAGTGTATTTTTACTAAGTCCACAAAATATTTTGATTTGTCTTTAGAACAAAAAAGATAAAACAAAATAAAAAATTTTGACTAAGTGCTAAACTTCGTATTAAATATAGCTAAAACGTTGTGCGTCATATAATAAAACCATTGGGAAAGAAAAAAATAAAAATAGATTCATTTAATCCTTATGAAAACCGTTTTCCAAATCGGAAACTGGTTACAAGAGATGCTTTGTTATTAATTAAGCAATTACGTTCTGATGGATATAAAGTAGTTGTTGAACCTGAAAATAAACAACCCCTACAATATCTTTATAAGAAAGGAATAGCTGATTTTTTTGCTGACCCTGTTAATATAACTTTAATAGGTATTCCAATTGCAATCCTAACAAACGTAATCTCTAATGAACTTCAAAAGCTATTTGATAAAGATGAGACACTCGATAAAACGAACATAAATATCAAAATTGATAACTCAACTAAAACTTATAATTATCTAGGTATTCCACAAGACAAAAACAATACAAAGCTCATTAAGAAAAAACGCAAAGATTTAAAGGAAGGATTTGATAGGTGTTTTGAAATTAAATCACCTTATGATGATTTACCTACACCGGTATTTCTACAACATAAACCAAAAATTATTGGTTGGTGTGAACTTTGGAGTGATGATGACGGATTAAAATCTAACATGAAAATAATTGATAAAGTTGTAAAGAGAAGAATTTCTCAAAATCGACTTAACGGAATAAGCGTTACAGGAATAGCAACGAAAACTGAATGCTCTATATGTAAATCTGATTTTGTCTATTGCGAGCATATTCCCGGAAAAAAATATAAAGGCGAAAAATGTCTTAACAAAATAATTGAAAGTGATTATGTTGAATCAAGTATCGTAAAAGAACCTATTAATTCTCAATGCTTGATTGATTACAAATAATTAACAAACAAGTGAATATAAAAAACGTCTGTGTTTAACCGAAAAGTTAAGGTTTCAAAATCCGCTACTATTCTCATACTAGACCGTTAGCTATAAGTTAAATGAACTATAAAGAATCAGAAATAGAAAATATTTTTCTCAAAAGACTTAAGGAAAGTCTTGAGGATAAAAGTTTGAGAATCGTTAGTCAAGATAGGTGGAAAACACCTCTTTTGATAAGGTGGTTCGATATAGTTATATATAAAGGGAATAACCCCTTAGCAGTAATTGAAATTAAAGGCACGCTTGCTAACAAAAATACTTTAGCAAGAGCTACAGACCAAGTAAGATCATCACTTTCAATAACAAATGCTCGATTTGGAATTGTTACTGATAATGAAATATTTTTAATTTATGATAGAAATGAAAAAGAAAATGATTTTGTTCAATTAAATTTCAACGAACTACTAGGGAGAATCACTAATGTCGTGAATGTTACGACAAACGAAAGAACAAAAAGGCAAATTTTATCGATTATAAAGGAATCAGCAGAAATCCACTTATCTCAAAACTTTGAAATTTCAAATTTTCTAAAAGATGAAAAAATTATAAGTAAAATAAAATTCGATCCTAACAGAAACTCATATTATTTTGAGGACAGACTTAAAAATATAAAATCATTTGAAAATCAATTTTTCAATAAAATTTTCGAAGAATTTTCAGAAACAAAAATTTGCAGATATACAACACTAGATACACTTTTTAGTATGTTAAATTTCATTTCTTTTAGAATGAATGGTTTAGTTGGAATGAATGATAAATCTGAAGTCAACTATGTTGATAATTACTTAAATGGAGTTGAAAGACCGCTTTCCAAAATGCATCATAATACAATAATTGCATTAAACAAAAGATATATCACATCTTGTTCTAAAATATCTAGAAAAGATGAACTGACATTGTGGAGATTATATGCAGACGATGGAACTGGTGTTTGTTTGGTCTTTAATATTAAAAGAGAGAATCTTAATGATAAAGTTCTTATTCAAAGAGTAAAATATGCTGACCAAAATGGAAATCATCCTGAACTAGATTTTCTAAAACATATTCGAGAAGGTGTAGAAGCTTTAACTGGATTTACGTTTGAATTCAGAAACATTGGGTTATGGAAACATTTTTTTAAACCCTTTGACTATAAAATTGAGGAAGAAGTAAGATTGTTAGTAATTGAAGATCCAAATCTTAATCCATTAAACTCGAATTGGGTTAAAACCTATACGCATTCTATAATTAATCCATTTATTGATTTTCAACTTAATAATAGTGCTTTCCCAATTCATTTATCAGAAATTATTTTAGGGCCTAAATCGCCTGAACAAGATTCTAACACAGTTCAATTACGGGAAATGGTAAGAAGAAAGAGGAGTCATATTAATTTAAATAAAATAGACTCGGATTTGAAAGGACTAAAAATAACGACATCAAAAATCAAGCATTATAGATAAAAAAACTTCGCTAGCACTCATTGCAAACAAGCTTTAACAACAACTGCTTTTAAACCCAAAAACCCATCTTACTAAATGATTACGTTTTCATTCAATCACATCGCGCTTTCGGTTAAAGATGTAGATGCATCTATAGCATTTTATCAAAAGGTATTCCAACTTGAAGAAATTAAGAATACAGCTTCAGATTCAAAAACGAGGTGGCTATCCCTTGGCGAAGGAAAACAACTTCATTTGATTCCGCGTCCAAATGCAGAAATAAAAATAAATAAGGCTGTTCATTTTGCATTAGCAACATCAGATATTGATACATTTATCACACATCTAGCAGCATTAAACATTGAATACTCTGACTGGAAAAATACCCCAAACAAAGACTATGTGCGAAACGATGGAATCAAGCAGGTGTATTTTCAAGACCCTGATGGATATTGGATTGAAGTAAATAATGACACCCTATAGATGCTATTAATTCTTCTTTCTAATCCCCAACACCTTCCCATACGAAATACATCGCCAGATCCATTCTAAAGGGCCAAACTTAAAGAAGGAAAGCCAGAATTTACTCAGTAACACTTGTCCTATAAAAACACCCATAGCGAGTCCCATAGTCTGTATAGGTGATAAGGTTTGATACCATTGTAATCCTACTGAAGAGAATATCAATAACCCGACGAAGCTTTGTAGCAAATAATTAGTCAATGCCATACGTCCTGCATATTGTAAGGGACTTAGTAACTTTTTCCAAAATGAGTATTGAAAGGCATATGCGACCAACCACACAAGGAATAATGCCATTAAGGTATCGCTTATCTGCATACCATAGATAAACAACGTTCGCCAAAAAGAATCTTTCCAGATTTCAGTTTCCCATAAAAAGAATAGGAAAATTACTCTATACACATTAGAAAGTACAGCGATCCATAATACTGGCTTTTTGATACGTTGTATCCCTCTCGGAATATCTTGTAACCATCCCTTCTTCCCTATCGTTAATCCTACAATAAACATCGTAAATGCAATAGGCATTAAAGAAACAAATAAAACGGCTAGATTGCTTTTGTATTCTTGTATGCGTAACCGCATCCCATCCAAATAGGAGCCTTCTCGAATAGTAGTCACGATCGTTTCTGGAGTGTAACTGTTTAAATAGATTTCTGGTTGGTATCCTAAGGCAGCGGTGATCCATTCAAATAATGATCCATAAAATGGAAATAAGAAGATCACCAGCGCAATAATGATAAGCTGCTTAGGTTTCAGCTGTACTAATAGTAAGGTACAGAGTCCTAAAAAGGCATAAATATGAATCACATCACCAGACCATAAAAAGAGAATATGTGCGACACCAAACAAAAATAACGCGCCCATTCGGCGGAAAAAGAAGGACATCGGTATCCCTTTTCGCTTTAAGTTTACTAATTGAATACTAATCCCTACCCCAAATAATAAAGAAAATATCGGGAAGAATTTTCCATAAAAGAAAAGCTGTTGGAATCGAACGGCTAGTATATCTAGAGATGAAGTCCATTGTTGTGAAAATGCATCTTGATTCATAAAGACACAATTCATAATTTCTATATTGACTACAAATATGCCTAGGAGCGCAAAACCTCTAAGGACATCAAGGATAACAATTCTATGAGAAATGGGTGCTATCTTTTCAGTAGACGGATGTGTCATAAATCTCTTTGAAAGTAATTCAAAAATACAATATAGAAATGGGAATCTTGATCCAAATTTTCATAAGCGTATCCTGAATGTAGCTCAATTTACACTACAACACATTTTTTTTTTAAATTTTTAACTCTTAAATATTTAAACTTCTAAACACATCAACTCTGTTGACTTCGATACAATTTTAAATCATCACGTTGTTCTGATGTAAAACCACTCAGTCTCCCAGCTTTAACTCCATTTAAAAATTAGACATTAGGTACTTTTTCTGTAAAAATGTACCGAAGCTATCTTCTCTTCAACCTATCAACGTTTAGCAAATAACTTTTAAACATTTAAACTCTTAAATTTTTACGTCCTTAAATAGTTAAACTCACAAACTCACCTTATGTATTAATACCCAAAGTTCGACTTCTTCAGAGCCACGCCAATTCTGATCTCGCTTTGTCAAACTAGAAGCTTCTTTTACACGTTTCTTAAAACAGCGTTTTAATTGAAATCTCCCTCCTTCAGAAAGTTCTTTTTCAATAGGGTGTGTTGTTTTAAAGTTTGTAATTTGAAATAAGTTTGAGAATAAAATTACAATCTGTCCTTCTGGTAATAATCGTTGTTTTGCTTCCGCGAAAAAATCAGGAAATAAATGCTCATCATAATAAATAGCAGCATCAACATCGTCTTCTTGATTGGTTTTGGGTAACCAAGGTGGATTGAAAATAATGAGTTCTGTCGGGGTATCATAATTACCAAAAAGAGAGGCGAAATCTAACGCAATTTTTCTTGACAATTTCGTGTCTGACATAAAATCAGCCAATCCAATAATAGCATTTGGATTAATATCTGTACCATGTATCTTTTGAAATCCATATTTTAGAAGTTGTAAAGAAAGTACACCGCTTCCTATACCTACATCTATAGCCGTTTTTTTAGGACCTTCATAGCGTTTTAACCAGTTGTCAAAAAGAGTAAGATGATCAAAACGTGTTGGAAAATAAGTACCATAATAGGGATGTATCTTATTACGTAATACTGGTATGGAAATTCCATTAGTATACCATTGCCACGAACTGTTGAGTCCTTGTACTTGTGGAAATGATAATACAAAATCAGGTATTTCTGGATATAATTTTTTCAGCCAACCAATAGAAGGTGCTTTCTTTAAGGCTACTTTATGATCTTCAATTTCAATGAGAATACGATTAGATAATTTATGATATGTAGATCGAAACGTACGTTGTTCTTGAAATGATGTGTTAGGTAGTTTTTTATTAAGATAATTTTTTAATGCTTTGAGTACTACTAAGCCGTTGCTATAGAAATCTGATATGACTATAGATTTTCCTGCTTCTAAGGTTTTGATAGTTTGTATAACATCGGTCTTATTATCAAATAGGATTATGTGTTTTTTACTCGTAATAGGAGTTGGTCTGTTTACTCGTATTTCTGTACTCATAATATCATCTTTATTAGGTATTGCGTGAGGGATTGCAGTGGAAATCCCGCAGCCTGATCCCGATTGTGATCGGGAGAAGTGCGAGGAATTGTATCGGAAAGCCCGACCTTTATTCTGAATATAATTCAGGATAAAGGGCACGCCCATCTATAAAAAACAGGAATACCTGTATTTTTTTGGGTACAAAAATGGAATGAACATTGGTACTAAATAAAGTCATATTCTTTTGCATTAAAACGAATTGCAACGTAATGATAGCGGCAAAACGTATCGTTAAAATCACTAATAGATACTTTTCAGAAATCAGTCATTGGTCTGTTTACTGACGTTTTATGAGTAGAAATAAAGACTTAAAAGTGAGCCTTAGCTTTTTGCAAAAGTGAAGCAAAGAGATAATTAATATCAATAAGTACATAATACACGACGGAAGGTACGCTAATAAAACTTGTAAAAAGAGAAATAGACCCGTAATTCAGGATTCATACATAATAGGAGGTAGAAAATTTAGATCTATATAAAGTAGGGTTTCGTTATTTATTTTTTTGCTTAAAGCGAAAAAAAACGATACTTGAAGATAGGAATATTTGTACCTTAACAGATCAAAATTCGTTAGGTATTTTTTTGAAAACCGACTTAGCTAGACATCAAAACAAATCAACTTCATGAAATCACGTAAATTAACATTCATAAACGCAGAAGGGAAGTCTCTATCTGCTCGATTGGATCTTCCTGCAAATCAAGATCCTCATAATTTTGCCATTTTTGCCCATTGTTTTACCTGTAGTAAAGATTTTAGTGCTGTTCGAAATGTAAGTCGTGCGCTAGCGTCTGAAGGATTTGGGGTATTACGTTTTGACTTTATGGGATTGGGAAGAAGTGAAGGTGATTTTGCTGACACTAATTTTTCTACTAATGTCACAGACCTCATCAGTGCTGCCGAGTTTCTTACCAAAGAATACAAAGCGCCTTCGCTTATAGTTGGGCATTCCTTAGGAGGTGCTGCTGCTATTTTTGCGGGTGGTCAAATAGAGAGTGTACTTGCAGTAGCTACGATAGGAGCCCCTAGTAATCCGCAGCATGTGCAAAAACAATTAGGTAGTCGACTTGAAGTTATTAGACAAGAAGGACAAGCCAATGTAACGCTTGCCGGTCGTGATTTTACCTTCAAAAAACAATTTATAGATGATCTAGAAGCGTGTTCTTGTACAGATGCAGCTCGTAAACTCAATAAAGCCTTATTGATTTTACATTCACCGCAGGATGCTACCGTATCTATTAAAAATGCAGAAGAGATTTATCATGCAGCACATCACCCAAAAAGTTTTGTGACCTTAGATGGCTCGGAGCATTTATTAATTGATAAGAAAAATGCTTCTTATGTAGGTAAAGTAATCGCTGGATGGGCTGCTCGATATATTCCGGCTGTAGAAAATGATACAATAAGTACAACCTACCAAGTAGTGGCAAGTCTAGATGATGAAGATAAATATACCACCGAACTAAAGCTCGGGAATCATTATATGAAAGCAGATGAACCGCCAAGTATTGGAGGAAATGATTATGGACCTACACCGTATGAACTATTAGCGGGATCCCTCTCAGCGTGTACCGCTATGACCATACAAATGTATGCGAGACGTAAAGGATGGAAAATAGATAATGTAGAGGTACATACGAGTTATTCTAAATCCTATCCTCAAGATTGTCAAGCATGTGAAGATGATCCCACGGCAAAGATTGATACCTTCACACGTGTTGTCAAACTAACAGCAGATTCCCTTGACGACAAACAAAAAGCACGTATTCTACAAATTGCAGATAAGTGCCCTGTTCATAAAACACTACATAATGAGACGCAAGTGATTAGTACGTTAGAATAGTAATCACGTAATCATATTATAATTTAAACGGAGATTGTTACATACAATATGTGTAACAATCTCCGTTTTTTTTTATACTGGATACGATATATTCATACGTTTCTAAAATATACCTTCAAAAGTAAATCTCAAAAAAATCCATTACATTGTAGGTGTTAACAACTAAAAATCAAGACATGGGAATCATTGCAACACTTATTATTGGTGCTTTAGCTGGCTGGCTAGGTAGTAAACTGTACAGCGGTAGCGGGCTAGGTTTTATTGGAAATATTATTGTAGGTATTATTGGAAGTTTTGTCGGTTCGTGGCTTCTAGGAAAGCTGGGCGTAAGCCTAGGTTCTGGTTGGATTGGAGCCATACTCACTGGCGCTATAGGAGCGATTGTAATTCTATTCTTATTTAATCTGATTTTTAAGAAGAAATAATTGTATAAATACACAAACAAATAAAGCCCTTATCAATTATTGATAAGGGCTTTTTAATGATATGCTATATCTTATAAAGGAATATAGCATCTGCTTAATTCAACTAAGAATTATTTTTTATAAGAGATTTAATGTTACTCCTAGTTTTACGTTGGCACCTCTTGATGTAAATCCGAAAACATCTTGATAATCTTCGTTTAATACATTATCTACACTTAGTAAAAATCGCCATTTTTCATTTTTTAAAGTATGTCCAAAGGCAAGATTTACAAGACTAAAGCTTTCTAGTGTAACTTCTGTTGCTGGAAATTCTCTAAAGTCATTAGCCAATCTATCATCTGTATATTGATACGCTACAGAAGCAAATGTTCTTGGAGAAAAGTCGTATCCAACTGAGAAGTTAGCTTTGCTTTCTGGAATCAACACTGCATTATTTTCATTATCGATATACGTATAGTTCGCAGTTAATGATAAATTTTTAACAGGCGTAGCATTTACTTCTACTTCAATACCGCTCGTATTGACAACTTCTTCACTATTAAAATACCCAGCTTCAAAGTCAAATTGAATCACATCTGTTTCTTCTCTGTCAAAATATAAAGCACTAGCTCTAAAATTCTTTCCTAATTTCACTTCAACTCCTCCTTCTATCGTCAAGTTTTCTTCTGGATCTAATTCTGGATTTGGTCCGAAATTTCCAAATAATTGGTTTAATGATGGCGTAATAAAAGATGTACTATACGATCCAAATGGCTTTACATAGCTTCCTTCTCCAAATTTATAGGTATATGAAGGGTTAATATTATACGTGAAATTTGAACCATACTCACTATGATTATTCAGACGAGCTCCTGCATTAATATTTAAACCAAAATCAGATACATACACCACATTGGCATAGGGATCTACGATATTAAAATCTGGATTTTCATCAACAGTATTTCCTTCAAAAGTAGCTTGATTATCAATGACGTTCAAACCAACAATCGTATAGAAAGAATTATTAATCGTGTACTTATTATACACATCCAATATCAAATTCTCACCTTCTGCAAAGAATGGAAAATCAGAGATAAACGCTCTGTCAAATGTACTATACGATGCGTTTAAATGTACGCTCCCTTTATTGTACTTATATGTAGAAGAGATCCCTACTCTATACTGATCACTATTAAATTCGTTTCCAGGAGCATCAAAAAAGGCACCTCCATCAAAATCAGAATTAATATCTGTTATATTTCCAAAGATGTTTACAGAAAAAGCATCTGTAAACTGGTATCCAAGATTCAAATCAAAACTCTTTTTAGAAAATGCATCTCGCTCTGCTTCTCCTTCTTCTATTAAAGCAGCCGAAAGTCCGTCGGTAAATTGCTGATTATATCCAGCCTTATACGTAAACTTATCTAGCGTTCCGTTTACATTGACACTATTATTAAAATCTGATAATCTGTAGTCTTGATCATCTTGTGATTGGTTGGTCCCCACACTAGAATTGATCACAACATTTACAGCCTCATCACCAGCATCTTTAGTAGTAATATTAATCACAGCAGCGGCAGCTCCACTTCCATACAGTGTACTTGCAGCTCCTTTAATTACCTCTATCTTCTCAATATTTCCTAAAGATAAAAGACGTAAATCGTACTCACCGTTAATTTGAGATGGATCAGAAACCTGTACCCCATCTATAATCACTAGTACCTGACGGTTTCTACCTCCTCGTACAAAAACACCTAGGTTTTGACCTGCGTTACTTCTACTTCCATTTACTTCAATACCAGATTTTGTATTGATTAATTCAGCAACAGAACGTCCTTGATTTTTTTCAATTTCTTCTTTAGAAATGGTAATAACTGTTTTTCCAGAGTTTTCACGCTTTAATGCAAAACGAGAATCTGTTAATACCACTTCTTCTAATGTTTCAACAGTAGGTTGTTGGTTTTCTTGTGCATACGTACACACAGAAAAAAGCATTCCTAATGCTACAAACGCATTTGTTTTTTTGTTCATTTTTTTAAATTAAAATCGAGAATAGTATAATCACTATTATACGTAAACTTTTATCCCGAAAGTTTGACTTACTTTGCTGAATATGGCAGGTCTCCTGACTTATCTTATGTGATTTTACCTTCCCAGCAAATGCCAGTGGTCTTGTAGTAAATCACATCCTAAACGGTGCTAAACTTTAGTAGCAAAGAATTACAGTTGCGGGAACAGTTCTGGATTTAATAATAATAATTGCACCAGATTCCCTTTTAATCGATAACATCATAAACAGACGCTATCAAACCAAAATTCGGCGCGAAGATACTATCATTTTTACAATCAATACATATTTTCTTTACTATTAATTCAAAAAAACATAATCTTTGTATTCAAAAATTTCGAAAAATATAATCTATGATCTATTATATTACAGGTGGTGAACGTTCAGGAAAGAGTAGCTATGCACAAGCATTAGCAACTTCTTTATCTGATACTCCAATTTATATTGCAACCTCTCGCAATTGGGGTGGTGATCATACCGAACGTATTGATCGACATAAAGCAGATAGAGACGAGCGATGGACATCTATAGAGGAAGAAAAAAATATTTCTACCGTCGTTGCTACCAATGATGTGGTGGTGATAGATTGTGTGACGTTGTGGCTTACCAACTATTTTGTTGATACCAAAAACGATATTCAGCAATGTTTAGCTTTCGCGAAAGCGGAATTTGACAAACTAGCAAACATAGACGCCACAATTATTATCATTTCTAATGAAATAGGAATGGGTGTACACGCGCAAACAGAAGTGGGAAGAAAGTTTACAGAACTACAAGGTTGGGTGAATCAACACATTGCAAAACGAGCAGATAAAGCGACATTTATGGTCTCAGGAATTCCTATGACCCTTAAATAAATCCTACAAAAACAACATGATTATAACCACAAAAAACAGCGAACTAGAAGCTAGGCTTCAGCATAAAATAGATCTAAAAACAAAACCTATTGGTGCTTTAGGAATGCTAGAAAAAATTGCTTTCCAGATCGGCTGTATACAACAAACCGAAACCCCCGTTATTACACAACCAACCATTGTTGTTTTTGCTGGAGATCACGGCATTGCTGCCAAGGGAGAAGTAAATCCATTTCCGCAAGAAGTAACCTCGCAAATGGTGTACAATTTTGTACAAGGAGGCGCTGCTATCAATGTATTGAGTACAACCAATGATGTACATCTCAAAGTAGTAGATGCTGGTGTAAATCATACATTTGATAAAGACATAGCTATCACACATGCAAAAGTAGCTATGGGCACCAAAAACTATCAGCATGTTCCAGCAATGACGCTAGAAGAACTCAAAACCGCTTTCCAACATGCTGAAACCATTGTAACTGATTTACATAAAGAAGGAGTAAATACGATTGGATTTGGTGAAATGGGTATTGGAAATACCTCATCAGCATCCTTATTAATGAGCTATTTCACACAAACGCCTATTGCTTCATGTGTAGGGTCTGGCACTGGTCTCGACCAAAATGGAATTTCTAAAAAACAACGTATTCTAACAGAGGTGTATCAAAAATATGATATTCAAAACCCTAAAGAAGCACTTGCGACTTTTGGAGGATTTGAAATCGCCATGATTACTGCTGCTATTTTAAAAGCTGCCGAATTAAAAATGACGATCGCCATTGATGGGTTTATTGTAACTGCCGCTTTATTGGCAGCGCATGCAATGCAACCAAATGTGTTAGATTACTGCCTATTTGCACATACTTCAAACGAGCAAGGTCATATAAAGATGTTAGATTTCTTAAACGTGCAACCTATACTATCACTAGGATTGCGATTAGGAGAAGGAACTGGCGCTGCATTAGCAATCCCTATATTAAGAGCATCGGTTAATTTCTTAAAAGATATGGCTAGCTTTGAAAGCGCTGGCGTAAGCAGTGAAACAGCAAATTAAATGAAGAAAGAAATTCATATTTTTTTTACAGCCTTAATGTTCTTTACACGTATTCCGTGTCCTAAGTGGGTAGACCACAATCCTACCTATCTTAAAAAAAGTGCTCGGTATGTTTCATTAGTCGGTATTTTGGTGGGTAGTATTGCTGCCTTAGTTTTTTACGGCACTTCCTGTATATTGCCTTTAGAAATTGCATTGTTACTCAGTATGGCAAGTTCTATCTATACCACAGGCGCATTTCACGAGGATGGGTTTGCAGATGTATGTGATGGCCTTGGTGGTGGATGGACTAAAGAGAAGATTCTTCTTATTATGAAAGATTCTACATTGGGAACTTATGGTGTTATTGGCATCGGACTCTTATTGGCAATGAAGTTTGCTGCATTACGAGAAGTTCCTGTACACTATATTCCGTTAGCTATTATTTCTGGGCATAGTCTAAGTCGATTTATCGCTACTACCCTACTCTATACGCATCCATATGTGAGAGAGACAGAAGATAGCAAAGCAAAACCTGCTGCAAAAAATATTGGTATTGGTATTGTGATCGTGAGTGGTCTTATAGGGATGATTCCTTTGTTATTTTTTAAATCTCCTTTCGTGCTCTTGGTCATCATTCCTATGTATTTATCTAAAATGTATCTAGGTGCCAAATTCACGAAATGGCTCGGCGGTCAAACTGGTGATTGTGCGGGTGCTGTACAACAACTTTCTGAAGTCATTTTTTATATAAGCCTCATTGCATTATGGACATATATCTAGTACGTCATACCACTCCCAACATCGCAAAAGGTATTTGTTATGGGCAAAGTGATATAGCTCTTGCAGATAGTTATCCTGAAGAGTTCAAGATAATTTTAGATACCATTCCTAAAGGAGCGTATCATATTATTTCTAGTCCTTTACAACGTTGTTCCGCTTTCGCGAAATGGTATGCTGAGCTCGTCGAAGTAGCGTATACATCCCCTATTACTTATGACGATAGGCTCTTAGAATTAAATTTTGGAGATTGGGAACTCATGCCTTGGAATGATATACCGCAGAAAGATATAACTCCGTGGATGAATGACTTTGTAAACGTACGCGTTCCTAATGGAGAATCGTATATTGATTTAACGACACGAGTATATTCTTTTTTTGAGGAATTAATCCAATCAGCACAAACAAAGCCTATAATTATTGTGACGCATGCAGGTCCGATACGTTCATTGCTTGCTAAATTTCTAGAAGTTCCTTTGGAGAAATCATTCGGTATTAAAATTGCATATGGCGATGTGATTCATCTAAAAAAAGAAGACAACGCTATCAAAGTAATTACTGAGATTCCTGTTTTATAGTAGTTATTTTAATTGTAGTTCTGCAAAATTATAGTTGCTCGAAGTAGCTTTTCCAACCATTTGAATATCCAATCGGTTTTTAAAGAAAGGAGCATTTACGACAAGTGTATGATATTCGCCATTCTCCCCACAAGCATCTACACCCATTGTTTCTAATTCTTCTAGAAGAGTTACATCTATAGTTCGCCCTAAAAAATCAGGTCCTAATGTTTGATTACAAGAAACAATCATGGCTTCTATTCTGTCTTTAATCATTGCAAGGACTAATTCTTTTCTATCACCTTGCCATAAGGGTAAGATGGCTTCTATACTAGCAGTTTCAGATACTTTTTCTTCCCAAGCACGGTGTGAGGCTATATCTATATCTCCAAAAACAGCATGAGATACTTCATATGTTTTTACAAGATCTTTTAAGTGTTTGATGTAATTCACTTCATAATCTGCCCACGTACTATTAAAAAAATGAATAGGAATTCCAATAGCTTCAGCTTGCGCTATGAGGATTTCTTTAGGAATTCCGTGAGAGCGCGATCTGTCTCCATATTCATTCATCACATTAAGAAGTACCGTTGGTTGATATGTAGATTGCATTGCTTTGTAAAAAGCATAACAACTATCCTTACCACCACTCCAAGAACATAAAAACTTCATTGATAATTTTTTAATAATCAAAAATACCCTTCTATAGATGGGGATACAAAAAAAATAACGAATTTTGGTTTCTTAAATTTTTATCTATGCGATTTCTAGTCCTCTGTATATCTCTTTTGTTTGTTTCTATCTCCTGTAAAAAGACACAAAAAAATAATGCTATATCATCGCAAGAAGCTACCCAAGAGAAAAGAGTTGAACACATAGACTATGCAAAAGGGTTTTCTATCACACATTATACAAACTATACAGAAATAAAAGTAACTGCTGCTTGGCCAAATAGTAAAGAAACATTTACCTATATCTTAACCAAAGATAAAAGCGCTTATGAGCAAAAAGATGAAAATACTGTTATTGTAGAGCTTCCTATTAAAAAAATGGTCGCCATGTCTACCACAAATATTCCTTCTTTAGAGTATTTGGGTGTTGATGACTTTTTAGTAGGCTTTCCTAATCCTGATTATATATCTTCAAAAAAAACAAGGGCTCGAATCGATAAGGGAGAGATTAAAAACCTCAACAGTAGCATTGATATTAATATGGAACTCCTTTTAGAATTAGCTCCTGAACTAGTGATTGGTTTTTCGGTAAATGGCAATAATGAGACCTTAGATAAAATCGCTCAATTTGGGATTCCAGTTGTTTTAGATGGTGCATGGACAGAACAACATCCATTAGGTCGTGCGGAATGGATAAAATTTATTGCTGCTTTTTTTGATAAAGAAACAGAAGCGCATCAGATTTTTAAGCAAGTAGAGAAAGATTATTTAGATGCAAAGCAGATCGCTTCACATGTTACAGAAAAGCCTGTTGTATTTTCTGGTTCTCCCTTTAAAGATATATGGAATATTCCTGGTGGGAAGAGTTTTGTGGCAAAATATTTAGAAGATGCCAATACCGATTATGTTTGGAAAGACACACCAAATACAGGAAGTTTACAATTAAACTTTGAAAGTGTGTTAGTAAAAGCACAACACGCTCCCTTGTGGATAGGCGCAGGTAGTTTCAAAAGCAAAGCACAAATGCTTGCAAATAGTAAGAATTATGAACTCTTCGATGCTTATAAAAACAGCAACACCTTTACCTACACAAATAAAATAGGTAAAAATGGAGGTTTGTTATACTTTGAGTTAGGCCCTTTACGACCTGATATTATCCTCAAAGATATTATTGCTATTGCCCATCCTGACCTCCTACCAGAATACAGTCCTTTCTTTTTCAAGAGATTAGAATAAGTTCACTGTAAAAATCAATATATACATACTCATTTATTTCTTCATTTTCTTACGGAAACCCGTAATGGTGTATTGTATCATTTATGCATCTTTCAACTCTAAAGATTAAGAGTTAGTTAATTTTTTACGATCATGAAAATAAGTGCTTGCCTAGGGGAAGGGTGGGCGCTTTTTTCATACTACATCTCCAGTATCATAATCCTACTCTTTTGACGTTATATTGGGACACTAACCTATCAACACCTATATGTATAAACAGTTTTACGTTTCCCTAGCCTTACTTTCTTGCATATATCTAACAAATGCTCAAAACAGAACACTCCCTGATTTTCCAACACCTCAGAATGATTTTTACAGATCATTAGAAGAAGAGAAAGTAACCAATCCGTTGTTTTTAGAAGGCAATGTACGTGAAGTGAATCGCACATTCACACAGCATATATCTCCAGATAGTGACCAGACGTATACAGAGAATTATTATTACCTAATAAATACCGATAGAAAAATCACAAAATATACCACAGATAATGTCTTTGATGATATTACTGTAGAAAATCTAAATAGCGAACTACTTCCTATTATAGTAAATGATACAATTATCAAAGAAGATGATTTCTATACGTATATCTACAAAAAAGGAAAGCTCACCAATTATATGGCCTATGATATTGAAGGCGGGATGATGGATAGTATTGTATACAATTATAAAAATAACCAATTACACACGCGTACACATTACCGCTCTGAAGGAGCTATTGCATTTAATGAGGAAGATGAAATTGATGAATCTGTTATTTATTTTTCAGAGTTTACAATTTACGGATATGGAGAGGCTACCTATACGAAAACTGGACAATTGCAGACTTTATTACAACATGAATTTACTGTAGAAAGCGATCTTATAGATACCTATAAAAGTACTTATACTTATGATCCGAAAGGTCGTTTTAATAGTGTGAGTATAGTATCAGATCGTTATTTTTTAACGTACAAACAGCTTGATAAACATCCTAAAAAGTGGAAATTACAAGAAAATGAGACTGTGGAAGGCATGTACTTAGAAACTAATATAACAGTTACCTATGATAATCAAAACCGAATAGAAACCTATTCAAAAGTTGATTCTCAGAAAAACAATATTATATATGAAATATCCTATGATACTGATCGTAGTAAAAAAATAAAGGTAGCGAGAGATGATTATCACTTTCAGAAGGAGGCAATTATACATAGGGATCTTCTCTTTGAGTATACCTATGATTCTCAACATAATCCTACATATATTGCATCGTATATTCTATTAAATGACAAAAAAATAATAGATAAGTCTACAAAGTTAGCTATCGTCTATTACTAGTGCATTACCACTTATACTTTCGCTTTAAAATAGCGATCTCTACTAATAAAAAACCCGCAAGTACAATGGCACCATATACAAATGGACTTGTAGCCTCAATAGAAGTTTTAAAACTGAATAGTTCCCAAGTAGGTATTTGAAATGAAGGTATCTTATTCGTTACTTCTTGTAGGGTTTCAGAAACAGAAGTAAGTCCTACGTTCTGTATACTTACAAACCCTATTAAAAGTACAAAAATAATAGCGAGCAGACCCCAAACACGTTTTGAAATCAAGGGTTGATATACAATCGTAGTTTGTGAAGCTTTTGCTACTTTAATTTTATGCATAAGTGTTTCTGTAAAATCATACGATGGTGATTGTACAGCTACTTTTTGTATCGCTTTAGACACAACTTGATCTACTAATTTTTCTTCATTTTCTTTCATAACGCGCTACTAATTCTTTAGGTAATTGTGTTGCCATAATCGTATATAATTTCTTTCTACTACGAAAGAGCTTCACTTTTACATTATTTTTTGTTATTCCCGTGACCATAGCTATTTCCTCCAGCGTTTGCTCCTCAAGATAATACAACGTCACTAAAAAAGCATCTTCTTCTCGTAATTGTTGAATACATCGTTCTAGTTCTCCTCTTAATTCCTTGGCTTCAATGGCTTCAAGAATGCTTGCTGTTTTTTCTTCGGTAATCTCTTCTTGTATCTCTGCAGCATAATGTGTGGGTTGTTTCCGCTTTCGCGAAAGCGTATCCAGACACTTATGATACGTAATACTATATAACCATGTACTAAATTTAGACGTTCCCTTATAACTCTCCAATTTCTGAAATGCCTTCAAGAATACATCTTGCGAAACTTCTTCTGCATCTTCAGTGGTTTTTAGCATACGCAAACTAAGTGTATATACCATATGTTTATACCTATCTATAAGCGTGGCAAAGGCATTTACCTCGCCTGCCAACGTTTTGGTGATATAGATATGGTCATCTTGATGGGTCATTATACATACGTAAGACTATTTAAAGTATCATATGGTTACAGGATTTGTTAGAAAAGTTACTAAAAAGAACATACATGGGTGATCTACTGTTACCGAAATGCTTCTCATCTTCCATAAAACAGTAAGATTACATCATATCGTACTATCTTAAAATTCTATAAACTATTATAAATCAACTATATTTATAAGAGCATACGCTATATTTCATCAACGTACTCCTATTATAATATTCTTGTAATGACTAACTAAAATAAAAGCTCACATGGATAATTTAGACACTTATAATAATCTAAACGATAAGAGAAGTACTTTTTGCACATCGCATAACAGTTATCATTATACCATTGATACGATTGAACAATTTGATGAATGGTATAATAGTGAACTCTATCTAAACACAGAAGAAAAAAGATTTATCTATAGAGGAATGAGTTCTGCAACATATAAACTATACAACTCTGCGCAAAGGTTTTGGATACTCAACTCACTTACAAAATGGAAGGGTAAAGAAAATATTGAATATCTTAAAATGTTTAAGTTTATGCTGAATAGGGCAAAGAAAGATTTTCTATTCAAAAAAGTTTTTGAATTCTATAGGTTGAAAAATTGGGAAATTGATTTTCCATTAATGAGCATTCTTCAACATTATGGTGCTCCAACACCGCTTTTAGACTGGACCTATAATTTTGATGTTGGCTTATACTTTGCTACTGAAAAAATAAATTATCATGGAACTTCTAATTCTATTAAAGATTACTTTTCAATTTATAAAATCGATAAAGAGCTAAATCCAAATTATAATTTTATTAATTTAAAAGGAATACCAAGAAATGAAACTCCAAAAGTAGATGATTACTATAGGTATATTGATCAAGAGAATCTGATTTACTTTTTATCAGATTTTGAGGATAAAACAATTACCAAGAAAAATATCATAAGTCAGTTTACCTCGATTTATAATCAAAATATAATTCCTCAGGAAGGATTACTTATTTTCAATCCATTCCCAAATACCCCATTCGAAGATTATTTTAGAAATAGCCAACCTGACAACAAACCTATTTATTGCATTAATATTCATAAGCATATGGCAGAATACATTAGGAGACGATTAAAAAAGAAAAAGATTACGAAAGCATTTATCTACCCAAGTATAGCAGATAATGCGAAGAATGCATTAAACACCTATTTGGATGATATTACAAAACTCCAGTAAAACGATATTAAATGATTTGAAGTAACAATATCGGAAGCTATCCGTCTTGAGTTTGAATGGTTACATACAGCCATTTTATTTCTAACTAACGTTCAAGCGAATTCCGATTATATGAAAAAGTTAATAACGCTGAAAAACATTAAAACTGTACTTACATATTTAGTGATTTACTATTTATCTGTTAAAATGATTTGTTTTGCGATCCCTAAAATTCTTTTTATGCAGTTTAGAATTCCAAGTTATTCAGCTTATGTAACACTTGCTGAAATGTCAGAATATATGCATATGTGGTCATTTTTTGGCAGATCGCATAACTATAATATTTTTTTAGGAATTACAGAGTTTTTAATAGGTGCATTGATTCTATTTAAAAGAACACGATTAATAGCATTACTGATATCATTTGGCGTTTGCATTAATATATTAATTTTAAATATTGAATTTAAAATTCTATTTGCAACTTATCATATATTATTGGATTTTACGATCACTATTATTTTACTTTCAGGTTATCGAAAAGACCTTTACCGTTTTTTTATCAAACTTGGTGGTAAACGAAATGGGGTGATTTTAAAATCAAAAAAGAAAGTTGTTACATTATTTCCGTGTGTTTTTCTCATTCTAATTTCTGTTTCTTATTTCTCTTTTTCTTTATACGTGAAATCAACATATATAGGTGATGCAAACATCATTGGTGCATACACAATTGAAAAAATAAATATAAAGGACTCTATTTTTAAACCTAGTATAGGAGCTATTGGAAAAGAACCCATGATATTTCTTGAAAATAACAATCAATTTATATTATCTACAGAAGACACACTATATGTAGGTGCTTACAAAATAGACAATAAAGATATTATCATTACTCTTAATAACTCAACAAGATTTGGAATGAAATCTTTTACAGGCATCATGAATGCTAATCATTTAGAAGGAAAAAATGATAATGGAAATCCTATACATATATCTTATAAGAGAATCTCTGGCAAAAAAAATTATCTAAATGATTTGTATAGATAGTTACTCAAATTAGTACTACCTATTATTGTATGTCATAACTATTATATAAATACATACATATCTATTATATTTAGGAATGTGGAATATATCATACATATGCCTATAGTATATAAATGTCTTTCTGCTTAAAAAAGAATTTTACTTTTAAAACAGTTAATGCTCAATAATGAACGATAAGGATTACTTTTCTCATGTATATGAAATCGCGAGTCACCTCAACAAAGAGTTCTCTTTACATGCTGCGCTTCGTAAATCGTTAGAGAAGACTACTGAAATCTTGAATATTGAAACAGGATGGATTTGGCTGACTGAACCTGATAACGAATCTGTTTATTTAGCTGTTTCTCATAATTTACCGCCTGCGTTAAGCAATCATCCTGAACGCTTATCGGGTTGGTGTTACTGTATCAAGCAATACTTCGCAGACGATATTAGCCAGGCAGTGAACATCAGCGAAATTGCCTGCTCACGATTAAAAGATATCAGCTCAGGCACCAATGATTTAAAATTTCATGCAACTATCCCAATTATCATTAATGATCAAAAGGTAGGTCTCATTAACTTACTAAGTAAAGAAACACGACAACTTAATGAAAAAGAACTAACCATTCTGAATACGATTAGTGAATTGGTTGGAACTGCGATACAACGTACCCGTTTACAACATGCTACTAGTAATGTAGTGCCAGAAACAACCTTGAGTAAAATCTCTGAGGCAGTACTGTTTCCTAATATAGAAGCTATCATTTCATCTCTTGAAAGCACAAAGAGTGACAAAAACAAAATAAAAGAAGCTCTTAATAAAGCAGCAGACTTACAAAAACAATTAAAAACCCTACTTAAGGAAACAGTAGCAATAGAACAAACAGGAAAAACTATCCAGGAGTTTAGTTACCCGGAAATACCTATTACAAAACGAGAGCTTCAAGTACTTACACTTATAAAAAAAGGACTTACTAATGAGCAGATCGGCACACAACTATTCATCACAGAACGAACTGTCAAATTTCATATTACTGCCATACTCTCCAAACTCAATGCTACCAATCGTACAGAAGCCGTAGATATTGGTTTCAAAAGAGGACTTTTTAGTTTATAACCATTATTAAATCGTCATTACCTGTACCAAAGTACAGGTATCTTTCTGTACATAAGTTCGTTTTACATATCATTCTCTCTGTTGATATTTGTCCTAACTAATAAACATTTTATTTATGACACAACATATATATTTAGAACACGCAAACATTACCGTAAGTAACCTACAAGATGCGATACATTTTTTTCAAACTGCATTTCCTCATTTTAAAATACGTGGTGGTGGTAATGATGTTAGAGAATGGGTTCATCTAGGAGATGATCATACGTATGTTGCTATTAATCAAGCAACAGAAAATCATATAAAAGCTGAAAATAACTATGAGAAAATTGGCATCAACCATTTAGCATTTGTTGTGCCTAATGTAGAAGACATTACAAAAAATCTTTTAAGTAATGGGTATCAAAGAGATTACCCAAAACAAGTAGAAGAATTCAGGATTAGAGATTATTTTGCAGATGCAGATGGAAATCAGTTTGAATTTGTGCAATATCTCAGTGAGATACCCGAAGAAAGAAATAAGTATAGTAACTATGTCCGGAACTAAAATGTCTGTTTTACATTACTTTGATTCCTGTCTTAGTTTTCGCGCAAGCAAAAAAACTTTATAAATTATGTAACCGTTTTTAAAAACCTTCCGTCATATGAGCAAATAAATAATTTGTAATCAATTAAAAATCGACAATTATGGGAGGAGAAATTATCGTTGTATTATGCATTTTTGGATCTTTGTTTGGAATCGCATATCTACATTATTCTACACGTAACAAAGAGCGTTTAGCACTTATAGAAAAAGGAATGGATGCTGGAATCTTTAAGCAAACAAGAGAAGCACCACCTATTTGGAAAGTACTCGTACTGAATATAGCCTTATTATTAATGGGTATTGGGACAGGAATTCTAATTGCATTATTGTTTCAAGAAACATTAGGGTATCATGACGCACTATATCCAGGAATCATTTTCTTAATGGCTGGAACGGGCCTTCTTACGGGATTCTTCTTAACAAGAAAATTAGTAAAGTAACTGTATAACACATTGCTTTTGATAGTCAGGTGAGCATATGAGTATGCTTACCTGATTTTTTTTGCTATAAAAAATAGCAATAGTATATAGTTTTGTACTTAAATAAACTCAGCAAAACTCTCGCATTGCTAGTTATTTAAAAGCAGAAAAAGGAAAATATATCCTATTAATTAGCTACCTCGCTAATAAACTTGATCCGATAGAGACGTAATTCTTCGTCATCATAATCTCCATCAAACTCTTCAAGAGCTGCTTCTATACCGTCAGTTTCTGACTCCATAAAATACTCATGCAATTCTTCCTGTTGATCTTCATCTAGAATATCATCAATCCAATATGAGATATTAAGTTTGGTACCACTGTAGACAATCGCTTCCATCTCTTTAATAAAATCTGGCATTTCTTTACCCTTAGCAGATGCGATATCATCTAATGGCAACTTACGATCTACATTTTGAATAATGTATAATTTAAGTCCGCTATTGGCTCCTGTACTTTTGACAATAAGGTCATCAGGACGTAAAATATCATTTTCCGCCACATACTTCTCTATAAGAGAAACAAACTCTTTTCCATATTTTTTGGCTTTGCCATCTCCAACTCCATGAACAGAAGAAAGTTCTTCGATCGTCATTGGATATTTAATAGCCATATCATTTATAGAAGGATCTTGGAAAACGATATAAGGAGGTACATTTAATTTTTTAGATACTTTTTTACGTAAGTCTTTTAGCATCTCTACTAATTTCTTATCGGCTCCACCACCTTTGGCACCTGAGACAATTTGATTACTCGCGCTTTCATCATATACATGATCATCTGTCATCATAAATGACAATGGTGTATCTATAAATGTAAGTCCTTTTTCAGTAATTTTTATCACTCCGTAGGTTTCTATATCTTTTGAGATATACCCTGCTACAAGGGCTTGACGTAACAATGCATGCCAATACGTTTTCTCACGTTCTTTTCCACAACCAAAGAAGGGTTGTAAATGTGTTTTATGTGAGGTAATAATAGCATTTTCGGTACCTAGCATGGTAAAGACTAACTCTTTACTCTTATAAATTTGGTTAGTATCGCGTACTACTTTGAGTACTTTAACTAACTCATCTTTAGCCTCATGTTTCTTTTTAGGATGACGCATATTGTCATCTAGCATTCCTCCTTCTCCTGTCTCATTATCAAACTCTTCTCCAAAGTAGTGTAAGATAAATTTACGTCTAGACATGCTAGTCTCTGCATAGGCAACTACTTCTTGAAGTAAAGCTTGTCCTATTTCCTGCTCTGCTACAGGTTTTCCGCTCATAAATTTTTCGAGCTTCTCAATATCTTTATAGGCATAAAAAGCCAAACAATGTCCTTCTCCTCCATCACGACCTGCACGACCAGTCTCTTGATAATAACTTTCTATACTCTTAGGAATATCGTGATGTATTACAAATCGCACATCAGGTTTATCGATTCCCATTCCAAAGGCAATGGTTGCCACGACCACATCTACATCTTCCATCAAAAACATATCTTGATGTTTGGCACGTGTTTTAGCATCTAATCCTGCATGATAGGGTACTGCCTTCAATCCATTTACTTGGAGCGTTTGTGCTAATTCTTCTACACGCTTTCGCGAAAGACAATACACAATACCACTCTTCCCTTCATTCTGTTTTACAAATCGAATGATATCGCCATCAACATCTTTTGTTTTAGGGCGAATTTCATAATAAAGATTTGGTCTATTAAAAGACGCTTTAAAGGTGTTAGCATTAGTAATTCCTAAATTCTTAAGAATATCTTCTTGTACTTTAGGAGTTGCCGTTGCTGTTACCGCGATAATAGGAATATTATCACCTATACGTTTTATGATATTACGAAGATTACGATATTCCGGTCTAAAATCATGTCCCCATTCTGAAATACAGTGTGCCTCATCTATCGCTAAAAAAGAGATAGGAACAGATCGTAAAAACTCTGCGTTTTCTTCTTTGGTTAGTGATTCTGGAGCTACATATAGTAGCTTTGTAACACCTCTAGAAATATCTTCCTTTACGGTTTTAATTTCTCCTTTTGTTAATGAAGAATTTAACACATGCGCGATCCCATCTTCTTGAGAGATACCTCGCAGTGCATCAACTTGGTTTTTCATTAACGCAATTAATGGAGAAACCACGATTGCTGTACCTCCTTGAAGTAGTGCTGGTAATTGGTAACATAGTGATTTTCCGCCACCTGTGGGCATAATCACAAATGTATGATCTCCTCCAACAATACTTTTGATTACTTCTTCTTGAAGCCCTTTGAACTGCCCAAAACCAAAATATTTCTTAAGTGCAGCGTGTAAGTCTAATTGCCCAGTATTCATTTATTCTTGTGCATTTTTGCATACCTTTGTAGTATATAAATATAGTGAATTCCTTACGGTATACAAACCTAATAAAAACTAAATTTTGAATATTACTCAGCAAATAATTGCTAGCGCCCAGAAAACCATCGTTATAGAACAAGAAGCTATCGCGCATCTTCACTCCTTAATAGATGAAGAATTTGCAAAAGCAGTCGAAGTAATTTATAACTCTCTAGGACGTGTTATTATTACAGGAATAGGAAAAAGTGCCATTATTGCACAAAAAATAGTAGCGACTTTAAATAGTACAGGAACTCCTGCTATTTTTATGCATGCCGCCGACGCAATTCATGGAGATTTAGGAACCATACTACAAGATGATGTTGTAATTTGTATTTCTAAAAGTGGAAATACGCCTGAGATTAAGGTATTGGTTCCGCTTATCAAAAAAACAAACAATTCGCTTATTGCCATTACTTCTAATAGAGATTCTTTTCTAGGAACACAAGCCGATTTTGTACTACATGCGCATGTAGCAGTAGAAGCTTGTCCTAATAACTTAGCACCTACCACTAGTACAACAGCACAATTAGTCATAGGAGATGCTGTAGCTGTAGCCTTATTAGACCTTAAAGGGTTTTCTGATAAAGATTTTGCAAAATACCATCCTGGTGGAGCATTAGGTAAAAAATTGTACTTACGGGTAAGTGATCTTACTCAAATACACGAAAAACCATCTGTAGCACCAGAGGCAAGCATTAAGGAAGTCATCGTAGAAATATCTGCAAAACGATTAGGCGTTACCGCAGTAGTAGAAAACAAAAAAATTATAGGAATTATCACTGATGGAGATTTACGAAGAATGCTTTCTAAAAACGATAACTTTGAAGGACTCACCGCTAGAGATATTATGAGCGCTTCTCCTAAGACTATTGAGAATGATGCCATGGCCGTTACAGCAAAACGTATCCTAGAAGAAAACGGAATTAGCCAGTTATTAGCAACAGATCAAGAAACATATAGTGGTGTTGTACACATACACGATTTAATAAAAGAAGGAATTATTTAATGGCAGACCAAAAAACAAAAAAACAAGAAGCAGAAATGTCTTTCTTGGACCACCTTGAAGTATTACGCTGGCATCTTATAAGATCTACACTTGCTGTTGTGATTATAGGTATTGTCGCTTTTATTTTTATAGATTTTTTATTCGAAGTCGTAATTCTTGGGCCTTCATATCCTGAATTCGTTTCTTATGATATCCTTTGTAAAATATCCGGCCTAGTAGGTATGGAAAAAGGATGTATTGGAGAAGGAGATTTAGATTTTATTATCCAAAGTCGTAAAGTAGGCGCACAATTTAATACTGCTATCTGGACATCTATTACAACAGGTGTTGTTGTAGGTTTTCCATATATACTATATGAATTTTGGAAGTTTATCTCGCCAGGACTCTATGAAAATGAGCGTAAAAGTTCTAAAGGGTTTATTATAATTGCTTCTTTATTATTCTTTATGGGTGCATTTTTTGGGTACTATATTATTGCTCCTTTATCTATTAATTTCTTATCAGGTTTTAAAGTCGCAGATACTATCCAAAATGAGTTTGATATTGATTCTTATGTTGGTTTAATGAGAGCTTCTATCTTAGCTGCAGGTATTATATTTGAACTTCCTATTATTATATATTTTCTTACTAAAATTGGACTAGTAACTCCACAATTCTTACGGAAAAATAGAAAATATGCTTTAGTGATCGTATTGATTCTTTCTGCCATTATTACACCGCCAGATGTTTCAACACAAGTTATTGTAGCAGTTCCTATACTAATCTTATATGAAATAAGTATCGTAATAAGTCGCATTGTTATAAAACGAGAAGAAAAAAGACTAAAAAAGCAGCAAGCAGTATAAAGTTGTTGCAAATATAATATCATAAGATTTCCGCCTTCGCGGAAATAAAAAATAAAATCTATGAGTCAGAAAATAGAAGAATTTAATGAGTATCGTACACGTATGAACGATATGATCCTTGGTGATAACAATAAAATTGTTAAGCGTATTTTTAACTTAGATACTAATGCTTTTACAGCAGGAGCATTAGATATAAAAACAAAAGAACTCTTAGGCCTAGTAGCTTCTACTGTATTGCGTTGTGATGATTGTATAAAGTATCATCTTGAAACAGCATACAAAGAAGGCGTTACTAGAGAAGAGATGATGGAAACTATGAGTATTGCTACCCTTGTAGGCGGTACTATTGTAATACCACATTTACGTAAAGCTAGAGAATTCTGGCATGAACTAGAAACACAAAACGATTAACTAAGTAGCGTTAATACATTCCTAAAGTAATTGATGGTTTTATTACAAATCCATTGAAACACGTATATTTACGATCTATGAAGCTAAGTGCAGAAAATCTAATGAAATCATATAAAGGCCGAAAGGTTGTAAAAGGGATTTCTGTAGAAGTAAATCAAGGAGAAATTGTAGGACTTCTAGGGCCTAATGGTGCTGGAAAGACCACTTCTTTCTATATGATTGTTGGACTTGTAAAACCTAACGGAGGTACCATCCATTTAGACAATCAAGAGATTACCAAATACCCGATGTACAAACGTGCTCAAAATGGTATCGGATATCTTGCACAAGAAGCCTCTGTATTTAGAAAAATGAGTATTGAAGACAACATTCTAAGCGTCTTACAATTAACAAAGCTTTCTAAAAAAGAGCAACTTCATAAGATGGAAGAACTCATTGAAGAGTTTAGCCTTGGACATATACGTAAAAACAGAGGAGATTTATTATCCGGAGGAGAACGTCGCCGTACTGAAATTGCTCGTGCACTAGCTACCTCTCCAAATTTTATACTCTTAGATGAACCTTTTGCAGGAGTAGATCCTGTAGCAGTAGAAGACATACAACGTATTGTTGCTCAATTAAAAGATAAAAATATCGGTATTCTTATTACAGATCATAATGTTCAAGAAACTCTAGCAATTACCGATCGCACTTATTTAATGTTTGAAGGAAGCATCTTAAAACATGGTATTCCTGAAGAACTTGCTGCAGATGAAATGGTACGTAAAGTATATCTTGGACAAAATTTTGAACTTCGAAAGAAAAAAATATTTGATTAAAATAAATCAAAAACAGAAATCCCTTTTCAATACTGAAAAGGGATTTTTTATAATATAGTAAACAATACTAAGATTCTTCTTTTGTTGTTGCCATCTGAGATTTTATAGTCAATACTAACATGGCAGCCCTTCCAATTAAAAAAGTAATTAATCCGAAAACGGTAGTTAATAACGCAACTTTAACCCCTCCAGAAAACATAGGTTGTGATACATTTCCTATAGACTCAATAGCATCAAATGCAGAGATGAGTCCTATAGTAGATCCTAAGAATCCCCATATCATACCAAAAAGACTCAGATGCCCTAGCAACTGATGTACGTGTACTAATTTCTTTTTACCAAGTAAACCTACTATAAATAAAACGATAATAGTGATAATAATAAGTACTAAAGGTACCATAAACACAGGTCCGCCTTCCTGTATACGATCTATTAATTGTGACATAGTGTAATTAAAATATAAAGTTAGTAATAATTAATTTTTAAAATAGACTTGTAAAACCTGCATCATAATTTCCTGCAAAGAAGATGCATATGCATTACTCACAAGGGTCATAGAAGTCTCTTGTTCAGGAAAAAAAATAGCCAATGATTTAAAACCATCTATTTGACCACTCATGCCATAGGCTTGCATTCCCATAACAGGCATCCCTCCTAGCCCCATTCCCATGCCAGTACTCACATCTGTCATTTGTTGATATGAAGTTTGAGAGATAAGCCTTCCTGTATATAAGCCCGTCGTAAACATGTTTACTTCTGATGGAGTACTTACAATAGCCCCCGCCCCTCCAGGAGCACTCATATCTGTATACGCTGTGACCACTTCCCATTGATTATCCGACCATTGATAGGATATTGCCTCTTCCTTACTTTTAGGGCTATCTACACCTACAAATGTGCGTTCTAATTGTAAAGGAGTTATAATTCTAGCTTCAACAATATCATTAAAAGATTTTCCTGTGATATCTTCTGCTATATACCCTAACAAAATATAATTGGTATTACAATACGATGTATCCGTCCCAGGATCAAAAATAACTCCGTTCTTCACCATTCGACCTAACATACTAACTCTTGACTGAGGCATAAGCATCCATGTGCTAAAATCTTCATCTTCCGTAATATTGAATAAACCACTTTGATGTTTTAAAAGGTTCTTAATAGTAATCGACGAAGCATTAGGAAGTTTAGGAAAAAATGCACTTAAAGGTGTATCTATTTGTAGTTTTCCTTCCTCTATTAGTTGTATAATAATGGTTGCAGTATACATTTTAGTAACAGATCCAATACGATATTTGGTCGTTGCGATTGATTTATTTTCTTGCGCTATATTGGCATATCCAAAAGATTTCTGATATACTTCCTTTCCATCTTTATAAATAGAAATCCCTCCCATTGCCTTCTTGGTTGTATCAAGCGTCTCAAAAATGGCATCTAATTGATCTTCTTGTTGTACTTGAGCTACTAAAGGACAAAAACTCAATAAAAAAAGAAGTGTTATGTTTTTCATAAGTCGTTATAATTAATGATGATTGATAATTCAAATGTATCTTTTATACGCTTTCGCGAAAGCGTAATGCGATCAACTCCCATTTTTATACTTGTTATAACCATAAACCACTTCCAAACGACATTCTATCAAATTAAATACTAAGAATTGTCATTTAAGGAGGTAAATCAGTAATCTATCTCAAAAATCGGTATAGTTAAAAGATTTTACACACCTTTGTAGGATGCTAAAATCGATTCTAAAGGAATTAAAATTCACACCACTACACCTCTTATTATGGATAGGTGTCTGGTTGTTTTATACATACTTTTTTAGTTATGGCTCTAATAACGAACGATTTGTATTTTGGTTTTCGACAAGTTTATTACCTGTAACCATTAGCATTACCTATTTTGTATCTTATATACTTATTCCCAAATACCTCATTACAAAAAAGTATGTGAAGTTTGGTATCTATCTTTTTTATACACTTATATGTTCTGTATATCTGATACTTATCATTACGTTTATAAACCTTGTATTTCTATCTAATTTTGATATTCGAGAAATGCCACTATTATCTCGTAATGTCGTATTTGTATTGATACTCGTATACTTAGTGGTAAGTGTTGTATGTTTTGTTCAATTATTAAGATATAATCACAAAACAGCAAACCGTAATCAGGAACTTGAAAATAAATTACTAGAAGGAAAACTAGTATTAAAACAGAAAGAACTTTATTTGTTAAAACAGCAAATACATCCTCATTTTCTCTTTAACACATTAAATACCCTATATGGTTTTGCCTTAAAAGGATCTGAAGAAACGCCAGATCTTATTTTAAAACTCTCCAACTTGTTAGATTATATTCTTAATCAAATTGACAAACCTAAAGTCCCGTTATCTGAAGAAGTCAAACATATCGAATCCTATATAGGGTTAGAGCGTGTACGTTTTAGAGATTCTCTAAGAGTAGAATTTACGAAAGACATTCACAAAGAAATTAGTATTCCTCCAATGTTATTTATAGCTTTTGTAGAAAATGCTTTTAAACATGGAACAGCTATTGATGGTTTACTAGTGATCAATATGAGTTTAAAAACAACAACTAATCAATTGTTGTTTGCCATTCAAAATACGATACATCCAGATAAAATAAGTGCTGAAAGTCATGGTATCGGTATTGAAAACACAAGAAAAAGGTTAGAAAGTATTTTTCCAAACCAATATACACTAACCCAAAGTAAAAATGAAACTCATTATACTGTACAACTAGAAATACAATTACACTCATGAGTACAACGTATACAGCTATACTTGTAGATGATGAACCTACAGCAAGAGATATTCTCACTACACATCTTAGCAAAATAGATACTATAGAAGTAATCGCAAGTTGTAAAAATGCTTCTGAAGCCTTTTCTGTTTTAAGCAAACAACAGGTAGATCTTGTGTTTTTAGATATTAATATGCCTGAAGTGACAGGACTTATGTTTGCAAATGCCATTCAAGGGAAAAGCAAAGTGATTTTCACTACTGCTTACAGAGAGTATGCCGTAGATGGATTTGATCTTCAAGCCGTAGATTATTTATTAAAACCTATCTCTTTAGAGCGTTTAATGAAGGCGGTACACAAATTTACTGAAGAGCAAACAACTGCTGTACAAATAGCACCATCATATGATTTTACATTTTTTAGATGCGATCGAAAAATGATGAAAGTTAACTTTGATGCTTTATTATATACTGAAAGTTTAGGAGATTATGTGAAATTATATACCACGCAAGAAATATTAATTACAAGAGAAACAATAAGCACTATTTTAGATAAATTACCCAAACAACAGTTTATGAGAACACATCGTTCATTTATTATAAACATTTCAAAAATAGATAGCTTTACAAACGAACATATCACCATAGGACGCGCATCTATTCCCATAAGTAGGAGTTATAGAAATACTGTTGCTCACCACCTTACTACAATAAAATAAGTAGCTATAAAAACTATAATACTTATCTTTGCAAGCCAACTTAATTTGTTTCGACAGAAAGTAGGATAACAATAAAAAATTTCTAACAGAATTTATATACACCTATATATTCAAGGAAGAAATGACATGCTAATGAAGACAGAAATAGAAAAAAACACAGATCATTACCAAGAGCAAATAGAAGCAATAGGAGATGATCATGTAAGTTCAAGTGCAATCACTCCATTAAGAGATGATGCTTTTGAATTAAGTGATATTGAAAAAATAGCAAGCATCAAGAAAGATGTTGCTCATATTATGGAAACTTTAGGTCTTGATATGACCGATGATAGTTTAAAAGGAACCCCTACGCGTGTTGCAAAAATGTTTGTAAACGAAATCTTTGGAGGGTTACATCCTGATCGTAAACCCAAAGCCTCTACTTTTGACAATAATTACAAGTATGGAGAAATGCTTGTTGAAAAAAATATTGTTGTGTATTCTACTTGTGAGCATCACCTATTACCTATTGTAGGGAGAGCACATGTAGCTTATATCTCAAATGGAACTGTGGTGGGACTTTCTAAAATGAACCGTATTGTAGATTATTATGCAAAACGCCCTCAAGTACAGGAACGTCTTACAATGCAAATTGTACAAGAACTTCAAGAAGCTCTTGGAACAAAAGATGTAGCTTGCGTTATAGATGCAAAACATTTATGTGTGAATAGTCGTGGTATTCGAGATATAGAAAGTAGCACAGTAACCAGCGAGTTTGGAGGGAAATTTAAAGAAATCGCAACACGTAGAGAATTCCTTGATTATATCAAATTAGATACTGATTTTTAGTACACTATCTACAAACACAGTAAAATAGAAGTTTATATTGTGTCCAGTCGAAATGTATATATAACCCAATAAAAAGATCGTCTATTACTAGACGATCTTTCTACTTTATAAATTAAATAATAACTATTATCAGTAAGTAATAGTTCTATGTTCTGTATCTGGTGAAACGCTAAACTCATGTGCCCAATGTACACTTTGCCCAGAATTAATCGTGTAATAAAAAGGTGCTGCGGGTACTCCTACAGACCAATCTACTGTTCTCCTAGCGATATTACAGAAGCAATATCTAAATCCTTGCGCACTATTAGTATATGAAGGATATCCAACACCATTTCCTGTATAATTGATCTCGTAGTTTAAACGATTATACTTCTTTACAGTTCCCCAATAGTAGCGCCATCCAAAAAACCAATAACGCTTTCTTTTCTGTACTTTAGTAGAAAAACCTAAATTACTATAGAACCACCAGTATCCATTGAATTGTCTAGATCGCATACGATACTGTCCGCCAGTAAAATAATCATAATGAGTTACTCCTCTTTGATTGTCTGCTGTTGTTGCTTCTCTTTCTAAGTCTTCAGAGATATCTTCATTATTATTATGGCGATATACTAGTAATTCTTCGCTAATTTGTTGAGAATCTCCTTTCTCTATACGAATTTCACCTGCATTAAAATTTTCTAAAAAACCGGCTATTTGCTCACTCGCTCCTTGCTCATACTGATATACAAATTCTCCATTAACTCTAAAAACCTGATTAGCGACTCTAACCTCTCCGTTTTTATTTAATAAAAGATGCAACATATCATCATATGAATGTACAATGGCAACGTCTTCCATTTTAATTCCTAATTCATCTAATGTTGCTAAATCTGAATCATAGATAAAAAGTAAGGAATGATACCCATTCTCTGCAGATCTACTTCTAGCGACATCTAAAAGATCAGCATCTGATTCTTGTAACTCTCTAATAAAACCTTCCATCTCATCAAAGGAAGAGAATTCTAGCATTTGCGTTGTTGATTCGGCTTGTGCTTTTCCATCATTGGTTAGGTTTAAAGAGTCTGTGTCTTGTTGAAACTCTTCTACAGCATCATCTTTACTACAAGCAAAAATAAATGCACTCATCATTAGTAATATGAATATTCTTTTCATGATTTGATAATTAATTTTTCCTACTCTCTCTAAGGCTTTTCGGATTACGCCTTTTTAAATACCTGATCAGAGTACTGTAACATTCTGAATTAAAGATATTTACATCATCAATTCTTCTACAAATATTTAAGGAAATTATAAAGTTTACAAGAAGTATATATCTGTTTTCAGGGATAATCCACATCCGTTTTCAGGAATTCAGACACAACAATAAACTGCTCATTATCAGCAACAAAGAAGTTTCGCAATGATATATATTAAATAATAGGCGTATAAACTATTGAGAGACAAATGTTATGTAGATATATAACATGTAATACTACTATTTTTCAAAAAACATCCACTATTTAAGAAAAACAACATAAAATACTGTAAATCTATATGTTACAAAAAAAAAAAAAAAAAAAATCCTCTATAACCAGTTATCTAAATACTTTATTGATTTAAAACACACCTATAAATAGCTCAAATCATAAAATTACTAAGGAATCTATAGAAAAGCGACAAACAAAGAAATATGCTTTTGATATTGACATAAAGCATACTATCTTCGTTATCAATAAAGTTAACAATCATTTAAAAGCCCAAAAAATGGCATTATACAAAGAGCAACAACTAAAAATATACAATTCTCTCACTGGGAAAAAGGAAGATTTTATACCCCTTCTCGAAGGACATGTTGGAATGTATGTTTGTGGCCCTACAGTATATAGTAATGTCCATTTAGGAAATGTACGTACATTCATGAGTTTTGATATGATCTTTAGATATCTAAAACACCTAGGATATAAAGTACGCTACGTTCGTAATATTACAGATGCAGGACATCTTACAGATGATGGGGATCAAGGTGAAGATAAGATTGCAAAAAAAGCGCGTCTTGAAAAAATAGAACCTATGGAAGTGGTACAACAATACACTGTTGACTTCCACAATATCTTAAACACCTTTAATTTTCTCCCTCCAAGTATAGAACCTACAGCAACAGGGCATATTATTGAACAAATTGAGATTATTAAAAAGATCATAGAAAATGGATATGCCTATGAAAAAAATGGCTCTGTTTATTTTGATGTTGTGACTTTTAATAAAGATCATGAGTATGGAAAATTAAGCGGGCGTAAGCTAGAAGATATGATTGCTAATACACGTGCATTGAATGCTCAAGATGAAAAAGAAAACCCACAAGACTTTGCTCTTTGGAAAAAAGCAGGTCCAGAACATATTATGAGATGGCCTAGCCCTTGGGGAGATGGATTCCCTGGATGGCATCTAGAATGTACAGCCATGAGTACAAAGTATCTTGGCGATCAGTTTGATATCCATGGAGGTGGTATGGATTTAAAGTTTCCTCACCACGAATGTGAAATTGCTCAAAATGAAGCCGCTATAGGGACGGTACCTGTTCGTTACTGGATGCATGCAAATATGCTTACTCTTAATGGACAAAAAATGTCAAAAAGTACAGGAAATAGTATCAATCCAGGTGAAATATTTACAGGGGATAGTCCGCATTTAAGTAAAGGATTTGCACCTAGTGCAGCGCGTTTCTTTGTTTTACAGGCAAATTACAGAAGTATCCTTGACTTTAGTGATGATGCATTAGTTGCTAGTGAAAAAGGGTTTGGTCGCTTAATGGAAGCCATGAAAATCATGAAGTCATTAGAAACGGCTCCTAAAAGTAGTATGGACATTACTGCATGGAGACAGTCTTGCTATAATGCTATGAATGATGACTTTAATAGTCCTATTTTGATTGCCCAACTTTTTGAAGGTGTGAAACAAGTACACTTAATTAAAGATGGTAAAGCGACGATCACAGCAGACGATTTAAAATTACTGATACAAACGATGGAGTCTTTTGTATATGATGTGTTAGGTCTTGAAGATGGGGACGCTTTCGCGAAAGCGGATGACTCCAAGCTCTCTGGTGCTGTAGCATTATTAATCAAACTACGTAAAGAAGCACGTGAAAATAAAGACTTTGCTACCAGCGATAAAATACGTGATGAACTATTAGCATTAGGTATACAGCTGAAAGATGGTCGTGAAGGAACTACCTTTACCCTAAACTAATGCCATCTATTAAGAAAATAGCAATAGCGCCGTTTTTAGGTATTATTTGGTTTTATCAAAAGTTTATATCCTCTTGGACACCTTCGTCATGTAGATATACGCCTACCTGTTCTCATTACACAAAAGAGGCGCTTCAAACGCACGGCCTTATTAAAGGAAGTGGATTGTCTATAAAACGTATTTTATCTTGTCATCCTTGGGGTGGAAAAGGGTATGATCCTGTGCCTCCAAAAGAAGACAAGAAAAAATAAGTTAAGAATACCCAGAAGGAAAATGGACTTTGTTATCTTTACCCATACGACAATTATACGTTACAAATCACTATGATCGCACTTAAATTTACTTGGAATCCACTTACAGGAATAGATCTTGGTTTTTTAACCATTCACTTCTATAGTCTTATGTTTGTAGTTGCCTTTTCTTTAGGATACTATCTCACTAAAAAAGTATATAACAATGAAGGCATTGCTCAAGAAAAGTTAGATTCTCTTTTTATATACGCCGTAGTTTCTATTTTAATTGGAGCTCGTTTAGGACATGTTTTATTTTACCAAGACGAATTATTATCAGAAGATCCTCTATCTGTGTTTTTACCATTTCGATTTAATCCTGAATTTGAATTTACCGGTTTTAGAGGATTGGCAAGTCACGGAGCTTTTATTGTAGGTATGTACGGAATGTATAGGTATAATAAAAAAGTACTCAAAAAATCAATGCTATGGGTTTTAGATCGCGTATCCATACCTGTTGCATTAGGTGCTGTATTTGTACGATTAGGAAATTTCTTTAACTCAGAAATGGTCGGTAAAATTACAGATAGCTCACTAGGAATTAAATTTATACAAGACGAGTTTACGGAAAGACGCGCAACAGCTTTCACAAAAATAGATAATGGAAAAAAAGCCTTAAGAGCTCTTACAGAAGACCCTCAATATGCAGATGTAATTGCAGAGATTCCATATCGTTATCCAGGGCAATTAATGGAGGCAGCAGGCTATGTAATTGTATTTTTCATTATACTCTATATGTACTGGAAGACAAAGGCTTCTGAAAAGCTAGGACTTTTGTTTGGTACCTTTGTATTGCTACTGATGGGTGTTCGATTAATTGTTGAAAACTTTAAAAGAGAACAAGTAGAAGGTCGTGAAGATTGGATTTTAGGCCTTAACACAGGACAAATATTAAGTATCCCATTTATTTTGATAGGCATTTATTTAGTATTTACTGCATTGAATAGAAAAGATAAAGAAGCATAGTTGTATGAAAACCTTTCTAAAAATAACCTTCATTCTTTTTGCTTCTATAGCTGTATATAGTTGTAAAGAAAGTAAAAAAGATACTATAATTACAGAAACTGAATTTGTATTCACAAAGGAAGGAACGCTTACATTAACCAAAGCAGATGGTTCGCTTATTAAAACGATAGACGTTGAGTTTGCAGAAGATGACTATGAACGTGAGACTGGATTAATGCATCGTAGTAGTATGAAACCGCTTCAAGGAATGTTATTTATACAAGATATAGAACGTGTTCAGAACTTCTATATGAAAAATACACTCATTCCATTAGATCTTATTTTTATAGACAGTAATAAGAAAGTGGTTTCCTTTGCTGAAAATGCAAAACCTCTTGACTTAACAAGCCTTTCGTCTCAAGTACCAGCCAAATATGTCTTAGAAATTAACGGAGGTCTCTCTGAAGAGTGGATTATTGAGATAGGTGATACTGTTGATTGGACCAGAGATTAAAATGACTTCATTAATTTAAATCATAATTTTCAAGATGAATAGTTCAGAAAAGAATACTTTAAAAAATGAAAAACATTATGATAATGTATACAGCAAAGTTAATGTCAATAATATACTAAGTAAATTAGAAAACTTAGAAGCCTTTATGAATGATGCAACACGAACTGACACTAGTTGGGTGGGACTCTATCATGGTGATTTTCAACATCAACTAAAAGGTAAAAAAATTCTAGAGCTAGGATGTGGAGATTGTACCAATGCAGCTATTATGGCCGCATACGGTGCAGAAGTATATGCCAATGATATTTCTCAAAAATCAGGAGATATTATCAAACAACTTAATGAAAATTATGATTTTGAGTCAGAAATTAAGTTTATAGAAGGTGACTTTTTAAAATCAGAGCTTACTCATGATTTCTACGATATTGTAGTTGGAAAAGCCTTTGTACATCACTTAACGCATCAACAGGAAATTGAATTTACTGAAAAAATTGTATCCATATTAAAACCCGATGGTATTGTAAGATACTTTGAACCTGCAGTAAATAATAAATTCTTAGATTATTTACGATGGCTAACTCCTGTACCGGGTAGACCATCAAAAATTCAAAGGAAAAAGTTTAAGCAATGGAAATTAAATGATCCACATCCAGATAGGGATAACTCATCAAAGCATTATGAAAAAATTGGTGACACCTATTTTCATACAACTAATATTGTACCCATTGGGTCTATAGAGCGTTTTCATAGGATTCTTCCTAGGAAACATAGTCGAAAATTTAGAAGGTTTGCTTTTCGATTTGAAAGAAAATTACCTAATCTATTAAACTCATCCATAACAAGAAGTCATCTAGTAGAATACAAACAACCTAAAAAGTAATAGTTTAGAACAATAAATAACAAATAGCATATATGTTTTGTTATTACTGATGCTACTGCAACACAAAAAACCCGTCTTCAAATGAAGACGGGTTTTTATTATTCTATAAGTAAAACTTATTTCTTAGCTAAGAATTCGTTTACTTTATCTGGTGACATAACTGACTCAACAAAAGTGTAAGCTCCTGATTTTGGAGATTTCACCATTTTGATAGCTTTTGTCAAACGCTTTGATCCTGTCTGTAACGATGCTACTGATTTCTTTGCCATGTCTTACTTATTTTATTTCTTTATGAACCGTCATACGCTTAAGTACTGGATTAAATTTCTTTAATTCCATACGATCTGGCGTATTCTTTTTGTTCTTTGTAGTTATATATCTTGAAGTTCCTGGTTGTCCGGAAGCTTTGTGCTCTGTACACTCTAAGATTACCTGTACTCTGTTCCCTTTCTTGGCCATTTCTGTTACTCTTTATGGGATTTATTTTAAGAATCCTTTTGCACGCGCTTCTTTAAGCACTGCAGAGATTCCTTTCTTGTTAATATTTTTTAAAGCAGATGTAGACACTTTTAGTGTAATCCACTTATCTTCTTCAGGAATATAAAAACGCTTCTTTACAAGGTTAGCGTTAAATTTACGCTTCGTCTTATTCATGGCGTGAGAAACATTGTTTCCTACCATTGCTTTTTTTCCTGTAAGCTCACAAACTCTTGACATCTTAATAAACTTTTCTTGTTATTTCAAAACAGGGTGCAAATTTACATAAAATCTACAGCTACACCAAAACAAAATGCTAGTTTTTTGAAATTTCTTCATGTAATAGCTCTAATGCCTTGTTAACAGTCTTTTCTATCACTCTTTTTCTATGATTTCCCATCATAAAATGATATGCATTGCTTCCTTCTGGAGTAGCAATCCCGATATATACTGTTCCTACAGCAACATCAGAATCACCTTTTGTGGGTCCTGCATTTCCTGTTGTTGTAATCGCATAATCTGTATTGTACATTTTCTGCACTTGCACAGCCATAGCTTCAGCTACTTCAGCACTTACTACAGAATGTGCATCTATAAGCGCCTTATCTACTCCTAATACCTCTATTTTAGAACGCGTAGCATATGTAACAGTACTTCCTACTAAATAACCAGAAGCGCCTGCATTTGAAGCAAATCGTTGCACAACACTTCCTCCAGTACAACTTTCGGCAATAGAAAGTGTTTTCCTTTTGGTTGTTAAGGCTTTTCCTATGAGAAGTTCTAAGGGTCCGTTTTCTTCGTATCCTACAAAAACGTCTGCTACAAGAGGTACTAGTTTTTGTAATTGCACTTCCATTGCGGCATCTACATCTTCTTTTATAGCTCCACTAGTAGATAATCGCAAGCGCACACGTCCTAAGGAAGGCAAATAAGCTAGTTTGATCTCTGAAGGCAGTTCGTTTTCGAAAGCTTCTATACGCTGTGCAATAGCGCTCTCTCCCATTCCATACGTGAGTAATGTTTTGTGCAAAATATATGGAAGATGAAATTGTTCTTTTAATCTAGGAAGCACTTCATACTCCATCAACCCTTTCATCTCATGAGGTACACCAGGCATCGAGATAAATACTTTCCCATCTTGCTCCATCCACATACCAGGGGCCGTTCCATACTTATTTTTTAAAATAGTAGCCTTAGAAGGAACCAACGCTTGTGTTTTATTTGACTCTAGTAATGGTTTTTTTACGTATTTCTCAAATAAATACTCAACATGATCTAATACTTCTTGATTAAAGACAAGTTCATCATCAAAATATTCACAGAAGGTGCTTTTTGTAATATCATCTTTAGTAGGACCTAATCCTCCTGTTACGATAATGATATCTGAGTTCGCTTTCGCGAAAGCTAAACTTTCTAGAATGTGATCTTTATCATCTTGAACAGAGCTTATCTGATATACAGAAACACCAATAGCATTGAGAGCCTTTGAGATATAGGCAGAATTGGTATCTACAATTTGACCAATGAGAATCTCATCGCCTATTGTAATAATATGTGCTTTCATAAAGATTAGAAGTTAAAATCTTCCTTTAGTTCTTCTATAACAATTGTAAGGGTAGAGATAATCTGATCGAGCTGTTCTTGTATTGCTGAAGTAGGTTTGCTAGAATCTGACCACTTCTCCATAGCAGCGATTTGCTTCAATAAATCAATCCCAAACATATCAATATTTGGTTTCATTTTATGAGCAAACTGATATGCCATTTTATGGTTATCATTTTCTATAGCTGTTTGCATAGATAGCATATCTGGAGGAATCTCTTGTAAGAAGGTTTCTACAATTACACTTACAAAGCTATCATCACCACCAGCAATCTCTCTTACTTTTTCTAGGTTATAATTTTTTGTCATAACTATTTTACATTGATAGAAAACATCTCAGTATCTCCTATAAATCCTTTTAATTTATCATTTATAGCAACAGGTCCAACACCCGCTGGCGTGCCTGTAAATATAACATCTCCTATCTTAAGAGTAAAGTATTGAGAGACATAACTTATTAATTCGTCTATTTTCCATAACATATGTGCTGTGTTTCCATCTTGTAAAACAGCGCCATTTTTCTCTAATGTAAATGCAATATTATCTACATTTTCAAACGTACTCTTATCCAACCACTTCCCTATCACAGCAGCACCATCAAAGGCTTTGGCCTTTTCCCATGGTAGTCCTTTTGCTTTGAGACTAGATTGCAAATCACGTGCCGTAAAGTCAATCCCCAATCCTATTTCGTCATAATAGGTATGTGCAAATTTTTTATCTATGTATTTCCCTATTTTCTTGATCTTTACTAGAATCTCTACTTCGTGATGTACATCTTTTGAAAATTCCGGAATCACAAAAGGGTGTTGTTTTAGAAGAATCGAAGAGTCGGGTTTTAAAAAGACGACTGGATGATCTGGCCTTTCATTGGCAAGTTCTTCTATATGCTTTGCATAATTTCTTCCGATACAAATAAGTTTCATAGTATCTGTGGTTTAAAATAGTTTCGTATTAAAACCTCTAAGTTTTATAGCTGTCAACACTTTCTTAGTATATAATGGAAAATCTGCATTTTGAATCCATCCATAATAGCCTGGTTCATTTTCTAATACGGCTTCTACCAATTTTCCTTTATGCTTTCCAAAAGTAAAGATTTCTGCTCCTTTATCATCATACCCTATAAATCCTGCAAAATCTGCCGATTTTTTACGAGTACTAAACTCAGCTAATGATTTCATATTATTCTCTAACTCGTCATAACGATCTAGTTGAGATTTTAAAACTTCATAGGTAGCCATTGTATCTGCTGCTGCACTATGCGCATTGGTCAAGTCTTTATCACAATAAAACTTATAGGCTGCTACCAGCGTACGTTGTTCCATTTTATGAAAAATGTTTTGCACATCAATTGCATTCTTATTTTTCATATCAAAATCAATATCACAACGCAATAATTCTTCGGCTAATAATGGGATATCAAAACGATTAGAATTAAACCCTGCAAGATCTGAGTCTTTAATGATGTTATGAATTTCTGTTGCTTTTTGAGCAAATGTAGGTGCGTCTGCAATATCGGCATCACTTATGCCATGTACTGCTGTAGTAGCTGGTGGAATAGGTACTGTCGGGTTGATACGTTGTGTATATTCTTCTTCTCTTCCGTCTGGAAATACTTTCAGTATAGATATTTCTACGATGCGGTCTTTAGCTACTTGAATTCCTGTAGTCTCCAAATCGAAGAAGCAAATAGGTCTACTTATATTAAGCTTCATAAAGTTGTATTGAAACACAAAAATACAATTTGAAAAGCTATCCTCCGCCTTAGAGAAGGCTAAAAATATCAGAATATGTATCTTGTGGCTTTATTATTGAAGTATGACATTTATGAAGCTTTTTATACCATTATTTTTCCTCATATATCCATTATATTTCACAGCGCAAACTCCTGCCGTAGAACTCATAGAAGACAAACAAGCAAAACGGTGGACACTCTATGCTCAAAATAATACGGATATAGAACAGGAAGCTTTCCTCATGGTAAAAGGGGAAGGTTTTAGACGTAGTGCCGATAGACCTATCATCAAAAAAATACCACCTCATAGCAAAGTAGTCATGATCATATTGATTCCTTTAAAAGGTGCTACTCCAACGTATACAAAGATATTTACCTTTGAAGAACAATTACAAACTATTAAAAAACGTAAGGGCGAAGGGCAAGCAGAACGGGTTAATTTATTGCCTGTAGATCCGGAACAACTTACGGTCTTTATAGAAAACGATTGTGAAAAATGCAGCTATCTCACTGATTATTTGAGAAATCAAAGAATTAAACACCGTGCATTAGATATCAAAAAAAATAATGCTGTTTTCAACCTCATGTGGAAACATCTGAAAGATTCTGTTTCTGGTCGTGAACTCATTAAAATGCCAGTATTAATGCATCAAGAAAAAATGTATTTTGATATCATTGATATGGAGCATTTTATTCAGAATTTTAATTGGGAGAAAATTGATTAAGGTATACGCTTTCGCGAAAGCGCACTTAGCATCTATTCAATTATAAATCATAAAGTTATACTCTACAGGTTTATAATTTTAGTAATAATAGTATCTTTTCAAAAAAAACAATTCTTTAAATCGTACATGAATATACTTACAAGGCATTTCAACTATATATTAGTTGGGTCAATTTGCATTATCATAGATGTTAGTATCTCAAATGCTACTAATGGAAAAGGGCTTAATCTAGATTTTATAAATGATTTTTTGGGAGCCAGTCTTATATTTGTAGGTGTAAGATATTTACTTATTAACACAACTAGTACATCTCAACAATATTACAGCTATTTAAAAACAGCTCTTTATACGGCAAGTATATCAATATATTTTGGGGCGCTTGATTTTTTTGTTTTCCCACAACCTAGTTGGTTTATAATACTTAATATGTTTTTGCAACTCTTTGTTATCTACGGTGCGATAACGTTTTGCAAAGCAATGTTTATACTTACCGATCATGCAGAAGATTTTGAAAATAGAAATAGATGGAAAACAGCTCAATCACTAATAATTTATCTTACTTTCATTCCATATACTCTTATTCTTATCAATAGTATCTTTGAATTAACTGAATCAAACACGTACATAGATTTAAGCGCTAGATGGACACTATACATTATCCATTTACTATCTATACCGTTTGTCTATTTTATTTGGGTTCTATATACGACTAAACAACATATTAAACAAGTATAATAATCGCCATGAATACATTAAAACCTTCTTTCATTTTTATATTTTTTTGTACCTTTTTAGTGACTCAAATCTCTTTTGCACAAACAGAAGAGCAAAAAGCGATGGCAAAACTCTCTTTTATGATCGGTGATTGGAAAGGAACGGGTAGCTCCTATCCTAAAGATCAGAACAAACCCTATGATGTGCTTTCTAAAGTACGTTATGACTTAGACGGCGAGCTTCTCGTATTACGTCATAGAGGTACCAGAGACGGAAAACCTATATTGAGTTTACATACCATCATTTATTATAATGTAGAAGAAAAACAATATTATTACAATGCTTTTAGAAAGCAAGGAACACGTCCTTTTACAGGTAAAATTGTTGACGGAAAGCTCATCTGTACAATTGGGAATGAGTACCGCCTTATATTTCGGCGAACACCTGAAGGACTTTTTAATGAATATGGAGAAAAACTCATAGATGGAGTTTGGACCAAAAATTTTGAAGACCTCCTATACCCTACTTCAGAAATTACTTTTTAATTGCTTTCTTTTTACGTTAGTTCAACATACTCAGTATAGCATTTCGCGAAAGCGTATACGGAATATCTTTTTTTAGCGTTATAACTCTATAAATCCTATGACATTATGCTAAAAAAATTACCTTTCATTGTACTGCTTTTCTTAAGCTTTGCCGCAAAAGCGCAAGATCGCCCAATAAAAATTATAGATGAACAAGTAAAAAATCGTTTATTTCTGTATGCTGTAAATGAGAACGAAAAAGACCTTGATGTCATGATTACAGTGACAGGTACTGGTTTTAGACAAAGTAAAGCCAAGCCTAGATTAACTCGTATTCCAGCAACTTCCAAAGTAAATATCAAAAGTTTAATTATAGAACGTGGTAAAACACCTAATTATGAGTATGAACTTGTGGTAAATGATAGTTTATCTCGCAGAGCTCTTAAAAGACCTTTTGAGTTGGTGAAGATAGAGGCAAAACGACCTATTCTTATATATCTCACAGAAAAATGTACTACCTGCGATACACTTATTGCTAGCTTAGAAGAGAGCATCTATCTTTTTAAAACAGAAAAATTAAGTGATCAACCTAAAATGGAGGCCTATCTTACCAAGTCACTAGCAAACTCTGCAACGCCACTTGAATCACTTACAACTCCTATTTTGAATTTAGGAGGTAAAATATTTGTAGATATTGAAACCTACGAACAATTAATGGATAAGCTTAAAGAAATTGAATAGCCACAATGCCACCCCATAAAAAAAGCCTCATTTTTTAAATGAGGTTTTTTAAAATTCCGTTATCGTTATTTTCCACTATTTGCTCTATCTACCTTTTCTTTATACAAAAATAAGCCAGCAATTTGTTGTGGAGATTTGTTTTCAGTAGATTCTAATTTAGCCTTAAAGGATTTTGGAAGTTCTAAGTGATTATTCATTACGTGTAATCCTGTAACATTTGGATTTCTAGAATAATTAGTTTTCTTATGACTGATTTTGTAATCTGCAGTTATTATCTCTAAAATCTGAGGTATTTTAGACTTAAAATCTTTAGCAGATGAAAAAGTCATATCATCAACAAAAGAAGTAAACGTTGCTTCATTTTCTAGAGCGAATTTATTCAAAATATCACCAGTTTTAATAAAAACTAAATTTGCCAATGTTGAAGAAGTTGGAGCTCCTTGAGGTATTTGTCCCTTATAAGTAGTTAATTGAGTTAATATTCGAGATACTGACGGTGAAAATCCTTGACTTACAAACATTTTAAATACAGCTTCGATTTTAATTGACGGAAAAAAATCTTTTAAGTCAGTAGTAAATTTATATTTTTTACCCTGGTGCTTTTTTGCATTATCTATGTTGTCCTTTTTCTTCACAGCACCATAAGCATAAGAAGGCATTTTAATTTTTACTAAAATATTTCTATGAATTCTTTTCTGAATTACCTTAAGCCTTCTTTGACTTGGATGAATTATTCGTTTTTTTTGATTCCCGTTTGCGTCAAGTTTTGGTTTGCCAAATTTATCTCTTTTAATTTCTATCTTTTCTTTGTAAAAATTATCAATATTTCTAATAATCGATTCGATCTCTTTAAAATCAACTTTTAATGTGTAAGCTAAATGTTTGGTAGTTCGTATCATTATTTAGCAAAAAACTGGTTGATTAATGATTTTACAGAAGGAGCTATTATTTTAAAAGCTTCCTTTTTTTCTGGACTAATATCATCTCCATCTAGTGAAAGGAAAAATAATATTGGTAATGGTATACCCAAATTACTCGAAATAATTTTTAGTGTAGAAAGATTTGGTTCTTTATTATTATTTTCTATTTGAGATAAATATGCTTGCGTTATATCACAAAGCTGGGCGAATTGAGTTTGTTTGAAACCGTTTTGCTTTCTTATTGATTTTATTGCTAGTCCTAAATCCATAGAGTTAAATTGAAAAAATTAAGGGGTGTCGGGTCAGAATAAGTTCGTAAAGTCTTCGAAATGTGAAAATACCCTAGTGAGTAAATTAATTCCTCTAAATACTATACTCCAATCAATTGGTTTTACTTCACCATCTTTCTTGGAATCTTCTAAGTACTTAATTGCATTAGCTAAAAGAACTTTTTCTTCATCCGAGAAGGAACAACGTTTCTCGGAAAGGATGGTCTTCATACCTAGTATGAGATCATCAACGTACTGATAATTGCTTTTTTCACGCATATCTAATAATTTTAATTAAAAAGGCACTATTGCCTTGCCATATTACCAATATGCTTAATAATTAAATTCAATATGCGTTGTTCACAATATCACCCCCGAATTATTCCTTGCCATCTAAATGCCTTTTTACTTTTTGGCTTTTTGCCTCGCTGGCTTAACAAGTTATTAGCTGTTTTCTTCTTAATATAAGACTTTTACCACTTCAGATTTCAACTGAAACGGCTTCTAAGCATCCTACGCTAACGTTGAGCGCTTTTGCTATTGCCAATAGAACCATAATTGGTTGTGTAACTTAATACACTTTAGTAGCTTAAATTTAATTATTACAATTTTCAATACTCTTTCAAAGAACTGGCACAAAGATATAATATTTTTTAAGTTCACCAAATTTTTTTATAAAAAATATTACTGACAGTATATAAATATTATAATATAATACACTGAAAGTTATTTAATGTCTTTAAAATATTAATTCTTAAATCATTTATAATTACCCATAAAAAAAGCCTCATTTCTAATTGAAATGAGGCTTTTTAATTTGATATATCCTTTATTAGATTTCTCTATTCATGTCCCAAGCTTCTAGGTATTCGGCTACACGTTTTACAAACTGTCCTCCTAAAGCTCCATTCACGACACGGTGATCATACGAATGAGATAAGAACATTTTCATGCGAATTCCTATAAAGTCACCATCTGGTGTTTCAATCACTGCAGGAACTTTACGTATAGCTCCTAAAGCAAGTATAGCTACTTGTGGCTGATTGATAATAGGTGTTCCCATAATACTTCCAAAAGTACCTACATTAGTTACTGTGTAAGTTCCTCCTTGAGTATCATCAGGTTTTAATTTTCCACCACGAGAACGTGTTGCAAGATCATTCACCGCCTTTGTCATACCCACAAGGTTTAATTGATCTGCATTTTTAATAACAGGAACGATAAGGTTTCCATCTGGAAGTGCCGCAGCCATTCCTAAGTTTATGTTTTTACGTTTAATGATACGATCTCCATCTACAGAGATATTTATCATAGGGAAATCGCGTATTGCTTTTGCTACCGCTTCCATAAAGATAGGAGTAAATGTAAGTTTCTCTCCTTCTCTTTGCTCAAACGATCCTTTTACTTTTTTACGCCAGTTCCAAATATTTGTCACATCTGCTTCTATAAATGACTGTACATGTGCACTTGTTTGCACAGAAGCTACCATATGATGAGAAATCAATTTCCCCATACGTGTCATTTCTATAATCTCATCTTCCCCATTTACACTTACAGGACTTGGAGTAGCTTTTGGTGCAGCCTTCGCTACTTTTGGTGCAGCTGCAGGAGCAGGTGCTTGTTTTTCTGTACCACGTGTATCGATATACGCAAGCATATCATTTTTAGTCACACGACCATCTTTTCCTGTTCCAGCAATCCCATCAAGTTCTGTTTGTGAAATTCCTTCGGCTTTTGCCATATTCTTCACTAATGGAGAATAAAAGCGGTCTTCAGAACTCACTACAGGAGCTACCGTATCTTTTGCAACGGCTACTGTTTTTTCTACAGCAGCTATTGCTTTTTCAACAGTAGGCGTTTCTACTACTGTAGCCGGAGCAGCGTCGGTTGCAGCATCACCATCTGTTTCTATAATGGCAATAGTTTGCCCTACTTGAACAACATCATCTATTTCAAAAAGCTTTTCTACAAGAACTCCATCTACCTCACTTGGCACTTCACTATCTACCTTATCGGTAGCAATTTCTAGTACCGCTTCGTCTGCTTCTATAGTCTCGCCTACTTCTTTAAGCCAAGAGGTTAAGGTTGCTTCTGCAACACTTTCACCCATTTTTGGTAGTTTAAGTTCGAATCTTGCCATTTTCTTATGTAAAAGGTGTTTTTATTAAAATTTGTGCAAAAATACTATTTTTAACCGACTTCATATTAAGAAATTCATAATATTACATCTTTAAAAATGGAGTACTTCGCCTCTTCCTTCGCTACTATTGCTTCCTATTGCAAAGGTAGTATTTTTAGGTATAATCTTAAATGTAAGTTGCTTGTTTGCTGATTCTGAAATCAATGTAATACATCTGGTATAAGATATGGATGCTGCATCTAGAAACACTTCAGTCCCAGCTATAGCGTCTTTTAAGTCAGTAACTTTTTTTATAGATGCGCCTATTGATTTAGAAATCAATGATACAAGTTGCTCATTATCTGTTACTATCATATACATTTTAGGTAATACTGTAGATTTCTCTTTAGGTGTTTCAGATATACGCTTTCGCGAAAGCGTAGCCAACCACAATCCCATACGTACCACAATAGCTTCTATCGAATTACTATTAAAATGCTTGTAATAAAAAATACGCATTGCATCATAAAATCGTTTCCTATAGGTAGCATCTTTTGCAGTACTCTCTCCTTTATAATGCAATACTGTTGTTTCTCCAAAATAGTAGTTTAGATATCCTGTTTCTTCGATAGTATATGATAAGTCTATATCTTCTCCATACATAAAATACTGCTCATCAAATCCTTTTACCTCTGTATATACTGTATGTTTTAGAAACATAAACGCTCCTGCTAGTACTGTTATTTTTCCAGTTTCATATTGACCTAGTGTATTTACATAATAAGAAGCTCCGTTACCAAATATTTTTTGGAATGCGACTTTAGGTGTGGGTAAATTACGTTTACTCTCTGGTAAGAATCGTCCTGTCCCATCTACAAGACGTGCGCCTACGGCTCCTATTTGAGGTTTCTGAGAAGCAAAATTTAATAGTTTTTCAAAGGTATCTTCGCTTACAACAGTATCCGGATTCAGAATACAAACATAAGTTCCTTGTGCTTTTTCTACTCCTTGATTATTTGCTGTCGAAAATCCTACATTTTTCTCATTTGCTATCAAAATCACTTCTGGAAACAACTCGCGTACCATCGTACAACTATCATCCCGAGAATCATTATCTACCACAATAATCTCTGCATCTATCGTCTCTATAGCAGCTTGTACACTTCGGATGCAAAGCTCCAAAAAGTAGCGTACATTATAGTTTACTATGACGACTGAAAGTTGTTTCAAGTAATTAATTTTTTAAGGAAGATTCAAAAGGAATACGATGTAATATACTACGCCCTAAGGTAACCTCATCTGCATATTCTAATTCGTCACCTACAGAGATACCTCGTGCAATTGTAGAGGTTTGTACATTGTATTCTTCTACTTGTTTGTAGATATAAAAATTGGTAGTATCCCCTTCCATAGTAGAGCTTAGTGCAAAGATAATTTCTTTAACTTCACCTTCTTTTACCTTTTCTATTAATGAGAAAATATTGAGTTCTTGAGGTCCTATTCCATCCAATGGGCTGATCTTTCCTCCCAATACATGATATAACCCTTTATACTGGCTCGTATTTTCTATAGCCATCACATCCCGTATATCTTCAACTACACAGACTAAAGAAGCATCACGATTTGGATTAGCACAAATCTCACATAATGCTACATCAGAGATATTATGACATTTCTTACAAAACTTAATCGTATCTCGCATGGTAAGCAATGCTTCTGCTAGATGATGTGTCTGCGTTTCTGGTTGCCTTAATAAATGTAACACCAATCGCAAAGCTGTACGCTTTCCTACGCCAGGTAATTGTGACATCTCATAGACTGCATTTTCGAGAAGTTTTGAAGAAAATTCCATACCTTAATTCTTATCTTCCAGCAAAGGTACAAATCGAAACTCTCCAAATTCTTTTTTCTCAAATTTAGTCGCTTCTACACGTACAAATAAGGTCATTACTTGAGGATCGTCTCCCACAGGTATCACGAGTCTCCCTCCTATTTTAAGCTGACTCAATAATGGTTTAGGAACATAGGGTGCGCCTGCCGTTACAATAATACTATCAAATGGCGCATATTCTGGTAATCCTTTGTAGCCATCTCCAAAACTCAAAAACTTAGGTCGGTATCCTAATTTAGATAAAAAGAGTTTTGTTTTCTTGAATAGTTCTTGTTGCCTTTCTATAGAATATACTTTAGCCCCAAGTTCACATAAAACAGCTGTTTGATAGCCACTTCCAGTACCAATTTCCAATACTTGATCTCCTCGTTTTACTTGTAGTAATTCGCTTTGAAAAGCAACTGTATAGGGTTGTGATATCGTTTGATCTGCAGCTATAGGAAAGGCTTTGTCTTGATAGGCATGGTCTTCAAAACTACTATCCATAAAAAAGTGTCTCGGTATGTTCCCTATAGCATCCAATACCGCTTTATTAGTGACCCCTTTATTCTTAACAATCTCTACCAATTGTCTACGTTTTCCTTGATGACGCGTCGTATCCTTCATTGGCATAAAAATACAGTTTTAATTGGGCTTTCAAAGAAAAGATGAGCTAGATTAATTAACATCTTTTTTCTCTATGAAATTCTTAAAAAAAATCCCTGAAATAACCTTATTTTTGTGTAAAAATAAACCCTATGCTTAAAGCTGGAGTATTAGGTGCTGGGCACCTAGGCAAAATACACTTACGCCTTTTACAACAATCTGAAAATTATGAACTTATTGGTTTTTATGATGCTTCTCCTGAAGTACGTAAAGCCATCGCCTCAGAATTTGGGTATACCCCGTTTGATACGATGGAAAGTCTCATAGAAGCCTGCGATATGATAGATGTTGTAACACCTACTACACATCATTATGAATGTGCTAAGAAAGTAATTACTGCTGGAAAGCATTTATTTATAGAAAAACCCATTACCAATAAGATAGAAGAAGCAGAAGAGTTACTTGCCCTTGCCAAAAAACATAATGTACTTGGACAAGTAGGTCACGTAGAGCGTTTCAATCCTGCATTCATGTCTGTAAATGATTCCATACAAACTCCCATGTTTATAGAGGCTCATAGACTTGCAGAGTTTAACCCAAGAGGAACAGATGTGCCAGTTGTACTAGATCTAATGATTCATGATATAGATGCTATTTTAAGTGTGGTACAGAGTCCCGTAAGAAATGTATCTGCTAGTGGCGTTTCTGTGATTAGTGAAACACCAGATATTGCTAATGCTCGTATTGAGTTTGAAAATGGATGTGTTGCTAATCTTACAGCAAGTCGTATTTCTCTTAAAAATATGCGTAAAGCCCGTTTCTTTCAAAAAGATGCTTACATATCTGTCGACTTTTTAGAAAAGAAAGTGGAAGTTGTAAAAATGAAAGATGCGCCAGAACAGCCTGATGATTTTGCAATGATTCTACAAAACGCAGAAGGCATTAAAAAGCAAATCTATTTTGATAATCCTGATGTTCCTTCTAACAATGCTATTCTTGATGAGTTAGACGCTTTCGCGAAAGCAATAAAAACCAATACTACTCCTGTGGTATCATTAGAAGCAGGCACTGAAGCCTTACGTGTTGCAAAAATGGTCATTGCTAATTTCTAAAAAACAAATAATGTCCATACACAAACTCATTGTTGCTATTTTCATACTTGCTACTACAACAGTTTCTGCTCAAAAAAAGGCAGAAAAAGTGGAGCTCATTGATATGGTTAAAGATTTAATGATTACAAAAAAACAGGAATCTAACATCAAACAAATCTGGTGGATTCCTAGTGAGTATTGGAGAATTGCGCTTACAGATTCTCCCGACATAGGAGAAGAAATCATTCTAGATATAGAAAACAAGTTGGTAGGATACTCTCTTTTTTCTGTAGTAAATTCAGATATAAGCCCTTTTAGTGGTTTTAAGAAACGAGATGCCGCGATTACAATTATACATGATAATGAGATTTTATCACCTTTATCTGATGAAGAGATCCCTGCAGATATAAAAGAGCTCGTAGATGTATTTAGACCGACATTGGCAAGTATGGTAGGGCAATTAGGAGAACAAATGGTGTTTTATGTATTTAAAAATGAATTAGAAGATGGTACAACAGCAATCTCTCCATTAAATACAGGGAAGCTTCATGTAAAAGTAAATGACGAAGATTTTACGTATCGCCTTCCGCTACAATCAATGGTAGCTAAAAAAATATGTCCAGAAGATCAAGAAGCATTAAATGGAAATTGGGAATACTGTCCTTGGCATGGAGTTAAATTAACTGAGCAGAAATAATTACACAGGTTTTGCTAGAGTTTATACTGAGCATAGCCAAAGTGCGAAAGCATATATAGAATTAAATAAAGTTTCCGCCAGAGTTTATGCTGAGCGTGTTAAAGTGCATAGTCTAAGTTCGGGAGTTAAGTAACATTAATAAATATTAAATAAGATTTCCGTCTTCTCGGAAATAAAAATGAGTTATAATATGAAAAACATAGCAGTAATAGGTGCAGGAACCATGGGTAACGGAATCGCTCATACTTTTGCACAAAGTGGATACAAAGTACAATTAATAGATATCTCTCAAGCTTCTTTAGATAGAGGGATGGCCACGATTACAAAAAATTTAGATCGTCAGTTAGCTAAAGAACGTATTACAGAAGCTCAAAAACAAGCTACATTAGATAACATTACTACGTTTACAGACTTGAACGAAGGGGTTGAATATGCAGGACTTGTAGTAGAAGCTGCTACAGAAAATGTAGATTTAAAACTTAAAATATTTAGAGATTTAGACGCTGCTACTGGAGAAGATACCATCCTAGCAACCAATACGTCATCTATATCTATTACTCAAATTGCTGCAGTTACTAATCGTCCAGAACAAGTGATCGGAATGCACTTTATGAATCCGGTACCTATCATGAAATTAGTAGAAATTATACGTGGATATAACACTAGCGATGAAGTAACGAATACGATCATGGAAATGTCTAAAAATTTAGGCAAAGTTCCCGTTGAGGTAAATGACTACCCTGGTTTTGTGGCTAATCGTATTTTAATGCCTATGATTAATGAAGCTATTGAAACCTTATACAATGGAGTTGCAGGTGTTTATGAAATTGACACCGTAATGAAATTAGGAATGGCCCATCCTATGGGGCCGTTACAACTTGCTGACTTTATAGGTCTAGATGTATGTTTATCTATACTTGAAGTAATGCATGATGGATTTAAAAACCCAAAATATGCACCATGCCCATTATTAGTAAATATGGTACGTGCAGGAAAATTAGGTGTAAAATCTGGAGAAGGGTTTTATGACTACTCAGAAAGTCGTAAAGCTGAGAATGTAGCCAAAATGTTTGCTTAAAACTAAACCCTCATGAGTTTCAAAGGAAGTTATAGATATAGTATACTGTTTGCTGTTATTTTCTTTTTTTCTTGTCAAGAAAATAAACAAACTGATATAGAAGAAAGCAAACAGGAAAAAGTAGGAAGTGAAGAACTTAAAAATACTACCACGGATACTCCTGCAAATTTTCTTGCCATTGTATATAGAAATGTACTCAATGAAGTAACAGATATTAATTTAACGATAAAAAAAGAAGGAACTTTTATTTATTATCAAGCCCCACTAACTGAGACACCTGAAGGTGAGTACAAAACAACAACACTCTTGGGCTCTTGGTCAAAAAAAGATCATTGGATTGTATTAAAATTTGAAGACCCAAATGTAAAAGCTCATACTATTTTTATAGCAGCTAACGGTCAAGATGGTAACTTTAAAATTATTGATAATACTACAGTAGAAATAAATACTGATCTAGGAGAAATTTCAATGCTAGGAATACGCTGTCTCAAATCAATCATTCGATGAAAAAAAGTGTATATGACTTAACAAAAGATGATTGGAATACATTATTCCCTATAGCTCTTGAAGATCATAATCCTCATTGGAAAGATATTTATGAACAGGAAGAAAAGCGTATTATAGATGCATTAGGTAGAAAAACCATCTTAAGAATTGAGCATTTTGGAAGTACTTCCATTCCAGCTATAAAAGCAAAACCATATATAGATATTATCATCGAGGTATCTAAAGAACACCTTTTTGATGAACAAATCATTCATAGTTTTAAATCTCTTGGGTATGTCTATTTTGAAGTACCCAAAAGAGACGACATAGATGCTTATATGTCTTTTGGGAAAGGCTATAATGTTGAAGGTAAAAAAGAACAAATTTATCATATACATATGTGCCCCAAAGATAATTATATGTGGCAACAAGTTGACTTCAGAGATTACCTGAATACGCATATAGAAAGAGCAAAAGCCTATGAGGAGTTAAAAATTGCATCTGCTGCTATATTTAAAAATGATAGAGGGAGTTATGTACTTTCTAAAACCGACTTTGTTAATGAAACATTAACTATTATTAATAATACCACTTTATAAGTAATAGCCTTTAAGAAACATTATGCAGCAAATAACAACACATCCATATCGGTTAGAAAAAAAAAGATACTTTCAACTACTAGTAAAACTATTCTTTAGAAGAAAATGGTATCTCATCGTACTTATTGCTGCTATTATTATTTTTAATATTTCTAGCGTTAATGAAAATAGCTTTGCTCGTTTCTTTGTTATTTTCGGGGTTGTATATATTCCCATAAATATTTATAGAATTTATAGATGGGTGTATGCTAAAGGAAACGACAATTATTTTGTTGAAAGTGTATTAACTGTAGATGGCGCTGTTCTTTACTTCAAAGATATTGCAGATAATGAAACAAAAGTAAACATCACTACTTTTATTAAGATGTCTCAAACAGCGCAAGAATACTTATTATACTTATCGCAGAATAATTTTAGTTACATTCCAAAATCTGCTTTTAAAACAGACGAGGATCGCAACTATTTTGAGACTATTATAAATCAGCATATTACATCGTAATACTATGCTAACTATCACTCCATTTCAAGTTTGCACACTTATAATAGGATGTTGCTTTCTTATGGGTTGTCAAGAAAAACAAGTAGAAGAAAAAACAACACCAAAAGAAATCATTAGCGCCCCACAAAGTAAGAGTAAATTATACGTTTTAGATAGCATATTTGAAATGCACAAAGAATACACCTCTATGACATTTGATTTCCCTGTAGGCAAACCTACTTCTAAAGGGTATTATAATGCTCAAGAATTTAGAGAAAATGATCATTTAGGAGAAGACTGGAATGGTGTTGGAGGTGGTAATTCTGATCTAGGAGATCCTATTTATAGTATTTCAAATGGGTATATCCACTCCTCAAAAAATATTGGAGGAGGCTGGGGTAATGTTATTAGAATTATACATTCACACAAAAACAAGTATTACGAATCTATTTATGCACATTGTGATACTATATTTGTAGAAGAACATCAATTTATTAAAAGAGGTGAAAAAATAGGAACTATTGGCACAGCTAATGGGTCTTATTTAGCACATTTGCATTTAGAACTTAGAGATAGTATTTTTATGGATATAGGAGCTGGATATAGCACTCATACAAAAGGATACATAAACCCAACAGAATTTATTAAAACCCATTAGACTTTGCCTACTATCATTCCATTTCGAGCTGTTCGTCCTACCAGAGACAAAGTAGGCCTTGTCGCCTCAAGATCTTATGAAACCTATTCTAAAAAAGGTCGCAAATTTAGAATGGATAGAAATCCCTATTCATTTTTACATATTGTCAATCCTGGATATAAATACCATAAAGAGATTATTGGTAAAAAGGCGTTTAAATTAGTTCGTAATCGCTATCAAGAATTTAAAGAAGATGCTGTTTTTCTTCAAGAAGAACAACCATCATTTTATATCTATAAAATCATTGATCGAAAAGGTCAAGTTTTTTGTGGTCTTGTAGGAGGTGCTAGTGTATTTGATTATGAAAATAATCGCATCAAGAAACACGAAGATACTTTAGAAGACAGAGAAGAGTTGTTTAAAGAATACCTAGACACCGTAGGTTTTAATGCAGAGGCAGTACTCCTCACCTACCCAGATAATGATGCTGTTTCTAAGATCATTCAGGAAGCTACACAAGAGCGCGCTGAATATGAATTTACGACTACCTATAGAGATACCCATTATGTCTGGCCTTTAAGTAACACCAAAAGTATTGCAGCTATTCAAGAAGCATTTGCAAAAATGCCACAACTTTATATTGCAGATGGACATCATCGTTCTTCATCATCCTACCTCCTTGCAAAAGATCACCAAGAAAATGATCCGAATTACCATAAAGAGGCAACATATAATTATTTTATGAGTTTCTTTATTCCTGAATCACATGTACGCATTCATGAATTTAATAGACTCGTAAAAGATCTTAATGGATTGTCTAAAGAAGAATTTCTTATTGCATTAGATACCGAATTTAGAATTGAAAACAGAGGTGTTGCAGCATATACTCCAAGCAAAAAGCATCACTTTTCTATGTATTTAGATGGAGAATTTTATTCCCTTTATTTACGTAAAAGCAATTATAACTTTGAAAATACACTGGAAGCACTGGACACTCAAATATTATATAAGACAGTGCTGGAACCTATATTAGGGATTTCAGACTTGCGTAATGATGCACGTATTTCTTATGCTGGAGGAAAGAAAGATATGGTATATGTAAAAAGCGCTATAGATAAAGGAGAATATACTGTAGGGTTTGGAATGGTTCCATTAACCATGGAAGAGCTTAAAACTATTGCAGATGATGGATATACCATGCCACCAAAAAGCACCTATATTGAACCCAAATTACGAAGCGGTATTACTATTTATGAATTTTAATACGCTACTAAAAATTATATGAGTATTAAAGAAAACATCCAACAGTTACAACATAACATTCCTAGTACGGTAACACTTGTTGCTGTATCTAAAACCAAACCTGTCTCAGCAATACAAGAAGCTTATGATGGTGGACAACGTATTTTTGGTGAAAATAAAATCCAGGAGATGTCAGAAAAATGGGAACAACTCCCTAAAGACATTCAGTGGCACATGATAGGTCATGTACAAACCAATAAGGTTAAGTTTATGATTCCATACGTAGACCTCATTCATAGTGCAGACAGGCTTAAACTATTTAAAGAAATTAATAAGCAAGCTGCATTAGTAAATCGTACAGTAGATGTCTTATTGCAAGTAAAAATTGCAAAAGAAGACACAAAATTTGGCATGCCTATTCCTGAAGCAACCGCTTTTTTAAAAGAAAATCAATCAGAAAACTACCCTAACATCAATATTGTAGGGCTGATGGGAATGGCATCTTTTACAGATGACATGACACAGGTAGCAGCTGAGTTTAAAGTATTGGAAGGGTTATTTATACGCTTTCGCGAAAGCAAAAACCTCTCCACCCTCTCCATGGGTATGAGTGGCGATTACCAACTTGCTATAGAAAACGGGAGTACCATGGTACGGGTAGGAAGTGCTATTTTTGGAGCAAGAAATTATAATTAAACCATGGAGCATGGTGGTTTATTTTTAAGAATGGTCTATTTTTTAAAACCATTCTTAAAAATATTTCCGTAAAATAGTACTAGACTACCAACTTGCGATAGAAAATGGAAGTACCATGATCAGAGTGGGCAGTGCTATTTTTGGCGTTAGAAATTATCTATAGAATTAACAACTCACATCCCTGAAATCTATAAAATAATAGTATATTATACTCTTTTACATAACACACCTATGTGTTATCACAACAATATATTAATATAAAAACGATAAGAAATTCCCTAATTTCTGGGAATTAAGAATGTACGCGATTTTAGACATAGAAACGACAGGTGGTAAATACAATGAAGAAGGTATTACTGAAATTGCTATTTATAAATTTGATGGTCATACGGTTGTAGATCAATTTATAAGTTTGGTGAACCCTGAACGTCCTATCCAAGCATTTGTCGTTAATCTTACCGGTATAAATAATCAAATGCTACGTAGTGCTCCTAAATTTTATGAAGTTGCAAAACGTATTATTGAAATCACTGAAGGTTGTATTATCGTAGCACATAATGCACAATTTGATTACCGTATTCTAAGTTTAGAATTTGATCGATTAGGATATCCTTACGAGCGAAAAACATTATGTACTGTAGCACTGTCTCAGGAATTGTTACCTGGTCATAAAAGCTATAGTTTAGGAAAATTAGTAAGAGCACTTGGTATTCCTATTACAGATAGGCATCGAGCTAGTGGAGATGCAATAGCAACCGTAAAGCTTTTTAAAATGCTACTAGCAAAAGACACCGAGAAAAAAATTATCCAAGCATCTGTACGCGCTTTTCCTAAAAAAAATATAGATAAGAAACTCAAAGACATTATTAATGACGTTCCTTCTGTATGCGGAGTCTATTATATGCATAATGTAAATGGTACTGTTATTTACATTGGAAAAAGTAAGAATATTAAAAAACGGCTTACGCAACACTTTACAAGTGACAATCGTAAAAGTAAAAAAATACAAGAAGATGTAGTTGCTGTTACTTATGAAGAAACAGGGAGTGAACTCATTGCTTTACTAAAAGAAAACGAAGAAATAAAACGTAATAAACCTATTTTCAATAGAGCATTACGCAGAACAAAATATAAAATACAGCTTACACATTATATAGATGAAGATGGTTATATAAATTTTAAAACAGAAAAAGCTGATGGTCGTAAAAAAGGAATCACAACCTATAGTTCTATTGCTTCAGCCAAATCTCATTTAGAAAAAATAACAGAAAGTTATACTCTCTGTCAAAATAAAACTGGCCTCACAAATTCTAAAGGAAGCTGTTTTGGTCACTCTATAAAAACATGCGAAGGTGCTTGTGTTCGCAAAGAATCACCTGAATTATATAATAAAAGAGCACAAAACTTTATCAACACTTATAGCTATGAAAACAAAAGTATGCTTGTGATTGATAGAGGACGTGATGTAGATGAACGCTCTGTAGTACTTATAGAAGATGGTATTTTTCAGGGAATTGGTTTCTATAATTTAAACTTTCAACTCAACAACATTGATATCTTAAAATCTATTATTACAAAAATGGATAATAATAGAGATGCACAACATATCATACAAAGTTATTTACGAACCAAAAAAGTGCAAAAACTTATCCCGTTATCAAATATTCCCAATTCCTAAGTATTTAGTACTTTTACCTCTATAAAACCAATCTTTGGAAGCGAAAAGCAATAAAAACTGGAAGCATAAAATGCATGAAATTATCTATGAGGCAGATACGCCTCAAGGTAAACTCTTTGATGTTATCCTTCTTATTTTAATCCTTGCAAGTATTGTACTTGTAATGTTAGAAAGTGTTGAAAGCCTTAGAAGCGAATACGGAGATATCTTCCAGATAGGAGAATGGATTATTACTATCTTTTTTACGCTAGAGTATTTTGCGCGCATCATTACTGTAAATAAACCTAAGAATTACATCTTTAGTTTTTATGGTATTATTGATTTTATATCTACAATACCTTTATACTTATCTTTTTTTATAGTAGGCTCCAATGCACTACTTACATTTAGAGCGCTTCGATTATTACGAGTTTTTAGGATTCTAAAAGTAACACGTTATATAGGAGAATCTAACAAACTCACAAAAGCACTTGTAGATAGCAAGACTAAAATAAGTGTCTTCCTGTTTACCGTACTTATTATCTGTATCATTTCTGGTACAGTAATGTACTTAGTTGAAGGTAAAGAAAGTGGTTTTACTAATATTCCTGTTAGTATTTATTGGTGTATTGTGACCCTTACTACGGTAGGCTATGGAGATATTCATCCTATTACACCTTTAGGGCAATTTCTTGCTTCTATTATAATGATTATGGGATACGGTATCATTGCAGTACCTACAGGTATTGTAAGTGCAGAGTATACAAAAAGCGCTTTAGACGATACTAGTAACCAAGACGAACATATACACACCAACACACAGTCGTGTTCAAACTGTAATCATGACACCCATCATGATCATGCAAAGTTTTGTAATCACTGTGGTTATTCTTTAGATAATGACTAAATACCTTATTGCAGTTGTTGGTCCTACGGCAATAGGAAAAACAGCATTATCTATTAAAATAGCACAACATTTCCAGTCAGAAATTATCTCTGCAGATTCTCGTCAATTTTACAAAGAAATGAATATTGGTACCGCAGTACCTGATCCCGATGAACTAGCTGCTGCAACACATCACTGTATTCAGCATATTTCTATAGAAGATACCTATAGTGTTGGTCATTTTGAAAGAGAAGCTATCTCACTTTTAGACACTCTCCATAAAACACATCCCTATGTAACGATGGTAGGAGGTTCTGGCATGTATGTAGATGCCGTGATACGAGGACTAGATCAATTTCCCGATGTAAAAGAAGGCGTTAGAGAACAACTAAACACCTTATTTGAATCTGAAGGAATAGAGGCTTTACAACAACTCCTTAAAGAAAAAGACCCTGTGTATTATGAACGTGTTGATATTCAAAATCATCAACGGGTAACACGTGCACTTGAAGTTTACCTTTCTTCTGGAAAACCTTTTTCTTCTTTTTTAAACAAACCCAAGCCTAAACGACCTTTTGAAACTATTAAAATTGGACTTTCAGCAGATAGAGCTGTGATTTATGACCGTATCAATAGACGCGTTGATATCATGGTGGCCAATGGTCTTGTAGAAGAGGTTCAGGGTTTGCTTTCGCGAAAGCGGTTAAACGCATTACAAACAGTGGGTTATAGAGAACTCTTTGAACATTTTGAAGGTGCTATTTCTTTAGAACAAGCTATCGAAAATATTAAAACAAATACCCGCCGATTTGCCAAAAGACAAGGTACGTGGTATCGAAAAGACCCCTCCATTACTTGGTTTGATTACCAAACGCCTTTTGAAGAAATTGCCGACTTTATACATAAGAAAACGTCCCATGATTCATAGGACGTTTTCTTACTTTCTTCACTAATACCGTTCCTATTTAGAGGGCTTTAACCACCAATCTAAATCCTTCACCGTGAATATTTAATATTTCTACAGTATCATCTTTCTTAAGGTATTTACGAAGTTTTGCAATATATACATCCATACTACGAGATGTGAAGTAATTATCGTCTCTCCATATTTTTGTAAGTGCAAGTTCGCGAGGCATTAAATCATTTTCATGCAATGCCAGCATACGTAATAATTCGTTTTCTTTTGGAGAAAGCTTGATAGGCTCTTCTTCTTTATACGTTAAGAAACGAAGTTTTGAATTCAAGTGGAAATTCCCGATAGTAAATTCAAATTGTTTACTATCTGCTATAGAATCGACACTCTTACGTTGTATAATAGCTTTGATCTTCATAAGAAGCACTTCACTATCAAAAGGCTTGTTAAGGTAGTCGTCTGCTCCTACTTTGTATCCTTTAAGAACATCTTCTTTCAATGCTTTTGCCGTTAAGAAAATAATAGGCACATCTGCATTTTTCTCACGTATTTCTTTCGCTAGCGTAAAGCCATCTTTATAAGGCATCATTACATCTAGTATGCAAAGATCAAAATCGTCTTTTTTAAATTTTTCGAAGCCTTCCATACCATTTTTAGCATGCGTGACATCGTAATCGTTCATAGAGAGATAGTCTTTTAAGACTGTTCCAAAGTTTGGATCATCTTCTACGAGTAAAATCTTTTTGTTTTCAGTTTCCATAATTATGATATTAGTGGTAATTTAATGATGAATGTACTTCCTTTTCCCTTCTCACTTTCCACAAAGATTTCTCCTTGATGGTCTTCTACAATCTGTCTGGCATAGGCTAATCCTAAACCATGACCTTTAACATTGTGAATATTCCCTGAATGTTCACGATAGAATTTTTCAAAAACTTTACGTTGTGCTGCTTTTGACATTCCATCTCCTTGATCTTTAATTTTGACATAAATAAAATTCTTTACATTTTCTGTAGAGACATCTATTTTAGGTTCTTCTGTAGAATACTTAACAGCATTCTCTAACATATTAACGATCACATTTGTAAAATGTGATTCATTTGCCAAAACTGATGATTTTGGAGCATCTAAATGCATCTCGATATAACCATTGCGATCTTCAACAATAAGAGATACATGTTGCACGGCATCTTCTATTATATCATGTAACTTATAACGTTCTTTACGTATATCGAGTTCATTCTTTTCTAATTTTGAGATACGTAATACATTTTCTACTTGTGCATGCATCCGTTTATTCTCATCTCGTATCATCTTATGATAATAGGATACTTTCTCTGGATTGTTTGATATCTTAGGGTTCTTAACAGCATCTAATGCTAAATTAATAGTTGCAATAGGTGTCTTAAACTCATGCGTCATATTATTAATAAAATCCGTTTTAATCTGTGAGATTTGACGTTGTTTATTTAATTGGTGTAAAGCACTTGAATATGCAATTACAATAATTAATGTAAATATGACAGATAGCACAATCATTCCTATTATGGAAGAGATTACTATTTTTTTCTCTCCAGGAAATTCAGCGTATAAATAATAATCTGTTTCTCCGTTTTTATCAATAAAAATAGGCGCTTGATAAAATTGGGAAGAGCCTTCAAATTCAAAGTTTTCTGAACGAACTTTGGTTAAAAGATCGTTATCAAATATTCCAAATTCAAAATCTGTTTCTAGATCTCTTTCTACAAGCTCTAATGTCATAATGCGTTGTATCTCTTCTACAGAGGCTCGCTTATGAATAGGCTTTTTGGCTAATACATCACTTATTAGATTCTCATGAGCAACCTTTTCAAAGTCACTAAGTTTAGATATTTCCTGTATTTTACCTTGACTAGATAGATTTCCATCCAGTGATCCTCTACTCAAAATTTGCCTAGAACTAAGATTAAAATAACGCTTAAACTCTACGCTATCTAGATTACGATCAAATGCAGGAGCTGACAGTTTAAAATCTTGTTGTAAGATTCCATTACGATATAAAAAAACATCGTTTGTAATAGGGTCTTCATTTATAAAGAAATATTCATCAAAGGTCAGATCATCAAGGACTCCTATACTATCTATTAATCGATCTACAGAATAATAATAATCTTTAAACTCCCTGTCTTGTATTTTCTCGGCTACTTTTACGACAGCTCTTTTAGCTCTAAAAGAGAATTGCTCTCTTTTTGCTTCAACACTATCTAATATCCAATATCCTTGTACAAAAATGATCCCTATCAATGATAGGCTCATAAGTGTAATCAAAGCGTAAAACAGTTTTTTATTCACTAATCAAAAGTAATATTTTAACATTTAGCCGGCTTTCCATTTAACCAAATGTTAACAGCTTTTACCAATTACGATTAATTCTTAGAAGTATATGATTGTGAATACGTGATACTTTTTCTTCTGTTTGCTCAATAAATACATTTTCAATACAGAAATCTGATAATGACATTTTCTTTGCATCATCCCATTGCGCTTTCATACGATCTTTAATTTCTTGTTCAGAACTTTGATCACGATCTTTAAGTCGCTCTATACGTATATGCATAGGTGCAATAACCAATAGCATGAAGTCACATTTCTTATATCCATCATTTTCAAAAAGTATTGCAGCTTCTTTAATAACGTATGGACTATCTTGTTGCTCATACCAGCGCTGAAAGTGTTTTGCTACTCTAGGGTGTATAATAGCATTTAGTCGTGCTAACAGATATTTATCCTTAAATACCTTTGATGCTATATACGCTCTATTAGGTTTGTCTTTGATATAGGCGTTCTCCCCTAGTAATTGAATGATTTCAGAACGAATCTCTGGGGAAATAACCATGAGATGTTTGGCTTCATTATCTGCTATATATACAGGAACCCCAAGTTTTTTAAAAAAACCCGCTACTGTTGTTTTCCCACTACCAATACCGCCAGTAAGGCCTACAATCATACTATATTATAATTAATCACTTATTAAGTAACCTGAAATAATAATCAGGCTTTCTGTCATTAAATCAATAGGATACATTAGAAGATCTATGATACTACATGTACATAACAAAATGTCATATTTTATGGTGTACGTATACTTCATTACGAAGTTCTAACACATACTGTTGGTTAAAATTAACAATAAAAATGATACTTTGTTTAACTTTTATATAGAAAAACACTTCAAAACCTATAAAAATAAGAAAATAGGTTAAACAAAATCAATTCACTACAATATATTTTATCTGTTTGGTAGCGAGTCTTATGTTTTTTGCTGACTTTGAAGATCTTCTGACAGTAAGTGCAATAAAATCATCTTCTACATTTCGATTTTTAAAATCACAAACCACTTCAAAATCATTAGACGTAATAGACTCATAGGCATCTATAGGTACTGTAAAATAAACATCTACCGTTTTAGGAAAGATCTTAACAGCAGTGCCTCCTGCATTGATTAATTTTACAGGAATACTGAAAGAGCCTTCTGTAAACTTTGCCACTCCCTGAGTATATGTAATTGCATAGGAAGATAGTCTTACCTCTTCATGTAATGCCAAGGAATCTATAGATAATGTTACTGCTATATTTTCAGATACTTCAGCTATATTTTTAGGAACTGTCTGTACACTTGTAATGGTATCTATATAAGCTTTAGGACCAACTATACGAACCGTAGCAGGTTCTAAAGCGGCCTTTCCATTTGGTCCATATCCTGTTTTATATTGTGTTACAACAGAAGATTTTACAGGTATATCTTTACTTGCTAATGAATCTATTTGAATCGCAACTTGCTGTGGACTAATGGCTGTTACCTCAGAGACACCAGAAAAAGCATTGGCTATTTCTAAAGGGTGTCCTTCAGGAATATATCTGTATTGCTTGTTTGATGTTTTCTCTAACTGATTAAAATCAATAGCAAGTTCAAAATCTGAAAATTGATTGGATAGTAGTGCAAATCCAGATAAACGTGTAGTCACGTCAAGCGTATTGGGTTGTATCGTACTCACTACTTTATCAATAGGTGTGCTTACTACACTCACAGGAAGACTATAGATCTTAGTATAGTCTTTGGAGAGTTTAATTAGAATCGCCAATACTGTTGTAAGCAAGAGAAAAAATAAAAACTCTCTTACATTAGCTCTTTTAAATGTGATTCCTTTAAAAATAGACATACCTCTAAATTACTTAAAAAATAAATGAGGGAATTTTTTTTGTGGTTCTTTCCCTAACCATCGCACAGCTATAGTAGATTTCAAAAACCCTGTACCATACCCATAAAACTGTACAATTGTAGCTGCTATTGCCATCACACCAATAGAAATACTTTTAGTAGTGACCATTGCATGTACACCTATAAGAACGAAATATCCTATCACAGCATATACAAAAACCAGCCACCCAAAAATAGCCATTAGGATACTAAAGAGTATTCCTACTAAAAATAAGGTAGGAAACCAATACGTGATTTTTGCCGAACTAGGATGCCAACTATTTAATATAGGACGTACCATACCAAATTTATGTACTTGCTTATAAAATTTAGACCAAGAGATACGACGTTTATGATATACATAAGCATCTGTTAGTAATCGTGTTTTAAACCCTTTTTCCCATAAGCGTAATACTAAATCAGGATCTTCTCCTGGATGGATTTTTCCAAAACCTTGACTTGCTTCAAATGCTTTTTTGGACAATCCCATATTAAAGCTACGTGGTTGAAACGTATTCACTTGTTGCTTTCCACCTCGTATACCTCCTGTTGTTAAAAAAGAAGTCATACTATAATTGATAGCCTTTTGTAAGGCCGAAAACGAAGGATGTGCTGCATCGGGTCCTCCAAAACAATCTACATAATCCATGCGCAAGGCTTCATCCATTACACGTACATATTGTGGTGGTAGTATACAATCAGAATCTAATATGATAAAATAATTTCCGGCGGCGCGCTCCATCCCATAATTTCTAGACGGTCCAGGTCCGGAATTAGGTTTTGGTAAATATGTAATCGTTAATCTATCTGTATAAGCAGCAATTACCGAATCACTAGGTAGTGATGATCCATCTTCTATAATCACAATCTCATACGGTAGTTGTGTGTCTTGACTTACAAAACTATCAAGTAACTCCTTGATTTCGTCTGGACGATTGTATACAGGTATAATAAATGAATACGATAATTGCATAGCGCAAATATAGGTAATCCACGAATCCCGCTAACGCCTAAAAGATGAATTTTCTATTTGTTGTATACGCTTTAACGCTTCGCTCTCCCTACGGTCGTAAACCTGCCTACCGGCAGGCAGGTCTCGCAAGCTCGATTTATCATTTCATTCTCCCTACGGTCGTGAACCTGCCGGCCGGCAGGCAGGTCTCGCAAGCTCGATTTATCATTTCATTCTCCCTACGGTCGTGAACCTGCCTGCCGGCAGGCAGGTCTCACAAGCTCGATTTCGCGAAAGCGGAAAAACCTTACCTCAAAAGCAGCTTTTAAAATAGAATCATTTTTTTCTAGAAGGAGAAGTTAGTATGATAGAAACAAACTACTCTATTTCACGAAGAGCGTTTAAGTTTCCCCTCTAGAAAGAGGGGATTAAGGGGTGTGTTATTAATACATATCAAAGCAGAAATAACTCCCCTCCGCCTGTATCTCGTTCCTTAATACATTCACCTATTTTCATGAAGAGCGGTATTTTTGTTTGGCTTTCGCGAAAGCATAAAAAATAGAGTAACACTCTATTTTAGAGTATTACTCTATTTTCGTTCCTTCTTTTTACTTAAAAAGTAGAAGTTTTTTATACCTCCCTCAATCCCTTCTTTCTAGGAGGGAAGTTAAAAATTATGGTTTCCTCTTTGAGGATTATTCTTGGTCTTTTACAAAAGCATCCATTACCTCTTTACTTACTCCTGTATTACTGAAACCTCCATCATTATAAAGGTTTTGCATGGTTACACGTTTTGTAAGATCTGAAAATAAGGTAACAGTATAATCAGCACAATCTTGTGCCGTTGCATTTCCTAACGGACTCATTTTTTCTGCAAATGCAATAAATCCATCAAATCCTTTTACGCCTTGTCCTGCTGTTGTTGGTGTAGGTGATTGCGAAATGGTATTGACACGCACATTCTTTTCTTTTCCAAAATGGTATCCAAAACTACGCGCAATAGATTCTAAAAAGGCTTTATTATCTGCCATGTCATTATAATCTGGAAATACACGTTGTGCTGCCATATAGGTTAAGCCAACAATACTTCCCCACTCGCTCATGGCATCTTTCTTATATAAGGTTTGCATTGTTTTGTGAAAAGAAACAGCACTTACGTCCCATCCTTTTTCTGTCCATGCATAGTTTTGATCTGTATAGGAACGTCCTTTACGCACATTTACAGACATCCCAATAGAGTGTAGTACAAAATCTAATTTTCCGCCTAAGATTTCTTGTGCTTTCTCTACTAAGTTTTCAAGATCTTCTATAGAAGTGGCATCGGCAGGAATAATTTCAGAACCTGTTTGTTCTGCTAGTGTATTTAATGTTCCCATACGCATTGCAATAGGTGCATTGGTCAATACAAATGTTCCGCCTTCCTCATGTACACGCTCTGCGGTTTTCCATGCTATAGAATTTTCATCTAATGCTCCAAAAATGATTCCTTTCTTTCCTTTAAGTAAGTTATACGCCATTATAATATCGGTTAAAAGTTGATTTCCGTTTTGAAGGACAAATATCGGCGTTTATTTTTTAATATGTATGAACTACTTTTCGTTTTTCATTCTTCTATTTTTTCTAATTGAGATATTTCAAAAACATATCCTTCTATTAACCTTTTATCTATTTCTCTAGATGATAAATAGTCAATTTTAAACGCTAAGAATAACTTCCCGTCCAAAATATGATATGTCCCATTACCATATAAATCTGCTATATATCCTACAACACCACATGCTCTAGATGTTTTCTCTTTTTTTCGTTGTTCTTTTATCATATAAGGTGAATACCCTCTGTGAAGGATGTATGTAAACTGAAAATCATCTTTAATAGTAATGTATTGTAATTTATTTGTTGTTATGTAAGTCCCATTTTCTATTTTTTCCTGAGCGTGTATCGTATGGGAGATTAATAACCAACCTATTAGAAAAGTATATTTTAACATCGCGTTCTATATTTGATACGAAAGTAAATTTGACTTTTTACAAATGAAAACGAAAATGAGGCAACCATCATTTCTACAAATAGAGAAGGTCGTATGGATTAGTTAAAATAGTTTGTAAAAAAAAGAAACCTGCGGTTTAGGGACCACAGGCTTCTTTACGAACTTGAGTATAGTACTATAGTTTAGATACAATAAAACATCCCCATCTTATTATATCAGGGATGAACTAACACATAACACCAAAATCCCCATTTCGAAGTGCGTTAGTTCCCCCCACAAATCATGAATAGCACAAATATATAAGGTGCCATTACTATTATTTTAAATAGGTACATTGAAAAAAAAAGCGTGTTTTTTACGGATTCTTTTGTGTTGTTTGTCGGTAAACAGCACAATTTTACGTAAGGTAATGCATTAATTCAGCAAATTACGTGCATGTTCTAGCGCGGCTGTTGTTTGATTATTTCCGCCTAGCATTGCGGCAATCTCTACAATACGATCATCTGGAGAGAGACGTACAATTTGTGTTCTTGTTTTCTCAGCTTCATCTGTTTTAAAGACTTTGAAATGAGAAGCGCCCTGTCCTGCTATTTGTGGTAAATGCGTAATACTGATGAGTTGCATGGTATTCCCCATGTCTTTTAAGATAGCTCCCATTTTGACAGCTACTTCCCCACTCACTCCTGTATCGATTTCATCAAAAATAAGGGTAGGTAATTTTTTATGTCGGCTTAATACTGCTTTGATTGCCAACATTACTCTGGATAATTCTCCTCCAGAAGCACCTTTTCCTAGTGGTTTTACGTCCATACCTTTATTGGCAGAAAATAAAAACGCTAAGGCATCCTGACCGTTAGACATTAAGTCTTGTAAACGGGTTACTTCTATATGCAATTGTGCATTTGGCATTCCGAGTTCTACTAATATCTTTTCGATAGAGGCTTTTAATTTCGGAATGGCTTTGGAACGTTTATCGTGTAATTGGGTAGCGATTTTTTGGGCTTCCGCTTTCGCGAAAGCGATCTCTTGCTCAATCACTGCAATTTGATCATCTACGTTTTGTACTTCGAATAACTCGGCATCCAGACGTTCACGAACTTCAATAAGTTGTGTCACTGAATCTACCTGATGTTTTTTCATCAAGTTATACAACAACTGAATTCTGTTATTGGTTTTTTCTAAAGTGAGTGGGTCTGCATCTACGCCACTCGCTAAGTCTGCAAGTTCCTGAGATAGATCATCTACTTCTATAAAAACACTATGTAGTCTACTATATAAGGCTTCATACTCATTTCCAAAACCACTGATTCTTGATAAAGCTGCTCTTGCTTCAGATAATTGATCTAAAATCCCTACATCATCCTGTCCAAGTTTCTGTTGTGCCGTGGCAAGATTCTCTTGGATTTCCTCAGCATGACTGAGGGTTTTCAGCGCTGTTTCTAATTGTTCGAACTCCCCTTCTATGAGTTTGGCCTCATCCAATTCATTAAATAAAAAAGACTGGTAATCAAACTCTAATTGCGCACGCTGTTTCTTCTCTTGGATTTGTTGTAAGTCTACGAGTTTATCCTTCCAGATCGTATACTGTTGTTGGTATTTTTTACGAAGCGGCAGTGCATTAGCAAAAGTATCTAGTACTTCAAACTGATAGTCATTATGAGTAACATCTAAGGTTTTATGCTGACTATGGATATCAACCAGTCGTTCTCCTAAGGCGCCTAACTGTGCTAATGTCACAGGGGTATCATTGATAAACGCACGGCTTTTTCCAGATGGTAAAATCTCCCGACGGATGATGGTTGCCTCTTCATAATCCAGATCATTCTTTTTAAAAAAGGATTGTAACTGGTAATCGGATACTTCAAAAATCCCTTCGATGATACATTTGGACGTCATATCGCCCATACTAGAACTATCGGCGCGTTTCCCTGTAATCAATCCTAATGCTCCTAAGAGTATAGATTTACCCGCACCGGTCTCACCTGTAATCACAGTAAACCCATCATTTAGACCTAATTGCGCCTCTTCAATAAGCGCATAGTTTTTTATGGATAAGGATGTAAGCACGTACTCGTTATTTGAATTGATGGTGTAAAGATAGTGGAGTTTCTCCATATTCCAAATGGAAATTGCAATATAATTTGGAAAAATTCCAAATTTATGGAGTGAATTGTAGTTTTTGTTTAGATTTATTTAGGTGGATTACGGGAAACCGTAAGGGGAATTGGGGAGGATTTTGGAGATTGGGAAGTATGTATATTAAAAACGTTTACAACCGTTTTAAACGGGTATAAACGAATTGTTAGCTATTTAAAAGACTATGAATGTATTGGTTATGATTTTTGTGGTATTTTAGAGGTTGTCATATAAACAAGTTGCCACACATTAAAATAAAGTGAATAAAACAAAACAAACACCATTAATTGTTCTCAAAGGACTTGAACCATATATTGATAAAGTTGGAGAAAATTTTATAAATGTTGATTCTGAGAAGGATTTAATTCGGTTTTCTGATATTGATACGGAATCTGAATTCCATTTTCATATTAAGGAATATAGAGTTAAAGGTCAATTTCAAGTTCTAATAGAATATAATCCACATTCTGAATTAACAACTGACAAAAGAAAATTATGGATACAAGGAACTGAAATCAGCAAATATTTCGATGTTTGGATTAAGCATTTAAAAATGTATGATACTGTAAAATCCATATTTGAAGACCCAATTATAGAATCATTTAAAGATGATTATTATACAGAATTTGAAATTATTGAAGAAGAAAAAGATAAACCTTTAAAGCCGAAACAAATTCTGTTATTAGATGCCTATTTTGAAAAGGTCGCAAAAAAATTAGATAAGCATATAACGGAATCTAACTCTGAGGAAATTGACGAAATAAAAAATGATATTTCAGAATTAAGAGATAATTTATCTAGTAAGACGAAAGTATGGATTGCTAATAAGGTTTGTTGGATTTGGGCCAAAATGACTAAGCTTGGACCAAAACTTATGAAAGATTTTGTGAATGAAGGAAATAAACAAATAGTTAAAGAAAGTGTTTCACAAATTATTGAATTTGGAAAAAACCTATTAACCTAAAATTAGAAATGGACGAATACAGAAAAAAGTTAAACGATAGTTTTAAGAATGGCATTTATGGCAATGAAAAGAACAAAGAAAAATACCTCAATGGCTTAAAAGTCATCAGAGCTGAGCATAAATCTTTTTTCGAAAATAAGCCTGATGGAAAAAACCAGATAGAAGACTATGTTGTGCCGAATAATTTCACAGGAAAACCTTTATTAGGTTTAAATTATCAATCTGAATTGACACCTAAATTAAAATCAGATTTAATTGAGCTATGGGAATCTATCTTCTTAGATATAGATGAATAAAAAACGTGTGGTAACACTATATATAGCAAATTGGACGATTAGTGTTTAACCCCAAAGTCGTTGTCTATTTGCAAAGTTGCCAAATTTTAAAATTTGACGATTTCTAATAAAAAAATAAATAGTAAAATTTAAAAATCCGGCTTGTGTTAATTCGAAAAGAAACTGCTTATTTTCAGCGCTACTTTTCATATACTGAGCCGTTATACCTAATTAAAAAGAATTCTAAATTTAAATGAAAGAAGAATTAGAACTTTTACAATCTGAACTCAATAAAAGTTATAATGAATTACTTAATATAGAGAGTAATAAAATAACAGTTGAACCTGACTTTACGTTTGAATCCAATATTGAATTAAAAGATAAAGATAGAAGTTGTAAAATTTACCCATTTTTTTTTAGCGAAATTCCGAAATACGTTTTTGAATGGGATGATTGTCCAATTTTTGAAATTTCAAGTACCGACATTAAAAGACAAGGAAAAATAATAATTGACTGGGTGTTAGAAAAATCAATACCATCAAAAATTCAAACTCAATTTCCGGAAATAGAACTTAATGAACTGGCAAAATATTATGAAAATGGAGAAGGAATAAAAGGTGAGTTCATAGAAAGTTGGAACATTCTGGAAGAAGTTTATAATCAATGGTTATCGATTGAACCTCGTGAAGAATATAAAGATCTTATAAGGTTGATTAAAAAAATGAGAGATTTTAAACTTGATGAATTATTGCGAGTTGGAACACAATTGTCTGTTTTCATTTTATCAAGATCAAGAAGACATGGAATAGATGAAAATAAACCTCAAATAAGGATAACTTTCTTAGGTGCTAGTAAAATGAAAATATATTCCAATTTGAAGAACAAAAAGAAAAGTTTGGAGTGTGAAGTAAAATATGAAGGGTATCTTGAGAGAATTGTAAAAGAACTATTAAAAGAAAAAATAAAATAAAAAGGCATAACAATTTGTATAGTTCATTTGCTCCCTGCGGGAAGCAAACGCACCATACGAGGGGCGTAGTAGGTAATTAAGATGGAAAAACTATTAGAAGATATTGACAAGGTTGAATTCACCACAGGAACTAACTTCAGTTACGACTTGGATAGAGAATTCAAATTGATTGCTTCTAAACTTGAACCAATCCAAAAAAAATATTTAAAGTCTGACTTTAATCGATTTTTAGAAAAAGGAAGGTTTGCAGTACTTAATGCATTTGGTGGTGGAATTCTATTTCTAAAGGTTCCAGAATCAATTGAGAAGATAAAAATTGAATCCCTAACTGATTCGAAGGGTTTTAAAGCCTCAGTTCTATTTAATTCTGAGTTTAGAAGAATCGAGAATACTAAATACAAACCTGACGCGGGAAGAATAGAATCAACTAGATGGAATGTTGAGTTGATATTTCCGAACTTTTTCGAATATGCAAAAGAGGTACAGATAGCACTGCTTCTGATAATTGGAAAAATAGTTAAACGAATTTGTGAATACGGACGAACCAATTTTGCTTACATGAAGATTGAAAATGAATTCCAAATAGAATTGCTTATTGACAATCGGATTGAATCAAAGCTTAAAGTCGAAATAAAGTAAAAACTACCTACAACACTGTATATAGCAAATAGGACGTTCGGTGGTCAACAAAAGTTTAGTGCTATTTATAAAGTCCGCCAAATTAAAAATTTGGCGTTTATGAGAAAAAGATAAAAGCAAAATATTTATATTTAGCTAAGTAATAAACCGAAACACAAGTGCTTATCACCTGCCCTGCATTTCTTATAATGAACGCTCTATAACTAATTTGATTATGAATAGTGAACTAACAAAGAACACATTAGATTGGTGGGAAAAAAAGCGGATTTGGTATAATCTAATTGTACTGATTTTTGGTGTATGGCAAATTATTAATGAACGACCTGATACTTTCAAATACGAAGATATTATTGGAGTTGTATTATATGGTTTGGGAGCAAATATTCTCTACTCTATTGGAATACTAATTGAACTACTAGATGAATACTATGTTAAAACGTTTTTCAAGTTCAAAAGGTTTAGATGGTTCTTTCTAGTAATTGGAACATTATTTTCAATTTTTTATACTACTTGGTTGATCATACTATATTATAACGGACCCGTATGGACATGGTAATTAAAAAGGAAATAAAAGACGACAATGAGTTTTACCTTTATATCAATGGAAAATTGATTTACAAAAGATGGTTGAATTTAGGCTATGGTAAAGTTTTTGACACACATACTTTCGGAAAATATACTGATTATAGTATTACAGATTTTGACCTTGAGGAAACACCAGAACTAATTCATGTTAAAGCAAATTTAAGATTATTGACAACTGAACAAGGCGGAAGAAAAACTGGATTCAAAAGCGGATTAAGACCAAATCACGTTTTTGAATACGAAACAAATGAGCAATTTAAATATACGTATATAGGAGATATTCAATTTGAAGAAGGTGAATTAATATTACCAGGAGAAACTAAAGAAGTTTTAGTTAGGTTTTTATCAAAACAACCGATTGATGAATATATGAATATTGGAAGAAAATGGTGGATTCATGAAGGAGCAAGAAAAATTGGAGAAGCAGAAATAAAAGGAATTGAATTTCCTAAAATTGAATAAAAATCGACCTATAGACCCACTCTCGTCAGTTTGCAACTGGTAGTCTTCCTCTTTAATCCTTTCTAAATTCTTACATATCTTTATACCCTTTAGCGCTTCGCTCTCCCTACGGTCGTGAACCTGCCTGCCAGCAGACAGGAAAGCGGAATACTAAAAAAACAAAAAAAATCTCAATTACTAATACTCGCCTACTTACAAAAACCCTCTCCGATTTTCAATTCAGTCTATATTTGTTACATTAGTTCCTTAACCACTCAATCGTATATAAAATCGTTACTACACATTTTGAAAAAACTGCTACGCATAGTAATCTTACTTTTAATTTTGACTTCTTGTTCTATTAAAAATGGGGTGGTAAGACAGATAAATTCTGAATTCAAAACAAAATATCCTGAAATAAAAGACTATTCAAAAACCAAATATCAAGAGAAACTTAGAAAACAAATTTTGCCCAAGTTTTTAGATGATTATAAACTTTCTGATTCTAATCTATACATTATAGAAACTTTTCAAAACAGAGGCGGACACCACGTAGCAACTAAATATCAAACTGTTATGACGTATTTCTGGCAAGATGGAAAATTAATTGAAGTGTATCAGGTGAATAATAACAATGAATTAAAAATAAAGAAAGAACAGTATTGGGGTTCGGAAAATATTATTCCGACATTTAAGTTTATAGAAAAGCAATTTGTAGCAAATAAACTTGACTCTATTATAAGAGTTTCAGAAAATCTTTGGAAACATCAGTTCAGTCACGCGGGAGAATATTTTATAACCGAATTAGACAAAGATTTAAATATTTTGAAAATTATAAAGTGTGCAGAGTTTGGCGGGTTTGAATAAAAACGTATACACATTACAAGCAATTAGTTATTTAATCACAATGAAGACATATTTGCTAGTCTGTCCCCCTCGCTAGCGCTCGTCTGTGACGAGTGCCGTATTGAGTAAGTAACCAGAAAATTTGTATACAAAGGCTATATGCAACTAACGCTATAGATAGATGTTATTGTTTTTAGAGTGCCCTATGATTTTAGTATCCGTCTAAGACGAGTACTAGCGAGGAAATGAAATCCATTCTAACATATCTTATGAAAGGGTAAAAGAGCTTTTTCCAATGGCAAATATCATTGCATCAAGAGATTTAGAACGCTTTAGCTACCCTAAAACGGTTGATGTAGTATACTGTGATAAATGCAGAGAATTAAGTGAAAAATATAATTGAAAATAAAATATACTTATATATGTATATCGTTTACAATAAAGTTAGGTCATTTAAATTTTCAGTACCTTTCATAAACAATGAAAATATTTGATTTATTATGCTTTGAACATCATTCAAATTTAAATGTCCCCAATGCGAGTATTATCGAAGAAATACTCAATGAAATTATTACTCCTGAGTTAGAAAAAATAGGACTTACTAATAAGAAGTATAAATATAAATGGAGTAGTGACTATAATGTTAATGGCATAAAAACAAGTGTTCGTTTTCATTATCGTGGGTTAAGCGCAGGATTTACAATTGGTCAGAGTTTTAAGTGTATTCCTTCCACAAAGATTTTAAAATATCCTAAAGATAAATTCCATCTTTTCGAGCATGTAGACTTTTTCAATACTAACAAAAAATTATCTCTTTGGAATCGTAAAATCTTTGAAATAGGACTTAAAAAATTTATCTCTAAAGATCTAAAAAAAATTCGTAAACATATAGTTTCCTGTGATTCTATTCAAAAAAATATAGACATCGCTTTAAGACAAATCAATAGTACAAGATCAGAATACGAAATCCATGATCCTGATCAAAAATATGTACTTGCTTTTCTTTATGCAACATTGGGAGATAAAGAAAAAGCCCAAAATACGATGAAAGAATATGCTATAGAGAAGAATTTAGTGCATAATGATCTTTTTAAATATCTTGAAAACGTGTAAAGTAATACCTAATTATTATGTTTCACTCCGCTACTACCTATTTGTAACTGGTAATCTTCCATAATAATCATTCCTAAATTCTTACATATCTTTATACCCTTTCGCGAAAGCGAAATAAACCCTAACTAAAAATCATTTAAAATTCTAAGTCATTATATTTAGACATCTAAAGTCACATTTTAATGATACTACAAACTGTACACATACAAAACCTAAATGATCCTGTATTATTTTTTTATGGGTGGTGGCAGTTTTCGGTATGTTTATTTGCATGTATTGCATTGATTGCGATCTGGTGGCATATTGGTAAAAAGCAACATGACTTTGGGCAAGTATGGTTGGCGCTTTCAGTATTGTGTTGGAGTATTTCTGGTGCTTTTGAAATTTATTTTATCAAAACAAACACAACATCTGAAGTCATTATTGAGGGTTGGCGTAGTATCTGGTCCTTATTGAATAGTCTCTTTATTTTGTTGGCGTTACCTTGGTTTCGGTATTTACCTGAGGCTATTGGACATATTATCAAATCAAAGTATTGGATCTATATTGTGGGGATTCCTTTTTTGTTCTCCATACTCCCTACATTAAGTCGTATGATATCGGGTACCGTGATTGCGATGATCAATGAACTGGATGTGTATTATGCGCTGTTTACCTTACTTTTTTTAGGATATGTTTTATGGGAATCCTTTTTAAAACGACGCCTCAAAGCATTGGCATTTTTAGCTTTGTTCTGTATTCTTATTGCTTTAGTCGCTCAAATCTATAAGGTATATGGCACCGAAATGAATCTCACCTTATTGTCTGCGATTTTTAAAACTTCACTGATCATGATTTTCTTTGCTCTTGCCTTAAGTTGGGTGAAAGAACTCGCAGAGAATATTATTCCAAACTCAGATGAGTTATACATCACATTTTCAAAAAATAAATTGTCTTCTGGAAAGATAGAACACCTCATCTTCTTAAAAGGGTTTCCAGGGACTGAAAAGCGAAAAGTAAAATTGACGCCTGCCCTATTTGAATTGTTTTTAAAATTTGCGCAACGTAAACACTCCGAAAATGATTGGTTGGAAATTAAACCCAAGAACTTCGCTATGTCCAATAAGACGTTTGATATTAATGACTATAACCAAGTGAAAAGATTGCTTGTTGCTATCCTAGATGGTGTCTTTGGAAAAGACTCTTGGACTGTAGATCATCACTTACATCCGCTCAAAACTACCCTTTTTGAAATGTCAGAAAAGCGAGATCGAAAAATTCGTTTAAAAATACATTCAAAAAACATATCGCTATAAGTCAAACATTTACATGTTTTTGTCAGTAGTTTTTTTACTGACATTTTTAGATTCTTTCTGATAAAGTCTCCATTAAAAAATTCAATTTTAAAGATTGCAGTCTAAATCATAAAATTAGAATGATGACTTTAAAACAACGTATCCTAGTTAGTGTCTTTATCAGTATCCCTTTTGTCAATCATGCACAACAATCCAGAGGATTAGACGAACAGATTAATGACGCTTTTATGCCTTTTGCCACATGGTGGGAAGATTTTATACTTTCTACTGTCACCATCTTTGGGTATGGAATTCCAATCGTTTTGATTTTATTGCTTCTTGGAGCTATATTCTTTACGGTGTATTTTGGCTTTGTAAACATCAAACATTTTCCAACGGCTATTCAAGTGGTGAGAGGGAAGTATGATGATTTAGAGTCTTTGAATATTGAAACTACAGCTCAGGTTTATGAAGTAGAAGGAGATCTTGTAGATACCATAAAAGATGAAAGTCATCATGGAGAGGTGAATCATTTTCAGGCATTAGCCACTGCTGTTTCTGGAACTGTTGGATTGGGAAATATTGCGATGGTTGCTGTTGCTATTTCTATAGGAGGTCCAGGTGCTACCTTCTGGATGATTATTGCAGGATTACTTGGGATGTCATCAAAATTTGTAGAATGCACCTTAGGGGTAACATACAGAGATATTGATAGTGACGGGAATGTATATGGAGGGCCTATGTATTATTTATCCAGAGGACTTAAAGAAAGAGGTCTCGTTAAGCTTGGTAAATTTTTGGCTATTGTATTTGCCATATTGTGTGTTGGCGCATCCTTTGGTGGTGGAAATGCCTTTCAAACCAATCAGGCAGCAGCTCAAATTATTTCAAGATTTGGAATTGAAGGAGCAGCTTCTGGAAGTATCATAGGATTCATTTTTGCGGTAGTTGTTGGTATTGTCATTATTGGAGGGATTAAACGAATTGCTAAAATCACTGAAAAAGTAGTCCCCGTCATGGCTGTACTCTATGTCGCTTCGGCTTTATTCATTATTTTTTCAAATTTTAGTTTTATAGATGATGCTATAGGTTTAATCATCACAGAAGCGTTTACACCCAAAGCAACGATTACTGGTGGGTTTATTGGTGTGATGATTCAGGGCTTTCGTCGTGCGGCATTCTCCAATGAAGCGGGAGCTGGTTCGGCGGCTATTGCACATGCTGCTGTAAATACAAAATATGCAGCTTCAGAAGGTCTTGTAGGATTATTAGAACCTTTTATAGATACTGTAGTGGTTTGTAGTATGACTGCTATTATTATCGTCATGTTTAATATGGAGGGTGCTTTTGTGTATGGAGATGTCATTAATGGACAAGCCTTACTCGCAGATGGATCAAGATTGGGTGGTGTAAATTTAACTTCCATGGCGTTTGACAATGCCATTCCTGGATCATCATATGTGCTTGTGATTGCCGTCACCTTATTTGCCTTTTCTACGATTTTATCATGGTCTTACTATGGATTACAGTCTTGGAAATATTTATTTGGAAGAAGTAAATGGGTAGATTTAACCTATAAAATTATCTTTTTACTATTTACCATTTTAGGAGCTGCTATCACGCTAGATGCCGTGATAAAATTTTCAGATGCTATGATTCTTGCGCTCGTGTTTCCTAATATGATAGGGCTATTACTCCTGTTCCCAAAAGTAAGAAGTGAAATGAAACGGTACTTAGATGCTATTAAAACATTAAAATCAAAAAAGGCTACCTCTTAAAATTTATAATACTATAGTGCAACTGTTTTGTTGTTATAAAAAGCCCTTTAATTAGCTGTTGTACATTTTGAGTAATTTCATTGATTTTTTCCCTAATGCTAAAAAGAGTATCGACGAATTTTTTTAGTTCTTCCTTTAGGATGGAGGTAAAAACTAAAAAATTCACTAGAAAATTAGAGTCATAAACATCTGAATGCACAACAGGTTTAATTGTTTTCTTCATCTAGCAAAGGAATTAAACTTTCTTTAGATACATTGAATTGTTCTTTTAAAAATTTAAAAAACACCTTTTCATATATGTTTTTATCAAATTCAAAGGTGAGAGGTGTTTTTTCTAGGGTATTTCTAAAAGCAGGATCTGATAAAATGTTTTTACCCTTATTATCAAATTGCCAAACATATGAATGTTCTTTTTTAAACACTTTCACATGATACCCGCCACAATCAAGTGGTTCTACATGATCACAATACGGACATGTATATAGTTTTATGAAATTTTGTTTTAAATCATATACAGATGTAAAAGGAATATCTTCTACTTCTTTTTCACCCTTCTCAAAGAGTACTAGAAATTCTTCATCAGCTATAGGTAATTTTAAAAGTGATTTTATCAATAGGGTGTGAAAAGCAGTATCAGAATTACTTTTTAAGAGACCAATCCAATTAAAAAGCAAAGGGGTTGTATTTTCATAATGAACATCTAACAAACTACTCAATGGTTGTTGATCTATAAAGATTTCGTAAAAAAACCGTTCATTGTGAGGAACGGTTTCACACTTTTTACCAACTCTGATTACTTCATAATCATAGGTACGAGTATCTTGATAGATCTTTTCAACTAATTGTAAGCTAGATGGAATATCTAAACTTCCTTTTTTATTTGAAAAATAATGCAATGAGAGTGTATTCAAAAGTACTTTATATATGCTGTGGCTGCATGTTTAATATATAATAAGAGATCAAATATACATATCTAATGTGTTTTATTAGAAAATGCCTTTTATAACTTTTTCCTATCTTTAAAATACCAAAACAACTCACCAAACAAAAATAATATGAATCTAGTTCTTAGAAATATCCTTGCTGTCATTATAGGATGTATAGTAGGAAGTATTGTCAATATGGGATTGATTACACTAGGACATTCTGTAACACCTATACCCAATGTAGATCCCAATGATATGGTTGCTATGAAAGAAGTGATGCCTTCCCTAGCACCTAAATTTTTCATCTTTCCATTTTTAGGACATGCATTAGGAACTTTAGTAGGTGCCTTTATTGCTGGAATGATTAGTAAAACCGCTACAATGCGAAGTGCACTTATTGTAGGGGTGTTTTTTTTAATAGGCGGTATTACAATTAATATCATGTTGCAAGGTCCAACTTGGTTTACTATTGTAGATATTGCGTTAGCATATATTCCTATGGCGTGGATTGGTGGAAAAATAGCGCAACGAATGGCTCAAAAATAATTTTTCATAGTAGTTATCATACTCATTTTTAATGTCTCAAGATATTCCTCAAATAGCCTTTAAGACCAATCATAATGGACTAAAAGAGATAGAAATTATTACCATAGAAAGTTTGATGGAACGAAAAGAGACATTAGATCACTTTCCTGAAAAAGCACATCAGGTTCGTTTTTATTTATTAATATACTACACAGAAGGTATTACAGAGCATTTGGTAGATTTTGTTTGGCATTCTATTCGAAAAAACACTTTATTATATCTCACAAAGGGACAAATCAACGCCTTTAAATTTACTCCAGATGTAAAAGGATATATTGTCTTATTTACAGAAAACTATTTTAAGAATCAGTTAAGTACATTGCCTAGAAATACCGTAATACGCTTATTTACATCACACCTCTTCTCCCCTATTATTCAAGTTCCTGAAAGTTCACAGGTACCTGATTATTTTCAGTTGTTTTACAAAGAGTTTTATAAAGAAAAACACGCTTTTAATAAAGAGAATATTATAAATGCTTTATACACCATTATATTTTCAAAACTAGAACAACTAAAACAATCACAAACCTTTCATATACAAGAGTCTGATAAACTAGCGACATTTCTAAAGTTTAAATCATTAATAGAACACCAATATTCAAAAAGTAGAAATGCCGATTTCTATGCGTCAGAGATGAATATAAGTTATAAGCACCTCAACACTATTTGTAAGGAGATTGTACATAAAACAGCCAAACAATTTATAGATGAATTTATAATTTTGGAAGCTAAAAGACAGCTCATAAACTCTTCTATTAAAAGTACCGAACTCGCCTATGCTTTAGGTTTTGAAGAACCAACCAACTTTGTAAAATACTTCAAGAAGCACGCTACAGTAACCCCAAATGAATTCAAAAATCTTCATAAATAAGCTTTAAGGTTCGACATTAACCATTTTTTGAAATACTTACACCTAGTATTCCCATAGTAGGCTAGGTACTTTTGTGTCATCATAAAATCATCATAATGAAACACATCACCCTTGCTTGCCTTGTACTTATCACAGTACTTTCTTGCAAAAATGACACTACAAAACAAGAAATCACAGAACCTAAAAAACAAACAATTATGGAACCCACAAACAAAGAAAAAGCCATCGCCTTATTAGTAAGCTTAGAAACAGGAGATCAAACTCCTGTGGCATATATTAACCCTACAAATTATGTACAACATAACTTAGGCGTTGCTGATGGATTAGAAGGATTTGGAGCTGTATTACAAAATGCACCCGAAGGTGGTTTTAAAGCCAATGTCGTTAGAGCTTATGAAGATGGCAATTATGTGTTCTCACATACCATTTATGATTTCTTTGGCCCAAAAATAGGGTTTGATATTTTTAGATTTGAAGAAGGAAAAATTGTAGAGCATTGGGATAACTTAATAGATATCAAAGCAGCAAACCCTAGCGGACATACACAAACAGACGGTCCTACCCAAGCAACTGACTTAGATAAAACAGCTACAAACAAAGAACTGGTAAGTGATTTTGTCAATACTATTCTAGTAAAAGGTGAAATGGACAAAATAGGTAACTATTTTACTGGAGATACCTATACGCAACATAACCCTGATATTGCCGATGGCCTCTCAGGTTTAGGACAAGCCTTAGAAGGAATGGCTAAACAAGGAATTACGATGGTATATACTAAAACACATAAAGTATTAGGAGAAGGTAATTTTGTGTTAACAGTGAGTGAAGGAACATTTGCAGACGCCCCCACTTCTTTTTATGATTTATTTAGAGTAGAAGACGGAAAGATTGTTGAGCACTGGGATGTCATGGAAACTATTGCTCCAGAAGCAACACATCAAAATAATAATGGTAAATTCAATTTCTAAATCCTATGAAAAAGATTTTCTTCATCCTTTTTGCTGGTTTCCTATTGAGTTGCCAACAAAATACAAATGACAGGAAACCCTATGTTATTGAGATCACTACATTTGCTTATAAAACATCTGTAAATATTGATGAATTCTGGAAAGAAGATGCAAATATTCAAGCCAAATTCACGAGCAAACAACCTGGCTTTATAAGTCGTGAAAGTGGGTATTCAAAAGAAAACAATGAAGTACTAGTTGTGGTCAAATGGAAAAACCAAACAAGTGCTGATGCATCCATGCAAAAATTTATGACAGACACATCAGTAACGACTTATGCAGATATGATAGATGCCCCATCCATGAAAATGAAACGGTATCAAGTCAAGTAAATATTATATAGTTAACCCGTTGTGCATTTTGATAAAATAACTAGTAATTGTCCTATTAATCTTCATTATATATCTCAAATCCTAAAGGAAGTGATGAAGATTTCTTCGATTCACCCTTCAGGGAGGGGAAAAAATCAAGAAATCTATTCAAAATGCACAACGGGTTATAGTTAGAAAAATTACAATAGCGATTTGAAGAATTTCAAATCGCTATTATTTTATACCTAATCATTACCTAGTATCGGGTATTTTAAAAAACACATATTATTGTATATTGGCTGCTACTTGAAACAAAAACTCATATTACCATCATCATCTATGAAATCCCTATTTCTTTCAACAATCATTTGTCTATTTTTTATTCCACTAACTCAAGCTCAAGAAATCGAAGAAGCTGGGTATATTGAAATAAGTACAGACCGTATTAAAAATACAAATATCAAGAGTATAAAAGAGGAGTCCGACTGTTATGTAGAACAAGAAAAACCTCCTTATAAATTTGAAGATTGTGGAGAAAAAATAAAAGAAGAGTATGATAAAAATGGTCATCTTACTTCTTTAAAGTTATATGAAGATGGTGATTTAACTGACACCTATACATACTTATATGAGGGAAATAAACTTGTAAGTGAAAAAGATGATGATGGAGAAGATACTACTAAAAAAACATATCGTTATAACGCATCAGGATTACTTATTGAAAAAAAGGAATATGATAACAATACACTAGAGTATCATTATACATATGCGTATAATACAAAAGGTCTTATGATAGAAAAGGAATATACTTCCTTAAGAGAAGATAGTGGTGCATTTGGTGGTACCACCTATTCTAAAACAATCTATACCTATAATAATAACGGGAAATGTACGTCAGAAACCGAATACCACAAAGATGGACGTGAAAAAAATAAAATCATATATGAACATAGTAATACTAATGGACATACTATTTTAGAAAAAGAGAAACATGACGAAAACGAATATGTATCTCAATATTCTATCACCTATGACACTAGAGGAAATATTACTGAAAAAATCTTATATAGTTATTATGGAAAACAAGAAGAAAGAAGAGTAAGAACTTTTGACACAAACAATAATGTACTTACTTACGAATCTTATAATGAAGATAATGTTCTTGTAAATCGTGTTGTATATACATATAATGCTCAAAACGATCCAATTCAAGAGGTTAGCACTAGAGGTAAAGACGATCAATATATTAGAAAATATATGTACGAATATGATGAGCGAGGAAATTGGATTACAAGAGTAACTCAAAAAGATGAAAATGAGTATATCTCTAATGAAATAAAACGTACAATTAAGTATCATTAATACCATCATTGCCTTTACGATATAGGATACTTCTCTTAGTACGCTTTCGCGAAATCGAGCTTGCGAGATTCACGACCGCAGGGAGAATGAAATGATAAATCGAGCTTGCGAGACCTGCCGGCAGGCAGGCAGGTTCACGACCCAAAGGGAGAGCGAAGCGTTAAAGCGTATACAACAAAACAAAGAACTTGTAACAAATACCCATATATAAAGACTATTATAGGACGTAGCATTTAATTAATGATCGCTATATTTCAATGAATAAAAGTATTAAAGAACAAAAAAAAGAAATTATCACTAGAGAAATTAAGAGATTAAAAAATCAAAATCGCTCATTAAAAAAAATGATACCATACGGTATAACATTTTTTATTATTATCTCTTTTGTTCTTCCCTTTTTTCCTAATATGAAAGGAAATATCACTCTTGAAAACCTAGGATATATAGAATCCTCTCTAATTAATTGTGTCATATTATTTGCTTTCTATATTGTTTTCTTCTTGTTAACCTTACGGATAAACAATAAAAAAATAGATCAGTTTAAGAAAACAGTTTTATAGATATTTGTATTAAAATGTAGAAAACAAATGTCCTCTATAAAAAAACCAAGAAAGCTATTTCCTAAACATACTATTGTTGAAGAACATCCTACTACCATTTGTTATAAACTACCTGCTGTTGTTTTTAAATATCCTTTTTTTAATGAAGGTGTTCAGGCATACCAAATGAAAGGACATGCAATCACCAATGGAACATTAGATGCTATAGACATAATTCCGAATAGACAACTTGAGTTAAAGGGCTTTATTTTTCATACATCACATTGTGGTTCTACATTACTAGTTAGAATGTTGCAAACAACTTCGCACATTAGAGTTATATCAGAAACAGAAGCCATTAATGGCTTATTACTTTCTTACGTATTACATAATCTCCCAAAAGAAACTGTTCAAAAACAATTAAAAGAAATTATTGAAAGTTATTGTCAACCTTTAGGTGATGAGAAGCATGTGATTTTTAAACTTACTTCTTGGAATATATTTATGATAGATGTATTTCTAGAACTTTATCCTACTACAAAATGGATGTATCTCGATAGAAAAACAGAAGAAGTTGTCGCTTCCTTAAAAAAATCTGACGGTGGCTTTGCGCAATGGTGGGAATACCCAACTGACTATCCTAGGAAGTATTTTACAGCAAAAGAATATAGATATACTACAAAAGAAGATTACCTAACACATATGGTAGAGCAGCATCGAAAACAAGCCAAACTTCATAAGAACGCACAAGCATTATATAGTAATTACATTACCTTAATAAATGATTTTGAAAACATCATAACACATTTTAAGCTCCATCTCTCTGACCAAGAAATTGAAAATGCAAAAAAAGCTACTACATACTATTCAAAATCTATAACGAAAATAACGTACTCTAAATAGTTTCTATAAACATTCGGTTAAAAAAAAAAGGTTCTCATTAAAATTATTAGTATTTTAATGCATAGTAAACTATAGCTGTTTGTGTAAATGATTAAAGTAGAATTACTTCAGAGAAATAGTCTCATCTTTGGGATTCCATTGTTATTAATTATTGGAGTTGTACTACTTACACAATCGCAAGTTTTTACAACACAATCATCGTTACTTTCTATAGGAGTTACTGCCGATCTATTAGTGACCATACCACTAGTCTACTTCTTACTTATTAGAAAAACCAAGATTCCAAAAACCACGATTGTACCTTTTCTAATTTTAGGAATGATACTCTGTAGCACACTAATCCCACAGGAAAATCAAACGTATTTTTTACTCTTTAAAAAATGGATTTTTCCTCTTGTAGAAATTACAGTTATTACCTATATCATTTATAAGGTAAGAAGTGTTGTAAAACAATACAATCTCAAAAAGAATACTACCATTGACTTTTTTACAGCTTTAAAAAACACATGTAAAGAAATACTTCCTAAAACAGTAGCTATAGCATTAACAACAGAAATTGCGGTATTCTATTATGGATTTATCTATTGGAAAAAAAGAACCTTAAAGAAAAATGAATTTTCATATCATAAAGAAACGGGTAGTCTTACACTACTTGCAGCAATTATATGTATAATAGCTATAGAAACTATTGTATTACATGTTGTTATCGCAAAGTCAAGTACGATAGCAGCTTGGATAGTGACTTTCTTAAGTATATATTCGGGGATTCAATTATTTGGCTTTTTAAAGTCTATTTTAAAAAGACCTATCAGTATCCAAAATGAGAAAATCTATCTTAGATATGGTATCATGAGTGAATCTATCATAGCTATAAAAGATATAGATACCATACTACTATCATCAAAGGATATTGATGCAAAAGAAACTCGTACGTTATCCTTTCTAGGATCTCTGGAACCTCATACTATTATTATTACACTAAAAAAAGAATACACATTAACTGGGCTATATGGTATTCAAAAGAAATATAAAAAAATAGCCTTTTCTGTAGATGATAAAATAAGGTTTAAGAATACTGTTGAACATTTTATTAACTAAAGAATTATCATTTAAAAATCAATCCCTATGGAATACGCAGTTACATCAATCAGAGCTTTTATTGGCGCCAAAGATTACGAACTTTCAAGAAACTTTTATCTTGATTTAGGTTTTGAAGAACGAAAAACAGGTCCTAAAATGTCGTATTTCAGATTGGGTGATTTTGGTTTTTACTTGCAAGATGCCTATGTGAAAGATTGGGTCAATAATACCATGTTATTTCTAGAAGTAAAAGACCTGGAAACACATTTACTTCGTATGAAATCACTAGAGCTTGATAAAACCTATAAAAAAGTTAGAATCTCACACATACATTACAATGATTGGGGTAAAGAATTCTTTCTATATGATCCCTCTGGTATTTTATGGCATATTGGTGAGTTTAACAACTAGCATATAGTATACATAAACTTATTGTTCTTCGATGAAATTACTCAAAATATACAACAAGTACAGCGACAATAAAATAACGTCACCTCCCGCTTCTTTCAAATATTTTGAAACAACTTTAACAATATATTTTGTTTAACGATTTAAATAATTAGGTAAACATTAATTATCTTTACTGTAGAATCATACTTATGGCTACAGCAAAGAAAACAACCAAGAAAAAAATAACCGCTACAGACATCATTTCTAAGTACATGGATCATGTCTTAGAACATGGCGAAGTTCCAGTAACGATCTATAAATTTTGTAAAGACATTAAATGTACCGAAGCCGAATTTTATGAGCATTTCGGTTCGTTTGAAGGATTAAAACAACATATCTGGATAGCACTTTATGATAGTACGGTTGCTACATTACACAAAGACAAAGATTTTGAACAGTATCCTAATAAAGATAAGATGCTTTCATTTCTCTATACCATATTTGGTAATTTTACTGCTAATAGGAGCTATATCCTTTTTGTATTGAAAGAACATGCAATGCCTCTTAAAAATTTAGCACAGCTTAAAGAATTACGCACAAAAGTACGTCACTTTGCTACAGAACTTATAGAAGAAGGTAATGAAGACAAAACCTATAAAATCACAAAAAATCCTGTACAATTATTTAGCGAAGGCGCATGGGTACAGTTTTTACTCCTCCTTAAATACTGGATGAATGATAATTCTGCTGGATTTGAAAAAACAGATGTTGCTATTGAAAAATCAGTAAAAGCCATTTTTGACGTATTTGAAACGACGCCATTGGAAAGTATTATTGATTTAGGAAAGTTTTTAGTGAAAGAGAATTTTGCTTTTGCAAAATCGAACTCGTGAGACCTGTCTGCCGGAAGGTAGGTTTACAACCAAATAGAGAATGAAGTGTTAAAGTAAAGATTCCTTCCTTCGAGGGAATGAGAATTAATAAAACAATGAGATTTCCTTCTAGGAAATTAAAATCAAAACCTCTCCAAGAGGAAAGCCTATGAAAACAATAGATCACATACCTACTAACAAATTACAACGCGCATCAAAATTGGTTAAAACTGGGGCTAAGGTTGGAGTAAATTATGTGAAATATTATGGAGAGAAGGTAGTAAACCCTTCATTATCTAAAGAAAAATTAAACGAAAGTAATGCCGAAGATATATACGACGGCTTAAAAAGTTTAAAAGGAAGCGCACTAAAAGTGGCTCAAATGTTAAGTATGGAAAAAAACATTATGCCAAAGGCATATGTAGAGAAGTTTTCACTTTCTCAATTTTCAGTACCACCTCTTTCTGCACCTTTAGTACGTAAAACTTTTAAAAAGTATTTGGGGAAATACCCAGAAGATTTATTTGATACGTTTGAAGCTCAAAGTGTAAATGCTGCTAGTATAGGACAAGTTCACAAAGCTATACTGGATGGGAAAAAACTTGCTGTGAAAATCCAATACCCTGGAGTTGCAGATAGTATCAGTAGTGATCTGGCTCTAGTGAAACCGATTGCTTCTAGAATGTTTAATCTACAAGGAAAAGGAAAAGAAAAGTACTTTAAAGAAGTAGAAGATAAACTTTTAGAAGAAACCGATTATACACTAGAGCTAGCACAAAGTATGCAAATGGTAGAAGATTGTGCTGCTATCCCTAATTTACAGTTTCCAAGGTATTATGCAGACTTATCTAGTGAACGTATCCTTACCATGGATTGGATGGATGGACAACACTTAAGTGAGTTTGTAGCTCAAAATACTAGTCAGAAAGCTGCAGACCAATTAAGTCAAGCATTGTGGGATTTTTATATGTTCCAAATGCATCGTCTTAAAAGAGTACATGCAGATCCGCATCCAGGAAACTTTTTAGTAAATGATAAAGAGCAGCTTATTGCGATTGATTTTGGATGTATCAAGCACGTTCCAGAAGAGTTCTATACCCCCTACTTTGAGTTAGCTGAAAAAGAAAACATTAATAATCCAGAAATTTTTAAAGAAAAATTATTCGAATTAGAAATTTTAAGAGAAGATGATACACCAGACCAGATCAAATTCTTCTCAGACTTGTTTCATGAGATGTTAAGTCTATTTACAGAACCTTTTCATCAAGAAACATTTGATTTTAAAGACACTACTTTTTTCGATAAGATCGCTGCATTAAGCGAAAAATATAGTAAAGATACTGAGATTCGAAAAATGAATGGAAATCGCGGAAGCAAGCATTTCCTATATATAAATAGAACATTTTTTGGACTCTATAATTTAATGCATGATTTAGGAGGACGTATCAAGGTAAATAACTTTGAACAATACGCCTATAAAAATCGTGTCGCATAAAGCATAATAATTTGATTAGCCAAGCTTTTCAATTATTTGGTTAGGTTGTTTTAAAGAGAGCGCTTTCAGTCGGGCGCTCTTTTTTTGTTATAGATTATGAATATCCTACTATTACTATGCGTGCATACTAAACGATCTACGCTTTCTTCCTAAAAGGTAACCAAAAACATATATTTGTGATACGTGTTTTTTCACTTTCGTGAAAACATATAAAGTAATACTTATACGTCACCATCTGATTGTGTGACCTTTAAAATAAAAACCTATATGTATAATTCTAGAATCGCCGGATTAGGCGCATATGTTCCTGAAAATGTTGTTACTAATGATGATCTATCAAAACTGATGGATACAAATGATGCTTGGATACAAGAGCGCACTGGAATTAAAGAACGTCGTCATATCAAAAAAGGAGATGGAAATTCTACTGCAAAAATGGGCGTAAAAGCTGCTACAATTGCTATAGAACGAGCAGGCCTTACTAATAAAGATATAGATATGATTGTCTTTGCCACCTTAAGTCCTGATTATTACTTTCCAGGTTGTGGGGTACAGGTACAACATCTTATGGGTATGGAAACTATTCCTGCGCTAGATGTACGTAATCAATGTAGTGGTTTTGTGTATGCACTCGCTACAGCAGATCAGTTTGTAAAAACAGGAATGTATAAAAACGTACTCGTGATTGGTGCCGAAAATCATAGTGGAGGTCTTGACTTTACAACTCGTGGTAGATCGGTTTCTGTTATTTTTGGTGATGGTGCCGGTGCTGCGGTATTAACACGTGAGGAAGATACTTCTAAAGGAATCCTCTCTTCTCACTTGCATAGTCAGGGAGAACATGCTTTAGAACTTTCCCTTAAAGGCCCAAGTACAGAACAATGGGTACCAGAAATTATAGCAACAAACCCTACAGAAGATATTCCATATTACCCGTATATGAATGGGCAATTTGTATTTAAAAATGCAGTGGTTCGTTTTTCTGAAGTCATCAAAGAAGGTCTTGCCAAAAACAACTTAACTGCAGAAAATATTGATATGTTGATTCCGCATCAAGCGAATCTTCGTATTGCACAGTTTGTACAAAAGAAATTTGGCCTAACTGATGATCAGGTGTTTAATAATATTCAGAAATACGGAAATACCACGGCAGCATCCATTCCTATTGCATTAACAGAAGCATGGGAAAAAGGAAAAGTAAAAGAAGGAGATACCGTAGTACTTGCAGCCTTCGGTAGTGGATTCACATGGGCTAGTTCTATTATTAAGTGGTAAGTACGGTACAATTTCCTTTCAGGAAATCACTTAGCCATCTTCTATTAGAACTATAAAACATGAATTAACGGTAAGTGGTTGTTATTGCTTTTTTGTAAACTGCGAAGCACAAAAAACAATAACGTTCTGCTCCAAAATGAATGTAATAAGTTATCGTATGTATGTCAAAACAAGCATCTAGTTTAAAAGACGATTTTGAAAAGGAATTAGAAAAACTCCAATCAGACACTGTTTTATCTCCCCAATACAGAAAACGTAAAACAATCATCTGGTTGATACGTACCATCATTGCCTGTATTCTATTTGTAATTTTCTGGAAGCACACATGGGTACGATGGGCATTGATCGCTTACGTCCCTTTAAATCTTTTTAGCTTGTTTTCTATTTATGGCAGTAAAGCTATTATGAATAGAAGTATACAAAAAACGCGTCGTAAGATAGAAGACGCTGAACGCCATTTTGAAGAGTAAACTACCTTGAGGTATTTATACGAAACTGCCTTTTAATTTCAAGATGAGCCTGCTGGCAGAAGCAAGTTCAACTGTTTATCTTATATGCGTTTTACAGACTTTATAAAATAGTGCTTCTCTAATAAAATCAAAGATTCAGGTATACGCTTTCGCGAAAGCGATCTTGCAAGACCTGTCTACCAGAAGGCAAATTCACAACCAAAAAGGAGAGCACAGCGTTAAAGTGTATAAAACAACTTATAATACTCAAAATGAAGTGTTATGCTATTGTAGCTCCTCATTTCAACATGACACTTCCCTACCCTTCTTTCTTTAGAGAAAATCATTTGTTACCGTATGGAAACCCGTAAATAAAAACATACGGGTTTTACTATTTTCACTAATTACAATAACCTTTTAATCAACTAGACACTATTGGAAATAGAAATTAATTACCCAAGAGATAAATTTGATAACGAACTGGAATATTTTATTAAAAAAGGAGAAGGTATTTATCAAAGATTTAAGGAGTTATCACGTAATAAACAACAATTAGATGGTTTCTACAGACAATTAAAGATCTGGAATGAAGAAGTGATGATGTTTTTAAAAAATAGACTCAGTTCACCTGAGAATCCACATGTACTCCGTTTTAAAAAAATAAATTTAGTAGATGGACAAACGTTGATGAAAGCATTAAAAGGAGAAAAAATAAATACTACTCAAAGAAATTACGAACACCTCCTAAGCTGTAATCAAAAACAAATAGATATTCTAGTAACATTAAAAAACACTTCTAAATATATGCCCGTAGCAGCACATTTTTCTACAAATACCACAACAAAAAATGATTCAAAAAAAGGAATCTTCATAAGTCATTCTAGTAAAGACAAAAAGATTGTTAGACAATTAATAAATATTCTAGAAGACATTGGTGTTTCCAGTGAGAAAATCTTTTGCTCATCGTATGAAGGATATGGTGTGAAGTTAGGGGATGATTTTCTTGTAACCATCAAGGAAAAATTAAGTACTAATATTTTAGTTCTTTTTATTTTATCTGAAAATTTTTATGCGAGTCCTATGTGTCTTTGTGAAATGGGAGCTACTTGGATAAAAACAAATCGTCATATCCCAGTAATTGTACCTCCATTTAACTTCGAAGACGTTAAAGGTGTGATTCCTACAACCAATGGTATGAAAATTAATGAAGCATCAAAATACGAAACCTTTAAAGAGTATATAGAAGATTATTTTGATTTAAAGCCTATTAAAAATGTAATATGGAAAGGAAAAATAGATAATGCATTAGAAAATATAGAGCGATTATTAGCTATATAAAAACACTCTAAAGTAAACCCCAATTCTCATTGATTAACTTATATATACATGACTTATATAGAAACGCTTAATAAGCTTTTAGAAAAGAAGATAGAACGTCAAGCTCTTTTATCTCAGAAAAGCAAAGAGTTTAAGGCCCTACATGATACTATTTCTGGGGCAAAAAAAGGAAGATGGCTAGGTTCTTCATACTTACTTATAAAACGAATTCTTTCTATATTTATAGGAGTTGCGTTAATTCTTATTGCATTATTTTTTTTACTATTCCCTGAAATTATTTTAGAAAACCAAGAACTTCATGATAGTTTGATGAAAGGAGCAAAAGCGCATTATTTAGAAGTTACTGGAGAAACCATTACACAAACTCTAATAAATATAACTTCAGATGAATATGATTTTAACTATAACAGTACCGCATCTATGTTAGAAAATTTAGAAGATGGTATGGAAAAATCACTCGAAAAAGAAATCATCTTAGGTTTTCAGTCTCTGTCAGGACTTTTGATCATTCTAGCATTTGTATTTCTTTATATAAGTAGAATGTCTAGAAAAATGAAAGTTCGCAATCAGAAAATATCTAGCGCAGAAACCATAACACAAGAAATCATCCAAAGTTTTACAAAGAATATCATTGAAGAAGAAAAAGAACTTATTCTTTTACAAGAAATGATACGTACTTCTATAAAAGATAATACACCTCCTCATAGACCATAACAATCATACGTTTACTAAAATTTAGTTGTATACGCTTTCGCGAAAGCGTAACAAGGCTTAAAAGAATTAGGATTCATGCTATAAAAAAGTCATGTAGTATGAGTCTTGAGACAAAAGTGATTCTGAGTCATCTCGACAAAAGGAGAGATCACACAAGTAACTTACAATTATCCGATTTCCAACCTACGGCAGGCAAGCTCGTCACTCATACCTCGTTCTGTCGAAATAACGAGGTTTGATTTCTCTTTTATTCGCTTTCGCGAAAGCGGAACAAGACTTAAAAGAATTAGGATTCATGGCTATAAAAAAGTCATGAAGTATAATTCTTGAGACAAAAATGATTTTGAGTCATCTCGACAAAAGGAGAGATCACACAAGCAACTTATAATTATGCGATTTCCTACCTACGGCAGGCAAGCTCATCGCTCATACCTCGTTCTGTCGAAATAACGAGGTTTGATTTCTCTTTTATACGCTTTCGCGAAAGCGGAACAAGACTTAAAAGAATTAGGATTCATGGCTATAAAAAAGTCATGAAGTATGAGTCTTGAGACAAAAGTGATTCTGAGTCATATCGACAAAAGGAGAGATCACACAAGTAACTTATAATTATGCGATTTCCTGCCTACAGCAGGCAAGCTCGTCACTCGTACCTCACGAAATAGTCTAGCATCAAAACTGTAACATTCAAAAAAATAGCAAGTCTTTAGAAAAATAAAACTTTCAAAATGATCCGTAAACCATCACTATTACTCGCACTTATTTTCTTAATAAATCCATTTCTATCTATGGCATGTAGTATGTACAAGATCACAAAAAATGGAATTACTATTGTCGGGAACAATGAAGATTGGCTAAGTCCTAACAATCAGTTTTGGTTTGAAAAAGCAGATCAAGGTAACTATGGGGTGATGTATATGGGATTACTTGACAATTTTGCTCAAGGAGCCATTAACGAAGCAGGATTAGTATTTGATGGATTTGCAAATCCAGAATTAGCTATAGAAAATACAGACGGGAAATTAAATATTTCTATTGGAACGGCTATCAGAAATGTGATGCAAACCATGAGTACTGTAGAGCAAGTAAGTGACTATTTAAACACTATAAACTTAAGTTCCTTATCTAGTAGTCAAATAGTTTTTGTCGATAAATCAGGAACCTACCTAATCGTAGAAGGTGATCTATTTATTATAGGTGAGGAATCTGAAAAAGCATTCTCAAATTTCTATTACTCACAAATCGCTTCTGAAGATGAAGTAGAACTAGAAAACTTCCAAAACGGACGTTCATTTCTAAATAAAACTGAAGGAGAATCGTCTTTAACCTACTGTGGAGAGGTAATGAAAAACTTATCTAATACTGATGTGTTTTCTACACAATACTCTACCGTATATAACTTAAATACACTTACGGTGAGGGTATATCTTTTTCATGATTATACAGAATATATTGACATTGACTTGAAGAAGGAACTCAGTAAAGAAAATCATAAAACCATGATTGCCGACCTATTTCCAAAAGAATCCATCGGTAGTAAACACTATCAAAACTACAATGATACAGAAAACCCTACGCGTTTCTTAGAAAGTATTATAAACTCAAAAGAGTATTCAGAAAAAGAACTTACAGAAGAAGGATTCAATACTATTGTAAACATGATAGGATATGAATGGATAAGAAAAGAAGATCCTACAACTGCTATTAAAGTTTTTGCTTATGGTGTTTCCTTAATGCCTAATGATGCAAACTTATATGATAGCTTAGGAGAAGCGTATTTTAAGAATAAAGACTGGAGTAATTCTATTATAAATTATAAAAAATCTTTAACTCTTGATACCTCCAATGAGAATGCAGTAACGATGATCAAAAAAGCAGAAGAGAATAAATCAAAAAGTTAATTAAAAGAGGAATGTTGTGTAACAAATTTTCTGACCATCCGTCAACAGATTGAACTTACATATCAATCAATGAAAAAAATTACACTCCTCCTTTTCGTCATAGGAATCCTATCGTGTCAATCTCAAACAACAAACAGAAAACCTACAACAAGCAACTTTGAACAAGGGTCAAATAGCACCATTTCAAACCTCACACCTGAGCGTATTGATAACCTAGAACTATTAGGTAAAATCTGGGGGTTTTTAAAATACCATCATCCCGCAGTAGCTAAAGGAACCTATCAATGGGATTATGAATTATTTGCATTTTTACCTAAATATCTAGAAACTACAACCAATGATAGAGATCAATTACTACTAGAGTGGATACAAACTTTAGGTGAAGTTCCAGCTTGTAAAAAATGCACGTCCACTTCTAATAATGCACAGATTAAACCCAATTTGAATTGGATAGAACATCATAAATTAAAGGCAAGCTTAAAAGAAGTACTACAACATATTTATCGCAATAGACATCAAGGCAAACAACAATATGTCTCTATAAAACCTTTTACAGGAAATCCACAATTCAAAGAAGAAACATATCCAGCACCTACCTATCCAGATGACGGATACAGATTATTAGCGCTATATAGATACTGGAATATCATTCATTACTTCTTCCCATATAAACACATCACTGATAAAAATTGGGATACAACACTAAAAGAATACATCCCGCTATTTATAAATGCAAAAAACGAACTTGAATACGAACTCGCTGCTATAAAAATAATTGGAGATGTTCAAGATACCCACGCAACACTGTGGGAAGGGAATGATAAACTTAAAGAATGGAAAGGTAAAAACCTCCCTCCTTTTAGAATGCAGTTTATAGAAGATCAACTTGTAGTTATAGATTATTATAATGAGGCATTAAAACAAGAAAAAAATATTGAAATAGGTGATATTATCACAACCATCGAAGGGCAACCTATAGAAACGTTCATTAAAAAACTATCACCTATTACCCCTGTTTCTAATAAGGCCTCTTTATATAGAAAATTAGCCAGTACTCTCTTGCGTTCTAATAAAGATAGTATTGATGTGGGTATTATTAGAAATGGTAAAAAAGCATCTTTTCAAGTTGCCGTATATCCAAGAAAAGAATTAGATCTTCAGCGCTGGTTTGATCAAGATAAAGAACAGCGATTTTACTTTTTAGATCACAATATAGGCTACTTGAGTGTGAAGCATATCGAAAAAAGTGATATCTCAAAAATTAAAAAAGAGTTCATAAATGCCAAAGGAATCATTATCGATCTACGTCATTATCCAAATACGTATATCCCTTATTTATTAGGTAGCTATTTTGTAGAAGAGTCGACACCTTTTGTAAAATTTACAGTACCTAATAAAAATAATCCCGGCGAATTTACATTCAGCAAACCGCTCTCCATTCCACCTTCCAAAAATCCATATACTGGGAAAGTTGTTGTCTTGGTGAATGAAAATTCTCAAAGCCAATCAGAATACACAGCAATGGCATTTCAAGCAGGTGTACATACTACCGTAATAGGAAGTACAACCGCTGGCGCAGATGGTGATGTTTCAGAAATTGAATTACCTGGTGGACTCGTCACTATGATTTCTGGAATTGGTGTTTATTATCCTGATGGTACCGAAACACAACGCGTAGGTATTATTCCTGATATTAAGGTTATTCCTACCATACAAGGCATCAAAAATGGAAAAGATGACGTACTGGAAGCAGCAAAAGCTTTTATTTTAAAGGACTAAAAATAATCGAATAATCGTATTCCTTTATACGCTTTCGCGAAAGCGAACCAGGGAAACTCACGACCATAGAGAGAGCGAAGCAATAAAGCGGAACAAGACATAAAAGAATTATAAATCAGGACTAAAGTTAAAAAGCTCCTTCCCTCAGCGAGGGAAGGTGGATATATCCAGGAACGAGATATAGACGGAAGGGAGAGATCAAACTACTAGTTGAATAAGTTTATCAAAGTATTACAATCTTCAACAAAACTCCTATAAATAAGAGGTTTATCTTTTTTATAGTATTTTAGGTAACTATATACATTGTTTGTAAACTATAAACTCAAAAATGCAAGAAGAAGAAAAATTTGACTTTTTTATTAGTCACGCGTCTGAAGACAAAAAAACTTTCGTTAAGCCCCTAGTTAAGATGTTAACAAATAATGGTTTTAATGTATGGTATGATGAACTTACACTAAAAATAGGAGACTCTTTATTTAGTTCAATTTCAAATGGTATAAAAAACTCAAGGTACGCGATTTTAATATTGAGTAAAAGTTTCTTTTCAAAACAATGGACCAAAAAAGAATTAGAAACACTTATTAGTAAAGAGGTTTACAATGAGAAAAATATTATTCTTCCAATATGGCTAGGTATAGACTTTAAAGATGTTTATAACTTTTCACCAATGTTAGTCGATAAACTAGCTGTTCAAGTAACCAATAACGAAATAGAAAAAGCATACAATGCGATTTTAAATAAATTTGAAGATAATGTAATAACTCAAAATTCAGTTGAGAAAATAGTAAACGATATTATCAATTTCAGTAAAGATGATAGAAAAAAATATATCCTTGATTTAGAAACTAGAATAAAAAATCTATTTTATTATTCTAAAGAGTTTTATGAGTGGTATACATCTGATGATGCATTCGGAGATAAAGACTGGGATGATGAAATTCATGAAAAAAAAGATTTTGAATTATTAACAAAATACAACTTACCTGTCGGTTTAAGTCACAATAATGAATATCATGCAGATTTTGACATGAAAACAATTATAAGGCTTTGCAAAAAATGGATTAATCAAAAAATTTCCTTAAGTGAAGCTGCTTTTTTGGAATATATGCTTGATGATGGAATAGATACTGACCCTCATTTTATTTTATATGGAGAACTAACGAAGCATCTAAAAGATCATCATGCATATTATTCTAGTTTAGCTGGAATTTACAACGCAGGAATAAAAAAAAGAATTAGTGAGGTAGAATTAGAAAACGCAAGATCTAAAGCTTTCGCTAAATTCTACAATATAGATAATATTAAGATAGAATAGATAAAAAATACAACAACATATAAAACAATGTAAATTTCGTGTTTAACTCCGAAGGTTTTCTTTTTACAATATCGTTCAAGCTTATCTATTATTTTTAATTTGGCAATAAACAAAACAAATCAATTTCTATGAAAAAAATAATAACTTCTCTCTTAATCATATGTTCTCTAAATAGTATCGCTCAAGAAAAAATTAAAATCTCAGGAGGTCAAGTATATTCAGAAAATCAACTTGGTATAGATATTTTCTATTTTGTACATCAAACATTTGCTGATGCATTTTATATGAATGGTTTATCTAAACAACTAACAAATGATGAAATGTATTCTATACTAGAAAATGTATACTATCGTGTGACTAAAGAAGAGAAAGTACATGTTACGATAACTCAGGAAAACGGTCCAGACGCTGTATTAGCTTTTCAAATAATAAATACAAAAGATGGCGATTTATTTGTTTTAGCAACTAACTTTAATAATAAAACTAGAGTATTCGAAGAAGAAATCGACCCTGAAAATTCAATTTATAGATGGTATTTTATGAATAAAGGAAAACTTGTATACCGTAAGGATCTATATTCTAAAAAAGCAGAAAAAGAAAATAGTAAAGAGACCTATTTACTGATTGATATGTACTTATTTGATGACAATTTTAAAAATGATAAAAAAGCAAAGCCTTTAATTGATAAATTATTAGCATCAAATGAAAGTGACACAAATAAATTATATGGATATTTATATTTAGGAGAGTATTGGCTAATGAATGGAGATCTTTCAAAAGCAGAAGAGTCTTTAGCAATACTAAAAAAATTCTTTAATGAAAGTTCTACAATTCCTAAAGGATATGACCTCATAACTAAAATGGCTACAACAGAAGTAGAAATGATGAAACGTTTTATAAATAATTAAAACCATGAACACCAAAGAAAACCTCATCAAAACCTTAGACCTCCTTCCCCATCCAGAAGGTGGATATTATAAAGAAGTGTATCGAAGTGAAGGAAGTATACCTGCAAATGCACTTCCTGATGTTTATGGCAGTGATCGAAATTATGCGACGAGTATTTACTTTTTATTGACCTCCGATAGTTTTTCTGCTTTTCATAAAATCAATCAAGATGAGATTTGGCATTTTTATGACGGCGCTCCAATACGATTACATATCATTTCTAAAGAAGGGAACTATACTTATCATATTATTGGACGTGATATCATCTTAGGGCAAGTACCGCAACTTGTGGTACAAGGAGGTGATTGGTTTGCAGCCGAAGTGGTGGGCGATAACACCTATGCTTTTGTAGGGTGTACCGTGGCACCAGGTTTTGATTTTAAAGATTTTGTCTTACCAAGCAGAAAGGAATTAATAGATTTGTTTCCTGAACATAAAGCTGTGATAACACAACTAACTCGTTTGTAAATACACTTATGAAACCTGCATTAAAATATATAGAATTAAAAAGTGATTATAACGATAATGGCTTAGCATGGATAGGTATGGTTGAATTTTCAAAATCTGGACGTACCGTCTATTTTAACGGGAAAGCTTTAAAAAACTCAGGGGCTCAAGGAATTGCAGGAAATTATTATGATCTTGAAACTGGCGATGAATACTGGATTTCTGGAGTTAAAAAAGATGGAACAGATAGGCACTATGCTGGTGTAGGAAAAGTCATGATCGATAGAGACGTTGTTTCTCTTTACTTGAGTCAAGTAAACTTTAGCTCATTAAATAAAAATCGATTTGAATTAGTTGATATTTTACCTACAGATAAACAGAAGTTTTCTAAAATAGAAAATGACAAATTATAATAGAAGATCAAATGAAATTTCTAGCCTACAGAATATACCCTGAACCAAAGGGGACAACGTATTATTCTTCAGATTTAGATACAGAACAAAAAGTCATTGAGTTATTTGATTATTGTCAAATTTTAGAAGCTATTATTACCAAAGAAAGATGGCTTTTTTTAATGGACACTTTTGGGTTAAAAAAGCTATTCGAATTGAATAATATAAGCGGATGGCAAGATTGTGATACTATTTCTGAATATAAATTATATATTGAAGGAGAAATACAACATAAATAAAAAGTCCCGTAACGTAATACCTATGAAAAAAACAATATTCCTTTATACGCTTATTCTAACCACTGTTACATTCTTTTCGTTTACAACAATAACTGATACAAAAGCACCCAAAGTAGCAACTATCAATTATTATGAGCAAGATTTACAACTTAAAGAGTTAATTACAAGTATAGAAAAACAAGACAAAGTAGCTATTATTTACTTCTATGCTGATTGGTGTGGCCCATGCAAACGGTTTAAAAAGAGCTTTAAAAGTAACTTGGTAAAAGAAGCATTAGCAAATGCTGTTTTCATTAAAATAAATGTAGATGAAGATGTAGAAAAACAAGGTGTTCATGCAAATTACGGTATCAATGTAATCCCTACATTTATAAAAACCAATCCAAATGCAGACGTCATTGCAGAAATCACCAGTGATGAATGGGATGAAGATATTCCTGAAAACATCTCTAAGGTGATGAACTCTTTTATTAATACAGATACGTATCATAAATAAAATACTATGAGTTACTTTATGGTCGATATAGAGAGTGATGGTCCTATCCCAGGAGATTACTCTATGATTAGTCTAGGTGCTGTTCTCGTTGATGAAAAACTAGATAGAACTTTCTATGGAGAACTAAAGCCTATATCTGAAAACTACGATCCAAAAGCCTTAGCCATTTCTGGTTTTTCAAGAGAAAAAACACAAACTTTTGATGATCCAAAAACGATAATGCTCAACTTCAAAAACTGGATTGAAGAAAATTCTAAAGGACGTCCTATTTTTATAAGTGATAACAATGGTTTTGACTGGATGTTTGTGTGTTGGTATTTCCATCACTTTATACAAGAAAATCCTTTTGGATATTCCTCCCGAAGAATCTCTGATCTCTATTGCGGTTTAGAAAAAGACACTTTTGCAAAATGGAAACATTTGCGTAAAACTTTTCATACACATAACCCTGTAGATGATGCCATGGGAAATGCTGAAGTATTAGTACTTATGAAAAATGAAATGGGATTAAAGATTAGTTTGAAATAAATAGGCTATCATAAATTTAGAATTAGAAATAGAAACAATTTTTAGTGAACATCTAAGTTATCATGATTTTGATATAGCTATCGCATTAATCCAAAAGTTGATTACAAAAAATAATCAACTTGAAATATTCCAAATTCTTTGGAATAAGTCTATAAGTGCTCAAGATCAAAATAAACATGTCTATTTATCAGCACTTACATTATATAAATTAAACATTAATTGTCCATTAAGCCTCAAAAGTTCGATTCATCAAATTACTGAAAGTGAATGGGACATAAGCATAGAAGAAGTTCCTTGGTATTTAGTCAATCAGTTTTCAAAAGAAGCAATCATAGCGCTCCTAAAAAAAATTGATTTTAAAACTCAAGATCAAAAAATAAAACTCCAGACAATAGCGTATTGGGTAAAATTATCAAAATGAGATTAAACCTTCTTGTCATTAGAACACAAAACCCTGAAGCATTAAAATCACAATACGAATTATTAGGTATGAATTTCGAATATCACAAACATGAGAAAGGTCCTTACCATTATGCTTGTGAAACAAACGGATTTGTTTTTGAAATATATCCATTTACAAAGTCAATGAAAGAAGCTGACGCATCACTTAGACTCGGGTTTGATATCAAAAATTTATTTCAAACTATAGAGATACTTAAGAATACAAACTGGCAAATACTATCTGAGGTACAAGAAACACCTTGGGGACCTAAGGCTATCGTACAAGATTTAGATGGTAGGAAAGTAGAATTAAAAAATCATATCCTATAAATACATCTAATATTCCCTCATATACATAGTATCTAATAAATAAAGAATTTTCTTTTTTCTAAAGATTATCAAATAGATACTGAAATACCTGTACCTTTACCGACTGATAACCTCTGCAACATTATTACCTACACTATGGATAAAAATGAGTTTTTAGAAAAGCATATCTTCACTGACCTTCAAAAGATACATCAAGAATCAGATGCCGATACTATACATTATTTTTCAGAAGCAGACTTTGCAGTTATCCTTGAGCGAATTGAGCATTTTGGAATTGGTATCTATGGCATTGAACCTTGGTTTAATGGTGAATTCTATGGTGTAAAAACCAATGAAGATTACAGAAAAAAAGCAACAGATCCTAAATGGTATAAAAGAGCTTTTTTTGAATTTAAAAAACAGCAAGCTAATTTACAGTATGCTGCTACTTATAGAATTTCAGATAAACTACTAGCTAAAGCAACAATAAACTCTTAAGTATTTTAATATCAAAAAAACCTATTACTCATAATGAATAATAGGCTTTTAAATAATCTTTATTGGCACCGCCAAAGGGTATAATACTCCGAGACTAGCTATAAATTAAAATTTAGTATTGTATAAATGCCTCGCGGGCTTGTCCAGAGGTAGTTTACTAGATATTGTTGCAATACAATTATTTCTTTCTTATAATTAGATATTTTCTTTCTAGATTACTTTCAATTTCTTCCAAAAAAATAGTGTAATCCTTAGAAACATGTATTGTAATCTCATCTTTCACTTCAAAATCTCCATTATTCATTTTAAGTAGTATCGCTTCTCTACTTATCATGTTAATTAACGGACTTCTTGAAATTTTAATACTATCATTGTTTTCAAAAGTAACAGCAGTCAATAAATCAAAATTCTTTCCTTGTTCAGTTACTTTTTCTAAAAGTAAATATTCTCCTTTCTCTAGGAATACCTTCTCATAACTACTATCTCCAAACTCATTAACGACTATTAATGAATCAGAAAACATAGAACAGCTTTCTAATAAAAGCATTGTACTTAAAAGTAAAATAGATTTTTTAAACATAAAATGCCCATATCATAATAGCGTCAAAAACTCTTAGTATTCCCTACTATTTATAATTTGATTAGAATTTTAATTACGTCCACCCTTCTCTCTTTACAAGATTTGCTATGTGCATATAGTGATGCATTCCATGCCAGGCATATTGCCCTACATTTTGACGTAAAGAAATTGTTTTATTACCATCAGGATGTATAAACGTACGTTCTAACTGTTCATCACTTAAACTACGTAACAAACGTACTAATTTATAGTGTACTGCTTCGAGGTGTCGTAAAGACCATTCGACGGGCATTCCATCAAGATCTGGAAGGTTGGTCCATTCTTTTTCTAAATACGGCTTAATGGTTGGGTTATCTTCGGTAAGTGCCCATTTAAAACGAATATAACTATGGTGATGACTATCTGCCACATGATGTACTACTTGTCGTACAGTCCATCCTTCTGGACGATAGGGTGTGTCTAATTGTTCATCTTTCATTTCGCTTACCATATCACGCAATTGTGCTGGCAATACTTCTAGAATAGTAATCCATTCCTTTAATTTCTCATCAGAAATGGTATCTGGTGGCGTAAATGTGCCTATTGGGTATTTGAGTGCTTCCATACCCTAAAAATAGAAAAAGTGCCTATGGTAATAGGCACTTTCTTATGAGTAGTTATTCACAGTTTATACAACTAATGAATAGGTATTCTTTATTTTCTTTATACGCTTTCGCGAAAGCGAACTTGTGAAATTCACCACCATTAGAATAGCAAAGCGCTAAAGCATATATAACTTATTTTACAGCAACCAGTTCTACATCAAAAACTAGCGTAGCATCTGGAGGAATCACACCACCAGCACCACGGCTACCATATCCAAGATCTGAAGGAATTATTAAACGCGCTTTATCGCCTACACTTAATAACATGATTCCTTCATCCCATCCTGCAATAACTTGTCCTTGGCCGATTGGAAAATCAATAGGTGCGTTACGTTTATACGAGCTATCAAAGACAGTTCCATCAGGAAGTTGCCCTTTATAATGTACCGAAACAATTTGTCCAGCAGTTGGTTTTGCACCATCTCCATTTTGAATTATTTTATATCTCAGACCACTTTCGGTTTTATCAAATCCAGCTGCAATCTTATCTAATTGCGCTTCTTGAGCTGCTTTTGCTTCAGCAATTCTTCTTTCTCTAGCACCTTCAAACGTTCTAAAAGCTTCGATAGCATTCCATGCTTCAGCATCAGCTCCTTGACGTACAATAGCAACAGTATCCATAGTATCTCCCTGTGCAATCGCATCGACCACATCTTGTCCTTCTATAACAGATCCAAAAACAGTATGTTTACCATCTAACCATGGTGTCGCTACATGCGTAATAAAAAACTGACTTCCATTGGTACCAGGTCCCGCATTGGCCATACTCAATTTACCTGGCGCATCATGAACAAGGTCTGGATGAATCTCATCATCAAACTGATATCCAGGGCTTCCTGTACCTGATCCTTGAGGGCATCCTCCTTGAACCATAAAATCAGGAATTACTCTGTGAAATTTTAATCCGTCGTAATAAGGAGTTCCTTGTGGCTTAGCGCCATTCTCCATATTTCCTTCTACTAGCGCTACAAAATTACCTACTGTTCCAGGTGTTTTTTCATGCTCTAGTTGTACTAATATCTCGCCTTTTGGCGTACTAAATTTTGCGTAAATACCGTCTTGCATTCCTTCATTTTTTTATTGAGGTGCAAAGATAGTTATATCCTAATGAAGGGTAAAGTATTAGCCTTTAGATTTTTTGAAACTACTGAAGTATTTTTTTGCTTCTTTCATCACTCTAGGTGCCATATATATGGTAGCAAACATGGTAGGAATAGCCATTAATGCAAATACACCATCTATCAGGTTAATCATCATATCTAGTGTGGTCGTTGCGCCTAGCATAATACTCGCCACATAAAATATATTATAATATTTCTTGTTTTTGGCACCTGCTAAGAAACTTAAACTCTTTGATCCATAATAGGAATACGAGAATAATGACGAGATACTAAACACCGCAATACAAATTAATAAAATATACTTTCCTGCGCTTGGGATTGCTTTCGCGAAAGCGGTTGCCGTAAGGCTTACACCACTTGCTCCTGTATTTTCCCATACACCTGTTACCAAAATAGCCAGTGCTGTAAGTGTACAAACAATAAGCGTATCAATAGCAGGTCCCAACATCGCAACAAGCCCCTCACGTATAGGCTGTGCTGTTTTTGCAGCTCCATGTGCCATAGGTGCAGTACCAATACCCGCCTCGTTAGAAAAGGCGCCTCGTTTAATACCTAGTACAATCAATGCTCCTAATATTCCTCCATACAATGGTTCTCCTTTGTATAATGTTGCTGAAAATGCGTCGGTAAGAATCAATTTAAAGTATTCTGGAACAACTTCTATATGAACAATAAGAATATACATCACAGCCATAAAATACAGTACCACCATAGAAGGTACTAATCGAGAAGCCGTTTTACTAATACGATTCAATCCTCCTAATACGACAAAACCAGTAATAAGGACTAATATGCCACCTATAATAAGATTTGTTTCAAGTCCTACTTTTACTCCCTGAGGCTTGAGTAATATATCATTAATTGCTTGAGTTAACTGGTTGACATTAAAAACAGGTAATGCTCCTATCAATGCAGCGACACTAAAGAAAACAGCCAGTGGTTTCCATACTTTCCCCATGCCTTCTGTAATAAAATACATAGGTCCTCCTTGAGCAACACCTTCACTATCGGTACCACGATACATTACCGCAAGTGTTCCTGTAAAGAATTTTGTTGCCATACCTACAACAGCACTCACCCACATCCAAAATACAGCGCCAGGCCCTCCTATCGCAATAGCCACAGCGACCCCTGCAATATTCCCCATTCCTACTGTAGCAGATAATGCAGTTGTTAATGCTTGAAAATGGCTAATCTCTCCAGGATCATCAGGATCATCATACTTTCCGCGTAATACTTGAATAGCATGTCCTAAATAGCGAAAAGGTAAAAAACGAGAATAAAACAATAAAAAAAGACCTCCGCCTATTAATAAAACTAGTAAAGGAATACCCCATACTGCTCCTGAAAAAGCTTTTATAATTGAGTCTAATTTTTCCATAAATGATGCTCCATAAATTTGCTTAAATCTACAACTTATACCATTTAGAATGTAAAATTGGATAAAAGAATTTGAATTATAATGTATTCAAATGAGATAGAAAATCAAATCATAGCCTTACTTACGGTTCTATTTTATATTGAAATACGTGTACTGAGCGAAGTTGAAGTATGAATAAAGCTGCAACAAATTATTCATCTTATTGTATGTTTTAATTGGTAGTACACCTCTTTTTTCGATAGATAAATTAATTGAACTATCTTCCGACTTTGTAAATTTAAAAACTACATGAAAAATCCTACCTGTGTTTTACGATTTAAAAGAAGTTTCACACTACTATCAATCTTACTATTATTCAGTAATTTACACATATTAAAAGCACAAGAAGATGTTTCTAATATCACGATAGTTCCTGAACTTGTTTTTGGTACATCTGTAGCGTCTAATAAGACATTTCCAGAACGAAATCCTCAAATACAAGCTGTTTTTAATATCCTATGGCATCATGAAAACAACACACAAGAATGGGCACAACGTCTTAAAAGATTACGTACAGGAATAAGTGTAGGGTATACCAATTTTGGAAATTCTGAAAGCCTTGGCGGTGCCTATAGTGTAGTGCCTTTTGTAGCGTTTAATGTGTTTAAAAAAGAACGCTTAACCACTCAAATAGGTGTAGGTGTCTCTTACTTTACAAATGAGTTTGATTTTGATACCAACTTCTTTAATAGAGCTGTAAGTACAGATCTTACTTGGTCTTTTAAAGCGTTTATGCACTATAACTTTCTTCAAACAGAAACGATAAATTACAGAGTCGGTGCTGGTCTTTTTCATCATTCTAATGGCCATACACGGCTTCCTAACCAAGGGTTTAATTCATTCTTATTAAGTCTTTCTGCTGAGTTGAAAAGTCCTAAGTATAAGAGTTACAAAGAAAATATCACAGAACAGCCTACACCAGAAAGAAACGTTCAAAACTATATTGCGATACGTGCAGGTATTGGACAAAATGTATTTAGTGATATTTCCATTTTTAATGATAAAAAAGAAGTCTACACCATTTCAGCAGAATATGGTAAGATATATAACAAAACTCTAAAAATTGGAGTGGGTGCTTTTTACAGAGTATACGAACATTATTATGATTATATAAGAGGGAATGAATTCTTAGTTAGGGACGGAGAAGAATTTGTTTCTCTTAGAGACAATCCTTGGGATAATGCATCTAACTATGGGCTTTTTGCAAAAGGAGAACTCCTTTTAAATCATGTAGGTGTAGAACTACAATTGGGTGTTAATTTTCATAAACCTGCTTATGATATTGATTGGCGTATTAATGAAGGATGGGATTTTGCCCCTAGAGAAATTCCAGATGGATGGGTATTTGGAGAATTTGATTCTAAATTTAGAGCTAAAAAAGCCGTGAGTACGCGTGTAGGGTTAAAGTATTATTTAATAGGAACTGATAAAGCGCCAAAACATAATCTATATGCAGGTGCCTTTATCAATGCAAATTTAGGACAAGCTGATTTTACAGAACTAGGCATAGGCTACGTAAGGTCATTTTAATAATACAGTCTAAAAACTGTATTAAATGTAGTTTCTAATACATCATTTTTAAATTCTTGAATAGTAGCTGTATTATCTACTCTAAAAAATTGTTCTATTGTATGGGACCGCAACAGCTAACAACGGTGGTACTATTACTAACGGAACATGGGCACATATAAACAATGAGACCGAATTACTATTAAATTTTGGAACCTCCTCACCATTAGATGAATTAGAAGACGATTGGGATATCATTTCTGTGACAGAAACCCAAGCAGAGCTTCAAGATGTGAGTGGCGGTAATGGGGGAACTGATACATTGATATTAACAAGATTATAAATTATGAAAACACTGAATAAATTATTTATTGGTACTTTATTTGTCATAGGTGATAGCTTTACATAGTTGTACTACCGATGATAATAGCAATAGCAGTAATAACACGGATGCTCAAATCATGGAAGCACAAAGTATTGCAAATACAGGGACTTGGATCATTACCAACTTTAATGATTCTGGACAGGATGAAACACCAGGTTTTAATGACTATACATTTGACTTTGGAAGCGAAGGTGTATTAACAGCTACCAATGGCACAAATACACTAACGGGTACTTGGTCTATCACTGTCACTGATGACAGTAATAGTAGTAGTAGTAGTGATGATGATGATAGTTCTGATGATGATATCGATTTTAATATTTTTTTCTCTGTTTCTCAATCTAGTGATTTTGAAGATTTAAATGATGATTGGGATATCATGTCTATTACAGAAAATCGTATAGAACTTAGAGATAGTGGAGAAAATGGAGGAATAGACGTAGTCGTATTTGAAAGAAGTTAACAAACAACGCCCTGAATAATTAGTTTAAATCGATAGATTTAAATGATATCTCAAAGAAGTTATCTCATAGATAGCCTCTTTTTTATTGTATAATTATTTTTGAAACAAACACTAACACACCACTACTGTTAAACAACAATTAAAATAAAGAAAAATCTTACATATTAATATTTTAAAAATTTAAAAAAGTATATTTGTTCTGGTTATCAATAAAGTGCCCCCCTATTTATTGATTGATTATATATTATAATGATATATACACTCGTAATATATCATACAGATTTATTGATACTAACCAATGAATAAAGACATAGACCCTACTTCTGAAGTTATCGAACTTCTCGATAAAGCGTATGCACTACGTGGTGAAAATATGCACCATAGTATAAAACTCGCCCAAGAAGCACTCAAAAAAAGTAGAATCCTTAATGATTCTTCTCTTATAGGGAGTAGCCTAAGCAAACTTGCTTTATTCCACATGGTAAGTGCAGACAATCAAAAAGCTATTGAGATGTCTGAAGAAGCTATCACTCATTTTAAGAAAGACAATGATGAGTTAGGCATCGCTAAAGCCAAATATAATATTGCAGGAGTTTATTATAAGACGAATAATTACCATTTAGGAATGTTTCATCTTATTGATTGTCTTACCATATTTCGGAAACACGATGATAAGCATAATGAATCTAGAACTCATAAAACCCTTGGAACCATCTACGAAGTTTTAGGAGACCAAGAAAATGCCATCATGGCTTATAAGAGCGCAATTGCCTGCGCTAAGGACGTAAATGATAAAAATCTAGAGTCTAATGCCTATAATCCACTTTCAGGGATTCTTCTTAAAAAAGGAGAAATTAAAGAAGCTTTAGAAATCATAGAATCATCTGTTACTATAAAAACAGAAACTAAAGATACACGCGGGTATGCCTTTGCCATTTATGGACGTGCAAAAGTATTAACCTATCTAGAGCGATATGACGAAGCTCTAAAAGATTTTGACGAAGCACTAGCCATTCATAAAGACGTAGGAGATCAATTTGCTATAGCAATGTGCCATAATAAAATGGCAAAGCTATTTATAAAAACTGGCAAAAGAGAGATGGCAAAAAAATGCTTACGCATTGCCATAGATATCAGTACAGAAAATAACCTCTCTATTATGAAATATAAATGTTATCAATTTATGTATACCATTTATAAAGAAGAAGGAGATACAGAAATATCATTACAATATTTAGAAAATTATATACAAGAAAAAGATGCTGCTCTAAATTCTCAAACACTCAAAGTAATTGAGAACTATGAACGTATTTCTAAAATACAATCTAAAGAAAACAAAGCAAAATTAGAACGACAAAAAGCCGAAATCACAGCCAAACAAGAACGCGCAGAACAGGAAGCATCTATGAAACAAAATTTCCTGTCGGCGATGAGTCATGAGATTAGAACTCCTCTAAATGCAGTGACTAGTATTATCTCTTTACTTCGAGAACGATCAAATGAAGAAGAGAAAAAACTACTAACATCACTACGCTTCTCTGCAAATCACCTCATGCATATCATTAATGATATTCTTGATTTTTCCAAATTAGAATCCAATAAAATGGATTTAGAAGAACATCCTGTAAAATTCAAGGAAGTATTACGAAATATACAGCAAACCTATGTGAGTCTTGCGGAAGATAAAGGCATTTCCTTAGATTTAAAAATAACGGACACCGTAGCTGATAGTTATGAAATAGATGAAACCAAATTATTTCAAATTATAGGGAATCTAGTCAGTAATGCAATAAAATTCACAGAAAAGGGTAGTGTAGAAATCTGTGTAGCGACTAGTATTGTTGGTGAAGAAAAGGATACATTATCCTTTAAAGTAAAAGATACAGGTATTGGTATTCCAATGGCAGAAAGAGAAAAACTCTTTGAAAGTTTTTATATGCCTAAATCTATCATGACCCGTAACGATGGAGGCACTGGGTTAGGACTTTCTATTGTTAAGAAATTAATCGAACTTCATGATAGTACCATATCTATAGATAGTGTTGAGGGAGAAGGTTCTGTATTTACATTCGAATTGGAATTTAAAAAATCAGAAGCACCTGTTCATATGGACAAAGATGTCTTCAAGTCACTTCAAAACAAAACTGCTATCCTAGCAGAAGACAACGAGATTAATGCCCTTGTGATGCGACAACTACTTAACAAATGGGGTATCTCTATAAAACGTGTTAAAAATGGTAAACAAGCTATTGTTCAGGCACATGAATTTAAAGTAGATTTTATTTTAATGGATATTCATATGCCAGAAATGAATGGTTTTGATGCCACAAAAATTATTAGATCTACAGAAAATATAAATCAACATACACCTATTTTTGCATTAACCGCCGATGTAACTTCTGCAAACAAAGATGAATTCGCACATCTATTTGATGGTTTCTTATGGAAACCTATAGAAATTCAACGCATGTTTGATGCGCTTACCAAAATATACTCCGAAAAAGATATTCCAAGTACTCGTTTTATAGATGCAAAATAAAAGGTATTAAACCTCAAGGATAATCCTAGATCTTATAAAAAGAATCAATCTAAAAGTAGGCGTTAGTTAAACTATCTATTTTGTTACATGTCTTACAGATTTTGCAAAATAATGTTTCACCAAAAAACAATACAATTTAATTTACCTTTAAAGAAAGGTCTTTAAAATTTAATTCATAATCCCTATTAAGGACATCTATATGTATCACCATAAATGATCGTATATCGCTACTTATAAAGTATTGTGTAAAAAAGCGATTATCGATAAAGTCAGAAGTTTGCTTTAACTTGAGTTTGACCATTTTCTGCCCATCAAACGTTTTAATTCGTTTTTCAATGATTTCAGAAGTTATTCCTAGCTTTTGATCTTGCCTTTTCATATTAGAGGCAAAATCGCTTATATAATAAGAAGCTGTTTCCTTATCTAAACGTATATAAGAACTAGGATAAATCGCTATAAAATTGCTAGGCATAAATTTATCTCTAAAAAAAACAGGTTTCTGTTCTTTATTTCTATACTCCTTAGAAGATTGTAGTAACATATTTACAATAACATCATCTCCTACTCCTCCCAATTCAAAAAGCGCTTCATAGGTAAGCTTTTCATAACTAGTAGGTAACCATATTGTTGTATTTAGAAATTCAACTTCAGACTGTTCTAGTACTGAAGTATCTAATTGCTTTTTAGGTGTACTTTCCTTTTTTTCATTACAAGAAACAAAACAAAAGATAATTAGAACACAGAGTGCTAATAGGTATTTTTTATATGTATACAAATTTCTACCCAAGATAGTTCAATACATTTTGTTCTATTCTAGTTTCTATGTTGGTTACGTCTGCTTTCGCGAAAGCTTCCCCAGTAATATTTTCATATAATTCAATATAACGGTCTGACACAGTTGTTATATAGTCATCAGACATTTCTGGTACTGTTTGCCCTTCAAGTCCCTGAAAGTCATTACTAATAAGCCATTGTCTCACAAACTCCTTAGATAATTGTTTTTGGGCTTCACCTCTCGCCTGACGGTCTTCATATCCTTCTGCATAGAAATAGCGAGAAGAATCTGGAGTATGAATCTCATCAATCAGTACAATCTCTCCATCGGCTGTCTTTCCAAACTCATACTTAGTATCTACAAGGATCAATCCTCTGCTCGCTGCAATCTCAGAACCTCGCTGAAATAACTTACGTGTATAGTCTTCTAATACGATATAATCTGCTTCAGATACAATGCCTTTCTTAATGATGTCTTCACGAGAAATATCTTCATCATGATCACCCATTTCAGCTTTGGTAGCAGGCGTAATAATAGGATTTGGAAACGCATCATTTTCTTTCATTCCTTCTGGCATAGGCACACCACATAACATACGTCTTCCGGCTTTATACTCACGAGCAGCATGACCAGACATATACCCACGTATCACCATTTCTACCTTAAAAGGTTCGCAACGCTTTCCTATCGCTACATTCGGATCAGGAGTCGCCACAAGCCAATTAGGTACGAGGTCTTCTGTATCCTTCATCATTTTGGTTGCAATCTGATTTAAGATCTGTCCTTTATAAGGAATTCCTTTAGGCATCACCACATCAAATGCACTTAACCTATCGGTTGCTACCATCAATAATAAATCATTATCTAAGGTATATACTTCCCGTACTTTCCCTTTATATAAATCTTTTTGTCCAGGAAAATTAAAATTAGTGTCAATAATGGTATTCATAATGGTATAAGATAGATGCTATTGTGTGATTTGATTTAAAATGTAAAAATAAGGAATACTCTTCTTTTCATTTGTGCTAAAAATAAACGAAACAATGATAGTTGCTAACAAAGATCTATTAATAATTCACGAGACGTTGGACATTCTTTTTCAAATGTTCTAATACAATACTATTTTCAGGGTGATTAGATTTGTATACAATCATATATAGATCTCCCATAGCGCCCTTTTTACTTTTAGAATGAACTGTATAATTCTTACCTCCTACTTTATATGAAAGTGTATGAATATAATGTAATAACCTACCTCTATTTTTTATGGGTAAGCTATCTATAATTGTACCTTTAGCGGTCTTTCCATCCAATAAAATTGAAATGATTTTCTTTTTCCTTCGTTCCCAAACAACTAGTGAAATTATAAAAATGACTTGAAAAGCAACTACAACTACTTTAAGAAATGTATCCTCTATAGTTATCAATCTAGGATAGGCACTAAACATATCATAATTTATAACTATAAAAACTAGAAGCACTCCGGCGATCAGGTAATTATCCCTATGTATAGCTCTTCGAAGCTTCTTTTCATCTTCGATGATCACTTTTTTTCCTTTAGCCACTACATACTTATCTTTTAAAACTAAATACGATCAATTCCTATTCTCGATATCCTTATAAGCAGCAATCACTTTCTTAACAAGTGCATGACGTACTACATCTTTATCATCTAGGTACATCATTCCTACTCCTTTTACATTTTTAAGAATTAACAACGCTTCTTTTAATCCGCTGGTTACACGTCTTGGTAAATCTATCTGCCCAGGATCTCCCGTAATAATAAACTTTGCACTACGCCCCATACGCGTTAAAAACATTTTCATTTGCGCATGTGTCGTATTTTGAGCTTCATCCAATATTACATATGCATTATCTAACGTACGCCCTCTCATAAATGCCATAGGTGCAATTTGAATAACGCCTTTTTCTATAAAGCTTTCTAATTTCTCATGCGGAATCATATCTCGTAAGGCATCATACAGTGGCTGCATATATGGATCTAACTTCTCCTTCATGTCTCCTGGTAAGAATCCTAAGTTCTCTCCAGCTTCAACAGCAGGACGTGTTAATATAATACGTTTTACAGATTTTTCTTTAAGTGCTTGTACAGCAAGTGCAACACTTACATATGTTTTCCCTGTTCCCGCAGGACCAATGGCAAATACCATATCATTTTTCTTAGCAAGCTCTACAAGCTTACGCTGATTTGCCGTTTGTGGTTTGATTAATTTACCACTTACGCCATGTACAATCGTTTCACCACTCTCTTTAGAGGTTTCATAATCGGCTTTGCTTTGACTGGTAAGTACACGCTCAATTATATTTTCATCCAGCTTGTTATATTTCCCAAAATGCTCTGTAAGCATAGAAAATCGCCTATCAAATTCTTCTAATAAGTCTTCGTCACCATAGGCTTTTATCTTATTTCCTCTAGCAACAATTTTTAATTTTGGAAAGTAGCGTTTAAGTAATTCTATATTGGCATTTTGTTGTCCAAAAAACTCACGCGGGTTGATTTCTGAAAGTTCAATTATTAATTCGTTCAAATGGCAAGCAGTTTTTATGAGATTCCTCAGTAAATTATTTTAGATTTGTTATAGCAAAGTACGAAATTTTTGAGCGTCTATACCTACTCATGAGTTATCGTATTATTAAAAATAATAAACAATTTGGGGAAGGTTGTTGTTTTTGCTTTCGCGAAAGCGGACCATCTCTACATATATACGTATGGCAATTATCACATTAACTACAGATTTTGGCGAAAAAGATCACTTTGCTGGTGCTGTAAAAGGTGCGATTTATAGTGAACTTAGCGACATACGTATTGTTGATATCACCCACACAATAGCACCATTTCATATCACCGAAGCAGCTTATATCATCCAAAACGCGTATAAAAACTTCCCAAAAGGAAGTATTCATATCATAGGCGTAGATAGTGAACTCACTCCGGAAACCAACCATATTGCGGTAAAACTAGAAGATCACTTCTTTATTTGTGCTAATAATGGCATCATTTCTTTAATCACAAGAGACATTGTACCACAAGAAATGGTTGAGATTAATATTCATAATAGAGTAACCACTAATTTTACAGTGCTAGATGTATTTGTTCAAACGGCTTGTCATATTGCTAGAGGAGGTACTTTAGGGGTGATAGGAAAAGCAATTTCTGAAATAAAACCACTTACTGGAATTCAACCTGTTGTTAATAAGTCACAAAAGCAAATTATAGGAAATATCATTTACATCGATAATTATGGAAATGTAGTAAGTAATATTACGCGTAAACTATTTGAAGAAGTTGGTAAAGGACGTTCCTTTAAAATAGAAGCCAGACGTACGCAAATTTCTAAAATACATACTTCGTATAGTGGAGCAATTAATTTCTCTTTAGAAAAACACAAACGTGAAGAGGAAGGAAAAAAGCTTGCTATATTTAATTCAGGCGGTTATATAGAACTTGCCATTTATAAAAGTAACCCTTCTACAGTAGGAAGTGCCGCAAGTTTATTTGGTTTAGACTATCGTGATGCTATTACTATAAACTTTGAAGATTAATGTTAGTACGAATCGTCAAACTAAGCTTTCGCGAAAGCGAAATACCTCTCTTTTTAGCAAATTTCGAACAGGTAAAAGATAGTATAAGAGCTTTTCCAGGATGCCAATTTTTAGAATTATATAGAGATCAAAATGATACGTCTATTTTCTTTACATATAGTTACTGGGATACCGCCGAAGCCTTAGAAGACTACCGCCACTCTGAGTTGTTTAAAGGAGTTTGGGCAACTACAAAACCCTTATTTTCTGACAAGCCCGAAGCTTGGAGTGTTGATAAACTAGCGAGTTTAAAGTAAAAGTAAAATTCTTTATTAAAAAGAAATTTGTCTCCAAAACGTAGACTTTGTTGGAGCTATACGATTTAATGTCGTTAAGAAATCTGTAATAGGAAGCTGTGGTCCTCCAGAAAACATCGACGCAATTTCTTCTGCTTTTGAATCAAAAAACACACGATTTAAAAAATTATTAGGACGCTTGTTATACATTGCCTTCATCTTACCGATAGCATCCATCACTGCTTTTTTTCCTTTTTTAGTATCATCTGCCATGATATCCATTCCTCCACGGTGATAATCATACATCACATTACTAAAGTCTCTAAAATTAGGAGATAATAGATCTTCATTCAATCTGTATCGTGATTGCGGACCATCTTGAGGTCTCCAACCTCTGTTATTACTTCCCTGTGCCGTTGTTACGATCTGTTTTGCTATCTGAAAATACTTATCTCCGCCATTACGCTCAAATGTATTACTATCATATCCTAAAATTGTATATACATAATAGGAAAGTACAGAAACTAAATTAGAATCAAAGTTATTAGGATTGAAAATAAGAGGCTGAAATTCTACATATTCAAAATCAAAATCTCTGTCATTAAAATTAAATACAGGGCTATCGTAATTTGAATTAAATATAGGACGTGACGACTGTACTTGGATACTTGCTTTAAATGCATCAGAATTTACTTCCTGAACGATAATATTAAATGAGCAATCAATACGTTCTTGCTGTTTGTATCTTCTATCGGTCCACTTTGTATTATTGATAAACTCGGTAAGAGAGCGTTCAAGTGTTCTAAAAACTTGAAGTTCTGCTTTTCCTGTTTGTTCTGCGTTAATAATCACTACAGCATTAAGTTCTTGTGCTTGAACTGATAGTGAACATAAAATTACAAAGATTGCGATAAGTGTTCTCATGTCGTTTTTATAAGTATCTGATCAAAGATATCTGCAGCAACTTCTTTTTTAGACTTCAAATCATAAGAAGTAGGCGATCCATCTTTGTCTATAAACGTAATTTTATTGGTTTTGGTCTTAAAGCCAGCACCTTTATCTCTAAGCGAATTTAAAACAATTGCATCTAAATTCTTCTTTTTCAATTTTTTTAGTGCGTTTTCTTGCTCATTTTGAGTCTCTAAGGCAAACCCAACAAGGAATTGTCCTTGTTTTTTCTCTCCCATGGAAGCAAGAATATCTCTGGTCTTTACAAGATGAATCGTAAAGGTATCATCATTCTTTTTTATTTTCTCATCTGCTACGTGTGATGGCTTATAATCTGCAACTGCGGCAGCAGCTATAGCAATGTCACATTGTTCATACACTTGATGAACAGCATCATACATATCGTCTCCAGAAACTACATTATGTACTGTGATAAGGTCATGCTGTACTTTTAAGGCACTTGGACCCAAAATTAGATCAACAGTAGCCCCTAAATCGGCTGCTCTGTATGCGAGTTCTGCTCCCATAGTTCCACTACTATGATTTCCTATAAAACGTACAGGATCTATAGCTTCGTACGTAGGGCCAGCAGTTATAATAACACGTTTACCTCGTAAAGGTAGTTTTTCTTGCATATGATTTTCTATAAAGCGTACAATGTCTTCTGGCTCTGCCATTCTTCCTTGGCCTACTAATCCACTTGCTAGTTCTCCGCTAGTGGCTTCTATCATAATATTTCCGTAAGAAGTGAGTTTTTGAAAACTCTCTTTAGATGAAGGATGAATATACATATCAAGATCCATAGCCGGGGCAAAATATACAGGACATTTTGCACTAAGATAGGTTGCTAATAATAAGTTGTCACAAGCACCATGTGACATTTTTGATAGTGTGTTTGCTGTTGCAGGAGCAATAACCATCAGGTCAGCCCATAATCCTAGTTCTACATGATTTGTCCAAACAGCATTATCATCTTCTTCCTTTGTGAAAGAACTATGAACAGGGTTTTTCGAAAGTGTAGATAAGGTCAGTGGGGTTACAAAATCTTTTGCCTTTTCTGTCATAACCACTTGTACAGAAGCGCCAGCTTTAATAAATGCTCTTACTAAAGTGGCGCTTTTATAAGCTGCTATGCCAGCGGTAACTCCTAGCAGTACTTTTTTACCGCGTAATATTGACATATATGTGATTAAACGTTTGTGTCGTCCTCAGAAACACTTGTATCTCTATAATAAATACGATCTTCTAACCACTCTTGAACTGCAAGTGCATGTGATTTAGGAAGACGTTCGTAAAACTTAGATACTTCTATTTGCTCTTTATTTTCAAATATTTCTTCAAGACTATCATTAAAAGTAGCAAACTCGTCTAACTTGTCAGAAAGTTCCTTTTTAATTTCAGTATTGATTTGTGTTGCACGCTTAGCAATAATAGATATTGCCTCATATACATTATCTGTAGGGGCATCTACTAGATTTTTATCTATTGTTGTCGTGTTTACAGGTGCATCAGTCTCCTTAATATTCATCGTATAAATGTTTAATTTATGGTCTCTTCTGTTTGAAGTCGCTCGTTAATATCTTCTATCATTTTTGCCACTTCTTTCTCATATTTTCCGGCAGGATAATATCTTTGTAATACTTCATATGCCTCTTTTGCCGTTGTTAATCGATCAGCCATAAGGTCTTGTCGACTTCCTAAAGCATATTGATAGGCAGAATCAAACTTCCAGAACATGGCATCTTCTCTGTAGATAGATCCTGGATAAGCAGATATAAAGTTATCAAATGATTTTATAGCATTAGGAAATGTATTACGGCTTGCGCCTATAGTATTGAATCCTTTTGCTATTTCAAATTCTTTTCTTTCTAATTTTGTTTGCAGTTCCTTTACCATGGCATTGGCATTTTCCTGTCTTTCTGATTCAGGATATGCATTGATAAATTCTTGCAATTTCTCCATTGCTTTATTTGTATCTTCTTGATCTAAATAATAACTTGGAGAAAGCTGGTAATAGCTTTCTGCACTCTTAAAGGCAGCTTCTTCCTTTTTGGTACTTTGAGGATACGATTTTACAAAACGCTCAAATTGATATCCTGCTAAATAATAATCTTCTAATTGATAATAAATATCAGAATAGGCATACATCACACGTTCTGCTTGTGGACGTCCTCTATATAAAGGAACTATTTGTTCGTAAAGCTTTAATGCTTTTTTATAGCTTCCATTCTGATATAACGAATCAGCAAGTGAATACTTGAGTTTGATATCATCAGACTTTAACGCATCTTGGTATGTAGAACACGAACAAAATACGGTTGCAAAAACAAAAAGGATAAGAATATTCTTCATAAGACTAAAACAGCAGGCAAAATTACACAAAAACTATCACATATTAAAACGATATATGATGAACCAAAAATAAACCGATTTATGGTCCCTATCTCAGGATTAGCATAAGATTAACGCTTTTTATAAAGTTTTAAGATATGCTGCGATTTTTTTATTTAAACCTTCACTAGCTTTCACAAGAGGTAATCGCACGTGATTTTGACAGATATTTAAATGGGCTAATAATGCTTTTATCCCCGCAGGATTTCCTTCCTCAAAAATAAGATCAATACTTGGCATCACTTGATAATGTGTTTTATACGCTTTCGCGAAAGCGCCCTCTAAACCATTCCTGATCATAGAAGAAAAAGGAGTTACTAATCCCTGTCCTATTACAGAAATCACGCCATCACCACCAGCAGAAACCATAGGTAATGCCAACATATCATCTCCAGAAATCACTAAAAATCCTTCAGGTTTGTCTTTCAATAAGCGTAATGCCTGTGTCATGTCGCCAGCAGCTTCTTTAAGAGCTATAATGTTTTTAAAATCTTTTGCTAGACGTAATGATGTACTTGCTTCCATATTACTCCCTGTACGTGAAGGTACATTATACATAATAATGGGTAGTGATGAAGCCTCTGATATGGCTTTGTAATGTGCATAAATACCCTCTTGTGTGGGTCTGTTATAATATGGAGACACTGATAAAATAGCATCAAATCCATCAAGAGTGCCTACTGTTTTGAGTTCTGTAATAACAGCAGCTGTATTATTCCCTCCTAATCCTAGCACAAGAGGTAAACGTCCTTTATTAACAGTCACAATATGTTGTTTGACTTGTCGCTTTTCTTCTGATGAAAGTGTAGCACTCTCGGCAGTAGTACCTAAAGCAACTAAATAATCAGTTCCTTGGGCTATATTGTGTTCTATAAGTCTTGTTAACCCATCAAAATCTATAGATAGGTCTTCATTAAAAGGAGTGATTAGGGCGACTCCTGTACCTCGGAAGGATTGCATGTTAACTAATTTTAAGTATTTGTAAATATTTCTCTAATTCATTTATAAATAGTGTCTCTTCATCTATAGCCGTAGTGATCACTAAATCCTGAAAACTTTGTGCATCTTCAATAAGACCTACTTTAAAGGTCGCTTTAGAAAGTCCTGAAACTATTTGAAGAGGTAGTCGATCTTCTGAGTAATAGCTTAAAAGAATATCAAAATCTTTTGCAACAAATTCTTTTAAGGTCGTTGTTTTTAATGTTCCGTTCCAACCAATTCCTTTTCCTGAATATACTCCAGGAGCATCTTTTTGAGCTTTAGAAAGTTTTGGCATATAAGAAAGTACGACAATATCATTTTCTTTAATCCCTAAAGTAGCAGCTAGTTGTTTTATTTTATTTGCATCAAAAGGTCGATCTCCTTCTTGTACAATCCCTAAACTACGTATTTGTCTACCCGAAGGAGTATACGTTCTACTTTCTGTTTCTTTTTTAAGTTTTCTTAAAATGGATTTTGCCTTTAATCCGTTCAAAAACATCTATCTTAGCTTTTTACGCAAATGTAGCTAAAAACAGACTAAATCTGACTTAAGAATGGTACTAAAAAAAATAACATATTTACTCCTTTTTGTTGGTATTTTCACACTCTTCACTTGTTGCAAACAAGATACATACAACACTTCAAGAGTAGATGCTAAAACTGTATCTATAGATAGATCTATAAAAGAAGATAGTTCAATTACGGCTTTTATCACTCCTTTTAAAGCAGCTGTAGATAAAGAAATGGATAGCGTACTTGCTTATGCTCCAACGTCTATATCTAAAAATGATACTCCATATAATACAGCACTAGGTAATATGATGGCAGATGCTGTATTTGAAATGGCAAACCCCGTCTTTAAAAAAAGAGTAGGCTACACTTTTAATGCTGTTATTCTAAATCATGGTGGGATACGCGCTCCTTTAAATAAAGGAAAAGTAACTACAGGTACTGCTTATGAATTAATGCCTTTTGAAAATGAGGTTGTTGTTGTTGAATTAAGCGGTTTCCAAATGAAAGAGTTATTTCAATACCTAGCAAAAGGAAAGGCACATCCTATTTCAAATCTACAAGTGATTTTAAATGAAGACGGAAGTCTTAAACAAGGAACCATACAAGGTCATGAAATTATAGATAATGAAACTTACTTTGTAGCAACAAGCGATTACTTACAGAAAGGAGGAGACAATATGACTTTTCTAACTAAACCCGTAAGCTTACTTACTTTAGATTACAAAATACGTAACGTACTTATTGATTACTTTAAAAAATACGATACAATTGCTCCAGTAAGAGACAACAGGTTTATAAAAGAATAAAGGATATGAAACGTAGACATTTTATAAAACAAACAGCAGCAGCAGGAAGTCTTATTGGATTAGGAGGCGTTGCTATGAGCTCAACATCTTTAACTTCTAAAAAGCATATTACCATTCTACATACAAATGATGTACATAGTCATATAGAACCGTTTTCTGCTAACGATCCTAAGTACGCAAATCAAGGAGGTGTTGCCAGGCGACTCACGCTTATTAATAGTGTTAGAAAAGAAAATCCTAATGTACTACTTTTAGATGCTGGTGACATCTTTCAAGGAACTCCTTATTTCAATTTTTATGGAGGTGAATTAGAATTCAAACTCATGTCTATGCTTGGTTATGATGCCGCTACTATAGGAAATCACGATTTTGATAATGGTGTTGGTGGCCTTGCAAAACAAATGCCACACGCATCTTTTGAACTCTTATCAGCCAATTATGACTTTACAAACACTATTATGGAGGGGCTTACTAAACCTTATCGTGTTTTTGTAAAAGATGGTATTCGCATAGGTGTATTTGGAATTGGAATTCAATTGGAAGGACTTGTCAACAAACGTCAATTTAAGGAAACAAAACACTTAGACCCAATAGAATTAACTGATGACATGACCCGCATCTTAAAAGAAGATGAAGCCTGTGACTTAATCATATGCTTATCACATCTAGGGTACGATTACAGTAATAAGGACCGCATATCTGATCTTAAGCTAGCTAGTGCTACTAAAGATATAGATCTCATTATTGGAGGGCATACACATACTTTTCTTGACAAACCAACCATTGCTCAAAACAAAGAAGGAAATATAGTGCTCGTCAATCAAGTAGGATGGGGTGGTATTCATGTAGGTCGTGTAGACTTCCACTTAGATCTCATAAAAGGAACTGAACACACCAGTACTTTTTATAATATCTAATTTAATTATAATTGTGTTCTGTTTTCTTAATATTCTTAATACGTATAAGATACATTGTAAATATAATTTTTAAAAAAGCTCCAAAGATATGAGCCATCACTAAATAAGCTTTATGATCTGATATATATTCAAAAATAAAGCCAAAACTCATTTCTCCTATTAGGCCTCCACCTATTCCCCATAACATAATATTATCAGGGTGCTTATTAAAAAAAGGAATCCCTATACAGATAGTTACCATTATAAAAAAAACAATAACAGAAGGCAAAAACAATGTTAGATCTGGTATTAAAGGAAAAATTAAATACAGTAAATATCCAATCACATAACTTATTCCAATAAAACCAATAATAAGCTCTATTAAATTATGAGTGCTAAAATTTTCGAATTTTACTTTAAGCATAGATCGTATGAGCCAAAAAAAACACATTTGACCTATAAGTTGCGTAAGGGACACTACATTGATATACTTTTCAAAATCATATAAAAACATGACTTCTGCTACTAACATAGCAACTAAATAAATTAATAAAACGACATTAAATTTCTCTGTAGCTTTATAATGATACAGGAATAGAAATAGCATATATATCACAAAAAGTATTGATGTATATTCAACATCAAAAAACACACTAGTCAATGCTAAAAGTAAAGACATTATTATTGCTAATGTCCTATATATTCTACCGTGTATGTGATCTGCTTCTCTAATTATATCCTATTTAGTAATTCTTGTGTAGAGATCATAATCAACACAAGCTTTTACAAGCTTACTAAATCCCGTTTAATCTCTAATAACAATAAATGGAATAACAACTACTCAATCTTATAAATGGTCTTTATCAAAAGTCTTCATATTTCTTGCTCTTATAAGATATATCACAAATATAATCTTTAAAAATGCTCCAAACATATGTGCCATTACAATAAAAACTCTTAAATCTGATATATATTGATAAATAAATGCACATGTCATTTCTGCTATCATACCACCTCCAATACCCCACAATAAAATATTATCTGGATGTATATTAAAGAAAGGGTATCTAACACATAAAATTGTAATAATTAAAAATGAAATAACAGAAGGTACAAACAATGTTAAGTCTGGTATCAAAGGAAAAATTAAGTACAATAAATACCCTACTACATAACTAATCCCCAAGGTTCCTATAATTAGTTCTATTAAATTGTGTGTGCTAAATTCTTTAATATCAACTTTTAATATAGGTTTTAATAACCATAAAAAGCATAACTGACTTGTGATATGTAATGCAGAAACAATATTAATATACTTGTCAAAATCATACAAAAATATCATTTCTGAAAGCATTGCTGTGACTAAAAAGGCAAGAAGTACCTTACTAAATATCCCCGTAGCATTGTAATGATATAAAAATAAAAACAAGGCAAACATTGGAAAAAATACAAACGTATATTCTATATCAAAAAATAAAGTAGCAAGCGCTAATAACACAGACACTATGATTGTTAGTGTCCGATATACCTTACCTTGTATGTGTGCTTCTTCCTTAATTTTCAATCATATTTAAAAATTCTTGTTCAGAAATCATCGTGACTCCTAGTTTTTCAGCTTTTGCAAGTTTACTAGGTCCCATTTTGTCTCCTGCTACCAAAAATGTAGTTTTAGAAGATATGGAACTAGATACTTTCCCTCCATTATCTTCTATTATTTTTTTCAAATTAGTACGAGGCATTTCAAAAACTCCAGATACTACAAAGGTTTTTCCTTGTAACACATCAGATTGATCTGCCAATTTTTCTGCAGAGATTTCAAGCTGTACATTATATGATTTTAATCTTTCTATTAGGGTATTATTTTCCGCTTTCGCGAAAAAAGCCACAACACTCTCTGCAATCTTTTCCCCTATTTCATCTACACTTACCAAGTCTTCTTCTGAAGCTGTTGCTATCGCATCAATCTTATTATAATGTTTTGCCAGTTTTTTTGCTACTGTCTCTCCTACATATCGTATTCCTAACCCAAAAAGTACACGTTCAAAAGCAATAGCAGTAGATGCCTGAACACCTTTTACTAAGTTTTCGGCACTTTTTTGTGCCATTCTTTCCAATGGCAATAATTGTTCAACGGTGAGTGTATACAAATCGGCATAGCTAGTAATAAGCCCTTCTTTTACTAATAAGGCTACAGTCTCCCCTCCTAGTCCTTCTATATCTAATGCTTTACGAGAGATATAATGTTGAATTCTCCCTACAATCTGAGGAGGACATCCTGATTCATTTGGACAATAGTGTTGCGCTTCTCCTTCTTTACGAACTAATGGTGTAGCACATTCTGGACATTCAGATATATATACTGTTGGAATAGAATTTTCAGACCTCTTTGTAAGATCAACCGCAATAATTTTCGGAATGATCTCTCCTCCTTTTTCTACAAATACCTCATCGTTTTCCCGGATGTCTAATTTGGCAATTTGATCGGCATTATGTAGTGATGCTCTTTTTACTGTAGTACCAGCAAGTTCTACAGGTTCTAAGTTTGCTACTGGTGTAATCGCTCCCGTACGACCTACTTGGTATGTGATTTCGCGTAAGCGTGTAGACACCTGCTCTGCTTTAAACTTATATGCCATCGCCCATCGAGGAGCTTTTGCCGTATACCCTAGCTCTTCTTGCTGTTGTAAATTATTTACTTTGACTACGACTCCATCGGTCTCATATGGTAAATCATGACGTGCAACATCCCAATGATTTACAAAGGCTAATACCTCATCAATATTTTTAGCCAATTTAGAAGCATCTGGTACCTTAAATCCCCATGCTCTAGCTTTTTCTAAACTCTCCATCTGGCTGGTAATTCCCAGATTATTTCCAGTAATATTATATAATAAACAATCCAAAGGTCTTTTTGCGACCTCGGCACTATCTTGCAATTTTAAGCTTCCTGAGGCTGTATTTCTAGGATTTCTATACAACTCTAATCCTTGTGCTTCTCTAGCTTCATTCATTTTATGAAATCCATCCCAAGGCAAAATAATTTCTCCTCTAATATCAAACTTAGGAGGATAATCGCCTTTTAATTTTAAAGGAACAGACTTAATTGTTTTAATATTTGTAGTGACATCATCGCCTTGTATACCATCTCCTCTTGTTAATGCCCTTGTAAGTTCTCCGTTTTCATACGTAAGACTTATAGAAGCACCATCATATTTTAATTCACAGGTATAAGACACTTCCCCATCTACTTGTTTTTTAACACGTACTTCCCAATCTTCTAAATCTTGTTTTGAATACGAGTTATCTAAAGAGTACATTCGATGCTCATGAACTACCGTATTGAAGTTTTTTGTCACATCACCACCTACACGTCTAGAAGGTGAATTAGGATCATCAAATTCAGGGTGCGCAGCCTCTAATGCTTGTAACTGCTTAAGCATTTGATCAAACTCAAAATCCGAAATTATCGGATTATCAAGCACATAATACCTATGATTATGCTCTTGTAGTTCTTTACGTAGGGATGTAATTTGCTGTTCTGTATTCATTAATTATATGCTTTCGCGAAAGCGGACTTATGGGATAAATATATATTCATTTTGATAACACAAAATAATCATTTTAATGCTACTATAGTCTCCCTTTTGTAAAAAACTATAAACATAAAGAGCCATTAAAAATGGCTCTTTACTAAGCAATATCACTATAATATGTAATTATAAATGACACTATCAATCATCTACAAATACTTTACGTAATAAAGCTGCAAAGATGCCACCTGCGAGTGGTGCGACTATAAAAAGCCACAATTGTTGTAAAGCAATTCCTCCTGCAAAAAGAGCAGGCCCTAAACTACGTGCTGGATTTACAGAGGTACCTGTAATAGGAATAGCTACAAAATGAATTAATGCTAATGATATACCGATAGCAAGTCCTGCCATTTGAGGAGATGCCTTTTTTGCTGTCGTTCCAAAGATGACCATCAAGAATAAGAATGTAAAGACAAATTCTGCTGTAAATGCTGATTTCAGATCATAAGCGCCTAAATATCCTTCTCCCCATCCATTACTTCCCAATGCCCATGGCACCATTTCAAAGCTTGCACTTCCAGTGGCTAAAACATATAATATTGCTGCACCAAGAATTGCACCTATACACTGTGCGATCACATAACCTATAAGATCTTTTACAGATAATTTTCCTGCAACACACATCGCTACAGATATGGCTGGATTAATATGGCAACCAGATATAGGTCCTATAGTATATGCCATTGCTACTACGGCTAAACCAAAAGCTAAAGAAATTCCTAAAAGACCTAATCCTGAAGGTCCTGCTGTAGAAATACCCGCTATTGTTGCTGCGCCGCATCCAAATAAAACTAATGCAAACGTACCTAGTCCTTCTGCAGTGTATTTTTTCATCGCACTCATAATTAATTGATTTTTAGTTAGTAATACTAATTTAGAAATTATATTATGAGTGGTATTACAAATGGGTCTTATAAATCAAACATCGACAAAAAACACAAAAAAATCGACTAAGTACAAGTAAAAATAAAAAGATTTAGGTTCGATCTCCTTTTAGCCATTTTGGAACATCCTGTGGTTTATAGGCTTTCATTTTAGAGATCAAACCTTCTACAGTAGTATCTACTAATAAGAGTTCGTAGTTTTCCATTTTTAAAAATCCTCTACGCACCATATGTTCTAACATCTTTAACAAATCATCATAAAAACCATTGATATTTAAAAGACCAATAGGTTTTTGATGCAATCCTAACTGACTCCATGTAATGATTTCGAAAAGTTCTTCTAAGGTTCCAAAACCGCCAGGCAAAGTGATAAATCCATCAGAGATTTCCTGCATGGTCATCTTACGTTGATGCATATTCTCATTGGTAATCAGCTCTGTTAATCCTAAATGAACTACTTCTTTAAGTTTTAAAAACTCTGGAATCACCCCTATCACTTTTCCTTTGTGATCTAGACTTGCCTGCGCTACTTGCCCCATCACGCCTATTTTGGCTGCACCATATACCAATGTGATATCATTTTGTGCTAGATATGTACCGAGTTCTTTGGCCTTTTCTTCTACTTGTATGTCATTGCCATCACTGCTTCCGCAGAATACGCAAATGGATGTTATCGTTGTCATACCTTATATGTTTATGTATTCCCATAAGTATGGAAATAGATTCGTTAGTTTTATATTGAGTGTATATCCTTCTTACTTTTTCTGCACTACTAAATAATGACCATTTACAAATTCAGTTTTTGAATTTCTCAAAACGTCCCATCCATCTTTTGTTTCTATGATTAATGTATCTGATGTGACAAAAAACGATGGCTTATGATTTTTAGAAAAACTAAATGAAATAGAGTCATTAAATGTCTTATAAGTTCCTGCATAATATCCTGAATTTACGACTCCTACTACTTTAGAGTAATAACGAAACGTATTGTTCTTCCTTAAAATCAATATATCATCTCCCATTTTCCAACCTTTCAAAGCTGTTAGTTCAGTTTTAGAAAAACGATTAAAAAAGTCATTACGCCGTACTTTTCTATCCATCTTATCCATACTGCCGCAAGATAATAGTACTAAAAAACATAATGTAATTAATAAATACCTCATATATAGATCTTTAAAACCACACATTACCTCCCCGAAGAGAGTGTATCTTTACTTACTTGCCTTTATCATTCGATCGTTACCAAATATATCTTGGCGTAATTCTACATGTATAAATCCTATTTCTTTAAGGAGTTGCACGGTTTCTTTACCAAGATACTGATTGATTTCAAAAAATAACATCCCATTTCCTGATAAGTTCTCAAATGCCAATTTTCCAATAGCATTATAAAAAACCAACGGATTTGTATCTGACACAAATAAGGCAGTATGCGGCTCATGGTCCAATACATTCGATTGAATCTCTTCCTTTTCAAGCTCACGTACATACGGCGGATTAGACACTATGCAGTCATATACTTGGTCTAATACACCAACATTTAAAATATCTACCTGTTTAAAAGTAACGGCAACCTTATTTGATATCGCATTTGCTGAAGCTACCTTCAGTGCCTCTTCCGAAATATCATAGGCGGTTACATTTGTTTGCTCCAAATGTGTTGCCAAACTAATAGCAATACATCCTGAGCCTGTACCAATATCTAATAGTTTCAACGCGCTATCTTTAAACAAGTCTTCCAATATCCACGATACGAGTTCTTCGGTTTCAGGTCTTGGAATTAAGGTCACTGGTGTTACTTTAAAGGGAAGTCCGTAAAACTCTGTGTCTCCTAAAATATACTGTATGGGTTCGTGGTTTTTTAATCGATCGCAAGTAGTTAGAAACTGTTGTACTTGAGTTTCTTCTACAATCGTTTCGAGATGTAACACGATATCCATTCGGCTATACCCTAAAAAATGATGCGCAGTGATTTGAAAAAAGCTTTGTACTTCTTCAAGCGGGTAGTGATCCTGTAAACGATCTACAAAAGCAATACGGAGGTTTTTTATTTTCACGAAAGTGTACGACTAATTTTACAAATCAATAAGCATATGCACTGGACAAGAAAAATGTCCTGTATCTCCCATAGGGCCTTCTATATAATGAAAACCAGTGCGTTGATATAATTTCTGAGCAGCTTTCATATACGGCATAGTTTCTAGATAACATTGCTCATATCCAAAACGACGAGCAGTATCTAAACATTCCTTCATCATCGCACTACCTAAACCTTTTCCTCTAGCTTCTTCTAGGAAATACATTTTTTGTAATTCGCATACATTCCCTTCGTAATTATCTAGTTGTGCTACTCCAGCAGCTCCAAGAATAACCCCATCTGCAACTACCACAAAATAAGCTGCTTTAGGATGGTCATAGGTTTCAAACATCTGGTCTAACGCTGCATCTTCATAGGCTGTTCCCACTTTAGGAACTCCAATATCTATAAGTATTTTACGAATCATAGCAGCAACTTGCTGATTGTCTGCCTTTTCTATCGGACGAATAATAGGTTTGCTCATCGAAAGTTATAGTTCTATTTTTGCAGTGTGAAGATACACGAAAAGTACATAAAACGTTGTATAGATTTAGCTAAAAATGGACTTCCAAGTGCGATGCCGAATCCTTCTGTAGGGGCACTACTCTTGGTAGATAATCGTATTATTGCTGAAGGCTATACCAGTGCTTATGGAGGACCACATGCCGAGGTAAATGCAATTACCTACGCACAGACACATTCTCCTGAACTTCTTCAGAAAGCTACCTTATATGTTACTTTAGAACCCTGTAGTCATTATGGAAAAACACCTCCTTGTGCAGATCTTGTCGTTGCTTCCGGTATCAAAAAAGTAGTCATTGGCACCACAGATCCTTTTGCTAAGGTTGCTGGCAATGGTATCAAAAAGCTCATGGAAGCGGGCATTGATGTCACTGTGGGTATTCTAGAATCAGAATGCTATGAAGTGAATAAACGTTTTTTTACATATCACGAGAAAAAGCGTCCTTATATACTATTAAAATGGGCAGAAACCTTAGATGGCTATATTGCTCCGGCTCAAAGAGACAAAACTGCCCCTGTATGGATTACAAATTTGTACTCAAGGCAGTTAGTTCATAAATGGCGTAGTGAAGAACAAGCTATTTTAGTGGGCGCTAATACAGTACTGGCAGACAATCCCTCATTGACAACAAGAGACTGGTATGGAACATCGCCACTACGTGTTGTTTTAAACGAACGAAATGAATTACCTAAAGATGCATCTATTTTTAATGACCAAGCCGAAACCATAGTGATCGCATCACAAGATCCAAATGAAGTAATCGAGATTCTCTATAAAAAAGGAATTCAATCTATCATTATAGAAGGTGGCGCCAAAACATTACAGCATTTTATAGATGCAGGCATTTGGGATGAAGCACGCGTATTTACAGGAAAAACTACATTTGAAAACGGCATGAAAGCACCTGTATTTCATACACAACATTACACAGCTACTACACAAGATATTAAAGGAGACATACTCACTACTTACAAAAATAAAACCACGTGATCTATTTACTCCTTAGTATAGCTTCCTCTAGCATCATTTTTGTTGTTTTTAAGTTATTTGCGCGTTTTAAAGTCAACACACTGCATGCGATTGTCATCAATTATTTTACGGCAAGTACCTTAGGTGTCTTATTATATAATGGAGAGATTTCTATAACAGTGATACCACAACAAGATTGGTTTTTTTCTGCTGTAGCACTTGGTTTCTTGTTTATTCTCATTTTTAATTTAATGGCACTCACGACACAACGTAGCGGACTATCTGTTGTATCTGTTGCTACAAAAATGAGTGTTGTTATTCCTATACTCTTTGGCATCCTTTATTATAAGGAGTCATTAGGGTTCTTTAAAATGACTGGAATTATCATTGCGCTTATTGCAGTTTATCTTGCATCTGTAAAATCTAAAGATGGAATTGCGTTTAAAAAAACAGATCTTATTTTTCCTGTGCTTGTCTTTTTAGGAAGTGGCGCGATAGATACCAGCATCAAATACCTTGAGGGAAAGTATCTAAGCGAAGGAGATTTGCCCATATTTTTAACGATGGTTTTTGGTACTGCAGGAGTTATAGGCACACTGATTATTACAGGGCAGATCCTAAGAAAACGTTTTACTTTTGAAGTTAAAAATATTATTGCAGGCATCTGTTTAGGTATTCCTAATTACGGGTCTATGTATTTTTTGGTAAAAGCATTGCGAAATGATGCTTTTGACAGTTCAACTATTTTCACCATCAATAATGTAGGAGTGGTGATGGTATCAACCTTATTAGGAATTCTATTATTTACAGAAAAGTTACATCTCAAAAACTGGATTGGTATTGCACTTGCGGTGATTTCTATTATATTCGTTTCACTTTCGTGAAAACATATACTGATGTCTTTTAGTAATTATACGCTTTCGCGAAAGCGTATACATGCCTTTTCAAATCAATAGGTACTTTATATAATTTATCGTGCTCATGAATTAGACAAAAAAATTAATGGGATATAAAAAGAAATGGATAGATAGAGCTGAAGACGACTCACTTAAATACTTAGACAAGATAAGTGACATTATAAGCCCTTTATTTAAAAATAATGGAAAGGCAGATTTACTAAATCTTGATAAAAGAGAGGATTTAGAAGATTTTCTCGCACTCCTATTCAACTGCAATTTGTCATCCCATAGCCAAAGTTTTGGCGCCGATTATATTATTGCACTACAAATAGAGGTTGAAAACAATAAGTTGCTACACTATTGGGGGAAAATAAATTGGTTAGGAGTACCAAGTGGTCACGAATGTCATAATTCATTTCAAGATCCATTTTATGCCCTTTTTAAATTTGAAAATAATCACATAGAACTCGTTAAGGCTATGTTTGGTGATTATGATAAAAACGATTTAGATAGTCGATCCTGGATTTATTCCGAAATAGATTGGATGTATGATTTATAAAACATATAAACAAATCGATTATTTCAAACCTTCTTATATTACTTTTGATTTCCGCACCAACCATTAATACACTATGAAAGATACCTATAAAACAATTACTACACCTTCTCCTGAAGCATTATTTAAGGATCGAAATAGTAAATTTTATGGATATGCTTTTCCTGTAAAAACAGAGGAAGACATCAAGGAATGTATTGAATCTTTAAAAAAGCAACACCATCAGGCACGTCACTGGTGTTATGCATGGGTACTTGGAACAGCATACAATCGGTACCGTGCTAATGACGATGGAGAACCTTCTAATAGTGCAGGTGCTCCTATATATGGGCAACTCCAAGCTTATGAGCTTACCAACACACTTGTAGTGGTGGTACGTTACTTTGGAGGCACCAAATTAGGTGTAGGTGGACTCATCAATGCTTATCGCACTGCTGCACAACTTACATTAGAAAAAGCATCCATTCAAGAAAAAACAATCGATATTGAATTTACAATCACTTTTGAATATGCCCTCATGAATAAAGTTATGAGAGTTATCAAAGAACAAAACATTAGAATTGTTGGTCAGAAGTCCGAACTGGCTTGTGAGTATACATTAGCCATTAGAAAGAAGGATTTTGAACAAAAAAGTATACTTGTAAAAAATATATACGGTGTAAAATTCAAAGAAAAAGACAATTAACCTTGTAGTTTATCGAGGATATAAGCAGGACATCTTATCGGTTTATTTTTTTTAGCATCCATGAAAATTAATTCGGTATGAGCAGTTGTTAACAATTCATCATGCTGATTATAAATTTTATAGTCAAAAATGATCCGAACTGTAGGTAAATTCCGCAAGCTTACCACCACCTTTAATTCATCATCAAATTGTGCTGATTTCTTGTACGTTACCCCTATAGTATACACCGGTAAAAACACCCCATTTTCTTCCATTGTTTTATAAGATATTCCTAAGGCACTTAACCATTCAAGCCTCGCTATTTCAAGATATTGCGGGTAATTTCCGTGATGCACCACTCCCATTTGGTCTGTTTCTGCATATCTGACTTTTATAAAAGAATTATGTGTTTTCAAAGCTATGGTACGTTTTTTTTTTGTAGATTTAGAGATGTAAAGTATGCACAAAAATTAATCGAAAAACAACCCCTAAGTCGTTTTTTTTTTCAAAAAATTGTTCACATATTTGCTACAGGTTAAAGCGGGGAACAATTATGTTAATAATTGATATATTTTTAACCTTCTAATTACAACTAACAACCAAATAATTTAAACTAACGAATGAGTAGAACTGCGCAATCTGTATGGGATAATTGTCTGTCTTTCATAAAGGACAACATCACACCCCAAGCATATAAAACGTGGTTTGAACCTATCAAAGCTGTAAAGCTTACTGATGTGGCATTAAATATACAGGTGCCAAGTAAGTTTTTCTATGAGTGGCTAGAGGAGCATTATGTTAAGCTTTTAAAAGTGGCACTTAATAAAGAACTGGGGGAGAACGCAAAGCTGGTATATGTCATAAAAATGGAAAATACCTATGGTAATAATCAACCGTTTACGGAAAAAATACCTAGTGCAAATAGAACTTCTTTAAAATCTCAAGAAGTATCAGCTCCATTAAAGAATAAAAACCCTGAATTAAAAAATCCATTTGTAATTCCTGGAATACGTAATTTACAAATAGAATCGCAACTCAATCCAAGTTATAATTTTGATAATTTCTTAGAAGGAGATTCTAACCGCCTAGCACGTTCTGCTGGTATGGCTGTAGCTAATAAGCCTGGAGGAACTTCTTTTAATCCATTACTTATATTTGGTGGGGTTGGTTTAGGTAAAACACATTTAGCACACGCTATTGGTGTACATATTAAAGATCAGTATCCAGAAAAAACAGTCCTATATATCTCAGCAGAGAAGTTTACACAACAGTATATAGAATCTGTGAAGAAAAATAATAGAAATGATTTTATACATTTCTATCAAGTAATAGATGTCCTTATTGTTGATGATATCCAACTACTAAGTGGAAAAGCAGGAACACAAGATGTATTCTTTCATATCTTCAATCACTTACACCAAAATGGAAAACAGGTGATCCTTACCAGTGATAAGGCTCCTGTAGATATGCAAGATATAGAACAACGCTTATTATCTCGTTTTAAATGGGGATTATCTGCCGAACTACAACATCCTGGCTTTGAAACTCGTATTTCTATTATCAAGCATAAGCTTTACCAAGATGGTGTAGAAATGCCAGAAGAAATCGTAGAGTTTCTTGCTAATAATATCAAAACAAATATTCGTGAATTAGAAGGTGCTATCATTTCATTAATTGCACACTCTTCTTTCAATAAGAAAGAAATCACACTAGATCTTGCTAAGAAGATTGTAGATAATTATGTAAAGCATACCAAACGTGAAGTATCTATCGATTATATCCAAAAAATCGTATCTGATTATTTCCAGATGGATGTAGACACTTTACAATCCAAAACACGTAAACGTCATATTGTACAAGCAAGACAACTCGCTATGTTCTTTGCTAAGAAATTAACAAAAGCATCATTAGCAAGTATTGGTTCGCAAATAGGACAACGTGATCATGCCACTGTATTACATGCATGTAAAACCGTAGATAATCTCGCTTCTACTGATAAGCAATTCCGTAAATACGTAGAAGATTTAAATAAAAAATTAACTGTATAAATACAGTTCGCTTAATTCAATTTTAAAAGGGATCAAATAGTAGTATTTGATCCCTTTTTATGTTTTATTTAATTCTTTTCTAAAAATTCGGTATTATTTTAGAGTTCGTAATAATTGAAATGAAAAACTTCAGCGTAGAAAAGAATAGATTAGTATCAGAATTGAATTCTGAAATTATAAACAATCCCAATAACGAAATTTTGAAATCATTAAATCAGATTTTAAAATCTTATAATTCTGTTTCTGACTTAAATGGAAAATTAAGTAGAATAATTGTTGACAGCCTTGAACATAATCTCAAAATTGGAGAAAAGTTAATCCAATTTGAAAATTATTTCTCTGACTATTCTAATGCTATCCAATCAACTGATTTAAAAAAACTAGCTAAATATTTAATTAAGGGAAACGTAAAGATTACATATTTTGGAAAAGCTTGGTCTCAAAACGCTCCCAATTGGATGTATTTTGACAAGGTATTAGATTTAAAAAATCTCAGAGATAAAATGTTGTTTGGAGAAAACATAATTGATCACCAAAATATAGATAATAAATCTGGATTAGAAAGTGGGTTTATAGATAAAAAAACTGGAGAAGGTATAATGGGAAAATTAAAGTATTGATGTTATGTTAATCCACAACATCAATGTTTTTTTAGAACTTTATGTCTTACACACAATATCATCTTTCTAAAAATACATTTCATTTTATATGAAGACAAGAATTATTTACTCGCTTTTTTTGACACTACTATCTACTTTAAGTTTTGGACAAGAAACATACACCTACACGACCCCAACACAATACTCCGATGGTTGGAAAACAAGTGATTTACGATCGCAAGCTATTGATACTACATTATTACAAAAAGGATTTTCGCAATTAGCAACTGTAGATCATAAAATACACAGTGCCCTTATTATTAAAAATGATCACATTATTTTTGAAGAGTACTTTGGAGAATATGCATATGACAAACAACAAGACTTGCGCTCTGTAAATAAAAGTATTAAATCCATACTTATGGGAATTGCCATTGATAAAGGATATATAGATAGTGAAAATGATCTTATTTCAAAATACTTGAAAAAGCCAATTCCTGAGAAAAACCTAGATCCTAGAAAAGAGAAAATTACGATCAAACATTTACTTACAATGAGTACAGGTTTAGAGTGTAATGATTGGGATAAAAAATCAAAAGGACAAGAAGATCGTGTATACAAAAAGAAAGATTGGTTACAATACACACTCGATCTTCCGATGGTTCAAGAACCAGGAGAAACATCACTTTATTGCTCTATGGGAACACTACTTGCTGCAGAAATCATCCAACAAGCTTCTGGCATGTCTATAGAAGAGTTTACACAAACATATCTCTTTAATCCATTGGGAATTACAAATATCAAACGAGGGCATACAACTACCAATAGAGAGGTTATCAATACTGCAAAACGTATTTATATGACCCCTAGGGACATGGCAAAGATCGGAAAATTGATACTTCAAAAAGGAAACTGGAAAGGTCAACAAATTGTCTCCGAAGCATGGGTAAAAAGAGCTACTTCTACACATACCCAAATCACAGGAATTGATTATGGGTACTTATGGTGGCAATTTCCTTTTAATATTCAGGGACAGCGCATTTCTGCAACCTTAGCCACTGGAAATGGAGGCCAATACATAATGGTGTTTCCCGAACAAGACATGATTATTGTATTTACTGGAGGTGCCTATAATTCGCAGGAAGACAAGCTACCATTTAAGATTGTACAGGACTTAATTTTACCCTCTTTACGTTAGGGTTATCATAACATACGCTTTCGTACTTCGACATAACTGAGTGTAAACTTCTAGACCTCTATGTTCCTAGAAAGCGTAACAATCCCTATTTTAGTATTCCCAAAACCAATGATTATGAACAAGACAAAGGTACTTATGGTGTGTCTTGGTAATATTTGCCGATCACCACTTGCCGAAGGAATTCTCCGCAACAAATTAGATGCTGATCGATTTACTATAGACTCTGCAGGGACTGGAAACTGGCATGTAGGAAATCCACCTGACAAAAGAAGTATTGCCGTTGCAAAAAAATATGGATTAGATATTTCTACCCTACGTGGAAGACAATTTACGAGTATTGATTATCAAGATTTTGATCATATCTATGTAATGGATAGTTCCAATTTAGAGAATGTACTTGCCTTAGCAGAAAGCGATCAAGACCATAAAAAAGTATCTATGATACTAGAAACTATATTTCCTGGAGAACGTGTAGATGTGCCTGACCCCTACTATGGCGGCGATGATGGTTTTGAACGTGTTTATAAAATGCTAGATGAAGCGTGTGACACTATTAGTCAAAGAATACGCTAGAAATCCGTATATGCGTAGATTTCGTATATTTAAGAAAACTATCTTATCATGAAAAAAATTAAAATCCTACTTACATTATTTCTAGCAACGTATATATCATATGGACAAGATCCTGATATTGATATATTAGAAGTTGCCTCTGGCTTTAATCGTCCCATTGACATACAAAATGCAGGCGACGATCGACTTTTTATTGTAGAACAACCAGGTGCCATTCAAATTATAAATGACGATAATACTGTAAATAGTACGCCTTTTATTTCAATTGCTGTAAATGACAGTGGTAATGAGCAAGGTCTCTTAGGACTTGCCTTTCATCCAGAGTACGCAACTAATGGTTTCTTTTATGTGCATTATACAAGAAATAATGGTGCTTCTCGAATATCAAGATTTACCGTAACGGATGATCCTGATATTGCTGATCCTAATTCAGAATTTGAAATTCTAGAAGTGGCACAACCTTTTGGAAATCATAATGGAGGTGGTCTTGCTTTTGGAGAAGACGGTTTCTTATACATTGCTTTAGGTGATGGAGGAAGCGGCGGTGACCCTGGAAATAGAGCACAAAATCCAGCTATATTACTGGGTAAAATGTTACGTATAGATGTAGATAATCAAGATGAAGGTTTAAATTATAGTATTCCTGATTCAAATCCTTTTGTTGGAAATACTAGTTTCCGAGGAGAAATATGGGATTATGGACTTCGTAACCCGTTTCGTTTTTCTTTTGATGATGAAACTGGCGCTATGTGGATAGGTGATGTTGGTCAGAATGCAGTAGAAGAAATAGATCGTGGTACTGGAGGTGGTCATAATTATGGATGGCGTTGTTATGAAGGAAGTAGTACATTTAATACTTCTGGATGTCCTGATGAAAGTGAACTTACCTTTCCTGTTGCAGAATACCCACACGACAATAGCTGTAATTTCTTCTCCATCGTTGGTGGTTACGTATATAGAGGCGCTGAATTTCCTACCATGCAAGGCACGTATTTCTTTTCTGATACCTGCGCTGATGATATACGATACATAGATGCTGCAAATCCAGGTGCCATTATGTTTAGCGAGTCATTTAACAACAACTCATTTGTTACTTTTGGAGAAGATCAAGATAAGGAATTATACATCTCTGGTCTTGCTGGAACTGTATACAGAGTTGTAGATGCTAATCTATTAAGTGTTGATGAGTTTGCACGAGAGAATACAATTCGTGTGTATCCAAACCCAGCAACAAATACAGTACACATTGCATTTTCAGACAGACCAAGTACGGATACGGTTACTATTTTTGATATTACTGGAAAACTTGTAAAGTCGGCTGTGATTCAAGGGCTTGATACAGTTATAGACATAGATGATTTAACAACGGGTGTATATCTTGTACAATTAAAAAATACGGGCTATACCCAGAAATTAATTATTAACTAACAAATCCTTTATGAGTGAACCCCAAATACAAGGCAAATTATACCTTATCCCTACTACTTTAGGAGAAACCAGTGCGCTGGAAGTAATACCTTTATCAGTAAAGAAAGTGATAGAAGTGATTGATCATTATATTGTTGAAAATGAAAAAACAGCAAGACGATCAATCAAAGCTATTTCTCCAGGAAAGTCACAGCCTAAGTTACAGATCAAACTTTTAAATAAGTATACGGACGAACTCGAATTACCTTCGTATTTAGATCCTTGTTTTGAAGGAATTTCTGTAGGGTTACTCTCAGAAGCAGGCGTACCTGGTGTTGCAGATCCTGGCGCTGATGTGGTGAAAATTGCACATCAAAAAGGCATTCAAGTTGTACCGCTCGTAGGACCATCTTCTATTTTGATGGCAATGATGAGTAGCGGTATGAATGGACAAAATTTTGCTTTTAATGGCTATTTGCCCATAGAGCAAAAACAACGTAAAATGGAATTGAAACGTCTCGAAAAATTATCTTTCGAGACGGGTCAATCTCAATTATTTATTGAGACACCGTATCGTAATGACAAAATGCTCACCGATATTGTTAATACGGTTCGTCCTGACACTCTTGTTTGTATAGCCTGTGATATTACCTTACCCACCGAGTTCATCCAAACGAAGAAAGCCAGTTTTTGGAAAACCAATTTACCAGATCTTCATAAACGCCCAGCTATATTTATTATACATAAAGGATTGTGAAAACATTAGTAATGAACGTAATTGAAGACAAAATACCTCTAAGAGTATATCAACAAATGAGAGTTAATTGCGGTCTATCTGCAAAAACGAGTGAAGCATGCGAAGTTGGATTAAATAATTCAATATATTCCTTGATGATAAAAGAAGAAGACAACGTTATTGGAATGGGAAGGATTATAGGAGATGGCGGATGTTTCTGTCAAGTAGTAGATATTTGTGTAATTCCTGAAAAACAGGGTAATGGAATTGGCAAAATAATAATGGAATATATAGCTACTTTTATAAAAACAAAATTACCCAAATCATGCTATACAAGTCTAATAGCAGATGGAGATGCTTCATTTTTATATGAAAAATTCGGTTTTAAAGATACGTTACCTGAATCAAAAGGAATGTACATAAAAAACGAGTAAAAAGAATATTATATCGATTTACCTTAAATTAGAAGGCTTCCCATAGGACCGTTGTACTTTTTTAATCATAGGTTCTAACCCATTGACTTTGATCTCATACATTTCTTGAAGTAGTCGTCCTAATTTCCCTTCTGGGAAGCCTTTTTGCTTAAACCATACATAGTAATACTCTGGAATATCCACAAGGTATTCGCCTTTGTATTTACCAAAAGGCATTCTATAATGTGCGAGTTCTATGAGATGATCTTGAGGTGTCACTTACTTATCTTCTAATTTCCAATATTCAAGTAACTCGTTCCATTCTTCTAATAGCGTTAAACCATCATGACCTTCGTCTATTTGCAAATCTCTAACATGCATCCAGATGTATATTTCATTCTTTCTTTTACGAACAACTTCTAATCTGGCTGCTGAAATATCTTTTAAACTCACCAACTCATGATACTCTTTCCTTTTACTCTCTATTTCAATAGGATCTGTGTTAGATCTATACAAATATGCCGCCACTCTAGGAGTCAATAAATACACTAAAAGACCTATTGTACCTAAAACAAAAATTGTCCTTTTATTTCCCATATACCTTCTCTCCTCCTACATAGGTTGCTCTTACTTCTAGATTTGGAATTTCGTCTTCTGTTACGGTCATGATATCTTTATCCATGATAATAAAATCGGCAAATTTCCCTGTTTCGATACTTCCTTTTTCTGCTTCTTCAAAATTGGAATAGGCAGCCCAAATAGTCATTCCTTTTAAGGTTTCTTCTCGGGTTAAAGCATTTTCCATTTGATAACCTCCAGCTGGATATTGTTTAAGGTCTTTACGCGCTACTGCTGCATAAAAGGTATAAAACGGACTTACTTGCTCTACAGGAAAATCTGTTCCTAAGACAACAATACCAGATTTATTTAAAAGATCTTTAAAGGCATAAGCTCCTTTGATACGATCTGTCCCTACTCTATCTTCTGCCCAATACATATCACTGGTCGCATGAGTAGGCTGTACCGATGGGATGATCTTTTTATTAAAGAAATCAAAATCGTTTTGTGCTACTACTTGTGCATGTTCTACCTTCCATCGTGGGTCGTCTGTATTTTTTAATGCTTCTTTATAAGCTCTTAATACTACCACATTAGCACTATCGCCAATGGCATGAGTGTTCATTTGAAAACCTGCATCTGCAATACGCTTTGAAAGATTCTGAATATCAGCTACTGGAGTAATCATCGCTCCAAAATGTCCATCTTTATCACTATATGATTCTTTTAATGCAGCTCCTCTAGACCCTAATGCACCATCTCCATATACTTTTACTGAGCGTACATTAAGGTAATCTGTTTTTACTTTCCCTGTGGTTAAGTAATGATCTAAGTTTTCGTCATTATTACTAATCATTGCATAGACACGCATTTTAAGATCGTCAGCTGTATGAAGACTATCAATAAGCTCAATGATAGGTTTATCTAATCCTGCATCATTTACAGTAGTTAGTCCATACGAGAAGCAAAGTTTTTGTGCATCTTTAAGTGAAGTGATATTTTGTGCTCTACTCGCTTTAGGCATCACGGCATCAACTAATTCTTGTGGTCTATCTACTAATACACCAGTAATTTTTCCGTCTACTTTTACGATTTCACCTCCTGTTACTATGGTTGCTTCCGTAATTCCAGCCATATCTAATGCTTTTTGATTTACCAAATAAGCATGTCCATCTACACGTTCTAAGGCAACGGGTACATCTGGAAATAAGGCATCCAATTTTTCTTTGGTTGGAAACACTTGAACTTCCCAATCATTTTGGTCCCATCCTCTTCCTCTTAAAAATGCTGTTGCTGGGTTTGCTTTCGCGAAAGCGGATACACGTTCCAACACCTCATCATAACTTGTGGTTCCTACAAGGTCTACGATTTGTAAATTTTGTCCTAATCCATAAAAATGACAATGTGCGTCGATAAGACCAGGTAACACGGTCTTGCCAGAAGCATCTATGATTTCTGAAGCAGTATAGGCATCAGTGATTTCTTGAGAGGTTCCAACGGCAACAAAAGCACCGTCTTTAATGGCAAATGATTCTGCTTTCGCGAAAGCGTCATTCACCGTATATACTGTAGCATTGGCAACAATGAGATCTACTTCTTGTTTTGAGGTACAAGAAACAGCTATTATAAAAAGAGATAAGAAAGTAACTATTCGCATGACAAAGATTTTTGCACTAAAGTACAAAACATCGTCCTTTTACAATAGTATCTAAATACTTTTAAAAGAGTAATCTGTAAATACCGAAATCACTAAGCTCTACAGAAACATTTTCGATATCGGCAGTTACATCACTATAGATATTTCCTAAACAACATGGCCCATCGATAGCCTCAACTGAAAAGCTAAAAGGAATTTCAAAAGTATCAGATATAACGATTAAATAATTTTCTGAGGTGCTTTCTACAAAAAATGGAAATGTTATAATAGTACGTTCTGTAGTTGCTAAAGTAGCTACATCAAATGTAACTGCTTCATTTACTGACGTGTTAATTATTTGTAAACTATCTATAGCAAACGTTTCATTAAACAATAAATCTTCTCCTGTTTCGCTAGATACAAATTGTATTGCTAAGCTCTCAGGTCCACAATCTATAAGATCACATGCACTAGCCGCTGTTTCAGCATCATCTGATGCGCAAGAAAGGCAAAGGATAGCTAGAAATAAACAAATTATACTTCGTTGTAACATAATTAATATTCTGGGGTGTTATATAAAAATACGTAAAAACAATCTATTCTCATCTTCTACTTGTTCAAAGGTTGCATTTGTAACGGCTATATTAGTATAAGAATAGTTTTGACAGCAACCATTTGAGATAGCTTCAAAATCATAGGAAATAGTGACTTCAAATACGTTTGGCAATAAAATTTGAAATTGTTCTGAAAACCTAAAAATGCCTAATTGATTAGAAGGGCTCAATGCATAATCTAAACCTAACTCTAAAGTAATATCATCTTCTCCTAACGCAATAAAAAAACCATCAGGAACACCATTATCAAAAACTCCATCCAATACATTTTCTCCGGTATCTGCATCTATAAACTCAAAAACAAATTCTGGCCCTTTACACAATACCGTACTACAATCTATTGAATCGTCATCATTACCACATTGTATGAATGAAAGACTTATAAATAGAATAAAAATGATTTTTTTCATTGCTAGCTATTTTAATGTTCTATCCTCAAGATTCATAAAACGAAAAAAGGTTGCGTTACTTTTAGATAAAGTGGCACTCTTTTAAAAATCTTATTTGAAAAGGTTTTTAAATTTAAATTAAAATTCTATAACCAATAAAAGGGGTTTCAGTACGTTCAAACATACCTTCAGAAACTTCTATAATTCGAATCCCAGATAATGGTCCGCAGCATTCATCATCTCTTACTGTAAAAATCTCTGAGGTGATGATTATATCTATTGTATCAGAAAATACAAATCGTATAGGTTCGCCGTCACCAAAAATACGTACGTTGCCTGTTTGCTCGTTTATAGTTATGAAGTCTTCATTAATTAATAATGTATTGTCAATAGTAAATAAATCCAAACTCTCAAAAAATGCTTCTTCCGTTAATCCTTCAAAAAAATTATTACCGGTCGTTGCATCTACAAATTGTATGTTTAACTCAAGAATGACAATAGGACAACCTACATCATCACAATTATTTGAACTACATCCTAAACAAAGAATACTTAGAAGTAGATATTTAATAATTCTTTTCATATTTTATTTTTATATCTACTCTTAAGATTCATAAAACGAAAAAGGTTGCGTTACTTTTAGATAAAGTAATGCAACCTTTAAAAAAAAATCATCTATATGTATTTTCTAGGCCATTACGAGAAACATACTATTTCTTAACATCGTTTTTATTTCCTCTTTCCTAAAGGGATTACAAACCGTATTATACATCATTCCGTAAAAAAGGCTTACCTCTTTATTAAAAGTCAAATTTATAGGTAGCACCTATCATTCCTTGAAGACCTTGTACTTCATAGTTTAACCATTTTTGATAATCGCTATCCAGTATATTATTTACTCTTCCAAAAGCGGAAAGTCTGTCATTAAATCGGTATCCAACATGCGCATTTGCATCTAAGTAACTATCTAATGTTGTGATTTGTGGTTGTGCAAGAATATCAGTAGGGTCATTTGAGAATAATAAGTCTTGACGCTCTCCTACAAAGAATAGATTGATTCCAGCAAACCATTGTTCTGTAATTTGATAATCTGCAAATACAGAAGCTCTTAATTCTGGTAAGTTCCAAGCTTCGGCCTGATTGTCTGTTGTATAGGAATTAAACTGTCCGTTAATTTTCATTTTGAAGTTACTATTTACATCAAAATTAAGTTCTCCAAATACGCCTAATGTTTCTACATCATCATAAATAACACTAAACGAGTTACCATTTAAGAAGGCTACTTGCGATGCTACTTGTGCTGGATTAAATATAAATAATGCTTTGTTACTTTCTGAGATATAGTTTGCTCTTAGGTTATAACTCACATTATTAGAGAGCTTCCCTTTCATTCCTAAATAACCATCGTATTGTTGATCTGTAGGAGTAATTGCAAGTGACGGTGCTACGAAAGGATTTTCTTGTACAAAATCATAGTAGCTGTTTTGTTGTAGGTTTCCTTCTAATCCCCCGTAAGCTATGAAGTAATCTCCCACAATACGATATGATGCTGTAATTTTTGGATATACAAAGAAATCAGTATCGCTGTTTTCACTATCTAAACTTACAAAACCAGCAACGCCTAAATTTACAGTAAGGTCATCTCTTAAAATCACTAAACTAGGATTAACACCTACATTCAGGATACTATGATTTGTCTCTTCTAGATTTGGAGCAAAGTCATTTGCAAAACTTCCATTGACATAGTCTACTGAAAATGCAGTGGTAATATTTTCACCAGCAATAGGAAATTCAATAGTTGGTTTTACAATGGCACGCAATTCATTACTACTTTCTGAGTCGCTTAAATAACGAATGGTTCCTGTTCCTCCATTAAAAATACCGTCTTTAAAGGCAACACTTCCGTTTATAGCTCCTGTAATATAAGAATGTGAGACGTCAAAGCTGTCAGTAAGGATGGGAGCATCTACGGGTCCTATATCCATGATGGTAGGAGAAATTCCATACCAGTTAAATACTTGGTGTTGTACATCAAGATCCGTACGCCAAGAGAAATCACGTTCTCTAGCGCCATAATTAAGGTTTAATCGGGTATCGTAAAAGAAATCATCTACACGTACATTATCGATGCCGCCTTGTGACGAGTTATGATTTAAGAATACGCCAAAATCTTCTGTACGACTGATTTGGAAATTACTATAAAACTCGGCTAATACAGAGGTAAAACTACCAAACCCTAAAGTGGCATAATTATCATACAACTTCAATTTTGGTGCTTTTTTAACAACAGCAGCTTTTCCTTTGGCAGGTGTAAATGTACTAGCAACGGGTGCAGAGAAAATGCTATAGGTCACTTTTTTCTTAGCGGTATTTACAGAGTCATTAAGCTTAGGTGTTGCCTTTACTTTAAACGCATCACTAATGGTAGGTGTATATGGTTTTACAACATTTACGACCTCTGTTCCTAGATCTTGTTTGTCTTCTTTCTCCTCTTCCTGTGCATATACTTGAGAAGCAGCTAGTCCTAAAACAAGTAAGAATATCGTTTTATATGTTTTGATCTGATGAATTATCATATATAAATAAATTATGTCTGTGATTGATAAAAATTAGTTTCCGCCTTCTTCTACTGAAGAATTTGTTTTTGCTTCATTTGTTTTAATAAGCGCAAGTTGTTCTTGTGCTTCTTGCACGGTATCTGGGTAGTCTGAGAAATTACTAATCACACTTTCTAAGATATAGGTTGCTTGGTAGGCGTCTTCTAAGGCGTAAAAGTTTTTTGCCATAAGTACCAATCCTTTTGCTCCAAATTCTTTATAGCCACTGTAATCTCTTGCCAGTTCCTGCACTGCTGTATTAGACCCTTTAAAGTCGTTTGCTTTGTGCTTAAAATAGGCATCGTAGTATAACGCTTCTGCAGCAAGTGCACCAGTAGCAATCTCTTTTACAGAAGCATAGGCAGTTTTTGCGCGATCTTCATCTCCTGTTTTAATAGAGGCTCTTGCTATAATAACTTGTGCATCACTCTTTACTGCATTATCAATCTTTGCATTGGTCAGTACTTTTTCTGCGTAGGTCACGGCATCTGTATAGTTTTCTAATTCGTAATGTGATTTCATCAAATTAGATTGTGCAAAAATTACATTCTGCGGAAAATCGGCTTCGGTTTCTAGGCGTTGTAACACAGGTATTGCTTCTGCATACATACGTTGTGTTAAAAACACTTGTCCCAATCTTGCTAATGCTTGTTCTGTAAACTCTGATCGTTCTTTCGCAATCACAAACTGATAATGAGGAATGGTGGTGCTGTAGTCCGCTTTCGCGAAAGCGAGTTGCCCCAAATAAAAATGTGCTTTGAGTGCATGTTGCCCATTAGGATAGCTCTCAATATATTCATCTAGCAAGCGAGTTGCCTGTGTAGTATTATTTTCTAAATACTGTTTTTCTGCTGAAGCATAGGCAGCGTCATCCAACTCTGCATCTTCTACATCTATAAAATCTAAGGTACTCACCCATTGTCCATATTCATTCACGCGTCCTAAATCTATATAAATAAGTTTTGCCGTTGTAACGGCTTGCAATGCTTCTGGGGTTCCTGGGTAATCGGTTGCTACTTTTTTAAGGATGGTAAGTGCTTGGTCTGACTGATTACTATTATCATAAATCAATGCTTTTTTAAGTAATGCTCGAGATACGTATGAGCTTCCTGGCACCTCACGCACCAACTGATCATAGGCTGCAATAGCTTGATCTGTGTTATCCTGAGAAACATATACATTACCTAACTCATATAATGCATCATCTCTATAACTAGATTTTGGGAAGCTTTGCGCAAAATTTTTAAGACCATTAATCTTATCTGCATTACGGTTTACAAAACCATAACTCATCGATTTCTGAAAAGTGGCATAATCTCTATCGGCAGCATTAATTTCAATTGCTTTATTATAAGCTTCTAATGCAGGCCAATATTTACTAGATATAAAACGACTATCGCCCAATCGTAAATACGCATCATTAAGACGCACATTATCTTCTATGTTTTGAGTGGTAAAACTTTCAAAATACGATGCTGCATTTTCATAATCTTTATCTGAAAAATACGCATAGGCTAGATTGTAATTCAGATCCTGATATTCTGGAGTCGTTGTCGCATCACTGTTTTGAGCATATTGTTTATAGCCAATAACAGCTTCTTTGTGATTGCCTAATACATAATCACATTCTGCACTCCAATAAATAGCTCTTGCTACAAATTGCTCATCTCTAGGTTCTTTTAACGACTTTTTAAATAACGCTTGTGACTCTAAATAATTTCCTTCATTATATAACTCTACTCCTCTGTAAAAAGCTACTTTTTGGTAAGCAACTTTATTTTCAAAAGAAGAATTCTTTTCTAATAACACAAGTGCTTCTTTATAGTTTTTTGAAGTTATATAAGAATCTATTAGTAATACTTCTAATTCTTCTTTTGCTGGAGTCTTAGGATAGGCTTTGATATAATTTGCAATGACTTGTGGAACGGTTTGATAGGCATTTCCGATCTCGTAACTAAGCTTTGCATAATTGAGACCGCTATCTTCCTTTATTTTTTCATCAAAATCCATTTCTGATGCATTCTTAAAGGCATTAAGCGCTTGTTGTTTCTTATCTGTTTTAAGGTAGGATTCGGCTAAATGATAGTATGCATTCTGAGCTACACTATTTTTACCATCTACAATTTTATTAAACTCATTGATGGCATTTTCATAATCACCTTGCTTATAATAGGTATATCCAAGTTGGTAATAATCTGTATTATTCCATCGTCCTCTTTTTCCTTTGTATTCTTTTAGATACGGTAATGCTTCTGTATACTTTTCTTGATTAAAGTAACTCTCTCCTATAATTTTATTGAGTTCTGATTTTTCTTTAGGATTTGCGGTAGGGAGTTGTGATTTCCCTTCGGTAATGGCTTGATCAAATTTTCCTAATTTAAAATTTAAGTCGGCTTTAAAATACGCGAGTTCTTCTTTATAGTCTTCTTTATCTTCTACGGCATCAAAAAGCTCATCGGCTTCCTGATAGTCATCACCTTCATATGCCATGAATCCTAGATAATATTTTGCTTGAGAGCCATATTTTTGAGAATCACGTACACGATTTAAAAACTTCTTTGCTTGATCGTACTGCTTGCTTCTGTAGTAGGCATATCCGTTATTAAAATCATAGGTTTCTCTTGCGCTTCCTGTAAGACTTCCCTCATCTACTCTATCGTACCATTTGCGAGCATAGGCATACTTTCCATTCTCAAAATAGAAAGAAGCCACATCTAGAAATGCTGAATTACGCTTGGTACTTGTCGGATAATCACTTACAAAACTTTGCATTAAGTTATCTGCTCCTTGTTGATTTAAGCGTACTGCAGCATTGGCAATATAATAGGCACAGTCGCCTTTTACAGTAGTATCACTGGTTTCATTCTTCACCTCTTCAAATAAGGTCTGCGCTGCTAGATACTGCTGACTATTATATAATGATAGTGCCTTATTATACTTAACAAGATCATCTGTATAAATAGCCGTTTGTTGTGCAGAGAGGATGCTTGTATATAGTAGAAATGCGGTAAGTACCGTAATAAATTTCTGCATAATAATTGTTTTTGATATGATGTATGAGATTGGGTCTATTTTTCTAACTCAAAGATAGTTTTCTTATATATGGATAACGGAAGAAATCCTTTATAATTATATAGAGTTTTAAAAAGGAAATTAACAATTAAAAAATCATACAATTACACTTATTTTATTATTTTTCGTAAAAATTTTAAAATGAAAAAAAAATACACCCTTTTATGCATAGTTTTATTGTCCACTTTTGTTGCTCAGGCGCAAACCAAAAACAAAAAAGGATATTACATTGATAATAATGGTACTAAGAAAGAAGGGTTAATTAAAGACTTAGATTGGGGTATTACTCCTGATTCATTTACATTTTATAGTAGTGAAAATGCAGAAGGGAAAACTATTACTATTTCTCAAGCTAGTGTTTTTGGAATTTATGATGTATCAAAATATGAAAGACATAAAGTAAATATTGATAGGTCTTCAAACAAACTAAATGATCTAGGTAGAGAAAGAAACCCTGACATGAAAGCTGAAACTGTATACTTAAAAGTAGAGTTAGAAGGTCCTTTAAAATTATATTCTCATACTATTACTGCAGGATCAAAGTTTTTTGTTCAAAAAGAGGGTGAACTCATATTTCCTCTTATTTACAAACGATACCTAACGTATGATAATAAAATAAAAGAGAATAATTATTTTCAACAACAATTAGTGGCTGACTTTGCATGCGATGGATTCACTTTCAATACATCTAACTTATCTTATAATAGAAATGATATCCTAAAGTATGTAACTAAATATAATACTTGTAAAGGATCTGCTTCTAAAAAAATAGGGAACGAAGAAAAATCACCATCATTTAAATTACATTTAATAGCTGGCGCAAACTTTAATAGCTTATTAATTAAAGAATCTGATAACAGAAACTTTGATTTTGGTTCTGCTACAAATCCAATATTAGGTTTTGAAATAGAATATACATTACCCAATACTAATAATAAATGGGCTGGATTTATTGATGGTAGATATACAACATTTAGTGCAGATGGCGTGTCTAACTTTGAATCTGTATTTGGAGATATTACATTTACTCAAACGGTGAGCGCTGAACAACGTTTTTTTGACGTAAGCATAGGAGGACGTCACTATTTTTATTTAACTCCATCTTCTAAAATCCATTTAGGCATCAGTTATGGACTAGAATTGTTATCAGATACAGACATTGATTATGAAACATCTGAAGATTTTGATGTAACGAATGGTTCTGGTAGCTTTGGTGTATCTGCCGGAATTTCTTGGAAAAACTTCAGAGGAGAAATACGATATAACACACAAAAAGATCATGTAAGCTCAAAATCTGAATACTCAAGTCTAATGCTAACCGTAAGCTACAATATTCTACGGTTTTAATTGTATTAAATAACTAAAATAATTAAGTGCTATTCTGTTTTATTACTAATGGGTACGCTTTCGCGAAAGCGTATAAAACCTATAAAAAGTGATAAACACATATTATGATGCATAGAAAACACGTATTTTTACAGACTACTGTCATGAAAATATGTATAGGATAATTCAAAGATTTATACTCCAAAAACCGCTACTATTTTTAATTATTATAGGAGCTCTGGCACGAATACTTATTGCACTATGTTATAGCAATCAAGTCTCAATATTTAATGATTCAGAAAGCTATGTGCCATTAGCAGAAAAGCTAGGCGCTTTAAATTTAAAAGGGTATGACGGATTACGCACACCTGGATATCCTTTCCTATTAATGCTGTCTGGGATTAATTTTAGTGTGGTTGTCTTTATTCAAATGATATTGGGAATTATATCATCTATTTTTCTTTTTAAAATAAGTTATAAATTAATTCATAGTACCGCTCTTGCATTACTTAATGCATTGAGCATCTCTTTTTTCTTGCATATTTTATTTTATGAAAGAGCTATTCTCACTGAAGCTTTAACGTTATCTACACTGATTGTATGTTTATGGTACATCACTCATATACAGTTTTTCAACCAAGAAAAGAGTTCTAAAATCACCTATAAACAAAGTCTCATTTTAGGCATCTTAATGGCCGTTGTTTTTCTAGTAAGACCCATGTTTATAGTAATTACACCTCTTGTGGTCTTTTGTTTTATAGTTGGCTATAGGCACTTACGATTTACCGCTATTTTAAGTAGAGCACTTCTTCTATGTATTCCTGCTGTAATGAGTTATCAAGGATGGAGTTATCTTAATTTTCAAAATACAGGATATAAATCTGTTACTGCATTTTCTGGAATTAATCTTGCTCAAAGTTGTGTTTCATTTGTAGATAAAGCAAATGACACACATGCAGATCTACGCGATTTATATGTACATAAAAGAGATTCTGTGATCGCAGAAAATGGCGATGTATCAATGACTGTTTGGCGGGTATATGAAACACTTAAAGCGAAAGAAAATATTACAGTTTCTGAGCTCTCTCAGCGTTTTGATCCTATGACCAAAGAACTTATTAAAAACAATCCTTCTAGCTATTTTAAACAGGTTGGAATTTCTTGGATAGATTTCTGGGAGGAATATATCCTTTGGAACTATAGTAAATTCGAATATAAGATTCCTACATGGACACTATCAGGTATTTGGTTATATATACAAACACCTATGTTATATATTATGAATGTGCTCTTTTTGATCATTAGTGGAATCATAACGATCAGGCGTATTCGGGAAAAAAGATTTTATTTTGATTTTTACTTATTTTGCACAGTACTTATTATTGGATCTTCCATAGGACAGGCATTAGTTATATACGGTAATAATGGGAGGTTTTCGGTTCCTTTTCTTCCTTTTATTATTATAGTGATCTCTCATTATCTCTATAAAAAAGAAATTTTTAAAAAGATTATCCCTGTAAATAATAAGATTTAATCTATTTTTATCGTTAGTCTATAATTACTATGTCAGATCCAGTACTTCACCTCAGCAATGCCGCAATATATCAAAGAGAAAATATGATTCTCTCTGATGTACAGGTCACTATCAATAAAGGAGATTTTGTATACCTCATTGGAAAAACAGGCTCTGGAAAGAGTAGTTTTATGAAAACACTCTACGGAGATTTACCTCTTACTGAAGGTGAAGGTGAAATTGTTGGTTTTACTTTAAATGGATTAAAAGAAAAACAAATTCCATTCTTACGTAGGAAGCTTGGTGTTGTATTTCAAGACTTCAAACTTTTAAACGATCGTACTGTAAAAGATAATTTACTCTTTGTATTAAAAGCTACTGGTTGGAAAGATAAGACTGCTATTGATGCTAAAATTGAGGAAGTACTTGCTAAGGTAGGAATGAAAAGTAAGGGATTTAAATTTCCATATCAACTTTCAGGAGGAGAGCAACAACGTGTTGCTATCGCAAGAGCATTATTGAATGATCCAGAACTCATCCTTGCTGATGAGCCTACAGGGAATCTTGACCCCCAAACCAGTGTCGAGGTTATGGAGGTGTTACAAGAAATCAATAAGAATGGAAATACCATTTTGATGGCTACACATGATTATGCATTGTTACTTAAATACCCTTCAAAAACCTTAAAATGTGATAATAATAAGATTTTTGAAGTGGTGCAACGAACAGTGTAAATAGTTTAAACATAGATTCCTTTTCTTAGAAAGAATAGATATGGATAACAAGCAATTTACCTTAAAAAAAGAAGCTACAGATAGCGACTCTAATTGCTCTACCATAAAAATTAACGACTATTATCTAAGTTTCAATACCAATTTAAACTACACTCATGCACAGGATACTGATTTTTCACTTTACTTATTAGGTAATTTATTTGATTATAATGATACAAAGGCATCAAATCAAGACTTACTAAATATTCTTATCGAGCAAACTAACAAAGAAGATTTTTTTAAAGTTCTTGATGGTTATTATGGAGAATATGTAATTATATATGTTAGAAACAATGAATTCATCTTATTAAACGATTGTTGCGCGCAAAAAGAAGTATACTACACTGATACTTATTCAATGGTAGGTTCTCAAATACAATTACTATCTATTGAAGCAGATTTTCAGAAAGAACACCCTTATTACAGTTCCAACCTATTTAAAAAAAAGAAACTGCATGTAGGTACAAGCACTTCTCATCCCAATATAAAGCATCTTGCTCCAAATCATTATATCGATATTCTTCACAAAAAAACGATACGTTTTTTTCCTAGAAAAAAAATAGCTCCTCAATCTACGCATAGTGTAGCACAAAAAGCAGCCAAAATGCTCAAAGGCTATATAACAGCTATAGCAAATAGGCATGAAATTGTATTGCCAGTTACTGGCGGCTTTGATAGTAGAGTATTATTTCTTTCAAGTTTACATATTAATTGTACGTATTTTGTATCTCAACACCAAGATATGAACAATGGCCATTATGATATCAAGATTGCTCAAAAACTAACACGTATTTTTGATAAACACTTACACATTATTAAAGATTCAAATCAAAACACAGAAACATTAAATACGAATCGTATTGATAACCCTAGAGCTACTTCTTTCCCAAAATTGGTAAATAACAAGGTTTTAATAAATGGTAATATCAGTGAAATAGCCAGAAATTACTTTAATTATATTCACCCTGTTACAGCCAAGAAATTAACATTACTCAATGGGTATTCTGACAATTCATATGTAATTAAAAATTATAAAGAGTGGTTATTAAAGAACAAAGAGACTTTCAAAAAATATGGGTATCACACTTTAGACATGTTTTATTGGGAAGAAAAAATGGGTAATTGGACAGCCAAAGCAAAAACAGAAGCGCATGCAATGTCCATAGAGTTAATGTCTCCTTTTAATTCAAGAGAATTATTATCACTTCTTTTAAGTACAAAAAGAAAAGATAGAGATAAGTTCACTAGCATATTATATAAAAAAATCATTGAAAATCTTGTTGATACTCATGAAGAGATAAATAGTATTCCAACAAATCCTGATTTTGAAAGAAAAAGAGCGTTGTTTTTAAAAAAGCTAAGACTCTTTAAATTATTTGACGCTGCTAGACTACAGCTTAGAATTTTAAAAAGAAAAATCTAATACTTACATTTAATGATATGCACTGAGTTCATTTAAACACGCGCTTTGAGAAGAAAACAATATTTTATTACTGATGATCCAACAATAGATTTTGCTTCTGAGGAAGGTTTCTCATCATATCTTATAGATAGCTTCACTGTTTTTTATCATCAAGATTTAGAGACAACGATAGCACAATATGAAGATGCAACTATTGTCATTCTAGGATTTATTCTCAACCCGAATGCTCCCGAGGAAACTAATCTGCAAATTGCTGAAAACTTAGCAAGAGTCACTTCAAAAACTCAACTATTTGAAGCATTAGAAGTACTTACAGGGAAGTTTGCTATTTTTTATCACTCCAAAGTCCATCAAATACTCCTTACAGATTACTTTTCAGAAAGACAACTGTATTACTGGAAGAGAGCAGATCATTACTATATCTCATCCTCTGATAAACTTATCTTGGACACATTAGTTCTTGCTCCAGAAATAAGCTCCGAGAAACAAGAACTCATTGCATCTTCTCTATTTCTTAACATAAATGAACACTGGCTTTTATCTGAAGAAGATTGGGATAAACGAATTAAAAAATTAATTCCTAACCATTACCTAGACCTTCAAAAAAACACCACAGACCGACTTCCTGTTTTTGTGAGTGACCAACTAGCTAAAGAAACAGTAGTAGCCGCATTTAAAACTTATTTACAAAATGTAATGAAAGCGCTTGCGCTAAGGTATGATTCCATTTATTTTCCAATCACAGCGGGTTATGATTCCCGGTTACTATTGGCGGCAAGTATGCCTTGGAAAGAAAAAATGACGTACTATATTTTTAATTCAGGGAAAACCTATGTCGTTCGGGATGTGAAAATTGCCAAAAAGATTGCAAAAAAATTTCAATTAGATTTTGAAGAAATTAAAGTTCCCGAAGCTAGTGCTGCATTCAAAAAAGAATATGCTACTCATTTTATAGTCCCTCGTTTTTTATCAAAAACTAGAAATATTGCTTGGTTTAAAACGCATATTAAAACACCTACTATTAATATCTCTGGTGGTGGTGGGAACCTAAAAGGCGTATATGATAAAGAAGCGTTTACCTCTATAGAAACACTCTGTAAAGCCATTGAGTATGATACCTTACCCATTCACAAAAACGCATTGGAACAGTGGCTTACTGAAGCAACACCCTATGCCGAAAAATATAAAATCCCGCTGAATGATTTATTCTTTCAAGAATTACGTATGGGAAAATGGGCTTCAAAAATGTATCACGAAGCAGATCTTACTCCTGTAGATTACTACTCCCCTCTTAATTCAAGACATATCATGCATATGGCCTTTTTACATATTCCTGAATCGCAAAGACATATGCCTGATGCTGTTCTTTTCAAAACTGTCATGGAAGAATTATTACCAGGCTCCACAAAAATTCCATTTAATCCAAAAACATGGAGAGATTATGTAAAAAGCATTATTCCTTATCAACGTATAAAGAAACAAGTGCGGTTATTGAGATATAGGAAACCTTCAAAAAGAAGAGATCATTCAAAATGACCTCTTCTTACATAAAATATTTTTTGTACAGTATAATTAATTATTCTTTAATTATCTTTTCTGTCACTACCTCTTCATTAGATACTCCATATCCTTTTATAATATAAATCCCTCTTTTTAAACCAGAAAGATCAAACTCCATAATATCATTATTTTTTAAATCTTCTAATGTATCATTCGAATATACAATACGATTAAATAGGTCATAAACAACCACTTTAGAAATTGTATGATCTGTATTTCCTATCTTTTTTAAAGCAATTATTGAAGTCACTTTAGTAGGATATACTTTATACATAATTGACTCGGCTTGACGAATTTCTACAGGATCAGTAGTATCTGTAAATCCAGGTGGGTCACATATAGTATCAATTGTCAACGCTGGATCAATCACTAATAAAGCATTTCCATCAGAATTAGGTTCTAACAGAGAATCTTCTTCTATCAATATGCGGTTTTTAGCTACAACATTTAACGTTGACCCTTCTGTAAACTCTTGATTGCGAATTTCTATTTTCTCAGAAACTCCCTTAAATTCAAAATCCCAACGTGTGAATTTTTGATTTTCTAAATAGGCAGTTTCAGTAGGATCTAATAGATCATTGACAAGTTTAACCGATCTTCCAGTATGAAGACCTCCTGACCCATATCTATTTATCCATAATGATGATTGATGTGCAGGAAGATCTCCCACATAAGTAGATGTAATTTTAAGTATAGATTCTACTTCTTCAAAACTTAAACATTGATTTAAATCTAACATTAAACCAATAGTGCCAGACACTTGGGGAGTAGCCGGAGATGTAAAAAAACTTTCTTCCCCAATAAATGCTGAATTAGGATCTGTATCCCCATTAAATACATTTCTCAAATAAGTACCATATGAAAACATCCCTCCTCCAGGTGCATTGATATCAATAGCATCATTACGAGTAGATGCACTAGTAGGGTTTATATCTGTCGTATTAATAAATTCTACGGGATTAGTTTCATTAATATCTACCCACAATTTTACACCAATATAGTTTTTGACATTCCGAATTGTATAAAAATTTCCATCTGGAACAGCATCTTCAATTAAGGGCACTTCTTTTTTGTGTCCTATACCACCTACAGAAATTACATGATCATAAGAAGCGGGATACATATAAGGCTGAGGTACTTCTGGTGTTGGGAGTATCCAGGTATTAGCTGCTGCGGCAACTATAATTGTTCCATTATTATAAATTTCATTAACAACCATCTCATGCGTCTCACAAAAACCAGAAAAGTTATACCAACTACAATTAATAACTCTGGCTCCTGCATTAGAAACAGCTAATAATGAATCAAAACTACTTGACCCCCATCCAACTGCATATATAGGGCAATCATAACAAACCCCTGCTAAGCCATTTTCATTATCACCTTGTCCAGCCATTCGCATACCTACTCCATACCCATGGGGGTTTCCAGTACTTAAATTACCAGGCAAACTATAAAAAGTTGTTGTTTTATCAACGAATTCTGGATCATCATCAGTTAAACCATTATTATTAATAAGAATTTGGGCATCAGAAAGACCTAATATAATATCTGGACTACCTGTTGTATAATACCAAGCTTCTGGTACTCCTATAAAATCAAATTCAGGAATTCCCACATCAATTCCTAAATTAATTACTGGAGAAGTAGCTCCATAATCATCTGGATAAAATGTATTAAATATACTAATAGGTTGATTAGATGCAAAAGGGGGATTATTATTTCCTTTGTCGTTAGATGATACATAATAGTTTGATCCATTTTCAGCTAAAATATCATCACCTACTTGGCCATTATACTCCCCAAAACTGAATAAGTGTGATGCAAATTGTAAAAATTGCGTGTGTATATCTGATGAGTTACTTTCGACATACCAAGTTTGCAATAATGCAGATTGTGTAGAATTATAAAAAGCTCTTTCAAATACATAAATATCATTATTATCAAATACTTTTTTAAGTCCTCTATCTGTTCCATTATACGTTAGTTTCCCTTTAACAAGTGTTAAACTTGGATTAAAGTTTTGACTAGTAGCTCTTACATAAAATCTATGATTTTGTGCTTGTATACACAAACTACAAAACATAAAACATAGTAAGAACATAATAAATTTATATATTCTCATTATGACTTTATTTTAAGTTCTAATGCCGCTACTTTTTTAGCTAACACTTCAAGTGTTTTGGCTAATTCTTCCTTCTCTTCTTTGATCTCTTGAATTTCTTCTTCTTTTTCAAGTAAGTATAACGTAAGTTCTTCTACTTTTTCCATCAATATTCTATCCATCATTCCCAAATCAAGTCCTTCATTTTCGATTTCTTCTGCACTAGGAACATTTTTTAGATGTCCATTATCTTTAATAAACTGAGCAACTTCTTCTAAAGATGGTAAGGTATACTCAGGTAAGAAAACATAATCTGGCCATCCATCTAAATCTACTTTTACTGATCGTGCATGAATACGTCCATTCACTTCTAATTTATCAGTAGGATCATTCTTCCCAATACCAATATTTCCATCTACCGTAATCACCATACGTTCCGTTTCATTTCCAAATCCTCCTGTGGCGAAAATAGTACTTCCATACCCTACATTTGTAAATAATAGCCTACCTGTACTCCCTGCGGCTGCTCTTAAAATAACATCTTCTGATTGAGCCAGAGAAGAATAATTACCATTATTCCTAGCTACCGCTAATTCCACCCAATTCCCAGAACCTAGAATATCATTATCTGTGCTCACTCTTAGTGCTGATCCTCCAAGACCATTCCTATTAACATGTAATTGATTATTTGGTGCAGGTGAGGTTGTTCCTATTCCTACATTCCCTGTGCTAGGCCAAGGCGATGTATTTTGAGATATAATTGAATTAGAGAAACAAAAAGAAAATAAAGTTAAAATTGATAGTAATGTTGTTTTCATGTTAAAAAAATTAAGTTATCTTTAAAAATACACTATAATTAACTATAAATCAAATATTTACATTTATTTGACAATTATTTAAAATTCTTATTAATAAACTTAATAAATTAGCCTGTTATAATCTACTTTTAAAAGTCTACAATGAAAAAGTTGCCCAACTTAACACCTATACGTTTCTTTTTAGCAACTTTTGTTTTATTATTTCACGTACCTCAATTATCAAAGAATCAAGGCTTACCTTACTTTAATAACCTTCCTATGTTTCATAGAGGTACAGAAGCGGTCTACATGTTTTTTGTATTAAGTGGGTTCTTAATCATACGGTTAATTTATAAAGAGAAGCAACGAGATAGTTTTTCTATAAGGAAGTTTTATATACGAAGAATTTTAAGAATCCTCCCACTATACTATTTCATAGTATTATTTGGATTCTTATTTTATCAGTTTTTACTTCCTTTATTAAATATACCCTATGAAAACAATTATGATCTTTCTACAGGTCTAGCATTGACAGTATTCTTTTTACCTAATGTTTTTGCAAGTTATCAACCTGGTGGTGTCTTAGAAGTCCTTTGGTCTATTGGTATTGAAGAACAATTCTATCTTATTATTGCACCATTACTTTATTTTCTAAACAAGAAAAAAATCCTACTTGTTTTATCTGGAATTTTCTTTAGTTACATAATCATTTATCACACAAAAGATTTTTATACATTAAGGAAATATCATTTTATCTATTTTTTTATGCTTAGTGGAGGTATCATGGCGATCTTAGAGGAAAAAGAAAAGCTTGATTTTTTGAAAAAGATTAGATTGATTCCAATCATAATAATAACTTGTACTTTTCTCTTTTTCTTTACAGATCTATTTTTAATAGATCATAAGTTTCTATACAATGGTATTACCTGTATACTATTCACATTATTCATATATACTGTAAGTCATCTGAATTTTAATATTGAAATTAAAAGTAAGCTACTAAATCATTTAGGAAATATATCCTATGGTATATATATGTATCACATTATTGCTTTAAACATTATTGTTTTCATTTTTTTAAAAATCCAAAAGATGAATATCATTTCTGATACTGTGTCTATTATCTTATTAAATATATCTACATTAGTATTAACGATTCTGATATCCCATATATCCTATACATATTTTGAGAGTTACTTCTTAAAAATTAAAAATAAATACCGCATTAAATAACCGCTTATAGTATTCCATGTACAACACCCTAAAAAAAATAGCAAAATCAATACTGCCTACTTCATTCCTCACGAAGCATGAAGTATTGTTTCGTAAACTATTTTTATTCCAATACCGTGGGAGTACGTATACCTGTAATGTTTGTAATACACATCTTAAAAAGTTTATTCCATTAGGCAAAAGAGATCTATTATGTCCTATTTGTGGTAGTAGAAGCAGGTCTAGAAGGCTATATCATCTATTACAAACCAATGACCTACTATCTGGAAGTATAGTACATTTCTCGCCTCCTAGAACCTTATACCGTTCTTTTAAAAAAAGAACTGACATCCACTATATCGCTACCGATTTTGAAGATGAATTCATAGCAGATCATTCTTATGACATTACAGACATAAAACTTCCAGACAACTCGCAAGATGTTATTATTTGTTATCACGTATTAGAACATATCATTGAGGATCTAAAAGCTATGAACGAATTATACCGTATCCTAAAACCCAATGGAGTCTGTCTTATCCAGACACCTTTTAAAGAAGGAGATATCTATGAAGATGATAGTATCACTTCAGAAGCAGAACGACTCAAAGCATTTGGTCAAAAAGATCACGTCCGTATATATTCTTTAAATGGATTGAATCAAAGATTACAATCTGTTAACTTCAATACAGAAATTATTGCATTTCAAGCCATTGAAAATCATCAAAATGGTTGGCTTTCAGAACATGTCATCAAAGCAACGAAATAGGATTCCCATTTTACTTTTTAAGACATCAATAATATCTAGATGAATATCGTATTTTCGTAATTCATCATGCTTTCTATTTTAGTCCCAACATATAACTATAATATTTACTCGCTCATTGCTACTATTCATGAGCAACTAGAAACAATAGCCGTTCCTTTTGAAATTATTGTTTCTGATGATCAATCATCCTTGTATACGGAAGAAAATAAAAAAGTTAATATACTCTCTCATACAAAGTACCTATTTCAAAAACAAAACCTAGGACGTACTAAAAATCGTGAGGTATTAGCCACGACAGCCACTTATGATTGGTTACTCTTTTTAGATGCAGATGTAGTACCTGCTACTTCCTCTTTTATTCAAAACTATATAGATGAATTACATCAAGATATCGATGTCATTTATGGAGGCGTTTCTTATCAAGAAAAATCACCCAACTCAAGTACGTATTTACGCTGGTATTATGGAAAACATCGAGAATCGCAATCTATTAAAAAAAGATTACAACAGCCTTGTTTTATTATTTCTCAAAACTTATTAATTAAGAAAGACTTTTTCCTAAAAGCCAATATTAGTACCGAAAATAGATACGGACTTGACAATCTCTTTTCGCATCAGTTAAAAGTTCTCAATGCACGTATTAAACATATAAACAATCCTATTATACACCTAGGATTAGAAGAAAATACAGTATTTCTAAAAAAAACCTTAGAAGCTGTAGAAACTACGGTATATTACGAGCAAAAAAAACTCATGGAATGCACACTTAGCAACTTACAAAAGAGCTATTGTCTTCTTGAAAAAAGAAAAATAACTGGGTTATTTCTAAGATTAGTTACTCCATTTAAAAAACGAATTGAAAAGAAATTATTGAGTTCCTCTCCTTCACTATTTTTATTTGATATATACAAATTACATCACTATGCAAGTTTAAAAAAACGTGTAGATGCCTAAATTCTCGGTAGTCATATCTGTTTACAATAAAGGAGACTTTATAAAGAACACCTTGCAAAGTGTGTTGGCACAATCTGTAGAAGATTATGAAATCATTATTGTAAACGACGCTTCTTCAGATCATAGTGAAAAAACCATACAAACTGTAGTAAGCGATAAGATTACGTATCACGCTTTCTCAGAAAACAAAGGAGCTGCGGCCACGCGTAATAAAGGTATTGCACTTGCCTCTGGAACGTACATTGCTCTATTAGACGGTGATGATATTTGGGATATAGAGTATCTTGAAGAAATCAATACGTTAATAGAAAAATTTCCAGATCATCAGGTATTTGCAACCGCTATTACAATAGAGGAACACGATGGGAAACGCCCTTCCCAATACACATTCTCAAATCCAGAAAATGCAGCACACCTATCCCTCAATTATTTTGAATCGAGTTACAAAAACACCTTATTAACTAGTAGTTCTACCGTAATTAAAAAGACCATATTTGATCATATAGGCACCTATGACACTTCTATTAAAAGTGGACAGGATACTGACTTATGGATTCGTGTAGGCATCCACTACCCTATTGCATTTAGTACGAGATCATGTGCTTCATATACCTACGCACCTATAAGTTTATATAAAAGTATTCGCTCTGTAAAACACAGACCTAACTTTGTTGCATATGAAACTATAGAAAAAGAAAACAAGGCGCTAAAGAAGTTTTTAGATCTCAATCGATTCTCACTTGTTATCAGAGCAAAACATTGGAATGAACCTAAAGAAGCGCAGTTTTTTATAGATCGCATCGACCCAAAAAGCCTATCAAAAAAGCAACTAAAATTACTGAATGCTCCAGCCTTTATCATTAAATTACTTTTTGGCATAAAGAGAATCTTAGAAAAACTAGGAATTCGTCTAGGTGTCTATTAAGGAAGCTTTAAACGTATCATAAGTACGTATATAATCTTCTTCTTCATATTCATGTGAAGCGAGTACCAAGCAAACAGCACCAGAAGAAAAATTTTCTAACTCACGCCATATCCCTGTAGGAATCAGTAAACCTTTATTGGGTTTATTAAGCGTCACTCGTTTTTTAGAAGTCCCATCATCTAGCACCACTTCAAAACTACCGCTTAGCGCCACTAAAAACTCCATACACTCTTTATGAGAATGACCTCCTCGGTACGCATCACTCGGCACATCATATAAGTAATAGACACGTTGTACTTCATATGGAAGTGTATCTTTTTCTATCACTGCCAGATTGCCACGAGGATCTGTAATTTTAGGAATTTCTATGAGTTTGATGTTGTCTACCATTTATCTACGTTCTTCTCCAGATACTAAGAGTTGTTTATATTTTTTAATTCCTGAATAAGCTGTTTTTGCTTTCGCGAAAGCGTACTTAGCCTTAATAATCCTATTTCTAACTAAAAAGAAAACATACTTCATCACCCAAAGATAGCCCCAAATTCCATAACATTTATACGCTAATGCACCTCTAAGATATAAAAGTCGGTCGCTTCCTAAATCTTGCCCAGAACTTACATCAGGATGTGTGAGAATAGGCCTTGGAATAAAATAAGCGGGAAGTTTTGCTTTCATTACATTGCGCATAAACACATACTCATTGGCCCCACTGAAGGTTGCACCCAATCCAAAATGAGGATTATACAACACATTATTTTCTAATAAAACATCTTTTTTGAAACTAATCACCACACCATTTACCGTTTTATAGGAGGTATTGGTATGATGCGTTACAGCTGGATATTTTCTAAATAAGCTACCATTAGCTTTCTGTAACTGAAACGTAACTACTGCAGCATCTGGGTACGTTTCATATCCGCCAAAGATGATTTGCTTTAAATTGGACACATACAACACATCATCATCTGCAACGAGACATATCTCGCCTATAGCATTTTTGATGGCCATATTTCGACTTTGTGGCAAGCCTCTTTCTTCTGTATTTATCACGCGTACATGAGCGTGTGAAGAGTGAAGTTGTCGTTTAGCATCCGTTTGATTAACAATCAAAATAGAATAGCTACTATAATCACCATCAGGAAACATGGCATCCAAAAACGAAAGATCCGATCGAAACATCGTAGAAATTAAAATTTCAAAAGGAACAGTATCGGGTTTCATCTAGTGGATTATAGTATATTTGATATCTCTCATTATGAAGATACTCTTAATTGGCGAATATAGTCGTTTTCACAATTCTTTAAAAGAAGGGTTAACTGCTTTAGGGCATCACGTAACCCTTGTGGGAACAGGTGACAATTTTAAAAAATTTCCTGTAGATATTGCCATTGCTCCCGTTTGGAGTACCTCAAACTGGACGATTAATAAAATACGTCATCTAGTTTATAAGCTTACTAAAGTTGACCTCGCATTGATAGAGACTGGAGTTAAATTTTGGAAACAAAGAGAGCACATGAAAGGCTATGATGTTGTACAATTTATTAACTCATGGAGCATCCGAACAACCATTGCTAAAGAAAAAAAATGCATCACTTTTTTAGAGCAACACAACAAGACGCTGTTTCTATCTGCCTGTGGCACAGACACTCCTTGGATAGAGAGTTTACTTAAAGAGAACGTAGTCCCTTATCATATCCTTACACCGTATCAAAAAGACACCTCTTTAAAAAGGTATTATGCCAATGCTTTAAAGTATACGACTCAAAAGCATAAAGAACTCTATGCGTTTATAGAAAGTAAAGTCAATGCCATTATCCCTACCGATATGGATTATTATCTAGGGCTACAAGGACACGAGAAAGCTACCACATTGATTCCTACACCTATTAATCTTAGTAAACTAGACCGTAAAACAATTCCCAATCAAGATAAAATAGTCCTCTTTCACGGAATTAATCGAGCAAATTATATAAAGAAAGGAAATGATGTATTTGAAGCAGCTTTAGAAATTGTCATGACAAAATACCCTTCAAAAATAGAAGTCATTACTGTCGAGTCTCTACCTTATACAGAATATATCAAAGCCTATGACAAAGCACATATTCTACTAGATCAAGTATATTCTCACGATCAAGGGTATAATGCATTAGAAGCGATGGCAAAAGGAAAGGTAGTATTTACAGGTGCTGGCACACATTTTAAGAAACATTACCAATTAGATCATACAGTAGCCATAGACGCTACACCAGACCCAGAGCAAATTGCTTCTGAGCTAGAACAATTAATTCTACACCCAGAACGCATCACCGAAATTGGTAAAAACGCGAAGGTATTTGTAGAAAAGTATCACGACCATATTGCCATTGCTCAAAAGTATCTTGATATTTGGAAGCATTCTTAACTAAGACTACTTCACCAAAAGGTTATCTAAAATAGGCTGCTCTCCCTCCCAGTCACGTTTTACCTCGGTTTGCAGTAATTTTGCTGGCACACCACCTATCACTATATACTTTCCTAAATCTGTATAATCCTTATTACACAAAGAATTAGAACCTAATGTGGTATGATCAGGTGTCTTGGTTCCTTTCATAATTGTAGAACGATTTCCAATCCAGTTATAATTACCCAACTCTATAGGTGCCGTAATAGGTCTCTTAGTATTCGTTTTCATATCAATCAATTGATGAAAAATAGAATCTAATAACTGTGTTTCATATGCAATACGCACATAATTCCCTATAACAATACGTTCTTTGCATATAAGCTGAGATCTTGCCCCTAAACAAGAAAAAGTACCCATTTCACAGTAGGCATCGTATCCCACATGAAAATATACATCTCTCCCAAAATGCACATACCCTTTAAAAACAACAGTTCCTGCAATAACAACCTCTCCTAATCCACAAGAACGTTTTTGAACCTCAAAAGGATGTCCAAAACCAATCATCCCTTTTTGAATAGGAGCATCTATAATCACTTTTCCGCTAATATTGGTAAGTTTATAATTTCCGTATATAAACACAGGCAACTTCATTGCTGTTTTAAAAGGAAACTTCTTGAAATTAAAATAATAGGTTTTGATCCAATTCACATACCAAAACGCTTTCCAGCGTTTGCGTAATTTTCGTAAAGGGCTCAGTACACTCATTATTATTTTTTCCTTTTTAAAATCGTATCAAGCAACGATCTAAATCCAATTTTGGTATCTAATAATCGAAATGAATATAACGAAGAAATTACAATTAAACAGATAAGTACTCCATATTTAAATAACGCATCTTCAATATAAGTAGCACCAAATGCAGCAACACACAATACCAAACATAGTAAAAACACAGGATAAAATCCAGCTTTCATTTTAAAACCATATCGATAGTAGGTAAGTATGCGTACGCCCAAATAATGAATGATAAAATACACCAACAAACTAATTCCGATACCCTCTAATCCCCAATAGTAATACCCTATCACATTCAGAGTAAGTAGTATGCTATTAAAAAAGACAGCTGTTTTTGTAAAGAGCTTAGCATCTCCTTTAGCAATAATCACATATCCCATAGACCAAGAAACGGCTTTAAATACCATTCCTAAAATCCCCCAACGAACTAACGAAACGGAGGGTTCAAACGCCGAAGAATACAACAAGCTAATCAATAAAGGTGCAAACGCAATAAATACAATCACAATAGGTGTTATTAATAAAACAGCAATAAAAGCTTGTTCAAAAACAGTTTTAACGACTGCTTTTATATCATTACAAACAGCAGCAAGTCTAGGATAATAATCGGTAGACATGGCATTAAAAATGAGTCCAACATAACTGTTTAGAATAGCGATTCCAGCCCCATAAAATCCTGCTTCTATTTCGCCACCTTCCGCACGAACAAATACTAAAATAAGATAGGCAACTACCAACCCGATAATGCTACTAAAACTCAAAGCAAGGCCTAATTTGATCATCGGTTTACCTTCGGAAAAAACAGTAGCATTCGTTACTGAAGTATGCGCTTTGACCGTTCGTTTGGCAAAGAAATAAGCAAATAGAAATACAAAACCAGAAGTTGCTACAATGGCAGGCAAAATCCCATCGAGTGCTAAATAGTAATACAACGGAATCGTAACAATAAGTCCAGCTATTGAGCCATAAATATTTGCTTTGGCGAGAAATGCTAACTTCCGGAGTCCTTGCAAAACAGCAAAATTACTCATCGCCAATTGATTAAACACCACTGCGAGTCCTAACCACATAAAGGTATAGGTATATTCGTATGAGTCAAATGTAAATTTGCTTAAAACACCCGAAAAAACAATCGTAAAAATAGCTCCTATAATCGCAGTGATCCATACCAAACGTTTGAGAATGGCAATCATTCGGTACGCTTGTGTTTCATCACCTTGTTTATATTGAGACGAAATCTCTTTCACAGCACTTTTATCAAGTCCTAATTGTGTAGCTGTTGTAATGAGTTGTAATGGACGTGTTAACAGATTAGAAATTCCCACACCCTCTGGTCCGAGTAAGGTTGCCATTACCTTTGATCGGATCACAGTCACCAAAATACGAAGTACTTGCACACCGCCAAATAGTGAAGTTGCCTTCATCACTTGTTGATATGACTTCTTCTCGTCTTCCAATTAGTAGTTATTTAATATTGAAATCACCTGTGATACCATTTCCTTAGTCATTACAGGATTCAAAGGAATGCTCACCACTTCATCATGAATTTGCGTTGTTACTGGGAACGATAAGTGATTATAGTCTTTCAATGCTTCTTGCTGATGTGGTGGCACTGGATAATGTATAATCGTACCTACACCATTCATTTTTAAATAGTCACAAAGATGCGCTCTCGTTTTACAACGTATCACAAAGAGATGAAACACATGATCTTCGCTACCATTCCAAGAAGGAAGCGTAATTTTAGGGTTCTTAATTTCGTTTATATAACGTGTTGCAATCGCTCTTCGTTGTGTATTGGAAGCATCTAAATTTCGTAATTTAATACGTAAAAACGAAGCTTGCACTTCATCTAGACGCGAATTCAAACCTTCGTAGGCACTTACATACCGTTCTTTAAATCCGTAATTGCGATACGATCTTAAGACTTCCGTAAGAGCTTTATCATTTGTAGTAATAGCACCTCCATCACCTAAAGCACCTAAATTTTTGGTGGGATAGAAACTAAACCCAGAAGCATCTCCTAAACTGCCACTTCGTTTTCCCTGAGAGGTTTTGGCTCCATGTGATTGCGCCGAATCTGTAACGATTAATACATTGTTTGCTTTCGCGAAAGCGGACACCGCCTCCATATCTGTTAATTGCCCATACAAATGCGTAGGCATCACTACTTTGGTTTTTGCTGTAACCTTCTGCTGAAGATCTTCAAAGTCAAAATTATAAGTCTTTAAATCAGCTTCTACTAATACCGGGACTAATCCTGCCTGGCGAATGCCTAAAATGGTAGCGATATACGTATTGGAAGCGACTAATACCTCATCGCCTTCCGAGAGTTTTCCTAATATTTTATAACCTTCTAGAATCAATCGAAGCGCATCCAGTCCGTTGGCAGTTCCTATACAATAGGTTGTACCGCAATAGGCCGCAAATTCCTCTTCAAAAAGACGTACTTCATCCCCAAGGATATACCATCCTTTCTCAAGGAAAGCTTTAAACTTCTCTTGAAACTCGGTGTCATAGGGTGCATTTAAAGCACGTAGATCTAAAAATGGCATCATAGGAATACGTCGTTTAAAAGGTGATGGTTTGTTGTCTCAATCTCATAAAACCGATGTACATAGGTACGTGCACCAAAACATTCCTTCCAGTATGAAAGTCCTTTGTTGAGTTTAGTGCCTTGTTGCTCATTAGAGATTCCAAAATCAAAATACCAAGTATCTGCAAAGGTTTTGGTAATCAATTCTTGAAAAAGAAAATCTAAGGCTCCTAATTCCTGTTTCTGTTCATTAGCAGAAATGTATTGTACGTGTGCTGTTGTTTTTGTTTGAAAAATTGTTGCACCAGCAACAATCTGATCTTCTTTATAGACATTGAATTGTCTGATATGTTTAGGAAATTTCGCTTGAAGCGAACTGATCTCTTCTAGGGTATGCGTTGGTTTAGCTGCATGTCGTTTTTCTAGATTGGGCAACAAAATCTCATTCCAGAAAGGTTCGAAATCTTGTGTTTCCTCGATACGCAATCCTTGCTTCTGTGCTTTCTTTACGCCTCCTATTCGATTGGATTGGATTGATAATCGGTTACGATAGTCAATCACAGAAGCGGTATCAACACGTGTACAACGTGCTTGTACTAACTGTAGGACATACGCCATTTCTTCTGAAGGCAATGTACTATAAAACGAAGGCAATTCCTTAAGATGTAATGTGGTGATTCCTTGATTGTATAAATGCTTCAAGAGTGTCTGACACACTTCAATGACATCAACTAACTTGATTTTAGGAGATAACACCAATCCGCCATAGGTAAGACCTTGATGACTATGTACTCTTTGATCTACCTTATTGGCAGGTAATACCGCTACAAGTTTCGATCCTTTGTACACCAGTAATGAGTGATCCATAAACCGATCCTTGTGATACTCCATAAAATCCCTGTGAAATAAGAAGGTGGCATTTTTCGCGAAAGCGATAAAATCATTCCACACTGCACGATGGGATGCTTGGTACTGCTGTACGGTATATGGCGTAGTATTCTTTATAATAATGGTTTTGGTTACTTAGTGTATTGTATAGATAACGACAGAATTGCAACTATCGTTTACAAGCCTGTAATTATCTCTGCTAAGATATAAAAACGAGATAGGTTTTTGTTAAGAATAGGATGTTTAGAATCAAGATCGCTACGCTTCAAGAATCAAGACTAAGAATTCATGTTTTTTGTCCGTTCGAGCGCAGTAGAGAACCTATGAATTTATAAACTTAATATAGCTCTCGACTGCGCTCGAGCAGACAGGAGCCACTCTATACGCTTTCGCGAAAGCGTATAAAGAAACAAATAAACGTAAGAGTTCCTTCTCCCTTGGGGAGAAGGCTAGTGCCTGTGCTGAACTCGTTTCAGTAATGAGGGAACAAAAAATCCCCGTTTGAAAACAAACGAGGATTTCTATAATTTAAAAATAAGCACTCTTTTTTATATTCCCTCATTCCTGTTTCTCCCAGAGGGAGAAATGATATAAGGTAGGTATACTTACTTTTTAGTTTCTAAACTTATACAATCTTATTACGCTTACGGTCTACTTCTTTTAAGTATACTTTACGCAAACGTAAGTGATTTGGTGTCACCTCAACATATTCATCTTTCTGAATGTATTCTAAGGCTTCTTCTAAAGAAAACTTGATCGCAGGAACAATCTTTGCTTTATCATCAGCTCCTGAAGAACGTACGTTAGAAAGCTTTTTTGTCTTAGTAATATTTACGGTCATATCATCCTGACGGCTATTTTCTCCAATCACCTGACCTTCATAAATATCTTCTCCCGGATCTACAAAGAATTTCCCTCTATCTTGTAACTTATCGATAGAATAAGGAATTGCATTTCCGTTTTCCATAGATACTAAAGAACCATTGATACGTCCAGGAATATCTCCTTTAAGCGGTTGGTATTCTTTAAAGCGGTGTGCCATAATCGCCTCTCCAGCTGTTGCTGTCAATAACTGATTACGTAAACCGATAATACCACGAGAAGGAACGATAAATTCGATAATCATACGATCTCCTTTGGCTTCCATAGAAAGCATCTCTCCTTTACGAAGCGATACAAATTCTACTGCTTTACCAGATACATGCTCTGGAAGGTCAATGGTAAGCTCTTCTACAGGCTCACATTTGACACCATCTATTTCTTTAATGATTACTTGTGGCTGACCAATCTGTAATTCATATCCTTCACGACGCATTGTCTCGATCAATACAGATAAGTGCATTACTCCACGACCGTATACCATAAACTTATCAGCACTATCAGTCTCTTCTACACGAAGTGCTAAGTTCTTTTCTAATTCTTTTGTTAAACGATCTTTAATATGACGAGAGGTTACAAATTTTCCGTCTTTTCCAAAGAACGGCGAATCGTTAATTGAAAATAACATACTCATGGTTGGCTCATCGATAGCAATTGTAGCCAGTCCTTCTGGATTTTCAATATCGGCAACGGTATCACCAATTTCAAATCCTTCTAGTCCAACAATCGCACAGATATCACCTGCTTGTACGCTTTGTACTTTCTTACGTCCTAAACCATCAAACGTATGTAATTCTTTAATACGTGTTTTCTTAATCGCTCCATCACGCTTCACTAAAGAAACTTGCATTCCTTCTTTTAATTCACCACGCGTTAAACGTCCTATCGCAATACGTCCTGTAAATGAAGAGAAATCTAAAGATGTGATTAACATCTGAGTATTTCCTTCTTCAATTTTTGGTACAGGTACATTATTCATCACCATTTCTAATAATGGCTCGATAGAATCTGTTGGATTTTCCCAATCATCACTCATCCAGTTGTGCTTTGCACTACCGTATACGGTTGGAAAATCTAACTGCCACTCCTCTGCTCCTAATTCAAACATGAGGTCAAATACCTTCTCATGTACTTCTTCTGGGGTACAGTTTTCTTTATCTACTTTATTGATAACTACACAAGGCTTTAACCCAAGGCTAATTGCTTTCTGTAATACAAAACGCGTTTGTGGCATCGGTCCTTCAAAAGCATCTACGAGTAGACATACTCCATCTGCCATATTTAATACACGCTCTACTTCCCCTCCAAAATCGGCGTGACCAGGCGTATCAATGATATTGATCTTAGTCCCTTTATAGTTTACCGATACATTTTTAGAAGTAATGGTAATTCCACGTTCACGTTCTAAGTCATTATTATCAAGGATGAGTTCTCCTTTAGATTCGTTTTCACGAAAAAGTTCACAGTGATACATAATCTTGTCTACCAAGGTAGTCTTACCGTGGTCTACGTGTGCAATAATGGCGATGTTTCTAATATCCATAACGAATGCCCGAGTGAACGGGATCTTTTTAATTAAGTGCCTAGTTATAAAACGACCTGTTTGACGAGCCCGTTTTTGGCGGTGCAAAAGTACTCTTTTTTAATGGATAAATGAGTGTATGTATTGGAATATTGAAATGATAACGTTTTCGTAGCATTAGAGAGGGTTTCTGAGGTGTGGTGAAAGCGTGGGTTTGAGGGAGCTTTATGGTGGTAAATGTGAGAGTGTTTTTCTGGTGAAAGGATTGATTTTTTGCTTGCGCGAAAAAATAGGACATAGGACTATAGGACGTAAGACGTAGGACTCGTTTTCTTGGGGAGCGTCTTAGGTTTGTATCTCGGGATTACTATTAATATTTCTTTTTCCGCTTTCGCGAAAACTTTCTCAGGAGCATTTTAACTAGATTTACGGGTTTCCGTAAGGTGGAATGTTTTAGAATGGGTAGGTTTCATTCTAATTACAAACGTTTATAAGTATTTGAAGTCGTTTGTATACGTTACAAATCATAACCTCTAGACATACAAAATAGCTATATAACAGCAAATTACAAGTGTGTTTGTTAAAGATTTAACTACATTTGAAAGGAAATAATCGAATATAGAGTTATCATACAGGTAATGATATATACTAGTTACCTGCAAGCTGAAAAGCCAACCACACAGTCAAGCACATTTCATTTTTTTCGTGCCTCAAAAAATAAAAAGAGCTTGCCTTTTTCCAACGCTCGACACTCATATTCAGAAAAAATATTTATATTAGCCAAATATTGTCAAGTCAAAAATAGGCTTATGAAAAATATTGGAGATACTTTACGTGCATTAAGAGAATCAAAAGGACTTCTTCTTAGGGAAGTTGGAGCGGAATTGTCGCTTGACCCAACTCTTCTCAGTAAAATCGAGCGAAATGACCGAATGCCAACAAAAGAACAAGTTAAAGCACTTTCTGAATTTTATGAAGATAAAAAAAACGAAGTTGTTATAGCTTGGCTTAGTGACAAACTTGTTTATGAAGTCCAAGATGAAGATTTGGGTTTACTTGCAATGAAAGTTGCCGAAAAGAAAATAGAATACATAAAAACTCAAAAGAGCTAATGAACATTACAAAAAATACAGCCAAAAATAAAACAGAACTCTTAAAATACTTTAGAGATAGGTCGAGTGAATTTATTGCCGAGGTCAATAAAGAATATGGAAATACCGAATTTAAAAAAAAAGCAAAAAGGTTAAATACCCTACTTGTTAGAGCTCGAAATACCATAATAGAGATAATAGAACAAAAAGGAAAGAAAGATAGCTGGTCTAATCAAGAAATTCTTGAATGTGTTTTAATGGTTACATACTGCAATTATGTAGTAATGCTCGAAGTTAGACATTCAGTTTGGCCTTATGAATATATGGCTTTTTCAAGAAGAATTGGAGAATTATGGGAACCGTTCTGCAAATTAGCATTTGAATATCCAATTAATGATTTAGAATTATTTGTTCCACCACTTTTCGCAGATGTTAAAAAACAATTAGCTGATGAAGTTCAAGAATACATAAACAACTTAGATATTTCAGCGGAGCAAAAAACACAACTTAATAAATACTACGATAAAGTTTGGAGTCTGGTTATGTCAGGCGAAATTCAACTTGAATTAGATTTACACTTCATCTTTGAAGGTAAAAAATACGTAGTAGATTTCAAAAGTGGTTTTGGTTCTAATGAAAAAGGTAATGTAAACAGACTTCTTCTTGTTGCAAGTATTTATCATAATCTTGAAGATGATTACGAACCTCTGATTTTTGTTAGAGCAACTGAAAACAATAACTATTTTAATACCCTAAAGAACTCTAAAACTTGGAGTGCTTTCTCGGGAGCAGAAACTTATGGAGAACTTCATAAATATTCAGGATTTGATATTAGTTCTTGGATTGCTGAAAATATAAATTGGACTGACGATTTAGATAGTGATTTTGTAAAACACCTTGACGATAACGACTTAACTCAATACTTAACTTGGTAAATTATGATTAGTGAACAAAGAATATTTCAAGCATATTATACCAAGTCTGAACCAATCGTTTCATATATGGTTGAGTTACTAGATTTAAACGGAACAGAAACCATTTTTGAACCGTGTGCAGGAGATGGTGTTTTTATTGACCCAATTTTAGATAAATATCAGGACATAAAAATAGATGCATTTGAACTGAACGAAAAGGCTTGTGATACTTTGAATTCAAAATATCAAGATTTAGAAAACATATCTGTTAAACAAACCGATACGCTAACAGATTTAGATTTAGAGTTTTTATGTTCTATGGGTGGAAAATATGATGCAGTTATTGCTAACCCACCTTATGGAGCTTGGAGAAACACATTAGACAGAGCTACCTTAAAGAAAAGGTTTAACGGATTTTATGCAAAAGAAAGTTACTCGCTTTTTCTTTATAGAAGTATCGAATCGTTAAATGAAGGTGGAAAATTAGTTTTTATTATTCCTGATACATATTTGAACTTAAATATGCACAAGGATATTAGAAAATATATACTTTCAACAACCAAAATAAAAGAGATAGCTTTATTTCCATCCTCATACTTCCCTGGAGTTAATTTTGGCTATGCAAATTTGTCAATCATTTCCCTAGAGAAATCCAGCAACTACAAATTAAACATAGAAAACACATTCAAAATCATTAAAGATTATGAAAGTGTCGATGAATTAGGTAACAATAATTTAAAACACTTAACAAAACTAAAAATTCAACAAAAGGATGTTTTAAATAATGATGGTTACATATTTCTAACAAATGCTAATCCTGATGTTTCGGCTTGTATAAAACAAGTCAAAACTAGCATTGGAGATATTTGTGATTGTGCAACTGGCTTTTATTCTGGAAATGATAAGGATAGATTAAAAGTTCTTAGCAAGGAAATTCGCAATTCAAAGAGATATGATGAAGTCGACCAAGAAAAGATTACTTACGATTGTAGTTCAATACCTTTAAACGGAATTGAAAATGAAAAGATATATGTCCCGATTGTTAAAGGTGGTAATGTAAAATATTACAAAGCTGATAATTGGTTTATGGAATGGTCAAGCGACTTGGTTAGTTTTTATAAGAAAGATAAGAAAGCTCGTTATCAGAATTCTTCTTTCTATTTTAAAAAAGGAATAGCTGTGCCAATGGTCAGTTCGAGTTCAATAACTGGAGCTATAATTGAAAACAGACTTTTTGACCAGTCAATAGTGGGTATTTTTCCAAAAAAAGAGGAATTAATACATTATTTGCTTGCATTCTTTAATTCACCAACTTGTAATAAATTAATCAGAACAATAAATCCTTCAACGAACAACTCATCCAATTATATAAAACGTATTCCTTTTTTAGAACCAAGCATTAAACAAGAAAAAACTATAACCGAAAACATTAAGCAAATTATTGAACAAGTTAAAATTTCAGGGGATTATGACTCGAACCTTGAAATGGAGAATAACAAAATGATTGAAAAACTGTACGGATTTTAGCCAACGCTTAAAGCCATACACATTTGCAATTCGCTACTGCCTATGCTACGCCAAAAATTGCAAAAGAGTATGTCTTTGCCAACGCTAGCAAGTTTGCGAAAAAAAGCCAGCAGGTAACAATGTATAAAAATAATAGCGGTTTAATCGCTAAAACAAAAGTAAGTGAATATAAAAAAGGTCTGTGTTTAACCGAAAAATTAGTATGTGAAAATCCGCTACTATTCTTATACTAGACCGTTGTGCAACATTAGATGAAATCTGAAATCAAAATATCGGACTTCCTAAAAACTGGAAAATTTGGAACTGTGGAAATTAATGATTCTATTAAAACGGTTATTGAAAAACTTGGAGAACCAGACGGAGACATTAATGTATCCAAACCTAATAAAGGAATTCATTACAGCATGTATGAACTGATTTTTAGCAATGACAAACTTGAATCAATTCAAAACGATAGATTTGACCCTGAATACCCTGAATTGACAGAATTTGAAAACGATAAATTTAAACTCAATTCAGAGTTTTTAAAAGCAGATAGAATTAAGAGATTGGGTGAAATAGAATCTGAACTTGATAAATTAAATATTGAATATAATATTATTGATTATTGGGATAGAAAAGCAATTAAGACAGTTGGAGATGTTGTAATTGATTTCAATGATGAGGTTTGGTCTGATAATCAAAATGAATTTATAAAAATCGAGAATATGAAGGATTATGAACTAATTGGAATTAGATACTATCCTAAATTATGAATAAAAACGTTGCACAACAAAGTGTAAAAATGCATTAAAACGCATTTTACACGAACCGTTGTGCATAATTAAAAAAACAGAAAATGAAAAAAATATTATTCTTAATTTCTTTTGTATTTATATCTACTAACTTAATTGCTCAAGAATCAGATTTAATTACTGGAAATTGGGTTTTTGCCAAAGCTCTTAATGAAAATATAGATCCAGCTGGATTAGCTTATATGAAAGCAGAAATAATTGGAAAATGGAAAATCAATCTAAAATCTGATGGAAAATTTGACACATCTATGATGGGAGAGAAAACGAGCGGAACTTGGACATTCAACTCTACGTCAAACTCTATAATTCTTTTAGGTATAGAAAGAGGTCCACAAGAATTTAAAATTTTAAAGTCTACTCAAAATGAACTTGCTTTAAAACTCGGATTAGGAGAATTTTTATTGACAAGAATTTAAGACTAAAAAAATATGACTTAATAGTAATGGAGATTAGTAAAATAATTGACTTTTGGAAAAACTCTACTGTAAAATTAAATCAAGGTGTTGAACTCTCTGAAATAATTAAACTGGAAAATTATCTTGATTTTGAATTCCCTAAAACTTTTAGACAATTTTACTCAAATATAAATGGGTTTAAAGATTCTGACTGGAATGAACATATGTTTTCAATCTTTCCATTAGAGCGAATCAAAGAAGAATATGAAGAATCGGCAAATAACGATTTTATACCCTTTTGTGATTATCTAATAAACAGTCATCAAATCGGATTTTATAGGAAAACTAAAGGTATTTATATAAATTACGAAAATATTCTCGGAGATTTAAATGATAAAGTAGCTGATGATTTTGAAACATCAATGATTGAAATTATGACTAATTCAGAAAAAATATACTGACAAAAAAACTATGCACAACAAGGTGTATAAAACATAGCTAATAAGTGTTTAAACGAAAGGTTTATGTATATTTAGAAAGTCCGTCAAATTTTTAATTTGGCTTTAAAAAAAAAAAAAATTAAAAACAAAATATAAAAATTTGGCTCTGTGTTAATCCGAAAGTTAGTGTCTTTTTACACGCTACGTTTCATACACAAGTCCGTTATATTTTATTAAAAAACATTGATAATATAAATGATAGCAGAATTACTAAAAACTTATAGTATTAATGAGTGGGACTATTTTAATATCAATGAAAAAGTTTTAAGAGATCATCACAAGTGGATTAATATAAATTTCCCATTAGTTGATTTAAATTATCCTTGGGCAATTAGAAACGATATTCAAAGATTATTTCATTTATGTATTTCATTCAAATCTAAAAATGAAGTGTTGGGTTGGATTAATGACAATTTGGATATAAAGCCTAATGAAGTCCATTTAAAATTAATAGATTCTTTTTGCTACTCTAAAGTTATAACAAATAATAAATTAGATATTGCAATTGATAAAAGTGATGACTTCTTATTATTAAACTTTATTCACTCAACTCTTGAAAGAGCATTATTATGGTATGATCCAGATGTAGGCTTCCCCTTTTTAGGACACCTTAAAATTCGACAAATAATTATTATTTAGTTCAGGTTTGATGAAGAATTTA
>NZ_CANLOB010000007.1 GCF_947492815.1 uncultured Dokdonia sp.
ACATTATCTGGAATACCATCATCATCTGCATCAATATCTAAGAAGTCTGGACCATCATTTGGATTACCATCTGTATTTTCTGGTACCGTTCCTTCTGTGTTATCACTCTGACCATCCATATTTGTGTCAGCAAATACATCATCATCAGCATCTACATCTCCATCATTATCTGTGTCTAAATCACCATTACCCGTCTCTACAACATCAGTAACACCATCATTATCACTATCTAAATCAAAATGATTTGGAACTCCATCATTATCAGCATCAAAACCGTCTTCAATCTCTCCATCATCATTCCCTACCATTGGATCCATAGGATCATCATCTAGGTAGTTGGGAACACCATCCATATCATCATCTGCGCTTGGATCTACTCCATTTGGATTCTCATCTACATCCGCTATCCCATCATTATCATCATCTACATCATCTACATCATTCACGCCATCTCCATCACTATCCATGTCACCTACAGTAATCACAAGTGTAGCTTGCATACATACTGGGTTGTCTGGTGCTGGAGTCACTCCATCATCACTACATACCTCATATACAATCGTCACCATCATACCTGACTCTCCTAAAGTAGGCGTATAGGTAATCTCACCTGTATCTGGATCTACTACAACAATTCCCATTGCTGTTCCTGTACCTGTATCTACTAAAGTCGTAGTACCTAATGGACCATCATTATTCCCTAAGTAATCATCATTAGCCAATACATCTGTCGTCACTCCTACTCCAGCAGCCGTCATATTAGCATCATCCATTACCGTAGGTCTCGTTGGATTTGGATCTGTCACATCTGGATTCCCATCACCATCATCGTCTTCATCACAAATATCAGATTGACCATCCCCATCTAAATCTGGACCTACGGTCGTTACATCTGCTACGACTCCTGTATCATATGGAGCAGCAGTTACACTACCATCGGCATTAACCATACCTCCACTTACAGTCAGTGGATCTCCCATTCCAAACTGTCCGCCATCACCACCATCAGCAGTGTTGTCTTGATACGCTTCATTCGCATCATTACACCCATCACCATCACTATCGGTATCCAAAAAGTCTGGACCATCTGCATTGGTTGGATCACTATCTATCGGTGCATTACCATTACCTCCATCTGCAGAGTTTGGAACACCATTATTATTTGTTGAATCACCATCAGTATCATCCGCTTGACCATCATTGTCTGTATCTACGCCGCCACTCTCTTCTACATCATAAATACCATCATTATCTGCATCTAAATCTAAGTGGTTTGGTACTCCATCGCCATCAAAATCATAGCCATCTACAATACCATCCATATTACCATCAACGCCAATATCTGTGTCTTGGTAATTTGGTATACCATCCATATCATCATCTGCACTTGGATCTGGTAAACCTGGTGATTCATCCGTATCTAATATACCATCATTATCATCATCTAAATCTAATACATCATTCACGCCATCTCCATCACTATCCATGTCACCTACAGTAATCACAAGTGTAGCTTGCATACATACTGGGTTGTCTGGTGCTGGAGTTATCCCATCATCACTACATACCTCATATACAATCGTCACCATCATACCTGACTCTCCTAAAGTAGGCGTATAGGTAATCTCACCTGTATCTGGATCTACTACAACAATTCCCATTGCTGTTCCTGTACCTGTATCTACTAAAGTCGTAGTACCTAATGGACCATCATTATTCCCTAAGTAATCATCATTAGCCAATACATCTGTCGTCACTCCTACTCCAGCAGCCGTCATATTAGCATCATCCATTACCGTAGGTGTCGCTGGATTTGGATCTGTGACATCTGGATTCCCATCACCATCATCGTCTTCATCACAAATATCAGATTGACCATCCCCATCTAAATCTGGACCTACGGTCGTTACATCTGCTACAACTCCTGTATCATATGGAGCAGCAGTTACACTACCATCGGCATTAACCATACCTCCACTTACAGTCAGTGGATCTCCCATTCCAAACTGTCCGCCATCACCACCATCAGCAGTGTTGTCTTGATACGCTTCATTCGCATCATTACACCCATCACCATCACTATCGGTATCCAAAAAGTCTGGACCATCTGCATTGGCTGGATCACTATCTATCGGTGCATTACCATTACCTCCATCTGCAGAGTTTGGAACACCATTGTTATTCGTTGAATCACCATCAGTATCATTCGCTTGACCATCATTATTTAGATCCGTTCCTCCAGATTCTATCACATCGTAAATACCATCATTATCTGCATCTAAATCTTTAGAGTTTGTAATACCATCGCCATCAAAATCTGTAAAGCATGTTCCAACTCTAATAGCCGAACCTAAATTATTAGGATCTGTATCTACATCTTCTTGAATTACTGAAGCAACAATTACTAAACTCGTAATTGGTTCATTAGGTGTTAGTATAAGTCTACTATCTGGATCATTACTTGTATTACCGCCAGTAATTGCTGTAAAGACATTCCCCTCTTGTAAAAGATTTGCCCCTATCTCTTGTACTGTATAACCAACTGCTGTAGCACCATTAAAGAAGGTGATTTCATATTGTTCACTAAATTCTGTTATAGATGTTGTACCATCTACCGATTGATCAAAATCTGTGAACTGTAAGAATCCTTCTTCTAAAGCATCATCAAAGGTGATCTCAAGTTCATTAGTTTGAGTTGCATCATCAAAATTATTTACAAAGTCTATACTGCCACTTGTTCTAATACCCCTTGTAGTAATAGTTCCAGCATTATTCTCTGTATAATTAAGCATAACATCTACTCCTTGAAAGGTAGGATAGGTGACCCCTGTTGGATCTTCATTACTTGTAGTAACTGTTGTATAATCTAAATCACTACACACATCTTCATCGGCATCTAAAATACCATCATTATCATCATCTAAATCTAGGACATCTGGAACACCATCCATATCATTATCTGGACGATCATCTATATCATCACAAGCATCTGCTATTCCGTCATTATCTATATCCGGACCAAAAGTTGTTACATCTGTTGTTGTTGCTTGTTGTTGTGATGTACCTCCAGAACCATCTGTAGGTATCCCATTTGCATCTACATCATCTCCAAGACTATCATCTGCATCTAAGTCCGCTTCCGCGAAAGCGCCTCCTGCTTCAACAGCATCTGGACATCCATCACTATCACTATCAGTTTCTAAATGATCTGGTATACTATCACCATCTGAATCCAGTGGTAAACAATAGATCATTTCGTACAGTTGTGTTGTAACGGTTCCTGTATTTCCATTTTGTTTTCCAGTAGTCACTATAAATTGATCTACTGGTCCCGCAATCTGCAATTGAATACTATTATTAGGTGCATTGGCTCCCCCAGCCGAACTTACGACACTTTGTGATCCTAAGAATGTTAAATCTGCACCTAAATTTATATCCGTTATGGTTACTGGAACGTTGCTTCCTTGATATGAAGCTATAATATCTAATCTATCTGCATTATCTAATCCTCCCCATTTAAATTCTAGATCGTATACAGGTCCGTTTACAAAATCTATGGTGTATACCGCAACATCTCCAATCGTAAAATTTGTATTATTTGGCTGAAAATTAGCATATTGTCCGTCTGGACCAATCGCACCATTATTTTGGTTAGTTACTCCTGAAGCCCATGCAGGATTGACTCCTGGATTAGATCCTACTAATTCAAAATTTATCGTTACATCTGCACCTCCAAAGGCAAATGTATTTGGAATATTTCCTGATACCGCAGTACTAGAAAATGTTTGTCCTAATGCGATGAAATCAGGTGCGCAATTTTGCTCATCTCTATCTAAAATACCATCATTATCATCATCTAAATCAACATCATTCGTCACTAAATCTCCATCAAAATCATCTGTAGATGCTACTGCCACAGCTGGCCCTGTAGGATCTATGATCTCTGCAGGAGTCGCACTTTCATCTCCAGGCATATCATCAGTAAGCCTATAGGTGGTGGTTGGTACCATTACACCGTTTATAAGTGTCAATGTCTGTGCTGCTGAAAATCCTCTATATGCAGCGTCCATTCCACCTGGTGTTGTTGAACCATATTTTCTAAAGAAATCTACAGCACTTATTCCATGCCAGTAATACTTTATATCTGCAATATCACCTGCCATTCCACAAGACAATGTAAAATCTATCAGGCCTACTGGATAATCAAAGTCAGGGTCTTCTATACCAAAATCTTCTTCAGAAAGTGCATTCATAGCACTTACCTGCGCACAGGTAGTCGATGTAATTTCTAAGGTTACATAGGTTCCTGTTCCTGAACCATCTGGAATAGATGTCACATTAGATTGTTCACTATCCATCATTCCATCATCATTACCATCACCTCCATTAGGTCCTGCATCTTCTATTGCCGAGTCTACATTATCTCCATCATCTGTTATACAGGCAGATATATCACTACCATTCTGACTTGCCCCGATCCCTTGGTTTACTGCAGACACTGTCATTCCATTTACTTGGGTTACTTGTCCATTTGCATCTACAATACCATCTCCCACAGGATCTGTAACACCAGATAAGTCTCCTGTTAAGTTATCTTGAACTGCATCCATTGAAGTACCCGTATATCCCATACCTGTATTTCCTCCATCTATAGTAGAAGTTGCTAGGTCTGCTTCCGCGAAAGCGCCATCTCCTTCTAACGCATCGGGACATCCGTCTCCATCGCTGTCTAGGTCTAAATAATCTGGGATATCATCTCCATCGGTGTCACAACCTGTAGGACCTACTGGATTAATCAATACAGCCCTAATATTATCTATCGCAAAATCATTCCCTACAGATTGGATTGATATATTGGTAAGTCGTAAGATAACAGTATCAAAAGCTCCTGTGTTTACAACTTGAGTTGCCGTCACCCAAGAAGTAGCCTGATTTATTGGACCTGCTTGTGCACTTCCTAAAAGAGTGGTTCCATCATCGCCGTATAATTCTACAGCAATTATAGGAGGACCCGATAGTGTAAAAGGAGCCCCTGCCCAGTTTCTTGCATCTATGCTTATCTCGACATCTGCATTGGAAACTGGTAACTGAATTGTTTGTTCATAAAATATGGTTTGAGATGTTGATCCATTTACTAGTAAATAGGCATCTTCGTTAGAACCATCAGTATTTCCTGTAAAATTAACACCAAAGCCATTCCAGTTTGTATTCCCAAAAGCATTACTTGTTACGATATAGTCTCCAGCTCCTATATTTGGTCCCGTTGCTGTGTAATTATAACCCACAGCAGGGGTTTCTAAATCTCTCCTCCCTGGCGGATTGGCAATCGTTCCAAAAGTCCCTTGATTTTCACCTATGATTATATTTCCTGCTGGAACAAAACATTCATTGACATCTAAAATACCGTCATTGTCATCATCTAAGTCTGCATCATCAAATACACCATCACCATCGGTATCTACTGGCACATCACAGGCCGTGGTATCCATTCCATCCTGACTAGCCCCTATTCCTTGATTTACTGCAGGCACTGTCATTCCATTTACCTGAGTAACTTCTCCATCACTGTTAACAATACCATCTGTTACAGGATCTGTAACACCCGACAAATCTCCTGTTAAATTATCTTGAACAGCATCCATTGAAGTTCCTGTATACGAACCTCCCGTGTTTCCTCCATCTATGGTAGAGGTAGCTAGGTCTGCTTCCGCGAAAGCGCCATCACCTTCCAACGCATCTGGACAACCATCACCGTCGCTGTCTAGGTCTAAGCTGTTTGCTATACCATCACCATCTGTATCTACATAGCATCCAAAATTTAAGCCAAAAGCATCAAAACGCCCAGCTCCGGTACTATCAAATAGAAATACTCTAATTACATAATTTGCAGATTGAACTAAAGTAAAATCATTAAAATCCGCCTCTTCCCAGCTCGCTGTTAATGAAGGCATTACTCCTGAGTATAGAATTGTTGAGGTAGTAAAATTATTATCAGATATCTCTACCTGAACACCTTCTATAACATCTGTAAAACTTATGTTAGCAAATGTTAACCAACTGTCTAACGTAAGCGTTGTACCAGCATTTGTAGCAAAACTGAATTCTAAATAATCGTCACTAGAAATAGTTGAAGCATCTGTACCATCAATACCAGAAATACCCCAAGTTGTATTATCATTTATTACTGATATCCCAGTACCAAAATCAACAGCACCAGCAGTAATTTCTGAGGTTACAAAATTAATTTCAGCAACGCCTGGAAGCGGATTAAAGTTAATATCCCAACCTAAAGTAGGAGCTGCAGCATTAGTTGTGTTTGTCGGAGGTGTACATATCTCCTCATCAGTATCTAAAATCCCATCATTGTCATCATCTAAATCTGCACTATCTGGTACTCCATCGCCATCGGTGTCTACAATCACTGGAGGATTGATAATTCCTGGAATCATTTCAAAACAGATATCTGTTACTCCAGATCTTTGAGGTCCTCCAGCAACTATATTTCCGCCTACGGCAAAAATAGTATACACATCTGTTACTAATGTTGTTCCAAAATCACCTGAAAACTGTCCTACTACATCATCCGTAGCCAAATCTCCTGACGTACGATTTCCTTCTATAACAGGAATTGTTGCAGGTAATGTAATCCCTGGAAGCCCCATTACATCAGAAACTGTTCGGGTAGAAGTAACAACATTTGTTCCTATATTGGTGTAGGTAGGTGCCACATACACTCCATTATTTCCTGCTACTATTGCCGCTACTTCCCAATTGTTAGTAAGTCCGTCAATATCTGTCATTCCAAAAGCATCTGCGACATTGATAGGCTGACTAAAATTGATACGTTGATAAATATAATCCGTTAAACCATTGGTACTATTATTGGTATCTATCGTCTCAGAATTGGTGGTACGAATGTCTGTAAAATCTGGAAATCCAGGAATTACATTTCCATTATCAGTATTTATTACTCCCGTACCAACACCTCCTTCTGAATAGGTGATATCTATACCATTAATAGTGATTTGATCTCCTGTTGCCGCTTCTACATCATAAATATGAGAGCAGGTAGCCATAGACGCCTCTACATAACATACTTCTTCTAGCACCACCCCAAAAGGATTATCAGGTTCTGCTCCTGCATTAGGAATATAATCATGTGTTAATGTAATTGTCGTAAAAGGCGTGGTACTTTCTATACTCAGTGTGCCTCCTGAATCTGCTCCAAAGGCACTATTGCCATCTTCGGCAAAAATTCTATTTCCTGTTACATCATAATCGGTTGGAAAAATCCCGCCATTATCTGTATACCCTATAGTGACTGCACCTAACGAATTGGTAGTGATGTTTGAAATCTCTTCCTGTCCATCGCCAAGACCATTGGTATCATTATAATCATTGTTAATAAATCCTAGTTCTAGATTTACTTGAGTCACGGGATCTTGAAATGTAAGTGTATAGGTTCTATCGGTTGTCGCCGTAGCAGTTCCCAAACGATATCCTGCGCCATTATTATCAGAACCTACATTATCAGTAATATTATCGACAGTAAGTTGATTTGTTCCAGATGTAATCACTAAAGGATCACCAGTTGCTGATAAATCTGAAGCTACAATAGTTGTTCCCACACATGCTGCCGCAGGTGGCGCAACCGCTGCTGGCCCATTAATAGTGATGACTACATTGGCCATGGCGGTATTTCCGGAATTATCTACAGTATCGATTAACGTATACGGAATGGTGTCTGTTAAAGTCATTCCTGTAGTCAATGCCATTACTGTTGGATTGGTTGTATCTAATGTGTACGTGTACGTACCATCTCCGTTAATGGTTATAAACCCATAAGTAGTAGCATATACCATCCCTACTTCACCTGCCATTCCATCTACTTCACTCACCCTAGGTGCGCCTGTTGCTTGCCATATTAAATCAGAGATAGCAGCAATTTGACCTCCATTATCCGCGGCAGTTGCGTCCGGTCCATAATTATAGGCAACAGATACTTGATCTACTGGTGTAGGGTAATTAATAACTACATTACCATGTGCATCTTGAGGAGGCACTGATCCTGTTCCATAAAAAGTATCTGCTCCTACCGTTACAACAGTTCCTGCTATTTGAGGAGAAAAAGGAACTGGAGTTCCTCCTATATTTGCTGTTACCGTCATTTGATCTTGCCAGGAATCATTTTGCGACCAATCTATATCTGAAAGTGTAAAACTTAAATTTACTACGGGATCATCAAAATTCATTGTTAGTACCGTAGACGCAGAAGGATTTACATTAGCATCTATAGCATATCCTAAATATCCTGTATGACCTCCATTGGTTGCGGTTTGATACACTACCTGATTTTGATTAGGGATGCCTATATTATCAGGATCAGTAGATACAAAAGAAACTTGTACTCCTGTAACGGGTTCTGTCCTACTTTGACCATTTACAGGTCCTGAAAGATTTGCAAACACTCCTCCTGGTGCACTAAATTGATTTTCCCAAATAAATAATGCCAAAGGCCTGTCTCCTGAATCTACTCCAAAACCATCATCGTCAAAAATCACATCACCACTAACCACGGTAGTTCCCCCAACAGTTACAGCATTTGTATTATCTGTTGCCACTGGAAGGTCATCTACCCCATTAATAGTCACTGTTACAAAACCAAAATCTTGATTTCCGTTAAGATCTTGCACTGTATATGAAATAATGTCCTGCAAACTAACGCCATTACGTAAACCACTTACTGCTATATTTGAAGTGTCTACGTTATAATCATAGGTGCCATCAGATTGTACAGTGATAAATCCATATGTACTAGAAAACGAATTACCAACTGCACCTGCCACCCCGTTTACTTCGGCAATACTTAACACTTCTCCGGTGGTTAAATCAGTATCATTATTATCGAGATCTCCCGATACTGGCATGGTTGCATTGGCTTGAATCGAGTTGACATCATCTGTAGCACTTGGAAAATATTGTACATTAATGACTGAGGTTGCTGAAAGCGTGTTATCGGCATCAGTTACCTCTACAATCATATATCGATTTCCTTCTGTGCCTCCACCTGCTACACCATTATGAGCATATTGTAAATTAAATAAGAATGCCTCTAGATTCCCTGCTAAAATAGGAGCTCCAAAAGCATCTGTTATACTGTATACGCCAGAAGTAACACTTTGTATTCTCATGGTATTAGAACCGTATACAATATCTACAGGGCCTAAAATTTGATTAATCCCTATAGAACCTAATTGTGTTCCTGCTGCATCAAAAATCACAATTAGATCATCTGCATCGGGTACTCCAGCAGGTGCTCCAGTAGGACTACTAGAAAAAGTAACTTGTGCACTTAACAAACTGCCAGTACTTGTTGTAATCTCATTATCTATAGTAACTGTTGGAAAAATAAAACCAACCTGAGCGGTCACCGCATGATCAACACCAAGTAATGGGCCATTTAAATCTACTGTAGTAACTGTACGTACTTCATTATTAGAAGGTCGATCATCTGTATTTGTAATTACCTGAGGTATAGTATAAGAAGTATCATTTTCTGACAAAACACACCCTTGATCATATAAATAGGTAGCATCTGTGGGTTGTAAGGATGTTACTTGTAAGTTATTTTGTGAAAAAATTGATCCTGTACACAATAGTAGAATAACACAGCTTACCCATTGTTTACCAAAAAATATAGGCTGCTTATAATCAATTACTTGTGAATGTTGTCTATAATTTGTATATGAACAGCGGTTTAAAACTTCAACAAAGTCTTTTAAAAATCTATATTTTTTTATACTTTGCCAAGTAGATTGTTTTTCAGCAAGTTCTATCCTATTATAAGGTATACGATTTGCAATTGTTTTTTCAAGAAGCTCATGCATTCTCGAAAAAATAATCTGAAGACATCTCAACATAATGGTCAGTTTATTAATTGATTATTATTCACGACCCTGCTTTTGTTTGCTCGCCAAAGTTTTACAATTGCGGGGTTATTTTATTTTAATAAACCTATACTTCCGTATTAATATTGACACCTACATCTAGTCACACTATTGAAAATAGCATGTAACATAAGTAATTAACAATATGATTTTGGGAAGATAGTTTTACTTCATTTATTATACTTTATTTTGGTTTTATATAACTTGAATGACCAACTAATTTATAGTTATACCATACGTATTAATTTCAATTATAATTCAGGTATACACTCAGCAAAAGCAAAATCGTTGTAGGGATAAATTTCACTTTTAAAATTACCTGTGTTGATATGTCAAATTTCATTATAATATCAACAAATGTAGTTTTTGATTTACTAAATTTAAATTTTATTTGTTTCTAAAAAAAAAATAATTTGTAATAATTAAATTTTAACACAAATAATCGATAAAATACAATAATCATCGATCAAATGTATGTAATCAATTAATTAAATGCAAATTAATTACAAAAAACATCAAAATTCCTTCTTTTTTCATACTGTAAAGCCGTAAATATTATACTTATAATTTTTACTTTTTACAAAAAAACAACTTTTTAACAGCGCGACTTATGTTATTCTAATTCACATTATTACACATTGAAAATTATCCTTAAAAAAAGGAATAATTGACAATATTATATATATATAAGAGGGTTTAAAAAAAGCTTTAAACAGCCCTCAAGTCGAGGGCTATTATAAAGCTGGGGGAAGATTGGTTTTTATTAATAATTGTATAGACGACAAGCCCCTAAACTCTCTTAATCTATATCAATATTAAATAAGCTACTTGAACACTCAAAACCAATAATTGTAACTTTCAATATATACGTTATGTATTATTTACTAGTAGACTGAAATGTATATTTTAAATACTTAATGAAGTAAAATATACCTCTCTTTATCTGTTATCTAATTTAAGAAGCACTTCTGAGTATTTCTTCGGGTATGCTTGCAAAAATTTTACGGTTTTCCCGTAATTTCGGCTAATTATAGCACTTTTAGATAATTACACCTTCTAGTTTTGCCATTTAGCTTGATTTTTTTGCTCATTTGTAAGAATTCTATTTCAACTTTATACGCTTTCGCGAAAGCGTATAATGAATGATTAGAATATCTCTGAACTATACAATTTTAAAAAGCGTACATAAAAAAGATATTAATCCCCTGGGCAAGCCATAGAACTGAGAAAAAAGAAGCGATCCAAGAATAGAGGTATTAAACCAAGATCCCTCTAGATACTAAAACAAGTTTGATAAACAGCGGGATTAGCCTGCCTACCAGCAAAGGCAGGTTCAACTATCTATCTTGTATGGATCTACAGACTTTACACAATAGTATTTCATTAACAAAAAACTGCAATACATATAGATTAACTATACATATTGCAGCAATGTTTATTTTTAGTGCCTCTATTTTAAATGAGACCTCTTATACGAGCCTCTTCTATTAAACGCTCATCACTTTCTGATTTTACGTGTAATTTTTCTTTTAATTGGTTTTTTCGTTTCTCGATAGCACTTAATGAAAGATTGATATGATTTGTCAAATTTTTGGTTCGCACACCTCTGGAGAGATGATATAGGATCTGTAAATTAATTTGATCTACAGATACATCATTGGTAACCATTTTACGTAAGTGATCATTTACGGTACTACTATAATATATTTTTTGACTTAACACTTGCTCAAATGCGTGATTAAGTTCTGAAAAAGAAATATCTGTTTTTATTAATAAACCTTGAGGATTTACTTTTTCTAAAATATTATGTATTCTCGTACTTTCATTGTGCATCGTAAGAATAATCACTTTGGCTCTTGTAAATTTCTTCTTGAGATATTGTGCTATTCCTTCTCCGGATGTTATGCCTACATCATTTGTTGCAATTGGTAATTGTACGTCTATCATGGCTAGATCGTATGACTTTGATTTGGGGGTTTTGTCAATAAGTGCAATGGCTTCATCACAATTTGAAGCTGTTTCTATTTCTAACTTATAGTTTTCTTCACAAAAATCTGACAACGTATTTTTGTACCCCTCTAAGATCATTGGATGATCATCTACCATTAAGACTTTAAGCTTTTTTTTCATTTTTTACGATTATTTTATGGAATACTAAATATCGTAAGTTGCTAATCTTAAACTTTATAGGGAAAGTAATTGTGCTAACATTTATTTAGTGACTACAAGATACTAAATTTTTAATTAAAAGATATTTGGATTTGGGTTCCAAGATTCATTTTACTAATAATTTTATATGATCCAGCGATTTGAGCGACACGTGATTTGATATTTTTCATACCAATACCAGATTTTGCTTTTGTTGTATCCATCCCAATACCATCATCTTCTATAGTAAGTTGTACAGTATCATCTTGACTTTTAAATGTAACTGTTATATGCTTTGCATTTGCATGTTTGTTTATATTCATAAGACACTCTTGAATGATACGATATATATGTACTTTTTTAGAGTTTGTTATTAAGTCCCAATTAATCGTATGATCGTATAAGAAGTCATAGGTTACCTTTTGTGCTTCAAACTGGTCTTTTAATAGCTTTTTAAGTACGTCTGGGTATAATGTATCCTGTGTAAAAGTTTCATTATTTAAGTCATGTGATATTTTTCTAATCTCTTGTCCTAGATCTTTTAGTTGGTCTATATAACTAGATCGTAATACTTCGACATCTTTGCCATGTTTATTATTTAAGCTATCCAAACTTAATCGTAATCCAAAAAGCCTACTTAAAATACCATCGTGTAATTCTTCTGAGATACGCTGCTTTGCCAGGTGTTTTCCTTCTTCTAGTTTACCTTGTTGTGCCAGCATGAGGTTAAATATTTCTTCATTTGCTTTTTGCTGTCCTTCTTGGTATTCTAATTCTTTTCTATTGTTTCTACGCTGTAGTAGGATATACCCAATTAGAAAAGCAATAACACTTATAGAAAATATAATGATTAACCGCCTTGACGTTTCTGTAGCTTTATTTTTGGCAACTTCTAATTGATCTGTTTCAAAACGAATACGAGCTGATTGGTCTTGAAATATTTTTTCTTGATAATATAATTTAGAATTTAACGATATATATTCTTGCCCATAACTTATACCTTTTTGTGGAGATTCTAAAACCATTAAAAGCTCTAATGATTCTAGTATACCATCATTATAGGTAATTTCTTTAGCTTTGTTATATGCAGCCTTTGCATAAGTCAAAGCTGTTACACTATCACCTTTCTCTGCATACACCTCAGCAATATGTTTATTACTAGTTACATACCCTAAACGATCATTAATACTATCTCTAATACTCAAAGCCTTCAAAAAAAGATCTGGAAAAACTTCACCTCTTCCTGACTTATAACTTGCATAAGCTAAATTATCTAGCAAACGCGCGTATGTTCTAGGGCTTCTTATTGGTAAACTATCATAACCTAACCCTTGCTTGTAATAATCAATAGCCTTATTATATTCTCCTTTATCTTTGTAAGTGATTCCAATATTATTAAGAGATCCAGCTAATAATATTTTATTATCATCTAATTTTTTTCTATAATCTTGGGCAGTAATATAATAGTCAATAGCTTCATCATACTTTCCTAAAAGCCTAGAAACTAATCCTAAATTATTATATGCAGACGCTATACTTTGTTCTTGATCATCTACCTTTTCGAATAGGCGTATTGCCTTTACTGAACTAGCTTCGGAACCAACATAATCTTTTTTATTTTTTTGAGTAATAGCCATTACTAAAGCAGACTTTCCTGCTTCCTTAATTTTGTTTAAGTTATCATATAGTTCTTCTGAAGTATATAAATATGAATAAGCACTATCAAGTTTATCACCTCTTAAATGATATAATCCAAGATTATAATTTGATTTAGCTAAGCCTATAGAATCATTAGTTTTTGCACTTAATTTTAAAGTTTTATGATTTATTGAAAATATAGAATCTCTTATCTTTAAATCCGAATATTCCTTTGCTATCGCATGTAAATAATACCTTTTAAAGGTATCATATCTAGAAACTTTTAAACTATTAACATAAAAAGATGCGCTATCCAACGCATAATATCTTCTTATTTTTTCTTGATTCTTATCGGCTGCCTCATTCAAGAAATAATCAATTTTAATCAATTCGACAGACCGCTTATCCATTGAAGACATTCCGTTTTCACAAGAAAAAATCACACATACACAAAGTAACATGATAGTTAAAATCCATAGTAGAAATTTGGAAGAAGTCGAGTAATAAACATTTCTTAAAAACGAAGTCATTATTAATCAAGATTTATAATAATTATATAAAAATAGCTCTAAAACATTACAATCAAATGCTTTAGAGCTATTTTTATTATTTAATAATAAAATTCATTGGTATCATTAGTGATTTAACCTATAATTTTATCATAATCAGGAATGTCGTCTTCTCCTTCTGTTCGCTTACCATATTCTGGAATATCGTCTTCTCCTTCTGTTCGCTTACCATACTCTGGAATATCATCTTCTCCCTCTGTTCGTTTACCATACTCTGGAATATCATCTTCTCCCTCTGTTCGCTTACCATATTCTGGAATATCATCTTCTCCTTCTGTAGCACTATCTCCATATTCTGGTATGTCGTCTTCTCCTTCTGTAGTACTAGTTACACCATCATAATCAGGTATATCATCCTCTCCTTCAGTTCTTTGGTTAAATTCTTCTTGATCTTCAATTTCAATACTCTCTATATTTAGGGAATTCGCTACTTCAAAATCTTCTAAAATTGGGTCTGTTTCACAAGAAAAAAATAAAGTGGCAGCAAATAATATAGTAAGTGTTTGTATGTAAGTTTTCATCAGTGTGGTGTGTTTAGTGGTGTTAAATCTCAAGTACATTTTTAATTTAAACTCTTGAATTTTAAATAGTTATTATTTTAGGGATTGGGGATTCTTAAAAATTATTTATTTAATATTATACGTTTCACATATTCCCATTTCACGTGATTTTAATAATACAATTAAGAAGCTTCGGTGTGCTATTTTGGTTTGTTATAACGGTTCAAAAGTAGTAAGAACCCATGTAGTGAAATGGCTATTTTTGACCTATATAGTATCTATATGATAAATAGGTGTAGATGTATGCCATATAGACGTAAAATGGCCATTTTAAAAAATGGCCATTTTACAGTAAAAAGTGGGGATGTAAGATTTTATTACTGTATCACAAAATTCTTAGGTATCTAAAATCAAAACAAATAGTATACATTAACAAGATATCGTTTACCTAAATTGTTTATATCTTATTGTTTGTTAAGCAATTACAAGACTTCTCTTATAAAAGTTATCACGTATTGCTTCTACATTTTCTCTGTATGATTTTGAAAAAGGAACCGCAAAATCACTATGCTCCATAGTACATTGCGATTTTCCAAAATGGATTCTGGAGATATAATGACTATTTACGATATAACTATTATGCACTCTTATGAAATGTTCTGGTAGTGATTCTTGAAAGAATTTTAAGGTTTTAAAAGCACTTACAGTAGTACCATTAACTCTTACAAAATCTGTAGTATTACTATCTGCCTTTAAAAAAAGTACTTCGTTTGTATTTACAAACTTATAATCACCATATGATTTTAAACAAAGGGTATCGTTTATATCTGCAGGCGCATTGAAAGATGATTTTCTAAAACGAAATAAGGTACGCCTTAATACATTTTTATCTATAGGTGTAATGATATAATCCAATACACTGTGGCGAATTCCTTCTATTGCATATTTTGGAGAAGAAGCTAAGGCCACAAATTGTGGCAATACATCCATATACTTTTGGAGTGCATCCATCAGATAATAACAAGTCACACCAGAATTATGGTGTTCTAATTCTATATTGAGAAATACTAGAGAAGGGTTTCTTTCCAGTATCATATCCAATCCTTCTTGTTCTTCTGAAGAGATTCCAATACAGATAAAGTTGTTAAAATTTTCCATTGCAAGTTGGATAGCATATACTGTTTCAGGGTTGCTATCAATAATAACGTATGAGTGTTCCATGACGATTTAATTTAGTGAGAATACATCGTATTTACTTAAGGGGTATACTTAGGGGTCTTAAGTCACATGAAAGCTAGTTATTCTGTCCGTAATTTACTTACGGTTTTACCGTAATTATTGTGTGGTATTCATATCAAAGTCCCTTGATTTTTCACATGTAGTCATTTTTGATCTTCTAGTAGTACGCTATAGAAGAGAAAAAAGTTGTCATAAATTTCACAGAAACAGCTTATAATTTTACGCATTTCAAGACTCATTATTTTATAGATGTAAGAGATCATACGCATAAAGATATTATATGTTAAAAAGGGTATTTTATACGCTTTCGCGAAAGCGTATGTATATATAATAAATTGTTAAAAAAGAGGTTAAATAGTCTATTAGCAAAAAGGAATAGCCCCTTAAATCATAACTGTAAAAAATTCATAAGATTTCTGACTTCGGAGAAACAAAAGGAGTATATGCTTTTGTTGATTTATTATATCCTTTATTATACTGAAGAATTTGCCTTATATAATGATTTTAGAAATCTCATGAGCTTTCCGCTTTCGCGGAAACAAAAAAGGCTCCTCATAAAATGAAGAGCCTTTTGTACTCGAGACGGGACATACCTCCGGTAGATGTAAACTTGAACCCGTACGTCCTAATGGACATTGGATTTTAAGCCTGCCTGCCGAAAAAGGCAGGTCCAACTTACTTCTTTTCTCTTAAAGATCTTAAAAATTCCTTACCTGAACCAGACTTTAAGTATTTCTCATAAGCCCTAGCTTCTAATCTTGTTTTAAATGATTTTTTATAAAGTAAAACAAAAGGAGTATATGCTTTTGTTGATTTATTATATCCTTTATTATGCTGAGGAATTCTACGTTCTATATTCTCTGTCAAACCAACATATATATAATTTCGACGTAAACTTGATAATGCATATACTACAAACATAGAAATCCTTTAAAATCAAAAAAGGCTCCTCATAAAATGAGGAGCCTTTTGTACTCGAGACGGGACTTGAACCCGTACGTCCTAATGGACATTGGATTTTAAGTCCAACGTGTCTACCAATTCCACCACTCGAGCATCTGTTTTGCAAAAGCAAAACAATTGGTATATTTTTAATTCAGTATGTCAAATTTTTCAGAGCGAAAGACGGGATTTGAACCCGCGACCCCCACCTTGGCAAGGTGATGCTCTACCCCTGAGCTACTTTCGCATTATATGTTCTTTTCAGAACGTTACTGCTTCAAACAGCGGATGCAAATTTACATCTTTTCTACATTTACCAAAACCTTTTTTGAAAAAATATACCATCTAATTAAAAATATCTTTAAAATAAATCATAATCACATACATTTCAACACATTACGAAGTCTTATTTTCTTTCTTTTTAACAAGCATTCGTTTGATTTCATTTAGCTTCATAAGTGCTTCCACCGGTGTAAGTGTATCTATATCTGTATGTAAGATTTCTTCTTTGATTTGTTCCAACAATGGATCATCCAAATTAAAAAAGCTTAATTGCATCTCATCGTCAGCAGCATCTTGCAATTTTTCGGTGAGTTCTTCACTACCATGCGACTTTTCTAACTTCACCATCATCTTTGTCGCTCTCCTAACTACTTGCTGCGGCATTCCAGCCATTTTTGCTACATGAATACCAAAACTATGGGCACTTCCTCCAGGTACCAGTTTACGCAAAAACAACACATTGTCTTTTAATTCTTTTACAGAAACATTGTAATTTTTGATACGCTCAAAGGTTTCACTCATTTCATTTAACTCATGATAATGCGTTGCAAATAATGTTTTTGGACGCCCTGGATGCTCATGTAAATATTCACTAATCGCCCAAGCAATAGAAATCCCATCATAAGTACTGGTACCTCGTCCTATCTCGTCTAGTAACACTAAACTACGATCTGATATATTATTTAAGATACTTGCAGTCTCATTCATCTCTACCATAAAGGTACTTTCCCCCATAGAGATATTATCACTTGCACCTACACGCGTAAATATCTTATCTACCATGCCAATATGCGCTTCGGTAGCAGGTACAAAACTTCCCATTTGTGCTAATAGCACAATTAATGCTGTTTGTCTTAAAATAGCACTCTTACCGGACATATTAGGCCCCGTAATCATAATCATTTGTTGTGATTCTCTATCCAAATAGACATCATTTGCCACGTAGCTTTCCCCTAGCGGCAATTGTTTTTCTATCACTGGATGACGTCCTTCTTTGATAGTTAGCGCTTGAGAATCATCTACCACAGGGCGTATATAGCTATTATCTTTTGCCAGTTGTGCAAAAGAACCTAATACATCTAACTGCGCTACTAAACTCGCATTATGTTGTACTTGTGGGATAAATTGCATCATCCACTGTACCAATTCTGCAAATAATTGTTGTTCTATTCCTAGAATGCGCTCTTCTGCCCCTAATATTTTAGCTTCATATTCTTTAAGCTCTTCTGTAATATAACGCTCTGCATTGACAAGTGTTTGTTTACGTATCCATTCTTCTGGCACTTTATCTTTATGCGTATTACGTACTTCTATATAATACCCAAACACATTATTGGAAGCAATCTTAAGCGAAGTAATTCCTGTACGCTCTGTCTCTCGTTGCAACATCTTATCGAGATAATCTTTTCCAGAAAAAGCAATATCACGTAATCCATCTAATTCTTCATGGAATCCTGTAGCGATTGCCCCTCCTTTTCCAATAGCAACAGGAGCTTCTTCATTTAGCGTTTCTTTAATTTTTGAGCGTAATAATTCACACTCATGTATTCCCTCTCCTATAATTTGTAATGCTTCATTTTCTGCCTGCAAACTCAATGCTTTGATGGGCACCATGGCTTCAAGCGAATTCTTAAGCTGAATCACTTCTCGTGGAGATACTTTTCCTGTAGCTACCTTACTAATCAGGCGCTCTACATCACCCATATTTTTAATATAGTGACGTAGTTTTTCAAACAATTCTTCTTCCTGAAGCAAATACGAAACTACTTCGTGACGTTGTTTTATTTTGTCTACATTTTTTAGAGGCAATGCAAGCCACCGCTTTAAAAGACGGGCTCCCATTGGAGAGGTAGTTTTATCTATAACGTCTAATAATGTAATCGCTTTCGCGAAAGCGGTATGATACAACTCCAAATTACGAATAGTAAATCGATCCATCCATACGTAGGCATCTTCTGCAATACGATTAATACGAGAAATATGTTCTAATTTATGGTGCTGCGTCTCTCCTAAATAATGTAAAATAGCACCAGAAGCTATTACGCCTTCTTCCAGATGATCTACACCAAATCCTTTAAGGGTATTGGTTTTAAAATGCTTATTAAGCGACTCAAACGCATAATCTGTTTTGAAAATCCAATCCTCCATAAAGAAGGTATGAAAGTCAGGACCAAAAGCAGTAGCAAAAGCTGTTTTTTGTTTTTTTGAAATCAATAATTCGCTTGGCGCGAAATTTTGTAATAGTTTATCTATATAAGCTTCATCTCCTTGTGCCGTAAGATATTCTCCTGTCGAAACATCTAAAAAAGCAACACCAAGGGTACGTTTTCCAATATATACCGCACCAAGGAAGTTATTTTGCTTTGCAGACAACACCTCATCATTCAAAGCAACACCTGGTGTCACAAGTTCTGTAACACCTCGCTTTACAATTTTTTTGGTCATTTTGGGGTCTTCCAATTGATCACAAATCGCCACACGACATCCTGCTTTTACCAATTTAGGTAAATATGTGTTTAAAGAGTGGTGCGGAAATCCAGCCAACTCTGTTTTATCACCTCCATTATTACGGTGGGTTAATGTAATATTTAAAATACCTGCAGATTTTACTGCATCATCTCCAAAAGTTTCATAAAAATCTCCTACTCTAAAAAGTAATAATGCATCAGGATATTTTGCCTTGATGGTATTGTATTGTTGCATTAAAGGAGTGACCTTTTTCTGAGTGCTTTTTGCCATACCGCAAGGTAAATTTTTGATTGACTTTTACAAATCTTATGCAAGAGGAGTTATCATCAGTTTTTCACAGTTATAAACTGACAGTTTAACACAAAACTTAAAATAAGACGTTTTAAGACGGTTTTAAATGCAACATAAAGCAACAACAACAAATAAACCTGAAAATCAATAAAATACATATCTATGAAATCAGAAAACAATAAGTGTAATTGATAATTTTTATTAATTCAATAATAAAAAACTATTATTTATTTACGCATGCTCTTCTTCTCATTTTAATCAAAAGTAAACTCCGACATATCATTCCTTTTTCTTTACATCAAGTTTTCCAAAATTCGTGAATCTTGCAATCCTTTTCTTTCAAAGAAACTCAATATCAAGTAGTTTTAATCAAACATTCATACGCAGCAAAAGGTTTTTATATTTTAAAAAGCACCATCCTTTTGCTGTTTCTGAAAAGATACAGACATACATCTTGAATGTCTATAAATGATCGAGAAATATCAATTTAAAAACAATAATGCTATGAAAAAAAAGCAGCAAAAGAGATTATCTTTTACTAAAGAAAGGATTGCTATTCTTAACAACAACGAATTAACTAAAATTCTAGGAGGAAATAATAATAATATAAGTGATGTAGATGATACTGCAACTTCTTTTCATTCAGAAGGACCACCACATACTAGCATTGCATTATCAGATGGACCCCCAACAACAGCAATATCAGATTAAACAACATAAAAGTATGCATACATTAAACATAAAAACAATTGTATTATACGTATGTCTTTTCTTATCATCAACACTGCTGTTTGCTACAGATGATGATGATGATAGACCTGCAAAACCAGGTACTGAAATAGTAGAAGATGATTGTGGTTTCTTCTGTTCTATAGTAGAATTTTTTGAAGACTTATTCTCTTAATGCAAAAGACCCTTTAATATTAAAATTTTAAAACACATATTAATTATGAAAAAGAAACATCAAAAAGAATTATCCTTTACAAAGGAAAGGATTGCTATTCTTAACAACAACGCATTAACTAAAATACTAGGAGGAAACAATAGTGAACTAGATACAACTATAACGTCATTTTATTCTGAAGGCCCATCACATACTAGTAAAGCCTTTTCAGATGGACCACGTCCAACAGATTTCTCAGATAATACTGAAACTACTACGCTAGGTTTATCAGATTAAATAATAAAACTCTATAAAATAAAAACTATGAAAAAACTAAAAGCAACAACACTATATGCATTTTTATGTTTATTTCTAGTCACTAATATTGCCTTTGCCACTGATGATGATGATGAAGAACCTGAATCTGGCGCAGGAATTGGAATTGAAGAAGAATGTGGATTCTTTTGTTCTATAGGTGAGTTTTTTGAAGATCTCCTTGGAGATGATGAAGATCCTTGTTAGAAACAAGAGACTTTATACATTTTACAGATCTAAAAAGTCAAAATACTTTTAATATTAATTTTAACCCTATTAGTATGTTAAAACAATTTAAAACATATAAAATACAAAACCCTCAATTGATTTATGGAGGGGAAATACAAACGAAAGTTGATCCTGATCCATTACTTGAGTAGTAAATATCTAGTTCATTTACCAATAAAACAAAACTCATTACTTTATATAGTAATGAGTTTTATTTTGAACTCTAATTATTCTTGTAATAGACACTAAAATTATTCTACTACCCAAATTTTCACCTCTACTGTAAAATCTACAATACTTGAATCTGAATGAGGTCCATCAAAAGTGAATCCTGTATTTAAATATGTGATATTAGGATAATAAAATTGATTTGCCGGAAGTGCTGGAAGTGTTTCGAAATACTCTTGAATTTCACAAGAAATAGATCTAAAAACAATATTAGCATGATTCGATTGAATATACGGATATAAACATGCATTTAATGGCACACCTCTTTCTGAAAAGAATTGCAATGGAGCATAGTAATCAAGACTGGTATTTAATTCTTCTACAAATGTATTTCCGTTAAGAATTTGATTTTCAAAATCATTAGATAGATACAATTCGAGTAAGGTTGGAAAACAAGGAGGTGTATCTGCATGCCTTATAGTATTTGGTTTAGGTGCTGGAGCGTCACATCCAAAAGTTTCAGTTTGTTCTGTAAAAGGATTGGCATTAAAATAAGTACATACAGATGTATCTATAGCGGCTCTACTATGAGCTGTTGTTTCTTCTACAGACATCTCTTCGGTTATGAGTAAATTTTCTTCTTCTTGAAGTGATACTCCTTCATCAGTGGAGCAAGAAATAGTCAAAAGTGCCATTGACATAACTGTCAATAAAATAATTTTTGGAATTTTCATATGTTTGATTTTTAAGATTATATCCCTAAAAATCAAATAATAACACTTACAACACAATAGTCATTGTATAAACGCAAGAAATAAATTCATATTAGCAACACTTCAATATTGTATCTTATTCTTAAGTGTTTCCATTTTAAAAATAGATTCCTTGGGAGGATAAAACGGAAAGTTTTTCAAACTTTCATCTTAGAAAACAAGTCCTTTGAAAATTAGTAACGGAAAGTTCTTTTTCTTTTGTTTTAAGAAATTACAAAACATGAAGTAATTGACGGAAAGTATTTTGTCAAAACCTACAAAAAGAAAGGTTCATTGACGGAAAGTATTTTTTATTTCTTTAAAAAAATATGAAATAAAAAATACAACCACCACCGATTGTTATACACTCATTTTAGAAAAAAAGTCCTTTGAAAATTAGTAACGGAAAGTTCTTTTTCTTTTGTTTTAAGAAATTACAAAACAAAAAGAACAACCACCACACTTCTATACACTCATCTTAGAAAACAAGTCCCATACAACTACTCCACATGAAACGGAGATATTTAAGGAATGTTTGGTGCCAAATTGTGGGATTTCGATTACGGTATCACTTTCAGAAACCACTTCTTGTTGCACACCCTTCACCTCGTTCCCAAAGATAATAGCATATGTTTTTCCTTTTTCAGGCGTAAAATCATGAAGCATTACCGCATCTTCTGCTTGTTCAATAGCACATAAATGGATATCATCCTGTTTTAGTTTTCGCGAAAGCGTAACCGTATCCTCTACATATTCCCAAGAAACAGCATCTGTTGCACCTAGTGCTGTTTTCTGTATTTCACGATGAGGCGGTTGTGCCGTGATGCCACATAAATAGATTTTCTTCACTAAAAAAGCATCAGCTGTACGAAAAACAGATCCTATATTATTTAGGCTACGTATATTATCCAAAACAATAATTAAAGGTGTTTTTTCGGAAGCTTTAAACTCAGGAACCGATTTACGGTTGAGTTCGCTATTTTTTAATTTTCTATTCATTTTATTTTGGTTTACACCCTACACATCTTTTAGAAACTTCTCTTCAAAAAAAAGAAATAATCTTCAAATTTAGTGTCATTTTCTTTTTTTCATTGCCAAAAAAAGAAACAAAAAAGTCTAGACTAGCGAAACCTTGTCTAAATTTATCGCTCTATCCCTAAATTTCATAAACTCGCTACGCTCAAACAGTCTGAAATTTTACGGGATTTTCACTTCAAATTTCACGACAACTTTTCGAAGGTCAAAAAAATTATAGTTATTTTATGTCTGTGTATTCTCTAAAAATTAATTATATATTCCCACACAGGCACTTATATCTATCCCATAGAAGGGCTTCTCAGAGAGAGACAATATATAGTTATCTTAACTAGATATTCGTGTTTTAAAATTTTTAAAATCGTCTATATTCTATGTTCTATAAGCAAAGCGATCTATATTCTTTTACTTTTTAAAACTTATTTCTGATTATACCCGAAACGTTTTAGTTGCTTCTCGTTACTACGCCAATTTTTATTAACTTTTACGTATAATTCTAAGTGTACTTGTTTTCCAAAGAATTTTTCTAAGTCTTTACGAGCCTCTACCCCTACTCTTTTTAAAGCAGCTCCTTTGTGTCCAATAATAATTCCTTTTTGGCTATCACGTTCTACCATGATTACAGATCGCATTCTAATGATCGTATCTTCTTCAAAAAATTCTTCAGTGTCAATCTCTACTGAATAAGGGATTTCTTTTTTATAATGCATTAAGATTTTCTCACGTACAATCTCATTTACAAAAAAGCGTTCTGGTTTATCAGTAAGTTGATCTTTTGGATAAAATGGTGGTGAGTCTGGAAGTAAATCTACGATACGTTTAAACACCTCTTCTACTCCAAAGTTTTCTAATGCTGAAATGGCAAACACCTCAGCATTTGGCACTTTTTCAGACCATAATTGAAGGGCTTCTCCTAATAGTTCTTCATTCCCTTTATCAATCTTATTGATCAATAATAGTACTGGAATTTTAGCATTACGTATTTTATTAAAAAAAGCTTCGTCTTTCAATTCTTTCTCTCCCAACTCTACGAGATATAAAAGAACATCGGCATCTTCAAAGGCACTTTTTACAAAATCCATCATCGATGCTTGTAACTCATAAGCAGGTTTTATGATACCTGGCGTATCACTTAAAACTACTTGAAAATCTTCTCCATTTACAATTCCTAGAATACGGTGACGTGTGGTTTGTGCTTTTGAAGTGATAATAGATAATCGCTCTCCTACAAACGCATTCATAAGCGTACTCTTTCCTACATTAGGATTTCCTATAATATTTACAAAACCAGCTTTATGGGACATAGTGTGTTATTTGCTGCAAAGGTAGGGTATATAAACCTCAAATTATCAATTTCTAAATCATGAATTAAAAGATGAGAATTATAAACGTATTGTGATTATACTATTAAGTAAAAAATAAAGTTTAAAACTTAGGTTAAGAAGCTATTTTATAATCTAACCATACATAATTTTGAGAAACAAAATTACGTCCACACTCCTTATTTGGCTAATCGCATTAATAGTATTCAAAATATGAAAACACTTCTTCTTATCTATTTTACCGTAGTAACTTTATCCTTAAATAATGCTCTAATACCAACGCTAAATAATTCTAAAAATTTAAAACTACAAGTTTCTTATAAAGGTTGTATTGATTTTAAATTTGAAGCAGATTCAGAGGATTGCGAGTTTATAAAAAAAATAAATTCAGATTTAAAAGCCCTCAAAAATGTAAACAAAGAGTATTATATAACTAGATACATTAATGAGGTAAGTAAACAAATTGACTCGTACGAAATTGTAGGTTTCAAAGAAGGAGAATCTATTTACATTGATCATAATCAGGAGGTAGGAGCATATATAATTTATTTACAAAAAAACAACTCTCATATTATTGTTTATGATTTTTATGACTAACAACGCTTCTTACCTCTAGTCCTATCATAGAGCACAATACTACCTGCAACGGCTACATTGAGGCTCATCTCTGAAGGAAACTGTATGAGAAAGTGTGATTTTTCGATGGCCTCTTTAGAAAGACCATGATCTTCAGCTCCTAAGAGATACACGCAACGACGTGGATGCTCAAAGGTTTCTAAGGACTCTGAAGTCTCATGCATTTCGACGCCTACGAGTCGTGCTCCTTTAGGCAAATGATGATAAAAATCTGCAAAGGTATCATAGTGAAAATAAGGCATTGCTTTTACAGCATTATGGGTATCACTTGCTTGTTTGGCGTAGCGATTCCCAATGGTAAAAATGAAGCTTGCTCCTAGATTTTGTGCACTACGCCATAAAACACCTAAATTTTCAGGAGTTTTTCCATTTTGAATGCCAATTCCAAAAAATTCGTTTGTAAAGTTATCCACTTTCATAGCGCAAAAATAGTACTTTAGAAGAAGACTATTTCAATCCTCTTTTTTGTAAACTCTTTATTAAATGTAACTTTTGCAGCATCAAATTTTCAGTTCCCCAACTCTAAAGGGAGTGAGAATTTTAAATATCCTAACTATTTGAGAATGTGTCTGCCCTTTAGGGGTGGAGAAATACATATTTGGTTTTAAAAAGTCAACATTCTTTCAAGAAAAATTACCCTTATTGAAATCCTTTCTTTTGTACCCATTTGACCAACTTCCCAATAGTGAGTCCTTGTACGAGTATAGAAAACACAACAATTATATAGGTAATTACTAGAAATAAATCTCTATTCATATCATCAGAAAGTCCTAATGCTAGTGCTATAGAAATTCCACCTCGTAATCCACCCCACGTCATAATCAAGTTGGTTTTAGGAACAAAATCTAATCGTTTTTTAAAGAAATTAATAGGTACTAACAAAGATGCATAACGACACAGTAAGACAATAGGAATTGCAAGTAGTCCTGCTATAATATATTTTCCTTCTATGACGAGCACCAACATTTCCATCCCAATCAAAACAAAGAGTAACGCATTTAATAAAATATCGATGAGTTCCCAAAACTTATCTACATAACTCTCGGTAATTTCAGACATGGCAGTGCCTCGTATGGTATCATTACCTACAATCAAACCTGCTGTTACCATGGCGAGTGGTGCCGAAAGATGAAATTTATGTGCAATAGCAGTTCCTACCATCACACCTGCAAGTGTAATAATGACTTCGATATAATAATCATCTATAGACTTCATTAAGCGGTATACAATCCATCCTATAATAGCACCAAGACCTATACCTCCTATGACTTCCTGTCCAAATAGTTTAAAGATTTCTGAGACTTCTATATTGTCTGTTCCAAAGGAGGCTATTTGAAAAATGGTAAGAAATACAACCACACCTACCCCATCATTAAAGAGTGATTCTCCTACAATTTTGGTTTCTAATTTTTTGGGTGCTCCCGCTTGTTTTAAAATTCCTAAAACTGCTATTGGATCTGTAGGTGAGATCAGGGCTCCAAAGAGTAAACAGTGTATAAAAGCTACTTGCAATCCAAATAAAGGAAGTATGTAATACATCACAACACCTACCAAAAATGTAGAAACCAACACGCCTAGTGTTGAAAACACAAGCACTGGCCATCGTTGTATTTTAAGTTGTTCAAAATTAGTATGCAACGCTCCTGCAAACAGAAGAAAACTTAGCATAATATCCAGCAATACGGTCCTAAAATCAATCTGTTTGATAATGTAACGCTCCGCATGTAATAAGGTATCATCTACATAACTTAATGCAAATATGGCTAGTGTAAATACAATGGTAATCAACATCAAGCCAATTGTATTAGGCAATTTTAGAAATCGCACATTGATGTATCCAAATGCAGCCGAAAGTCCTACAAGTATGGTGATAATTAGAAAGTAATCCATTAATTTTATTGCAGTTATTTAGAAAGTAAAGATAGGTATCTATTTTTATAAAAATTAGTTTTCCATGAGTGATATACGTTTACAAAAAGAGTATGATTTAATCTGTGTAGGAGGAGGAATTATGAGTGCTACACTTGCCCTCATGACTAAACTCATACAACCCGACATCAACATTTTACTCTTAGAACGACTAGATAAGATTGCCCAGGAAAGTTCGGCGGCATGGAATAATGCGGGAACAGGACACTCGGCTTTATGCGAACTCAATTACTGTCCTGAAAAAGAAGATCACTCTGTAGATATCTCAAAAGCAATTAAAATTTGTAATCAGTTTGAGATTTCTAAACAATTCTGGGCATATCTCACCGACCATAACCTTATCAAAAATCCGAGTTCTTTCATCAAAAAAGTTCCTCATCATAGTTGGGTGACTGGCGCCGAAAATTCAGACTATCTGGAAAATCGTTTTAAAACGATGAAAGATCATTTTATGTTTGATAGTATTGCCTTTACAAGAGACCTTGACAAAATGAAAGAATGGTTTCCCCTGATTACAGAAAACCGTGATCCAAATGAAATCATGGCTGCTTCGAGAATAGATCGAGGTACCGAAGTAAATTATGGATCACTTACTGAGCAACTATTTCATATTCTAGAAACAGAATTTAACACCCCTGTACATTGCAATATGAATGTACTGGACGTAGATCCTGATACTGATATTGATTGGTCTGTCAAAGTAGAAAATACAAAAACAGAAACTATAGAACATCTAGACGCAAAGCATGTATTTATAGGCGCTGGCGGTGGTAGTTTATTACTACTTCAAAAAGTAGAAATAGACGAAAAAGAAGGCTATGGAGGCTTTCCCGTGAGTGGCCAATGGCTGGTTTGTAAAAATGAAAAGATCATACAGCAACATAACGCCAAAGTATATAGCAAAGCGGGCGTAGGTGATCCACCTATGTCTACGCCACATCTAGACACCCGTTATATAGATGGCAAAAAATCATTATTATTTGGTCCTTTTGCAGGTTTTAGTCCTAAGTTTTTAAAAGAAGGCTCTAATTTTGACTTACTAAAATCTATAAAAACAGATAATATCAGTGCCATGCTCGGTGCATTTTGGCATAACCTACCACTTACCAAATACCTAGTGACACAGGTAAGCATGTCTTTTGAAGATCGTATGGATAGCTTACGCAAATTCATGAAAGATGCTAAGGATGAAGATTGGGAAATGAAAGTTGCTGGTCAACGGGTACAGATTATTAAAAAGGATGAGTATGAAGGTGGCAAATTGCGATTTGGCACCGAAGTGGTAAGTAGTAAGGATGGAAGTATCACCTGTTTATTAGGCGCTTCACCAGGTGCTTCTACAGCAACAGCCATTATGCTAGAAGTGATTCAAAAAGCCTTTCCTGAAATTATAAAAACGCCTGAAGGAAAAGACAAATTAAAAACGATGGTGCCTACGTGGAATACTGAAGTAACTGAAACGTTATTTAAAGAATCTCTCGGAAAAGCAAATGAAAGTTTAGGATTGGATTAACGATTGTTGGTTGTTGGTTGTTGGTTGTTGGTTGTTGGTTGTTGGTTGTTGGTTGTTGGTTGTTGGTTGTTGAAGGTATTAAAACAATATAACGTGATTTCGATACAATTTTACAAGTCCACGTTGTTTCGTTTTAAATCCCTCAATCATCCATTATAACTCCTTTGTTTACATCTAATTCCGCTTTCGCGAAAGCGAACTTGTAAGACTTGCCTACTGGCAGGTTCACAATCTTAGGGAGAACGAAGCGCTAAAGGCTATACAAGATCATTCACCAAAGATAGACGTATGAGTTTCCCCTCTAGAAAGAGGGGACTAAGGGGTGTGTTATTTATAAATATTCTCTCCCTTCCATCTGTGTCTCCTACCTCGACACAGCCAGCTTCCTCGTTGAGGGAAAGAATTTTTAAAAACATAAATAGAGTACTACTCTATCGTTAGAGTGCTACTCTATTTACAGTCGGTAATTTCGATACTATTTTCGCTTTTCGCGAAAATCACTCAATCACCTCGCATAGTTTATGTAATTCCCTTGAAGAAGGGAATCTTATCCTTTATATCTTACAGGTCCATTTTAAAACTTCTCAACTAGCCTACTCAAATGCACTCATTTTTATGTCATTTCTCGTCACTACGTTTCCTTCGAAATGACAAATTCATGAACTTCTAAACTCTTACTGATGACTCCAATTATCAGGTTCGTCACTATTGCCTGGAGATAATCCGATAATATCACCATCGGTGTTGACGCCTAGGCCTACGACCATTCGGTTGACATAGTTAAAGTAACTCGTGACTTGGTTGATTTCTAGGATTTCGCCTTCAGAGAAGCCTACGGTTTTTAAATGATCTATATCTTTTTTGGTGATGGTGTGATGGGCTTGGGTGAGTTTTTGCGCGTGTATAATACCGTCTTTATAATGATTATCAAAGAAGGTATGCGCAGTATTGTCTTGTACACGTTGATAAAAAGCAGCTGCACGGACATCATCTGCCAATAATCGTGTGAATCCTGCAAGGTGATGTTGCACACAGTAATCACAGGTATTGAGATAACTCACATACACGCCTATAGCTTCTAGATACCATTTGGGCAAGGTATTATTGGAATTGTGAAGCACACTTTTGTATAAGGTCATATGTCCTTTTAATGTATGCGGACGTAAACTATGTATGGACAATACATTATCTACATTATTATCAGGGCCTTTTACGCGGTCGTACATACGTTTTAAAGGGCCTTCTGCTTCATCGTATCCTAGGGTTTTTATCCAACTCATATCTTAAAATTTCTTTTTCTTTTTTCGCTTTAAGCGAAAATATGGAATACAGAAGTAAAAGTCGAGAGCATTATTTAAAACATATCTTATATCAATGACATTATATCAACTTTCTAAACATTCTTTCCAAGACAATAAAATTTCTTTCCAATCTTCTAATGGAATAACTATTTTTTCACTTTCATCTTGAGTATAAAACCAAACTTCAAAATGAGTAGGTGTAATAAAAGCATTCCAATATAAATCTAGTGTTCGTCCCGCACTCCATTCTGGGTCTTCTATTTGATCAAAGCCTCCATTAATAGCAAGTTCAATATCATTAATAAACTCATCAACATCAGTAACATATTGAAATATATCTATATACCCTTCTAATGGCCCTGAGATATCACAACCCCAATAAGGGTCTTTCTTAATTATCAAATTATATTTTTGTAGAACTGCTGTATTCACCTATACTTTTTCGCTTTAAGCAAACATACAAAACCCTTCTACAACAACGGTTTGAAAAAAAAGTAAACTTTTTTGCGACTTTTTTAATACATATCTTACTAATGGAGTATACATCCTGATAATGCAGTAGAAAATCTATTACATTTTGAAAACACTTCAAAATATACCATTGCATTTTTTTTATGTAATAATCCGTAGCGATGCTATGCATAATTTCATAAAAAACATCTTTTATTGTGTTGTCAAACTTCATAACGAAGTTCTACTACATCATCAGGAATAAATCATCTTTAATGCGCAAAGAAGAAGCATTTACACAACTCATAAAAGAAAACGAAGGGATCATTTTTAAGATTTCCAGAGTGTATTGTGATACGCTTGAAAATCAAAAGGATCTGTATCAAGATATCGTGTTTCAATTATGGAAAGGGTTTGATAGTTTTAGAGGAGAAGCCAAAGCCAGTACTTGGATGTATCGTGTGGCATTAAACACAGCCTTTACATTTATTAAAAAGGAAAAACGCAAAGGCACGTCTGTAGGTATAGACAACTTGCATCTGAAATATGAACCTGATGACCCAATTCTGGAAGAACGACTCGCAGAAATGTATGCTCAGATACGGCAACTTTCTGATGTCAACAAAGGGATTATTCTTCTTTTATTAGAAGGTAAAAAGTATGAAGAGATTGCCTCCATTACTGGATTTTCTAGAAGTAAAGTAGCCACACGCATCTCTCGTATTAAAGAAACACTAAGAACACAACTGGTTAAAAAATAAATACTATGGAACTTGAAGAAATGCAAGCTGCCTGGTCACAAATGAGCCAGGATCTAGAAAAACAAAAACAATTAACAGACGAAATTATACTCAAAATGACACAACAAAAATATACCTCACAATGGAATAAGATCTTTACTGCCGAAAAAATAGGTGGCGTTATATGCTACATAGGACTTGTCGTATTATTAGCCAATTTTAAAATATTTGACACCATCGCATTACAAGTATCGGCTATTTTATGCATGCTTATACTCGCTATTCTTCCTATTGTTTCTTTAAAAACGATACGAGGAATGAAACAAGTGAATGTCACTAAAATGAATTATAAAGAAACCATGGAAACCTATGCAAAAGGAAAGAAAAACTTTGTCAATTTTCAAAAATTGAACGTTGGGATTAGTTTTCTATTTATGATCCTTACGGTACCTGTTTCGGCTAAGTTATTTAATGACGAAAACTTGTTTGAAACCCTTGATCCTAAATTAGGAATTGCCGTACCATTTATGCTTGTCTTTTTCGGACTTCTTATTTGGTTTGTGACACGTTGTTATAAAAAGGTGTTACGTAATTCTGAAACGATCTTGAAAGAGATTGAAGAGTAAACATATACGTTTCCCCTCTAAAAAGAGGGGATTAAGGGGCGTGTTGACTATATATGACATATATACTTATCCTCTTAAGCTATTAGAATCCTCCCTTCCGTGTGTATTTCATTCATCAATACAACCACCTTCCCTTTTTAGTGAGAAGGTGGTTTACTAAATTATTTAGTTTTATACGCTTTCGCGAAATCGAGCTAGCGAGATTCATGACCAAAGGGAGAGCGAAGCGTTAAAGCGGACTCGTGAGACTTGCCTACCGTCAAACAGGTTCACAACCAAATGCCGAGTGAAACGTTAAAGTGTATATCGTTTATTTATCCTGCATTATGCAATAGAAAATCTATTCCGTCCTGAAACTGCTGTAAAATATATCGTTGCACTACGTTTTTAAGTTGAACCATAGCGATGCTATGCTAAAACTCAGAAAACGTCATATTTTATTGCTGTTTCAACCCTCATCACGAAGTTCTATTGCATAATGCAGGTTTATTTCATAGCCACTACTCTTCGGATAGCATCTACGTGATACTTTATGATACGAGAACGACCTTCTGAGGTCATTAATAGTGTATTGAATTCTTCTCTATTATCCATAAAGAAGTTCTCTGTAAGAATGGCTGGCATCTTGGTTTTCGTAAGGACATAAAAGTGTTCTTCTTTATCAAGATCTCCATCTGAAAAATCGGTACGTAATTTCCGATCTGGAAATGTTCTTTGATATTCTTGACCAAAAATAGTAGCAATACGATCGCTATGGGTTTGTCCTGGAGATGTGAAAATTTCACTTCCTATACCACCGCCTGCATTGGCGTGCACGCTTAAGTAGAAGCACTTTTGACGTGCATAGGCATTAGCACGACGTACACGTGTTTTTAGGCTTACATCCCAATATTCTGGAGCGATATTTACATATGGAATCTTTAGAAGGGTTAAATCTTGAATAATTCCATTCACAATGGCTCGGTTAAATTCCCCTTCATAGATCACATTACCATCCCCCCAATCTTTTCGTTTGCCAGGGGTTTGATATTTTCCATTGATGAGACCTCCATGGCCATTGTCTAAGAGTACAAGCATTTTTTAACGTATTTATATATACATACAATGTATTTGAAACTATCTTCTAAGGCAATCGTATTTCATACTTTAATCTGTCTTTTCAGTAGTTTAAAATTTGCTTACCTAAATGAACAAAAAACCATCGCAAAGCGATGGTTTTTTGTTTGTACGTTTTTAAAACTATACTATTTCAAATTAGCATAAGCCTGAATCTTATTTTCTATATACTCTTTAGTTGTTTCTATTTTTATCTCATTCAAACGTAATGGGTATAAAATATGTGCCATTTTCGTCTATTTCTAAGGGTAATGTTATAGGGCGTCCACCCAATGCACTATTCATATAGTTTAGTGCTTTACCAGTATCATCATCTATACAAACGATAATGAACCCTCCTTTCCAACCATCTTTAGGTACCGTAGCTCGTGTTACCCAACAATTTTTTATAAATTCTTTTGTATGAAGGTTTTTTTGATTCTTTATAAAATCAGCTCTAAAAGGGATTTCTTTATCGTAATAAGACTCATATCCTCTCCATTCATCTAAATCATTGATTATTTTTTGTAATAGATCAGTACAATATTTTTCTGTATAATTCATTTGATTATTTCCAACACATTATAGTAAAATCTTGATTCATGTTATTAACCTTGTTGTGCTAATGCTATATCAATAGTATCTTCATTCACGTTAAGCGTCATTCTTTCATTTGACACAACCAGTTCTTTAAGTAGGAGAATTTGCTACTGTAAAAATAGTTTGATCGCCCTGCGTATCTATTGCAACTCCTTTATCAGAAAGAGCATTCTGTATGACAGCTAGAATTTCTGGTTGTTCTGTTTTGAATACTACATTATATGAAAGAAATGAAAAGAAGTCAATTAAAATGACATAGAAATTATATTAGAAGTAGCACCTCTGAATCGTATTATAAAATTATAATCAGTTTCTTTTTCTAAAAAATATTTTATAACTCCTAAATCAAGTAACATCTTATCTCCACTGTCCTCAATAGTACCTTTAATGAGGTATTCAAAAAAAACATCTTTTGAAATTTGATGACTCTTTTTTTTTGATTCAATTGGAACAATCATAGTTATTCCACTAGGAAATATTTCATTATTGTCTTGATCAGTAATCAATAGACCCACTCTTTCTAGGCTTTTGGTTGAGTTACCGAAAACAAACTCTTCTGTTTCTTTATTTTCTGAAAAGAATTTGACAGAAAGTAAGAACTTGTTATTCGTATTTTTATTAGCAATAATTATTTTTAATTTTTCCATTTTTTTAATGAGCTATTATAGCTTCATACTACTTTAACAAAGAAGACTAAAGTATTTATTTTATTAGATATAAATTTAATCTATTTACGAATCTTGTTGCGCTAATGCTATATCAATAGTATCTTCATTTACGTTAAGCGTCATTATTTTATTGGAAACAATAAGCTCTTTAATAGGAGAATTTACTACTGTAAAAATAGTTTGATCATCCTGCGTATCTATTGTAACTTCTTTATCTGAAAGAACATTCGGTATCATCGTTAGAATTTCTGATTGTTCTTCTTTAAATGTAATTGTATATGAAACAATGTTGTATAAATCATCAATTTTATAAGAAACAGGTTCTATATCATCTAAGTCTCTATATTTCCCTTTTCTTAATTTTGCAAATATCCCTCGTGCCTCTAGTGGATAAACATCTATATAAATAGTTATCATAATTTCAGTTAATTCTTGTGTAGAGCACTTTTTCAAATGATCTAAAAAAACAATTCTTTCTTCCATATATGACCAATATTGATCATCATCATATTCGCTTTTATTAAATGCATATTTGTATTTAGATTGATAATACAACCATTCTGTTTTTATATTTTTCATGATCAGCATCAATCTGGGTTACGAGGAACATTTGTACCTTAAATATTTTAACTCAAAAGGTTTTCTCCATTATCTACTCGAGAATTTGTCAATTCATAAAACTCTTTTTCAAATTTTATTAGGTCATCCTGACTAATATCTATATCATTACTTGAACTCTGAATAATATGATCAGTAAAATCTTTGTTTAATTCAAGATTCGGATATTTATTCAGGTAATAGGTTAAATAACTAGGCCATATCCATATACCATCTGTATACAATTCATGAGGTCCAATACTTGAGTCACCATCATCAAATAACCAACTCATCCAAGAAAGAAAAACTTTTCCTCTTTCTAAATAGAGAATTACAACCTCTAGATCTAAGGAATTTTCATTTATATTAGTATTATTAATGTCTTCAAGTTTTTTTGAAAAACTATAATCATCATGCCTTTTTAAAAATCCAACTGTTTTCATTTTATTTTATATCAAATATTACAAATTTACCTTTTAAATTATGTTCAAACTCATACAAATCATTAAGACTTACTTTATCTGTAGGAGCCTGAACTTTAGCGTTTAGAATTTTTGAAAGCTTGGCAGCAGGCCCATTAGGTTTTAAGCCTGAAAAACAGACTACTAATCGTATTGGCTCTCCCTTTTGATACCCTCTATCCAATAGTAACTTAACAAACGCCTCTGGAGAAATCTTCCGTCCATCAATGATAAATCTTCTTCCATCTCCATGGGCTAAAACATTAAACCAACCATCATCAGGTCTTTTTTCCAAGCGAATTGAATTTCTTTGAGTTGCTCCATCATTTCCAAAGCGAAAAAATCTATTCCCCATCCAATCAGCACGACGCTTCCTCCCAATATCACCTATCTTTTCTCGATTTCCTTCTAAAAGATCATCTACCAGCTTCCGTAATCCTTTTATAGCCGTAGCAGTACTTTTTGCAATCTGAACACCACTATAGATGGCTATAAGTGCTTCAAAAATCTTAAAAAGATCTTCTACAAGGTTTTTAGAAATTACATATTTTACTTGTGCGCTATCTTAACGCTTGCTTACTTTCTCAAAGAACTTCGCTAACTGATCATAGATATAACTAAAAAACCACCGTTTTTACGATGGTTTTTTTAGATTCATTAAAATTATTTTCAACCTGGATTACGAGGAGAAGTCCTGTAATAATCTACCAATTTATCATCACTAATTGTAATAATTATCTTATCCGGTGTAACTACTAAGGTGTCAATCACACCATCTTGAACTTTGTACGTAATTGTATCCCCTTCCATTTCTTTCTCATACATTATTTCTTGTAACGCTTCATCAATCGCATTTATAGTATAAGATTGCCTTAAAAAAATAGTCAACTCTTTATCAAAACGATCGCGACCTTCAGGAAAGAATTCATCTCTATTATCTCCAAGAACAGTTTTAACTTCAAAAGACGTAATATCTGACCTTGATGTCATATACTTAGTTTTTGTTTCACTAATTTTCTCATAAGTTTCTTCTATTGTGAAAGCCAAACTAGTAAGATCTGGTGTTTTCTCTCTAAAAGAGTATATGTATGTATACAACAGATCGTTTATAGTAGCCCGTTTCTCAAATTTTTGAAAATCTGCTCTTTCTTTATCATACTTGGACATCCAATCGTCCAATTCTTTATCAAAGCCTCCACCAATACTATAATCTCTTACTAAGGGTAGTTGATACAAGAACTCTAAATTTAAATCGAATTTATTTTTCATAGTAATTCATATAATGCGTGTATTCTATTTTCTTTAATTTACTTCATTATAAATATTAAATTTTTAATCAAGCATCAATTTTTTTAAGAATACTTCCAGAAACTAAGTACTCCAGTTTTCCAGTTTTTACGTCTATAGTAACAAAACCTACATCAATTGTGGTAGGACTATCTTTAATTAGTTCAACACTATAGGTAACGATGTGCATTGGTTTAGTTCCGCTTCGATCAAATAATGGCGATTTTTCTCTTATCCCACTATATGATAGTGTTCCTTCATCAGGAATAATCCCCTCTTTTTTTAAATATTGTCTTACTTTCTCTATAATTTCTTGTTCGTTCATAAATAGATATAACTAAAAAACCACCATAAAATACGATGGTTTTTTTAGTCCTAGTTAAAACTATACTATTTCAAATTAGCATAAGCCTGAATCTTATTTTCTATATACTCTTGAAACGTATTTGCTAACTTCTTTTTTATTGGATATTCTGGTTCATTATCTTCAACATATGCTGGATAACTTGCATATACTGGGGGATTTTCTGAATCTTCAGCATCTGGATCATTGAAATAAAAGAAATCAAATTGTTCTCCTCCATCTAAGTCTGCAATCACCCAAAAGTTCTCTCCTATACTCACCCCATAATCCTTTAGTGTCTCTCTTGTATATTTTTGCCTTTCTATAGCAAATTGAAAAAAATGACTCATAGACATTAAAAGATTACACCTATTCCCTGCTAATTGAAGAAATTCTCTATAAGCGTTAGGAAAAATAACATTATACTCATTTTGATACTTCAAAATGTCTTCCATAACAACGCCTTCATTTGTATATCCATTCAAAACAGGATATTTTTTCAATAAATACATATACTCCATAATCTACTGTTTTAAAAATAAAATTAGTTCATCATTATTTTGAACTCCTTTTCCATTAGGAAATATAGGAAACTCTACATCTATTGTTGTATTTGAACCTAGTAGTTGTTCCCTTAGTAACATCTCTCGTTTACAAATAATACAAGGTTCGTACGTTGTTTCTATTATCATCTCAACAATAAGATCATTAATATCTAACTTTGCTCTATCGGCTGCTAGTATTGCATCTTCTTCCATATTTCGCAATAGAGGATTTTCAGAATCATTATATCTATCTCTTGTATTTATTGTATCATGATACTTAGCTTTTTCTCCAGAAAATCTTGTGGTAGCTTTTTCTATACTACCAAAAGGAAACTCTTTATCGGAAGGAATACGATCTCCTTTACCAGAATGTGAAAGATAATCATTACGTTCAAAAATAACTTTTCCTTTTTTAGTTAGCAAGCGAATTTTCCCTGTTGCAATATTAGCATTATTCAATATTCTTTTCGATTGTCTATAATTATCGTCAAAATGTTGTGCTCTATTTTTAGATAATGATTTTTTACGTATTCTATTATTAGAAAACCAATCATTTAAGATACGGTCTGAATCAATGACATCAGGTGCTTTCTCATATCGACTAAAACTTTTTTTCCATTCTTTTATATAAATTTTAAAATTTGGACTTGTTTTGAGTAAGTTTGTTCTCTCTTTTCTATAAAATCGACTAAGACTATCAGGGTCATCTAAAAACTTTTTCATAAGCTTTTCAACTTTCTCAAGATCTGTAGATCGCTCTAGGACTATATTACGATAATATACTGTATGGAATTTTCCTTCAAACTTTTTAACAGGAATTCCTACTAATAGTCCTGTGTTACTTCTTACATCCAAACGTATACCAAGTTGTTTAAGTTTCTTAATATCTCCAGGTGTTAAGCTTTTAAAACGTATACTACCTATAAGTTCATCTACAAGATTACCAAAAGCTTTAAGTGCTTCGGGAATCTCTTTTCCAACCTTTATCACTGCAGACCCGAGACGTAAGACTCCTTTTACACCAAAATATACATTGATAATAATCTCTACAAATTTTGCTATGGAAACTCCCATCTGATAGACATTGGTATAAATATCATCGCCATCTAAAAATGAGAATAATTGTCTAAGTTCTTTTACAAATAAAGCTTCTAGCGTTTTAAAATCTGCCTGATCAATAAATTGTTGTATTCCTTCTATAAAAGCATTTAGTTTTTCTGGATTAATTAACTCCAAAAAACTTGCTATATCTCCTACTAATCTCGCTAACAAGTCTAAAACTCCATTAATAACACCAATTAAAAAGGCATTTATAAGTTCTATAGGAGCTTCAGGATTTTCTGCTACAGCATCTATATACCCCTCTAGGTTTGTAAAATATCCTTTTAACATATCTCCTAAAAAATCTACCCAAACGAGTAGAGACGATTTAGTACTTTTCTTTTGATCTGCGACAGAATATTTTGGGATCGCTACAAAATCTGTTGCTCCATCAATTTTAGTATTTATCTGCGTTCTTGTGTTTGTATCTACATCATTAAAAAATTGTAGTAACTCTTGTCGAATCCTTGAAGGCGATTTTATTAGAGGATCATACTTATCACCTAGTCTAGCATTCCATCGTTCTTCCTTTAATTTCCAACTTCGTATTTCGTTTGCTAATGGTTTTAATACCTCCGAAGCTATAAATTCTGCTGTATTTATAAGATCTAAGACACTCAACTCTATTAATAATGCAAAAAAAGAAAGTCCGTCCTCCAAAGGATTTACATCTCTTGTGTTTGGAAACTTATTTACAAAATCTCTTATCGAACTTGTTATTTGAGCTACAAAATTATATCCTTCATTTGAAGTAGGATTTAATCCCATCCAATTTGCTAATCTAATAGCAATCCTAGATGCCTGACCTTCTCCTTCTTCAATATAACTTACAATGTCTTTCCCCAGTGTAACTCCATATACTTGATCTACATCTCTATAAGATATTCCGGAATCACTAAACCTTGAAACTGCTTTTCTTAATCGTATTTCTTCATTTCGAAGTTTTTCTCTTATTGAATCATCAAGTTTAACATATAACCTAATACCATGTTCTTCCGGTGGACGTAAGCTATCATTAAAAAAACTTTCATTAGGCACAAATCGTACTCTAAACTTTGTTCGAGGTTGATTTTCAACCCTAGATACTAAATCTTCTTCATCAAGATTTATAATAAATTCTTCTATTGAAGTATCTCCAAAAGGACTTGGAAATTCTGGAAACCGACTTTCAGTTCCTGAAAACGCAATAGCATCTAGCGCATTTCCTGAAGTATCAGGAAAGATAGGGGATGAAAACGTTCTATTACTGGGCTGTAATGCGTCTATCCCTTCTTGATTGAATTCGTCAAAAATACTCATGTTCTTGTCGTTATTTTTGTTTTATACATTTTTGGCGTACGCCTAACACATCTTCTGGGTAGAGTTGTTTTAATTGTTGATTCCCTTTTAGTAAGGTATTCATACGCTCTTGCGTAACTATAGGTAGATCCAGATAGTATCCTACATTTCTCCCCCATATTTTTGTATTTACAATCGGAAAATCACATACAATGTAGATATCCCAATCTTTTCCTTCTAGGGTATGCCATTCTGAGATGGGAACTCTTGCACGACTTCCAAAAAGGTACATAGCTCGTACAGGCGTGATGGTTTCTATTTTCGCGATAAGCGAATCGAAAAGATATGGCAGCACCTTTTCAGGCTGCCATATCATATCTTTTCTTACAATACTCATAATTACTACTCAGTTAAGGTAGTTTCTGAAATAAATCTATCTATAGGAAGTGGACTCTGAATGTCTTCATAACTCAATACTGTACCTGAGCTATCTGTCAAAAGATCTTTTTCTTCTAAATATGTACTAAACTCATCATCTCCAAATGTTATTTGTACCGTATCGCCATCTGTATTTACGGTTATTTTATCTAGTCCATTAGGAAGTCCATAAGCAGTTTTTTCAAATTCAAATGTGTCTATCACATTAAAATCTACCGTGAATAATACAGCACTACCATTCGCTACTCCAGAAGGAGGAATATAATCAAATTGACGTGCAGTGATCCCAGGAATTGCAGATAGCTGTGTTGCTAATGACTGATACAATACTGCAATACTATCTGTTGCAAGCCAAGAAGCATCTCTATTTATTTCAATGGTTTGCCCTTGACATCTGAATGTTCTTGGGAAGGATCCTTCTGTGTCTACTTCACCTATTGTCTTGTTTCCATAAAAATGACGTAATGAAAATTGTACTAAAGGAATGCCTCCTGGAATGCCTAGGTCACAATCTTTTCCAGAAAAAACATCTTCTTCATTTGTAATACCACTTAAGCACCCTGTTTGATCTGACTCTTGAAAATCTTTTTCATTCTCACAATTACACGGTAATGGTTTTTCAACTTTAAGACCGATACTGTCTGCTTGTAAAATGGTAAGTGAGGTAGGCACTTGTGTTTTCCACGCTTCTCCTTCTTTAATACCTAAAGGTTGTTGTAATTCTTCAACAATAGATAAGTATAGCGGATCATCCAACACAGGAAGTTCGCCTCCATCCCATACATTACCCGTAGCCATATAATGCATCATCGCATCTTCAAAACCTGGACGTACTGTTACTACGACACGCGCCATTCCTGCTTGCATAAATTTTCTAAAAACAGGATCATTATTTTCGTATTGATATAATTCTCCCCATTTGCCTCGATTTGCCCAATAAAAAGGATAGAAGTTATAAGACATGATATCCCACTCTATCGCTTGCTCAAGGAATGTAGCAAAAGATGTATAATTATCAAGACGTTGATTTAGTTTCACTTCTGCATCTTCTAGGATACTTCCTTCGTATAAACCACTTTTTCCATACGTACGCTCTCCATCTTGATTTCTATCTATAAGGTATGAAATACAGTTTTTACGTAATACGGTTTGTTCTATCTGACGGTAAAATAATGGATTCGAATCTCTTAATACGGTAGCTGTTTCTGTTTGTTCAACAAATTGCTCATTATACCTTGCCAACTTCTCTTCATAGGCCGTAATAATAGCATTAAACGTTGCTACACGCCAAGCTTCATAGGCTTCTGTCGTTAACTCACATTTAATACGTAAACTCAAAGACATACCCCCTACATCACCACCATGAAAACTAATCCCTAGTTCATTACGTATAGGTCTATTTACAATCTCTGAATTACTTTGAACATTCATATTTCCATGTCTAGCTTCTTCTAGATTAAAGCTATTACGTTCAATGTTAATAGTCCCATTTGTATTTTCAAAATCATTATGAATATACGTAAAGCCAAACTTCCCAGTATACTGTGTTACCTCATAATTTTCAGGGATTTCTACTGTCCAATTTTTACCTCCTGGATAATGATAATCTGGCAAATAACTACCACTAGCGCCACTATCACTAATCGCCGCAGAGATATACATTACGTTATCTAGTGGAGCATTTACTTCAGCATTATATTGTGCTGCCCAAGATCTATAACTAGAACGAAATATATAACCAGCACTTGCGAGTCCTTGTGTTCTTGGATCGATAGGTTTTTCTAATACCGTTCCTTCATTTCCTTCTATGGTTTCTGTCAAGGCTAGTTTATGTAATCTAGAAGGTTCTGGAATGAAGAATTCATACATAAGACGTTTCCCATAATTATAGATTTGATTTTTATATACTTTATCAATCCAACGATATACCCCAACAACATGCTTATCTCCTTCTCGGTTATCAAATCCATGTTTATTATTCTCTTCGTACTCTTCAATAATCTTTGTAATACGTTCTTCTTTCACTTTTTGTACTACACGATCCATAGCCCTAGACGTAATTTCTTGCGCTTCTGTTACCGCCTGACTGATACTATCTTCTTGTGAAGTATTATTTGCAAAACCAGCACCCGTACTAAATTGAATTAACTCACCTCCACCACTCACATTTGCAAAAGCATCAATACTTGTAGACTCAGCAATTACCTGAGCTACCTCATTTTGCATTTCAAAACGATCTGTAGTACTTGTATCTGTTAATTGTTCTTTTTCTGTTTCTGAAGTAGTTGATGTTGTATTTTCTGAACGACGCAATCTTCGAGTACTTTTCTCTTTATACTCACGTGCCATGATATTTTCTATATGGGAAACTTCGCCTTCTACATAACAATGTACATTTTGTTCTACTCGTCTATAATCGGCAATTCCTAATTGACGCATTCCAAATCCAGAAGGAATGAAATTTTCATCTGTATTTGTATCTGGATTTCCTCCAGTATCTCCATTTAGTTCATCACAGGTTATAATTCTAGTAATAAAAGAATTAGGATTGAGAACAGAATCAAATGTAAGTGTATCTCCATTTTGAAGTGTCACCGTTCCTGAAATAGCTGGAACTCCCAGACTAGCATCTAATTCTATCCCTCCTACTTGCGGAAAAATTCTTAACGTTCGCTCATATGTATTACCTGTTGTATCCGTATACGTCGTAATATAAACTGTATCTGCTATTTCACTTCCATTTGTAAAGGTGAGCTTATATGCTATATCTTGAATATTTACTTCTCTATCAAAACCTTCTAAATTTAGATGATATTCCCAATACCAATCACCATCACTATTTACAGGTGTAGTTTCAGATAGCAGTGTAGTTGTATAACAAACATCTACACTTGGTGAAACACTTTTATCATTACCACTAATGATCGTACCATTAAAGCTAATTTTTTTAGAAGATAACTTTTTGTTAGCAATTTGTATTTCTGACAATCTAGTTTCTTCCTTAGAAAATAAAGTGTATGCTTCTTCAAAAGAATCTATACGTTCTATTATTGTAAGACTTTTTAATGTATCAAATAAGAGTCCTGACATATCCCGAGAAGCTGTTGCTGCTTCTATCTCTGGACGAAATTCAAATTCAAACTTTGGTAAATCTGGAAGTTTTGTTTTAGCGACTTTATTAAATAAAAATTCTTCTTCTGTAACAGATTTAAGACTTTCTGTACGTCCTTTAAACCATATCTCTTGCTCTGCTTGCAAATCGTTTTTATATTGATCTGTCAATATTTTAACGGATGCATTATGAGTTTCTAGAGCTACTTTATACGCTGCATCATACTCTTTCCTATACTGCTTTTCTACATACTCAAGCTCTTCTTTTGCTAGTTTGAGTTGTTCTAATTTATAAGTAGCAATTGCAGAAGAAATTCGCGCTTCTGCTTCTGCTGAAGTGCGTTTAAAAACAGATTGACCTGAAGTAGGAACCGCAGCTTCTGCAACATCAATCACATCATTAGGAATAACAATACGAGCAGATGCAATTTCTTTAAATATCTTGAGAAGTTCTTCTTCTGAAGTCTCTCTAGAGATTTTTTTAGTTTCATCTACAAAGTTTTTTGCTATAATCAAATTGATGAGTGACTCTCTAGCACCATGATCTTCCTGTGTTTTATACTGATGGTATAAATTTAACCAAATACTCTCCTCATCACTTATGACAGAATTACCTGATAGTAATTGGAGTTTATCCTCTACTTCTTGCAATTCAAAATTTCTTCTGTTTTTTTGAATCCATGCACCAAAATCGTGTAATTCTTGATTTGTATTACGTGCTTCATTTTGAGTTAATATAGATAACCCCGTACTTCTCTCTTCAAAAGTTCCATCAGAGACTTCTCTAACTCTCATCTGACCACCATCGTCAATGAGTTCGTATACAAATTTACGACTTGGTTTTTGAGGAGCTATAAGTTCAGGTGACCTAAAACTTACAAACCTAAATAAGGTATGCGACGCTTGTTCTTTCATATAATTTTATTTTTTATTAACGACTATTATTCCTGCTGTTATTTTTTAGCTTTCGCGAAAGCGAATATTAATATTCAGTTTAATATTATCACGCAGGACGCATCTAGGGTTAGCACCACACAACATACCTAGATGGGGTGTCCTTTGTGATTATATAAATGTGTTGTTACATCACCTAAGGAATACCCTATGTACAAACACCCCACATAAAAGTCCATAGGGCATCCTGTAGTGACATAACATAGGTAATAGCCTAAGGCCATACCTTTGTTTCTTTTTCATAAAGACTTACTATTGTTTGTTTTATCATATAGGAAATAGCCATACGATTACAACAAGACATACAAAGCCTTTTTCCCAGCAATTGGGAAGGTGTGTGGTGTTTAAAAATGAATAGACTAACTGAGACAACATATTCCCCTTATGAGTCAGTCCTAAGTGTGTGGTGTTTTTTAAACCATGATTAATTTATAAACCATTGGTTTGGTTTGAAAATAGCGTGTAGTGGTGATTCCTATTTTCAGAATAAAGATCGTAACTCAATTGTTAAAGTAACACTAACTATGTGCTAAGTTTATATGAAAACTACGAAATATTTTTTTAATTCTTTTTTATGAAAAGAGTGAGACTCGTTTACATAAAAATCATCCTTTTATAGTTAAATCACTAAGGATAGCATTGAGAATCAACGCACCACAGAAAATGCCCAATGCATCCATAAAGTGACTTAACTATAGTACTACATAACGTATAGTTTGTAGTTATTATTTTTTATCCCGACATATATTTATGTCTTAGAGATATTTGTACCAAGATACTTTATGTAATACACCTTGGCTGTTTGCTAAATTTGAATGTACTTGCTTCTATAACTTCCCCTATGAAGCAGTACTTAATGTGTGGTAATCTCTTACAGATATTGTAAGCCTAAACTTACTATTTTTAGGACTCTAAAGAACGTCATTTTTTCTTTACAAGTCTATATTGGTTTAAGAAAAAAACTGTTAAAATTGGCTTATTCTTTTATAATTAATTCTTAAAATTATTTAAACTTCATTATAAATTAGTAATTACCGATCAATATTAACTTTCAAGTAGTTATTTCTAAATTTTTCATATAAACAAATCTAACGCTATCTTTCAGACCCTATGATTAGTAGCTCAAATCTTAATTTTGTTACTTATTTTTTTTGTTTTTTATCTCATTAAACAATCTTTTTATCGATAACACGCCTTAAAAACTCATCTATGCTCTTGCTATCTTTATACAAAAGAACAATAAAACTAAGATTCTCAACATCAAAAACCGAATCTCATTGAGTGAACTAGTCATTTCGTTGAGGGAAGTGAATTCAAATTCCCTATAACAAGCAACAATATTAATAAAGTTTGTATTTCTCACCAAGGAAAAACAATTGCTTATACAGTCATTTCAGTAGATGTAAACCACAATTAATTGTAACTTACCTATAATTAGTACTTTTCTTTTTTTAAGAAAAACACTCATCTTTTACAGAATAAAAATAAATCTATTTGATTGCCCTTTATTACTAATACTGAATTTTAGTCAAGCTGAACTTGTTTCAGCTTCTCATTCATAATAGTTTGATTATGCGTTTGATGAGATTCCGAAATAAATTCGGAATGACGCTAAATAATGCAATTATTAAACAAAGTTGATATTCGATAAATCTATTATATAGTATATATTATATACTATACAAAACTTCTTTTTATAATTTTTCTTGTTCCAGAAGGTGTAAAGCATCTAGAAAGCATCTCATAGAGTTCTGGGTGCTTTCGTTTAAATAAATCTGGACGTTCAAAAAAGTATTCAGAGGCTACAGCAAAAAATTCGGTTTGACTAGTCCCTCCATAATTCCTTATATCTGACGCATCGTTATTAATAGCTTCCATTTCTTTATGCATTAATGCTAGCCAAGGAGCGATGTATTGATGTTCTAATAATCGTTCAGGTATTCCATCTGTCACCCCATCGGTATTGTCTAGTAAATGAACAAACTCATGTATGGCTGTATTGCCTTTATCTGTAGCATTTGTAAATCCATGATGCAATGCTTTACGCGAAAGAATCATTTGGTTTTTATAACGTCCTGTTCCTACTAAACCTGCAATTTTACGTCCTTGTACATCGGCATCAAATGATAAATTCTCATCAAAGTAATCAGGGTAAATCAATACCGTACTTAAATTGTTATAATGCCATTCTTTAAATCCAAACACTGGAATTACAGCACTTGCCGCAACTAATATGCTATCTAATTCTTCTAACTCAAACTGTACTGCTTCAATATATACTTCTTCTAAGAAAAGCATCATTCGTTTTTGAAATACTTTTTGGTTTTCATCAGATAGATTTTTGTAAAACCTAACCCGTGTAAGAAGTATTGTATGCCAATGCGCTGGAAATGGTTTGGGGTGTTTCTTGGTACGCTTTCGCGAAAGCAAAAAAATCACAAAAACAAATAGTACTACGGGTATGATATATGCCATTCTGTAAATATAAAAAAGTGTATTGTAATCTCTATTCGAGCGCAGTCGAGAATTCTTGGATTCTATAACATTCAGTTTAGTTCTCGGTTCGCCTGTACGGACAGCTTGTTTATGTCATTTCTTAAAACCATAGAGTTCGCTCCCTTCTGACTGTAACTCGTCCCTCGTTACAGCCACCTTCCCTCTCCAAGGGAAGGAGCTTACATTTAAATTAAGCCTACTTACTCCTATTACCAAGATTCCCGACTACGTAAAGATTTCCGCCAGAGTTTATGCTGAGCATAGTCGAAGTTCAGGAATTATATGAAGAGCATAAAAACAGCCATTGCAATCATAATGGCATTTTCTATAAAGGTAGCTTCTGTCATAGGAAGTTTTAAAGCAGTTCCTAAACAAGCACATTGAATCTCTTGTTTATAGAGTAAACTTCTAGTGACACCTATGGTTGTTATTCCAAGAATAACAAGGGTTGTGACTAAAGCTACAGGGATTTCTAAACGAAGTAAAAACAAGATTCCTAGTCCGAGTTCTATAAAGGGATAGATCCATCCGTATACCTTTAGCTTATGAGCAAGCGGATCATACATCCTAAAGCTAGTTACAAATCCTCTGAGGTCTAAAAACTTAAAAAAACTAAACACTATATAAAACAATCCCATAAAATCTAGCATGGCTTCTTGTGTATTCCAAGTCTTATAATGCATTGCTATACTTGCAATTGTGATGTATCCAAAAATGAGAAATAATGGGCGCAATTGCGCCCATTTTGAAAGCGGTACTTCTGTGGTGCTATCAACTACCTGCTTTTCAGTTTTCTCTTTAATGGTATACTTCGGTTTTAATCCTGCTTGCAGGCTCGTGATCGCTATTGGAGCATCCATACGAATAACAGCTTCTTCTCTTTCTAAAGAAACTACTACATCTTGTACTTCTGGCAGTGCTTTCAAATCTCGTTCTACGCCAGCACGACATCCATTACACGTCATTCCTTTTATGGTATAACTATGCTCCATAACATTAGTGATTATGGTTGTGATTATGTGTGTCTTCTCCTACGTTTTCTCCCTCTGGAATAGCTTTCCAATCAAAAACTAAGAGTTCGCTTTTTCTATAATTACTCACAAAAACTTGCCCTTGATGTTGTATTACTTCAATGGGTTTTTCTACCCCTTTTGTAAGTTCTTGCTGCAATACTCCTTCATGATTAAATACTAAGACACGATCATTTTCAAAGTCAGCAACAAATACTTCAGTAGGGTTTACAAAAATTCCTGTAGCTGCATTCATTTTTTGATCGACACCTATTACCTTTAAAAATGTTCCTTGTTTATCAAATACCTGTATGCGATTATTATACGCATCGGCTACCCAAATGTTGTTTTCTGTTATCTGCACATCTGTTGGGTAATAAAAATCGCCATGTGCCTTTCCTTCTTTTCCAAAAGAAATAAAGTCCTTTCCATCTTTACTATAGAGAATACGATGATTATAGAAATCGGCAATGGCTTTTTCTTGATTATAGGAAGAAACACCAGCAGGAGCATCTAAGGAGTCTGAAAGCATAAATACTTCCTTCTCTTCTTTGATAAAAACACTTACTTCATCATTACCGTATTGCGGTACATATAGAATATCTTCTGCTGCATCTATATGCATAGGACGGTCAAGTGAATCTATAGTTTTTACTGTTTTTCCTTCATCATTTATCAACACCAATCGATTATGGTCTCCGTCACTTAACCAAATCCCTTCTGAGCCCACTGCCATTCCAATAGCATTTACACCCGTTATAGGGATTGTTTTTGAGAGCTGCCAGTTTTTGGCTATGTCTTCTTTTTCAGCACAACTTATCATGATAAGAAGTGTGAATAGGCTATATATGTATTTCATTTTGGTTTTATTTTAGTTCATACATAAAGTTATAATATCTGTTTGAGTGCATTTGAGAACCACGATTAAATACTAAAATATCTTAGGATTCTCGACTGCACTCGAACGGATATCTACTATTTAAATTTTTGTTTCCCCTTCCCTAAAGGGTGCAAAAATCATATACGTATTATTTTCATTAAAATAAGCCACCCTTTAGGGTTGAGGAAGGCTTATTAAGGATTCATTTATACAAATTGTTATTAGAAATCTATGAGGTTCTCGACTACGATCGAACGGACATCTACTTCATTAATACTCCACACGTTCATAAGCACAGCAACCAGGCAACGATTTATAGGTGCCATTTTTTGCTTGGTGGTTTTTGGTATCATGTCCTGCTTTTGCTACTGCTTTTTCAATAGCATCTAGTGTAGTTGCATTTTTATCATAGGACACTTCTAGAAGCTTAGTGTCTTTATTCCATGCAGCTGTTGAGACTCCAAAAACATCTGTAGATGCTTTTACAATACGTGCTTGACACATCTCACAGTTACCTGCTACAAAAGCGCTTTCTGTTACTATTTCTGCATCGGCGGCAATGGTTTCTTTGACACCTCCCATTTCTTCTATAGTTCCATCATGACGTATCACACGACCAGACATAGGTGTATATCCTGCTTTTTTAACTTGTTCTTCTACGGCTACAATTGTCAACGCTTTTTCAGAAGGGTATGTGAAGCTAAAATCTCCTGTTTCTATATCTATTTTTACTTTTTTGATGCCTTTAAATTCTTTAAATTTTTTCTCTAATCCGTAGGCACAAAAAGGACATCCAAGTCCATCAACTTGGACTTCAAATTGGTCATAGTTTTTTTGTGCTTGTACTGTTGGTATTGCCATCAAAACAGCAAATACAATGAATACGATTTTTTTCATTTTTTTATGTTTTAAAAAGTGTATCTCGTACCAAGAAACACACTATAGTTTAACTCTCTTGTTGGATCTAAATTTTGAATAAGTGGCAACTGCACGGCAAGATCAAATGTGATATTTTTCCCTGCATATTGTATACCTTGTGCATACAATAACTGATACCAATCTCTTTCTGTAAATAGCGAACTTGTATATTCAAAAAACAGATTTATTTGTTTATTTGGGTATTGTGGTTTTAACAAAGGCAAGCCTACACCAAACTTTGCTCGAAATTCATCTACAGTTGCTTCTGGTGACCAATTATAACCTACCTCTGTAGAGATTCCATATTTCAGGGTTTCATATCCAGAAACTATGCCATAATAGCCTTCATAGAAACCTGTGCTAAGACCAATCAAATCAACCTTATCTCCCGTAGGGATACTTTGAAAGGTTTTTGCCACGACTCTAAAGGTCTTGCCAGTAGCATCTTTACGATAAAATTGATACTTTCCTAATACTTTAATATCGGCGAGTGTACTACCTGATCTTCCATCATCAAAATCATAATTGATGTAAGGAAGGTGTACCGCAAACAGAGAATTAGACGTAGGTAAATAGTGAAACATTACGGGTACGTATGTAGCGGTACCTCTTTCGGTGTCTCTAATTTCGGTTAATGTTTTGGTGGTAAAACTTCCACCGCCTAACATAATAGGCTTATCTGCTGTGATCGGGGGTCCTTGTGCATACGCTTTCGCGAAAGCGAACAAAGCAACCACCCATAAAATGTGTTTCATGTAATTATTAATATATGATTAAACTTAACTGCGGCGAGTAAAGCATCATATATCAAATCAAAAATTGCTCGTAAAGAATCACAATGTCTGTGACAATATCTGGTGGCGGATAGCCATCGAAAAGAATTTCTTGCGTTTCTGAATATTCAAACAACTGAATATAAGAGCCACAAAAGGCCATTACAAAATTTTGCTGTTCTACATCTAATTTTTGAAAAGTTGGTTTTAAATCGTCTTGACCAATACTCACAATTTGCTCATCATGACAGCAACTCATCGCCTTCATTTCATTAGAAGTAGAAGCTGGCATTGCCATTTGCATTCCGCAATCTTTTGCTTCTTTAAAAACGGCAATATCTACTAATGTATCTCCACAATAATGCATATCTACCGTAAAGGACATGGTCGTAAAAATTACAACACATGCCATCGTAATAGCCATTATTTTGTGAATGAATATTTTCATAATAGATTACAAAATTACAAAATTTATAACAACCCTACTTTGGATTAACAAAGCCTTAGTATACCAACTAGTAAGATTCTCGTAATTTTGCAGACAAAAAGAAAAAAGAAAATCAACAATGAAACTATCAATAATCATTACAGGTTTAATTCTTGCCATTTCATGCCAGAGCAAACCTTATAAAGTAAACGAACCTACAGCTTCACTAGACCCTGTACAAACACAAACACAAGATGGTTTGGCTAAAGCGTACTTTGCAAGTGGGTGTTTTTGGTGTGTAGAAGCTGTTTACGAAAGTGTAAAAGGGGTTAAAGAATCTATATCTGGATATAGTGGAGGTCATACTGAAAACCCAACATATGAAGCTAGTAATACTGGACGTACAGGTCATGCAGAAGCTGTAGAAATCTATTATGATCCTACTGTGGTATCCTTTGCAACCTTAGTAGATGTTTATTTTGGATCTCAAAACGTAACACAAGTATATGGCCAAGGACCTGATGTAGGATCTCAATATCGTTCTATCATATTTTATCAAAATGAAAAAGAAAAAGAAATCATTCTTCAAAAAGTAAAAGAGCAAGAAAAGATTTATGGAGAAGGCAAAGTAGCCGCTTCTATCCTACCTTTTCAAAAATTCTGGAAAGGAGAAGCATATCATCAAAATTATGAGCGTCTACACCCACAAAGCTCTTACATTCAGAATGTTTCTATTCCTAGATTACGACGTTTTCAAAAGAAATTCCCTCATTTATTAAAAGATACAGCACATTAAGGTTTCCGAACCTTCAGCTCAAATAAAAGCGGATATAAACGGTCTTTAGTTACATAAAGGCCGTTTTCATTTTTTACCAAATCGGGTAATACGTCATACGGACTCTCATCATGTTCTCGTAGATATTCTACAACGAGTCCTTGACTAGTGAGTGCAGAAATCACATCGCCTAGTCCATGGTTCCAACCATATTCTTTACTAATCATAGTTGATTTTTGATCGGCATAGGTTCCTTCGTACTCCTCATAAATTGCTTCTTTCTGATTATAACCATATCGCAATTCGGCTTTTCCCGATGTATAATCAAACATCCATACCAGAGGGTGAAATTCTACCATATAGAATATTCCTCCCGATGTTAGGCGTTCTGCAATCATTTCACCCCAAGGTTTTAGATCTGGCAACCATCCTATCGTTCCATAACTCGTAAATACAATATCGAAAAGATCGTTCGTATACTCAGATGTATCTAATACATTGCATCTTATAAAAGTAGCATCCAGAGCTAATTGTTTATTGAGTTTTTTTGCCAGTACAATTCCTTCATCACTTAAATCGACTCCTGTGCAAATAGCGCCCATTCTAGCAAAGCTTAATGTATCCTGTCCAAAATGACATTGTAAATGCAATAGTTTTTTTCCTTTGATAGCTCCTAATGCTTCTAATTCATACTGATTCAGTGATGTTTCGCCTGCAAGAAAACCATCCATATTATAAAACTCACTCTCAGCATGAATCGTTACTTTTTGATTCCAAGTGTCTCGATTAACTTTAAAATAATCAGGGTTAGGATCAGACATAATTTGTACTTTTGAAATAAACTTTGAGAAAGATACTACATTTTGATAAAGAAGCTATTGAAAACATGGATCAGCGATTTAGAGCTAATTTCATCAATAGTGTTACTGGTTATAAATCTGCTAATCTTCTAGGAACTATTGATAAAGAAGGAATTCCTAATCTTGCTGTTTTTAGTTCTGTCACGCATTTAGGGAGTCACCCACCTCTAGTTGGCTTTATTACACGACCTACCGTTGTACCTAGACATACGTACCTAAATATAAAAGAAACAGGTGTTTTTACGATTAACCATGTGAACACATCTATCATAAAAGAAGCACATCAAACTTCAGCTCGTTATGATGCTGCTATTTCAGAATTTGATGCTACAGGACTTACTACTAAATTTATAGATGGATTTAAAGTTCCTTTTGTAAAAGAGGCACATATTAAAATAGCATGTCATTATGTAAATGAATATGCTATCAAAGAAAATGGTACGGTACTTATGGTAGGAGCCATCCAAGATATTTATCTTCCAGAAGGAGTTCATACTGAAGATGGGTGGATAGATTTAAGCAAAACACAGGGAGTTACTATTAATGGTTTAGACAGCTATTCACAACCTGAGCTTCTAGATCGGTTACAGTATGCAAAACCTGACAAGCCTACTGCCTCTATTCTGAAAAAGTAAAAAGACACTTTCCTGTTTTTTAGCTTTATCTTTGCATAGATTTTATGAGACGTACACTGGAGTTTATACTGAGCCAGTCGAAGTACGAAAGCGTATACAAACACAAAACACTATGCAATTATCTAAGATTCCTAAGCTTAAACATACAGACGGAGATAACTTTTTTTTATTAGCAGGTCCATGCGCGATTGAAGGTGAAGATATGGCAATGCGTATTGCCGAAAAGGTTCTTGAAATCACTACTAAATTAGAAATCCCTTATGTATTTAAAGGGAGTTTTAGAAAAGCAAATCGTAGTCGTGTAGATAGTTTTACAGGAATTGGAGATGAAAAAGCGTTAGAAATTCTTGCGAAAGTTTCAGAACGATTTGATGTGCCAACGGTAACCGACATCCATGAAGTTTCAGATGCAGCACTTGCAGCACAATATGTAGATGTGCTTCAAATACCAGCTTTTCTTGTACGACAGACAGCCCTTGTCGTTGCTGCTGCTAAAACTGGAAAAGTAGTCAATTTAAAGAAAGGACAATTTATGTCTCCAGAAAGCATGCAACATGCTGCAAAAAAAGTAACTGGAACAGGGAATGAACAAGTGATGATTACTGATCGCGGTACTATGTTTGGGTATCAAGATATGATTGTAGATTTTAGAGGTATTCCAACGATGAGACAATATGCGCCTACCGTTCTTGATGTGACACACTCTTTACAACAACCTAATCAATCTAGCGGTGTGACAGGAGGACGTCCAGATATGATAGAAACGATAGCTCGTGCAGGTATAGTAAATAACGTAGATGGATTGTTTATAGAAACCCATTTTGACCCTGCAAATGCAAAAAGTGATGGTGCAAATATGCTAGACTTAGCGCATTTAGAAAAATTACTCACGAACTTAGTTACGATACGTAAAACGGTAAATACATTATAGGTAATATATCACTTACCTAATACAAAACATAGATCGCCTTATACACAAAAAATAGCATACTCATAATTACGAAACATAAAAAAAAGGAATCTTCCCCCAAAGATTCCTTTTACTTACTAAATGCTTTTCATAATTGACTAGTAAGTATTGTTTCTACGAAACTACTACAAACATAAATGCAAGACTCTTAATAAAATCTTAAAGCGTTAATAATTAACATTACCATAATATTCAGCCATTTGTTGTGTATTTTGATTCAATTTCTTTCATTTTCTCACACCCTACCATAAATGACGAATAAAAGAAATCTTCGTTCCATCCTTTAGGGTTTGAGGAAAAGAATGAAGATAAATGTGCAGTTACTTATTCTTTCCCAAAATTCACAACGGATTATAGCTATTTTTCTCTGATAAGACGTACTGCATCTCGTAAGACATCTTGCAATACAGCTACATCAATTTCTTCTATAGAAGTGTATCGTATAGATCGTAATGTTTTACGTTTTTCACCATCTATTAAATGATCTTTATGAATAGTTATATGGATACCATTAATAAAGCCTACATCTACAAATGTTTTTCTAAAATTCAGAAAACAACACATTTTTTTATCCACTTTGTAAAAGGGTAAGTGCCATTTAAATTGTTCTTCTACTTCTGGCAGAGTGTGTTTAATAATAGCCTGTAACTCGATAAGAATACTACGCCACGGTTCTGGTTTTGATATGATATAATTTTCAGCTGGATTCACAAGTTTAGTATTTTTTTATAGGATCCATTTTCAAACTTTATTTCTAATTTCCCCTCTTTCCATCCTTCCCGAAGCGCAAATAAAATAGATTCACTAACAAATTTCGGAGTTACAATCTTTGGTTCAAAATCAGGAGGTTCATTTTCTTTATCATTTACAAACCACCATACATCATACCAACCAAAATCTATTATTAAGAGATTATTTTCTATAGTGTCAGTAGTCACAAAGACTTTCCCTTTGAATTTCCAGTAAAATTCACTTCCCGTTACAATTATTTTTCGAAATCCTTTTTTTGAAATCGCCATATATTATTATTCACTCATTTTCAAATAAATACGTCAATCTATCTAATATTATTAAACTAGATTTTATTCACTATATTAAGTATACCTATAGTTATTAAATAAATGTAGTAATAAATAAATTTATTCGCTTTCGCGAAAGCGGAAATACGTTTTTAAAATTCCTATTTTTAGACAACCTTATAACTCATAAGTATATGAATTCTCGCCGTGATTTTGTAAAGAAAACTGCTTTAGTTGGTACTGGTATTGCATTAGCTCCTACTGTAGCCTATACCGCTTCAGAAACGTCAAAAGAAACCTTAAAGGTTGCCCTCATTGGTGTAGGATTAAGAGGCACAAATCACCTTACCAATTTATTACAACGCAAAGATGTTTCTATAGAAGCAATTTGTGATATTGATCCTACTAGAATCACCATTGCCAAAGATCATATAGCCAAAGCGGGGTTTAAAGCACCTAAAGTTTTTGGAAAAGATGATTATGATTATAGAAATCTCCTCGAAGAAAAAAGCATTGACGCTGTTATTATTTCGACACCATGGTTATGGCATACGCGTATGGCAGTAGACGCCATGAAAGCTGGAAAATATACAGGCGTAGAAGTATCGGCAGCAAATACAATGGAAGAATGCTGGGATCTTGTAAACACACATGAAGAGACTGGAAGTCACTTAATGATTCTAGAGAATGTAAATTACCGTCGTGATATTTTAGCGGTTCTCAACATGGTACGTCAAGAGGTTTTTGGAGAATTAATTCATTTTAGATGTGGCTATCAACATGATTTACGATTTGTAAAACTAAATGATGGAGTAACACCTTATGGGAAAGGAGTTGAGTTTGGAGACAAAGGAATTTCAGAATCTAAATGGCGTACACAACATTCATTACTCCGTAATGGGGATGTATATCCTACTCATGGCGTAGGGCCTATTGCTACCATGTGTAACGTCAATAGAGGCAATCGTTTTGTATCTATGACTTCACATGCAACTAAAGCCATTGGACTCAACAAATACATTGTTGAAAATGGAGGAAAAGACCATCCTAATGCAAAACTAAACTGGAAGCAAGGAGATGTGATTACGTCTACCATTGCCACAGCTAATGGAGAAACCATTATTGTAACACATGATTGTAACTCGCCACGTCCCTACTCGCTTGGGTTTAGAGTCCAAGGAAGTCAAGGGTTATGGGAAGTAGATGGAAGTCGTATTTATATAGAAGGAAAAAGTGAGCCTCATCGTTGGGATGATGCCAAAGCATGGCTAGACAAATACGACCATCCTTTATGGAAAAAATATGGAGAATATGCCACAGGTTCTGGTCATGGAGGTATGGACTTTTTTGTATTAAATGCCTTTGTAGAATCTGCAAAACAAAATATAGCACCGCCTCTTGATGCTTATGATGCCGCAGCTTGGAGTGCCATTACGCCACTTTCTGAAGCTTCTATTGCAAATAATGGTGAGCCTCAAGACTTTCCTGACTTTACGAGAGGGTTATGGGTAAGTCGTAAGCCATACAATTGGATAAAAGAAACGTATTAACACTTACTATGATTTCAAAAGCACCTGGACGTATCTGCCTTTTTGGTGACCATCAGGATTATCTGGAATTGCCTATTATTGCTTGCGCTATCAATAAATATATCACTATTCAAGGCACCCCTAATAACACAGATACATTTGTGATTAACATGCCTGATTTGGGAAAAGAAGAACGTATACCCTTTCGTAAACCTGCCTCGCCGGCAGGCAGCAGCGATCTTATCCCAACCAAAGGAGCGCATCTCAAAACAGCTTTATATGTAGTACAACAGTACGGATGTATTCCCTCGCAAGGATATAATATTACCATACAAGGAAATATTCCTATTAATGCAGGATTATCGAGTTCTTCTGCTATGGTTGTTGCGTGGGTTCAATGGTTATTTACTACTTATGGTTGTGATCATCCTATAACTCCAGAATTTATAGGTAAAATAGCGTATGAAGCTGAGGTGGTTGCTCAAAAAGCACCTGGCGGAAAGATGGATCAATATACAAGTGCCATCGGAGATACTATTTATTTAGAAACGAATGCATCCTCAAATTATCGTAAGATAGCATGCGCATTAGAAGGACTTATTGTGGGCGAATCTGGTGTTGCAAAAAATACCGTAGGTGTTTTGGGAGATATCAAAGGAAAATCGTTGGAAGCCATTGCATTTATAGAAAAAACAACACCTTCTTTTGATCTTACTACGGCAACCCTTGAAGATTATAATGCATATAAAGCAATACTTCCTGATGCGTTACATCCTTTTTTTTACGCTGCTATTCAAAACCATTTGATTACACAAGAAGCATTTTTCGCTTTAAGCGAAACAAAAATAGATTATAAACATATAGGTAATTTATTAAATGCGCATCATGCTGTTTTAAAAAACACACTACAAATTACAGTGCCTGTAATAGACACTATGATAGATGCTGCATTATACGAAGGTGCCTATGGTGCTAAAATTGTAGGTTCAGGTGGTGGAGGTTGTATATGTGCTATCGCACCTATTGAAAAACAACAGGACGTGATCAATGCCATACAAAACGCAGGTGCTAAAGATGCCTATACTATACAATTAAGCAAAGGAGCATATATCTTATGACAAATACATTAATTATTCTTGCAGGAGGTGCTTCATCACGTATGAAAAAATCAATAACATCAGACCTTTCTGATGAGATGGTGGTACAAGCGAATACGCGTAGCAAGGCATTAATTTTACTGAACGATAGACCTATGCTTGATTATGTATTATACAATGCAAAACAAGCAGGGATTATTCATGTGGTTATTGTGATTGGTCCGCAAGGTGGTTTATTTAAAGAATACTATGGCAACCAAGATCAAGGCAATGATTTTCATAGACTTCAGATCTCTTATGCGGTACAACATATTCCTGAGGGTCGAGAAAAACCCTTAGGTACTGCCGACGCTTTATTGCAAGCCATAGAGCAATACCCCCATTTAAAGTCAAATAGTTTTTTAGTTTGTAATGCAGACAATTTATATAGCACTGCTGCTTTTTTCGCTTTGCGCGAAAACAAAAACAGTCACGCATTCTTAAATTATGATCGGTCAGCGCTAAAGTATCCTATGGAACGCATTGCTCGGTTTGCTTTAACAAAGATTACAACCGAACATTATTTACAAGATATCATAGAAAAACCTGAAGCTTCTGAAGTTGAAGATTACAAAAATACTGATGGGACCTTTAGAGTCAGCATGAACATTTTTAAATTTCAAGGTGCTTCATTTTATCCTTATTTAGTGGCCTGCCCTATTCATCCAGAACGTAATGAAAAAGAACTTCCAACTGCTATTCTCGCTATGGTACGTGAATACCCAACCGCGATGCAAGCCATTCCTTTTTCAGAACATGTTCCTGATTTAACGGGAAAAGATGATATTTTTATTTTGAATGATTATCTTTCTACACATATTCCAACCTTAGATTGGACTACATAATATAACGACTCCTTATGATTGATTTATCGACACTAGACCTTGTCATTATTATTTTGCTATTTGTCATTATCCTATCTGTAGGGTTTTATGTGAGTAAGACCTCAGGAAAAGATACCTCTCAATACTTTTTATCTGGTCGTAATATGCCTTGGTGGTTATTAGGGCTTTCTATGGTAGCCACTACCTTTTCGACAGATACGCCAAATCTGGTAACCGATATTGTACGTACCAACGGCGTTGCTGGTAATTGGGTATGGTGGGCGTTCCTGATCACAGGATTACTCACGGTTTTTGTATATGCACGCTTATGGCGAAAATCGAATGTAAAAACAGATATTGAGTTTTATGAGCTACGTTATGGCGGTGCTCCAGCGCGTTTTTTACGCTGGTTTAGAGCTGTCTTTTTAGGAGTGTTTTTTAATATGTTTGCAATGGCGGGCGTGATGCTAGCTGCCATCAAAATTGGTGAAGTGATGCTTGGATTAGAAGGAGAAATCACGCTTCTTATAGCTGGATCTATCACCTTACTTTTTAGCTCTATTGGAGGGTTTAAAGGTGTTGTTTATACTGATTTTATTCTCTTTTTTGTTGCCATGGTTGGGGCCTTAGGTGCTGCAGTTTATATTGTAGGTCTTCCAGAAGTGGGAGGTTTAGAGGCACTCGTTTCTCACCCTAATGTAGCCGACAAGCTTGCTTTTGTTCCCGATGTAGATAAAAAAGAATTATATATTACGCTCTTCATTATTCCTATTGCTGTGCAATGGTGGAGTAGTTGGTATCCTGGTGGAGAGCCTGGTGGTGGAGGCTATGTTGCACAACGTATGCTGGCTGCTAAAAATGAAAATCACGCCATAGGTGCCACTTTCTTTTTTAATTTTATGCATATTGCGATTCGTCCTTGGCCATGGATTTTGGTAGCATTAGCTTCTCTTATTGTTTTTCCAGATATAGCGAGTATACAAGAAGCGTTTCCTAATATCTCAGATGACAAACTAGGACAAGATCTCGCCTATTCTGCAATGCTAACTAAATTACCAAGCGGTTTATTAGGTATTGTACTAGCATCGCTTGCTGCTGCCTTTATGAGTACCATTTCTACGCATTTAAATTGGGGAGCTTCCTATCTAGTGAATGATTTATATAAAACACAGATTAAAAAAGAAGCTACCGAAAAAGAACAAGTGCAGGCTGGACGTATTGCAACCATTATTCTTATGGTGATCAGCGCACTTATGGCATTAGCCATGAATAATGCAAAACAAATATTTGATATCATTATTATGTTTGGTGCAGGAACTGGACTCATTTTCATACTTCGTTGGTTCTGGTGGCGTATCAATGCATGGACAGAAATAAGTGCTATGATTGCATCTGGGACCATCTCTATGCTGTTAACATTTACGCCTCTTGGAGAAACCATGTTTGGAAAAGCGGGGTGGATGCCTGCTTATTATCAATTTCCATTTATTGTGGTAGTGACTTCTATTATTTGGCTCATTGTTACGTATGCAACACAACCGGAATCTCAAGAAACACTAGCCCGTTTTTACCAGAGAACAACACCCGGTGGTAACGGCTGGAAAAAGATTGTCGCCCAAATGACTCCTGAAGAACAAAACGCTTCTCAGACGCCATGGATTGTACCACAAGGAATTCTTGCGATGTTACTAGGCTGTGCATTTGTGTATGGTGCTTTATTTTGTACAGGATATTTCATTTATGGAGAAACCACCAATGCACTTATTACATTAGGAGTTGTAATTATCTCTGGTGTATTCCTATTAAAAGTTTGGAAACGTCTTAAAGAAATTGCAGATTAATCGACATAGAAAGGAGTTATATTTATACACATGAAAAAGATTTTAGTCACTTTACTTTTAGTCACGTCATTTTTACACATAACATACGCACAAGAAACCGCTAAAGTATATCAAGAAGCATTGCGTATTATTGAAAACAGTCCTACGTATAAAGAGCTAGGCATTGACAACTATACAACTGTTATCAGGACAACCAGTTTTGCAAATCAGGCGTATGCTTTTTGGTTAGATGATCAGACACTAACCTTTAAAGATAGAGACTTTGAAAATTATTTTGGCGAGTTATACACACCTATAGAAATTCCTGTCTTTAAAGAGTTGCGTACAAAGAGAAGAGCAAAACACCTATTTGTCGTTACAGAAACAGAACACGATATATTTGCTATAGAAATCTTAGTCTTTAAAAGAAAACGTAGAGGAAAATACCCAAAATTCTATCAAGGAAAAAGCTACTCCTTCCTCTTTAGAAAAGGAGTAGATAATCGTGTAAAGTTAATTCACAATCTGGAGATTGTGAATAATTAAGAAAGCATTACCTTAAATAAATATCATTATATAGTGTAATCATTCTTTTTTTGCTTTCGCGAAAGCGAACACTTAAAAGGCACCAAAAATCACCTCGGAAATTAGGAAGGTATATTAAATGATTCCTCTTCTTCCCAAGTAATCTCATCATTTCCTACTTGAGTTATAGTCATTGTTGATGAACTACCTCCATTTATACTAGATTCCTCTTGTTTCGTTAATATTCTCATAAGCAACTATTTTATTTAACTTCTTTACTATTAAAACTATATCAATACTATCAAATTCCTTATCAGTTTAAGATTTAAATAACAGATAATTAACACAAGTGATTCACATATATTCTTGCAAATTCCAAAATATTAATTAACTTTGAATTTCAAAGTACTTTATTATGGAGTCAAATAAATATTTAGAAGACATTGTGAGTATCAAGTCTATGATGAGTAAATCTTCACGATTTATGTCATTAAGTGGACTTTCTGGAATACTCGCTGGGATATATGCCCTAATTGGTGCATTTGTAGCACATAACATTCTTACAACCGAACAGCTTACTTTAGGTGGTGCAAGGTATGCATCGGTTGTAGGATTGATAAATGCGTATCTAGCACATCCTTCTGGCGCAAAATTATTCTTTGTTGCCTTGATCGTGCTTATAGCTGCAGTGGTTACGGGTATTATACTCACGATACGTAAAGCAAAAAAGCACGAAGAAAAAATATGGGATCCTTCTTCACGAAGGTTACTTGTTAATTTTTCGATTCCTTTAGGTACAGGGGGTGTTTTCTGCCTGGTTCTATTACAATATGGTTTGATAGGATTAGTAGCTCCATGTACCTTGATTTTTTATGGACTTGCATTGATTAATGCTAGTAAATTCACCTTAGGAGATATTAAATATTTAGGACTTGCTAATGTAATTATAGGATTGATAAGCACGCAATTCATAGGTTATGGCATCTATTTCTGGTCTCTAGGTTTTGGGGTCTTACATATTATTTACGGTAGTATGATGTACATGAAGTATGATATGAAAAAAGAATAACTGGTGGTTGTTTTATAGAAAACGTATTTTTTATCAACGTTTTCTGTAAAACTTTCCGTAACAGAAACTAGATGGGGTCTTACATATTATTTACGGTAGTATGATGCACATGAAATATGATATGTGAAAGGAGTAATTTTTCAACTAAAAAAGATAACACGTAATTAAAATCACGAATGATTTCCAATAAAAACATACCTTATTATATAATCGCCTTTATACTTTTTATAGTATTAAAAGTAGGATACAGGTATGCGACTGTTGAAGATTTAGATTTTTTATTAAACCCAACTCATAAGATCATTTCGTTAGTAACAGGATTACAATCCACCTACGCACATGACAGTGGGTATTATTATGAGCAGCTCAATATTGTGATTGACAAATCTTGTGCTGGTTATAATTTCTGGTTGTTATCTTTTTTAATGTTTATTTTCTTACTCCTAAAACACACAACAACAAATTTCCAAAAAATAAATGTATTGTGGATTTCAATCATCGGTGCTTACCTATTAACCATAGGTGTGAATAGTGCTCGCATCTTTACTTCCATTAGCATACAACGTCAAGATATTTCCATTTTACAAATAGACCCAAGCATTACACACCAAGCAATAGGTATTTCTACCAATTTAACCTTTTTAGTCTTGACATATTTGCTTATAGAACGTGTATTAACCCATAAAAAAAGTGATGCAAAACTTACGTAATCCCATATGGATCTTAGTAGTAAACACCCTTCCAGTAATGGTATTACTTTTTATTTTCTTTGGAGAATTTTCAATTATTGAAAGTCTTCTCAAAGAAGAGAATATCGCATTATGGAAATCTTTTGTTTGGGTACTAGTCGTACTTTCTTCCCTTAATTTCATCTATGCATTATATCTGATTTTAAAGAAAAAACAAGTATCCATTTATTATAGTATACTAGCCTTACTAAGCTACATTCCGTTTATTTATTTATTTGGGTATCATTCTGATGACATTATTCCTTTTTCAATTCCTAGATGGATGTTATCGGGTGATTTAATAATGTATGTTGGGACATTCCTAATGCCTACACTAGCATATGCATTATTTGTACTAGTCACTGCGCTTACTTCAAATGACAAAAAGCATAAAGCTTGGCAGAACTTCCTTATCGCCATTGCAATTCCTATCCTATTATATGTATTCTTACAAGTAATTGCACCCTTATGGCAAAGTGTAAATGGAGCGTATGAAATGCATGTAATGCTTATCATCATTATTGTATGTACGCTTGTTTTCTTGTTTTTCTTAATTCGTGGAATTTATATTATTTCTACAAAAAAAAGCAGTGTTCTAAAAAAGTATCAATACGTCTGGAAAATTCCGATTTTAATTATATTACCCTTAATAGGTTTACTTGTAAATAACGGTTACCTATTTCATACATTTGGCAGCAACAATGCTAGTGGTTTCTTTGGTAATTTCAATCACCCTTGGTTTTACATTCTTGCAATTTTAAATGGTATTCTTATTTGTTTACCTAACCTTGAAAAAAAGAAGTATCGACTGTTTCTTATGATAGGAAGAGGTTTCTCCTTCGCATTTTCATTTTACTTCTTTATTGTTTTTCTACCTTTCTTACCGATATCTGTCATTGCTATAATAGCTGTTGGCACAGGTTTTTTATTGCTCGCACCATTAGCTGTATTCATGATTCATATCAATGTATTAGCAAAGGACTTCGCATTCTTAAAAGAGTATTTTTCAAAGAAAGTAATTTGGACGCTAGCTATTGTAAGTTTTTTAATACTCCCTATGAGTATTACAACTACCTATATACAAGATAGAAATACATTACACAAGACGCTTGATTATGTATACAGTCCTAACTATTCAAAAACTTATGACATTGATCAAACATCATTAAAAAAAACATTAGGAATTGTAAAAGGACATAAAGAAGGAAATCGAGATTTTATTCTTAACGGTCAACAACCCTATTTATCTAGCTATTATAATTGGCTTGTATTGGATAATCTGACGCTTTCAAATGCTAAAATAAATACAATTGAACGTATCTTTTTCAATGAAAACAAAGAAGATTTTTGGTCTAGAAATAGTAGAAATAAAGAAGTTACAATTACAGACATTACAAGCAGTAGTACTTTTGACAGTTCTCAAAATGTATGGAAAAGTTGGATTGATCTAGAGATTACAAATACACGTAATCTACAATTCCGTGAATATGCAACAACTATCGCATTACCTGAAGGTGCTTGGATAAGTGATTACTATTTATATATAGACGACACAAAAGAAATGGGAATTCTAGCGGAGAAAAAAGCGGCAATGTGGGTGTACTCTAATATTAGAAATGAAAATAGAGATCCAGGTATATTGTATTATCTCAATGGCAATAAGGTAGCTTTTAAAGTATTTCCTTTCGGAGAAAAAGAAGTTAGAAAAACAGGAATAGAGATATTACATAAAGACCCTATACAATTAACAATTGATGACCACCAAGTACATCTTGGAGAAAAACAACAAGAAGGAAATACCACTTTTGAAAATGATCATGCTGTTTATATTTCTCCCAAAGAAAAACAGCACTTAAAAGTAACAGAACGTACCCCTTACTTGCATTTTATTACGGATGTATCTAATAAAAAAGATAACGCTAATGCTATAGCACAAATAAACCATCTTATTCATAAGTATCCGTCTGTAGCTAAAAATGCTAAAATAAGTTATGTAAATAGCTATGTACATACAGAAGTATTACGAGAAGACTGGAAGCAACGTTTAGCAACACAATCATTTGAAGGAGGGTTTTATGCAGATAGAGCTATCAAAACTGCATTATATGATGCATATGTTGCAAAAGAAGACTCCTATCCTATTATAGTAGTCATTACAGATAGTATACAAAATGCCATTTTTGACACCAATTTTTCAGATTGGAAATTTACATTTCCAGAAAGTGACTTCTTCTACACCCTAGGAAAAGATAATAAGCTACAACATCATTCATTAACCTCAAATCCAGCTATAGCAATACAAGATAGCCTGCCTATTACTTTTAATCACAAAACAATAGTATATCAAGACGCCAATAATGGTATACATTATCTCAGAAATGACAGCCTACCATCAATTGTATTAAAAGAGCACTTGTTTACGATTCCTGTAGCAACTATTAAAGAAAAAAACTGGGCGTCTGCACTAACGCTACAAGCCTCTTGGAAATCACAAATATTACATCCAGAAATAGCAGATAAAGAATGGCTATCATTAGTCAAATCTAGTTTTGTTTCTAAAATCATGACCCCAGTCACCTCATACCTTGTGGTTGAAAATGAAGCTCAAAAAGCCATTTTAAAAAAGAAACAACAACAAGTCTTATCAGGCAAAAAGTCATTAGACCTAGGAGAAGATACACAACGTATGAGCGAACCAAGCATATATATTGTAGCCATACTTCTAGGAAGTATTTTATGGTATAGAAAAAAAAGGAAACATAAATTAGCAACATATAAAAAGAAGGAATTGTAATTTCGCGAAAGCATACTTATCAAAATGTCAATAATAAACAACATAAACAAAGCATTTGATCACAGGATACGTCTTGGGATCATGAGCGTGTTGATGGTAAATGAAAGTGCCGACTTTAAAGAACTCAAAGAACTCCTTGGCGCCACCGATGGTAATTTGGCGAGTCATACAAAAGCGTTAGAAAAAGAAGAATACATCTCTGTAAACAAAACATTTATAGGTAGAAAACCGAATACAAGCTATCGCGCTACTAGAAAAGGAAAAGCAGCATTTAAAAAACATATTGAAGCCCTAGAAAAATTGATCGGAAAATAATAACTATATTTTTTTATTATTTCACTTTGAAATACAAAGTACTTTTTAATTATGAACACACTACGATACATACTTTTAGAACGCCTCTACGAATGGAGCAAAATACCCTACAGATTCTTATTTAAAAAAGAGGCTCCATGGGATATTTCTGTAAAAGATTTATTAAAATACCCTTTAGAAAGTTTAGGATATCATCTAGGTTGTTTTTTATTACAACATCATTTTACACCAGAACCTCAACTAGAAGATCACGACATCTATCATGTGCTTACAGGAAGCGGTATCACTGTACCTGACGAGATTGCTATGCAATTCTATCTCTTTGGTAATGGGAAACGATCTATGTACCTCTTTATGGTCCTTACACTAGGCACATTCTTATTTCCTGATCATATCAAACAGTTCTGGAATGCGTATAAAAAAGGTAGAAAAGCACATGCTTTTTATCATCTCAATTTTTTAAAACTATTACAACAGCCACTCACCAAATTACAATACACTTTTAAAATCACAACACTATGAAACGTCAACTCACCTTATGGATAAGTGCTTTAGGATTTAGTACTTTATTCTATGAACAAGATTTAGGCATTAATCTATTCATTTTTGCAATCATTGCTGTTGTAGTGGTAGCAATTATGCGTACAGAAGTGTTTAAACGAAAAGATATGTGCATTGCTACTTTTATATATCTTCTCACCTCACTATTTGTATTTACCAATCATAGCGCTTTAGCTGTTTTTATGTCTTTCATCACGTATATTGTATTTGCAGGCACAATATCTGGGTCTAAAAATGCCATTTATGTACAAGGCATTAATGGGATCTACCAATCTGTCGTAGGAGCATTGCATTACCATATGACCCCTAAAAAAGAACGAAAAGAAATCACTCCAAAGAAAAAACGAGACTATGGTTTTATTATGCTGACTGTAGTATTAGTAGTAGGCTTACCTATCATATTTGCTACATTGTATAGTAATATCAATCCTATATTTGAAAAATGGATTGCCGCCATAGATCTTTCGTTTATTAACCTTTCTTGGGTAATTATAACGGTCATGGGATATCTGTTACTTAACAATATCACATCACCTGCTTCTTTAGATCTTTTGATCGATGCAGATAAAAATGCGCCTCAAAACCTGATCTCAACACCTATTTCTGAAACACAAGAACCGCTCTTACATAAAGAGCAATTATTAGGCTCACTAGTGATTGGCGTTCTCAATACACTCATTATCTTTTTCCTTATCGTAGATATCTGGTATGTGACCAATAATTCTTTTCAACATGCTTCCGAATTATCTAAAACAGTACACGAAGGCGTAAATGCTTTGATCGCTTCTATCATGATTGCGATTACACTCATTCTTATCTTTTTTAGAGGAAACTTGAACTTCTATAAAAAAAGTCGTCGTCTGCGAATACTTACGTATGTATGGATTATTTTGAATTGCGTACTCGTCATCATTACAGCTTATAAAAACTATATCTATATCACAGATTTTGGCCTTACCTATAAGCGTATTGGCGTAGGTATTTACTTATCATTATGTATTGCTGGTTTAGTGACCACCTATCTCAAAGTGGCGTATCGTAAAAACGTTCTGTATTTGGTTCGTTTAAATGCGAGAATTGTATTTATAGTCATTGTCATGATGAGTAGTTTCAGCTGGAATCGAGAGATCGCACGTTATAATTTATCACATGTAAAACGTCCTGATCTTATGTATTTAGAGTCTATGAGAAGTAATCATATGGATCTTTTATACGCTTTCGCGAAAGCGCACCCAGAAAAATTCCCTCCAACTAGAATGGAAGCAATCATTTATAATTATAACAACTACATAAAAAAACTGCAAAACCAAACCTGGCAGTCTAAAACATTACAAGGAATGAAATACGAAAAAAAGTCATCTAAAAATTAGACGCGTGCTACTCGGATATTTTGATTACTTAGTAATTGCGATTTTAATATTCTTGAATTATACATTCTGGAATGAAAAGTTAGAAGGAAAAACAGGCTGTATTTTAGGGAGCCTTCTTTTTGGATGTATACTCCCAATGATTTCACAAATCATCGAAATAAAATATGTAGAAATGACAATTGGAATACAAGATGATTTTGAAGCCTTATATACTTTTTTAAGATTTCCGACCTATTGGATACTCGGAATTATTCAAGTAATACTAATCAGTATTAAAAATAAATAAACTTCAAATACATGAAACATCTTATCATCTCAAAAATAAACGAACTAAGGACCTTATTTATAGGTTTCCTATTTTGTGCCCTATTGCTCATGATGCGCATTAAAGTCACGGGTAGCTTTCATTATCTTTTTTTAGTATGGAATCTTTTTCTCGCTTTTATTCCTTATGGAATCACATATCTACTCAGAAGTCAAAAAAGTGGAAATAACACGTGGATACTCATTCCTAGTATAGGCATATGGTTACTATTCTTACCAAATACACCGTATCTCATTACTGACTTGCAACATTTAAAATATGCTTCTCAAGAAATGGTATGGTATGACACGTTATTATTATTTTCATTTGCCGCTTATGGTCTATTTATAATGACACTTACCATACAAGATATGCAGAAGGTTCTTTCTAAAAAAATAGCTTCAAAATGGTTTCCTTTTCTATTGATAAGTATTTTCATAGGGTGTGGTTTTGGTATTTACTTAGGTCGATTTTTACGATGGAATAGTTGGGATATTTTACAAAATCCTATGGCGCTTCTAGAAGATATTATCATGCGTATACGACATCCATTTACGTATGCACAAACATGGATTGTCACTTTTGGATATGCAGGAATTACAGGGTTGTTTTATCATGCTATTAGTTTTTCTAACTTGGTAAAAAAATAAAACTATGAATAAAAACGAATTCACTTGGAAAGAGCTGACTGAACGATTACAAATAGGACAGGAAATTACAGGTGTTGTATTTCAACAGGAGGCTTATGGTGTATATGTAGATATTGGTGAAGCATTTTATGGAATCGTTTTAACTCCTCAAATTTCTTTAAACAATAGGATTACTCTTGAAGAGTTTCCGAAAATAGGCGATACAATTACCAGTGTTATTTTAGGTTTTTCTGAGCATACAAAAGAAGAGAGCCTAGAATGGAATTATGTTTCTTTAAGCATAAAAAAATATTTACTTAAAAGCGAATGACATTCAACTATACGTATTTCTTAACTTTCTGTCTACTTCTTATCATAGAAGTAGGCATCGCTTTGTATATACATGATACGATTATCCGTCCCTTTATCGGAGACCTACTTGTTGTGATATTGATCTATTGTTTTGTACGAACATTTATAAAAACTACATATCTAAAAGCAATTATAGGTGTACTCCTTTTTGCATATGTAGTGGAAGCCATACAAGCCACTTCTTTTATAGATTGGATAGGGCTCTCTAATAATAAAATTGCTAAAATCATACTTGGAACAACGTTTGACTGGAAAGATATACTGGCGTATACCTTAGGTGGTGGTGTAATTCTTATATTTGAGAATCATTACATTAAAAAAATAAAGAGACCACTTTAATATTAAAAAAGTACACAATAATACATTTTTCAATGTCTAATAATATTATAGAAGGTTGTAAAATTAAATGAAGGTTTGATGGCTAAATATAAAGTTGATCAAATTATAATATAAAAACTATTCAAATTTCAAAGTTTTCTAAGATAGGTAGGGAAAATCAAAACAAATTATCACCGCTTTGATTTCCCCTTTTTCAATTATCTCAAATATCTATCCAAATAAAAAAGATGCTATCTTTACTTTTTTAGACAGTCTCTTTTACTAAGATAATTATCCTAAAGTAAAAATGCCATTTACACAAACTACATTATTAGGAACTATACAATTTAATGCAGTAGGAATATTACCTGGTGATTCAGGAAATGGAAAACCGTTTGAACCAGGAGGCTGAGAAGAGGTTCCAGTCGAACAATTTTGACCTAAGATATCTTGGGGATTGCAAAATAATCCTCCTCCAATACTATCAAGCAGGCCTCCATTGATTTCTTTTTTTTCATAACTTGTTAAAGTCCTACCTAATTTTTTTAATTTTTTCATATAATAATTTTTAAATAAATATTAATGTGAACATTTTAAGACACTCACAGTTTATGTCTTCTCTTATAAAAATGTTTACAAAATTTTGTGATCACTATTATCGTCTTGTAAAACATTTATATGTTCTGAATAGCAAGTATTCTTACCCTAAAATTTTAAAAAATAATTTTTAATTATAAAGACACTTACATTATTCAAGTATTACGTATTTATTATGCATTAGAAAATCTATTACAGCATAAAACCATTCCAAATACTACCATTAATTTTTCATTTCATTTACTTTCAAGGGATTAATATTTTTCTATATCGTAACCTGTGCCTATATCATTACATTGGACTTGGTTTTACTTCTATAATTCACTTTTCACATCCTACCTACTTGTTTTTAAAATACTTATAATCCATTTATGATTTCAAAACATTTTCATATCTTAAAGTGATTATAGGGGGTATTGTTATTTGTATATGTAGTAGAAGTCATACAAGCCACTTCTTTTATAGATTGGATAGGGCTCTCTGACAATAAAATTGCCAAAATCATACTTGGGGCGACGTTTGACAGGAAAGATATTTTTGCATACACAATAGGCGGGGTTCTAATTCTTATATTTGAGAAGTACTACTTAAGACATGAATAGCTTATGAACTGCCAACACATCATAGAAGACACGTATGCCTACATCAAAAGCATAGAAAACAAAGGAAATGTCGCTACCTATATTCCTGAACTAGGCAAAGTAGATCCTGCTCATTTTGGAGTATGTTTAACTACCAATGATGGTACTCAATATACTGCTGGGGATGCAAACACCTTATTTTCTATACAAAGTATTGCCAAAGTACTATCGCTTAGTTTTGCCTTGTCATTAGGAGACAAGACCATTTGGCAACGTATTGATGTAGAGCCTTCTGGATCTGCCTTTAATTCTTTGGTACAATTAGAATCAGAAAATGGGATTCCACGTAACCCTTTAATTAATGCAGGTGCCATTGTGGTTTGTGACATTTTATGTAGTCATTTAAAAAACCCTAAAGAAGAACTGATTGCCTACATCAGAAGTGTAGCAAACAATCCAGACATTCAATATTCAGGAACCATTGCGCAGTCTGAAAAGTCAAACGGCTATCGCAATTTTGCCTTAGTCAACTTTATGAAGTCTTTTGGCAACATTAAAAATGATGTAGATCAAGTCATAGACCTGTATTTCCATCTTTCTTCTATAGAAATGACCTGTTGTCAACTTTCAAGAACGTTTGGTTTTCTTGCCAATGGTGGAAAGCAATTAACTACTCAAAAAGAAATTTTAACGCGCTCTCAATCCAAACGCGTCAATGCCATTATGCAAACCTGTGGTTTTTATGATGAGGCTGGCGAATTTGCTTATAAAGTAGGACTACCAGGTAAAAGTGGTGTTGGCGGCGGTATTGTTGCTGTACTTCCGAATTCCTATACAATTAGTGTATGGAGTCCTAAACTCAATGAAAGAGGAAATTCCTATCGCGGCATGAAGTTTTTAGAACGCTTTACAGATACTACACACGAGACTATTTTTTGATTTGTAATGGTTATGAGACATAAAACTAATCCGTTATCTAAGATCTCATTATAGCTTTTATGTAGGTTTACTGCACCCTATATATTTCTCCTATGCATTTTTAGCGAAGCAACTATGTATAGATTCATTAATAGCCATTAGTTCATTTTTAGTATTTGATTTGATTCTAATTGTAATGTGACTGTTTCCAAAAACACGATGCTTAATTCCTTGTAAAACCAATGTGTCATCTTTAATAGTAATCTGCTCAAGATATATAGTCATTGGTTGTTTTTTTACTTTTAGTTTTTTAGTATTAAGTACAATGTGATGAAAATATGTATCGTTTTCAACAATCAAAATATTCTCATAAATTTTTATATGTCCCTTCCAAGAATTTGTTTTAAAAGTCTCAGAATCTCCTATTTTTAGATTTCTATAATGTGCAATTAATTTCTCTTTAGATACTATTTCGCTAAGTTTCCCATTGTTTTTTACCGTATAAATTATCCCAATTACGCCAGCTATAAAAAGTAGAAAAAACATAAATATTGGTACCATAGTATTCATCTTATACAATCTTAATTATTATTGAGTCATCATGTTGATTAACTTAAAATACAGTCTCTCAAAAGCGCTTCCCTGGTATCTTTTTATCGTAGAAGTTCATAAAAAAATTAGAATTATAGTCAACCATATACAGGCTATATATTTCTAACTGATGTGTATGCTCTTTAATATGCTACTCGCACTTACTATTTTTCCTATAATTTTGTAGCACGCAACATCTCTCGCTTACCAGGAGGCCCAGGCAGGCGTTCTACATCAAACCCTACAGCTTGCATTGCTCTTCGCACACTTCCTTTGGCAGCGTAAGTGACTAAGACTCCTTTTTCGCGTAAAGCGGTATACATTTTTTTAAAAATAACTTCTCCCCAAAGTTCAGGTTGTACTCTCGCACCAAATGCGTCAAAATACACAAGGTCAAACATATTTTCATCTACGATGGCTTCAAAGCGTTGTTGCCTTTTCGTAAGTTGAAATGTAGTACTAATGACTTCTTTAGATTCCCAAACAGTGCTATGAAGAGTATCATATACCTGCTGTACCTCCTTTTCTTTGACAAGTGACACATACTCCATTGCATGGACTTCTTCTGTTGTAATAGGGTATGCTTCTATTCCTGTATAATCAACAGGAGTTCCTAGCTTTTGGGCCTCAAAAAAAGTAAGCAAAGCATTCAATCCTGTTCCAAAACCCATCTCTAGAATAGCAATAGGAGTTTCCTTTTGATAAGAAGGTTGAGACACATAATGATGTAATCCCATTTTTAAAAACACATGTTGTGCTTCTTGGATCGCGCCGTGTTTACTATGGTATTGCTCATCCCATTCAGGAATATGAATGGTTTTAGAGCCGTCTCCAGTAATGATAATTTCTCGTTTCATAAACATATATTATTAATCATGTTTATCAAATCAATCATTTAAATACAAACGTTTTTGATTTCCTAAACTATCTATTTCTATAATTTCTATTTCTTCCTCACTGTCATCAGTTTTTAACATAGGGAGTTTTTTTTCACAATATATTAACGCAGCTCTTTTTTTAAAATCGGCAAGAACTTCACTTTTCCAAGCTTCTAAATGTAACGTGTCAATTAGTTCAAAATCAAAATCTGCCTTACTTAATTCAAGAGTTTCCCTAGTATCGATATCTTCAAGAATCATTTTGTCTTTCGATTGTTCTACGATAACAATTGTATCGTTAGAGGCAAACAATTCTAGCTCATTTTTAAATTTCGATACTACCAAATTTGTATCCTCAATTTGAGTTCTATAAAACCAAACCTTATCAGAACCCTTAATCAATTTAACAGTGTGTCGGTTTGTTATTTTATACTCTAAATAATCACCATTGTTATTGCAACTATTCCAAGTTCCAATAGCAGGGTGTTCACTAACAAATACTTGGCATCCTGAAAGTAAAAAGAGAACACATATTCCTTTCAGATAGTTCATCTACTTCTCCATCAAAACACCCGTTGCCATAAGTTTTAATTCACGTTTAGGTGCTATTATAGCTGCAATATCATCGGCAGACATTCCTGCGTCTAATGCTAAATGTTGTTGCTCTTGTACTGAAGTTTCTTCTACAAAAGCTTTTCCTTCAACAATAGCTTCTCCAGTAGCATCTGTTGGCACAAAAAAGGCATAATCTTTAAATTTTACAAACACTTCTTCTTCACCCAAATCAAGGCGCATCCAGCATCCTTTACTTTTACATACAGCATCAATTGGTGCTTTAAACTTAACGGTTGTTGTATCTCCCGCTTTTAAGTTTTTATAGTTCTCTTTTACAGCGGAAACAGCCATTAAATTTTGAGCTGTTATTTTTTCACCATAAGTTGCGTATGATGTCTGATCCGTTTGTTGTTTAATATCTACTACAGCAACTTCTCCTTCATTTTTCACCTCTTCAACTTGCTCTTTGCAACTCAATGAAATGAGTGCAATTACTAATATGATAAATTTTGTTTTCATTTGTTTAAAATCTTTTGATAGGTACTAGCTAATTATATGACAAAATTATGAATTTATAAGTATCTCTAGCCTGTTAAATCCTTAAATTTGCACCATGAACACAACTGTTGCAATGAACATTACAAAATCTGAGAAGAGTAGAATAAATGAAGTAGATTTTAATAATCTAATTTTTGGAAGTGTATTTACAGATCATATGTTTTTTTGTGATTATGTAGATGGTGCGTGGCAACAGCCTCAAATAGCGCCTTACGGACCTATAACTATAGACCCTAGTGCAAAAGTTTTTCATTATGGACAAGCTGTTTTTGAAGGAATGAAAGCCTTTAAAGATGATGCAAATAACACATGGCTATTCCGTCCCGAAGAAAACTGGGAACGTATCAATAAGTCTTCATCAAGACTTGCCATGCCTGAATTTCCAAAAGAATTCTTTTTTGAAGGCCTAGAAACCCTTCTTAAATTAGATAATGACTGGATACAACCTGGAGATGGAAATGCATTATATATTCGACCTTTTGTAATTGCTACACAATCAGGCGTTTCTGCTTCTCCGTCGGATCGCTACCGATTTATGATTATTTGTGCACCAGCACAAGCCTATTATTCTGGCGAAGTAAGTGTATTATTTGCAGAAAAGTTCAGTCGTGCTGCCGATGGTGGTGTTGGATTTGCAAAAGCAGCAGGAAACTATGCTTCGCAATTTTATCCTACCAATCTAGCCAAAGAAAAAGGATATCAACAAATTGTTTGGACCGATGCTAGTACACACGAGTATCTAGAAGAAGCAGGTACCATGAATGTATTCTTTAGAATAGGTGACACCCTACTTACCGCTCCAAATAATGATCGTATTCTAGACGGAATCACACGTAAGAGCATCATTCAACTTGCTAAAGACAAAGGTATTGATGTACAAGTACGACGCATTTCTGTATCAGAAATTGTAGCTGCTGCAACATCAGGTGAACTTAAAGAAATTTTCGGAGCAGGAACGGCTGCCGTAGTAGTTCCCTTTAAAAGTTTTGGATATCAAGAAAAAGATTATGATTTACCTACTGTAGCAAACAGTTATGCCACTAGTTTTAAGAAAGCATTAAAAGATATACAATACAATCGTAGTGCAGATCCTCATGGATGGAGATATGAAGTGAAATGAATTTAAGTGTTTAACTGTTATAGTTAAGAACACAATTCTATACTTTCAATAAAACTACACATAAATTATTCATATACAGCCGCTTAGAATAGCACTCTATTTTAATACTGGATATTTTATAGTAAAAAGCTCTTTCCTCAGCGAGGGAAGATGGATGTATTGAGGTGACGAAATACATACAAAAGGAAGAGGTCATCCTGTATATGCTTTCGCTTTCGCGAAAATCACTCCATTACTTTACACCGTTTATTTCATTTCCTTGAATAAGGAAATTTTATGCTCCGTAATTTATATCTTTTTTGACTAACGACTAATAATTAACAGCTACAGACTTTTTTTGTACCTTAGGTGCACTAACCAAAATTAACATATCATGAGACGTGGTGGCGGAATGAAAATAAGACTCCTAATTGGGGTCGCTGTAGTAGCTTTTGCACTCATCAAAAACTGTAGTAACAAAGAAGAAAACCCATATACAGGAACCGTACAATCCATAAACATGTCTCCCGAGCAAGAGATCGCTATTGGACTTCAACATGCACCTGCAATGGCACAACAACATGGTGGATTATATCCAGATCAACGATTACAAGCTTATATTGACAGAATAGGAAACGATCTTGTTCAAAACACGGTCGCTAGAGAATCCCCTTATAAATTTGAATTTCATTTACTTAGAGATGACCAAACTATAAATGCCTTTGCACTCCCTGGTGGACAAATATTTATCACATATGCCTTATACAGTCAACTTCAAAATGACGATCAAGTCGCTGGAGTATTAGGACATGAAATTGGACATGTATTAGGAAAACATAGTGCTGAGCGTGTCGCAAAATCTGAAATGTGGCAAACCATTTCTATGGGAGCTGAAGTTGGTGGAGGTATGGGACAAGCAGCTAGTGGTATAGGACAAAATATCCTTTTAGGTAATGGTCGTGAAGATGAACTAGAAAGTGATGACCTTGGGATACGTTTTATGATTCGATCTGGTTATGATCCTAGAGAAATGATAGGTGTTATGCAAATATTAAAAGCTGCCGCAGGACCAAACCGTCAGCCAGAATTTTCAAGTACACATCCCGATCCTGATAATCGTATTGAAAAAATTAAAGAGTCTATCCAGAAATATGGATATCAAGGCTAAAACGTTTTCGTTAAAAGCATTCCAAAACCTCGCAGTAGCGGGGTTTTGTTTTTTATCTTTACAGTAATAAACCAAGACAGATGAATAAGAAAACAATCTTGATGATATTAGACGGATGGGGTATGGCTCCAGACCAAAAAGTATCGGCGGTAGATCAAGCACAAACCCCATTTATTGACAGCTTATACAAGCAGTATCCCCATGCACAATTACTCACACACGGAGAGAATGTAGGACTTCCAGAAGGACAAATGGGAAATAGCGAAGTAGGACATATGAACCTAGGTGCCGGCCGAATTATCTATCAGGATTTTGCAAAAATTAATCGTGCGTTAAAAAACGATACTCTTAAAGACGAGCAAACACTTATAGATGCTTTTAACTATGCAAAAAAACATCAAAAGCCTATTCATTTCTTAGGATTGCTTTCAGATGGAGGTGTGCATTCTCACATCAATCATTTGAAAGGATTGATTAAAGCTGCAAATACTGCTGGTGTATCACAATCATACATTCACGCATTCACAGACGGTCGTGATGTAGACCCAAAGTCGGGGAAGGCATTTGTGGAGGATATATCCGCTTTCGCGAAAGCGTATAATACCAAACTCGCATCAGTCATTGGACGTTATTATGCGATGGACAGAGATAAGCGCTGGGAACGTGTACAAATGGCGTATGACCTCATTGTAAATGGTAAAGGAACGCACACAGAAAATCCTGCAACTGACATACAAAAAAGTTATGATGCAGCTATTACCGATGAATTCTTAAAGCCTTTAGTCTGTACTCAAAATGGAGCACCTATAGCTACCGTGCAAGAAGATGATGTTATTATCTTTTTTAATTTTAGAACAGATCGTGGTCGTGAGCTTACCGAGATGCTATCGCAAAAGGATTTTCCTGAGCAACACACTCAGAAACTACAACTTCACTATGTAACAATGACCAATTATGACGATACCTTTTCTGGTATGAATGTTATATATGATAAAGATAATCTTGTAGATACCTTAGGAGAAACATTAGCAAAAGCAGGCAAAAAACAAATCCGTATTGCAGAAACTGAAAAGTACCCTCACGTCACCTTCTTCTTTAATGGAGGAAGAGAAACACCTTTTGAAGGAGAATCCCGGTTATTATGTCCTTCTCCAAAAGTAGCAACTTATGACTTGCAACCCGAAATGAGTGCTTTTGAAATACGTGATAAAATCATTCCTGAAATTCAAAAAGGTGACGTTGATTTTGTATGTTTAAACTTTGCAAATCCAGACATGGTTGGACATACAGGAGTTATGGAAGCAGCCATCAAAGCCTGCGAAACTGTAGATAGCTGCACCAAAGCTATTGTCACTGAAGCACAAGATAAAGACTACACGGTGATTATCATTGCCGATCATGGAAATGCAGAAACGATGATTAATCCTGATGGTACTCCAAATACAGCACATACTACAAATCCAGTTCCAGTTATTCTTGTTGACAAAGACATTAAAACCATAAAAAATGGTATTTTGGCAGATGTGGCACCTACTGTATTAAAATTAATTGGAGTGACACAACCTGAGGTGATGGATCGCACATCACTTGTTTAATAAAAGAAAATTTTAAAACAGATGAAATTCAATAAAATTTTAACAGCATTACTTATTGTTAGTCTTGCATTTACAGCTTGTAAAGAAAACACAAAAACCACAGAAACACCTGCTCAAAATACAGAATCTGAAACGATAGAAGACACAGAAAACGACCTTATAGATGATAATGGAGATCCTATCATTATTGGAAAGCAAGTACGTGCTACTTTAGAAAAAGAACCCTACAAAAAGTGGTTTGATGTAAGTTATAAAGAGCATCCATTAGACACAGTTACAATGACTTCTATCAAAGAAACTTTAGCCGATACAGACATTACAGTATTTATGGGAACTTGGTGCGAAGATAGTCAGCGAGAAGTACCTGCTTTTTTTAAAGCGCTTGATCTTGCAGGAATTGATACTTCCAACATACATCTTATTACAGTTTCAGAAGACAAATTAGCTCCCGAAGAATTTCTAGAAGGTAGAGATGTTGAATATGTACCTACCATCATCTTCGAAAAAGAAGGGAAAGAACTAGGACGTATTGTAGAGTACTCTATCTTTAGTATTGAACAAGATATGGCCAAGATTCTGAATGGAGAAGAGTACAAGCATCCATACGCTGAATAATCAGCGTACTTCATTAGTATACCATTACAAAATTGTTATTTGTACCCGTTGTGCATTTTGTCAAAATGACTGTTATCTGGACATCTAATCTCCATTCTTTTCCTCAAATCCTAAAGGATGGAATGAAGATTTCTGATATTCACCCTTCAGGGAGGGGAAAAAATGAAGAAATCTAATCAAAATGCACAACTGGGGTTATTTGTATTTATTTCTATATATTGGTATCGAATTCAATCACTAACCAAAAAATAATGAAATGATCTAACCATCAGATTTCATTATTTAAAAAACACATTAAATTTTATGGAATGGTATTTAAAAGTTGTAAGAGATAATTATGCAAATTTTGACGGTAGAGCTAGACGTCAAGAATATTGGATGTTTGTCTTATTTAATCTATTAATTACACTTGCACTCTATATTCCTGTAATTATAGGTGCTGCTATGGAAAGCCCAACAATTATGTATATAGGCATTGGATTAGTTGTTATATACGCCCTAGCTGTATTTGTTCCTTCGTTAGCTGTTGTTGTGCGAAGATTACATGACCAAGGTAAAAGCGGTTGGCATTATTTTATAGCTTTTATACCTCTTATTGGAGGAATTTGGATGCTTATATTAATGGCTACTGAAGGAACGCACGGTCCTAATCAGTATGGAGAAGATCCTAAAGCTGGAGAAACAGCATAAACATAACACTATATAATCAAAGCGTCTATTACAATTGTAGTAGACGCTTTTTTATTTGTAAACTACATTAGACACACTACCTTTTCATTTTTGTAACTTTGTACCAAATTTTTTTCATTGGATAAGAAGACAATAGCAGTAGATTTTGATGGTACCATTGTTGCAAATGCGTATCCAGATATAGGCAAACCTTTATTATTTGCTTTTGACACCTTAAAAAAACTTCAAAGCGAAGGACATTTACTTATTTTATGGACCTATCGTTCTGGAAAAAAACTAGAAGAAGCTGTTGCCTTTTGCAAAAAAAATGGCATTACGTTTTATACTGTCAATAAAAGCTATCCTGAAGAGGAAATGAGTCCTAACATAAGTCGAAAAATAAATGCTGATTTGTTTATAGATGATAGAAATATAGGAGGCATGATGGGATGGGGAGAAATTCATCATTTACTTATAGAGGATACTAACACCTCAAAAAAACCTAATTTAAAAGCCAAAAGACCTAAAAAAGGATTTCTATCTCGTATGGAAGACTTATTTAAAGATCAAAACGATACAGACGTATGATTATTCAAAAGACTAGAGAAGAAATAGAAATAATGCGAGAAAGCGCACTGGTTGTATCTCGTACGTTGGGGATGCTTGCCAGTGAAGTAAAACCTGGAGTATCCACCTTACACTTAGATAAACTTGCCGAAGAATACATACGCAGTCAGGATGCTATTCCTGGTTTTTTAGGTTTGTATGATTTTCCCAATACATTATGCATGAGTCCAAATCAACAAGTAGTTCATGGGATTCCTAATGATACCCCTCTTGTAGAAGGAGACATTATATCTATAGATTGTGGTGCTATCAAAAATGGGTTTTATGGAGATCACGCCTATACGTTTGAAGTAGGCGAAGTAGCTCCTGAAGTAAAAAAATTATTGGATGTTACAAAAGCATCACTCTATAAAGGGATCGAGCAACTTAAAGTAGGAAACCGAGTAGGTGATGTAGGCTATGCTATCCAAAAATATACAGAAGACCATGGATATGGTGTGGTACGTGAACTCGTAGGTCATGGATTAGGTAAAGTCATGCATGAAGCACCAGAAATGCCTAACTATGGAAAACGAGGGCGTGGCAAAAAGTTTGTAGAAGGCATGGTCGTCGCTATAGAACCTATGATTAATTTAGGTACAAAAAACATCAAACAACATAGTGATGGATGGACCATTACCACACGTGATAATAAACCGAGTGCTCATTTTGAACATGATGTAGCTATTGTAGATGGAAAACCAGAACTACTATCTACCTTTGCATACATATATCAAGCATTGGGTATTGAAAGTGATGAGGAAACTCCTTTTCGTCAACAAGCATTGGTACTCTAACAGGTGAAAAAGCTTTTTAAATTTTTTCTAAATGCAATTCCAAGACCATTACTCATTCGGTTGAGTTATGTTATACGGCCTATTTTTGCCCTATTTTTAAGAGGATCACGTTATAAAGACCCTATCGATGGAAAAGGATTTCGAAAGTTTCTTCCATACGGATACGTTACACAACGTGAAAATATCTTATCTCCTTCTACCCTATCACTAGAAAGACATCGATTATTATGGCTTTGGCTACAACGTGAAACCGATTTTTTCTCAACACCTTCAAAAGTACTTCACTTTGCGCCAGAACAAGCATTTTATAAACGTTTTAGAAAACTAAAACACTTAGAGTATACGACTACAGATCTTAACTCTCCTCTGGCCGATGTAAAAGCCGATATTTGTAAGTTGCCTTTCGGCGAAAATCAATACGACATTATTTTCTGTAATCACGTATTAGAGCATATCCCTGACGATACGAAAGCCATGCAAGAGCTGTATCGCGTACTTAAACCTGGAGGATTGGCTATTTTACAAATACCACAGGAATTAGATCGTGACGTTACTTTTGAAGATAATACAATTACAGACCCTATTGAACGTGCTAAAATTTTTGGTCAATATGATCATGTACGTGTCTACGGCAGGGATTATTTTGACAAGCTACGAAGCATAGGCTTTAAAGTAGATGAAGTAGATTACACAACCATATTATCACCAGAAGAAGTAGATGTATACAGACTCGCTCAAGGCGAAATACTTCCTGTGTGTAGGAAGTAATTTCAAAAAGTTACCATATTCTCAAGTATGATGTATTTGTTACAATTAGACGCTTTGTAAAACTTCTCTTTTGCGTGAAGGATTGTAGTGTAAATCCCGCATCACTTTGTAAAAGTGAGCGGAATTGAAACGGAAAGCCTGACCTTTATCCTGAACTTAATTCAGGATAAAGGTCACGCCCAAATCACATATTAGAAAAGAATATAATAATATGTTAAATACACAGCTTACTTTATAGACAATCAAGGTCTTTTCCTTTTTTTTCAATACCTTGATTCCTCTAAAACTTAAGTCTATTTTAATGAGAAATTTATGTTTATTAATAGCTCTGTTTATAAGTGTTGCTATTACAGCTCAAGGAACACAATTACTAAGGCAACCTACTATTTCTAATACAGAAATTGTCTTTGTGTATGCTAATGATTTATGGAAAGTTCCAATTCAAGGCGGTAGTGCGATACGGCTTACTAGTAATGAAGGAGCTGAATCTTCACCACATTTTTCTCAAGACGGCAAAACAATTGCTTTTACTGCTCAATATGATGGCAATACAGATGTATATACAATCCCATCATTTGGAGGAGAACCCAAACGATTAACATGGCACCCAGGCGCTGACATTGTGCAAGGATGGACACCCGAAGGGGAAATACTTTTTCGTTCAGGGAGAGAAAGTCGCCCTACACAAACTAGTAAATTCTATACGGTCTCTCCAACGGGAGGGTTACCTACATCTTTTGATTTACCAAGGGCTGGGTCTGGAGAAATTTCTCCAGATGGAAAACATGTAGCGTATGTTCCTATTACTTCTTGGGATCTGGAATGGCGTAATTATAGAGGTGGGCAGGCATTGCCCATATGGATTGTAAATCTAGAAACAAAAAAATTGACAAGAACACCTCAAGGGAACAAAGAAAGACATCTGGACCCTGTATGGATTGACAATACTGTTTATTATCTATCTGAACGAGATTATGTAAGTAACATTTGGTCATATAATGTGACAACTGGTATCGAAAATCAAGTCACTTTCCATAAAAAATATGATATTAAAAGCCTTGATGCCAATGGTGATAAAATCATTTATGAGCAAGGTGGATATTTACATCTTTTAGATCCTAACGGCGGCACAAAACAACTTACTATTACTGTGCAGGGAGATATGAATTTTGCGAGACCAAGATGGGAAGACATATCAGCACGCCAATTATCAAATCCTAATATATCTCCTACTGGAAAACGTGCTATTTTTGAACATAGGGGAGACATATTTAGTGTTCCTAAAGAAAATGGAACGTGGCGTAATCTATCTAATACATCTACATCTGCCGAACGTGCTCCAGTATGGTCTCCAAAAGGTGATAAAATTGCTTGGTTTTCTGATGCTAGTGGAGAATACAAGCTTATTACCGCAGATCAAAATGGCGGAAATCAAAAATCATATACACTTCCTAATCATACATTTTATTTTCAACCTGATTGGTCTCCAGATGGCACACACATTGCATATTCTGATACTGATTATAATATCTGGGTGATTAATCTCACTACAGGAAAAGCTCAAAAAGTAGATTCAGATAGTTATGCGCATCCTAATAGAACGATGAATCCTGTTTGGTCTCCAGATAGTCAATGGATAGCATACCCCAAACAATTGAAAAGTCATTTTAAAGCGATTTTTGCTTATAATATATCCACAAAAAAGACGCTTCAATTAACTGACGGTATTGCAGATGCTATCAGCCCTATTTGGGATGAAAGTGGAAACTATTTATACTTTCTGGCAAGCACAAACTATGGATTACAATCGGGTTGGCTAGATATGAGTTCATATGACATTGAAGTCAACAGAAGTTTATACGCCATCGTTCTTTCAAAATCTGGTGTTGCTCCAAATCTTCCTAAAACAGATGAGGAAGAAACAACACCTAAAAAAGAGGACACAAAGGATAAAAAAGCAAATAAGGAAAAGAAAAAAGACAGTGTCACTAGTGTTAAAGTAACTATTGACTCAGAAGGTATTTTTGATCGTAGTATTTCTTTAAAACTTGATGAACGCCAATATGTAGCGCTAGCTAAAGGACCTAAAAACACTGTTTTTATAGCAGAAAATATTCCTAATAAACCTGGATTAACTGTACACAAATATGATGTTGAAAAAATGGAAGCTACTGTTTTTAGTACTGACGTTTCACAAATGGTCACATCATTTGATCGCAAAAATATGTTACTATACAAAAATGGATCATGGAGTATTGTTGACACTAAAGCGCCTCCTAAAGCAGGAGACGGAAAACTTAAAATGAATCTAAGAATAAAAATACATCCTACTGATGAATACCATCAAATTTTCAAAGAAGGCTGGCGCTATATGCGAGATTTCTTATACGTAAATAATACGCATGGAGCTCCTTGGGATGCCATTTATGAATGGTATTCACCTTGGATAAAGCATGTAAGACATAGAAGTGATCTTAATTATGTTGTAGATATTATGAGTGGGGAAATTTCTATAGGGCATTCGTATGTCTCTGGTGGAGATATGCCAGATGTTGATAGAGTACCTGTAGGATTATTAGGTTGCGATATCTCTGTAGAAAATAACGCCTATCGCATTAAAAAAATCTATACCGGAGAACGCTGGAATCCAAATTTAGAAGCGCCTTTATCATTACCTGGTATTCATGTAAAAGAAGGAGATTACATTATTGCTATTCAGGGACAAAAATTGGATCTTTCTATAAATCCTTATAGTTTATTAGAACAAACTGCAGGAAGGGAAATCACACTTACCGTTAATTCAAGTCCTTCAGAAAATGGAGCTAGAGATATTCTTATAAAACCTATACGCAGTGAGCGAGGGTTGCGCATCAATGCATGGGTTGAAAACAATCGTAAAAAAGTTGACGAATTATCTGGAGGTAAATTAGCATATGTATATGTACCTAATACTTCAGGCGCTGGGTTTTCTTCCTTTAACCGATATTATTTTTCTCAGCAAGATAAAAAGGGGGTTATTGTAGATGAGCGTAATAATGGTGGAGGTTCTGCTGCCGATTATATGATTGATATTATGTCTAGAGAATTATTAGGTTATTTTAATAGCAAATCTCATGATAATAGACCTTGGACAACTCCTATAGCGGGCATCTGGGGTCCAAAGGTTATGCTCATTAATGAACGTGCGGGTTCTGGAGGAGATTTATTACCTTATATGTTTCACGCAAAAGAAATTGGCCCTCTTGTAGGAACTAGAACGTGGGGAGGTCTTGTAGGAACTTGGGATACTCCTCCATTTATAGATGGTGGTCGTATGGTAGCACCAAGAGGTGGTTTTTATGATGTAGATGGTAATTGGGCTGTAGAAGGAGAAGGTGTTTCCCCGGATATAGAAGTGATCCAAGACCCGAAGTCAGTAATGGAAGGTAAAGACCCGCAATTAGAAAAAGGCGTTGAAGAAGCAATGCGTTTATTACAAACACAAGAATTTCAGTTACAGAAAGAGCCAGCTGCTCCTATACGATGGAAACGCCCTAACGGCTATAAAAAAGAATAAATTATCTATAGTAAATAACTTCATATTATGCGAATACTAATTTTACTGTTCATTCTAGGAATCACATCAATGAGTGCACAAACAGATACAGAAACTATCCAAAAAGAAATAGATAAAATGGTTTGGAAACCTTTCCAAATGGCCTTTGAAACACTAGACGGCGATGCCTTAAATGCCACCTATGCAGATCACGTATTACGCGTAACCCCACAGGGTATCGATACAGAAAATGCCTTTAAAAAAGGAAATGCTGAGCGTTTTGCGAGCAATCGTAAAAATGGAGATAAAATTAGTCTAGACTTTTGGTTTGACAGTAGAAAAACAAATAAAACTACTTCTTATGAGGTAGGTTTTTATCGTATAGGATTCACTTCAAAAGGTGGAGAAACACAATATAGTTATGGGCAATTTCACATTGTACTTGAAAAAATAAATGGACAGTGGAAAATCACACAAGACTGGGATACAGCTACTATTGCAGGAACACCAATTACGGCAAAAGAATTTTACAAAAAAGAAGCGTTACGTTTTTAGATTTACTCTGTCAATAATTGCTTAAAGCCATCTGTTACATATGTACTTGTTGAATTCTCTCCGTCAGAAAACACTAAATAAGCATCTATATCTTTTTGTATAGCTAGTATTGCTTTAGAACGCTCTACCCCCATGGCCATAAAGGCTGTTGCCCATGCATCTGCTTCGGCGCAAGTAGGTGCTATTACATTAGCGCTTAACATATTAATTTTTTCAGCACTTCCTGTTAGTGGGTTTATGGTATGTACGTATTGCTTTCCAGTAATAGAATCAATTCTATTTTTACGGTAGTTTCCTGAGCCTGCCATTGATTTATCTTCTAGTCGCAACGTTACTGTAGCTTGCCTATCTTGTACAGAAGAATAAATACTTTCTACACCTACTACCCAAGATTTATCTTTTAATTGATGTCTCCCTTGTGCGCGAATTTCACCTCCTAATTCAATGAGAAAATCAGGAATATTTTCATTTTGAAGAAAAGTAGCTATTCGATCTATCCCATACCCTTTTGCAACTGCATTAAAATCTATATATACTTCTGGATACTTCTTTTGCACAGTACCTTTTGGTGAAAGTGCTAACTTATCAAAACCAACATAACGCATCATAGAGTCTAAAACAATACTATCAATTATTGCTAGTGGTTTTGTGTCTCCAAATCCATAGGCATTACGCAAACTTCCAACTGTTGGGTCAAAATAACCGTTTGTCAATTTGTGTAGCTTTCGCGAAAGCGCAAATACCTCTTTAAACATCGTGTCTACAACAATTGTACTATCCCCTTTATTGATTTTAGAAATATCACTTTCTGGGATATAGGTACTCATAGATCTATTTACGACTTGCACTACAGAGTCAATCCCTTTTCTAATACGAGGTGATTTTTCATATTCACCAAAATACGTAACAGCATAGGTAGTTCCAAATGCCTCACTTTTAATCGAGATTTGACTAGAGGTATCTGTCTTACAAGAAGCAAGACAACATATTAGTAAAAGTAGCGTAATATATTTCATTATAAGATTTCTTGAAGTCCGTTATAAATCATGGCATAAGGCACATCCTTTTCCGCTGGGTGTTGATAGTTATCTCCATGACCTAATCCTACACCTGCATAAAAAGTACGTGCTTCAAATTTAAGCGCATGCTTTTTCATTTTTTGCATAAAAGCTTCATCATACACATTTGCATTATCTGGATATGTGATCGCCCTAACAATAACAAAGTGTAATTTTTTATCTTTTAAAGCCACAAATTGAGGGTCTTTTTTGAGTTTTGAATTTACACCCATAAACTCATATCCTTGTGCTTCTAAATCTTCCCCTACAATATTCATTGCAAGGTTATGTAACTCTTGTTCTGTAAGAAAAACTGCCATATTGCAAAGGTAACACCTATAGCGTAATTATACTTTGATTTTATACAAAAGAGCGCTTGTAACATTATAGAAATATAATATACTTATATGCTATATGTTTAAGTTTTTCAAAAATATCCTACTTAGAATTGTTGTCTACCCGTTTTGTGCTTTCTTATTTATTTTCAGTTATCAGTTAGTATTTGGAGATAACGATTATGCAAATCCAACTCAAGAAGCAAAAGCTATTTTACATGGAGTTGTAGGGTTACTATTTGCCCCAGTATATCCTGTTGTAGATAGTATTATTTTAATAAAAACATTTCTTAAAAAGAAAAAAATCAAGACTCATAGCATCTTATTTGAATCGTACCATTTCAAAGCTTGAAAATGTATAAATCGGAGTATCTAATGATGTTTTACCTTTTAGATCATACCAAGGGTTTATGTCTGCATCAGAAACGTTTTTAATGATATGTACACTTTGTGCAGGTGTGTTTCCTTGAAAAAACACGTAGCGACGTTCTCCTTGATTATTTTCAACGATATCACCTACCATCATTACATGCCCAGGAAATCCAGGATAAATCAACAAATCTCCAATCATCACATCAGATAAGTTATGTATTTTTTTTAATTCTTGTGACAAAGAATACGTACCTGCATAGGTGTAAATAAGATTGAGGTATTTATAAAAGTTTTCTTTAGAAATATTGGTTGCTGCTGTTTTTGAAAAAGTAACTTTATTTCCGTTGATTTTAGGACGATATCCTTGCGCATATTTTTGCCAAGAGCAATAATGTCCACTGGTAAATTTAAAACCTATTTCATCTTTTCTATTGGTCTCCCACAAATACTCAGATCGTAATCTTATAAGTGCATCAGCACATTGCTGTAATCCATTAGATGGGACTGGCACTTCCAATACACCTACATGACCCTGTTGAAAAATATAAGGATCCCCATCGTAATTGATTACTTCGGCATCTGCCTTTTTAAGTTGATAATTTTGAATATAATGAGAAAATGTACCCTCTTCAGGAATCACACGGGTATACCCTTCAGGAATCTTTACACGTGTTTTTATAGTCATTCCATCTTTATCTATCAAAGAAGTTGGCGTTACATAGGCCGTTACTGCTCCTTTAACTACCTTTCCTTCTCTTGAGAAATTCAAGAAAGCTAAGATGCCAAGTCCTGAGATTATGATGAAGAGTATTCCTTTTTTCATTATTTATATAACTATAAAAACCTCTATTTCTTATATTAATTAAATATACGCTTTCGCGAAAGCGCATAAAATCTACACAATAAAAAGCCTGACACAAAAATGTATCAGGCTTTTCCTATTACGAAATCTCTGCTTACGCGGAGAATATATTATCCTCCAAAGTCATCAAATCGGATATTCTCATCTGGGATACCAAAATCTTCTCCCATTTTCTGAACAGCATTGTTCATTAATGGAGGTCCACAGAAATATAATTCAATATCTTCAGGAGCTTCATGCTTGTTTAAGTATTGGTCTATTACTACTTGGTGAATAAACCCTACAAAACCATCTCCTTCACCTTCTGTGCTATCTTTTACTTTCCAGTTATCTTCTTCTAAAGGTTCTGAAAGTGCTAAGTAAAATTTGAAATTTGGAAATTCTCTCTCCAATTCACGGAAATGCTCTAAATAAAACAATTCACGTTTAGAACGACCACCGTACCAATAGGTAACAGTACGTCCAGTTTTAAGTGTTTTGAATAGATGATATAAATGCGAACGCATCGGTGCCATTCCAGCTCCTCCACCTACATATAGCATTTCTGCCTCAGACTCATTAATAAAGAACTCTCCATAAGGTCCAGAAATCACAACTTTATCTCCTGGTTTCTGAGCAAATATATAAGATGATGCAACACCTGGGTTTACATCCATCCATTGATTTTTAGCACGATCCCATGGTGGCGTAGCGATACGAACATTTAACATAATCTCACGCCCTTCTGCTGGGAAAGAAGCCATAGAATATGCTCTCTCTACCGTCTCACTATTTTTCATCACAAGCGGCCATAATCCAAATTTATCCCATTCTGCTTGGAATTTATCTGGTGTATCATGCTCTTCTGGATGCGCCGTAATATCAATATCTGAGTACTTAATTTCGCAATCTGGAATTTCAATCTGAATATACCCTCCAGCTTTATACCCCATATCTTCAGGAATCTCAACAACAAATTCCTTAATGAAAGAAGCAACATTGTAATTACGAACAACAGTAGCATCCCATTTTTTAATTCCGAATACCTCTTCAGGTATCGTAATATTCATATTCTGCTTTACCTTCACTTGACAAGCCAAACGTGCTCCATGAGCTAACTCTTTACGGCTAAAGTGAGGTGTCTCTGTAGGTAGCGCTTCTCCTCCACCTTCTAATACGTGGCATTCACACTGAATACAAGTACCACCACCCCCACAAGCAGAGGGCAAAAATATTTTGTTATTACCTAATGTAGAAAGAAGTGTGCTTCCTGAAGCTACTTCTACTTCTTTATCTCCATTTATAGTAATAGTAACTGGTCCTGAAGGAGACAGTTTTTGTTTTGTAAATAATAGTAACCCCACTAATAAAAGTGTGAGTACTAAAAAGGCAACAATCGTGGCGATTACAACGCCAGACATACTAGCAACTAATAACATATGATTATTCTTTTTCGTTTGTAGTTAAAACTAGCTCATCACTAGCCTCTTGTGTCATTTCTTTTACTGGGGTAACTTCTGCAACAGGTGTTGTCTCTTCTTCTTCATCACCTCCAGTTAACATTCCTCCAAAACTCATAAACCCAATAGCCATAAGTCCTGTAATAATAAACGTAATTCCTAACCCCCTAAGTGGTGCAGGTACATTTGAATATCTAATTTTTTCTCTAATTGCAGCAATCGCAAGAATGGCTAAAAACCATCCTATTCCAGATCCAATTCCATATGTAGTCGCAAGACCTAATGTTTGAATATCCCTTGACTGCATAAATAAAGATCCTCCAAGAATCGCACAGTTTACAGCAATAAGTGGTAAGAAAATACCTAATGAGTTATAAAGCGATGGAGAAAATTTCTCTACAACAATCTCTACCAATTGTACCATGGTTGCAATAGTAGCAATAAATAGGATGAAGGATAAGAAACTTAAATCGTAATCTGCATATTCAGGTCCTAACCAAGCTAATGCCCCATCACGTAAGATATACTGATCTAGTAGCCAGTTTAAGGGAACCGTTACTGCAAGTACAAATATTACTGCGGCTCCAAGTCCCACAGCTGTACTTACTTTTTTAGATACTGCAAGGTATGAACACATTCCAAGGAACGTGGCAAATACCATGTTATCTATAAATATCGATTTAAAAAATAATTCTAAATGTTCCATATTATATTTTTAAGGTGTACGCTTTCGCGAAAGCGTATTAAAACTCCTTTTAATTTTCTTCGATTAATGCTTTATTGCGTGAACGTTGTACCCATATAATAAGTCCAACAACAATCAGTGCCATAGGTGATAATAACATAAATCCATTATTCTCATATCCTGTAGCATATAATCCTGTTTTTTCTATTGGATCTCCTAATACTTTAAATCCAAGTAATGTACCTGAACCAAAAAGTTCTCTAAAGAATCCTACAATAATTAAGATCACTCCATACCCAAGTGCATTTCCTATTCCATCTAAGAAAGAACGCCATGGACCATTTCCTAAAGCAAAGGCTTCAAAACGTCCCATAATAATACAGTTGGTAATAATAAGCCCTACGAATACTGAAAGTTCTTTACTCAGTGAGTATGCATAGGCTTTCAAGACTTGATCTACAATAATTACAAGTGTTGCCACAACAACTAATTGTACAATAATTCTAATTTTAGAAGGAATGATGTTTCTCATAAGCGAGATGACTACATTTCCTACTCCCAATACAAATATTACAGAAATAGACATTACGATAGATGCCTTTAGTTGTGCTGTAATTGCCAATGCAGAGCAGATACCTAATACTTGTATTGTAATCGGGTTATCGTCTGCTAACGGATCAAGAATTAATTTTTGATCTTTTTTTGATAGTAATCCCATAATATTATTTCAAGTTTTGAATATGAGGAATATAAGATTTTAATGTACTCTTAAGCATGGCGCTTACGCCATCCCCAGTAATCGTTGCGCCTGCAAGTGCATCAACTTCATTATCATCTTTTGTTTCGTTTTTAGGATCGTTATTTCCTTTGGCAACTGTAATACCTGCATATTTATTGCCATTCATGATTTGTTCTCCAATAAAATCATCCATAAAGTAACGCTCCTTGATATTAGCTCCTAATCCTGGTGTTTCTCCTTTATGATCAAAAGTAGCACCTTGTACAATGAGTTTATCATCTAGGGCAACATATCCCCAAATAGCATCCCAAAGTCCTTTCCCATACATCGGGATTACGTAAAACTTTTTACCGTCACGTTCTCCTACAAAAAGAGGCATTTTACGCTCACTCTTAGAAAATTTGCTTTGCTTTTTCATGTCTATAGTAAAAGCTTCTTCACTCTTTTCTATATTACCACCTTGTATAACATACGTTTCTTTAATGTAAGTTTCATATGCTTCCTCTACTTTATCAGTTGGTATAAAATTTACTGAACCTGTATCATCTCCATTTTCATGAACACCCATAGCATATAAAATACTCTGTTGCTTTTCAAAGCGCTCGTTTTGCCTAATAGGTTCCTTAAGATATGTAGCTAAAAAAGCTAAAACACCTCCTACAACAAATACCATAACTGTTGCAAACCCTATTGTATATCCGTTTCCGTCTGTATTTGCCATGATTATGCTGTTTTAACTTTTAGACGTTTCATTCTTTTCTTCACATTCCCTTGTACCACATAATGATCAATAGTAGGAGCAAATACATTCATAAGAAGTATTGCTAGCATTACACCTTCTGGATAGGCTGGGTTAAATACACGAATCATTACAGAAATAAATCCTGCTAGAAATCCATATATCCATTTTCCTTTATTGGTTTGTGATGCAGTTACTGGATCTGTTGCCATATATACAGTTCCAAAAGCAAAACCTCCTATAATAAGGTGATGCCAGAATTCTGTACTCATTAGACTATAAAATTTACTGCTTTCTGCAATCCATCCTTGACTTACAACTCCGTTAAATATGAGTCCCATTGCAAGACCTCCTAATGCCATAGAAAGCATAATTCTCCAACTTCCAATTTTTGAGAATATTAAAAATAATCCTCCTAATAAAATCAAGATAGTAGACGTTTCTCCTACAGAGCCAGGAATAAAACCTAAGAACATATCTGCTACATCGTAATCGAAAGATTTGTTTTGAGCAAGACTTCCTAGGATAGTTTCTCCTGAAATAGCATCTGCTCCTCCAGCAAGTTCTTTGGCTTCTGTTACCCATACTTTATCTCCAGACATCCAAGTAGGATATGCAAAGAATAAGAAAGCACGAATGGTAAGAGCTGGATTTAAGATATTCATTCCCGTTCCTCCAAACACTTCTTTCCCTATCACCACTCCAAATACAACAGCTACAGAAAGCATCCATAATGGAGTGTCAACTGGTACAATTAATGGCACTAACATTCCTGTTACAAGATATCCTTCTTCTACTTCGTGACCCTTGATTACTGCGAAAATAAATTCTACAAGAAGTCCTACTCCGTATGAAACAACCACAAGAGGCAATACTTTCCAAGCTCCTTTACTAAAGTTTTGCATGCTCCAGAAATCTCCACTAAAAAAGCTTGTTACACTTTCAATTTCTCCTGCAGCAAGGTAATGTTGATATCCTGCGTTAAAAATACCGAAGATTAAACATGGCACTAATGCCATAATCACCGTATTCATCGTACGCTTTAAGTCATCCACAGCTCTAATATGAGAACCATTATGGGTTGTCTCATTAGGACTGTATAGAAAAGTATGAATCGCATTAAATGCAGGGGCCATTTTCTTGCCCTCATACTTCATTTTAATTTTATGTAAGTTTTGTTTTAATCCCATCACTTATCCTATTTCATTATACATCAAGTCAAGACCTTCTCTGATAATGTCTTGGTGCGGTTGTTTTGATACACAGATAAATTCTGTAAGTGCAAAATCTTCTGGTGCTACTTCATACATTCCTAAAGCTTCCATCTCATCAAGATCTTTTACCATACAAGCCTTTAAGATCTGTAATGGATAGATATCTAATGGGAATACTTCTTCGTAATTACCTGTAACCACAAAAGCACGATGTTCACCATTTGTATTGGTATCAAGATCATACTTCTTTTTAGGCTGCATCCAAGAGAATGTTAATGCTCTAGATGGTGATATTTTATTGAATACTGGCTTATTCCATCCAAACAACTCATAATCATCACCTTCTGGGATAGCTACAAATTCATTTGCATAATATCCTAAAGCACCATCTGGTTTTATTTGTTTTCCAGTAAGTACATTTCCTGAAATAAAACGGTTGGTATCTCCGTCTACTCCAGCATCATATGCAAATGTAGATACTTCTGCTCCTATGATTGTTTTGTAATAAGAAGGTTTTTTTACACCAGAACCAGCTACAGAAATAATACGAGTTGCATTAAATGTACCTGTAAGTAGTAATTCACCAATAATCACAAGATCCTGAGCAGCTACTGTCCATACAGTCTCTCCTTTATTGACAGGACTTAGTTTATTTATCAACGTTCCTACATTCCCAGCAGGGTGTGGTCCTTTTACAGTATGTGTTACTACATTATTCATTCCTGAGAAAATAGAACTACTAGCACCAACAGAAATATGCACACCTCCTGAGGTGAGTGCATTTAATGCATTTAATGCTGCTTGTAATGCTGCTTCTTTACCAGAAAGAACAAAATCTAAATCCGGAGCGAGTGGTGCCGTATTGTGTCCAGAAATGAAGATTGCCTTTGGCTCATTTACTGGATTTGCAACCACATCATATGGACGTTGTTTAATAAACGGCCATAATCCGCTGGATAAAAGTTTTTCTTTAATCGCTTCTGGAGATGCAGAAGCACTTAATTTTCCAAAATCTCTAGATCCTCCCGAATAATCTGCTTCAATCACAAGATCGGTGATAACACGACGTGCCCCACGCTTAATCTCTACAAGTGTTCCTGCTACAGGAGACACAAAACGTATTTGCTCTTGTGATTTTGAAAAAAATAACTCGTCGCCAACTTGAAGTTTTGCTCCTTCTTTGACAACCATTTTGGGAGTAACCAGATGAAAATCTGAAGGTCTGATAGTTACAGTTCTTGATCGTGGCCCCTCAGAAATACTTTTTTCTGCTTCGCCCACTAATCGTATATCTAGACCTTTTTTAATTCTAATGTCTTTTGACATATGTCAGTAGATTTTTGTTATCTAAAACCTTACTATTTTAAGGTGCGCAAATTTACAAATTTCTATACGTTTTTTCCACTTGGAAAATAGGGATCATATTATTTATAACCGTTCTAAATAATTAATTTTGATTATCTCTAAACAAATCACAAACATAAAGTATGTTTAAAGACGTTTATTAGTAATAAATTAACGAATAATAACGTGTTTGTTTAAGGGTACGCTTTCGCGAAAGCGTGTAAAAATTCACTCAATTTCTCGGTATAGATTTTGATTATATTTGACCCACAACTATCATTCTTATGAAATTACCTAAAATATCACCTTTATTACTTATTGTTTTTACTAGCTATTTGTCTTTTTCTCAAATCGCCGTAGAGACGCCTGAGCCTTCATATATTAAAACAATTCAGTTTAGAGGCGATACGTTTTTAGGGGAACTACCTACTATTAAGTTAGGAGATCCATTACAATTAAGTTTTGATGATATTATAGGAGATGAACATGATTATTATTACAAGATAACACACCATGATGCAGATTGGTCCCCTAGCAAATTAGCACGTTCTGAATTTATGAGAGGGATGGATAACGTACGTATATTAGATATTGAAAATTCTGTAGCTACCTTACAGATGTATTCTAATTACCACTTAAATATTCCAAATAAGTTCACACAAGCACTCACAAAAACGGGCAATTATTTAATAAGTATTCATAATGAAGAGGGAGAACTTGTATTTTCTAGAAAGTTTATGATCTATAATCCACAGTTTGCTGTCGGGGTTCAGATTAAAAGATCTAGAGATCTTAATTATGTAAATACCAAACAAGTGGTTCGTTTTTTTGTAGATGGAGGGGAGCAACTCATTATCAATCCAAGACAAAACCTTAAGGTTGTAATTATACAAAACAACAATCTTAAGACTGCTATTACTGGGATTGCACCTCAATTTACAGTAGGCAATAAATTAGAATATCGTTATGACCAAGAAACTGCTTTTTGGGCAGGCAATGAGTTTTTTAATTTTGAAAATAAAGATATACGCGGCGCTACAGCTGCCATACGCTATATAGAACTCAAAAGTTTATACCACAATTATTTGTATACAAATCCTACTCGTAAAGATATTCCGTATACATTTAATCCAGATATTAATGGAAATTTTGTGATTACAACATTACAAGGAAGAACTCCAAGATCTGAAGCAGAGTACGCATGGATTCATTTTAGTTTAAATCACACAGAATTAGATAAAGGAAAAGAATTGCATGTATATGGTAACTTTAATAATTATGTCACAAATGCATCTACCAAACTCACATACAACCCTAGAACTTATAGATATGAGTTACCAATGCTATTAAAACAGGGATTCTACAACTATAAGTATGTATTAGTAGAGGAAGATGGGACTATTAATAGGAAAGAAGCAATTAGCGGTAATTACTGGCAAACAGAAAATGATTATCAAATTCTTGCATATTATCGTCGTCCTGGAGGTCGTTTTGATGAACTTGTAGGCGTGGGAAGTAGTAACTCTTCGGTGATTACTAATTAACACAAAACTCCTATATTTATGGCATGAAGGAAACTTCGATAAAGCCCAATAGCCGAAAAGCCATCAAATACCGTGGAGTTGAATGCCTCAACTGTGCACATCCTCTGGATCTTACAGATAGGTTTTGCTCTTATTGCGGACAACTAAATACTACCAAAAGACTTACGCTTAAAGATTTTTTTAGTGAATTTGTTTTAAGTGTATTTACATATGATTCCCGTTTTAGGCATACTTTAAAAGATTTACTCTTTAAACCTGGTACTATTACACGCTATTATGTAGATGGAAAGCGTTTTCACTATGCAAATCCATTTCGTTTTTTCCTTAGCGCTAGTATCTTTTACTTTATTATTCTAGGTGTTTTATCATTCTTTAATACAGATTTTGACGAAGAGGAATTTAACTCTCCCTTTGTAAACATGAATATAAATAATAAAGAGGCTATAGAAGCAATAGATACCGCACTACAAGACTCTATACCTGAAATAAATGGAATTCCTGCTCAATTTAATGATGAAATAAGAACTGCTATAGAAGAAGCTAAAAAAGAAACGGAACGAAAAAAAGCTAAAAATGCCGAAAAAGATTCATTAGGCTACAAATATATTGCTCAAAAAGATATGGACACCCTAAATGGCGTTACTCGATTTTTTGAAAAATTTGAATTGTTTAGAGATTTCTATCAAGCAACAGACATAAGTAGTACTAGCAAAGCATTAGATAGCTTAAAATATGAAAAAACACGATTAAATGTTTGGCTATATGATAAGAACTATGCTATAGAACGTGTAGAAAAAGATCCTTTACGATTTGCAAATTACATGGCATCAAAGACGCCTTTCTTTCTATTTTTCTTTGCTCCCTTTTATGCTATATTTTTCTGGCTTATTTATTCCAAAAAGAGAGCAAACTATATGGAACATCTAGTTTTTATCTTCCATATTTTCAGTTGGATTTTTGTTGTTTTATTAATTTCTTTAATCCCTGATTCCTTTATTTCTAATGATAGTATTGTTGCTTCTATCCTACTTACGCTGATAGGTCCATTTTATTTTTATAAGGCCTTAAGAAACTTTTATAAGCAAAATCGCGTTATCACATTAATAAAATTTGTATTTTTAAATATTGTTTTTCTGATATCAACTTCAATATTTGCGTTGATATTCTTTGCATTAACAGCAGCTTTCTATTAAAAAGAGATGGTACAACAGGTCACAAGAGGCATAAAAATTTCAGTAGAAACTACTTTTGAAGGCACATTTTATAAAAATTATAAAATGCATTTTGCCTTTGGATATCGCGTGACTATTGAGAATCAAAGTAAAGATTCTGTTCAGTTAATGGCACGCCACTGGAAGATTTATGATTCTTTGAATTCACCTGAGATTGTAGATGGTGAAGGTGTTATAGGAAAAAAACCTGTTTTAAAGCCAGGAGAAAAACATACGTACAGTTCTGGATGTTTACTTACATCTCCTTTTGGTGCTATGGAGGGCTACTATCACATGGTCAATTTTACGACCACACGTAAGTTTAGAGTAAAAATACCTACGTTTAAACTAAGTGCCCCTTTTGCTTTGAATTAAAAGAAATATCTTTTCTCTCTAAATCAAAACGATATCTTTCACCTTCTTGCTCTATAGTACAATATGCGCAGTTACTATCATATACAAATGCGTAAGATTCAGTAATATCAAACCCTGAAGGGATTTGAGCAACCCCTTTACAATCAGGAATACCTGTTTCTGTAAATCGAGTAATAACAACACTCGTTTCTGTTTCTTTTTGCAAATGAAACCAAGCACTACTTCCTATACCTGTTAATAGTTGAGCACCTTCTGGTAATTTAATATCATCTTCCCCATCCTTAAAATAGGAATCTGGCACTTTTTTATCAAAATAGTTTGTTAGGTTTTCTTTTAAGGCCGTCGAGTTATAATCAGAAACAACGCCGTTATACACTTGATACACTTTACTTGAAGCACTTTTTTCTACATTCCCTACGGTACTAGGTGTAAATTTTTTATTATGGTTAAGCGCTTTAATAATATGTTTTTCTTCTGTAGATGCGAGTATTGTTTCTGTGACAAATCGTGCACAGTTACTGCCTAAGTTACCAAAAGCTTTATAAGGAACACTCCCTTGATCTTGAAGACTTTTAATATATGTATGTGCTTTTTCAAAGTTTACATGTTCGTTTAATGAAGCTACTAATCTTCCTGAACCATGTGTTTTTTCAGGATGTGCATCTAGCCACATTAGAAATTCTTCTAGATTTTCTAATGTTTCATTGATAACTTTTGCTTTAAACGGAATTTCTAACTCTGCATCTGTATTAGCTCCTCTTACTCTACCTAAGCCTTCTGGGGTTATATAGCGGCCAAAATCATAATAATACGTATTACCCGTCGCATTTTCTATAAGTACAAGCGCTGCATGGCCAGCCTTGATATGCGTGCGAGTTCCTAAACCTACTAGTGGCAGCAACTTACACATTAACTCATCAGACATTTTTACAAAAGTGTCTGGAAAAGCTAAAACAATTATTTTACCATTATACTTCACGCTGTTACTGTATCAAACTCGGCACGATGCACCTCATCTTTTTGCAAATCATAATAAGTCATTGCACAGTTGTCATCTACTTTTTCTACTTGTGTAACACTTACTGTTTTAAGCAAACCACGATCCAAAAGCACATCTGTATTTTTATCTCCTTCTCCTGCTGTAGTATGAAAATGATGCAAGTCGTCAACTCCAAAATTAGTCTCATTTGAAAATATATCAAACCAATCACGACGTTTTTGCTTCATATGAACATCATATAATGTAGAAGATGACCATATTTTAGGTTCACTTGGAAGCACTGTAATGTGTGCTTTTTTTCCATCCCACACTAATTCTGTAGCTTTTAAATCAGTACTCCAATCTATCGCTACAATTGTAAACGGCTCGATACCTTCGTAATCAAACGCATCTATGGCTGCACTTAAATCATTTGCTTTTAAAAGCTCTTTTACCACCACACCACGACTCATTTTGTATTTTTCCAACTTCACGTGATTTTCAAAACCTCCATTAAGCAGGCATATCATGCTACTTTTTTCAGAAATTCCTATCCAAGATCCACCAGCAACGGCATCTTTTGGAAACAACATTTTCACTCCATCAACGTCGTAAAAATCAGGTGGTAGCGTAGTACGCCCAACCGCTTCGTCACGATTAGAAGTTAGAATAAAATTAGAATTTCCCTTAGGAATATAAGTTACTGTACACATAAAGATTTGGTCAGAAAATTAGCACGCAACTTACAAAAAATTCTACGAATGTATACCACAATACCTTAATAGATTATAGATGTATGAGCTTTCGTACTTCGGTAGGCGATGCACAAACTTCGCTTTAATGTTTTACTTTCCTTTTAGTCATGAATCTCACAAGCTCGCTTTCGTACTTCGATGAACTCAGCATAAACTTCACTTTCGCGAAAGCGTAAACAATTTCGTACCTTCGCAACTCTTAAAATTAAAAAAACTAAACACCTATGGGAAAAGGATTTTTTCAAGTACCAATTGCTGTCAATGAACCTGTAAAAGGATATGCACCTGGTTCTCCAGAAAGAGAAGCCGTTGCCGCAGCTTATAAGACACTTTTTAATGCGCACACCGAAGTTCCAATGTATATCAATGGACAAGAAGTGCGTACAGGGAATACGAGAACAATGTCTCCTCCTCATGATCACAAACATATTGTGGGAGAATATCATATTGCTGAAAAGTCTCATATAGAAGAGGCTATTGCAGGTGCTCTTGAAGCAAGAACAGCTTGGGCTGAACTTCCTTGGGAACAACGTGCTGGTATATTCTTGAAAGCTGCCGAACTTATTGCGGGTCCTTATAGAGCGCGCATTAATGCAGCTACTATGATTGCACAATCAAAAACAGTACACCAAGCTGAAATAGATGCTGCTTGTGAGTTGATTGATTTCTTGCGTTTTAATGTTCAGTTTATGACTGATATTTATAACGAGCAACCAGAATCTACTTCTGATGCATGGAATCGTTTAGAATATCGCCCTTTAGAAGGCTTTATCTATGCCATTACACCTTTTAACTTTACAGCGATTGCAGCAAATTTACCTGCAAGTTGTGCCTTAATGGGGAATGTAGTTGTATGGAAACCATCAGATAGTCAAATGCTTTCTGCTAAAATTATCTTAGATATTTTCCGTGAAGCTGGAGTTCCTGATGGCGTTATTCAAGTAGTGCACGGAGATCCCGTTATGATTACTGATACCGTACTTGATAGTGCTGATTTCTCTGGATTACACTTTACAGGATCTACACATGTATTTAAAGACCTTTGGGCAAAAATCGGAACAAATATCCATAACTATAAAACATATCCTCGTATTGTCGGAGAAACGGGAGGAAAAGACTTTATCGTTGCACACCCATCTGCAAAAGCAGATCAAGTAGCTACTGCTATAGTACGTGGTGCTTTTGAATTCCAAGGGCAAAAATGTAGCGCTGCAAGTCGCGCATACATTCCTGCAAGTTTATGGCCAGCCGTAAAAGAGCAAGTGATTAAAGATGTGAAATCCTTTAAAATGGGATCACCAGAAGATATGGGTAACTATATTACGGCAGTAATTCATGAAGGTTCTTTTGATAAATTAGCTTCGTTTATTGATCAAGCAAAAGCAGATGCTGGCGCAGAGATTATTGTTGGTGGTGGTCATGACAAATCAAAAGGGTACTTTATTGAACCTACCGTAATTGTTGCAGAAGATCCAAAATACACAACGATGTGTACAGAGCTTTTTGGTCCTGTGATTACGATATATATTTATGAAGATGCAGATTGGAGTGCTACACTAAAATTGGTAGATGAAACAAGTGAGTATGCGTTAACGGGTGCTATCCTTTCTACCGATCGTTATGCCATACAAGAAGCTACAAAAGCACTTCAAAACGCGGCAGGTAACTTCTACATCAATGATAAACCAACAGGTGCGGTGGTAGGACAACAGCCATTTGGAGGTGCTAGAGCATCTGGAACAAATGACAAAGCAGGTTCTGCTTTAAACTTATTACGTTGGGTAAGCCCTCGTATGATTAAAGAAACCTTTGTCACTCCTACAGATTATAGATATCCATTTTTAGGGTAATTGTTTTTACGCCTTCCTTCCTATCGACAGGCAGGCGCGAAAATATACAGCATATAAACACCGCCTTTTTTAGGGTGGTGTTTTTTTTTTAGACCAAAATCTAGCTCTGAAATAGCAATACATTAAAGCCTTAGCGTAATTAATATCAACTTCTATATTTTTCACACAGTACTATTCTCCTAAATAGACTTGGCCTTGATTTTCTAAGAAATTTTTTACACATATCAGGATCTGTAAAGATATTTGTAAGAAAAATTTGTTCATGCTCTTTTAAAATCCCAATCTTATACCCTCTTAAAACGCCGGGCTTATGTAGCAATAAAGAAAATACTCTTGAATAAACATTTCCAAAACCCCTACATATCAGGAATATTTCAACAGCAACATCATCTTTCCATGTTTCTTCTGAAGAACTATTCTCCAATAAAACAGACTCTGAATAGATTTTTACACGACTTAAAATACGAGCTAAAATAAATATAAACACATCTATATTTACATCCACAAACAAAGCTGCATTCAATTTTATAGCGTATTTATATTTTGCATTTTCTAAAAACTCTAATCTACTTGCTTCTTTCCCATTATCAAAAGCTACTTTTTTAATTGTAAAATCATTAGGTAATAAATCAAAATGTGTAATTAACTGATGTATACAAGTAGTATACATTGCTGCACGAAAAGTATGTTTAAACTTTTCATATTCACGTAAAGAAAATAGCTTTTTATGAGCTTGAATAACATCTACATAAGGAGCTAAGTAAAAATAATAACGATAATTTATCATCTTTATAAGATTTTAATTATTCTAGATCAAAGTATAAATACATATAATCAAAACTTTACACCACCTACTTTCTACTCTTTCCTAAACAAATTCACCGTCACAGCAGCCAATTCAGAATTTGGAAACTTTTGCCCTAATCGTTTATCAGGATGGAGACCAGCTTCAGCAAGAATTTTATAAAAGACTGGCACTTCTACAATATATTGATCTGAAAATCCATGGGTAGCATCATAGGCAGTTACCGCAGTTTTTCCAATATGTTTGGCAACGATTTCTGGCGGCACTGTATGTAATTCAATAACTAATAAACCAAATGTAGACACATAAGGCGCCCACTTTTCAATATGCTCTAATAAGGAATCTTCCACTAGATCATTAGACATACGTTCTCCTTCAAAAACATAGGCTCCCGTAGAGTCACTTATGCGTTTTTCAGATCTAGGTTCAGGCATTTCCCATATACGATTATGATCTAAGAACGAACGAACATTTAATAACTCTCCTAAGGCAATTCCATAATTATCTTGAAGGTCTTTTGCTAATTGGTCAGGATTTCCAATATCACCCCAGACTACTTTCGCCCAAATCTCGGCTTGTACCAGATTTGCTTTTGTTATACTTAATGCGGATTCATTATAATCAGCTCCTACTAGAATAAGTGGGTGTTCATCTAGTATGCGTCCACGAAGGGTTTGTTTTTCAATAACATTATATAAGTGAATTAAAAAAGCTCCATTTCCACACCCCATATCAAGGATTCCTTTCGGTTGCTCTTCTATAGGTTTATTAAATAAATGAATGATAATCTCATCTACTACTTTAAAATAACTGGAATGCGCACCTCCACTCCCCCATACATTCATAGCTCTATCTACATGCCCTTCTTTGTTTCCATCTCCTGCTTCCTTAGCGGCTTTAGGATTTTCAAAAAGTAGTTCATCAAGTCTTCGCAATGTTGGAATATACGATACCGTTACTCCATACGCACTAGCGCGTTTTGCATAAAAAAGTCCTTTTTCTGTAAACTCATAGGTGCCATTATGAGATGAAAATAATTCAAAATAACATAAAATATCAAGCAACTCCTTAAAATGAGTTGCATCTTTATGAAACTCTTCAGGCTTAAAACTAGCCTGCATAAAATACTTGTGAAACATCCCACCCATAGCGAGATGCACCAAGGTAGGTCCTAAAATAATTCCTTCTATATGTTTTAACACCTGATGCTGAATCTTAGCTACAGTTTCATCAGCAGCTATTGCAAGTCCATAATTCTCTTTAAAAGAATTAAAAATTTGTTTTAGCATTTGAAAAGGTGCCGCTTCAAATTTTCGATCATGAAACTTAGCTGAAAATTTCTGTAAGTTGACTACATCTTCATAAAGATGAAATAAGCCAAAAGCCGTTTTACTAGCAAGTGTTTTACGATATAATACATCCTTCCCATTTTCCAGAATAGACTGCTGCAACCACCCTTGAGAACAAAGCACTCGTAAGGCAACATTGAGATACCCTTCGTTTGCATGATATGTTTTTACAAGATCTGATAACAAACAAGATTCTTCATTTAATAATTGTTTTGTGATTCCTTTTTTATACAGCTCATACCCAACAGGAGCTGTTACAATACCATCTAAATGTCTAAATAAATCTGAACGGTATAGCGTATTATTCTTTTTTACAGTCATATAGCTTAAATATAGTGAAAATTGCCACACTCCTAGTTAATACAATCTTAAGAACGTTTACGCACTCAAAAGAACCATTCACTCATTTATCATTTTAAAAAGCAATCTCATAAAGTATGTTTGATATCAATAATTAAACAATCATCGCTATGAAACAAATTACACTACTCGCTATCTTATTATATTCTTTAAATACTATAATTGCCCAAACAACCATTCAAGGAACTATAACCGATGAGATAAGCGCATTAGAATGGGCAAATATTCATATTAAAAATAGTACTACAGGAACTACCTCAGATGCAAATGGAAACTTCAAATTACAGGTGCAGAAAGGAGATACACTCGTTATTTCTTATGCGGGATATCAAACTAAAGAAATTATCATTGACACTCAGAAATTTATTCCTATTACTTTAGATAATGAATTGCTTGATGAGATTATTGTAACTGCACAATCTATATCAAGAACAAAAACAATAGTAGTATGCGGAAAAAGAAGTCGCACCTTTAGTTGCTCCTCAAAAGGAGTTCCTATTAGAACAATACTAACTAATGAAACTACAGAGACTCTAGTTCCATCCCTATATCCAAATCCATCTTCTGATGGGATATTCCACCTTAAAATGACAACTCCCTATAAAGATGTAAAAGTTTTGGTTACCAATTTATTAGGACAACAAGTACAATCTAAAAGGCATCAAAATACAACTACAAGCATCACACTAGACTTAGCCTCGGCTAGAACGGGAATTTATTTGATTCATATGATTGCAGACGGAGAACGTCTTCCTACACAAAAGGCCATTAGAAGATAATACCGTTACTACTTTTGGTATTGTATTTGTGTACGCTTTCGCGAAAGCGTATAAAGAAACCATTATATCATTTTTCTAAATGTCTTAGTTTTCTTATCATTACGCTACTTTTAACAATCATGCTATTGAATAAAATTACACTACTCACTTTTATCTCTTGTATCCTTTTTAGCAAATCGCTATTAAGTCAGGATTTCTGTGAACAATGGAAGTTGCTACAAGATGTAGTGTCTACAAATCATTATAGTCCAAAACCTATAGATGATAAAATGTCTGAAGGGGTTTTTGACCTTATGATGGAGGCTATTAATGATAAAGGGTTTCATTTTTTAAAAAGTGATTTTGACGCTTTCGAAAAAGACAGAATACAGTTAGATGATTATCTATCTAATAAAGACTGTTCTTTTCTAACAGCCTATGTCACTACTTTTGAAAAAAGAATTCAAGAGTCTAAAAAAATTATTTCCGAGCTCTCTTCAGCTACACTTTCTTATGACGGAAGAGATACGCTCCATTTCACACGAAATAATGACGACTTATTTTACCAAAGCGTAGAAAACAAAAAACAATACTGGCGTAAATCTATAAAGTACAGAACCGTTAGAAGATATATTAATGAAGTAGCCAAAGAAAAACAAACAGAAGAAGCATTTCTTGCTATTGAAAAAACATACCGAACACAGATCATCGAAAATGCGTTATGTCAACTTGACGAGACTCTTAGTGTTAAAAATGGTATTCAACGTCAATTTGAAAATATTGTATTAGATGCTTATGTAAAATACCATGACCCTCACTCTTCTTTTTTAGACACACAAGACAAAACAGCTTATGAAGCACAACTTGCCACTTCTCTAATAGCCACAGGCGTACAAACCTATAAAAATAAAGAAGGAGCCATTGAAGTCTCTTATATAACACCTGGAAGTAGTGCTTTTAAAAATAGAACGATTGCCGAGGGTGATATCATTACTTCTGTAATCATAAAAGAGGAAACGATTGATTTATCTTGTTTTTCAAATGATGAATTACAAAGACAAATGCAGGACACCTCTGTAGAAGAAGTTACATTTAATATTCAAAAAAGTGATGGTGTATTAAAACAAATTACACTTGTAAAATCTAAAATAGAAGTAGAAGAGAACAATCTTACGGGATTTGTTATCACTGGAGAAAAACGAATAGGTTTTATAAGTATCCCATCTTTTTACACAGATTATGAATCTCCCAATGGATTAGGCATGGCAAATGATGTCGCGAGAGAACTCTATAAGTTGCAAAAAATGAATATTGATGCATTAATTATTGATGTGCGTGATAACGGAGGAGGCTCTATGAAAGAAGCTATTGATCTCTCTGGGCTTTTTATAGATAGAGGTCCTGTTGCTATTTTAAAAGATCAAGCAGGAGAAACAGCCACTTTACGAGATGCTAATCGAGGAGTTGCTTTCACAAAACCACTCGCCATTCTTGTAAATGAATATAGCGCATCTGCTTCTGAGTTCTTTTCGGCAGCGATGCAGGATTATAATAGAGCATTAATTATTGGAGTAACCACTTATGGAAAATCATCGGCGCAAGTAATGATTCCCTTACAAGAAGAAGATGAAAACAGTGATTTCACAAAATTAACATCAGAAGTATTTTACAGAGCTACTGGAAAGAGTCATCAGGCCCAAGGTGTAATTCCTGATATTACACTGCCTTCTATTTACACAGATATTGCAAGTAGCGAAGCTTCCGAAAAATATCCGCTTCCTAATGATGATGTAACGGTAAAACTCAAGGCTAGACCTTTACCTAGGATTGACAAAGAAAGACTCTCTCAAAATAGCCTTGCGAGAATTCAAGCCAATACGACGTTTACTAGTATCACTGAGAGTAACAAAAAGCTAGTTACCATGTTAAACGAAGACGATCACATTCCCGTAACGTTTTCGAAAGTAAAAGAATATCTTGCTTATAGAGATACGTTATGGAATAGTTTCAGAGAAGCCACTAGCCAAGAAAACGCAATGCTTACTATAGAAAATACGGTGACCACTACCGAAATCAACGGCTATGATGCTACTGCAAAAAAAGCCAACGAACAATTGCTTACAGATATGAGTACAGATCCTTATATTATTGAAGCATCCAATATCTTAAAAGACTATTTAAAAAATTAAAAATTGTTATGTATGTTTAGAAAAATACTCTTCCTTATTCCGTTTTTAATATTCGCTTCAGAATGTAATGCTCAAAAATTTAGAACGGCATTAGATTATATGAATTTCATTTCCAGACAACAAGTACTTATCGTAAAAAGCTCTTGGAGATACACGCAAGCAATTGCACATAGTAAAGATGATAGAACCATCGATAAAAAACGTGCTATCCTTATTCGATCTATAGATCGTGCGATTATGAAGATCACAAAAGCACAAGGGTTTGAAGGAGATACTGAATATAAAGAAAAAGTACTCAGAAACCTTGAAATCAACAAGAGTTTACTCTTAGAAGACTACGCAGAAATTATTGATATGCAAGCCGTTGCCGAGCAATCTTATGACGCTATGGAAGCCTATATTCTAGCTCAAGAACTAGCAGATCAGAAAATGGCCGAAGCACAACAAGAGTATGAAGAGAATTTTTATGCCTATGCCAAAAAGCATGATATAGAAGTTTTTGAAGGGCAATCTGAATTAGGAGAAAAGATGGAAATTAGCAATAAGGTATTTGATTATCACAACGACTTATATCTTATTTTCTTTAAAGTACATTTTAATGAAGGTAATCTACTTGATGCGATCAAAGAAAAAGACATCAGTGCAATACGCCAAAATATAAACGCTCTCAAAATGGCTGTTCAAGAAGGCCTTAAAGAAGTAGACAAAAAGCCTTTATATAAAAAAGACGATCGTATTGCGGAAGCTACAAAAGAGGTATTTCAGATTCATCTAGATGAGGCTAATAATAAAATCCCTCAGATTTTAGATTACTTAGTACTACAAGAAGACTTTGAAAAAATTCAAGCGGCTATCGAAAAAACTCCAGAATCAGATCGTACTAAAGAACAAATAGATAGTTATAACGAAAAGGTTGATGTCCTAAACGAGAAAAGGGAACTTATCAATAAATTAATTGACAAACTATTTAAAGAGCGTAATAAAAAATTAGAAAGACTCGATAAGGCGAATGCAAAATTCTTAGATAAGCATGTACCAAAGTATTCTATATAGACACATTAAAATCACCCATAGATTTGATTTGACAAAACCTATTTATTTTTATAAGTAGATTCTTTAGCCTCCTGTTAGACCCCAATCAGATCTATCATTTTCATCAGGAGGAATTCCACTATTATCATGATGATCACGAGAAGGATAATTACTAGTCCCCCCATAAATATATTGAGGGTTTAAAATCTTAAATTGCATAAACTTTTCCATACCTCAATATACACTAACTTTTTTAGAAAACAGCTTCAGCGATCTGTCTTATATTATCACTTTTTCCCATAGAATAATAGTGAAGAACAGGAACACCTGCTTCTTTTAGTTCTTTGCTTTGTTGAATACACCACTCTATTCCAACCTGACGAACAGCAGCTGTATCTTTAGATTTAACCACTTCCATAACAAGTTCATCTGGCACATCAACACTAAAGCGTTGCGGAATCATATTCAATTGTTTTCTTGTAGACAGTGGTTTTAAGCCTGGAATAATAGGCTTTGTAATTCCTGCAGCACGGCATTTAGCTACAAAATCAAAATACTTTTGATTATCAAAAAACATCTGCGTGACTACATAACAAGCACCCGCTTCTAGTTTTTTCTTTAAAAAATGGATATCACTTTCTAAACTAGGGGCTTCCATATGTTTTTCAGGATATCCCGCTACACCCACACAAAAATCTGTTTTAGAACTATTCAAGAGATCTTCATCCAGGTATTTACCTTCATTAAGATCCATTATTTGTTCTACTAAATCTTGGGCATAGGTATTTCCATTTTTATTAGGTTTAAAATAAGTTTCACTTTTAACTGCATCGCCGCGTAATGCCATGACATTTTCTATCCCTAAAAAGTCCATATCAATTAAGAAATTTTCTGTGTCTTCTTTTGTAAAACCACCACACAGCACGTGAGGTACAGCATCAACACTGTACCTATTTTGTATCGCTGCGCAAATTCCCACGGTACCCGGACGTTTTCTAACTACTTTTTTCTCCAATAATCCATCAGGGCGTTCTTTATAGAGATATTCTTCTCTATGATACGTCACATCAATAAATGGAGGTTTAAATTCCATTAACGGATCTATATTTGAAAAGATCGTATCAATATTCTGTCCCTTTAATGGAGGGAGAATTTCAAAAGAAAAAGCTGTTTTTTTCTTTTCTAACGCTTGGGCAATGTGGTTAATTACTTTGGTCATACTTCTTTAGTTAAACGCATTTTTAGTAGGATAAAAATTTCTTTGTCTCTTCGAGCGCAGTCGAAAACTCTATACTTTAAATCTCTCGACTGCGCTCGAGAAGACTGTATTATTTATGAATCTGCCATATTGGGTGCTAACCATTTTTCTGCTTTCCTGCCTAACGCAGGCAGGCGCGAAAGTTTTATCAATTAATTTGCAATATTAGGAGACAGCCACTTCTCAGCCATCTCATAATCAATACTTTTCCTATTTGCAAAGTCTCGCACCTGATCTTCTTTTATTTTACCTAATCCAAAATAACGCGCTTCTGGGTGTGCAAAATAATATCCACTTACACTGGCTGCTGGCCACATAGCCAAACTATCTGTAAGAGTCACACCAATACGTTCTTTTACTTGCAATAACTCCCAAATCGTTTCTTTTTCTAAATGATCTGGACAAGCAGGATATCCTGGTGCTGGACGTATTCCTCTATATTTTTCTTTAATCAATTCTTCGTTTTCCAATACCTCATTTGTAGCATATCCCCAATATTTTGTTCTTATCTCTTTATGAAGGTATTCTGCAAACGCTTCTGCTAGACGATCTGCCAATGCTTTAATCATAATCGCATTATAGTCATCTAATGCCTCTTCAAACTGAGCTGCTTTTTGAGCAGTCCCAAATCCTGTAGTCACACAAAAAGCACCTATATAATCTTGTAATCCGCTTTCTTTTGGTGCTATAAAATCAGCCAGTGCTATATTAGGTTTTCCTGATGCTTTTTTAGATTGCTGACGCAGCGTTCTGAAAATCCTATCTGTACTCTTAACTCGCCCTTCGACAAGCTCAGGATGACAATTAGTAGCGTCTTCTCCTTTTACGTTCTCGACTGTGTTCGAACAAACAAGGATATCATCATCATTTATAGTATTTGCTTCAAAGAGTCCAAAAATAGCTTTGGCAGTAAGCCATTTTTCTTTAAAAATCTGCTGAAGCATTTCTTGTGCATCAGCAAACAATTCTGTAGCTTGTTTTCCTACAATTTCATCGGTAAGAATATTTGGATATCTACCATACAAATCCCAACTTCTAAAAAACGGACTCCAATCGATATAATCTTCTAGTTTTTGAAGATCAATATCTTCCAGTACTTGAATACCTAATTCTTTTGGCTTTACAATATCCTCAGATTTCCAATTGATCGTATATTTATTAGCTCTCGCCTCTTCAATAGACAAATACTCTTTAATGCGTTGGCGTGAATTAAAGCTTTCGCGAAAGCGTATATATTCTTCTTTTAAATCACTTTTAAAAGTGGTTTTGGTTTCCTTTTGTAATAGATCACCTACCACTGTTACGGCACGTGATGCGTCATTTACATGCACTACTGCATTTTTATATTCAGGATCAATCTTTACAGCAGTATGTGCTTTACTAGTAGTAGCTCCGCCTATTAAAATTGGAATTTCAATGTCTTGACGTTGTAGCTCTTTAGCTAGGTACACCATCTCATCTAGAGAGGGAGTAATCAAACCGCTTAATCCTATAATATCTACATCATTTTCTAATGCTGAGGCAATTATTTTTTCTGGCGGCACCATGACCCCTAAATCAATAATTTCATAATTATTACAGGCTAAGACCACAGAAACAATATTTTTTCCAATGTCATGAACATCTCCCTTAACTGTTGCCATTAATACTTTTCCTGCACTTTGACTTTCTCCCGACGTTCCGTTTTTAAGTTTTTCTTCTTCAATATATGGTAAAAGGTACGCTACTGCTTTTTTCATCACTCTAGCGCTTTTTACAACTTGAGGCAAGAACATTTTTCCACTTCCAAAAAGGTCTCCCACTACATTCATCCCTGTCATTAGATGACCTTCTATTACTTGAATTGGCGCTGTAACTGATAGGCGTGCTTGTTCTACATCTTCTACGATGTATTTATCAATTCCTTTGACTAAAGCTCTTGTAATTCTACTTTGAATATCTCCTTCTCTCCAAGCTTCAGTTTCTTTTTCAACAATAGCTTTTTGCCCAACTGTTTCGGCAAAATCTAATAAACGTTCGGTGGCATCATCACGTCTATTGAGAATAACATCTTCTACATGCTCTAATAAGTCTTTTGGAATATCATCATACACTTCTAGCATGGATGGATTTACGATTCCCATATTCATACCTGCTTCAATAGCATGATACAGAAATACAGAATGCATGGCTTCCCGTACAGTGTTATTTCCGCGAAAGCTAAAAGAAACATTACTTACTCCTCCACTCACACTACAGTGTGGCAAATTTTTACGCACCCATCGAGTTCCTTCTATAAAATCTATCGCATTGAGTTTATGTTCATCCATTCCTGTAGCCACAGGAAATATATTCAGATCAAAAATGATATCTTCTGGAGCGAAGTTTACTTCGTTTACTAGTATATCATAAGATCGCTTAGCAATTTCTACACGTCGTTCATAGGTATCTGCTTGTCCTACTTCATCAAATGCCATCACAATCACAGCAGCACCATATCTTTTGATACGTTTTGCTTGTTGCTTGAATTCTTCCTCACCTTCTTTAAGACTAATAGAATTTACGACACATTTACCTTGCACCACTTGAAGACCTGCTTCTATAATCTCCCATTTAGAGCTATCAATCATGATAGGTACGCGTGCAATATCGGGTTCGGCGATAACCAAGTTTAAAAAACGAACCATGGCTTCTTTTCCATCAATAAGGCCATCGTCCATATTGATATCTATAATCTGCGCACCATTTTCTACTTGTTCTCTCGCCACCGCTAAAGCTTCGTCAAATTTTTCTTCTTTTACGAGACGTAAAAACTTTCTTGAACCTGCTACATTGGTACGTTCGCCAACGTTTATAAAGTTACTTTCTGGTGTAATTATTAAAGGTTCTAGACCTGATAATTTTAGATATCTTGGGGCTTCTTTTGTCATATCGTTACAGATCTTGGGGTTACTCCTTCTACGATATTGGCAATTGCTTTGATATGTGCTGGGGTTGTGCCGCAGCATCCGCCTACAATATTTACAAGGTTTTTATCTACATAACTTTTGATTTGAACAGCCATTTCTTCAGGCGTTTCATCATACTCTCCAAAAGCATTAGGCAATCCTGCATTAGGATGCGCAGATATTCCTGCTTGTGTTCTAGAAGCAATAGCTTCTAAATGAGGTTGTAATTGTTTGGCTCCTAACGCACAGTTAAACCCTACAGAAAGCAATGGGATATGTTGAATAGAGATTAGAAATGCTTCGGCAGTTTGTCCTGATAATGTTCTTCCTGATGCATCTGTAATAGTTCCACTAATCATCACAGGAATATCACTTTCTCGTTCTTCTTTGACTTCTTCTATAGCAAAGAGTGCTGCTTTAGCATTCAAGGTATCAAATACTGTTTCTACTAATAGTATATCTACACCGCCATCTATAAGAGCTTCTACTTGTTGTTTGTAGGCAACACGTAATTCATCAAAAGAAATAGCACGATATCCTGGGTCATTGACATCTGGAGACATACTTGCTGTCTTGTTCGTTGGTCCGATACTTCCGGCTACAAATCGCGGTTTATGAGGTTCTTTATCTGTGAAGGATTGTGCGACTTCTTTGGCAATTTTCGCGGAAGCGTAATTCAAATCATAGACTATATCTTCCAACTCATAATCTGCCATGGCAATGGTAGTACCAGAAAAGGTATTGGTTTCTACAATATCTGCCCCGGCTTCAAAATATTTACGATGTACTTCTGCAATTGCATGGGGTTGTGTAATACTTAATAAATCATTATTTCCTTTAAGAGGAATATGAAAATCTTTAAAACGATCTCCTCTAAAATCTTCTTCAGAAAATTGATAGGCTTGCAACATAGTTCCCATCGCACCATCTAGCACAAGGATACGCTCTTTTAAAGCTTTATATATTATATTCATTTTTCTTTTCTAATCAATCTCTGCGCAAAAATTATCAAAAAGAATGTAGGCCTGTAGTTTTATTATACTACAGTTACGTTTATTATATCAAGAATGGATATGGATTTAGAAACCATTGTTTGGGTTATCTATTCCTACTATAGGATAGAATGTAGCACCTTCTTTCAAGAGAAAGGGTTGCTAAGGTTTCACAGGGTCTAATCCCTCCACCTTTCTTGATAACTTTTCAAAATGCACTGAACTTTTATTCCTGCAAATATTGCGATTCAAAATTGGAATACACAAACTTTATGTGATATATTTTCTGTAAAATTAAACATAATCCTGTTTTATAGATAATTTTTCTATGAAACAACTTTATTTAAGAAAATTATTCAAAGAGATATTCTTTGTCATGTTAGTTAATTAATTTAAGGTTTTACAACCTTCACTTTAAAGGTTATTGAGCCCTGACATATCCTATGATTTCATAGTTTATTTGCATTGTTATTAATGTAAACAATTAGAAATCATGAAAAAAAAGAAGATCAGAAAACTACTTTTCAGAAAAGAGATGATATCACGTTTAGAACTTAGAATTGCTCGAGCAGAACGTTTATTAAAGATCAAACCTACAGAGCTAGAACATACTTGCTTCCCTGCAGAATGCAATATAGACTCTCAGGTATCATGTCATGTTTGTTATAAGAAAAAATAATATCGGATGATAAATTAAAACGAGCTTTGTATTGCTTCATAATACTGACTAGCAACTTTTTGCGCCCCTGATTGATTATAATGTACCTCATCTGCATAATCTTCATCAGTTAAAATGGTAGACATATCTACCGCAATAACCCTAGATTGTGATGTGGTTCTAATAATTGCTAGATTAGAAATAGCTTCATTAAAAGCGTCATATTCAGATTGATTCATAGCATTACTTTCTTGGAAACTAGAAGTACCAGGGGCTATTTTTTCTATGAAAATTGTTGTAGTGCTATTAGTTGCTTGTAATTTATCAATCATATGATTTAGATTCTGTATAGCAGTACCTGCAGAAATTCCTTGTATTAAATCATTTCCTCCAATACCAAGTAGCACTATATTTCCTACTACGCTTGGGTTATTAGTAAGCAACGTATCCAATCTTACTAGAGCTTCATCTATTCGATCACCACTCTTACCCTCATGTTGTGTATCAAACTGAGTTTCTTGAAAATCTGGATAAACTCTTTGGTCAATTCTACTTCCAAAAAAATCTACAACACTGTTATCATTTTTTAAAAGTTTCCACAATTCATATCTGTAACTTACAAAGTCTGTTTCGTGTCCTTCTACTCTAGAATCACCAATTGACAATATTTGAAAAGATTGTATTCTTTCAGGAAGTTCATCATCACTATTCGTACATCCTACAACAGTAAAAATGGCAATTAATAAAAGGAAATAATTTAGAGATTGTAAAGGTGTTACCTTTCTTTGAAACCATGTATTCATTAGCAATAAATTCTACACTAACTTTTTATGTTTATAGTTAGCTGTATCAACAAAATAATATTCTACACTAACTCCAGAAGAAATTAGTATCTTAATATATATCAAGTGTTTACAAAGGAATACTATATAAATTATGCACGTATAATTTTTGCATCTATTTTTTGTAGCATAATCATTATCGCACCACTGATAATATTATGTGCAAATATTATACTTGGAATCGAAATATCCAAGTAATTTCTGACAAATTTGACTCTTATAAATTATAGATTCCAGAAGAGAGATATCGATCTCCTCGATCACAAATAATAGCCACAATTACTCCTTTATCTATTTGTGCTGCAACCTTTAAAGCAACTGCTACTGAGCCTCCACTACTCATTCCTGCAAAAATACCTTCTTCCCTAGCGAGTCGTTGAGTCATTGCTGTCGCTTCTTTTTGGCTTACTTCTATCACTTGATCTACTTTACTACGGTCAAAAATACTAGGCACATATTCTGGGGACCATTTACGAATTCCAGGAATTCTAGAACCATCGGTAGGCTGACCTCCTACAATCGTAATGTCAGAGTTTTTTTCTTTAAGATATGTAGAAGTTCCCATGATCGTTCCCGTGGTTCCCATGGCTGAAACGAAATGTGTTATTTTACCCTGTGTAGCTTTCCATATTTCAGGCCCTGTCGTTGCATAATGTGCTTTCCAATTATCATCATTTCCAAATTGATTCAGCATATAATACCCTTTTTCATCTCGGTATTGATTTGCCACATCTCTAGATCCTTCAATACCTCTATCTCCTCCTGTAAGTACTATCTCTGCACCATAAGCCGCCATGGTTTGCACACGTTCTCCTGTGGCTGTTTCTGGCATGACTAAAGTAATTTTCAAATCTAATACAGACGCTACCATGGCCAATGCGATTCCTGTATTTCCACTCGTTGCTTCAACCAAATGATCGCCCTTTTTAATATCACCACGCTCTAACGCTTTTGAAATCATATTAAAAGCAGCTCTATCTTTTACACTTCCTCCAGGATTGTTTCCTTCTAATTTTAAAAAAAGTTCTACTCCTTCTTTTTGTAATAATCGTTGCGGTGCTACTAATGGCGTATTTCCTATTTGCCCTGTAATGGGATTAACTTGCATAACTGTTTCTAATTTTTGTTTTAATGGAGCTTTGATGACTTACAATAGTATTAGGAGGTATCGATTCTGCGATCCAAACATTAGCCCCAATAATACTATTTTCTCCTATCACAATATCACCTCCTAAAATGGTAGCATTTGCATAAATAGTCACATTATTCTCTATTGTAGGATGTCTTTTTGTATTTGCCAATTCCTTACTTACCTGAACACCTCCAAGTGTTACACCTTGATAAATAGACACATGATTTTTAATCACAGAGGTTTGTCCTATCACAATACCTGTAGCATGATCTATAAAAAAAGACTCTCCTATTTGAGCACCGGGATGAATATCTGTTCCTGTTACGCCGTGTGCATATTCACTCATCATACGCGGTAAGATTTGTACGCCCATATTTAATAAAACATGGCTCATTCTATAAATAGCAATCGCATAAAAACCTGGATATGCTAAGTATACTTCTTTGATGCTTGTCGCTGCTGGATCTTTATCATAAGCAGCTTGCGCATCTAGTGCTAATTTTTTATGAATTTCAGGAAACTGTCGTATAAACTCATACCATATATTTTGAGTATTTGCGTAATCTAATTGTTTGAGGATTTCAACAAATTGTTTTTTAATTTTCTGCGATTGTTCACTTTCTACATTTGTAATTTCATACAAACTATAAAATAATTCTTTTGTAAATGCTTCTACTTTACATTTCAGTCGGAGTGGCCAATTGGGTGTTGAATCCATGTGTATGTCTTTTATACTTCTTGAGCTATTGTTAGTTTTAATCCATTGAGTTGTTCTGTGATAGGTATCTGACAGCTTAATCTACTATTTTCTTGTACGTGAAATGCTTCTGCTAGCATCGCATCTTCATCGTATTCCATCTCATTAAGTTGATGATCTGACGTAATATAACATTGGCAGGAAGCACACATTGCCATACCACCACAAACACCAATGGTGCCTTCTGGAGCTAATTCGTAGGAACGAACTACCTCCATCAGATTCATTGCCATATCTGTGGGTGCCAAGACTTCGTGTTGCACACCTTCTCTATCTGTGATATATACGGTTACATCTTGCATATCTCGAATCTCTTAGACGATCGCTTTTACAATAGCTTTCGGTGCTTGCTTTTTTGTTCCATCAAATCCTTCTACACCACCAACAGTTGTGTACTTCATGACATATTTTTTATCTGGAAAAATACGCTTATAAGCACTTTGACACATTAATGTTGCTTCGTGAAAACCACAAAGAATCAACTTTAATTTACCTGGATAGGTATTTACATCTCCAATCGCATAAATTCCAGGAATATTGGTTTGATAATCTAGTGTATTATCTACTTTGATGGCATTTTTTTCTATTTCCAATCCCCAGTCTCCAATAGGGCCTAATTTTGGCGAAAGCCCAAATAACGGAATAAAATGATCGGTATCTACAATAAATGGATCTTCTCCTTTCTTCTCAACAGCTACTCCTGTTACCTGTTCTTCTCCTAGGATTCCTTTTACTTCTGCAGGCGTAATCAAATTAATCTTACCAAGATTTTTTAATTCTTGTACTTTCTCTACAGAGTCCAACGCTCCTCTAAACTCATTACGTCTATGTATTAATGTCACCTCACTTGCTACATCTGCTAGGAAGATACTCCAATCTAATGCCGAGTCACCTCCCCCTGCAATGACTACTCGTTTATCACGATAAACTTCTGGGTCTTTAATAATATACTCGACCCCATTATCTTCAAATTTAGAAAGCTCTTCTAACTGTGGTTTACGAGGCTCAAAACTCCCTAATCCACCTGCAATAGCAACGATAGGCGCATGATGTTTTGTTCCTTTATTTGTTGTCACTATAAAAGAACCGTCTTCTAATTTTGTAATGGTTTCTGCTCGCTCTCCTAAAGTAAATGATGGTTCAAAAGGCTCAATTTGTTTCATAAGATTATCTACCAAATCACCTGCTAATACATCTGGAAAACCAGGAATATCATAGATAGGTTTTTTAGGATAAATCTCTGCACATTGACCTCCTGGAATAGGCAATGCATCTATAAGGTGGCATTTTAATTTTAATAGTCCCGCTTCAAAAACAGTAAATAGTCCTGTAGGACCGGCTCCAATTATTAATATATCTGTTGTAATCATTTCTTTTAAGCTTCTTTTTTTTCTACTAATCCTTTGGTAAACTCATTTAAGGTTTCGACTTTTTCTTCAAAATCTCCTTTAATGGTCTTTCTATATTCATTTAAATTTTGAACCAGATCATCTACTTTATCTGGTATTACTTCTTCAAAAAACTGACGTAATCGTTTGGCTGTTGTGGGAGATTGACCATTGGTAGAAATGGCTATTTTCACATGTCCTTTGGTCACAATACCTCCCATATAAAAATCACAATATGGTGGATTATCAGCTACATTTACCAGTTTATCTCGCTTCCTACAATGATTATATACTTTGATGTTTACTTTGGGCTTATCTGTTGTGGCTATAACAATGTGTTTTCCTTTTAGCAACTTCTTTTTATACTTTCCATGAAGCATGGTCACTTGATGTTTTTCGGCAAGCTTAATTGTTTCTTCTCTATACATTGGAGAGATCATTGTTACTTTTGCATCTGGACTTGATTTCAATAAAAATCGCAACTTTTCTTCTGCTACATTTCCACCACCTACAATAAGCACATGAAGATTTCGCACTTTTAAAAAAACAGGATATAAGGTATTGCGTTGCTCCCCAACTGGAGTGGTTTGTGAACTATGCATAACGTAGCTGCTTTTGAGGTAATTCTTTTTCTTGAATTGTGGCAATTCTTTCAGACAATATGCTTCTATTTTCCACTACTTTTCCAATTACAATAATGGCAGGAGATGTGAGCTTTTTCTCTGCGACTACTTTTTCAATAGTTTCGATGGTACCAAAGCCAGTTTTCTCATCATCTCGTGTTCCATTTTGGATAATGGCTACGGGTATTTTTTCTTTACCCGCTTTCGCGAAAGCGGATACAATCTCACCCAATTTGCTCATTCCCATTAAGATGGCAACCGTTGCATTGGATTGTGCTGCTAGCGCAACATCTGTAGACATTTTATGGGACTTTGTTGTTCCGGTAATTACCCAAAAACTTTCTGCACTCCCGCGTTTAGTTAATGGGATTCCTTGATAAGCAGGCACTGCTAAAGCAGAAGAAATACCTGGCACCATTGCTGTTTCTATAGAGTATTCACTAACAACATCTAGCTCTTCCGCTCCTCTTCCAAAAACAAAAGGATCACCGCCTTTTAAACGCACCACATGACCGTGACTAAAAGCTCTACTAATGATCAAATCATTAATTTGTTCTTGCTGGTAGACATAACATCCTTTACGCTTCCCTACAAAAATCTTTTCGGCATTGGGAGCATAGTCTAGCAGTACTGGATTTACCAATGCATCATAGAGCACTACATCTGCCGTAGCAAGTGTCTTAATTGCTTTGATGGTGATTAAATCAGGATCTCCTGGTCCTGCACCAACCACTGTTAATTTTGCTTGTTTCATACTCCTAGTTATGATACCAGTTCTGCAACTCGGTATGCTCTTGTTTTTTGCAGAAATTGTGCTGCGTTTTTAATATAACTCGTTGCAAACTCCTGACTTGGAGCATATTCTTGAATTTGATATATCAAATCACTAAAAGAAGTTCCTAAAGGGATTTTTTCTGTATCTACATATAATTCATCAAATTGTCTTACAATGCTTGCTTGTGTATTGGTGCGTTGTCTATCTGAAATTAGAATTGCTTTTGCAGCATTAATCAACGAACTATAAGCATAATAAATAGCGTTAGAATACACCGCGTCGTTTAAAGATTGTTTTGCATTTTCGATCTTCTCTTCACACTCTAAAAAGAGTGTCTCAATAAGATCTATTACTACACCTGCGCATTCTCCTACTCCTATTGCTTTTACATATTTTTCTTCTTCTCCCCAATCGATAAAGTCTTCTTGCGTAAGATTATCTACGTTTGAAAGATCCGTTAATAATTCATAGAAATATTTTTCACCTTGCAATGCATAATATTCTTGAAACGTGGTGCCATTAGCATTTGCTTCAAAATCATTTAAAATTCTGCGTAGCGCTTCTGGCCCTCTTCTACTAGGTACTTTCACTACTTTATCTGCAAATACACCTTGTCCATTTCCATTGTTTCCTCCTCCTAAAAGTACTTGTAGTGCTGGTGCTGTCAATTTATCTTTTGTACGCACAGACATTCCCTGAAAGCCAATATTTGCCATATTGTGTTGTCCACATGCATTCATACATCCACTTATTTTGATCACCAGATCTTGGTCTTCTAAATACTGTGGGTACTCTGTTTTAAGAACACGTTCTAATTCTTCGGCAATTCCGGTACTGCTTGCAATCCCTAAATTACAGGTGTCAGTACCGGGACATGCCGTAATATCTACTGCTTTATTATATCCTACTTCTGTGAATCCAAGTTTTTTTAATTCTTTATAAAAGAATGGGATAAGCGCTTCTTTCACATAAGGAATTACAATGTTCTGACGCAATGTTAGTCGTACCTCACTTGCCGCATATTGATCTACTAAATCTGCTAGTAACCTCGCTTTATCTGTATAAAAATCTCCTAAGAGTACTTTAATACCTATTGCTACAAACCCTTCTTGTTTTTGAGGAATGATATTCGTGCTTTTCCAAAGTTCATATGCTTTTTGATCTTCTATTTGCACTTCCGGAATTGCGTTGATTTCTACGGGAACGGTAGGAGGATATGAAGTCACATCAATAGGTACAGTATGTTGTGATAATGCTTTTTGCTCAGCTTCTATCAGTTCTTTAAACCTATCTAAACCTATATCTTTTACTAAAAATTTCAAACGTGCTTTGGCTCTACTTCTTCGTTCTCCATGACGATCAAATATGCGTATCACACTTTCCATCAATGGAATGATCTTATCTGATGGTAAGAATTCATAAAACACATCTGCATGTCTAGGTTGAGACCCTAGTCCACCAGCAAGCATTACTTTAAATCCGCGTACACCATTTTCTATTTTGGCTATAAAACCTAGATCATGCATATAAGATAATCCTGTATCGCGATCTGAAGAAGAAAAAGAGACTTTAAACTTACGACCTAACTCCTGACCAATAGGATTTCTTAGAAAGAATTTAAAAATTGCATCTGCATATGGAGACACATTAAATGGTTCTTCCGGATCGATTCCTGCTAGTTCAGAAGCCGTTACATTACGCACTGCATTACCACAAGCCTCTCTCAATGTAATATCATCTTTTTCAAGCTGCGCCCATAATTCTGGTGTACGATCTAAGTCTACATAATGAATTTGAATATCCTGACGCGTAGTAATATGTAAACGTCCTCTAGAATATTCATCAGAGACATCGCTTATTCTATGTAATTGTGCACTAGACACTTTTCCATAAGGAAGTTTAATACGTATCATCTGTACACCAGGCTGACGCTGTCCGTATACACCTCTCGCTAGACGAAGACTTCTAAAACGCTCTTCGTCTATCTTTCCTTTGTGAAAAAGCTCAATCTTATCGGCAAGCTCGATAATATCTTTTTCTACCAAAGGGTTTTCTATTTCTGTTCTAAAACTTTGCATTCTTTTTCTTTTTTATAGCGCTTTCTTTCCCGAAAGACTTCGTATTACCAATAGCTTCTCATAGCATTTATAAAGCTTTGATCGTATATTATTTTACAAATCCGACACCGGCGGTCGTATTTGTATGAGCATCTATTAATATGAAGGAACCCGAAATTTTATTTTCAGTATAAGAATCATATGCTAGAGGTCTACTCATCAAGATATTTACATTTCCCACTTCATTAAGCTTTAAGGAATTTGCAGTGATATCTTCTCCTGAAAAATCGGTATGTATCACTCCTGACACTCCTTTTATTTTTGCTAAAATTCTATTACTTCCACTTTGCAAAAAGTATTGTGTCCCTGGTTGTAATTCTTTTGTATCCATCCAGCATACTTTTGCTTCTAATTGTTTTCCTACATTAGGTCTTTCAGCATTTTTGACAATCATGTCACCTCTACTAATATTTAGATCGTCTTCTAATGTAATTGTACACGAACTCCCTCTACCTGCTTTATCAAACTTTTGATCAAAAAAGTAAATCTCTTTGACACGAGAAGTTGTTAATGATGGAAGTACTGTAATCTCATCCCCTACTTCAAGGTCGTCTCCATAAATCTTTCCTGCATACCCTCTAAAATCATGAAAGTGGGTTTGCTTTGGACGAATTACCATTTGCACTGGAAAACGCATATGGGACTGCTCATATACATCTTGTGCTTCTAATCCTTCTAAATGATCTAGCAGTGTATTTCCAGAATACCATGGCGTATTTTCTGAAGTTGCAACCACATTATCTCCCAATAATGCACTCACAGGAATAAACGTAATGTTTTGTTCCTTGTACTCGCTTTTAGCAATCATTTCTTGAAAATCTGCTTTGATTTCTTCATAAATGGATTCAGAAAAATCAACCAAATCCATTTTATTAATTGCTACAATAATGTCTTTAACGCGCAACAGGTTATTGATAAAGAAATGACGATACGTTTGTTCTATCACTCCTTTACGTGCATCTACTAAAATGATAGATGCTTGTGATGTAGAAGCTCCCGTCACCATATTACGTGTATACTCAATATGCCCTGGGGTATCTGCGACGATATAACTTTTTGTTTTTGACGAAAAATAAATATGCGCAACATCAATGGTAATTCCTTGTTCCCTCTCTGCTACAAGTCCATCTGTAGCTAAAGAGAAATCTAAATAATCAAATCCATTTGCTTTGCTTTTTGCTTCAATCGCTTCTAACTTATCTGTAGTTAAAGATTGTGTATCATAAAGGATACGACCGATGAGTGTACTTTTTCCGTCATCTACACTTCCTGCTGTTGCTATTTTTAATACTTCCATGGCTTCCCACCTAACCTCCCAAAGGGAGGAATTTTCACTCCTGTGGTTTAGAGCTGTTTTAATTAGTACTCTTTTATTCTTTATACGCTTTAACGTTTCACTTTGTCTTTGGTCATGAATCTCGCTAGCTCGATTTCGCGAAAGCGTATACAATAATCATCTTATATTCCCCTTTGGGGTTAGGGGATTTAGAAATACCCTTGTTGTTTCCGTTTTTCCATTGCGGCTTCAGATCGTTTATCATCTATTCGAGCGCCTCTTTCAGAAATTGTAGAGGCTCTTATTTCTTCTACTACTTTTTCTAATGTTACCGCGTCAGAAAGTACTGCTGCAGTACATGACATATCTCCTACGGTTCTAAAACGAACCAATCGTTCCTCAACTACCTCATCTTCTTCTCTATATACGGCGTCATCGGCAGACCAGATCATTCCATCTCTCACAAATGTCTTGCGGGTATGTGCAAAATAAATAGATGGAATTTCTATTTTTTCTTTTGCTATATAACTCCAAACATCTAACTCTGTCCAGTTACTTATGGGAAAGACGCGTACATTCTGTCCTAAACTTATTTTTCCATTAAGATGATCAAAAAGTTCTGGACGTTGATTTTTTTCATCCCATTGCCCAAAATCATCACGTACAGAAAAAATACGTTCTTTAGCTCTTGCTTTTTCTTCATCGCGTCGCGCTCCTCCAATGGCAGCATCAAACTTAAACTCTTCTAATGCATCTAATAAAGTCGTGGTCTGAAGACTATTACGACTTGCATATTTCCCTTTTTCTTCAATCACTTTCCCTTGGTCTATAGAATCTTGCACATATCTCACAATTAATTCTACACCCAACTCTTTTACGAGTTTATCTCTAAAAGCAATGGTTTCTGGAAAATTATGCCCTGTATCGATATGCAATAATGGAAATGGGATTTTTGAAGGGTAAAATGCTTTTTGAGCTAATCTCACCAATGTAATGGAGTCTTTCCCTCCAGAAAAAAGAAGTACTGGTTTCTCAAATTGAGCCACTACTTCTCTAAATATATAAATAGCTTCACTCTCTAAAGGGTTTATCGCAAGAGTTGCTGTATTGTTATGTGTTTCTATAGCTTCCAAGGGGTCTATTGTATTTCTATCTTTTGTTACTAATTCCATGTGTCTTTTAGCTTAATTACTGTGTAATCCACACTCACGGTGCTCTAACACTTTAGTAGGATCAAAATAATTGAACTCATTAGGCAATACATTCTCTTCTAGGTATACGTCTAATTCTGTATCACTGTAGTAATAAAACGGACTTACTTTAATGACGTTGTTTTTATCTAAACTTACAATGTCTAATGAATCACGTAAAGCCGTTTGTCCTTTTCGAAGATTGGTAAACCATACATCTGGTTGTAGTTCACTCATGGCTCTTTTAAAAGGCTCGAGTTTTACTTGCTCTGTAAAAACAACATGATTAGGATCATCTATTTCTGGAATACCAAGTGTAACAGCACGATGTGCCACGGTTTGTTTAGGCACGTATAATTGTATATTGAGTTGTAGTTTTTCTATAACAGATTCTGCGTGCATATAGGTTGCAGGCGTATTATAGCCAGAATCACACCATACCACAGGAATTGTAGGATTGGCATTTACACAAGCATATAAGATAGCTGCTTCATAAGGTCTGAAATTGGTCGTCACAATAGGATTCTTCCCATATGCTATAGCCCATTTACAAATCTCTAAAGGTGTTTTATCTCTTAATTGCAGATTAATTTCTGTTAATTCTTCTGTTGTCATATTCCTTATTTCTACTTGTGTTTAACTATTTACCCCATTTTATAAGATTCCAGATACGCTCATGAAAAAAGTATAAGATCATTTTTGTTACAAAATCTATAGAAGCTATAGATGTCGCAATTCCTATTTCTCCTGTAAGGATGTATGAAATTAATAGTGTATCTAATGTTCCTATGAATCTCCAACTTAATGCCTTTACAACACTTCGAATAGGTTTCTCTGAAGATTTCACCTCTTTATAAGGAGTTTCTTTTGCTTTATTTTTCGCTAAAATAAATTGATCTAAAATCATATATTTAATTTAAATACCTATTATCCTATCGGATTACTAGGATAATAGATTTACAAATTTAAAATTTATAGTCATACACTTTATAAAAACCTTATTTTTTTTATGTTAAAGTTTAAAAAATTATATGCTAACTAATGCTTTTTCAACATCTTGGATGATATCTTGCACATGTTCTAACCCCACAGAAATACGAATGAGACCATCTGTAATTCCTACAGCTTGTCGTTCTTCTACACTTAATTTTCCGTGTGTTGTACTCGCTGGATGACTCACAATCGTTCTAGTGTCTCCAAGATTTGCCGTAAGTGAACACATCTCTATAGCGTTTAGAAATGTCCGTCCACTTTCTAAGCCTCCTTCTATTTCTATCGTGACGATATTTCCGCCTAATTTCATTTGTTTTTGTGCAAGCTCAAATTGTGGATGCGATGGCAAAAAGGGATATCTTACCTGCTTCACTCTAGGATGTTTCTCTAATTGTTTTGCAAGTGCTATTGCATTTTCACAGTGCTTCTCTACTCGCACAGCGAGTGTTTCTAAACTTTTAGAGAGCGTCCACGCATTAAATGGCGACAACGCAGGCCCTGTAATACGTGCAAATCTATAGATCGTGTCTATAAGTCCTGCAGATCCTACTGTAATTCCACCCATCACACGTCCTTGTCCATCTAGTAATTTTGTTGCTGAGTGAATCACTATATCTGCTCCCCACTTGATAGGTTGTTGCAAATACGGGGTCGCAAAACAATTATCTACAATAAAAATCAGGTTATGCTTTCGCGAAAGCGTACTAAGCAAGGCTAAATCCACAATATCTGTTGCTGGATTTGTAGGAGACTCTACATATAAAATTTTTGTTTCTGGTTGAATCAACGATTCAATACCCTCCAAATCATTCACATCAAAATAGGTATGCGAAATATCCCATTTAGGGAAATACTTTGTGAATAATGTGTGCGTATTTCCAAAAATAGAACGTGCCGAAAGCACGTGATCTCCGCTATCTAACAACGCAGCAAACGTGCTAAAAATAGCTGACATTCCTGTCGCAAATGCATGTCCTGCTTCTGCTCCTTCTAGCAAACACATTTTTTGCACTAATTCATGGTTATTTGGATTTGTATATCTGCTATAGATATTACGTTGTTTCTCTTCGGCAAAAGAGGCTCTCATCTCTTCGGCATCATCAAACACAAAGCTTGAGGTTAGATATACTGGCACCGAATGCTCTTGATGTTGAGAACGTTCTGATTGTGTACGTATTGCCTGTGTTTCTGGGTGTATATATGTCATTAGTAGGATTCTTAGTATGTATTAATTATTAGATTGTGCTACTTTTAAGATATCTCCAAAAACTCCTCGGGCTGTTACCGCAGCACCAGCACCAGCACCTTGAATAACCATAGGATGATCACCATAAGACTCTGTGTAAATTTCAAATATAGAGTCTGACCCTTTTACTTGTCCTAACGAACTATCTTCTGGTACTGATACTAATTGCACATCCAACATTCCTTTATCTTGAGATAAATCACCATGTAAATCTCCAACATAACGGAGTACATGTCCTTCTGGTTGTGTCTCTTTTATTTTTGTAAAAATTGCATCAAATTCCTGTATGCTTCCAATAAATTCTTGGGCGGTTCCCTCTCGCAAGTGCGCTGGAATTAAATTATGAATTGTAATATCTTCAAATTCATTTTTCAGATCTAATTCTCTAGCAAGCACTAATAATTTTCTAGCCACATCATTCCCACATAAATCTTCTCTTGGATCTGGCTCTGTAAACCCATTATCCATTGCTTCTTTTAGCACGTCACTAAAAGGTCTGTTTTCTTTTGAAAAAGTATTAAACAGATAACTCAATGAGCCTGAAAAAATGCCTTTTATTCGGGTAATATTTTCTCCTGAAAGATGGAGTAATTTAATCGTTTCAATAAGAGGCAAGCCAGCACCCACATTTGTTTCATATAAATAGTGCTTCTGGTGGTTTTCTAGGGTTGATCTAAGTGATTTATAGAATGCATAATCAACTGTATTAGCTACTTTATTAGAAGATACCAAATCAAACCCATGGGATACTAAGTGTTTATAATTGTATACAAAATCTTTACTAGCCGTATTATCTATAGCAATTACGTTTTCCAGATGATGCTTATCTGCATATTGTATAATATCATCTAGTGTATAAGGTAGGCCTTCCTCTTGTAGTGTCGTTTTCCATTGATGATCAACTCCGTTGTTACTTAGAAACGCTTTTTTTGAATTGGCGATTGCAAAAATATTTAAATAAATACCCTTTCTTTTTTCTATTTCATTCCTAGACGCTAGTATTTGATCAATCAATGTCCCTCCTACTAGACCATGTCCAAATATGGCAAGATTGATTGTTTTTGCAACTCCATATATCTCTCCATGAATCACATTGAGTGTTTTATGTAATTGTTTTTTAAGAACAACTACACTTACATTTTTCCCTGTTGCAGTATTATTAACTAACAACGGAACAATCTGATTTTTAATTAGTCTATTATACGGTTTATGAAACGTACTTAAGTCTTGTCCTATAATAGAAACAACCGACACATCATCTTTGATTGTGATCGCACTTACATCTTTTTTATAGATATCGGTTTTGAATTCTTCTGCTAGTACTTTTTTTGCCTTGGAAGCATTAGTGCTATTTACGATTAATCCAATACCTCTTTCGGAAGATCCTTGTGAAATAATACTAATACTTATATTTTCATTTGCCAATGCTTGAAAGATTCTAGCATCTACCCCTACACGACCTAAAAGTCCTCTTCCTTCTAAGCTAATAAGAGCTACATTTTCTAATACCGATAGTTTTTTAATACCCTCTTCACTTTCTTCAGAAGTAATCAATGTACCTTCATTTTCTGGATCAAATGTATTTAGGATACGTAAGGGTATTTTCTTTTCTACAAGTGGAATAATCGTTTTAGCATGCAACACATTTGCACCAAAATGGGCTAACTCATTAGCCTCATCAAAAGATAGTTTTTTAATCTTTTTAGCATCGGTAACTAGATCTGGATTTGCCGTATAAATACCATCTACATGCGTAAAATTCTGAAGCTCTTCTGCATCTAAAAAACTAGCTAACAAGGAAGCTGTATAATTACTTCCATTTCTTCCTAGGGTTGTTGTTTCATTATTACTGTTGGATGCTATAAAACCAGTTACAACATTTACGGTCGTACCATTATATTTTTTAAAATGGGCTTGTACCTTTTCTTTAGACACACTGTCTATAGGTTGTGCATTTCCAAATTGATCATCAGTAATAATTAAGGATCTACTATCTGTAAAATGAGCATTGACTCCTTTTTGTTTTAATAATGCTGTGACTACTCTTGCAGAAAGTAATTCTCCATGAGAGAGTACCTTGTCTTTAATTTTTTCGCTATAATCTCCCAATAAAGAAACACCTTCAAAAAGAGCATCTAGGGCATGAAATTCTTCTTGAGCATCTAGGGCTTTATACCCTTGAAGCTGATAGTTTTTAAATGCTTCTAATTGTACTTTATAATTTTCATTTTTAGAAGCTTTTTCTAAAATTTCTTCAAGCTCGTCTGTAGAAGTTCCTCTTGCCGAAAGCACAACGGTGATTGCCTCCCCTCTTTTAGCCTTCTTCTCGATGATATCTATTACAGTTTGGATTCCTTTACCGTTAGCCAGCGATTTTCCTCCAAATTTTAAAATTTTCATTTTGATATTTTGTATTAAAAATAGTTGTCAATATGTTGTTTAGTTGATCATATTCTATAAGGAAAGCATCATGCCCATGAATAGATTGTATTTCGTGATAATAACTTTGTACACCCACACTTTTCAATAATTGATGTGTATTGTAAATAGGCGCTGGATAAAATAGACCATCAGAATCTATCGCTACAAGATGTACAGTACTTTTGATTGTTTTTAAAAGATGATGTATTTCTGATCTTCCTTTTGTAATAGAAGCGGTACCTAGCAAATGGTTCATCAGTTTATAAGTGGCTAATTCAAAACGTTCTTCCAATCGTTTTCCATGATGTAACAACCAACTCTCAACATTATAAATTCCTTTTTCAGAGTGAACAGATCTATTAAATTTAGCTGTAAATGAAGCTGCTGTTCTATAAAAAGTCATGGCATGCATACGCGCATCATGAATAGGTTTTTCGGAATTGCATAATATCTGCTCTTGTATTGCACATTGCGCGATCACCCAATCAGTTGCTTTCCAATCGGTTGCGACGGGAATAAGATATTCTATTAATTCTGGAGCTTCCATAGCAAGTTCCCAAAGAATTTGCCCTCCCAAAGAACCTCCTATGGCTGCATATAATGATTTGATATTTAAAAAATTAAGCACTTCTAATTGTACTCTTGCGATGTCGCGGTTATGAAACTCTTTGTATGCTGCGATTAAATTTTCAGGATTTCCATCAAACCCGTTACCAGGGATATCAATTGACAAGACCGTATAATATGCTGTATCAATGACCTTATTTTTTCCTATAAGATTATTCCACCAACCGTCTTCTCCAGTTACAGAAGAATTTCCCGTAAGGGCATGATTTACCAGAACTACTGGAGCAGTACCTAATTCCTTACCGAATACCTGATAGGTCACTGTAAGATTAATACTATATCCAGTATCTGTTTGGAAAGATGGAATAAAAAGACTTTTTATCATAGCTCATATGTGCATAAAGCAGGAACTCTTCTAACAATCACAAAGAGTTCCTACTTAACCAACTAACAAATAATTACACTAAAACTCTTTTAGCCACTTTAGCAAAGGCCGCTATGAGATCTTCTTTTAAATCTTCTATATCTTCAAGACCCACCGAAAGACGGATCAGATCATTTGTCACACCTGTACTCTCTTGTTGCTCTACCGTGAGTTGTTGATGTGTTGTGCTTGCAGGATGAATAATAAGAGATTTACTATCCCCTATATTTGCCAATAATGAGAACAATTCCGTCTCATTTGCAATAGTTTTTGCACTTTCAAACCCACCTTTTACACCAAAAGTAACAATACCGCTTTGCCCATTAGGAAGATATACATCTGCAAGATATTTATAAGCACTACTTTCCAATCCTGGATAATTTACCCATGCTACTTCATCTTGTGTTTGTAACCATTGCGCGAGTGCTAATGCATTTTCAGAATGTTTTTTCAAACGAATTTCTAAGGTTTCTAATCCTTGTAGAATTTGAAATGCATTAAATGGACTTAACGCAGCACCATGATCTCGAAGACCTTCAATACGCACTTTGGCAATAAAAGCTGCTTCGGCTAATGCCTCGTGATATACGAGGCCGTGATATCCAGCAGAAGGTTCCGTAAATTCTGGAAATTTTCCGTTACCCCAGTCAAAGTTTCCTGCATCTATAATCACACCACCTAGAGCAGTTCCGTTACCATTTATGTATTTTGTAAGCGAATGAATCACAATATCAGCTCCATATTCAATAGGATTCAGTAATGCAGGAGTTGCTACCGTATTATCTACGATGAATGGTACTTTATACGCTTTCGCGAAAGCGGAAATACCTTTTAAATCTAGTACATCTAGTTTAGGATTCCCTAATGATTCTACAAAAAATGCTCTTGTATTTTCTTGTGCAGCATTTTCAAAACTTTCAGGATCAGACGGATCTACAAATGTGGTTGTGATTCCAAATCGAGGAAGTGTCACACTCAATAAATTATACGTCCCACCATACAAACTACTAGATGCCACAATATGATCTCCTTGCTTTAATAAAGTCAATAAAGTTGTATTGATAGCAGCCGTTCCTGATGCTGTTACGACAGCGGCAAGTCCTCCTTCTATTTCGGCAAGGCGTTTTTCCAAAATATCATTAGTAGGATTATTGAGTCGGGTGTAAATAAATCCTGGCTCTGAGAGATTAAACAGATTTGCTGCATGATCTGCATCTTTAAAAACGTAGGCTGTACTTTGATAAATAGGGACCGCTCGAGTTCCTCCATTGGCTGCATAATCATGTCCTGCGTGCAACGCTTTCGTCGCTAATTTTTTTGTACTCATTTTTCTTTTTTTTGAGTTTAATAATTGCCAAATCACTTCGTGTGAATAGATTAAAAACAAAAGCTTAACATTTCGCTTTCGCGAAATACCTACAAGAAAAATATTATAAGAAAAACATAAGCTACGCCACTGGCGTGTCTCGATGTTATCTATCCTCAAGTTTCGGTAATGAGCGATTCTTGGGTAGAATGTAGCACCTTCTTTCTAAGTGAAAGGGTTGCTAAGGCTTCGTCGGGTCATTTCCCTCAGCCTTTCTTGATAACATTTCAATAAGTTGTTGAACTTTGTGAGTGCAAATATTGCAATACAAAAATGAACTTTCCAAATTTTAAATGAAAAATTTTCTAAAAAAATCAATTATTTCAATTTAAACAGATGTTTTTTCTATAATAAATTAAAAACATAGATTTATAAACATGTATTCTATATACTCTATATCACGAACGAATTACAATAAAAAAGCTCATCGCTAAACATTTCAAAATTTCACTCAAAATTAACTATTCTTATTTAGAATAAATAAGAATAATTTTCTTACTTTGACAAAAGAAGTTACAATTCTTTCGCATATGAAGACAGCACATCTTGAAGAAATAGCAATTGTTGATCAAAATATCATCAATAGAAAAACGCAAAAAATATTAGCAAACGAACCTTGGCCTGTTGATGAAACTAAAAAAGAAGGGCTTAAAAAAACCATAGAAGCTTTATTAGATTTAGCGCAATATGCACCTTATCATTACAAAATACAAGAAGACTATTATACGAATAGTAAACTTACTTCCTGTGTACCTTGGCGTTTTTATGTGTTAGATACTAAAGCCTGTCGAAATTTATATACTCATATTAAAAATCCGAATATAAAAAAGGATAAAATACGTGATATGTTGGGAGCTGCAGATGCCTTATTAATGGTTACTTGGTTACCCCATCCTTCTAGAAAAGACATAAAAAACCCCAATCCAGAAAGGGATTTTGAACCTATTCCCTTTGAAGGTAATGGTGTAAATATGGAGCATATTGCAGCAGCATCTTGTGCTATCCAAAATGTTTTGATAGGTGCAACAGCAAGGAATATTCCCAATTATTGGTCTTCAGGAGGTAAATTAAGAGATAAAGCCGCCAGAGACTATTTAAAAATTCCATTGGAAGAGGTCCTATTAGGAGCTATTTTCTTATTTCCAGAAGATGCTCAAGAAAGGCAAGCCACCATCATTCCGGGAGCAAAAAGACATGACGGAAAAGAAAAAACCACTTGGAGCACTTGGTTAGATCTAGATTCTTAAATCCATATAGCATAAGAAGAATAGCAAATAAACACATTAATTTCACTTTCATATCGTATGACGTGTATCAGTAGTTACAATATCGTTAAAGGAATACTTACCAAATTTTTAGAAGAAAAAGGACATAGAAAAACACCTGAGCGATATGCTATTCTAGAACAAATTTATAGTTGTGATGAGCATCTTGATATAGACACATTGTTTGTAAGGATGAAAAATAAAAATTATAGAGTCAGTCGTGCTACATTATATAACACCATGGAGTTATTAATAGAATCACGTTTGGTACGCAAACACCAGTTTAATGACAATGTTGCTCAATTTGAAAAATGCTTTTTTCATGGAAAACATGACCATGTGATTCTAACAGATACGGGTGAAGTATTAGAATTTACAGATCCTATTATTGATGAAATCAAAAAAACTATTGAAGAAATGCTGGATGTAGAAATTGATCATCATTCGTTATATTTTTATGGCACTCGGAATAAAAAATTGGATGGAGATGATGAAAAAGTGGCTTCTGCTTGAGAAAAGCATTTTAAACAAGGAATAGTATTTCATTAAGAGATCAAGTTTAGACAATTATATAGCTAAGATAGAAACCCTATTATTTTGTGCTTCGCATTTTACAAAATAACACCCTTGTTAAGAGATTGAAAGATACATACTACAACAAGCACTGATATACAAACACAAGTAGCGGAGTCGCAAAAGGTTCATCTAAGATAGATTTGTACTGTAAAATACGGATACGCATCCTATTATTTTGTGCTTCGCATTTTACAAAATAACACCCTTGTTAAGAGATTAAAAGATACATACTATACTAAGCTCAGATTTACAAACACAAGTAACGGAGTCGCAAAAGTTTTTTTTGTACAAAAAGCTACAAAAAAACCTTTTGCTTACCACCTCGTTAAGAGATTACAACACACATAGTGCAACAAGAACAGATTTGCAAAACAGCATTACGAATCGTGGTTATTGTTTTTGTAGAAAAATGTACAAAAACAATAACCACTCACCACCTCGTTAAGAGATTATTAATAGTATTGCTAATTTTAAAAGTTTACTTACATTTGCATCTGAAATAACGAGGACAGATTTGACCGCTTGCAACCTCTTAAAAAAATGCCTAAATAATTACAGTTGAATCTTCAACTTCGGTGTAATTTTCCTAGGGAGCTTTCGTCAAATCGACTTCAAACTATCAAACAAATAGCTAATGGCATATTTATTCACTTCAGAAAGTGTATCTGAAGGACACCCAGATAAAGTAGCAGATCAAATATCTGACGCACTCATTGATAATTTTTTAGCCTTTGATCCTGAATCAAAAGTAGCTTGCGAAACATTGGTTACTACAGGACAAGTAGTACTTGCAGGAGAAGTAAAAAGTAACACCTATTTAGATGTTCAAAAAATTGCACGTAATACCATTAATAAAATAGGATATACCAAAGGAGAGTATATGTTTGATGGAAATTCTTGCGGTGTTCTTTCTGCAATTCATGAGCAATCTGACGATATTAATCGTGGAGTAGATCGTGCTTCAAAAGAAGAGCAAGGAGCAGGAGATCAAGGAATGATGTTTGGATATGCTACCAAAGAAACAGAAGATTTAATGCCACTAGCCTTAGATCTTTCTCATAAAATTCTTATCGAGCTCGCAGCATTACGTCGCGAAAACAAAGAAATCACTTATTTACGTCCTGACTCAAAAAGTCAAGTAACTATTGAGTATAGTGATGATAATGTACCACAGCGTATTGATGCTATTGTTGTTTCTACACAGCATGATGATTTTGACGAAGACGAAGCCATGCTTGCTAAAATTCGTAAAGATATCGTTGATATCTTAATTCCTAGATTGGTTACCAAACTTCCTGCGCACGTTGCTGGCTTATTTAATAACGATATTAAATACCACATCAACCCTACAGGAAAATTTGTGATAGGAGGACCTCATGGAGATACAGGACTTACTGGACGTAAGATTATTGTAGATACTTATGGAGGTAAAGGAGCGCACGGAGGTGGTGCTTTCTCAGGAAAAGACCCATCAAAAGTAGACCGCAGTGCTGCGTATGCAACTCGCCATATCGCTAAAAACCTCGTTGCTGCAGGTGTAGCCGATGAAGTCTTAGTACAGGTATCATATGCTATTGGGGTTGTAGAACCTATGGGAATTTTTGTAGATACTTATGGAACTTCAAATCTTAATATGACTGATGGTGAGATTGCTCAAAAAGTCACTGAGATTTTTGACATGAGACCTGCTGCTATTGAAGCACGTCTTAAATTACGCTCACCTATGTATAGCGAAACAGCTGCCTATGGACATATGGGACGTAAAAATGAAACGATTACCAAAACTTTTGAACGCCTTGACGGAACTACAAAAGACGTGGAAGTAGAACTTTTCACATGGGAAAAATTAGATTATGTAGATCAAGTAAAAACGGCTTTCGGATTCTAGAACAGTTGTTATTCTAAAAATAGACAAAGAGGCAATCGTCATGATTGCCTCTTTTTTTGTTTGTATTTATACGCTTTCGCGAAAGCAAATTTATGACACCTCCCTGCTAGCCAGCAGGCTCACAGCCGTAGGAAGCATAAAACGTTAAAGCACATACAGAAATAATATCCATTTGATTGTAACCAATCCTTATCATTAATCGTCTTATAATTAATCAATCAAAAATCACCTTTCATGAAAATTTTTAAGACACTACTCATTCTACTTGTCGTTTCTTCACTAAGTGCGCAAAATATCACAACTACTTTTGATCAGATGTTTCAGAAGAAGTATCCAGACGATGGCCCTGGAGCTACTGTTTTAGTTACTAAAAAAGGCAAGATTCTATACCGAAATGCCTTTGGAAATGCTAACCTAGAAAACAATATTGTGATGAATCCTGATCACGTTTTTGAAATAGGATCTATTACAAAACAATTTACAGCTGTTTCTATCTTAATGCTTGAAGAAGAAGGGAAACTAACTATTCAAGATAAGCTTTCTAAATATCTTCCGGAATATCCAAATGGAGATCAAATTACTATTCATCAACTACTAAACCATACCTCAGGCATTAAGAGTTACACTGCCATGGAAGGACTTAATACATTTGGAAAAATTGATAAAAGCCCCATTGAAATAATAGACTATTTTAAAAACGAACCTGTAGATTTCCAGCCTGGAGAACAATGGGAATATAATAACTCTGGATACATTGTTTTGGGATATATTATTGAAGAAGTAACTGGAATGTCTTATGCCGACTTTATTCAAAAACGAATTTTCGATACACTCGGAATGAAAAATTCATATTATGGAAACAAAGCAAGGATCATTAAAAACAGAGCTTCAGGATATCAACCAACAGAAAACGGATTTCAAAATGCAATGCAAATAAGCATGACCATTCCATATGCTGCAGGTTCTCTAATGTCTTGTGTAGATGACATGTTTTTATGGCACAAAGCGATACGAGACAACACATTAATTAGCGAAAAAAGCAAAGCCAAAGCACATACAAACACCGTACTCAATAATGGAAAACCAACTAATTACGGATACGGATGGCAGATTAATGAATTAAACAGAAAACAAAGCATAGAACATGGAGGAGGTATTTTTGGATTTGTTACACAAGGCGTATATGTTCCAGATGAAGATATTTATGCGATTGTATTGACAAATGCAAATGGTAATTCTCCACAAGATATCACCTTAAAACTTGCTAGCATGGTCATGGATGACCCTATGTTTACAAATACGGCTTCAATAAGTCTTTCTCAAAAGCAATTACAAAAATGGACAGGCACGTATGAATTTGAAAATGATGTATTGCGATTTATTACTTTAGAAGGAAATCAATTATATAGTCAGCGAGAAGGGAGTGAAAAAATTGCTATTTCTCCTTTAGATGACCATACTTTTATTTTTGAAGATAGTTTTACTACCTATATTTTTTCTGACGAAAATGGAAAGAAAAAAGCTGTTTTCAAAAATCGTATTGATGAAAAAATAGGTGTAGAAAGTACTAAAAAAGCTACTGCTAATAAAGAAGGTATCACACTTGATCCAAACGTAATCAAAGACTACACAGGAACCTACGAATTAAATCCTAATTTCAGCATTGCAATCACAACAGAAGGGAATCAAATTTTTGCTGAAGCTACAGGGCAACCAAAAATTGAAATCTTTGGAGAAGATACCGATGCTTTTTTCTTAAAAGTAGTTCCTGCCAAATTGATATTTACCCGCGATTCTTCAAATAATGTAAGCCATGTCACGCTTTATCAGGGAGGACAACAAATGAAAGGAGTAAAAACAAATTAATAGCGCAATAAGATATTATTAAAAGAGTGTTTAAAAATATTTTTTTCATCAAGCTGAACTTGTTTCAGCTTCTCACAAAATTAAGAACTAATACAATGAGATTCTGAAATGAATTCAGAATGACGTTTTAAACTACTTTTCAAACACTCTTTTTCATTTCTATCATAAATCGCTCTAACAAGACTCATCTTTTTAGATGGCTCTTTTTGTTACTAATTACGCTTTCGCGAAAGCGTACTTCAGCTTTCAAGAAGTTTATGCTGAGCAAAGCCGATGCATTAAAGCGTATAAAATCATTTATCTAATAGTATCTATTACTTTATTTTTTTCTTAAAACGACGATCTATAAAAAACTGAAAAACAAATAACAGTAAGAATATCAATCGAGAACCTAGAGGCAATGCAGAAGCTATTAAAGAGGCAACTATCCATACTACCATTACATTTAAACCACGTGCACGATACCAACGGTAATAGATTCTAGTAAATCCTGTTTTCTGCTTCTCTTGGTGGTATACATAATGTAACATCCATAAATTAAAAAATCCAATAACCGCAAGATTGATACAATAAAATACAAAAGGACCTGCATGATTAAATCCATTTACATACATCGCTGTAGAAAAAGGTAGTATGACAATAGAAAGTAAAAAGAAAATAGTAAGCCATAATAGCTTTCCTTTAACAATACTTACGTATTTCATTAATTTAAGATGTCCTATCCAATAAAGCGCACTTACCAAGAAACTCACAATAAGACCAATAAAATCGGGAATCCTATTAGATAGTAACGTGGTAAATTTTGTCGTACTTATGGCATTTGCAGAGGGTACGGCTACTTCTAAAATGAGAAGCGTCATGACTATAGAAAATACCGCATCACTAAAATTAATGACACGATTCTTATCATATGTAATTTCTTTCATGGAATAGTAATCGTTAGTTACAGAAAAGATATGGCTTTATTTTTGATTACATTCAACTACTAATTAAAAAACAATATTCTTATGAAAACCGATCTATACACAAAAAGTATTTTAACAGTCATTGCAATTGCGCTTTCTATTATTGTATTAAAAGACATTTCCATAATTCCTGAAGCACATGCTACGACAGCAAATACTACTATCCCAACAACAAATAGTAACTACGGACTTATTCCTATAAATGAAGATGGGTCTATCAATGTACGTTTAGTGTCTACTGAGCAACTAGATGTAAATATCAAAAATATAGACACCTATGATGAATTGAGAGTAGATTTACGTCGTATTAATACAAGTGACGAATTGGATATCAATCTAGATGAGATAGGTGGCGGATGGATTTCTAATGGAGGCCCCATTTCTGTTAAAATAGAACAATAAAAAGTTACACCAAGATCCTGTTGAAAAAGCGAGGTTAACCTACCTACAGAGGCAGATTCAACTATCATCAATATAAAAATACGTTTTAGTTTTAAGAAAATGATTACTAAAAGCTAAAACGTATTTTCTCAAAGATCAGAATATCTTGTTTTCAAGATAACGTATTAATTGTCCAGCAAACGCCTGTGGTAATTAATCTGTCCTAAATGATATGTTAAGTGAGATGACAGGTGTATTAAAAAGAACTCATAGGTCATCTTCTCATTAAATACTTGAATTGGGTATTGTGATATAAGCATCTCATTATCTACGAGTGCTAATGCTTCCTGTACAGCCTGTATTGTATCATCTATCTGTTTTACAAGAGTCGTTACAGGAACGTTTTTTCCTGTAAATTCAAATTCGCGATCACGTACATATCCTGTTTTCCCTATCTGTGCACCAATAAATGCATTGAGGTTTCCTAATAAATGTAAACAGAGGTTTCCTCCTGAGTTTGCAATATCTCCATCTATAATCCATAAGTTTTCTTCTTTAGTATAAGAAGTGATTTCTGTTTTAAGTCGCGTAAGATCTCTTTTATAGAGTTGCTGAAGTGTATGTATCGCCATCTGCTATATTATTTAAAACGAATATAATCGATCTCCATCATAAAAGCACTTGCTTTTTTATCATTAGATATCACCCCTAATCGTATAATGCTAGCTAGCTCTTCTTCAGATGGATTTCCAGAAAGTTGATTACCTAATCTATATTTTTTAAAATTCCGTAACGGAAGTGCTATTTCCTTCCACTCTCCATTAGTTACAGGGAGTTCTTGCTTAAAATTAGGTTTATAAAACCTTCGATAATTGTTTAATGTAAATGCAAAGTTTTGTCCCGTAGATTTATAACGAATCTGCACTTCTGTATAGTTTGACAGATCATAATTTCCATATGAACTTCTGTAGGATGCAAACCCTCCATTATTTTCAAGTGATATTTCTCCACTAAAAATAATACTCTCTTTCGTTTCTGAAATCGATGCCGTAGAGCGACCTCCCATCACTCCATCTACCACAACAAACCAATCGCAATTACTACAAGAAGTGCCAAAATCAATTGTATAATTGGCTACGTTCATAAAAAATAATGCTGTTATAAGTATACTTGTTTTCATGAACAACGCCAGACCTATTCTTCGTTTATCGTATTATAGCAAGTTTTCTATTTCTTCTTTTATAGTATCTGCAATACCAGGGATAAATCCAGTTTTCAGGAAGACTATATTTCCTTCTTGATCTATTACCATGTTGGTAGGATATCCTGTAATACCATTTTCTATGGCATAAGGCATACTATCTGGAACAATACGATAATCAAACGTATGTTTTTCAAAGAAAGAAGGCAAACGGTCTTTTGCCGTTGTCGAAAACCCTATAAATTGCACATTAGGATTATCTTTATAAGTCGCTACCAGCTCATTAAGCTCTGGCATTTCATGTATACAAGGTTTGCATTCTTTAAACCAGAAGTTTATAACAGTTATCTTTCCTTTAAGATCACTAGAAGTAACTTCTTTTCCATCATAATCAACAAGATTAAATTTTGGAAGTGGCTGTCCAACACTTTCTTGAAGCTTTGCTTCTTGTTCTTCAAACTGAGCCATCATTTTCGTCATCTCCGCTTTTTGCTCCTCACTTGGAGGTGCAAGTACCCCTACTGAAACTTCTCCACTTTTGTTTTTATAAAGTTTAGGAAAAGAACCTCCATTAAGATACTCCATTGCCTCATCTTGTGTTAAAGAATTTCCTTCTTCATTATAAAATGTTACGTCTTCAATCTCAAAACTAAGACTTTCCATCTCTTCATTTGGAATTTCTGTCAACCCATCTAAAAAAGAAGTTTTATCTGTTGTCTTTTCGTTTTTGCAGGATACTAATATGAATAACATACATAAACAGACGGTTTGTAGGATTGTTTTAGTTCTCATAATGGTTTACAGTTTTATATACGCTTTCCACTTCATTTCGCTCAGCATAAACTTCTTGAAAGCTGAAATACGCTTTCGCGAAAGCGTAAAAAGCATATTATAAATTATACTTTACTGTAAAGATAACATATCGAGGCTGAACAAAATATTCTGTATTCGAAATCAAAATATCATTCACATTATTATTACTAATCACATCTACATCAAGTAAATTAGTTGCTTGCACTCTAAACTCCCATTTACTTTCTGGTTTTTGATAATACAAGTTAGCTTCTAAAAACTGATAGGTATTACTCAAATCGGTACTATCATCATTATCATCATAATCATAATAACTCCAATCTGCCGCAAATGTAAATCCTTTTAAGAAGTTTACTTCCATGTTTGCAAAAGGTCTATTGGTAACAAATGTACGATCGGTAAATCCGTTATCAGAGCGTGTGCTTGTATAGTTATATCCTATCTCAAAGTTAGGCGCTTCTTTAAAATTGGTCTCTAAACTTGTTTGATAGTTTTGTGTAAAATTCTTGGTATTACGATCTTGCCCATTAATCACATTATTCAAATCACTCCAAGAAACATTTCCTCGTACATTCCATTTGAATTTTTTGAATGTTTTAGAAAAACGAGCATTCCCTCCATAGGTCTCATCTACAAAATTGGTGTTATTTATAGGCGATGAGATTTGATCAATTCCTTGAAATACTCCTGCTGTTTTTACTGGATCTATACGTCTGCTATAATTTACACCTCCAAAAATACTTGTAAAGTTAAACATACTAAAACTGAAATAGTTTAGGTTCACATTATGAAAAAGTGCGTTTTCAAGATTACGATTTCCTCTAAACAAGCGGTTAAAGTTATTGAACACAAGCCCCTCAGCATAATTACTTACATCTGTATATTGCGCAGTTACTTGGTAATTTAATTGTAACCTTTTACTCTGAGCAAATTGAGCTATGGCAAAAAAGTCTGGTAATACCAACCACTGATTGTCTTCTGTAACACTCCCTGCTTGATCACTTTTGATACCATATCTATGTAGTGTCAATCCAGGTGTAAATGTATAAATACCTGTTTTAAACTTATAGTGTGCGCCTAAGAACCAATCACTAAAATTAAATTGAACATCATTCCCTAATGAAGCAACTTCTCCTGTCTCTGGATCTGGTAGTGAGTTTTCAAAATCTTCACGCCCATTATTTTCTAAAATCTGAAAGATATTAGAGTTAAAATCTTGCCTACTCAATGTGCTTCCAAAAGTTAGATTAATATTACTCTTATTATTAATCACATAATAGTAATCTATTTTTGCGTCTAGTTTATTAGAACGTATGGTCTTATCTTGATTTACATTAAAAAGATCTTGACCTTCTGTTGTTAATGGCAATACAGATTGAAAAGGCTGCTGACTCACTAGTGCATTATAAAAAGGATCTTCTTCTTGAAAAAGATGCTGTGCAGTAGCCGCAAATATATTATTCTCATTTAGCGTGTAATACACATTTAAATTCTGATTAATAGAAAACGGACTGTTTTCTTTACTTTGGTCTACATTATCAATTTGCTCTACAAAGTTTCCATCAGGATCTGTAAATCGTTCTATAGATGTACCATCAGAAAATTCTGTTTGCTTAGAAAGTTTTGCCAGCACATCATAATCTACTTGGAGGTTTGTACTAGGTTTATGCACTGCACTAAACTTTACCATTCCTAATTGATTACGCTGATCACTTACTTCATTAAACTCCTGAGATACTCCTCCGTTTATAAAGGTATTTAAAGAGTTGTTTATAAAATTAGTACGACCATCATTCAGAATTGTAAATCCGCTAAGGTCCCATGTTTTAGAAGGACTATACGTAAAATTAGCTCCTATAAAATCAGATTCTATCTCATTGGCCCTATTATTTTGTGTTGTTAAAAATCCTAATCCTCCATCAGAAATATTAAAAGACGTACCTCCTCGTTGATTAAAACCTCTAAATCCTCCTGTAAAATTAAAGTAGTCTCTAAATGTAAAAGGGACTTCTCCTGTATTATTAAAATTTCCAATAATATTAATGCTGCCTTTAGGGCTATAGTAAAACAATTTAGGCTTAACAGTATATCTAAATGCGTCATCTCCTACTCCTCCTCCAGTAGTTATATCACCAAACCAAAAGTTCTTTTTCCCTTCTTTGAGTTTTAAATTAATGGCTATATTATCTTGATCATTTCCAAGTCCTCGCATTTGAGATACTTCATTATAATTTTTTAACACCTCTACTTTCTTAAGTGCATCTGCAGGAATATTTTGTGTAGCCAATTTACTATCTCCATCAAAAAAATCTTTTCCTTCTATCATTACTTTAGAAACCTTCTGCCCATCTACCTCTATCTCTCCCTCATCGGTAACCTCAACTCCCGGGAGTTTCTTTAAAACATCGCCTAGTTTCTTTTCGTTTCCATTGGTAAAGCTATCGGTATTATATACGATCGTATCTCCTTTTACAGACACTGGCATTTCATAAACCAACTCTACATTATCTAACTGATTAGGATCAGAAACTAATACAAAATCTTTGGTGTCATCTTGTGCATTTTCTGAAACGGTATAATCTACAATTTCAGATTTCAATCCTAGAAAACTTACTTTAAGCTCATACGTTGTATTTACGGCTAATTCTAATTTATACCTTCCTTGAGCATCTGTAATTCCATAGGATTCTAGGGTTCCCTCAGCTTTATTTGTTGCAATGATATTTGCCAGTTCTAAAGGGTTTCCTATACTGTCTTTTACAGTCCCTCTAAGCTCTATACTTTGAGCAAAGAGCCCCAAGGGCATTGCTAATAGCAACACCAACATACTAGTTTTTAAACGCATTTTGTGATTGTGTTTTGGTTGATTTCCCAAGAATATGTATTCCTTGGAAACTTCTTTTGTTTTTCTCTGTAAAGTATTTTACTTATCCTCCAAATCGGCCACCGCCTCTTCTTCCACCGCCACGACGGTTATTACCTCCAAAGCGTTCGGCCATTTCTTTGGCTTTTTCGTCTACGATTTTTTGGTACTCTTCTCTTGTTACTTCTTTTCCTTTTTCAGGGACTTCAATGACAATTTCTTCTTTAGGATTCAATACTACTTTTGTACATAACATCGTTGTATTATTGGTGTTCAGTTCTAAAATAAGTCCTGGAAGACCTCCAAAATCATCAGGTCCATGACTTGCCGGAATCATAGGCGTATACCAAGCAACAATTGTTTCTATTTTTGGTTCTGGTTTTTCTGCAACTTTATCTTCATTACTAGCTGTCTTAAGCGTATCATTTGCTTTTTCTCTTGCTTTTTGAGCATCTCTAGCACGACGTCCCATTCTACTCCAAATATTCTGCTCGATATCTCTTGTCGCAACCGCTTTAAAGACAGGATACTGACCTATCATTTTACTTTCCTTTACCAATTCCCATTCTAGGTTATTAATAGTATCCTTAATTAAGAAAGTCTTCCCAAACATATTGTTTTCTCTGGAGTACATATTTTGATCTACATTTTTATAGATGCCTCCTTGTGTAAAACCTCCTCCCCATCTACCACCGCCTTGTCCAGGTGTTGCTAGTTTTTCTTCTTCTTTGTAAAAAGATTCATTATTGGTAAACGAAAGGGTAAACTCTTTTTCTAAAAAGTTTTTCATTCGTTCCATAATTTGTTTTTTACGTTGTTCAGACATTTGCTGTCCATCTCTTGTAAAACGAGACATATCTATTGTTGTCTTTGTTTGATAGGTAGCAACTCCTTGTACATTTTGCGCATTCGCAGTGAGTGTAAACAAACTTGTTACAAGTATGAAAACACCTAGCATATTTTTGAAAACCATCGTTTAATTTATTTAGTTGGTTAGACTTTAAAATTAAACCAAAGTTTAGGCGACTTTCTTTTTTTAAGAATACTTTATGATTTGCAGCAATTTTATTTACCCTCCTATTCTGATAGAAAAGGAACTCTGTTCACCTTTTTTTCTTCCACCACCTTGATAGCGCTCCATCATTTCTTTGGCTTTTTCTTCAGAGATTTTCTCATATTCTGCCTCACTTACCTTTTTACCTTTTGTAGGGATTTCAAGGGCTACACCATCTTTAGGGTTAATTACAACTTGCGTACACATCATGGCCATTTTTCCATCATTCACCTCCAGTATAAGACCTGGCAATCCCCAAAAATCATCGGGTCCATGTTGTACAGGTATATCAAGCGTATACCAAGCTGTAGTTACTTTTTCTACGGTTTTTACTTCCTCTTCTCCTTCGCCATTTACACTTTTAAAAGAACGTTCTTCTACTTCTTCAGTTAAAGTAGCTTTAAAACAGGTGTATTGTCCAATATTCTTTGTTTCTTTTTCAAGTTTCCACTCAGGTTTTTCTAGTTTGTCTTCTACTAGAAATTGTTTTCCCATCAGGTCACTTTGTTGTGTGTAGGTTTGGTCTTTAATATTTTGATATAAGATATCGCTATTACCACTTAACACAATACTAATTCCTGAAGTAGAAGGCGCCTGAGGTTTATCTAGTGCTACTTCTTCTTTCCATATAGCGGCTGCATCATTAAACGATAATGTGTATTCTTTTTGGAATTGCTTACGCAATTGCTCTTGAATTGATTTCTGTATTTCATCGTTCATCCCAGATGTGCTATCCATTTTTATATCAACATGACGTTGGGTTTGATAAGTGGCTACTCCTTGGATGTTTTGAGCGTGTGCTTTCGCGAAAGCAAACACTAAAATAAGTAAGATGATATTTTTCATAATATGGTAAAGTTATATAATTTTTAGTTTTTCTTTTTTTCTTCTTTTTCCTCCTTTTCTGTTTTCTCCTCAATCTCTTCGATGGTCTTCAACACGAGTTTAATCGCATCACTATCTTCTAATTTTGCAGAAAGTTCTTTTATTTTAATTTTTACTTCGTCTAAATCAACATCTTCCGATCCTTCTAACGTTTTTACTTCTCCATTTGAAAGAATCTTTACTTTATAGGATTTTGATTCGTCATCTGAAATATCAATTGTTTTAACAATAACTTTTTCATGTGTACTATCTCCTTCTTCAAATTCTGAAAGCACTTCTATTAATTTCTTTAATGTACCATCCTTCATGTCGTCTTCATCAATATCTACATCTATATCCTTAGTAGTGAAAATCTTATACTTCTTGACTGTTTTACTTTCTTTTCCGTCTTCTCCTTCTGTCTTTGTTATTACTTCTTTTGTTACTATACTTTGTGCCATACTTATCGTCGTTGCGCACACTAAAATCATAAGAGTTATTAAAGTTTTCATAGTGTTTCGTGTTTTATTTTAGGTTTAGATTATGTTTGTTTTTATTTTATGAGGTAAGATGTTCTTTTATATCTTTAATAAGATATTGATCATATCCTGTCCATTTTTTTATCATTTTCCCTTCTTGGTCAAAAAGAACATATGTAGGTGTTCCAGCCACTCTGTACTTTGTAAATGCGTCACTATTTCTGCCTTTTTTATTCCATAGACTTGACCAGTTTACATTATTTTCTTTACTGGTTTTAATCCAGTCGTCTTTATCATTTTCTACATTAAGAGTTACGATAGTCAATGCTGTTGACTTTTGATTAGCCAGTTTTTTTATTTCTGGCAATGCTTTTTTACACCAACCACAATGTGGAGACGAAAATTCTAATAACACATACTTTTTGTTATCAAAATGGTCTGAAAACTGAACAACCTCTCCTTCTTGATTTTCGGCTTCAAAATCATATAAGTAATCATTCGTTTTTAAGGGCTTATGCGCTAAAAACGTATTAATTACTTGAACATATTCTGTCTTCTTAAATTCCGGTTGTAATTTTTTTAATTGATTTTCAATAAATAGTTTAGATAAATTATTCTTATTACTATTTAGTACTTTGAGTCCATAATGTGTATTGATATTTTTTTCTATAAACTTTTGAGTTATACTTAAAATATCATTGTCTATGGTTTCAAAAACTCCTCCTTTTCCCCAATACACAGTTTGCAAACTATCATTCCAAGCATTTGCTTGACGTTGTGCTATCATACTTTGAATTTCTTCATCATACTTATTATTTAAAAATGCAGTCTCTTGTTCTAATGTAGATTTAAGCACTTGATGTAACGATCCTTTAATTTGAAGTTTATTTGAAAAATCTTTTTTATCTCCTTTTATTGTTATTTTCTCATTACCTACAAATAAAGACACCATACTTGTACTATTGTCTTTTTCTTTAATTAATAACCTTAATGAAGTAGGTGTTTTAGAAAGTGTATCTACAAGAGTAAATTTTCCACTTTTGAGCTCTGTAGTTACTCGTGTTTTAGAACTAATACCATCTATTAAAGTAACCTCTGCATTTTCTGAAAACCCAGTCAATATAGCTGTTATCTCAAGTGTCTGCTTTTCTTCTTTACAAGAAAGACAGAGTATAAACATGCAAGAAAATAATAAGATGGTATAAATAGATTTCATAGATATAAAATGTTTTAAGAGTTTGTATTAAATCTCACAAGAGTCTCTTTATTATTTATGTGTCATAATATTTCAACACTACAAATGTGCATATCTCTAGTTGATATTTACGTTAACCAACGTTAACGAGTGTTAACCGATTTTTTTTCAAGGAAGTAACCCCCTACTTTTGAAGTATGCAAGAAAGAAATTATAAAACCATATTATATTTTATAAGCAGTGTGATCCTGATTACACTTGCTATACAAGTATATTGGAATTACAAAAATTATCAAGCTGGAAAACAACAGCTTATTAATGATGTTCAGGCAAGTCTAGATGATGCGGTAAGCATTTACTACGAAAATAAGGCAGCTCAAAACACCTTAGGTTTTTTTAGCAACGAAACGAATCCCAAAGATTTTTTTAAATCAGATCGTTTTAAAAGTTTTACTGAGCGTACTGCAAATGGTATTACTAATAACTTAGCGTCTATTGTTATTACAGATTCTATAATTGATGGTGATTATCTTACTATTGAGGGTGCTACTTCACAAGAAATAGATTCTATCATACAAAATTCTTCTAAGTCTCTAGCCACTTTTAAACAGAGTACTTATGAAATAGATACTTCGAAACCTAAAAGTTCGTTCACCATAAAAAGTACAGATGGTGAAGGTTTAGATACTATTTTAAAAAGATTAAATAATCGCACACACAACGATACTGTATACAGATGGGGGAAAACAATAACAGGAGATTCTTTACGCACCAATGCGCTACAAGATTTAACGACTAAAATTGTGCTTTCTTTTACGGATGACTCTGTAGATGTTCCAATTATTGATTCCTTGTTTTCTAATGAATTATCAAGAAAGAATATCTCAACAAAATACAATCTTTCTTATGGAGACACTTTTGAAGATTTACAAGATGAGATTGTTGTGATTTCATCTTCGTTATTATTACCTGAAGAAAATATTTTAAAAGCTGGTGTTCAAAATATTGCAGGCGTTGTTTTAAAAAGAAATCTATTAGGTATTTCATTATCCATATTACTACTCGCAGCTGTCATAGGCAGTTTATTATACCTCTTACATATTATACAGCAACAAAAGCAACTCGCCGAAATCAAGAATGATTTTATTAGTAATATGACACATGAATTTAAAACCCCTATTGCAACGATAGGTGTTGCTATGGAAAGCATTCAACATTTTAATGCCTCTAATGATATGGAGAAGACAAAAAAGTATGTAGAGATGTCTTCACAGCAAGTGAGTAAGCTTAATGAAATGGTTGAAAAATTACTAGAAACGGCTACGATACGTAGTGAAGCACTAGCACTTAATAAACAAGAGACGAATATCGTTGATCTCCTTGAGTCAATACATCAAAAATATGTAGCTACTCACACTGAAAAAGAAATTATTTTTCAAACAAAAGAAGATAATATTTGGGCTCCTGTAGATGCTTTTCATATGGAGAATGCCATAGATAACATTGTAGATAATGCTATAAAATATGGTGGTCATACCATTCAAATAGCGATTCAAAAATTAAAATCAAACGTAGAAATTGTGATTTCAGATTCTGGAAATACACTTACAAAATCTCAAGTCACTCAGATTTTCGAGAAATTCTACCGCGTACCTAAAGGGAACACTCATGATGTAAAAGGCTTTGGAATAGGACTCTATTACACCAAAGTAATCATAGAGAAACATGAAGGTACTATTGCCGTAGAGACAAGTCCAACGCGTTTTAAAATCCTTTTGCCTTATGTCTAAAATAAAATTATTACTCGCCGAAGACGAACCTGCTTTGGGCCAAATTGTAAAAGAGAGTTTAGAGACTCGCGATTTTGATGTGACCTTATGTGTAGATGGTCAAGCGGCATTACAAACATATATAGATCATCATCCAGCTATTGTAGTATTAGACGTGATGATGCCAAAAATGGATGGTTTTACAGTAGCTAAAGAAATTCGAAAAGTAGACGATACGATTCCTATTATATTTCTTACTGCAAAATCTCAAACTGCAGATGTTGTAGAGGGGTTTAGTATTGGTGGAAATGACTATTTAAAAAAACCGTTTAGTATCGAAGAACTCATTGCCCGTATTAATAATTTACTCAATAGAAGTTTAGAGCAAAAGAATGCAGATACGTTAAAAATAGGGGAATATACTTTTGAATTTCCAAAACAGGTATTACGCTTTCGCGAAAACGAACAAAACCTCACTCACCGGGAAGCACATCTGTTATTTCATTTGTGCAAAAACAAAAACCAAGTTCTCGACCGCTCCCTCATCCTCAAAAAATTATGGGGTGATGATGATTTTTTTAGTGGAAGATCTATGGATGTATTTATCACCAAACTACGCAAAAAATTAAAAGAAGATCCCAATATCTCTATCGTAAATGTAAGAGGATATGGTTATAAACTTATATGCTAACTCTATAAACGGGGTGGTGGTTTTCTAGTTTTTGTAATATGCGAAGCACAAAAAATAGAAAACTTTCCGTTACCTGAAAATTTCTGTTTTTAGTGGAAGATCTATGGATGTATTTATCACCAAACTACGCAAAAAATTAAGAGAAGAGCCCAATATCTCTATCGTAAATGTAAGAGGATATGGTTATAAACTTATATGCTAATGTAAAGGGAATACTCATATATAAGCTTTCGCGAAAGCGTACCCAGAAAAACGGCTAGATTTTTGTACTTTGCTTATTCCTATGAGAGTATTCGTGTTTTTCTTCTTAGTGTGTTTTCAAAGTATTACTTTAGGACAGTCATATACTGTTGCCAAACTAAAAGAAGTCCCTTTACAATGTGACTCCTTTATTGGCGTCGATAATTTTCAAAACCTCTATTATACTTCTAAAAGTACCTTATTTAAAAAAAGTGATACCGATATTATTGAATATGCAGCACTCAATCTAGGAGAGATTACTAGTGTAGATATTATCAATCCTCTTAAACTAACTGTTTTTTATAAGGATTCTAATACTGTTGTTATTCTTGATAATACATTAGCTGAGATTAGACGTATAAATTTTAGTACCATAGACAATTTCAGAAACATTAGTCATGCTACAAATGCAGGTGATAGACGTCTATGGATTTTTAATACGGATATACAACGATTAGAATTGTTTGACTATAATCAAAACAACATTATTATAGAATTTCCTCCTACTTCCTTACCAGCAATAGAGCTTATTAGTAATTTTAATGTGTGTTGGGTTAAAACACAAGACGCTATAGATTCATATACGGTATACGGAAGTTTGATTCATTCACTTTCTACTAATGATAACATGCATACAATTACCTCTTATAATGATGATATTTTTGCTATCATAGAGGATACACTCATATATACACAGAAAAATGGATCAGAATTCTCAAATATTGAAATTCCAGAAATTAAAGTAAAACAGTTTTCGATCAAGGATGAAATCCTTTATATTTACGATGGTCAAATTTTGACCTCTTACAGACTCAATCTATCAAAAGAATAATCTAATGCACATTGCAATCGCCGGTAATATAGGAGCAGGAAAAACAACGCTCACAAAACTTCTTGCTAAACATTATAAATGGACTCCGCAATTTGAGGATGTGGTAGATAATCCCTACCTAGATGACTTTTACAACGCTATGGAGCGTTGGTCTTTTAATCTACAGATATACTTTTTAAACAGTCGTTTTCGCCAGTTATTGGAAATACGTAATAGTAAAAAAAGTATCATACAGGATCGTACTATTTATGAAGATGCTTTTATTTTTGCACCCAACTTACATGCGATGGGCCTTTTGACTAATCGTGATTTTAATAATTACCGCTCTCTTTTTGATTTGATGGAAAGTGTTGTAGACGCTCCTGATTTAATGATTTATTTGCGTAGTTCTATTCCTAATTTGGTATCTCAAATTCATAAACGAGGACGTGATTATGAAAACTCTATTAGCATTGACTATTTAAGTAGACTTAATGAACGTTATGAGGCTTGGATACATGATTACACAAAAGGAAAACTTCTTATTATAGATGTAGACAATATTAACTTTGTAGATAATCCAGAAGACTTAGGTGAAATTATCAATAAAATTGATGCACAGCTACACGGATTGTTTTAAAATTTTCAGCGTAACAAATTTTATGATATTTTAAAACATATCATCTCGAAACACATCTTTATACCTGATTATGAGACATTCATACACTTGAATTTTCAGTTATATATATTTCATTACTTTCGTCACATATTTTTAAATCCTAAAAACTACGTGTAATGAAAATTATGAAACCAATTTTTATGCTATTATTCGCTATTATTATGATTTCTTGTAGCGATGATGACAGTACTGACACTACCGATCCTATGGGTGAAGAGTCTCCCGGAAACATGGATCAACCTTCTGATGAGATGAATGATGATTCTTCTAGTATTATTGATATGTGGGAAGTCACTTCTATTAATGCTACTGGAACTTCAACTGTTGAAATTTCAGGACAAACCATACAAACTGATTTTGTTGGAGAAGGGATTGATCTTAACTACACTGTTAACTTTACTGAACAACCAAACGAAGTTACTTCGGATGGAGATTACAATATTGAATTAACCACTACTGTTGCAGGTCAATCTATCACAGAAACTATTCCTGGTATTTTATTTATTGATTCAGGAAATTGGGTGATCGATGGAGATCAAATCACTATTACTTCTAGTGATAATGATATGTTAGAAAGTACTGGTACTATTACAACGCTAAATGAAACAAGTCTTGTGATAGAAATTACAGATACAGAATTTGTAATTGAACAACAAGGTATTGAAACTACCGCAACAGTTAGCGCAGCTGTAAGTCTCGAAAGACTATAATTCAACTTATATAAACAAAAAAGCGAGCTAAATAGCTCGCTTTTTTGTTTATATATAGTTACAAGCTAGAATATAATAAATACATCTTATCTTAAGATGGGTAACAAAAGTCTTTTTTCTTGAACAGCTTGATTATTAACATATATATAGCTAACATGAAAAAACAACTTTTAAATTTAAAATGGATTATTGCAGTTACAGCAATACTCGTATCTATCTCTTGTCAAACCGAAGATGAAGATATCTTTACCAGTTCAGATATTTTAAATCATAATACTACAAAAGAGGCATCTTCTCAAATTACTACCAAGCCTAATTCTGATATAACGAGAAGACCTGGTTGTAATCCAAGTTTTGACGGTGCAAACAACCTTACCACTTGCGATTTTATAAATTATATCACTCCGATAGCAACAACTACTATTTGGACTATTGGTGACAACGGACCTGGGTATATAGATTATGAATTGGAACAAAACTTCCTACCAAGTTGTGAGTTTAGTTACACCTGTATCCGCCCTTGTGGTCCTCCTGTAGAAAACACTTTTGGAGAAGTCTTTTTTATAGAAAGCCCTGCTTTTAATTTAGATACTTTTGAGTATGATTATTATGAATACTTATCAAGTGACGCTATTACTCCAGAAAAAGCAAATGAACTTAAAGATCATTTTGCCTGTAAAATAAGAGAATACCAACAAACAAATTATCCAGATTGGATTGTCTCAGAAGTAAACTTTTTTGGAGATGCATTACTATGCAATACATTTGGCATTAGTAATCGTTATTTAAAAGCATCTTTCAAACTCACAAAACATCAGTGTAATTAAAAATAAACAAAAAATCCAGCGAAGTTAGCTTCGCTGGATTTAGTAAATTATCTATAAGCAGTCAACCTATTTTTAGGGTGACTCAAAAACAGATTTTACTTCCCTGTTTTTACTTTAATCGTAACATTTTCTTTAGAAGATTCTACAGAAGCTTTTACTTCTTCAACAGTACCTTCATATACTTTTTCTTCAGAAGTTGTTTTTCCATCTTTAGTCACTGTTGCAATAAATGTAGCTTTTGCCTGTCCATTATCATCAGCATTCATGTTAACTTCTACTTTCTTTTGTACTTCCTTATCAGAAGTTGTATTTGCTACGACTTCAATTTCTTGAATTTCAGTTAAGGCAACACCATCTTCGGTATGTCCTCCCAAAATTGGAGCAATTACTAATCCTATTAAACACGTAAGCTTGATAAGAATATTCATAGATGGCCCAGAGGTATCTTTAAATGGATCTCCTACAGTATCTCCAGTAACTGCTGCTTTATGCGCATCAGATCCTTTGTATGTCATCTCTCCATTAATCTCTACACCTGCTTCAAAAGATTTCTTAGCATTATCCCAAGCACCTCCTGCGTTATTCTGGAAAATTGCCCAAAGAACTCCACTTACAGTAACTCCAGCCATATAACCTCCTAACATCTCAGCAATCGCTAAATTATCCATTCCAAAAAGTAAGGGCACAAAAGCAATCACTAATGGGAAACCTATTGTCAATAATCCAGGTAACATCATTTGCTTTAAAGAAGCTTGTGTAGAAATAGCTACACACTTATCATATTCTGGTTTTCCAGTACCTTCCATAATTCCAGGAATTTCTTTAAACTGGCGACGTACTTCCTGTACCATCTCCATAGCCGCTTTTCCTACAGCATTCATTGCTAAAGCAGAGAATACTACTGGTACCATACCTCCTACAAAAAGCATTGCAAGTACGGGTGCTTTAAATATATTAATTCCGTCTATTCCTGTAAAGGTTACATAGGCAGCAAATAAGGCTAGAGACGTTAAGGCTGCAGAAGCAATCGCAAATCCTTTTCCTGTTGCTGCTGTTGTATTTCCTACAGAATCTAAAATATCTGTACGCTCACGTACAATAGGCTCTTGCTCACTCATCTCTGCAATTCCACCAGCATTATCAGATATTGGTCCGAAAGCATCAATAGCTAACTGCATTGCAGTTGTTGCCATCATTGCAGAAGCAGCTAGTGCTACCCCATAAAAACCTGCAAATGCATAAGATGCCCAAATAGCACCTGCAAATAATAATACTGAAGGGAATGTTGAAATCATCCCTGTTGCCAAACCTGCAATAATGTTTGTTCCTGCTCCTGTACTAGATTGTTGTACTATTTTAAGAATAGGACTCTTCCCTAATCCTGTATAATATTCTGTCACCGAAGAAATAACAGCCCCAACAACTAAGCCTACAAGTGTTGCATAAAATACACGCATTGCAGAAATTTCTTGTAAACCTTCTCCAAAGAATTCCATTTTCATGGTCTCAGGAAGCATCCAAGTACATAACCCAAAACACGCTAATGCTACTAAAATAATAGAGGTCCAGTTTCCTTTATTAAGAGCTCCCATTACTTGTGCTTCTTTTGCCTCATTACTATTTATTTTTACCAGCATGGTTCCTATAATAGAAATGATAATACCTACTCCTGCAATTGCCATAGGTAATAAGATAGGTCCTATTCCTCCAAAGGCGTCAGAAATACTACCTCCCATATCTTTAATTACATAGTTACCAAGAACCATTGCTGCAAGTACTGTTGCTACATAAGATCCAAATAAATCAGCTCCCATACCTGCTACATCTCCTACATTATCTCCTACGTTATCAGCAATCGTAGCTGGATTACGAGGATCATCTTCTGGAATACCTGCTTCTACTTTCCCTACAAGATCGGCTCCTACATCGGCAGCTTTTGTATAAATACCACCACCTACACGTGCAAAAAGTGCGATAGATTCAGCTCCTAAAGAAAAACCAGCCAAGGTTTCTAATACAATTGTCATCTTATCTGTAGAGACCCATTCGCCCCCCATAAAGTAATTATAAAAGATAATAAAGAAAGCTGTGAGTCCTAAAACTGCTAGTCCTGCAACACCAAGTCCCATTACAGTTCCTCCTCCAAAAGAGATTTTAAGTGCATTAGGCAAACTTGTACGCGCTGCTTGTGTCGTTCTTACATTGGTTTTTGTAGCAATTTTCATTCCTACATTTCCTGCATATGCAGAAAAGATAGCACCAAAAATAAAGGCTACTATTATAAGCCAATGTGTTGTAGGCACCACAAAAGAAACAATTGCCAATAAAACACTTACAATAACCACAAAAATGGCAAGTAATCTATACTCAGCACTTAAGAAAGCTAAAGCCCCTTCATAAATGTAATCCGAAATTTCTTTCATCTTACCATCTCCCGCATCTTGTTTCATTACCCAAGAGCGCTTTACTCCCATATAAATTAGCCCTAATACTGCCATTGCAATAGGCATATAAATCATCATTGATTCCATATAATATATTTTTGGTTTAATTATTTTTTAAGCGTCGCTAATGTAGGAAAATCAGAGCGAACAAAAAAAGCCTCAATCCAAAGGATTGTGGCTAAAGGCTAATTCTTTTAAAAAGTGTAATCTAGTAGATACTTACTTCACTGCGTGGCACGTCACTTTCTTGGTAACGTTCTATACATTTTGCAACAATTTCTTTTGCTTCTTGTACATCACCCCATCCACCTACATCTACTTTTTTCTCTTCAAGATCTTTATATACTTGGAAAAAATGCTCAATCTCCTTTATTAAATGTGGATTTAATTCAGAAAGGTCATTTACTCTACTAGCTATTGGATCACTTACAGGTACACATATTACTTTTTCATCTGGTCCTTTTTCATCGGCCATGTGAAAAACACCTATAGGCTTCACTTCAATTACACATCCTGGAAACGTAGGTTCTGTTACCAATACTAGCACATCTAGAGGATCTCCATCTAGTGCTAATGTTTCAGGTACAAATCCATAATCTGCAGGATACATCATTGATGAAAAGATCATACGATCATATCGTATTTTCTTTAATTCAAAATCATACTCATACTTATTACGACTTCCTTTTGGGATCTCGATAAGTACATCAAACGTTTTTATTTTATCTGCTGTCATACTCTAATTTCATTCGATTTTTGTTTTCACAAAAACCATACTTAATTGACACTAAGGTCATTTGCTTTTATACGCTTTAACGCTTCGCTCTCCTTGTAGTCGTGAATCTCACAAGTTCGCTTTCGCGAAAGCGTACCCAGAAATTTAACGAACACAATTAAGCAACTGAAAACCAATTGTTTAAATACTTAAAAAGCATGTGTTCTTCGTTTTCGGGGTGCAAAAATACACTGAAACAACGATATAGCCAAGGAATGGCATGTTAAGTTTATGTTAGATGATCACTCTACAGTAATCTTCTTTCCAGATGTGTTTCCTGAAAATTCAGGCGCATACATACTTTGTATCGTACTCACACCGTTTGAAAACACTCCTTTATTATTAACTCTTAACTCATACTCTAATACATAGGTACCCATAGGCAAGTTGTCAAAAAAGAAATGTGTTGCAGCATCTCGTGTACTTTGATAGTAAGAAAGTCCATCTTGGTACTTATGCCTTGATATGACATCTATAGGTTCTAGCCCACTTGCCCTCATATCTTTAAGATGTACAAATTCCATAGTACTTTTTACGTTAACCGTTAATCGCACTTTAATAGTTTGTCCTAATTGTAATGGCGTTTTATTAGTGATTTCTTGTAATGGCTTGGTAGGATTGCTTTTATCTACTAGAAACAACGCTTTAGACATATTTAAAACGGCACCTTCAGTTTTCTCAATTTTATCCAGGTCTTCAAAGTATTGCCAATACATACCTCCATAACCTACTGTTGTTCCTTGATTCTTGATAGTTGCTTTACCCAAAGATGTTGTTACGTCATCACTATTCCAAACTGCTTTCACATATCCTGTTCCTTGTTCTCTTGGTGCTTCATCCATTCGTTTTTGAAGTTCTGAAGTTTGCATTTCAATTTGAGTCGTATCATCTAGCGATGTAAAGGAATTACCCGTCATTAAAAGAGCATATGTTGCCGCAGCGGTTGCCTTGGTTGTTTTCCAATCACTAGTACGTTTTTGTTGCAGTAACCATATCTTAAGCTCTTCTACAGTCTCTTGATCTTTTAACACCTCATCGAAGGCTTCTATAAGTAATGCCTGTGTTTCTATAGGAGCTTCATACCAATACCATCCAGAACGATTATCTTTCCAATACATCCCATTTATTTCAGATTGCACAGCAGATTCTTTAAGACCAGTAAGTATCTTTTTTGACATTGCTACATTACCAAGTCTATAATTGACTAAAGCTAATAGTGCTTTTTCATAGATAGATTTAGACAACCAAGTATCATTATAGATTTGTAATGATCTATTTGTTATTTCTTGAACTCTTACTGGCAAAGGATATTCTTTTACAAAATAGGATCTAGCATATAAGAAATGTAAATGATCTCTACGGCTATAAAACAACGTTGTATCCTTATTGTGTTTTATAAAACGTGCTAATGCATCTTCCTCCTCTATGTCTAAATAATCAATAGCTTTTTCAATCATTAAGGGGGCATTTACACCTACTTCTAATTTTTGCAAATGTCCCATCCCAGACACGATATGTCTTGTGATATATGGATTACTTTTCCCTCCTGAAAACCAAGGGAATCCACCATCGTCGTTTTGTTTTTCTTTTAATTTGGCCAGTGTATTTTCTTGCGCTATTGTATTTTTTTGAATATCAAATAATAATCCTAAGCGCTTTTTCTGCTCAGTTTCAGAACGCATATCTCGTAGCCATGGAGTTTCAGCGATAAGAATAGATTTTAACTCCTCATTTTTTTCTAAAGCACTTTTCAATTCACCATCACCTCTCCATGAATCAAACACCTTTTTAATTTCAGGATTGCTATTCAAAACTTTCGCCGAAAGGCTATTGGCATACATTCTAGAAAATGTCTGTTCTGAACATTCATGTGGAAACTCCATCATATAAGGTAATGCTTGCAAAGCATACCAAGAAGGGTTGGAAGTGTATTCCAACGCAAATTTTTGGTGTTTTAGCGTCTTTGAGGTTGTTTGCATCAAATGATTCATGGTCACTTCTCGTTCTTCTCCTGCTCTCACAAGAAAAGGAACAGATTCTGTAATCATCATTCTATTAGATAAAACGGGGAGTATATTTTCTTCTCCATCAGAAAAAGAACCTGCTTTTGCAACCATACGGTACATTACTGCTTGAACTCCTGCAGGAATATCTAATCTCCAAAATACATTTGTATTACCGTAGGGTGTAATGGTCATTTTCTGAGATGCTTTTGTATTATTGAGTGCTACATCAATAGGCTGCATAGTAAGTGCATCAAAAAGCTGTAATTGCACAGCACCATACATCTCTTTACTTGTAAGATTTGCAATTTTTGCACTTAATTCTACGGTGTCTCCTTCTCTTAAAAAACGAGGTGCATTAGGGACTAAACTTACATCTTTCTGAGTAACTACTTCTTTTTCTAGATTCCCAGTAATGATGTCTTTAGAGTGCGCAAGCAACCTAAAACGCCATTGTGATAATAATTGAGGGGCATCAAATGTAAATTTAACCTCTCCTCTACGATTTGTAGTGAGATGCGGATAGAAAAATGCAGTTTCGTTAAGGTTTTTACGAATTTTAACGCCCTTGAAATCAAACACATCTAGATCTGCATCTGATCTTGAATTATAAAGTAATGCTTTATCAGAATTAAAATTAAATGCTACAGTATCTGTTAGTGTTAATGCATTCCCATCTGCATTAAAAGCATAATCTGCATCATCTGCAACTACAGAAAGTTCATTTAACACTTCAACACTTACTTCTTCAGATTCCACTTCACTTACAGCGTACCCTAGTGCTTTTTTCTCTCTTTTTATTCCCTGCGCAGTGATTACAATACCATTTGCAGTAATATCTACCTCAAGCGTCATATACATTACATCTCCTGTTACTTTATATTCTTGGGTTATATATCCTACATTAGATATCACTAAAACATCAGATGATTTTGCTTTTATAGAAAACTCCCCATAAGCATCTGTCTGAGTATGCATACCAGTACCTTTGACTGTAATTTCTGCTCTTGACAAACGATTTCCATTTTTATCTAACACGACACCTTTTAGATTCCCAAGGCGACTATTAGTGACCTTAGTTTCTTGTTTTTGAAGTATTCGTTTCTCCCTAAGGTAATTATTGTATAAATACTCATACCTCTGAAGATATAATCCATAGAAGTTTATTCTATCAAATCTGCTATTAAAAACAAACTTTCGCCCTTGCTTATGTCTGAATCTAAAAACACTCACAAAACCCCTATGATCATTCTCTAAGGACGGTATCCTATTATTAATATAGGATCTAATACCAAAGTTGTGATTCCAATAGCTTTTTGCATAGGTGTCTAGTGATTTGTCATACATAGATGCTAGAATTTCTGCCTGAACTTTTTCGTCTTTGGAATTTCTAATTTTAAAACTCCATTTTTCTTTAGCATCTGGATAGAGTTTACTTCTAAATGTTTGTGTTTCTATTTGAAGGACATCTTTAGGAATAGATATATCTACCGGAATGTCTTCATGAAAAAATCGACCAAATCTTGCATATTTTAAACGAATTGTAACTGATTTTTCAAAAGAAGCATCTAATTTTATTTTAATAGTCTCTTTACCATCCAGTTGAATTACATCCTTATAAAATCTAGTTTTCTTGTGAAAGCCATCTACAAAAACAGAAAGATCTTTTAATGACGTTTTAAGTGCTAATGAAATAAAGCCATCTTTTTGAGGATTCTCATTCAAGAGCTCATAACTAAACAATTGATTTTTGGGAAGATATTGCTGTTTAGGCTGGTGTAGCTTAAATTGTTTTTCTGTAACCAGACGAGTCCCCTTTTTACTTATCGCCGTATGTTCTATAATATATGTTCCTGCTTCCCATAAATCATTTGCTAAGATTTCTTTTGTATACTGAGATTGATCATTAAAAACACCTTCATATACTAAAGCGCCTTTTGACTTTGGAATACTATCTTGATCATATAATTCATTTGGAAATGCTTCCTGAAAATCTTCTCTAGAGATTTGTTGAAATTCTGGAGTTTCCCAAAGTCTATCAAAAAGAATTTTATTGGGTGTTTTTAATTTAAATATCTTAATTGTATTATCACAAGCAACTTGGGTATCATTAAGGTTTTTATTTTCAACCTCAATAGAAAAGGCCTCCCCTCCTTTTACTTCTTCAGGAGCAGTGAGTGTAGTCAATAAATTCTTATCACTTATTTTAAGTGTTTTTAGTGCAGTACGCGTCTCTCCATTAAGGTCTGTAATTTCAACATTAACTGAAAACTCAAAAATAGTAGCTGGGGATATTCCTTCATAATTTGCAAGATATTTGACCTCAAAATTTCCATCGGCATCTGTTTTAAAAGTACCATTATCTAGTTGACGACCTATTTCTCTATTCGCTCGGTAATACCAATAACGATACACTTGTTTTCTAGTCACTGTATACGTTCCGTCTGCTTCTGTAATATTGGATCCTAAAAAAGCTTTTGCATTTCCAGTAATGGTAATCGTATCATTAGGCTTGTATGCCTTTGAAATAGTATCAAAAGTAATTTCAAAGGTAGGACGTTTATATGCTTCTACTTTAAAATAGGTATATCCATTATTATGTCCTGAAATATCCTTCCAAAATCCAGTATTATTGTTTCCTTTTTTTACATATATCCTAAATTGACCTGTAAGCACATCCTTTGGAATCATAAAATCTCCAGAGAAAGATCCATATTCATTAGTGATAAATTCCTTTTCTAATAATACATCACCATTACTGCTTTCTATATATAATCGTACTTCCTCCTGAGATACAATAGTAGATTTTTTACCTTCCTTTTGTAATAAGATTCCTTTAAAAAATAGCGTTTGCCCTGGTCTATAAATACCTCTATCTAAAAATACCTCAACCTTAGACCTCTTTCCGATATTACTATCACCGCCATAAAAAGGATATATTCGATTCCTAAATCGTAACGTATCTTTATTATATATAGCTGTAAAAGTGACATTACTATTACGATAGTTGTTTTCTTTATTTTTATTTTTTTCTATTACATACTCTCCAGAAGCATCAGTTACTCCAGAAGTATTATACACATCTGAACCTCCTTCTGAAGATACTCTCACCTTTTCTAAAGGTACCCCAGATGCTTTATCATAAAATTGAAAAACTTTCTTCCATTCATAATTTGTTACTGTATATCCTATTTGCGTAACTTCTGTAAATCCAAAAGCGTAACTTTTTGTAGAAATTAGCTGCTCATTATCTACATAAAAAAGATATTTCCCATGTGGCAATTTAGGTAGAAGCACCTCTGTAGAATGCTGATTCAGATCTTTAGATTTTGGCAAAATATACGTAAGTGAATCTACAATAGCATTTTGATTTTTTTCACCACTTATAATATCCCAAAATTCTGAGTCTATAGTATAAGCATTATGCACGTTATAGGATGTAGGAGCTTTAATAATTTTTACACATAGTGTATCTACATTTCTATAGCTAACAAACATTCTATTTGCCTTACCAGGTAATGTTTCTGCTTGTACCTTTATAAAAAGTTCTGCTTGATGAATCTCTTTAAGTACATGTGTTGCGCGTATAGAAGCCTCAGAATTAGGATATTTTTCAAGAAGTAGTGTACATATATCTTTTGCTTTGAGGTAATAGTTTTCTTCTTTATTTTCAAGGCCACGTGCTAAATTTACATAATGACTCGCTAGTTCTACTTGTAATACCCCATGAATAAAATGCTTTTTATGCTTTCGCGAAAGCGCACTCAACCCCTTTTCATATAACGAATCTTTCGCACTATTTGTAGCATATTGCTTTGCAAACTGTAACCGTCTTAATTGTGCGTAAACATATGCTGTAGGATCTTCATCTAGCGCGTGTAGCTCCTCTATTTCTTGCATAAGTCTCACCGCATTATAACTGGAAGCGAGCGTGTCTTCAGTTTCAAACTTTAAATGCCTAAACGCTTCAGACGTATTAAAAAAAGAAGGATGTTTTATTTCAAATAAAACAGCAGGTCTATCTATTCCGTATAATGGATTTTTATAAAAATTTAGCGCTTCTTGAGCTATAAGGTCATACAATGTGGGTTTGTAATGCCTATTTAGTAATCCTTCCAAAAGCAAGGGTTCTACTTCAGAAATTGGAATTTTAATGAGTTTTTCTTTATTGCGAAGTACTTCTTGATATATATTTATAATTTCGTTTACAAAATCTACACCTGACCAAGTGGTAATATCTTCTTCTTTTTTTGATACTGAAATTCGCTCATTAATTCTATAACGGTCCTCATTATAATAATCATACAGTAGTCGAGCTTTTATTACTTGCAAAACTGCTTTTTGTGCAACAGGCAGTTTTTCTAACGTTTCATCTATTTCCTTAATAATTGTATGTTCAGCATCTTCTGTAACTATTTTAAGAAACTTCCATCGATACAGCGATGCCTTCACATAATCATTAATATTTGATGTATTATCGCTTACTTTTCTAATACCATCAACTAGTTGTAATGCACTTTTTACTTGCCCTCTAAGTTCTAAGGTATCTATTTGTATCCATTGTTTTTGATAAGGAGATTCTTGCGCTTTAACTAGCTGAAAGCTAAGCACAAAAAAAAGAGTCATTACGATTGTTTTCATTACAGGTTGGATTTTGATCCAAAGTAAAGATACTACACCTTTGGGTGCTAACCATAATGAGGCAACATATGTTTTGAGTTAGTAAACTATTCTAATAGATGTTTTTGCTTTCGCGAAAGCAAAATTATTACAACACCTTATTTTTCTTAAAAGAAGAATCCAAAAGATCCTGTAACACCAAAAGTACGCGCATCAGGAAGGTCGTTATAATTCCCTCTAAAGTTTACATCAATACGGAAGACTTTAAAGATATTCCCTACTCCAAAACTATATTCAAAATAAGGCTCTGCGGTAGGTGCAATATCTTGAGGAGTCAATGTAGAGATGGGCAAGTCATTTTGAATAAATCTAAGATTCTCAAAAGCAGGCCTGTTTAGATCTATATTCTCTTGTGAGATATTACCTACAACACCTCGTATCCCTACGATTTCTCGAAGGTTTAATTTCTTTAAAAATGGTATTCGAGAAAAGATACGTCCTCCAAAATTATGTTCTAATTGCACGGAAGCATATTCATCTGTTACAAACTCATAGAAATTAAGTTGACTGTAGGTATTAAAGATCGAAAATAACGATTGATTTCCTGGTACTGGACTTAATAATGCCAATGGTACCTCTCCAAACGTTTTCCCCACTTCTGTAGAAACGTTTAATGTTCCAAAACCACCTATACGAATGCCTTTCCTAAAAGAGAACTGTAATCTTTCATATTCAAAATCACTATTCAGAACCCCTTCAAGACCTCTTGTATAACTTAAGAAAAAACTTGGGAACCATTCATTTACAACTCTTCGCTCTACACCAAACCCAGAGGTTTTCTTTCCAGGCTCCCATATCGTGGTAAGCACAACTTCTGTTTGTGTAAGGTCTGCCTTTGTAGTTGTCTCTGAAGCATCAGTAAAATACTCGAGATTAAATGTTTCTGATGCAGATTCAAGACTTCTTAATGAAAAATCTGTTCGGAATTTCAGATTACGTATAGGTTCAATTTCAGCAGCAAAATTAGCAAGTTTAATAGAGGTTAGTTTATCATTACTTGCAGTATTTACTAAGGAAGAAGAAGCTAAATTTCTTCCTAAAACATCTCTAGATGTTGTAAGACTTGCCCCTATTTGCTCTACATCTTGCCGGTAACCACCTGAGAATATAAGTCGGCTTTTCTTATCAACAAGCCATTTTGCTGATAATCCAAATTTAAATTTCTGATCTTTAAATCCATATGCTAAAAACCCTTCAGCTCTCCATAAATCATTTTGTCCAAAATAGGTTCGAGCTCCCGTACGAAGTCGTAATCCTTCTACTTCATTAAATCCAAACGTAGAGAAGATAGGACCATAATCCAGATTTAAACTAGGAAACTCCCAATACCCAGAAGCGAGTACTGAACCAAGGTTATAAAGATTTCTAAACTTTTTTACTGTTTTAAGTGTATCCAGCATTTTATAAACACCTTTTTCATCAGCGTTTAATTCTTCTTTCCTATTCTTTTCCCAGAAATCATCATCTCTATTGTAGACATCTTTATCGTAATAGTATACTTCCTTTTCGTAGAATTCTTTATCCTTCTTTTGATTAAAGACATAATTATCATACAGTGTTGTACGCTTTCCATAAAGACCTCTAGACTCTTCTTTTTTTCTGAATGCAAAGTCAGATAAGAAGTAGTCTCTTTTCAACAAGAAGGTAGTATCATTTACAATATCAAACTCTTGCTCTAGATAAATTTCTTTTACCCAGTTAATGTTTGCACTCTTAGAGAGTTGCATATTAATTTCTTTAATAGCCCACGTAGAATCATTTACCCAAAAATCTCCTTTAAAGGTAAGCTCATTAGTTCGTCTAGGATAATAAATAATATTATAACACCATTTGTTATCGATATATGCACTATCAGAAAGCACATAATTATATGTCTGTATTCCTGTACGACTTATAGGGCTCGTAAATGTTTTATCAAAAAACTTAAGATAGTTTTGATAGACATCGTAATCATTATATAAATCTTTTACAAAACCTATAATCGTTTGGTTTTCACTAAACCCACTATTTTTATTTCCTAGTAAATCTTCTTTTTCTTTTCTGGATTCGTTATTACCATATATTTTAGAAACAGCTTCGTTTACAAAAATAGGAAGGTATGTTTTTCCTGTTATGCGAGAAGTATCTGTTTGCTCAAAAATAAATTCCATCCCCTTAAATAGTTTACTATTTATCAGGGCACTATCAATAGTATTAAGATCAAATTCTATTTTTTCATACTTATCGTACTCGTATTGTTTAAATTGACGAAGGCCGTTTTGTTTTTTACGCGACCATATTTTACGAAGTATATCTATAGCTGGGTTATTCTTTTTTGATGTCTTTCCAGAGTAGATAAAGACTTCATCTATCGCAGCGGCTTCTTGAGCAAGTACAATTTTCATGTCATAATTGACACGTGACGTAAGTGTAACTTCTTTGTCAGTAAATCCAATAAAAGATATACGTATTTTCTCCCAAGTATTTTCAGACTCAAGGTAGAAACGTCCATTTTCATTTGTAATAGTTCCTTCATTAGACCCTACATACACCACATTTGCAAAAGGAACGGGATTATCTTGATCGTCATAGACAACACCGCTCACTTTGGTTTGAGCGACCATAACGAAAGGAAAAAATAATATAAGTATTAATATTCTATAACTATTCATATATAAAATGAAAGAGCTTCATTATTATGATTAATGAAGCTCCATTATTGTACGTTAACGTACTATTTATCTATATAGTACTTTTTTAACAGCTTTTATGACATCTCCGCTATTTGGCAACCATTCTTCCAATAACACTGGAGAATAAGGCGCAGGAGTATCGGCTGTATTTATTTTTATAATAGGTGCATCCAAGTAATCAAAAACTTGTTCCTGTACTTGGTACGTAATTTCAGTCGAAACATTACCAAAAGGCCAAGCTTCTTCAAGAATAACAAGACGATTTGTTTTCTTTACAGACTCCATAATGGCTTTGTGATCCATAGGACGTACCGTACGTAAGTCTATGATTTCACAAGAAATTCCTTCTTTTGCTAGCTCGTCTGCTGCTTTGTAAGCCTCTTTAATTATTTTACCAAAAGAAACGATGGTAACATCTGTCCCTTCTCTTTTAATATCTGCAACACCTATAGGCAGTACGTATTCTCCATCAGGCACTTCTCCTTTATCTCCATACATTTGCTCAGACTCCATGAAGATTACAGGGTCATTATCTCTAATAGCTGCTTTTAAAAGTCCTTTTGCATCATATGGATTAGAAGGAACAATTACTTTAAGTCCTGGTGTATTTGCAAACCAGTTTTCAAAAGCTTGAGAATGTGTCGCTCCTAATTGTCCTGCAGAAGCTGTTGGACCTCTAAAAACAATAGGACATGGAAACTGTCCACCAGACATTTGTCTAATTTTAGCAGCATTATTAATAATTTGGTCAATTCCAACCAGAGAAAAGTTAAACGTCATATATTCTACAATAGGACGACATCCAGTCATGGTACTTCCTACGCCAATACCACCGAAACCTAACTCGGCAATAGGTGTATCAATAACACGATCAGGACCAAATTCATCCAGCATTCCTTTTGATGCTTTATAAGCTCCATTATATTCGGCGACTTCTTCACCCATTAAATATACAGAGGCATCGCGACGCATTTCTTCGCTCATCGCCTCACATACGGCTTCTCTAAATTGGATTGTTCTCATTAATTATGCTACTTTAAAATAGGGTAACAAAAGTAAGCATTTATGATTGCTCTTTAAATTGCTTTTTTATAAAATTTTACTATGCGCGCATAGTAAAATTAAGTTTTTTACCGTACTTTTGTTACGAAAACGAAATAGTAGGGTTATCGCACCAAAAAAATATTTTTAGAACTTAGTGTAGTAATCTTTATTTCTTTTTTCGACAGATGTTATAAAACACAAAAATACTTAAAATATCAAATACTAAATTGTTATGAAAATATTAGTATGTATAAGTCACGTACCTGACACTACTTCTAAAATTAATTTTACAGATAATGATACGCAATTTGACACCAATGGGGTTCAGTTTGTGATCAATCCAAATGATGAATTTGGACTTACACGGGCTATGTGGTTTAAAGAAAAACAAGGCGCTTCTGTAGATGTAGTTAATGTAGGAGGTCCAGAAACAGAACCTACATTACGTAAAGCCCTTGCCATAGGTGCTGACTCGGCAATTCGTGTAAACACACAAGCTAAAGATGGATTACAAGTAGCAAAAGAACTTGCTGCTGTTGTACAAAATGGCGGTTATGATTTAGTGATTGCTGGTCGTGAATCTATCGATTATAACGGTGGGATGGTACCAGGAATGCTTGCTGGAATTACAGGAGCTAATTTTGTAAACACCTGTATTAGTCTAGAAGTAGACGGCACAAATGCAACGGCTACTCGTGAAATTGATGGAGGGAAAGAAACTGTAGCAACAAGTCTTCCTCTAGTTATTGGAGGGCAAAAAGGATTGGTAGAAGAGAGTGACCTTCGTATTCCTAACATGAGAGGAATTATGATGGCGCGTAAAAAGCCACTTAACGTTGTTGAACCAGCGGGTGCTTCGGCAGATACAACTACCGTTTCATTTGAAAAACCAGCTCCAAAAGGTGCTGTAAAATTGGTAGATAACGTAGATGCACTGATTGATTTACTTCATAACGAAGCAAAAGCAATCTAACTAATTCCAATTATATATACGCTTTCGCGAAAGCGTACACAACATTAAACAAAATAGTAGGGTTGTTTATTTATCATATAATAGCAACCACATAAACGTCACAAATTATGTCAGTTTTAGTATATATAGAATCAGAAAATGGTGCTTTTAAAAAAACAGCTTTTGAAGTAGCTAGTTACGCAAAGGGTATCGCAGATATGATGGGAACTACTGTTACAGCAATCTCTATAAATGGAGGTGACGCTGGAGCTTTAGGTACCTACGGAGTAGACAAAGTATTAAATGTAAGCGATTCAAATCTAGATGCTTTTAATGCTGCTGCGTATGCAAAAGCAATTGCACAGGCTGCAAAAGCAGAAGGATCTCAAGTTATTGTTGTAAGTCAAACAGCAGATGCAAAATACGTAGCTCCTTTACTCGCTACGCAACTAGAGGCAGGATATGCTTCTAATGTTGTTGCGCTTCCTGAAAGTGCTGCTCCATTTAAAGTAAAGCGTACTGCTTTTACGAATAAAGCGTTTAACCAAACAGAAATTACTACAGCTGTAAAAATAGTAGGTCTTGGTAAAAATGCATATGGTCTTAAAGAAAATAGCGGTGCTGCTGCTACAGAAAGTTTTACACCTAATTTTGATGATTCAGATTTTGGTGTAAAAGTACAGTCTATAGATAAAGCTTCCGATAAAGTATCTATTGCAGATGCTGAAATCGTGGTTTCTGCAGGTCGTGGTCTTAAAGGCCCTGAAAACTGGGGAATGATAGAAGAAATGGCAGATATACTTGGTGCAGCTACAGCTTGTTCTAAACCTGTATCTGACTTAGGATGGAGACCTCATGGAGAGCACGTAGGACAAACTGGAAAACCTGTAGCATCAAACCTATATATTGCCATTGGAATTTCTGGAGCTATCCAACATCTTGCTGGGATTAACTCTTCTAAAGTAAAGGTAGTGATCAATAGTGATCCTGAAGCACCTTTCTTTAAAGCTGCTGATTATGGAATTGTAGGAGATGCTTTTGAAGTTGTACCAGAACTTAACGAGAAATTAAAAGCTTTTAAAGCTGCTAATAGTTAATATAACAATATAGTTATTTATAAAAATAGGTGAGGATTTTAGGGTTCTCACCTATTTTTAATTTAAAGTATAGACAACTATTTATGACTATTTTACGCAAATTGATGTCTTCTAAATAAAAAACTATAAACTCATCGCTATATAAACTTCAAAACTCAATTAACTTTTATTACTTTTACCAACTATGAGTTTAGTACGTTTAAACATAAAAGGGATTTCCTATAGTCAGACACAAAATGGAGCCTACGCCCTTATATTGAGCGAAGTAGATGGTGATCGTAAATTACCTATTGTCATAGGTGCATTTGAAGCTCAATCTATAGCTATTGCACTAGAGAAAGAAATACGACCGCCGCGTCCTCTCACACATGATCTTTTTAAAAATTTTGCAGATCGTTTTGATATTGTTATTAAACAAGTAATCATACACAAACTTGTAGATGGTGTATTTTATTCTAGTATCATTTGTGAAAGAGATAAAATAGAAGAGATTATTGATGCACGTACTAGTGATGCTATTTCACTTGCATTACGTTTTCAAGCACCTATATTCACCTATAAAAATATTCTAGATAAAGCAGGTATTTATTTAAAAGGGAATACCGATCCTGAAGAATTTACTGATGAAGATGAAGTCTTGATGGATGAAATTATTCTTGAAGAAGAAGAGGAAGAATTACTATCTAGTGAAAATGATTATCAAAGAATGTCTTTAAAAGAGTTAAATATTCAACTTGAGCAAGCCGTTACTGATGAAGATTATGAGCTTGCAGCAAAAATAAGAGACGAGATTTCTAAACGCAACTAACTTAACTAACTAACCACATGCGCAAATTATTACTAACAATCATAGGGCTACTCACGCCTCTTTTAAGCATTGCGCAAACCAACCAAGAACCTATTGCTCTCGACCCTGATTTAGGAATAGGATTATCCTTTACGAGTGTAGGGCGTGGTCTTTTAGGAATGCTCTTTTTGATTGGTGTATGTTATGCGCTTAGTAGTAATCGATCAAAGATTAACTGGCGACTTGTGCTTACCGGTTTAGGATTACAGTTATTATTTGCGATCTTGGTTTTAAAAGTAGATTTTGTTGCTACTGGGTTTGATTGGATATCACGTAAAGTAGTAGACTTCCTGAATATTGCTGAAGAAGGAGCCTTATTTGTATTTGGGAAATTAGTAGATCCATCTGCGAGTATGGGATATATTTTTGCTTTTAAAGTATTACCCACTATTGTATTCTTCTCTGCTTTTACATCCTTATTATATTATTTAGGAATTTTACAAGTCATTGTAAAAGCATTAGCATGGGTAATGAGCAAAACGATGCGTCTTTCTGGAGCTGAAAGTCTTGCTGCAGCTGCCAATGTTTTTATTGGCCAAACAGAAGCGCCTTTAGTTGTAAAACCCTATTTAGATAAGATGTCAAAATCTGAAATGCTTTGTCTAATGGTAGGTGGTATGGCAACGATTGCCGGTGGTGTATTGGCTGCTTTTATCGCATTTTTAGGAGGAGATAGCATTGGCGAACAGGCTATTTTTGCAAAGCATTTGCTTACGGCATCTATTATGTCTGCACCAGCAGCAATCATCATTGCAAAAATACTATACCCAGAAACCGAAAAAGTAAATAGAAAACTAGATATCTCTAAAGAAAAGGTAGGCACCAATATATTAGATGCTATTTCTAGAGGAACTACAGACGGTTTAAAACTAGCGGTAAATGTAGGTGCTATGCTCTTAGTCTTTACAGCTTTAATGGGCGTACTCAACTGGATGCTTGGTGATTTAATAGGGGATGTTACAGGGCTGAATGGAGTCATTGCAAGTGCCACAGATGGTCGTTATTCTGACTTATCTATGGAGTTTATTTTAGGAAATCTTTTTGCTCCTATTGCTTGGTTAATTGGTGTGCCCGCCGAAGATATTACTACCGTTGGGCAACTTTTAGGAGAGAAAACAATCTTAAATGAATTTTATGCTTATGGTTCATTGAGTACTTTAAAAACCAGTGGTGCCATTACAAATTATCGTTCTATTGTTATTGCAACTTATGCCCTTTGTGGTTTTGCAAATTTTGCTTCTATAGGAATTCAAATTGGTGGTATAGGTGTACTTGCACCTAGCCAAAGAGCAACCTTAGCTAAATTTGGTATCAAAGCACTTATAGGAGGGACTGTTGCTGCCTTACTTACAGCTACTATTGCAGGAATGCTTATTGGATAATTAAAGTTGGTTATTTAGAGTTTGGAGAGCTCGACTACTTTTTAATTGGCAATCTGGCTATTACATTTCCTTTCAGATCTAAAAACGAATGATTAAGAATTTTAATTTCTTCATCTAACGGCATTTTTGATAACGTATCTACAAAATCTCTAGTAAATTGTTTTACCGCATCACTTGGATTTGTAACACCATCTTCCTGCATTTTTTTTCTAATTTGATAAATCCCAATAAAATGTGCAACATCTAGTTTTCCCATTTTACTCCTTTAGTATAGATCATACGTCATATATAAAAATTATTCTATATACGCTTTCGCGAAAGCATATACCTAAAAACTATCTTTTAAAGATATCCCTTAGTTGATAGAAGAAACGTTCTATAAGTCTCAAATCTTCTGTAACGATATCTCCCGAACCTCTCATTTCTTGTTGAAATTCAATCTCTTTATCAAACGTGGTTATTAATGTTTTAGGCATTGACACATCAACAGCATACATCCCATCTGCATCTGCAATAACTGATATCTTCTCTATTTTACCCTCTATTGTTCCAAATTCTGTGTCAGGATAATTTTCTAAGCGTATAATAACATCTTGACCTACTTTTACTTTCCCTGAATTTTGGGCAGGTGTTTTAAGCTTTGCTACATATTCTGAACCATCTTTAGGAATTACAGTAAAAACAACATCTCCTGCATTTACCGTTTGATTTTCACTCCAAAAATCTAGAAAAGAAACTTCCCCATCTAATTTTGATGTTAATGCATAAGTAAGCTCCCAATCTTTAATACTTTTCTTAAGCTGATTAAGAGATTGTATAACTCCTATTAATAACGTTTTCTCTTCTCTAATACCGCTAATTTCAGTTCCTTTGGAAGTACTTTGCGCACCGCTTATCCCTTCTCTTAATTGAGAGATAGAAGCGTCTAAATTTTTAAAATTACGTTCTACTTGAGAATATTCTATTCTTCTTCTTTCTATTTCTGAAGTAGAAATTACTCCATTTTTGTAGAGTTCTTCATAACGTACTTTTTCTTTCTTAGCAAGTTCTAATTCTGTCTTATTAAGTTGACGCTGTGATTCTGCAAATTTTAATCTTCTATTTTGTTCTGAAATGGAGATACGATTCGCAATCGCTTGATTAGAAAAAGGTTGATACTCTTTGTTAAGTTCATATAATATATAATTATTAACAAAAAGTGCATAATCAGACTCTATATTTCCTAAAGTAAACAATGGCATTTCTGTATAGGGAAAATAAAAAGAATCGCCTTGTAATGATATAGTATCTAATGTTGCCTTGAGCTTGTAAACATCTTCATGATTTGCTGTATTTTCAATAACCGCTAGGGTTTGTCCTTTATAAACTTCTTGTCTATCATCTACTAGGATTGCAGAAAATCTCCCACTACTTCTAGCTACTTCTTTCTGAGGAGGTACCTGTGTGGTAATAATAGCTTGCGAAGTGATAATATCTGGATATTCCAAAAACCAAGAAATAGCAAGTAATAGCACTATTAATCCTAAAAAAAGTGCACTCCCCCAACGTATCATCCAGTTAGGAGGTCGTGTTAAAATCTCTTGAACTTCTTCGCTACGTAATTCTATGTCGTCTATTTGATCTGGCATTCTTTACTCTTTTTACGATCCTAATTCTAACTGATTTTTTACTAGGTTATAATAATACCCTTTTTCACGGGTAAGCGTTTGATGGTTTCCAACTTCTACAATTTTACCTTGATCTAATACTACTATTTGATCTGCATTTTTTACGGTACTTAATCGGTGGGCAATCACTACTGCTGTTTTATTTTTAAAGAATTCGTCTAGCTTTTCCATGATTACCTTTTCATTGTTTGCATCTAATGCACTGGTAGCTTCATCAAAGAATAAGAAACTAGGATCTTTATATACTGCTCTGGCAATAAACAAACGCTGCTTTTGTCCTGTACTCAGTCCAACGCCTTCCATTCCGATTTTTGTATTGTAAGACAATGGTAACGTCTCTATAAACTCTTTAATATTTGCTACATCGACTGCATGTGCCAGTTTTTTTCGATCTACATAATCATCTCCTACAGCAATATTATTTGCAATCGTATCATTAAAGACATATCCTTCTTGCATCACAACTCCACAAGAAGCCCTCCAAGAATATTGTGATACATTTTGAAGATCTGCACTTCCTATTTTTATGTGTCCTTCATTAGGCTCATAAAACTTAAGAAGTATTTTCATTAATGTTGTTTTACCACTACCACTTACTCCAACAATAGCAGTCACTTTATTTGCAGGTATATGTAAACTTAAATTATCAAGCACCTTCACATCAGATCCAATGTATCTAAATGAGATATCCTTAATATCAAAGTCGGCATTTTTAGGAATATCTGTTATTTTAGTTTCTTCTCTTCCTTCTTCATCTTCTTTATTATGTATTTCTCCTAAACGATCTAATGAGATACGTGCATCTTGTAATTCTCTAATAAAGCTTATCAATTGTGAGATTGGAGAATTCAATTGTCCTACGATATAGGTAACAGCAAACATCTCTCCTAAAAGCAGATCTCCATCAATAACTAAGGTTGCCGATAAAATGGTGATTAAAATATTTTTAAGCTCATTGATAAACCCAGATCCTACACTTTGATATTGTTCTAACGCAAGGCTTTCTATAGAGATTTTAAAGAGGCGTGCCTGCATAAATTCCCAAGACCATCTTTTCTGTTTTTCTGCATTATGAAGCTTGATTTCCTGCATTCCATTAATAAGCTCAATCACTTTACTTTGTTCCTGACTTACTTGAGAGAAACGCTTGTAATCAAGATCGGCTCTCTTTTTAAGGAAAATTACAATCCAGAAAAAATACAGTACACTTCCCAAGAAAAAGACACCAAAAATCTGAAAACTATAATACGCTAATACAAATCCAAACACCACAAGATTTACCATCGAAAACAAAACATTTAACGACGATGTCGTTAAAATACGTTCTATACGTCTATGGTCATTTATACGTTGTAGAATATCCCCTGTCATACGGACATCAAAAAAGGATATAGGCAGGTTCATTAATTTAATAAAGAAATCTGAAATTAAAGAGATATTAATACGTGTACTTAAATGTAATAGAATCCAACTCCTAATCACCTCAACACCTGTTCTTCCTAGGAATAAAGCAACTTGCGCGATAAGTATTAAATAAATAAAGTTAATATCACTTGTCTTTATACCTACATCAACGACACTTTGCGTTAAAAATGGGAAGACAACTTGTAATAAACTTCCCGCAAGAAGTCCTATCACTAACTGGACAATAAACTTCCTATATCGAAACACATATTTGAAGATGAAAGAGAATCCAAAATTCTTTTTTTCTTCTTCAAAATGTTCTTCAAAAAACTTAGGTGTTGTTTCGAGTAATAGAGCTATTCCCTCTACAGTAGCATCGGTTGCATTATTACCTATCCAAAATTTAAGGAGCTCTTCTTTTGTATATTTCAAAATCCCATGTGCAGGGTCAGAAATATGAAAAATACCTCTCGATATTTTATAAAGTACTACATAATGATTTTTATTCCAGTGAAGAATACACGGTAATGGTACTTCTTCTTGAAGTTGATCAAGGGTTATTTTTACACCTAATGTTCTAAATCCTAGTTTTTCAGCTGCATTACTAATACCTAACAGGCTACTTCCTGATCTTGTGGTTTCACTTAGGCTTCTTAACAGTTGAATAGGAATAGGCTTTTTATAGTATTTAGCAATCATTTTGAGACACGTAGGCCCGCAATCTTTACTATCTGCTTGTTTATAAAAAGGAAACTTCTTCAAAATGACTGTCTATTTTTTTACTGCTATTACTTCTTTTTATTCTTAAATGTCCTAATTCCCCAAGCTACTTTATGGTGTCTATATAAAAGATCATATACAACCATTTCGTGTAGTCTGTTTTTGGATCTAAACATCCTATTCATAAGCATATGAGCATAACTACCTAAATACCCATTTATCTCTTCAGCACTTGCTACTTTTTTAAGTGTTTCAATTGTAGATTTACTTTGCTCACTTTTATAGGCCAACAATTCTAAAAGAGGTTCGTATTCAGGTTTATCTTCTACTTTAAAATCTATAAAGAAAGTTATTTTTTCGCGTTTTGCTCGAAATTTTTCATCTAATTGTTTCTTTAAAAATTTGTTCATTCCAAACTCCATCCCAAAACCTGTTTTTAATCGTTCCATAAACGCAAGTTTCTGATCGTCCGAATAGTCAAAATCTGACAACATGTTATCTAATGCTCTAATGGCAAAAAGCCATCGCAATTCTTCTCCCTCTTCTCCATCTACCAAGTCTAGAAAATTAACAATCATATCACTTTCATACGAAAATAATTGTTCCGCTATTTCGATATGTGCTTCTCCATATCGTTCGATTTCTCGATTATAAGTATCGATTTGAATTTTCCATATTAAATCTGCTTTCGCGAAAGCGTGTAATCGAGCATATACCGTTTTCATAATCGTCCCAATTGCATCTGTATCTTTATAATGAAAACGTACTCTAATATGGTGTTTCGGATCTGCATATCGTATAAAAAACCATTGATCTATACATCCTTTTTTGAAAAGCTCTTCGGTTATAGGCTTAATAGCTTCTGTGAGAACAATGTCAGAGGTCTTAGTTCCTGTGTATATCTTATAATACACCCACGAATCTCCTGGTATAAATGTACGTTGTGTATTAGGCATCTGACTGTTGTTTTAAAAGGGTTTCGTTGTAAAAAGAGATGATCACTTGATTTGTATATGATGCATCTGTTCCTGAAGCTATACTTTGCTCATTATGTAAAAATTCTTTGAGTATAAATCGAGGTCGTTTTTTTACTGTTGACAACAACATCTGTACACTTGTTACATTTTTTAAATTGATTAATAACTCATTATCATTGTCTTTGAGAAGTACATATTGAGGCAATTGTTTTTCTTTAATGAATAGTTCTAAATTGTCTTGAAAATTACCCATATTTTTTAAAGAATTTTGAAGTTCTTCTATGTCAGACTTTAAGATATTCCATGTTTTGGATGCTAGAACAACTCCTTTATATACCACTCTAGGTAAAAAAGGAAAATCCCCCTCAAAAGGTCCCCAATAAAAACCAACACCCCCGCGTTTATTTTGGCTTTGCATATTTGCTAAAAATTGATAAATAGGAAGTGCTCCGCTAGAATAATTATGAGCATTACTTAAGTGCGGGATTACTTCTTTATTATATTTTTTTGAGCGTAAAATAACGTGATCTCTTTTTACAGAAATCATCAAATCATCAATAGGTAATTGTGCATCTGTATTTAGTACAGACTTTGCTAAATATGGAATTTCATAATCTCTTAGAGCAGGTCTCATTAGAATGTTTCCTACTCTTGATTCTGGAAGGTGCACAATTTCTGCTAGAATTTTATTTGGATTACAGCGCTCTTCTACCGCTATGATTTCTTTCACATAGTTATGAATCTCTGGATCGCTATGACAAAATCTTCCTAATAAATTTGCGGCACTAGAACCTCCTGCATTAGACATTATAATATGCTCTTCTCCCGCTATCGTAATGACCTCTACCATAGCAGATATCGTATCTGGCAGGTCGGTCCATTTTTCTTCAAATTTATCAAAATCGGCATCTTGCAACGTAACCACTTGTTCATTTTTGCGAAGACAACTTAATAGCTTTTCATGCAAAATAGAATGTATTGTATTCCATTTTACTTCTTTAGTTGTAATTTTTGAAGATCTCCCTGGAAGCATAATATCATCTACTAATGCGCTTACATCTCCAGAGTCTTTATTTTGAAGAAATCCAACACCTAACTCTACATCTAATGCTTGAGACAAAGGCACTTCTCTATCTTCATATCGTTCATAAAATGCTTTTCTAAACTGTGATAATAAGGTTTCACTAGGCGCTTGTGATATTTTATTGAGCAGACGCATAGCACGCCTTATTTTATAGATTAATTGTTTGTTCAGAACATTCTTTTGAGGATGCAAAGACATATCTGTTTGAAATAAATATTTCAGTTCAAATCCAGTTTGAAGTGTTTCTAAGGATTCACTTATAGCAATATAATCTGTAGAAGGATTTCCTATTTTTGCATCTAATTTTTTAATTTTTTGTTGTGTATCCTCTAGTTTTTCTACTAGTTGTGAGGTACCCTTTAGTTTTTTTAATATTGGAATAATTTGATCTGTAAATTCTGGTCCAGACACAGAAGGCTCTAATTCACTCACTAACAACTGACTTCCTACTAACTCTTCTATAAATCCTGAAGCTACTTCTAGTGTAATCTCATCATCTACTAGGCATTGTGCTAATGTCTCCAATGTAGCTCCTGCACTAGCGGCATCTAGTACTTTTTGCAAGTACTCAGAATCCTGCACGCCAACAATATGGTGCATTCTCCTACTATTTTCATAGTGATACTCTACATAACGTAATTGTGCGCCTGCCTTATAGATACTTGTATTAGGATAAAAACGGAGTTGTTTTCTTATACTTTCGTCCTTTACTATATCTTGAGACAAAGCCACTAGATAATTCATATCTAATCGTGTATGCCTTTTATTTGCTACGGATTTCTTTAGAACAATATCAGTGCTTTCTCCAAAAGCGCCTACTGCAGTACCTGCAAACAGTCCGAAAGGTGTACATCTAGATGACATCCTACTTAAATATTTAAGTATGGAGTATGTCATACGCTCACTATCAACAGCATTTACTTGACCATCTAGCCATTTTTCAAAGGCAGTATATAAAGACGGAGAGGCTAAAAAAAGAGCTTCTTTTATATGACTTTCTTGGCAAATCTTTTTAAGATCATCTTGGGTTAAGATAGTATCTTTTGTAAGCTCAAGAAAAAAATTGAGAGGAAGTAAAGGTGTTCTTAAAACGTATTTGGAAAAATTGGTGTATTGCATTCTATAATGCGCTATTATTTTAAGTTAATTTTATTTTCAAAAAGTTAACAACCAATATACTAGAATATATTCATCTAAGCTAATTGTTTTACTAATTATACTGTACAAATTTAGTATTCGCATGCATGTATTTCATTTTTGATGCTATGCATACTTTAATTCTATTTTTTTCAAAAAAATCAATGAAGTTACACTTACAAAAATGTACTGAGAAAACTTTTTAAAATTACAACCATAAATAAATACTTTGCAGCGATTTTTTAAGTAATTTATGATAAAGTTTTCCTTTTTATTTTATAACGAATTGATAGTAAACAAATAAAAAATAGTGCACCCTAGGTAAAATCTTGACTCCTAAAATCATTTTAAGGGTAAGGTATTAGAACAAAGCCACCTTGTATATAGATGGCTTTGTAATTTTGTTACACGTGTTTATTAAAAACATTCTCTTCCTGGAGGAGGACAACTATTAAAAGCATCTTGTGTAGTACAACAGTGTGTACCTCCACCTTTTATTTTATCTAATTCTAAATTGCTAATTACTTCTTTGTTTAATGTTAACCCTTTTAATGAATTTTTCATAATTATATTTTGTTACTTAAAATACCTACTCTAGTAAAAGGTTTTCGGTTTCCCCTTGTCAAAATCGGCTGTTAACAATGTTTTGATTTTGACACTAAAGTAGCCTAGTGAAGATGGCAAAAAAAGGGACCTATCGGTATTTTAGACAAAATACCGCATAAAAAAAGCGCTGATTTACAGCGCTTCTCACTCTCGACAATTCTATTACTGAAAGATTGAATACGTACAGCCCATTTCTCTAGATAATTCTGGATCTGCATTATGATCTGGATCCGTAGGGTCACTACTACCTCCTTGTATTTTCATTAATTCATTCGTGTTAATCCTAGCTATTGTAAGTCTTTTAAGGCTTAGTGTTTTAAACTCTTTTTTCATTATACTAATTATTTTATCTACTCCTACTCTTTTAAGGTTTTTCAGAATCCCCCTATAAAATTGAATTAGAAATATACCTTAAGCAATGTTTTCTTCACAATGAAATATCCGTATTTTGTCTAAAATACGGCAAGGCTTTTACCTCTTAAGCTCCAGTATTCTTTAGGGTTTCGATATTTTTAATATAATACGATGGATTAATCCCTGTTTTAGATTTAAAGTGCTTTACAAATGATTTATCACTTTTATATCCTACTTCTAAAGCGACAGATGCTATAGAAAAAGATCGAAATCTTTTATCATTTTTTAATTTTGTCAATGCATATTCTATTCTTAAATCATTTATATATCCGTTAAAGTTTTTACCCTTATGAATATTTATTATTTTGGACAAATACGTGGCATTGGTTTTTGTTTTTTTAGCTATCGTTCTAAGATTACAATCTGGTCTTAAGAAGTATTCTTGTTTTTCCAATTTAGAAAGCCCTTTTAGAATAGTAGCTACTTTATCATCATCAATAGCAATCTCTGCTGCTATTTTCTTAGTCTTTTGTTTTTCTTGTTGTTGTTTTGATTCAAGCTGGTCTATCTGACTGATTAAATCATTAAATAGTTTTTTATTTTTTTTCTGTTTTAGCCAAAAAACAGAACCAACTATTAATAGTAAAGAGAGAACAGCAAACAGTCCTAATTGGGCATATCTTTTATTTCTTTTCTCTATAGCGATACGTTCATTTGCTGCATCTTCTTCTTTTTCAAAAACCCTATTTCTGGTTATAACTTCACTTTTTTTGTATGCTTCATTAAGCTTCATATAAATTTCATGGTATGACCACGCTATTTTATCTTCTCCCATTTCTCTGTGACATTCCATAAGTAAATAGTATGACTGGATAATAGGTAACTTATTGGTATCTTCTTCATTTATAGCATTTATTGTCTTATCTAAATACTGAATCGCCTCTACATACAATCCTTTATCATACTTATGTTTTGCTAAAAAATAGTAGACCCTCACAATTTGATGAAAATCATTTTCTAATGTATGCTGTTCAATTAGATTTTTTGCTTTACTTAAAAAAGTTTGAGAGACATCTTTATCTCCTTCATAATAATGGGCTATCCCTTTTTTGATATACAAATCTGTAAGTCCTTTTGTATAGTTTATAGATTCTGCGACCTCAATTCCTCTATCGGCATATTGTAAGACTTTATGATATTGTTCTGCTCCTAAAAAAACATCATTAATCGTGGTGAGCATTTGCACGTAATTTTTAGTATTCCGATCTGAAGATTCTTCTAGTGACGCTAATAACACATCAGACATTTCAAGTGCTTTTCCTAATTGATCATCCATCTGTGATAGCAGGCTTATATAACTAGAGGTTGCTATATTTTTTAATTTTACATACGAATGTTTCTCTGCTATATCTATTGCTGCGGCATAAAAATTGACGGCTTGTTCATTTTTACCATCAAGCATATATGATTTTGCTTTAAGAATAGAGATAACACAAATTCTTCTTTGATCGTTATTCTCTTTTCCTAGATCTAGTGCTAAATCTAAATATTGATGTGCTTTTCCATAATTTTCTTCTTTAGAAAAACGCCGTCCTAACTCTTGATACTCTACTCCTGTAGGATCTTTTGCGCGTTTCACAACAACTTTTTCAAATAAAGAGGCTTCTCCTTTTTTAGAATCTTTTAGTCGTTGAACAAATTCTTTTGTTGAGATTTTTAATAAATCCTCAGGTATTTGATGAATTGGCTCTTGTGCATGGAGATAATTTACGAAGCACATGAAAAAAAATATTGTAATTAGTATATACTGGGAGGTGTTTTTCTTTGAAATAAAAGTCATTAATGTATTGAATAAGAATATGTTTTCAAATGTAACTATTCTTACAACTAACTACTTAGTTAAATTATTATAATTAACATCTATTTATGTATGAATAAACTATATACGCTTTCGCGAAAGCGTATAAAAAAACCATCTATAATAAATAGATGGCTCTTAAAGGGTCTAAACTATTATCCTATTCCGTCATAATTGCAATCATATCCACAACTACTGGCAGATGAATTAATAACAATATCTACACAATATTCATTTGCTTCGGCAGACGCACCTTCCCCGCTTGCCATTGTAATTAAAACACCCATAAGCTGGCCATCTACTGTTATATTACAATCTTGTCCACCTCCAGCAATTAATTTTTGTTCTCTTTTATTTAAGATTTTGATTCCTTTTACATTTAAAATATCGTTTAACATAACTTACTTTTTATCATTTATACAATTCTTGAATTATTTAATGACACTCAAGTTTTATGTCAGAAAACAGTAACAAATACCCTTATCATTTTGGAAAACGTAACTATCTTTTTGAAAAAGCCCACTTTCTACCTTTCGGAGAAAATGGACTTCATCAATTAATAATCAATAAACTCAATTATTAATTACAAGCTACTAACCATGTTATTAGATAATCCTTTACAGGTTCTAATGATGGATTCATATTACCTCCATGAATTGACGTAAGGTCATCAGTTTGGATCTTTGAGATGGTCATCTTTTTTAAATCAATAGATTTTTGTTGTTTTTTCATTCTTGTTTTTTAGGATTAGCAATTCAGTATAGTTTCCAAAACATCACTCATACTAGGCCCCGTTTGATTACTTATAATTGTATATGTATCTGGTTGATCACATACACTTGATGTAGGGTGATTCCCTCCTATAATATTTTCTAAATTTTTAACGTTTAAAGACGCAATTGTAGTTTTTGAAATGCTTAGGGTTGTGAATTTTGTTTTTTTCATGTTGATATTTTTTAAAATGAGAAATTATTATACTAATTGATCACTCCAAATATTTACTATTTATGGAGAAACAGCAAGGAAAGCTTATCGATATTCATGAATATGAAGTCGAAATTCGCGAAATTTAAGCACTTAAAAATCAACACATTCCAGCAATAACAAAATAAAATATTATATACTTTATTATAAAATGAGTATTTTTCAAAAAAACTGCTAATTATACATTAATACGTATATGAAAATCATTCTAAAACGATTTTACATTTTTATAGTCTTTTATATTACATGTACATCTAGCACTATATATTCCCAAAATGAGAATCTATATACTATTCCAGATTCATTAGTAAATAAAAGTGATGATTATTTTATAAAACAGGCAGAAAAATATTATCAAGACACAACTAAAATAAGAATTTACTATTCCTCATTATTAACTAGAGCTACATTAGCAAATGATTCTATTAAAAGAATACAAGCTTTGGCTTACTTAGCTTATTTTCAAAAAGAAAAAAAGAAAAAAATACAACTTATAGAAACAGCTATATCTGAAATTAATGACAAACAGAATATTGAACTAATAACGGTATACAATACAGCTGGGATTATTTATCATAATCAATATTTATATAAAAATGCCATAAACTTATATTTAAAAGAATTAGAACTTTCAGAAAAATACAATTCTCAAAAAACTAAGCATGTAGCCTTGAATAATATTGCTGAAATTAAAAATGAAATTGGCAAATATAATGATGCACTTGATCTGTATAAACAAAATTTAGCATACAAGAATTCAAGAGTACGTAAAGATTCTGCCTCTATAATGATTGCTAAATTTAATATAGCAGAATCATTTCGCTATTTAAAAAAATATGATTCTTCAACTTATTATTATAATCAAATTATAGACGAGCCTTTTAATGACACATATTATCACATGTATAAAAACATGCTACATGTTAATGAAGGAATTAATTTATTTAATCAAAATAAGTATACAAAAGCAAAAAAATTAATCATCGATGGTTCTTTCAAAATGGAACTAAATACTATTAATCAAAAATACTATATACTATCTAAATTTTATTTAGGGAAAATAAATTCAATACTAACCAAAGATGAGATAGTAACAGAAAAATATTTCCACACTGTAGATTCCTTACTAACTGCAACAAATAGTATTATTCCAGAAACAAGACAAGTATATGAGTATTTCTTAAAAAAACACAAGAATCAAGGTGAATTACATTCCCAATTGCAAATGATTGATAAGATTGTTTATTTTGACAGCATTGTTAATGCTCGAAAAATAAATACTACTGACATACTTCACTCGGAATTTGACATTCCTCAATTGATAAAAGATAGGGAAATTATTATCGAAGAATTAAAAGATACAAATTCAATACTTAGCAATAGATCTATCCTCCTTGTGTTATCAATTTTTGTATTAGCCTTTTTATTCGTTTTTCAATACAGAAAACATAAAATATATAAAAAACGATTTAATGAATTGGTAGCAAACCCTATTCCAATCAATAAAAAGATATCTACACATACTACAGAAGAAAATAAAAAGCCTGAAGAATTAAATATTGATGAAAAATTAGTGTCAAAAATTTTAAAGCAATTAGAACACTTTGAAAAAAACAACTTATTTACAAAAAGAGATATTACGATTAATTCTTTAGCAAAATCATTTTCTACAAATACACGATATCTATCTAAAGTAATTAACTTTTATAAAGAAAAAAAGTTTATTCATTATATAAATGATTTAAGAATAGAGTATATCCTTGAAGAATTAAAAACCAATACCATTTTACAACGTTATACTATTAAAAGTATTAGTGAGGAAGCAGGATTTAATACTGCCGAATCTTTTGCAACGGCTTTTAAAAAGAAAACTGGGCTTAAACCTTCATATTTTATAAGAAATATTAAAAAAAGAGAAAATATTTAGTCGAAATTTGCGAATTTAAGGTAAATCGTGTCGCAATTTCATTTGAAAACTCGTTTAAAATAATAGATTTGGAACATCAATTAATAATAAATAATTTCATGAAAAAACAAGAAAAAAAACTAGAGCTTAAAAGGTTAAAAATCTCAAAAATCAATGATATTTCTAAAGTATACGGAGGTGGGTTTACATTAGGGCTATGTCTTCCAGAATCACAGCCTCCTAGGTTATGCCAACAGTCCAATCACGATTGTTAATTTTAATAAATTTATGTCTAGTCCTAACTAATCGATACAGATTATTAACGGATTAAATTTATTAATTAAAGCTGAACAATGATATCATTGTTCAGCTTTTTTGATTTATGGACTTGCTATCTTAGATTGGACGTTAAGTTGAGTTACTATCCTGCTTGATTTTAACTTAGAGAATTATGAGACAAAAATCACGTCATTTCACGTTAGAGTTTAAACAGAAAGCAGTAGAGTTAAGTTATTTGAAAGCAGATGTAAAATTAGTTGGACAAGAATTAGATATATCTCCTTCGATCATCTATCGCTGGCGTAAGGAATTAAAAGATTATGGTAATAACAGTTTTCTAGGCAGAGGGACTCCCAAAATGACTGATGAACAAAAAGAAATAGCTAGACTCAAACGTGAATTAAAAGATTCAAAGCTAGAATGTGATATCTTAAAAAAGGCGGTGAGCATCTTCTCCAGGAGCGACAGGGAAAATATAGATTTATAAAGCATCATAAAATGCGATTTCCCGTTGAGAAGATGTGTGCTATATTAGGTATTAGTAAAAGTAGTTATTATCATTGGTTAAACACAGGGTCTTGTAGTCGTTGGTTAGAGAATCAAAGATTAGTAGATAAGATCAGAACTATATTCAAGGATAGTTTTGGCAGTTATGGATCACCTAGGATAAAAGAGGAATTAAATGTTTTAGGATATAAAGTATCCAGACCTAGAGTTGCTCGTATTATGAAAGCACTTTCCATGTATGCAAGGAGAAAACGTAGTTTTAAAATAACTACAGATAGCAATCATAAATATCCTATTGCACCTAATTTATTACAACAGAATTTTGATGTAGAAAGAATACATCAAGTTTGGGTATCTGATATTACTTATATTCAAACAGAACAAGGTTGGAGTTACTTAACAGTAATTATTGATCTATTTAATAGAAAAGTAATGGGATGGTCTATTAGTGATAATTTGACTACTCAAGACACTGTAAACAAAGCTTGGAATATGGCAATACGCAAAATAGCCCTTACTAAACCACTTATATTTCATTCTGACAGAGGTGTACAGTATGCTAGTAGTAGTTTTACTAATCTGATAAAAAATACAATGGACTGATAAAACAATCGATGAGCAGAAAAGGGAATTGTTGGGATAATGCAGTAGCTGAATCATTCTTTAAATCTTTAAAAGTAGATTGGATATATAAACACAAATACTCCAAAAGATCTGAAGCAGAATTATCCGTATTCCAATGGATAGAAACTTGGTATAACAAGAGAAGAAGACACTCCTATTTACGGTATAAAACTATTAATGAATTTGAATTAAATATGTATAACAACAATCAGGCAGCATAGTCATTCAACTTAAAGTCTAAAATTTTGTTGCATATCCATTGTTAATGTTTTAATTTTAAAACAATTAAATTTAAATTACTATGAAAAATTCAAAAAAATTAGCACTTAAAAAATTAACTATCTCAAGGTTGAACAACATGGAAACTATAAATGGAGGTGGTAATCTTCCTACTAAAAAAACACTTACAGCCGGGACTTTTTTTGAATGCCCTACTGTTTTAGATTGCCCAACAGATTGATTATTAACCTTAGATAATTTTTCAAGATTTATAAAAACAAATCTTATATATAATTTGTTACATTAATTAATAAAGTCTTTCTGAATTCAGAAAGACTTTATTGTATCTACTATTTTACACTTTTGCGAATATTTATATAAAATCACTCTATTATTAAACATTGATTCCAATCTATTTTTTCAGGATTGAAATAGGATAAAAATAGCGAGGTCCTATACTTATAAACTCGTACAAAAACATAGAATCCGCTTTTAGATAAAAATTTGAAACATGATTTCAACAATAAATGAAAGTAACATAGAATTGTGAAACTGATGATACTTTTGTTACTAAAAAACACTTACGCATGGGTCATTATTCAAAAAACACTTGATATGCTATTTCTTCAGCACATCGTTTTGACAACAAAATGTTAGTTTCACAAAACAATTTTCAGATAATCATTCTATTACGTTTTGAATTCTAACCACATTAGATATAAAAATATAAATATTTGATTTTCAACATCTAATATGTATTAAATTTCGCGAATTTCGACTTTATATTCTCGAATTTCGAGCATCTTCTCTTGTTACTGAGTCAAAAAAAAACAACTTTTGAACCGTTCAATTGAAACGACTAGTCAATTACATTTTTAAAAGAACAAACGAGTTAAATGCCGAAAATCGAAAAGAGTACGCAAAAATCAATTAAATAATTAAATACAATGAAAAAATCAATTAATTACCCATTTAATAAAGTTCTAATGTTCTTATTTGTTTCTCTTTTATTTCTAGCTTCTTGTAGTGAAGATGAAAATGAGGATATCAATCAATCACAAGAGTATACTGTTGAGTTTAATGGTAAATCTTATACAGAAGATGAATTACAGAATGAAGCTAAAAATATTACAGATCAAGATATTTCAAGAATGTTGAGTAATCATTTTGGAATTACAGAGGTTAACAAATTAGAAAATAATAATAATAATAGATTACAACTGAATGGTGATTATTCAGTAACTGAATATGTATTTGGAGATTCTAATAAAAGAATATACCTAGCTCAAAACTCAAATCAAAAAGATGAGTATAGAGTTATTCAAGGTAATTTTATTAATTCAACATTAGATATTTATTCTGATAAGACCGTAGATTATGCCTCTATTAAACAAAACTCTCAAAGATTTGGAAATCCTAGTATTGACGGTCCTGATGGAGCAGTTCTTGACGGTCCTGGCGACGGAGATACAATAGACGGTCCAGGTAACGGAGATATTATTAATCCTGGGGGTGCAGAAGAGACTATAACAAGTGATGGATGGTGTCAACAAGAAGGAAATGAAACACCTAGTCAATGTGAAGACAGAGAATATGATGAATTTGTTGATGATTGCATAGCATGCTGGATAGCATATCACACACATCCAGCTATTCCAATTCTAATCTCTGCAACATGTCTATGTTAGAAAACAATAAAACTTACTAATAAATCATAAATACAACTTTGATTTAAGTCGGTTATAAATAAAGGTTTTCTAAGATTAGAAAACCTTTATTTTCTATTTAATAGATCGTGTTTCTTATCTAGAATTTGATTTAATAATAAATAATTTCAAGAATGGAAAGTATATTAAAATACTCAAGATTTATTCCACTAGTTTTATTGTATGTGTACTTTTTCTTCATTCAAAATGAAGTACTGACATCTACTTTTAAATTAGGCATATTGACTTTAATCTTATTATTGTTTTTAAATATTTTCATGTATGTAAAGAATAATACTTCTACAAGTAAGTATTCTTCACTAATAGCATCAATTCTTACTTTTATATTTTTTACTGGATTATTATTACTTCTTGTAAATCTTTTTAAAAATTGGGATATATAACCTCTATTTTACAAATACGACACTGATAGAACTATCAATCACATAGCAAACTAAAGATCTGACATTTAACAGAGTATCAATGTACACACTGATATATTGCTACGGTAAAAGTTGATCGGAACTCACAGATAACAACAAAACCTGCTGTAGTTTAAAATTCACTTTAAGGACAATTAGAATTATTCATACTATTATGAACTCATACACTCATGTTTTTATTTATATCCTATTTTTTTTCATGTCCAATATGATTATGCATAAAAAAATAATTAATACCATTAACCATGTAGAAAATAAATCTGTCTTCAGCTTATTTAAAAAAACAACTGCAAATTCTGATATTTCTATTCTTACTGAAGAAGAAAAAAACACAATAGATTCGATTAGTATCAAAAATAAAAAGATGGAAATGCTTATTTATACTTTACTCATCATCAGTATAAGTATACTTATCATTTTAATTTACATTAATTCAAAACGAATACTCTACAAAAAGCGTTTTAAGGAGTTAATGAAAAAACAACATGTCCCATTCCAATCCTTAAAAAATATTATTGTTAAAAAATCTCCAGTTAAAGCTAAGCTGAATATTCCAAAAAATGTAATAACAGATATATTATGTGGTCTAGAAAAATTTGAAAAAAACAAAGAATTTCTTAACTCAAAAATATCGATTGCTAGTTTAGCCAAATCGATAGGAACCAACCCTAATTATTTATCCAAAGCAGTAAATCACTATAAAGAAATGTCATTTTCTCAATATATCAATACACTTAGAATAAAGTATTCTATAGATGCTTTAGAAAACAATACTGTTTACAGGAAATATACCTTAAAAGCAATTGCTGCTGAGTTTGGGTTTAATAATACAGAGTCCTTTTCTAAGGCATTTTATAAAGAAACAGGAACAAAACCTTCTTTTTTCATAAAAAACTTAGAAAAGTTAACTACTTAAAACAATCTCAACAAAACCACAATAATAAAAAACAAGAAATAATCATAATACTTTAATCATTGTATTCCCCTTGAGACAGCCCCTAACTCGGAGTACACTAATGAAGGTTTTTTTAATCTCAAAACTCCCATTTGCACCTATTTTACAGGCAGTAGCATTTTGAAGTCATGGATAATAACACCCTGAAATTTGTGTTATCTCTACAAATAATTAAAATAAAATTAAAGGTGGAAACCTTGATTCAAATAATCCCCTAAATCCTCCTGGATGTCTACAAACATCTGCTATTATAATAAGTAAAGGTTGTAATACAAATTAAAAATTAGAACGTATAAAAATGAAAAGAGTGAATTTATGACCATATAGATTCACTCTTTTTCGTTTTATATCTTTATACGCTTTCGCGAAAGCGTATACTAAATCACCCAATCATTAAGCACTGGTCCCACTCTGTTTTTTCTGGATTGAGGTATGATAATATCGCAAGTCCTATTCCTGCAATTCCTTCTAAAAGACTATTTTCCTTTTCGTAAGTAGGAGTATCTCCACCTCTCCATTTCATATATCCAGCAGATCCGTCTTTATGATGGTCTATAGTAAGTCCATAGTCCATCCAATAGTCTGTTGCTTCTTTAAATACTTCAACAGAAGTTTCTTTGTACATATAGTTAAAGATATGCATGACACCAAAAGCACCATGACACAACCCTCCATCTACAATACGAGCCTCTTTTATATCTCGACGTGTAGCAGCATGCTCTAAGAGTTGTATTGAAGTTTGTTTTATATCTTCATCTTGCAATACGTTTCCTGCTTTCCACAATGAAACCGCTACTCCCAAATCTCCATAGCACCATGCTAGCCTATTGCTTTGACTTTTTTCATCATCATTTGTGATCCAATCTGGAAAAAAAGACGCATCTGCTACTGGTTTTTTATAACTCATCATATGACTTAGTGCTTTATGAAGAAGTGGCAATGTATATTCTGAAAATACAGCATGATCTGAAAGTCTTGATAAAAAGTTTATAATACTTGACAATCCATGGGAGAGACTTAAATTACATCCTCTTAACCCTTCATCTCGTATTAAAAATGATTCCCAATACACTCCATTATCGCTACTTTTTGCTGTTTTATCAAGTTTAGAAATCATCTCTAACAACATTTTTTCATATCGTTTCTTGAGTTCTTCAGAACTTGTATTTTCAAACCTTTTTAGGAAATAGTATCCTATTCCGATAAGCCCATGCAAAAAGTCATAAAAATTTTCTTGTTCGTCAAGATTCATAATATGATGTAAATAATCATCTAACACACCTAGGAGAGCATCTGTGTCTACTTCTATAAATTCTAACTCATTAAGGAGTTCTATTGTCCATGCAGCTCCTGCAATTCCGCCACAAAACGTATGAAAATTATACCCTTCATTAATACTTCCTACAATAGAAGCTATGATTTCACTACCTGCATCTTCACTTATCTCATTAGGGTTATAAGCATTATAATAAAAATGATACAATGCAAGTCCAGAGCTTCCAGATAATACTCCTATATCAGGAGTGTCTAGCTTTCCATTAGTAATAAGTTCTTTATTTATTGCTTCTAATTTATCCTTTAACTTTTGCTCTCGCATGGCTTTATAATTTTTAATGAAATATACACATAAAAAAGCCATCTTAAAATATAAGATAGCTTTTAAAATATAATTATTGTCTCGTCCTGAAATATCGATACACTAAAACTTTAGTGTAATGAAAACATCAGTAAACACAGGAATTGTCAAACGC
>NZ_CANLOB010000008.1 GCF_947492815.1 uncultured Dokdonia sp.
TAGCTAAGGTTAAATCATTGGTATTTATTCGCATAACAAAATATACATTTTTGTCAACGAATTAGGTAACCTTTACAGAGACGAAGAAGTACCAGCCAAGCAATGGCACGACTTTATTGGATTAACTCCTATCACCGATGAAGATTGTGTAGATGATCCTAATGCCATCGGATGGATTTCTGTAAACCACGAGCGTATTTTATCAGATGATAAGATTGGGGATGGTGGAGGAATGACTTCTTTCCTTCTGGCTCGTGATCCAGGGGATGAGAGTCTTTATGTAATACCTCAAACTCTTGCAGATGGTCGTTCTGGAGAGTTTTTCAACGTTGATTTTAGTGGTGTTGGAGAAACTGGAATGAACTGTGGAGGAATTAACTCTATTGTAGATGGTCGTATCTGGACTGCAGAAGAGTGGTTTAGAACAAGTAATGCTAGTATTTATCAAGAAGGTGCTGGTGTAAGAGATACAGTACCTTACACAATCAAGTATACGTCTTTTGAGATGGCCAACTGGCAAACCATACCTAAATATGAGAACTTTAACTGGATGGTAGAGATTGATCCTCGTGAAGCCAAAGCTATACGTAAGCAATATAACTGGGGACGTCAGCCTTTTGAAGGAGGTACGGTAGCTGCCGACAACCAAACGGTTTATATGGGAGCTGATGCAACACCAGGATTCTTTACTCGATTTACAGCAAATGAACCTGGTGATTTTACAAGCGGCACATTGGAAGTATATAAACATGATGATCCTAACCGTTGGGTAGAAATTGATAATGAAGATTTTGATAAAATGCTAAACTTTGCAGGGGAAGCTGTTACTGCTGGAGCAACTATGTTCAATCGTTTAGAGTGGGTAACTATCGATGCCAATACTGGAAAAATATATATGACAGAAACGGGACGTGACAATCCCGGATCTCGTTGGGAAGATGAGCTTGCAGCAGGAGCTGTTTTTGCACCGCATCATATAGCACGCGCTGCTGATCAGGGAGTTGCTGATCCTGCCGATGCTGAATATTGGGATTATTACGGTCGTGTATTAGAATATGATCCTGCAACAGGTGATGTTCGTGTGTATATAGAAGGCGGACCTTTCTTTGAAGAAAGCCCTGCATTAGCAGAGTACCCCGTAAAACACTTATCTAATCCTGACGGACTTAATGTATTATACACTACTGTAGATAATGAAGAGAGAACATTCCTTTTGGTACAAGAAGATTTGAACGGTACTTCTTTTGGACGCGCTCCAGCTGAATTTCCAGATAACAGAATGTGTGAACTATACCTGTTAGATTTAGAAATTGAAAACCCAGTTTTAGATGATTTGATTCGTTTGACGCAGACCCCTCTTGGTGCAGAAATCACTGGTGCTGTTGGTACGCCCGATGGAAAGTCTATTTTAGTAAACTCACAACACCCTTCTACTTCAAACCCAGCACCATTCAATAATTCATTGACATATGCATTAACTGGATTTGACCGACCTGGGGCTATTGATGCTTTACTTTCTACTCGTGATGTAGAATTTGATGATTCAGGATTTAATATCTATCCAAATCCTGCAGAGCGTATTGTGTATTTTAATCAAACTACAGATGTTGCACTTTATGATATTTTAGGGAAACGTATAGGTGTTTACCGTAATGTAAATGCTATTGACATTTTTAATCTAGCTACAGGGACATATCTATTAAAGACGAAAGAAGGTGAGACTCGCAAACTTATTATAAAATAAATTTAATTATTTGAATTTAGCTTCAGGTGTTCTTTGAGGAGAGCATCTGAAGTTTTTATTAATTACTTGTTATTATGAATGTGCTAAAAAATACAACATTGGTTTTTTTCTTCTTAATGGGTTTCTATCTACTATGGAATAAAGGGGCTCCTGACAATTCTTATTCAGAGAAAGTTATCATTGGAATAAATGCTAAGTTTCAAAATGAATTAACAATATTTGATGAGCAAGCCCAACGATTTAATACTGTTGTTCTGGAAGCACAACCTAACAAAACCAATGAAACTGGGACAATTATTGTTAAATCATATAAAAACCTCAGAAAATCTTTTAAAAAAGTAGAATTTCTGATGGAATATTTAGATAAAGAATCCTTTAATTTCTCCATTAATGGAGCACCATTACCAAAAATTGAAAAAAAAGTACCCGATGTAATTGTCCTTGATCCTAAAGGCCTTCAAGTGATTGACGAATTATTAGCCGAGCCCCTCCATACAGAAAGTCTTAAAGAACTACAATATTATAGTGATAAATTAAGTAAAGACGTTACACGCATACGAAAATATCTTAAAAACAAGACAATTACTGATCGTCAGTTTTTTGAAGCCAGTCGTATAAGTTTAATCCGGTTAACATCCTTAGGAGTTACAGGTTTTGATACCCCAGGTACGCTAGAAGGCATTGCAGATGCAGAAGTAGTTATCAAAAGTTTGCATAGTTACATAGCACCTTATCGATTAGAATTAAAAAATATAGGAAAGTTAACATTAGCTAAAGAATGTGATGCTATTTTAAAAGCAGGAGAAAAACAGTTAAAACATACTACTTTTGACAACTTTGACCGATTAACCTTCATTAGAGAAGTTGTTAACCCCTTATACAAAATCATAAGAGATATTCATTTAGCACTAAATTATGAAACCATAGATGAAGTTACAAAGTATACGCCAGCCACCAATTATATGGCCGATAATCTATTTGGCAAAGATTTCTTAGATCCTTTTTATTATGTGAGTTTAGAACAAGATAAAAACTATAAGGACAAAGAAAATTTAGGGCAAAAATTATTTAATGACACACGTTTATCTCAAAATGGAACTATGGCATGTGCATCTTGTCATAAAAAAGAATTAGCATTTACCGATGGAGAGGCTATTACCTTATCTAATGATGGTTCTCCTTTAAAACGTAACTCTATGACTTTAAATTATTCTGTATTTGCTAAAGGTTATTTTCACGATTTACGTACACACCGTCTCGAAGATCAATTTGAGCATGTCATTGTGAGTAAAGGTGAGTTCAATTCTTCTTACAAAGAAATTATAATCAAACTTAATGCAATTGATGAGTATAAGGACGCTTTCGCGAAAGCGTTCCCAGAAGATAAAGAACCTATAAGCAGACGAAATTTAGATTATGCTTTCACAGCGTATACCATGGGGTTAAACTCCTATACAAATAAATTTGACAGATACTTTAATGGCGAGCCTGTAACATTAACCAAAAAAGAAAAAGAAGGGTTTAATCTTTTCACTGGAAAAGCAGCTTGTGCTACCTGTCATTTTTTACCATTATACAATGGTAGTGTACCTCCTTTTTATCTAGAATCTGAAAGTGAAGTATTAGGCGTACCTGAAACGACTGATGATCCTACGCAAATAGATGATGATTTAGGTCGTATTGCTAATGGAAGACCAAAAGATGGAGCACTACACTATAAAAACTCATTTAAAACACCTACACTACGCAATATTGCGTTAACAGCACCATATATGCACAATGGGGTATTTGCTACGCTAGAAGAAGTAATGGATTTTTATAATAAAGGTGGAGGTGCTGGACAAGGTATGAATATCTCACATCAGACATTAGCTCCAGATCCTTTAGAGCTTACTAATGAGGAAATAGATGCCATCATTGACTTTATGGAAGCACTTACCGATGAAGAGTTTAAGCCTTTTATAAAAACTATAACTGAAACTAATTAAACTACCTCAAAGCAAATCCAAGAGGCATTGAAAAGAAACTGAATTTTAACCCGTATTATGCAATAGAAAATCTATTCCGTCTTGAAACTGCTGTAAAATATATCACTGCGCTAGGTTTTTAAGCTTAACTATAGCGATGCTATGTTAAAACTCAGAAAACATCATATTCCATTGCTGTTTCAACCCTCATAACGAAGTTCAATTGCATAATACGGGTTTAATTTTGAAGTAAGACTCGGCGTATTAAATCCTTTGGTAGTGTCAATATAAATCTATTACTAAATGATAATAGATAGTCTAATAAAAAGATAATGAGTTAAGATGTAATCATTGATAAATGAGCATCAATTTTAGGGAAAAATTGATTATTTTTTAGTGTGATTTAAAAAGGTCATCCTTTAATCCTTCAAGTTTTCAACTTACTATAAAAGAGGTGGCTAAATTTAAAAAAATACATTTTTAGTAATTATGTTTCTTCTAGAGAAAGTGTAAAAAAGAAATATTTTTATAATACTACAGGACAGTTAAACTGGAAAAAAATAGTACATAACACATAGCGTAAAACAAGCCCTAAAATTGAAATAGAGTGATTATCTCATAGCCGACTCTCACTCTATTTCGTAACAGATACGTATGTTAATCCTACTTAACTACACTTTATATTACATATCCGTTTTTCATTTTTCATGACATAGCGTTTAAACATGTATAGTTATTTTTCTATACTAAAAATAGCATAAATCAAACGTCATTCAGTAAATAACGATAAAGTATTACGTCACAAATGGGTTCATTATATACATACAAACGATTCGTTATCTATACCATTCAAAAACCAATAGTTAGACATATATGTATGATCACTACCCATGTAGTTTATAAACTAGAGATAGCTGTTTCCAATATCAAAGATGTATAGAAAACCAAAATTATATTTGAGAATACACTGAGGTAATTACAACAAAAAGCTTTCTTTTTAATTCCTATTTCTTTTTCAAATTCTTTAGTGATAAGAATACATATTCGTATTTAGTTTATTACATTGCTCATTATAAAACGTGTAGATACGCTACACCTCACTAATACGAATCAGAAAATCATGCAAAACATTCAATTCCCAGTTAATTTCGAATTTAATATTTCAACCCTAGCAAATGACTTTAAAGCTACAGACGCAAGCGGAAAAACCATTGCCTATGTTAGACAGAAAATGTTTAAGCTTAAGGAGGATATTCAAATATTTAGTGACGACTCAAAAACAAAGGTGAATTATAGAATTAAAGCTGATAAATGGTTAGATTTTTCTACAGCATATTCTTTTTATGATGAAAGCACCGAAAATAAAGGTAAAAGCTTTGGGAAAGTAGTACGTAAAGGCTGGAAATCTATTTGGAAGGCAGAATATCAAATTATTGACGAAAACGAAAAACAACAATATACCGTGAGTGAAGAAAATGCTTGGGTAAAAGTAGGAGATTCATTATTAGGTCAAATTCCTATACTTAGCATCTTTACAGGATATCTCTTTAACCCTTCATATATTGTTGTAGATATAAATGGTAATCAAATTATTAGATTAAAGAAACAAGCATCTTTCTTTGGAAGAAAGTTTGAATTATCTAAATTAGGTGAGATGGATGCAGACGATGATGATAGAGTGATGCTTAGCTTAATGATGATGATTTTATTAGAACGAAGAAGAGGATAATCTTCCATAAAACATACATATCTCATAGCCATTCTTATATCGTTATGAGATGTGTAAACTAACTAGAAAGGTATGATTACTCATTCATTATTGCACTAGCGTCTCTATTCAGGTATACTTGTAGTAAAGATATATATACTACTACAATGAAAGCAAAACTAATCATACTGATTTCTCTAATCATCTTATCTTCTTGTAAAACGCAAAGTTATAGAGAGAAGTTTTCTTATTATTTTGATTTATCTGACCAATTACTTTTCATAGAAAGTAACATCATTAATTCTGATACAAATACATTTAGCATTGATATTCATTCTAGAAGTTGTTATTCTATAAATACTCTTATATCTAATTTTGAAATAAGTGTTGACTCTGTAAAAATCAAAACCATTAGAGAAACTAATTTTAAAAAAATAGTTGATACTTCATTTACGGTCTCTAAAAAGAAAATCTTAGAAGAGATTAATTATCAAAAAGAAAATGCCAAAGACATTATAGTTGTAGCCGGATACTATCAGCATATCCAAATTTCTCGTGATAACAAAGCCATACGATATCCAACAACAAAGGTTGCAGATTATTTAATTGAATATTTAGAAACTGGAGAAAATCATCAATAAATCATCGATCCACCTGAATGACCTCTAAGTTATCAATCTTCCCAGCATCTATCGTAAAACGTAACATCGTACGTACTTTATGAAAACCATGTTTCCCTATCGCACCTGGGTTCATGTGGAGTAAACCTAGTTTCTTATCGGGCATTACTTTTAGAATATGACTATGTCCACAAATAAATAATTTAGGCGGATTTGCTCGTATTTCTTCTCTAATTGCTGGAGAATAACGTCCTGGATAACCACCTATATGCGTAATCCAAACATCAACTCCTTCGCATACAAAACGATTATTTAACGGAAACTCTTGACGTGCTTCGGTATCATCTATATTTCCAAAAACAGCACGTAAAGGCTTGATTTTTTGAAGCGCATCAGTCACTTTTAAATCCCCAATATCACCCGCATGCCATACCTCATCGGCTTGTTGGGCATGATCGAGTATGTGATTATCTATATGACTATGGGTATCGCTAAGAAGAAGGATTTTTTTCAAGAACTTTAATTTTAATACGAATTAAATATAGCTGTTATTTTATAATAATTTGTGACTCACATTGTGCTCGTATATTGGCAGCCATTTGAGCGCTAAAATTAATCCAAAAATCAAAATCATATTCCGCATAGATACTCCATTCTTTACCACTATCATGCGTGATTATACAAGCAGCATATGTGCCATATTGATATATTGATATTTTTTTAATTGGATCTTTGAATCCCCAAATATTACATCGTACCATTCCAAACCCATCACCATGAGTATCTAAAAATGTATTCTTTATCTCATGTATAGTATTTCCTTTCATAGTTTTTTGAGACATTGCTTCATCAAAAAACCTTGTATCCTCTATAATAGGATTAAAATCTGGAAGAATAGGATTGGTTACCCAAAAAGGAGCCCAATCCTCTATAGGTTCATCAGGCCCAGGAGAAAGTGTCACCCATTTTCTTATTCCTGAATCATCTTCAACCCTTAAATTTAATTCATATGATGAATAAAAATGTCCATAATCCTGATTATAAAATGTTACATCAGGATATGACTCACTACTAGATATTCTTAAATTAGGGATGAGTCCAAATTCAATTGTTTGCCCTATGAGATCTTGAAGAATATCTTTATGTCTATCTAAAATTAATTTCATCTTGTTCTATAAGGTATAAGCAACTTACTTTGTTTATTATGTTTTTATACGCTTTCGCGAAAGCGTATATTTGCTCAAAAATAATACACTTTGCGGTATTTTATACAACTATCTTATAACGGAACTCCATATCATGGATGGCAACGCCAACCCAATGCAGTTACAGTGCAACAAACCATCGAAGAAGCACTATCTACATTGTTACGCACACCTACGACCATTATGGGTGCTGGACGTACAGATACGGGTGTACATGCCCAGATGATGTATGCACATGTAGATATGGGAGATACCGATTTTGATAAAGCGGATATAACAAAACTCACCTACAAATTAAATAGTTTTTTACCCCCAAGTATTGCGATTATAAAAATTATTCCTGTAACAGCAGCGGCACATGCTCGTTTTGACGCAACACATAGATCTTACATTTATAGAGTGAGTCCTAGTAAAAACCCATTTACACAAGAGCGTGCTTTTTATTATAAAATTCCGTTAGATGTAGAACGCATGCAAGAAGCTTCAGATATCTTATTAACATATTCAGATTTTGAGTGTTTTAGCAGATCAAATACAGATGTCAACACGTATCTTTGTGATATAAAAGAAGCATCTTGGTCTCAAGTAGATGATGAATATCATTTTAAAATCACAGCAGATCGATTTCTACGTAATATGGTACGTGCTGTGGTAGGTACACTTATAGAAATAGGACAGGGTAAAAAAACTGTTTCTTGGATGCATGAAGTGATTAAAGGTAAAAATAGAAGTCTTGCTGGTGCTTCTGCTCCTGCACATGGATTATACTTAACGGATATTGGATATCCTAAACATATATTTATAGATTAATGTCTACAACCAAAGGAAAAGCTTTTGATACAAAACTATTTAAAAGGTTATTGCAGTTTGCAAAACCTTATAAATGGCAATTATATCTAGCCGCCATTGGTGCTATACTGCTATCTTTATTTGCAGCATTACGTCCTAATTTTATGGAGAAAGCCATTGATATAGGAATTAGCAATAAAGAACCTGATAGTTTACTTTATTATATTGTTTTAATGGGGATTGTGCTTTTAGGTCAAGTTATTTTTAGGCTTTTATTTATTTACTATTCTAATTGGATTGGACAACAAGTTATACGTGATATACGTGTAAAACTGTTTAAGCATATGTTGCGTTTTAAGATGCAATATTATGATACTTCTGCTGTGGGAAGATTGGTAACTAGAGCTGTAGGTGATATAGAAACGATCGCTAGTATTTTTAGTCAAGGATTATTTATGATCATTGCTGATTTACTTACAATGACCGTTGTTTTAGGGTTTATGTTCTGGAAAAGCTGGCAACTTACACTTATTGTACTTGCTATTTTTCCTATTATATTATATGCAACACGTGTTTTTCAACGAGCAATGAAAGTTGCTTTTGAAGAAGTACGCACACAGGTTTCTAATCTAAATACATTTGTACAAGAGCGTGTTACTGGGATGAAAATCGTACAGATTTTTAATCGTGAAGCTATAGAACATAAGAAATTTGGAGCTATTAATAAAAAACACATGGATGCCTGGAATAAAACGGTATGGTATAACGCTATCTTTTTCCCTATTGCAGAAATGTGTACTTCTATTACTATTGGACTTATCGTATGGTATGGAGGTTTACAGGTTGCAGAATCTGACGCTATTACCATTGGAGTGATCACCGCATTTATAAGTTATATTCAAATGCTATTTACACCATTACGCCAAATAGCAGATAAGTTTAATACGCTTCAAATGGGAATGGTAGCTGCGAGTCGTGTTTTTGATATTTTAGATACTGAGTCTAAAATTACTGATGTAGGTACCAAAGAACTTACTGATATACGAGGAGAAATTACATTTGAAAATGTACGTTTTAGTTATATTTCTGATGAAGAAGTATTAAAAGGAGTTTCTTTTACCGCACAACCAGGGCAGACTATTGCCATTGTAGGATCTACTGGAGCTGGAAAGTCTACCATTATTAATCTATTAAGTCGTTTTTATGAGATAGACAGTGGTACAATTTCTATAGACAATACTTCTATCGCTGATATAAAGTTGACTCAGCTACGTAAAGAAATCGCTGTGGTACTTCAAGATGTTTTCTTGTTTGCAGATTCTATCCTTAATAATATCACATTGAATGATCCTAGTATTTCTGAAGAAACTGTAATTGCATCAGCAAAAGAAATTGGTGTTCATAAGTTTATATCTAGCCTTCCAGATGGTTATCATTATAATGTAAAAGAACGAGGTGCCATGCTCTCTAGTGGTCAGCGACAGCTTATTGCTTTTTTACGTGCCTATGTAAGTAATCCTTCTATTCTTATATTAGATGAAGCGACATCTTCTGTAGATTCGTATAGTGAACAGCTTATTCAGAAAGCTATCGGTAAGATTACCAAAGGACGTACTTCTATCGTAATTGCACATCGTCTCGCTACTATAAAAAAAGCAGACGTCATTATGGTTATGGATAAAGGAACAGTAATAGAAAAAGGAACCCATAAAGAACTCCTTAAAAAGAAAGATGGTCATTACTTAGCGCTTTATGAGGCGCAATTTACAGAGGCTGAAGTAATTTAATAAATACTACTCTCAAATTAATTCAAGAGTAGTATTTAAACTTACTTTTATTTTAAATATAAAATATCTACTCCAGAAGCACTTGTAGATCCGCTAGCATTTAAATTCCCAGACCAGTTTAATCCAAAATTATCACTATAAGCATAACGTACATTATTACCTGATTCTGCTTCATAAGCTATGACTAATCTATTACTTCCATTTGATGCAATAGATACATTATTATCAGTTTTCACATCGATATTATTAACCCTCACTTTTCTAAAAGTTCCAAAGTTAGACAGATTAAGCGTTGTTGATGATATAATCGTAGCAGCTGTAGTCACAATATGATTCGTACTAGTTCTAATGACGATTTGATAATGTTTAAAACCAGATTGATCAATTGGATTTTGTGTAATTGAAATAGAACGAGGAACACCCGTACCAGCAGGTAATTGTATATTTTGAGTACTATAATCTACAAAATTGACTCCATTACCACTAGCTTTTACAATGAGTTGATTATTATTGACTGCCACCATATATACACGTTGATTCCCAAAAATATCATCCACCGCTATAAAATCAAAATCATTATAAGTAGGTGAATTTGCTAGTTCTCTATTTGGAGACCAATTAAATGTAGTTCCATTCAAAACACTGTAAAACATTCTTGAATTACCCGAAGTTTTACCTCTATGGTATACGTAAAGGTTACCATCAAATCCCAGCATACTAAAAGTACCATTTGTTTGCGCACCTGGCACTACTCTTTCTGGACCAAACCTATTTCCATCAAGAGATATTCCATAATATATTTTTTTTGTATTTCTTCTACCTACGTAAGCAACCGCTACTCTTTCAAAAAATTGAGCCGACTTCACAGTAGATTTAGTTAATCCTAAGTCATTAAGTCGAGTACTACTAGACCAACCGCTTGTACCAGTAGTACTATGCGATGTATATATATTATCTCTTGTTCTTCCTCTATGAAAATATTGAAATCTATCTGGAAGTATTGTATTCCTTGTTGTATTAGCCACTAAATTAGAAGAAGTAATTTCTTCTTGACTTTCTTCTAAATCATTTTGACATGAAAATAAAAATAGCATACTACATATTGAAAATGCTACGTATCTAAAATTTAAAAATTGATTTTTCATTTCTTATTTTTTTGAAAGCGTTGTCATTGTACCAAATTCATCTTCAGCATATTAACATACGATTCGATTATTACAATGTGTTAACTACCTGTTCGAACAATTCAAAAATAAAATCACAAAACATTGAAAAACAACTAATTAACATGCTAAAAAAGCAAGATTCAAGAATATCGAGTAACATCTGATAAAGTTTTACCAGATCTGGGATTTTCAAATAAAAAGTATTGAAATCAAAGATAATATTATCTAAAAATTAAACCTTAAGTAATATGCTCTCTATAGGTTACTAGTGTCATTTCTTCAGATTTACCACGAAGCTGTACACTTCCAATAGTTTCTTTTGTGAGTCCTTCAGGAAGTTGATATAGAATATCGGCAAACTCACTTGACACCAAAATATCAACATTATTTTCATTACATTTTGCCTGAATACGAGCTGTTGTATTAAGTACATCACCAGAAAAAGCAATATCGCGTTTAATTCTTCCAAGCTCCCCTACCATAACAGCTCCATAATGAAGCCCTACTTTAAATACAGGTAAATAGCCATATGTTTTGGTATAATAAGCTTCTCGATGTGAGATTACTCCTCGCATTCTATAGTAACAACGTAGTGCATTTCCTTTTTTAAGTCCATTTTTCATCTTCCAAGTAACTACGACCTCATCACCCACATACTGATATACCTCTCCTTGAGATTGCTGAATGGGAGCGGCTATATCTTCAAAAAAATCTTTTAAAAAATGAAAATATTTTTCTTCTCCTAAAGCTTCTGCAATTCCAGTAGCATTACGTATATCTGCAAACATAAAAATACGACGCTCTCTTTTTGGTCTAAAATACTTTCCTTTCAAATAGTCAGGAAAAACTCCAGGTCCGTACTTATCATTTACCATAAAAATAACTACTGTGCTTAATACTATAAACAACCAAATAATAATATTTTTCATAAAGAGCCAACTCTGAAAAAATACTTTTACTTCAGTAATTACTTCTTGACTATGAAATGGTTTTCCAATATAATCACTGTAGTAAAAAACACTCCCTATCAAGCTAATTATCAATGCTACTATAATATAAGTAAGTGCGATTACAACAAGAGCTCTTCCAAAAGCATACTTTCTTAGGCTACGTTCCATAAAGTTAAGCGTAACTGTACCTCCAATAAGCCCTGCAATTATAGACACTAAAAGACTGGCTCTAAAAGCTATGGTAAAATCATATTCTGAAGTCAATGCATTATTTTCTACCAATGTCAAATACTCATATAAAAACAGCGAATTAAAAATAAGAACCCAAGCAAATAGTACCCAAAAGGCTCTTTTTGTATAATACCAAAATTCTTCTTTAGAAAATTTACGCATATTTTTTTGCTTTCGCGAAAGCGTACTCTTATTAAATACTATCTCGTATAACTTTAATAGTCTCTCTTATGGTGTCACCACTTATGGAGTCTTTAAGCGCTTTTGCTGCTTTTTGAGCTTCGGCTTGTTCTTTTATTAATTTAAAAAACTCTGTATCATTTAATGCGCCAGACTTAGCCATAAAATAACCTGCTACAGCTACAACAATAAAAAATAAAACTGTAATAACTCCTCCTATCAAAAAGAAAAGACCTGTTTTTAACACCAAAGCACCTGAATCTAACTTAAATAATTTTTTCAATACATACGCCATATAAGCAATAGTGACCAATGGTGAAATCATACCATATATCTGAACTAATGTTTGATTCCATATCACAAACAATCCAAAGATTGTGGTTATTAATGCTATATGTGAATACCCATATAAATAAATCACAAAATGCTCTACAAGATTATATTTCTTATAATTCCAAAATACGATTTTAGAAATCAGTGCTAATACTGGAATCATGGCAAAATATACTATAGATTGATTTTCCATGAGCATACTCATCCATTTAGAGATGAAAGATTTCTGGAATTCTGCTGTTGCACTACCATCATAAAAACTAGTCTGAGCTTGTATCATGTCTTCCATAAACCAGTGCTTTATTACAAAAGCATATATTCCTGCTACGGTAAGTGCGACAGCAAAATAGCTAAATGCAGGAAGGTATTTTTTACGCATTCCCTTCATATAACCCCCTATCACATCTTCAGGTCTTCGAAAAAGTGATAAGAACGTTCTTAAAAATGCATTTTCGATATTTAAAAAGCGATCTACAAAATCTTCAAAAAGGTTACGCCAAGTGATCCTATTATACATACGTTTCCCTCCACAATTAGGGCAAAACCGCTGATCTAATGCAAGATGGTTTTCACAATTAATACAGATATCACTTACTTCAAGAAGTTCTTGTTTACGTTTGGATACTTTCCCCATAGGAATATGGCTTGATCAGTTAGTAATGGCAAGTTACTATAATGTTACTAGCTTCCCAAAAGTAAGATTGTATCCTTTACGCTTTTTGTTAACTGTTTTATGCTATCTACTTTGAGACTATCTATAGCAACTTTACTAGCTTCTTTTAATGTCTTCTGACTTTCTTGTACATCTTTTATTTTTTCTATAAAAGTATCAAAGACACCTAATTCATATAAGATCCAACCACTTAAACCAAAAAATACAAGCCCTAAAACAAAAAACACAACACCAAAGAGTAATGTCTTAAGGATAATTTTTTCTATAGTTAAATTAAAAAGACGTGTCAGTACATAAGCGGTATAACCCACATATAAAAACATGAGTAGAGGACTAATAATTACCTGAGCAATACTAGACCAAATGAAAATAATCCCAATGATAGAAGCAATGATTTGTGTGTGGGAGTAGACGTATAAATAAATAACCACATGTTCTATAAAGTTATATTTTTTATAATTCCAAAAAACAAGTTTTGATACTAATGCATAAAACGGGATATTAAAAAAAGTCAAAATAGATTGGTATTCAAATATCCAATTCATCATCTGTTTAGTTGCTTGCACTGTATCATCTACATTAACATCATTGGCAGCATTTATACTCTCTCTAAACATATCGTCTGTAAGAAACCATTTTCTAAAAACAAATGTATACAGTCCTGTAATTGTAAGGGATATTGCAAAATAACTAAAAGCAGATAAGTAACGCTTCCGCATTCCGTCTATATATCCTCCTACAACATCTTCTGGTTTTTTAAAAAGCGTAAAAAAGGTTTTAAGGAAGTTATTTTCGATATTCAGAAAGCGATCTACAAAGTCTTCTGTAAGATTACTCCAGTTTAGTCTATTATACATTCTTTTGGCTCCGCATTGCGGACAGTATGCTTGATCTAGGTTCAACTGTGAATTACAGTTTTTGCAGGTATCAGAAATAACACTAAGTTGTTCTCGTTTCTTCTTAGGTTGCTTAATTACTTTTTCTTTTTCTTCTGGGAGTAATTGTTCTTCCATAAGCTTAGCTTAAATCTAATGTAATTAACTCTCGTAATTCATCTATCGTTTTGTAACGTACAAACTCGCCATTCTTTACATAACTGATATCTCCAGACTCTTCGCTTACCACTAATGCTAATGCATCTGTTTTTTCTGTAATACCAAAAGCGGCTCTATGACGAAGTCCAAACCGTAAAGGAATATTACGTTCTTGTGTTACAGGTAAAATCACTCTCGTAGCAGTAATCGTATTATTTTCTATAATCATAGCGCCATCATGCAATGTAGAGTTTTTGTAAAATACACTCTCTATGATAGGTCTATTAACCTCAATTCCCATAGCATCTCCTGTTGCTTTTACAAATTCTAAACTTGTTGTTCTTCGTATTACAATGAGTGCTCCTGTACGTACACTTCCCATATTTACACAAGCATCTAAAATGGCATTAACATCTATATCTAAAATAGTATCACCTTTAGAAAACTGAAAATTCTTAAAAACTCCTTTCCCTCTTAGATTTGTACTCCCGATCATCAATAGAAACTTGCGTATTTCTTGTTGAAAAACAACAATTAAAACTAGCATTCCTGCATCGATAAACTCTCCAAGAATGGTACTGAGCAATTCCATTTTAAGAAGCTCAATAAGTTTCCATATCAAATAAACAACAACTATCCCTATAAAAATGTTGATAGCCACTGTTCCTTTTACTAATTTATAGACATAATACAGTAATGTTGTCACCAGTACTATATCTATAATATCAAGAATGCGGATGTTTTCAAATATTTCCAAAAAGTGTGCTTTGTAGTAAAAGTAAAGGAAAAAATGACATCCTAAAACTGAACACGAAAAAAAACCGTTTTTAGGGATTTAAAAACGGTTTAAATTACAAAAGTTGAATGTTATTTAAACATTCATGATTTAACAGTTAGCACACGTAGCCTTAACAGGTCCGTCATACACAGTAGATATGCAAGTGTCAGTAAGACACACCTCATTACTTAAATCTGTTATAAATTCAATCATAGGTGTAATTGTTGTATTAGCAGTAACCCCTCCATTAATTTGCGTTTGTTGCAACTTTGAGATAACCATTTTGTTAAGACTCAAAGACTTTAATTTCTTTTTTTTCATTTAAACTTATATGTATTGTATTGAATAGGTCTTTCCTATTTTATAATAAGCAGTTCCTTTCCTATTACTTTTGTTACCCTAAATAAGATTAGAAGAATCAGTTTAAACAAATAGTAAGAGTGCAACAATTACTTCCATTTGATACCACACCCCATACTTGGTTTTTGGATCATTGTTTGTGGTCTACTATTAAATACATTATCTAAAGCCTCTCTTAAGTCACGGCCGTTTACTGGGATTCCATTTCCTGGTCGAGAAGCATCGAGTTGTCCTCGATAAACTAAAGTGTCATTTGCTCCAAAAAGATAAAAATCAGGAGTACATGCAGCGTCATAAGCTTTTGCTACTTCTTGCGTCTCATCAAATAAATATGGGAATGTAAAATTATTTTTTCGTGCATTATCCCACATAGCTGTAGGTCCATCTTGCGGGTACTTGACAATATCATTACTACTTATCGCCACAAAACCAAAACCTAATACTCTATAATCATTAGCTATTCTTACAATTTCATCTATCACATGTATTACAAAGGGACAGTGATTACAAATAAACATCACTACAGTACCACGTTCTCCCCTTATATCTGCATAACTACATTGTTGATTTGTAATGCTATCTATAAGTTTAAAATCGGGAGCTTTTGTACCTAGCTCAATCATATTTGAAGGTGTAAGTGCCATAGTCTTTTTATATTAAATGTACGTTTTTAAAGATACGTACTAATTGGACGCAAAAAACATAAGAATGTTACGTGTTTACGAGCTATATTTGAGTTTGTGATAGCTATTGATTCTTTATACGCTTTCGCGAAAGCATAAAAAAACCACTTCCTAACATCTAGAAAGTGGTTCTTCTTATATGTATTTAAGTTTTAATACGTCAAACTAAATTTGTTTCAGTTTCTCAAAGCAATCCACCTGACTCAGTGAGATTCTGAAATACATTCAGAAGGACGAAAATCTTATTTTTATATTTTATTTTATCATGCTATACGATCGCTTGATAAAATCAGTAAGTTCTTCTCCTTTTAATAGGTTTTGAGAAAGCTTAGCAAGATCAAAAGATTGCTTAATTAAGCGTTCTTTCTTCTTTGAGGTTTTTGTATTCATAATTTCAGAAACCAATTCGTGATTTGCATTTACAACAAGATTGTACATGTCTGGCATATTACCCATACCAAACATTCCGCCACCACCGCCAGATTGCTGCATCTCTTTCATACGACGCATGAATTCTGGTTGTGTAATAATAAACGGCGCTGCTTCACTATCCATCGCTTCCATTTGAACGGTATATGAAGTATCTCCAATAGCTTCTGTAATGACAGTTTTAAGAGATTCTTTCTCTTCATCAGATAATTTACTGATTTGCTCTTCTTCTTTCTTAATAAGGTTATCTACATGGTCACCATCAACACGAACAAAAGAAACGTTTTCTTTACTAGTCTCAAGTTTTTGAATTAAATGACTTACAATAGGAGAGTCTAATAATAATACTTCATACCCTTTGTCTTTTGCACTTTGGATATATGCATGTTGCTCATCCTTATTACTTGCATATAAAACAACTAGTTTATTGTCTTTATCTGTTTGCGTATCTTTTATTTTAGCTTCTAACTCTTCCCAAGTAAAGAAGGTATCATCTACGGTAGGATATAGTGCAAATTTATCTGCTTTTTCGAAGAATTTTTCTTCAGAAAGCATTCCATACTCTATCACTACTTTGATATCATTCCATTTCTTTTCAAAATCTTCGCGATCATTATTAAATAATGATTTTAGCTTGTCTGCTACTTTACGAGTAATGTATCCTGAAATTTTCTTTACCGCACCATCTGCTTGTAAATAACTACGAGATACATTAAGAGGAATGTCTGGAGAATCTATTACCCCACGTAACATTGTTAAGAAATCTGGCACAATTCCTTCTACATTATCAGTAACAAATACTTGATTTTGATATAATTGGATACGATCTTTCTGAGCGTTCATATCTTGTCCAAGCTTAGGGAAATATAAGATTCCTGTTAGGTTGAATGGATAATCTACATTAAGATGTATATTGAAAAGAGGTTCTTCAAACTGCATTGGATACAGCTCACGATAGAAATTCTTATAATCTTCTGTCTCTAAGTCTGTCGGTTGTTTTGTCCAAGCTGGATTAGGGTTATTAATGATATTATCAACCTCCTGTGTTGGTGCTGGATCTTCTTCTTTTGCGTCTTCTGGTTTTGGAAGCGTTTCTGTTTTCATACCAAACTTAATTGGTACAGGCATAAATTTATTGTACTTCGTTAACAACTCAGTAATACGCCCTTCTTCAAGAAACTCTGTACTATCTTCTGCTATATGAAGAATAATCTCAGTACCTCTGTCTGCTTTATCTGCAGCTACAAGTGTGAACTCTGGTGAACCATCACAACTCCAATGTGCCGCTGGTTCATCTTTATGAGATTTTGTAATAATCTCTACTTTTTCTGCTACCATAAATGCAGAATAGAACCCTAAACCAAAGTGTCCTATAATTCCTGCATCTTTTGCAGAATCTTCATATTTATTTAAAAACTCTTCTGCTCCAGAAAAAGCTACTTGATTAATGTACTTCTCTACTTCATCGGCAGTCATCCCTAGACCTTGATCTATAATATGAAGTTTCTTTCCTTCCTTATCTACTTTTACTTCAATAAGCGGATTTCCATATGTTACTTTAGATTCTCCTATACTAGCAAGATGCTTTAGTTTAAGAGTTGCATCTGTTGCATTAGAAATTAATTCTCTAAGAAATATTTCGTGATCACTATATAAGAACTTTTTAATAAGTGGGAAGATATTTTCTACCGACACATTAATTTTTCCTGTTGACATATCTTTATTTTTTGATAATTAGTTATTCTACTTTCCGAAATGAATTAGACAAAAAAAATACCAAGGTATAGAATATGACAAGATGGCATTGCAGCAAACAAAAAAAGCCAAGAATAATGAAATAATCTTAGCTTTGTATTTAGTTGTCAATAAATTAACTCTCAATAATCCATATATTCATTAAATAGATCTAAGCTAACTTTTTTCGCTTTCTCAACAGTTGTCGTAATATGTAGATGAGTAGGTTTAATCCAATCTATTAAAGTATTGATTCCTTCTTCATTTTCTGGTTTTATAAGTATTACAGGAAGCATCTTTTCTTCTTTATCTCTTCCTATTACTTTAAAGAAATTAATTGTTTTACGTAATCTATCCCCGAAAGAGTATTCTAAATCAGAAAAATCTAAAATTAAGGCATAGCAATTCATTTGAAAATAATACTGACATACTTTCCCAAACAAATAATCTGACGCATTATTTCCTTTTGATCCATTCGCTATATGACCAGAAACTTCGCAAAGCAAAAACTGAAAATCTTCATCTATTTGAAAAGATACAGATAGACTATCATCCTTATCATAATTAACTTTATAGAACTTCATATACGCATGTTCTTAGTAAGTACTAATACAGTATTACATTATGCCTGTCCTGTAGGTCCAAAATTTAAAGGAATAGGCTGTTTCTCATAATCTTTGATTTCTCCGTGAGCGCTTTCAAAACGTTTGATGTTTTCTGCTAATGCTTTTGTTAATCTCTTGGCATGTTGAGGCGTAAGAATGATTCTGGATTTCACTTTACTTTTAGGAGTTCCAGGCATAATATTTACAAAGTCAACTACAAATTCTGATACCGAATGATTAATAATTGCTAGATTCGAATAGGTACCTTGAGCAACAGCTTCATCTAATTCTATATTGATTTGTCCTTTTTTCTTTTGAGTGTTTTTATCGTCTGCCATAGTATTTAATTTTCGCAAAGGAGGGAATCTCGTCCACACATTCACAAATTGTTATTTTCTTAACTGAGTATCCCGTATTCAGGATAAAATATTGAATAGCGAAGGCAGAAATCTTATTCTATCTATCGCAATTACTGTGTATATGTTTTACGCTTTCGCGAAAGCTTATTAATTTAAAAATCCCATCTTACAAGATGCAAGATGGGATTGGTATTATAAATTAGTATGCTTTTAAGAGCGTATTAATTATAATTTACTTCTTGCTTTTCAGCCATCATATTCTGTAAGTCTTCTTTGCTACCTACGATAATATTATCATAGCGACGCATACCTGTACCTGCTGGTATTTTATGTCCAACAATTACATTCTCTTTAAGACCTTCTAAGGTATCTACCTTACCGCTTACAGCAGCTTCGTTTAATACTTTAGTTGTCTCTTGGAAAGAAGCTGCAGATATAAATGATTTCGTTTGAAGCGATGCTCTTGTAATACCTTGAAGGATTGGCGATGCTGTTGCTGGAGTTACTTCTCTAGCTACAACAAGGTTTTTATCTTCTCTTCTCAGTATTGAGTTTTCATCTCTAAGCTCACGTGGCGAAACAATCTGACCTGCTTTTAGGTTTTCTGAATCTCCTTCGTCTTCAACTACTTTCATTCCAAAAATAGCATCATTCTCTTCAATAAAATCTGCTTTATGTACTAATTGATTCTCAAGGAAAATAGTATCTCCCGGATCTTCAATACGTACTTTACGCATCATCTGACGTACTACTACTTCGAAGTGCTTATCATTAATCTTCACCCCTTGTAAACGATATACTTCTTGTACTTCATTTACTAAGTATTGTTGTACAGCCGATGGGCCTTTAATATTTAAAATATCATTTGGTGTTACAGAACCATCAGATAATGGCATACCTGCTCGTACATAATCATTTTCTTGTACAAGAATCTGATTAGATAATTTCACTAAGTATTTCTTTATTTCTCCTAATTTAGACTCAACGATAATCTCACGATTACCACGTTTGATCTTACCAAAAGAAACAACTCCATCAATAGCAGAAACTACTGCTGGGTTAGAAGGGTTACGTGCTTCAAATAATTCTGTTACACGTGGTAGACCTCCTGTAATATCTCCTGCTTTTGCAGATTTACGAGGTATTTTAACAAGAATCTTTCCTTCTTTTACTTTATCACCATCATCTATCATTAAGTGAGCCCCTACTGGAAGGTTATAAGAACGTAATGCATTACCATCAGCATCCTCAATAATCAATGTAGGTATCTTCTTCTTATCTCTAGATTCTGAAATTACTTTCTCTTGGAATCCTGTTTGTTCATCAGTTTCTACACGGTATGTAATACCTTGCTCAATACTTTCGAATTTGATTCTTCCAGAGAATTCAGAAATTACAACTCCGTTAAATGGATCCCACTTACAAATAACCTCTCCTTCTTTTACAGTAGCTCCAGACTCCATAAAGAGTTGAGAACCGTAAGGAATAGCATTTGTACTTAACGTGATTCCAGTTTTAGGATCTGTAATTTTAGCTTCAGAAGTACGAGAGATAACAATAAGAGCTTCATTACCCTCATTATCTTCTCCTTTTACTGTCTTAAGATCTTCTATTTCTAATTTACCTGGGAATTTCACTTTTACATTACTATCTTCAGAAACACCTCCTGCTACCCCTCCTACGTGGAACGTACGAAGTGTAAGCTGTGTACCAGGCTCCCCAATAGATTGTGCTGCAACAACACCTACAGCCTCACCCATTTGTACTGTTTTACCAGTAGCTAGGTTACGACCATAACATTTCACACAGATACCTTTCTTAGCCTCACAAGTAAGCGCTGATCTTACTTCTACGCTTTCGATAGGAGCAGCACCAATAGCATCTGCCATATCTTGTGTGATCTCTTCTCCAGATTCAACTAAGATTTCATTATTTAATGGGTTTACAACATCATTTAATGATGTTCTACCAACAATACGATCTGCTAGTTTTTCTACAACCTCTTCATTCTTCTTAAGAGCTGTTACTTCAACACCTCTTAATGTTCCACAATCATGACTATTAATAATCACATCTTGTGACACATCTACCAAACGACGTGTTAAGTATCCTGCATCTGCTGTTTTAAGAGCGGTATCTGCAAGACCTTTACGAGCACCGTGAGTAGAAATAAAGTATTCAAGAATAGAAAGACCTTCTTTAAAGTTAGAAAGAATTGGGTTTTCAATAATAGCTCCACCTCCATCATTAGATTTCTTAGGTTTTGCCATCAGACCACGCATACCTGTAAGCTGACGAATCTGTTCTTTAGATCCACGAGCTCCAGAGTCAAGCATCATATATACCGAGTTAAATCCTTGCTGATCTTCACGGATACGCTTCATAGATAATTCTGTAAGCTCACCATTTGTAGAAGTCCAAACATCAATTACTTGATTGTAACGTTCAGTATTGGTAATAAGACCCATGTTATATGAGCTTGTAATACCATCTACTTCAGCATTAGCTTCAGCAATCATTGTATGTTTTTCTGCTGGAATAATGATATCTCCAAGTGAGAACGATAATCCCCCACGGAATGCATATCCATATCCCATAGTCTTAATAAGATCTAGGAATTCTGCAGTTTGTGGTACACTTGTTACTTTTAATATGTTACCAATAATATCACGTAATGATTTCTTAGTAAGTACCTCATTAATATATCCTGCTACTTCTGGTACCGCTTCATTAAATAATACACGACCTACTGTAGTATCAATAACTTGATATGAAAGATTTCCTTCTTCATTATAATCTAAAGCACGTACTTTAATCATCGCGTTAATATCTACGCGCTTCTCATTGTAGGCGATCGTTACTTCTTCTGCAGAGTAGAAAGTAATTCCTTCTCCTTTTACATGGAATTCAGGAGTCGATTTTCTGGCCTTTGTCATATAGTAAAGACCTAATACCATATCCTGAGACGGTACCGTTACAGGTGCTCCATTTGCAGGGTTTAAGATATTATGTGAAGCAAGCATTAATAATTGTGCTTCAAGAATCGCCTCTGGTCCTAATGGTAAATGTACTGCCATCTGATCACCATCAAAATCGGCGTTAAATGCTGTACATACCAGTGGGTGTAATTGTATTGCTTTTCCTTCAATAAGTTTAGGTTGGAATGCTTGTATTCCTAAACGGTGAAGTGTAGGAGCACGGTTTAGAAGTACTGGATGTCCTTTAAGAACATTCTCTAGTATATCCCAAACTACTGGCTCTTTTTTGTCTATAATTTTCTTTGCAGATTTTACAGTCTTTACAATTCCTCTTTCAATCAACTTACGGATTACAAAAGGCTTATAAAGTTCGGCAGCCATTCCTTTAGGAAGACCACATTCAAATAATTTAAGTTCTGGACCAACAACAATTACTGAACGTGCAGAATAATCAACACGCTTTCCAAGTAAGTTTTGACGGAAACGTCCTTGCTTTCCTTTTAAAGAATCAGAAAGTGATTTAAGTGGTCTGTTACTATCTGTTTTTACTGCAGATGACTTACGTGTATTATCAAAAAGTGAATCTACAGACTCCTGTAGCATACGTTTTTCATTACGTAAAATTACTTCTGGCGCTTTGATTTCCATCAAACGCTTTAGACGGTTATTACGTATAATTACACGACGATATAAGTCATTTAAATCTGATGTTGCAAAACGTCCTCCATCTAGTGGTACTAATGGACGTAATTCTGGTGGAATCACCGGAACTACTTTCATAATCATCCACTCAGGAAGGTTCTCACGGTTTTTATTTGCATCACGTAACGCTTCTACAACTTGAAGACGTTTAAGTGCCTCTGTTTTACGTTGCTTAGACGTTTCATTATTTGCTTTGTGACGTAATTCATAAGAAAGTGCATCAAGATCGATACGTCTTAATAATTCAATAAGACACTCAGCACCCATCTTAGCGATGAATTTATTAGGATCTGTATCATCAAGATATAAATTCTCTTGAGGTAATGCATCTAATATATTAAGGTACTCTTCTTCTGTTAGGAAATCCATTTTTTGTAATGGCTCTCCTTCTTCGTTTGTTGCAATACCAGGTTGGATTACTACATAACGCTCATAATAGATAATCATATCAAGCTTCTTAGAAGGAAGCCCTAATAAATATCCGATTTTGTTTGGTAAACTTCTAAAGTACCAAATGTGAGCTACAGGCACTACAAGACTAATGTGTCCTACGCGATCACGACGTACTTTCTTTTCTGTTACTTCTACACCACAACGGTCACATACGATTCCTTTGTAACGTATTCTTTTATATTTTCCACAAGCACACTCATAGTCTTTTACAGGACCAAAAATACGCTCACAGAACAACCCGTCACGCTCTGGTTTGTGCGTACGATAGTTGATAGTTTCTGGCTTTAAAACTTCACCTTTAGAAGCTCCCAAAATAGATTCTGGAGAAGCAAGACCTATAGAGATCTTGTTAAAGCGCTTTTGTGTTGCATTATCATTCTTTCTTGCCATAATTCAATGTATGCGAATTAATTAAATTTGTGTTGTTTGATGGTCCGCTTTCGCGAAAGCGTACTCAAAAAAATACGCTTCCGCTATAGGGTATATCAAACTACTCTTCCAGACGAATGTCTAGTCCTAGTCCTTTAAGTTCGTGCATTAATACGTTGAACGATTCTGGTAAACCTGGCTCTGGCATAGGTTCTCCTTTTACGATACTTTCGTATGTTTTTGCTCTACCGATTACATCATCAGACTTTACAGTTAAGATTTCACGTAGGGTACTTGATGCTCCATAAGCCTCAAGAGCCCAAACTTCCATCTCTCCAAAACGCTGACCTCCAAACTGCGCCTTACCTCCTAAAGGTTGTTGCGTAATTAAAGAGTATGGTCCGATAGAACGCGCGTGCATCTTATCATCTACCATGTGTCCTAGTTTTAACATATAAATCACACCTACGGTCGCTGGTTGATCAAAACGATCTCCCGTACCTCCGTCAAATAAGTATGTATGTCCAAAACGTGGAATACCAGCTTCATCAGTTAAGGCATTGATCTCATCAAGAGAAGCACCATCAAAAATAGGGGTCGCATAAGTCTTACCTAATTTTTGACCTGCCCATCCAAGTACAGTCTCATATATCTGTCCGATATTCATACGAGAAGGTACCCCTAGTGGATTCAATACAATATCTACTGGTGTTCCATCTTCTAAGAAAGGCATATCTTCTTGACGAACGATACGTGCAACAATACCTTTGTTACCGTGACGTCCTGCCATCTTATCTCCTACTTTAAGTTTACGCTTTTTAGCAATATAAACTTTAGCGAGTTTGATAATTCCTGAAGGAAGCTCATCTCCTACTGAGATTGTAAATTTCTCACGACGAAGATTTCCTTGAAGATCATTTTCTTTAATCTTATAATTGTGAAGTAAATCTGCAACAAGAACGTTTGTATCCGCATCAGTTGTCCACGTACCTTGTGTAAGGTGTGTATAATCTTCTACAGAGTTTAACATCTTAAGGGTATACTTCTTTCCTTTTGGAAGTACTTCTTCTCCAAGGTCATTCATTACCCCTTGTGCTGTTTTTCCATTTACAAGCTTAAACAACTTTTCAATTAATGTTGCTTGTAAATCATCAAACTTCACATCGTATTGAGACTCAAGTACAGCGATATCCTCTTTGTCTTTTGCTCTCTTACGCTTATCTTTTATAGCTCTTGCAAATAACTTTTTGTTAATTACAACACCATGAAGAGATGGTGATGCTTTTAATGAAGCATCTTTTACATCTCCTGCTTTATCTCCAAAAATTGCACGAAGTAATTTTTCTTCTGGAGTAGGATCAGATTCCCCTTTAGGTGTAATCTTACCAATAAGTATATCTCCAGGTTTTACTTCAGCACCGATACGAATCATTCCATGCTCATCAAGGTCTTTTGTAGCCTCCTCAGAAACATTAGGAATATCATTAGTTAACTCTTCGTTACCTAATTTTGTATCACGTACATCTAAAGAATATTCATCAATATGAATAGACGTAAAGATATCATCACGTACTACTTTTTCAGAAATTACAATCGCATCCTCAAAGTTATACCCTTTCCAAGGCATAAAGGCTACTTTCATATTTCTACCCAATGCTAACTCACCATTTTCAGTAGCATATCCTTGAGATAATACTTGCCCTTTATGTACACGGTCCCCTTTTCTAACAATAGGTTTAAGGTTGATACTTGTACTTTGGTTTGTCTTACGGAATTTAATAAGATTGTATGATTTAATATCATCATCAAAACTTACTAATACTTCATCTTCCGTACGATCGTATCGTATATCGATTCTATTAGCATCTACATATTCAACAGTACCTGCACCTTCTGCATTTATTAATACACGTGAATCTGTAGCTACTTGTCTTTCTAATCCTGTTCCAACAATAGGAGCATCTGCTCTTAATAAAGGTACTGCTTGACGCATCATGTTTGATCCCATCAATGCACGGTTTGCATCATCATGTTCCAAGAATGGAATTAAAGATGCAGATATAGATGCAATTTGATTAGGAGAAACATCAGCATAATGTACTTCAGATTTTTCCACTACAGGGAAATCACCTTCCATACGAGCAATTACTTTATCTAACTCGATAGTACCATCATCGTTCATAGGATTGTTTGCTTGCGCAATTAACATTCCTTCTTCTTCTTCGGCACTTAAGTATCTTGGTTCTGTTGTTAAATCAATTTTACCATTTTCTACTTTACGGTATGGCGTCTCAATGAATCCCATACTATTCACTTTTGCATATACAGAAAGTGAAGAGATCAGACCAATATTTGGTCCTTCAGGAGTTTCAATAGGACATAAACGACCGTAATGTGTATAGTGAACATCACGCACCTCAAATCCTGCACGTTCACGAGATAAACCTCCTGGTCCAAGTGCAGATAAACGACGTTTATGTGTAATCTCAGCTAGTGGATTGGTTTGATCCATAAACTGTGATAATTGGTTTGTACCAAAGAAAGAATTAATTACAGAAGACAATGTCTTTGCATTAATCAAATCTATAGGAGTAAATACTTCGTTATCACGCACATTCATACGTTCTCTAATGGTACGAGCCATACGGGCAAGACCTACACCAAATTGTGCCGATAATTGTTCTCCTACAGTACGTACACGTCTGTTAGAAAGGTGATCAATATCATCAATCTCTGCTTTTGAGTTAATTAACTCAATAAGGTATTTAATGATGGTAATGATATCTTCTTTGGTAAGAACTTGCTTATCCATATCGATATCAAGTCCTAATTTTTTATTCATTCTGTAACGACCTACTTCACCTAAGTTATAACGTTGGTCAGAAAAGAATAATTTGTCAATAATACCACGTGCCGTTTCCTCATCTGGCGGCTCTGCATTACGTAATTGACGGTAAATATGTTCTACAGCTTCTTTTTCAGAGTTTGTAGGGTCTTTTTGAAGCGTATTATGTATGATGGCATAATCTGCTTGCTGATTATCTTCTTTATGTAAAAGAATTGTTTTAGCTCCTGCTTCAACAATCTCTTCTACGTGTTCTTTCTCTAGTATCGTATCACGATCTAAAACGATCTCGTTACGTTCTATAGATACAACCTCTCCTGTATCTTCATCAACAAAATCTTCATGCCATGTATTTAGTACACGTGCAGCAAGTTTTCGTCCTAAATATTTTTTAAGTCCAGTTTTAGAAACTTTAACCTCTTCTGCAAGATCAAAAATTTCAAGGATATCTTTATCTCTTTCAAAACCAATAGCACGGAACAATGTTGTTACAGGTAACTTTTTCTTACGATCAATATATGCATACATTACACTATTGATATCTGTAGCAAATTCTATCCAAGATCCTTTAAAAGGAATTACTCTGGCAGAATAAAGCTTTGTTCCATTGGCATGGAAAGATTGTCCAAAAAATACTCCTGGTGAACGGTGTAACTGAGAAACTACGACACGTTCTGCACCATTAATAACAAATGTACCACTAGGAGTCATGTAAGGAATTGTACCTAAATACACATCTTGTACAATGGTTTCAAAATCTTCATGCTCTTCATCTGTACAATATAATTTTAGACGTGCTTTCAAAGGCACACTATATGTAAGACCTCTTTCTATACATTCTTGTATAGAATATCTTGGTGGGTCTACAAAGTAATCTAAAAATTCGAGTACAAAGTTATTACGGGTATCAGTAATAGGGAAGTTCTCAAGGAAAGTGTTATAAAGCCCTTCATCACCTCTTTCATCTGGTTTTGTCTCCAGTTGGAAGAAATCTTGAAAGGATTTTACTTGAATATCCAAGAAATCTGGATAATCAGGTCTATTCTTTACCGATGAGAAACTAATTCTTTCTGCTTGTTTTGCATCTTGCATCATCAACGAACGGAATTTGATTAGAAACTAGATTTACTGTTGGGGTAAATCGATTTTTGATTTTATTTTTAAGACACTAAAATCAAGAAAAAGTCTTTGTTACACTATGGTAACCTTTATATACGACAAATGGTTTAGGTCAAATTATGCTTTAATATAAGCACAACAGACCTAAACCTTTATGTCTTTATTATTAGAGCTTACTTAAGCTCAACTTCAGCTCCTGCCTCTTCTAATTGAGCTTTAAGTGCTTCAGCTTCATCTTTAGCTACACCTTCTTTAATTGGAGATGGAGCGTTATCAACTAATCCTTTTGCATCTTTAAGACCAGCACCAGTTAATTCTTTAACTAATTTTACTACTGCTAATTTAGAAGCACCAGCTGCTGTAAGGATTACGTCAAATTCAGTTTGCTCATCTTCAGCGTCTCCGCCACCAGAACCACCGCCTTGAACTACTGCCGCTGCTGCTGCAGGCTCAATACCATACTCCTCTTTTAATATACCAGCTAACTCATTTACTTCTTTTACTGTAAGGTTAACTAATTGTTCTGCGAATTCTTTTAAATCTGCCATTTTTCTATCGTTTTTAAAAAAATAATCTTAATTATATAATTGTTAATAGTGCGTACTGCCTAACCTTCCTTTTCAGAAAGGGTTTTGATAATACCAGCGATTGTACTTCCTCCAGATTTAAGAGCGCTAACAACGTTCTTAGCAGGAGACTGAAGTAATCCAACGATTTCTCCAATAAGTTCTTCTCTCGATTTGATATCTACCAGTGCATCTAGTTGGTCATCTCCAACATAGATAGCTTCTTCAATAAATGCTCCTTTTAATAAAGGTCTGTCAGCTTTCTTACGAAACTCTTTAATCACCTTTGCTGGCGCATTACCTGTTTCAGACAACATAATTGCAGTGTTCCCTTTTAAAACTTCAGGAAGTTCTGCAAAATCTTTATCTGATGCGTCCATTGCTTTTGAAAGCAATGTATTTTTAACTACTGCTAATTTAACTCCTGCTTTAAAACATGCACGACGTAACTTTGAGGTATTGTCTGCATTTAAACCAGAAATATCTGCTAAATAGATATTAGTACTATCTGCTAATTGTGTAGTTAAATTTTCTATTACTTGTGATTTCTCTTCTCTTGTCATAATTTCTAATTTAACTAGTAGCGTAACTTTTAGAATCTACCTCAATTCCAGGACTCATTGTACTAGACATGAAGATACTTTTAATGTATACTCCTTTTGCTGTGGTAGGTTTTAATTTCACTAATGTACTAAGTAGTTCTTTTGCATTACCCGCAATTTTATCAGCATCAAAAGATGCTTTTCCTACAGATGCGTGTACAATACCAGTTTTATCAACTTTAAAGTCAATTTTACCAGCTTTTACATCTGAAACTGCTTTGGATATATCCATAGTTACAGTACCTGTTTTTGGGTTAGGCATTAAACCACGTGGTCCAAGAACACGTCCTAATGGTCCTAATTTACCCATAACACTAGGCATTGTAATAATTACGTCTACATCTGTCCAACCACCTTTGATTTTATCAAGGTACTCATCAAGACCAACATAATCTGCACCAGCTGCTTTTGCATCTGCCTCTTTATCAGGAGTAACAAGTGCAAGCACTTTTACATCCTTACCAGTACCGTGTGGTAATGTTACTACACCACGAACCATCTGGTTTGCTTTACGAGGATCTACGTTAAGACGTACAGCAATATCTACGGAAGCATCGAAATTTACGTTGCTTACTTCTTTTATTAAAGCAGAAGCATCATCAATACTGTAAGCTTTACCAGCTTCAATCTTGCTATGATTCTCTTTTTGCTTTTTTGTTAATTTTGCCATTTTAATTTTCTTTTTGGATGTTAAGCTGGAGCATCTCCACCTTTAACCGTAATACCCATTGATCTTGCAGTACCAGCAACCATTTTCATAGCGCTTTCTATTGTAAATGCATTTAAATCAGGCATTTTGTCTTCTGCGATAGTTCTTACTTGATCCCAAGTAACTTTTGCGACTTTTTTACGGTTAGGTTCACCAGAACCACCTTTTACTTTAGCTGCTTCCATTAATTGAACTGCTGCTGGTGGAGTTTTAATTACAAAGTCAAAAGACTTATCTCCATAAACAGTAATAACAACAGGAAGTACTTTACCGGCTTTATCTTGTGTTCTAGCATTAAATTGCTTACAGAACTCCATGATATTAACTCCGGCTGCACCTAAAGCAGGTCCTACTGGTGGAGAAGGGTTTGCGGCACCTCCTCGTACTTGTAACTTTACAACCTTACTTACTTCTTTTGCCATTTTTCAAAATTTAACTTTGACTTGTTCTTAGAGTTGGAAGCAATAGAACAAAATCCAAAATATTAGTGTAACACTTAATTATTTATACTTTTTCTACTTGCATGTAACTTAACTCTAGCGGTGTTTTTCTTCCAAATATCTTCACCATCACCTCTAGTTTACGTTTTTCCTCATTTACCTTTTCTACAGTTCCATTAAAACCATTAAAAGGACCGTCAATTACTTTTATAGTTTCACCAACAGTATAAGGAATTGCTACATTATCTTGTTTTACAGAAAGCTCATCTACTTTTCCTAGCATACGATTTACTTCTGCCTTACGAAGTGGCACAGGATCTCCTCCTTTTACCTCTCCTAAAAACCCAATCACTCCATTTATTGATTTAATAATATGAGGGATTTCTCCTCCCAAATGAGCTTTTACCATAATGTAACCAGGAAAATAAACTCTTTCTTTGTTTATTTTCTTCCCATTACGGATTTGGATTACTTTTTCTGTAGGAACTAAAACCTCTTCTATATAGTCCTGAAGATTAAGTCTTGTAATCTCCTGTTCTATATAAGCTTTGATCTTATTTTCTTGACCACTAACAGCCCTTACTACATACCAATGTTTGGTGTTGTTTGTTTTAGCCATAGTTAAAAATTAAGAACCTACTACTACTTTTTCAAAGTACAACTTGATCACATTACTAAACACAGAATCAATACCCCAAATTGCTAAAGAGAAAATAATTGAAAAAACAGCAACTACTACCATAAGACGCTGTGCTTCTGCTAGAGGAGTCCATGTCACATGATTCTTTAACTCGTTGTACGATTCTTGTACGTAATTTATTAATCCAGCCATAATTTTATTCTTATTTAGAAAATGACAAACAATGCTTTATCATTTTACTTAGCACGGGTTGAGAGACTCGAACTCACGACACCTGGTTTTGGAGACCAGTGCTCTACCAACTGAGCTAAACCCGTATATTAAAAAGGGACGCTAAACGCAAACACCTTTTAAACAAAAGTCAAGGCGTTCCGAACAATCGGAACACCTTTACTTTTATAAATTCATTTATAGTCTTAGTCTAGGATTTCAGTAACCTGACCAGCTCCTACAGTTCTACCACCTTCACGGACAGCAAAACGAAGACCTAAATTTAATGCGATAGGCTGAATAAGCTCAACAGTAATTGTTAAGTTATCTCCAGGCATTACCATTTCAACTCCTTCAGGAAGCGCAATGTTTCCAGTTACATCAGTTGTACGAACGTAGAACTGAGGACGGTAGTTATTATGGAATGGAGTGTGACGTCCACCTTCTTCTTTTTTAAGGATATAAACCTCTGCTTTAAATTTAGCATGTGGTGTTACAGATCCTGGCTTTACAATTACCATACCTCTAGAGATTTGAGTTTTCTCAATACCTCTTAAAAGGATACCTGCATTATCTCCAGCCTCTCCTCTATCAAGGATTTGACGGAACATCTCAATACCAGTAATAGTAGAAGTTAACTTTTCAGCACCCATACCGATGATCTCTACAGGATCTCCAGTGTTTGCGATACCAGTTTCAATACGACCAGTTGCAACAGTTCCACGACCAGTAATAGAGAATACATCTTCTATAGGCATTAAGAAATCTTTTTCAGTCTCACGTAATGGCTCTTCAATCCATGTATCAACAGCATTCATAAGCTCTAATACAGTATCAACCCACTTTTGCTCACCATTAAGTGCTCCTAAAGCAGATCCAGCAACTACAGGACCATTATCTCCATCATACTCATAGAAAGAAAGAAGCTCTCTAATTTCCATTTCAACAAGCTCAAGTAATTCTTCATCATCTACCATATCCACTTTATTCATGAATACAACAATACGAGGAATACCTACCTGACGACCAAGAAGGATATGCTCACGTGTTTGTGGCATAGGACCATCTGTAGCAGCAACTACAAGAATAGCACCGTCCATTTGAGCAGCACCAGTTACCATGTTCTTTACGTAATCGGCGTGACCTGGACAATCAACGTGTGCGTAGTGACGTGATTCAGTCGCATACTCAACGTGAGAAGAGTTAATAGTAATACCTCTTTCTTTTTCTTCAGGAGCATTATCAATTTGATCAAAAGCAGAAGCTTCTGAATAACCAGCATCTGCCAATACTTTCGTGATAGCAGCAGTTAAAGTTGTTTTACCGTGATCTACATGCCCGATAGTACCAACATTTAAATGGGGTTTCGAACGATCATATGTTTCCTTTGCCATAATGTAATTATTTAATCTTTAGTCTTAGTTATTATTAGTGTACTAAATTCTTATTGATCGACCCCCTCTTCATCTAAACACAAAAGGCTAGTACGACCTGTACTTATTTAATTATTTTTTTTTGAGCCAACGACGGGATTTGAACCCGTGGCCTCTTCCTTACCAAGGAAACGCTCTACCCCTGAGCTACGTCGGCTAGTTTACGCTTTCGCGAAAGCTCAATACCCAAAGGCATTTATAGAGCGGGAGACCGGGTTCGAACCGGCGACATTCAGCTTGGAAGGCTGACGCTCTACCAACTGAGCTACTCCCGCATTTATCAACATCGTCTACAACGACATTAAAAGGTTTTTCAATATTTCAAAACACACCACACAATTCATAATATGGTGATACAAAAAAAATCAAGTAAAAATGCATTAGATTTTTACTTGAAAATAATTAGAGTGGGGAGAGCAGGATTCGAACCTGCGAAGTTAAAAACAACGGAGTTACAGTCCGTCCTCGTTGGCCGCTTGAGTATCTCCCCTTTTATCAATTTTTTCGGATGCAAAAGTATGCATTTTAAATCAATAAATAACAATAATTTTAAAGAACTTTTTTAATCTTTTTTTTGAGCCGATGGAGGGACTCGAACCCACGACCTGCTGATTACAAATCAGCTGCTCTAGCCAGCTGAGCTACATCGGCTTTTTATACTTTTAAAAACCTCTAAAGAGACATAAAAAAAGTCCGTTATTTCTAACGGACTGCAAATGTAGACAATTTTAATATCTAACAAAACATTTTGTTTATTTTTTTTACGCAATATGTGCTCTTAATTTTTCTTTTCGCTTTTTTAGCACTCTTTCAAGCGATTGCACACACACATCTGTACCTTCTTCAAAAGATTTTGCATTCTTTTTTACAATAAACTCATCTCCAGGTACACTTATTAGTATTTCTACAATCTTATTTTCAGGCTTATTATTGGGCTCTAGTTTCAAAAACACATCTGCATGTATTATTTTATCATAAAATTGCTCTAACTTATTTAATTTCTTCTCGATAAATTCAATCAATTTTACATCTGGATCAAATTGTGGTGCTTCAACAGTTACTTTCATATGCCACTATATTTTAAGGGTTAGAACTTTGATAGTAATCATACTATCATATTTTCACAAACAACAATCACTTCTTATTTCGAGGATGTGCATTACTATAAACATTGCGTAGTGTTTTAATACTATTGTGTGTATACACTTGCGTAGATGCTAGACTTGCATGACCTAATAAATCCTTTACAGTATTTAACTCTGCTCCTTGGTTAAGCAAATGCGTAGCAAAAGAATGCCTAATAATATGCGGACTCTTTTTGATTTTGTTTGACGTCTTACTAAAATAATGATTTATTATCCTATAAACAAGTGTATCATACAATTTAATTCCTTTCTTTGTTATAAGAAGTGGTGCACCCTTTTCATTTTGAGAAATCTCATTTCGCTTCTCCAGATATTTAACAATAGTTACACAAACATTAGACAGCAAAGGCATCAAACGCTCTTTATTTCGCTTACCTATAACTCGTATTGTTTTTTGAGACAAATCAACACTACTTATCGTTAGCCCTATAAGCTCTGCACGCCTCATTCCCGTCCCATACAACAACTCCAACAACAAAAGATCTCTTAGAGACTCAAAATCATTAGAAATAGATAATAAATCAAAAACCTCAGACATTTCATTTTCAGAAAAGGGAATTTGAAGTTTTTTTGATGTTTTTAATGCTTTATGCTTCACCAAAGGAGACACATCAATAACTTCTATTTTCACAAGGAATTTATAAAATGATTTTAAGGACGATATTTTCCTATTAATACTTCTATTAGATATCCCTTCATCTACAAGTGCAACAATCCAATTTCGTATTTGATTATAATGCATTTCATGAAGTTCTACATCACCATCGTTTGCTTTCGCGAAAGCAAAAAAAGCTCCAATATCTTTTTGATACGCAAGGATTGTATGAGAACTATAATTCTTCTCTAATGTAAGATAGTCTATAAACGCATTGAGATACATAAGTTAGCTGCAGGGCATCATTAAATAAGATTCACTCTTGATTGGGAATAAAAAAACCGTTACTTCACAAAGATATACTTTATAAAGTAACGGTTATGTATCTTGAAAGAGATCATCTCCTTCTAAAAATCCAGACACCTCATATAAATTATGAGTGACGGATACTATTTCTAGATATTTTCTTTATCTCTAAGACCCTGAATATAAGAAGCCTTTTGAATTTCACGTCTTCTACTTACAGAAGGTTTTGTGAACTGCTTACGCTCTCTAAGATTACGCATAGTCTTAGTACGATCAAATTTACGCTTGAAACGTTTTAGCGCTCTATCTATATTTTCTCCGTCTTTTACTGGTATAATTAACATAGTGGGACCTCCTTTCTTTAAATTCTTATTCTGTTTTCAGGCTGCAAATATACTACTATTAGTTATTCCTGCAACCTAGTATTGATTTTTTTTATGCTTTTGTTTCAGTTTGCACTTTATATTCTTTTTTATCGATAATCATTTTGGCAATAATCTCTCTAAGAATATCTGAAGTTCCGCCACCTATAGGACCTAATCTACTATCACGCAGCATTCTAGCCATAGGATATTCTTCCATATACCCATAACCTCCTAACATTTGCAAGCAATCATAAATTACCTCGTCTGCTATTTTGGTAGCGGTTAATTTTGACATGGTTGCCTCCTTTACTACATATTCACCTTTATTAAGACGATATGCAATTGAATAATTAAATGCTTTTGACATTTCAACCTCTGCTTTACGCTCTGCTATTTTATGTCGTAATGCTTGAAAACGATCTATAGATTGCCCAAAAGCTTTACGCTCTTTCATATACTCCAAAGCATACTCAATAGCAAATTCTGCTCTTGCATGCGCATTAATTCCCATAATTAAACGTTCTGTTGCAAAGTGTTGCATGATATAACCAAAGCCTTTATTTTCTTCTCCCATTAGATTTGCCACAGGAATACGCACATTATCAAAAGCTATTTCTCCTGTATCGGAAGCTCTCCATCCTAGTTTATCTAATTTTGTAGCAGACACCCCTGGTGTATCACGGTCTACTACAAAAATACTCATTCCCTTCCCTCCTAGTTCAGGGCTTGTTTTTGCTGCAACGACCAAATAATCTGAATAGACTCCATTTGTGATAAAAGTTTTTGAACCATTTAACACATAATGATCTCCATCTTTTTTTGCAGTGGTTCTCATTCCTGCTACATCACTACCTCCAAAAGGCTCTGTAATACACAAACAACCTATTTTCTCACCTGTAATACTTGGCGCAAGGTATTCTGATTTTATTCGCGTATCGCCCTCAGCATTAAGATGTGTCATCGCCAGATAAGCATGCGCCCATATAGCAGCCGCAAATCCGCCTGAATTTATTTTCTGAAGTTCTTCAAGAAGGATTACAGTATAAAAGAAATCTAATCCCATACCTCCGTATTCTTCAGGATAAGCGATTCCAAAAAAGCCCATCTCTCCAAACTTTTCCCAGATGAATCGATCAATCTTTCCAGTTTCCTCCCATTTATCTATATGAGGAACCACTTCCTTTTGAAGGAAATCCTGTAAACTTTTTCTAAAAAGATTATGTTCTTCTGTAAAATATAATTCGTTCATCTTTATTCTTAAATTTAGGCTTAAAATCGTGTAATCGTTAAACAGATTTGTAGTCGTTCTATTTAACAGACAAATATAACTTAATTCTAGCAAATTTGTAGTCTGTCATTCCATCTAGTCCTGACAATTCCTCTAAGGTTTTAACACCTTCATGTAGTAATCTATAATCCACAATTTCCTTTGCTAAGTCAAAATTAAGTAATGGTATTGTGGCTAAATCTGAAGCGGTAGCAGTATTTACATTTATATAATGTATTGTCGGTTTTTCTTTTACCGTATACTCATTAAGCACAGCTCGTTTTTGTTTTGTAGAAACCCCATAGACGTCGTATAATTGACCATCTACTTGATATCCGCCTATTTTTCGAATATGACGTAGTATCTTATCTGCTGCAACTTCATCTACCCCTTCAATAACTAATAATGCATCTAATGTTATTTTATTTAAATCCTTTTTTTGATCGTATGTTTTCCATTTTGGTTGATGCACATACTTTTTTCTTGGTTTTGGATTTGTTACCCAATCCGGAAATTTAAAATAAGGAGAAATAATATCTAGTAAAGAATCAGAAACCTTCGTTACTTGTTTGAAATCTGCAATGGAGTTAATCCATTTTCCGCTTTCGCGAAAGCGGTGCAAGCGATCTACCTCTTCCAAATTCATTCCCAAGGTATATCCCTTATAATCTGTAATATAATTAGGATTAAAAGGATAACGCTTAGGTTTATTATTTTCTATCGCAAGCACCTTAAGTGAATCAATTTGTTTTTGAAAAGCAAGAACTTCTAATTGCTCTTCTTCTGAGATTGCAATATCTTGAGAAGGTTGATACCAAAACGAAATGCTTATAAGAATAAGTATGATTCCTATAAATACTAAAATCCCACTTCTTTTTTGTCGATCATAAAAGAAGTGGGATTTTAAATTATTCATTATAGAATGTTTTCTTTATTAACTGTTACCAGCTTTAATAGCATCAAAGAATCTCTTTAGTTGTTTCTTCACAACTGGGAATAAGAAATAAAGTCCAACCATATTCGGGAACACCATTGCAAAGATCATTGCATCAGAGAATGACCAAATAGATCCCATACTTGCAGCTGCCCCTACAATTACAAATAATAAGAATAAAATCTTATACACCATATCTGCCACCTTTCCACGTCCAAATAAGTACTTCCAAGACTGAAGCCCATAGTATGACCAAGAAATCATTGTCGATACAGCAAATAGTACTACCGCAATTGTTAAGAATACGCCAGAGTAAGGGATATATTGTGCAAATGCTTTTGATGTGATACCCGCTCCTTCAAATTGAACTCCATCAATAAAAACAGCACCAGAACCATCTCCTCCATACTCAAAGTATCCACCAAAGTTAAAGATCACAATAACAAGCGCCGTCATCGTACAAATTACTACGGTATCAATAAATGGCTCTAATAACGCCACAAGACCTTCACTAGCAGAATATTTTGTTTTTACAGCCGAGTGTGCAATAGAAGCAGATCCTGCCCCAGCTTCATTTGAAAAGGCAGCACGCTTAAAGCCTACCAACAGTACTCCTATAAGACTCCCTACACCAACGGCTGTTGGATTAAAAGCTTCAGATATTATTAAGCTAATAGCATCATCTACTAATCCAAAGTTGCTAAATATAATATAAAGACAGGCTAAAATGTACATTACTGCCATTAGTGGTACTACTTTTTCAGTTACAGAAGCAATACGCTTGATACCTCCTATAATAATAACTCCTACCAAAACAGCCAAAGCTACACCAATCCAAAAACCAGCTCCTGTACTCTGCAAATCAAATAATTCTTTTAGTACAATCGTTGCCTGATTAGATTGAGCTGCATTACCTCCTCCAAAGGAACCTCCAATACAGAATATTGCAAATAATACCGCTGTTATTTTTCCTAGTGTGCCAAATCCTTTTTCTTTAAGACCTTTACTTAAATAATACATAGGACCTCCATAAACAGTACCATCTTCTCCAACATCTCTATACTGCACACCAAGTGTACATTCTACAAATTTTGTAGACATCCCTAATAAACCACAAATGATCATCCAAAACGTTGCTCCAGGACCACCTAATGCAATCGCTAATGCAACCCCTGCAATGTTACCATTACCCACAGTACCAGACACAGCTGTTGCCAATGCTTGAAAGTGACTTACTTCCCCATCTTGACTCTCATCTCGAATGGTATCTGGAATATCTCCATCTACTGCTGCATTTTCATCTCCTAAGCCATGATTTTCTATATCATCATATTTACCACGCACTACGTTAATAGCCTTTCCGAAGTATCTGATATTTGGAAAACCAAAATAAAGCGTAAAAAAGATAGCACTAAGTACTAGTAAAATAATCACAAAAGGAGCTCCTTCAAATACTTCAAAAAATATCACTTTGCCTACTGCATCAGAGAAAGGTTTAAAAGCTTCATCGATTTTTTGATCTATACCTTTTTCAGCGGCATCTTGAGCAAACGTAAGTAGAGGAGTTAAAATGGCTAAAATTGAAAGAAGATATTTCTTCATCATTTAATGTATGTTAGGTTATTATTAAAACAGTTAGCAATATGCAAAAAAAAGCTCCTTAATCAAAGGAATGACTCTTAAAATCGGTTACAAATACTAAATTCCAAAAATACGATGTAAGTTCACAATTTGTTCTGGACGTCCTATCACAACCAGTTTAGAACCTTTTTTCAGAATAAAATCTGCACTAGGATTAACGGTATACTTTCCATCTGGAGATTTGTACCCAATAATGGTACAACCAGTTTTATAACGTAAGTCTATATCTTTTATACTTACTTCTCTTCCATCTGGACAAAATTTTTCAAAACCAATTTCTTCTACATTAATAGAATCTTCTTCTCCTACCACAGAAAGGTTATCTAAAAACTCTATAAGATCTGGTACTACGACTAGAGATGCCATATGATCGCCTCCTATTCTATTAGGCATAATCACATTATCAGCTCCGGCCAGTTTTAATTTCTTTTGAGAAGTCTCATACTCTGCTCGACTTATGATTTTAAGTTGTTGATTCAGCTGTCTTGCACTTAAAACCACAAAAAGATTGTCTGCATCATCTGGCAATGCAGAAATTAACGTACTTGCTCGTGCTACTCCAGCTTTTAATAATGTTTCATCTTCATTAGCATTACCATTTACAAATAAAGTATCTGCATCTTCATAACGTTGCACAACATCTTCTTCTTTATCTATAATAACAAAAGACTTATTATATGCACGAAGTTTTTCTACGGCTTGCTTTCCATTACGTCCATAACCACATACAATAATATGATTTGATAATTTGTCTATTTTTTTCTGCACTTTTCTATGTTTTATGGTATCGTACGCATTTCTACTTATAATGTACTCTGTGATTACAGATATAGCATATCCCACAATAACTACACTACACAATATAAGAACAACTGTAAAAACTTTTGCTTCTGGAGTTAACGGATTTACTTCTCCAAACCCAACGGTAGTTACCGTAATAACAGTCATATAAAGGGCATCTACCCATCCATAGTCAGCAATCGCCTTATATCCTAAAACCCCTATAAGTAAGGTTACCAACACGAGTGTGATGGCTACATATATTTTAGATCTAAAAAACTCAAACATACGCTATAGATCAAAAACTGATGTTCGTTTTGTGTATACTAAATCTTTTAACTTTAATAAAAAAGCAGATGTAAGATATAAAGCAAAACCAACACCCAATGTTGCAAAAGATATATAAATAAAAAACAATCGCACATTTTTTGCTCGCATTCCTAATCTATCAGCAAGACGAGAAGAAACATAAAATCCGTGCTTCTCAAAATAGTGTCTTATATTATATACTAGCTTTAACATTATTGCAAAATACGAAAGTATGTGTACATATTTTATACTCGCTATGTATTTTGATTAGATTTCTTCAATTCTCTTCCCCCTTCTCTAAAAGCTCAATAGTAGATTTTTTTATAACATCTATTGGGATTTAAGAAAAAGAATAAAAATTAAGTGTTCAACTAATTACTACTTCATCAAAATACGCAATGAATATTCTATATCTTTTTGCATCATAATATCACAAATACCATATTAAATCTGTATTTTTAAATAAAAAACTATGTTTGGACTTTTTGGTAAAAAATCACCCCTAGAAAAATTACAGAAACAGCATAAAAAAATACTTGAAGATGCATTTAAACTTTCAAAAACAAATCGTTCCGAAAGTGATGCCTTGTATGCAAAAGCTGCTGAAATTGAAAAAGAAATCGCAGCGCTTTCTGTTAATAAATAAATTAGAAATCTTTGCAGCAATAGGCTGTTTTTGAAATCCCTATTTTATATTTGTAATCATGGAACATTTCATCGTATCAGCTAGAAAATATCGCCCTCAAACATTTAAAGATGTTGTGGGTCAGCAGGCTATCACCAATACGCTTGAAAATGCCATAGCAAATAATCATCTAGCACAAGCACTTCTTTTTTGCGGCCCACGTGGTGTTGGAAAGACAAGCTGTGCTCGTATTTTAGCAAAACGTATCAATCAAGATGAAAACACACGTCCTGATGAAGATTTTGCTTTTAATATTTTTGAATTGGATGCTGCTTCCAATAACTCTGTAGATGATATACGAAACCTAATCGATCAAGTACGTATTCCTCCACAAGTTGGAACTTATAAAGTGTATATTATTGACGAGGTACATATGCTATCACAGGCAGCATTTAATGCATTTCTTAAAACGCTAGAAGAACCTCCTAAGCATGCTATTTTTATATTAGCAACTACTGAAAAACATAAGATTATACCTACGATACTATCACGTTGTCAAATTTTTGATTTCAAAAGAATCACGGTAACTGATGCAAGAAAACATCTTGTTCAAATTGCACAAGAAGAAGGTATAGAAGCAGACGAAGAAGCATTGCATATTATTGCTCAAAAAGCAGATGGTGCTATGCGAGATGCATTGTCTATATTTGATAGAGTTGTAAGTTTTAGTGGAAAAACGCTTTCGCGAAAAGCGGTAACAGAAAACTTAAATGTGTTAGATTATGACACTTACTTTACAGCTACAGATTTTATCTTAAAAAATGATATCCCACAGTTACTATTACAATTTAATGATATCTTATCCAGAGGATTTGATGGACATCATTTTATAGCAGGACTCGCTTCTCACTTTAGAGACTTAATGGTCTGCAAAAATCCACCGACAATACATCTATTAGAAGTAGGTGATGGTACTAAAAAGAAATACTACGAACAATCACAACAAACCGAACTCGCTTTCTTATTAAAAGCGATTGACATGGCAAACAATTGTGATCTCACGTATAAAACAAGTCGTAACCAAAGACTACTTGTAGAACTTTGCCTAATGCAGCTTGCCTCTATCACCTATGATGGAGAAAAAAAAAATGACCAACCTTTCATAATTCCGCCGTCATTTTACAAACTATCTCCTGAACATGCTCAAAAAGTAGATAGATCTCTAAAAACAACAGCTAGTATTACAAATGAAGCTGCTCCTGTCGCTGAAACTGTCGTAACTTCTACTCAACCAGTAGTTCCTGTTACACAAACCATCACTACTCCTGCTCAGCCAACAACACCAGTTGAAACCTCAGCACAGCCTACCATTATAAAAACGCATACAGAAGTAGCACCTGAAACACCAAAAACCGATGCTACTCCAGCAATAACGCAGCCTAAAATTGCCATCACAAAAGAGCGTATTTCTGGCTTATCATTAAAAGGACTACAACGCAAAAAAGAATTAGAAGAAAAGCGTAAAGAGCAAAAAATAGATGTTACTAATCTGCCGAAAGAACCCTTTACTGAAATTGCAATGCAAGCCGCATGGAAAGAGTATGTGGTTAAATTATCTAATCGAGGGGAAAAAATCATAGCCTCCAATCTAGAAGCTGATACCCCAAAACTAGATGGGACCGTAATACAACTAGAATACCCTAACGCTACAATGAAGGTAGAAGTTGAAAGAGCGCAAGGTCCCTTACTAGAATTCCTTAAAAGGAAATTAAATAACTATGATATTACCCTTGACATTGTTGTAAATGAGGAAGTACAACGTAAATATGCATACACACCTCAAGAAAAATATGATAAATTAAAGGAGCAAAATCCTGATTTAGAAATTCTTAAACGCGCATTTGATTTAGAATTATAACCTATGGAAGAGAAAGAACCTATACAGATGCTACATCTTAAATTACCCACAGATCCAAGATGGGTAAATATTGTAGAAAAGAATCTTGATGAGATCCTTACCGATCATGCGTATTGTGAGCAAAAAGCAGCATCATCTGCGATCTCCTTTATAATTGGTTTCCCTGAATATTCAGACCTCGTATCAGAAATGAGTGATCTTGCACAAGAAGAAATGAGTCATTTTAAAATGGTACATGATCTTATGGTAGAGCGTGGATTATCACTTGGACGCGAACGTAAAGATGCCTATGTACATAAATTGAGATTTTATTTCCCGAAAGGAGGATCAAGAGTAGAAAGCTTAATTAATAGACTTCTTGTTGCTGCTCTTATTGAAGCTAGAAGTTGCGAACGCTTCCGGTTACTTTCTGAAGAATTAGAAGATAAAAAGTTAGCCCGTTTTTATAAAAAACTAATGATTAGTGAAGCCGGTCATTATACAATGTTTCTTAGTTTTGCTCGCAAATATGGAAAACGAGAAGTAGTTGACGCCAAATGGCAAGAACTCCTTGATTTTGAAGCACAAGTAATGAAAGAATTAAGTGTAAGTGAAACGATACACGGATAACCGTTATTATATAGTATAAGAAAATCCCTAATCAAAATTATTTGATTAGGGATTTTTTATATGGTAAATATATCTCTTATAACCTATATCCAATACTTAAGGTAAAGAAGCTATTTTTTCCTTCTGCATTAGTTAGTACATTATCTCTATTAGCTTCATTTGTATCTTGTGAGAATAATGGTAAATCTACTGCGGCATCATCTTCAAACACTTCTGTAAAACCTATCGTATAACGAGCTTCTAAGAAGATATTCTCTGTAACTTGATAGCCTACTCCTCCAAAACCAGAGAATTCAAAACTTGTAAAATTATCAGATTGCTCAAACGCAGAAATTTTTAATCCCGCTTGAGGTCCAGCATTTATAAAGAATTTATTAAAGTTAATTTTTAGTGCTAGTGGCAATTGAAGGTATTCATATCGTAAACCTTCAAATTTATTTCCTTGAGCAGAATATCCAAACTCAGGCTGAAAACTTAAACGCTCACTAAGGGGAAACTCTGCAAAAAATGAAGCTGCAAATCCTATTCTACTTCCTTCTTGAGAATCAAAACCTCCTTGTCTTGGTGTATCACCTGCTAAGTTTACAATATCAAAAGAGAAACTATTAATCTGACTTACATTCACACCTAATTTGAAACCATATCCTACATTTTGACCATAGGATAACGAACAAAATAGAAATACTAAAACGCTAGATAATAATGTAATTTTTTTCATAATGTATAAGTGTTATGAGCTATAAAATGTGATGATTCAATGTTCTATACTGTTACATCTTTATAGCTAAAGAATGTATCTTCCGAGTGAAAGATACATTCTTTTATGGGTTTTATAAAAAAAAACAAAAGAACGATGGGTATTAATCTTTGAATGTTTAAAAAACATCGATTAATGACCTATATTGATTCTAAGTTGAACGATAAATACTTCTATTTTGATTTGTAAAGTGTCTTTATAATACCGTCAGATAGTCCTATAGTAGGCACAATAACATGCTCTGCATTTGCCCATTTCATGGCTCGCAAATAGATCTTAAGTGCAGGAATAATAACATCTGCTCTATCAGGATTCAATCCTAATTTAACAACACGCTCATCATAACTTAAATCTTCCAACATTTTGTAAAAGTTGAGCATATTTAAATACGAAAGCGATTTTCTAGATTTCTTCCCATTCATTTTAATAATCTTATTGATATTACCACCAGAACCAATAACCGTTATTTTTGAATAGCTTTTTGTTTGTTCTTTTATCCAAATAGAAATTGCTTCCCATTTAGATTCATCCACAAGGTTTTTAAGAATACGTACGGTTCCTATCTTAAAAGATTTTGAAGCCTTCATTTCACCCTGATCATATAAAGTACATTCTGTACTACCACCTCCTACATCAACATATAAGTATACCTTATCTTTTTCTATAACACTATGCAAATCTGTTGCAGCAATGATCGCAGCTTCTTCCTTACCATCAATAACTTCTATAGCAATAGATGTTTTTTCTTTGACTAATTGCACTACTTCATCACCATTTGAAGCTTCTCTCATTGCAGAAGTAGCACAAGCTCTATAATATTTTACTTGATGTGCATTCATGAGCAATCTAAAAGCCTGCATAGCATCTAACATTCTTTGGGTGTTTTTTTCTGAAATTTCTCCCACAGAAAACACATCTTCCCCTAAACGAATAGGCACTCTAATAAGCTCATTTTTTTTAAAAATTGTAGGCTCATTTCCCTGTTCAATTACATTAGCGATCAAAAGTCTAATCGCATTAGAACCTATATCAATAGCTGCATATTTTTCAATAGTCAACATTAATTACCTATAGCGTTTAAATAGTATTTATATGTAGCTAATTGAGATCTCACTTTAGGCTTATCATTTTCTACATAAGCATTGTCTTGTCTCTCATTAAGTTTTCTTGCCTTCACATTATCATTCCAACATATATCTAAGGTTTCTAAGATCTCTCTTTTCACATCTTGATCATAAATAGGACAACTCACTTCCACTCTATTATCTAAATTACGAGACATCCAATCTGAAGAAGATATATACACTTTTGACTGCTCTCCTTTTCCAAAAACATACACTCTTGGATGCTCTAAGAATCGATCTATAACACTAATAGCACGTATATTATCACTCAATCCAGGTACACCAGGAATCAAGCAACAAATACCTCTTACAATTAAATCTACCTTTACACCTGCTTGACTAGCATCATACAATTTATCTATAATGGCATAATTAGAAAGACTATTCAATTTAAGACGAATATACCCTTTACCTCCTTCTTCTACTTTCTCTATTTCTTCATCTATCAATCTATAAAATGTATTCCTACTATAATGAGGAGACACTACTAGATGTTTATACTTATTAACGATATAATTGGTATCAAAAAACACAAACAGCTTTGATAAATCCTTCAATATTTTTTGATCTGCTGTAAATAAGGTATAATCTGTATAAATATTAGCTGTTTTATGGTTAAAGTTTCCTGTACTTATAAAACCATATCTTTTAATTTTCTCATTTTCTTCACGCTCAATCACACATACTTTACTATGTACTTTTAAACCAGGAACACCAAAAATAAGCTTCACCCCTTGATTCTCCATTTGTTTTGCATACATCATATTAGATGCTTCATCAAATCGAGCTCGCAATTCTATTTGTACCGTAACTTCCTTTCCATTTTGAGCGGCATTAATTAAAGCACTTGCGATATGAGATATTTTTGCAAGCCTATAGATCGTAATCTTAACCGACTTCACCTTTGGATCTAGTGCGGCCTCTCGTAAAAACTTAATCGTGTAGGCAAATGTATGATAAGGTGCATATTGCAAATAGTCTTTTTGAGCTATTTTCTCAAACATGCTACAATCTAATGTAATCCCTTTTATAGGAAGTGGTTTCTGTTTTGGATACAGTAAATCTTTACGCCCTAAACTAGGGAATCCCATATAATCTTTTCGGTTGTGATACCTTCCTCCAGGGATAATACTATCATCATTTTCTATATCCAGCTTCTTCAGCAAGAAATCTAACGTCTCTTTCTCTATGGTTTTATCAAATACAAATCGTACAGGCGCTCCATCTTCTCTACCTTGTACAGATCTTGATAATTTTTCTATAAAACTTTTTCCAAGATCAGATTCTATATCTAGTTCTGCATCACGGGTAATTTTAATCATATGAGCAGAAATAGACTCATAATCAAAAATATTAAAGATACTATCCAAGTTATATCGAATCACATCATCGATCATAATGATACGATCCTGATCATCTATCTTTGGAAGCACTATAAAACGATCTATACTACTTGGGATTTCAAGTAATGCATACATAGGAGCTTCTTCTCCTTTCATCACCATCTTAATAGTAAGATATGCATCCAGATCTTGAATACGAGGTAATTCTACATCCTCTCTCAAGATAATGGTTTCTATAGCTGGACTCACTTCTTCTGTAAAAAAGTCTTTTACAAAACGTTCATGTTCATCATGCTCAATCTCTGTTTCTTTAATCACATGAATTCCTTCCGCTTCAAGCTTTTTATAAATATCTTGTAAAATATGTAAACTCTCTGCCTGTTGCTCAATCACAATATCTGTAATCATAGGCAACAGTTCTTCTGCCGTATACACCCCTAATGCCTTTCTTCCTTTACGTCCTGCTCTTACAATACGGCGTACCGTTGCATAGCGAACTTTAAAAAACTCATCAAGATTATTAGAAAATATACCTAAAAAACGGAGCCGTTCTATTAAAGGTACTGTCTCATCAGCAGCTTCTTGCAATACACGCCCATTAAACTGTAACCAACTTAACTCTCTATTTATATACTTACTCTTCTGGAGTTCATTCATTCTTTATAATTCTTTAGGTATGCATGTAAAAATAGTCTCTCCCAGACTCATATCTTTCCAATGATCTATATCAAATGTAATTGCAGTAAATCCACAAGTAGGAACATTATCTACAAATAGATGCCCGTACGTATTTACAAAATTAGTCATTGCATTATTATGACCAAACACCATAAGACAATCAATAGCATCATCACAATTTCGAATCACATCTACAAGATCACGTCCGTCAAAATCATAGAGTCTATGATTCAGTACAATTTCTTCTTCTGGTATTTGGTACGCTTTCGCGAAAAAAAACGACGTCGTCTTTGCTCGCATCGCATCACTACTCATCATCAGGTCTGGCTTGGGCATTTTACTAGCCACATGTGCTGCCACTCTAGGCGCATCAGTAAGCCCTCTATCATTTAAAGGACGCTCATGATCTATCACATCAAATTTCCAACTAGACTTCGCATGGCGAACTACATACAATGTTTTCATATATCAGGGTGCTAAACGTTCTTTCATCCATTGTTTTCCATCCCATCTATATCGAATTCTATCATGAAGTCTGCTCGGTCTTCCTTGCCAAAACTCGACAGAAACAGGTGTTACTAAATAACCACCCCAATGTGACGGTCTTGTGATATCTTCATTAGCATATTTCGCTTTAAGCGTAGTCATTCTATCCTCTATCACTTGACGACTTTCAATCACCGTACTCTGATTTGAAACCAAAGCTCCCAATTGACTATCCTTTGGGCGTGCATTAAAATAATGATCAGATCGCTCTGAAGATACTTTACGTACATTTCCTTTGATCACCACCTGACGTTCCATACTTGGCCAAAAAAAAGATAATCCCACCTGAGGATGCTTCGCCATACTCATCCCTTTTTCACTTTCGTAATTTGTATAAAATACAAACCCTTCCTGATCATACTCTTTTAATAACACAATACGTGATTTAGGAAAACCATCTTCGCCCAAAGTAGCAAGTGTCATCGCATTAGGTTCTTTCACCCCTCCATCTTCTTCTATCTCCTTATACCAAGTAGCAAATTGTGCTATAGGATCATCACTTATATCCGCAATAAGCAAAGCTCCCTTTTCATAATTTTGTCTAAATGCATGTAAGTCTCTGTTCATACCTGCTAAGGTACGAGAAAGCAAACGAAGTTAAAAGTAGTCATACACGGTTTCACATAGAATTAACCTTGCACCACCAATTACCAAATAGGGGCATTCACCCCTTGCTATAACACCATGACTTTTATAACTTTACAAGTAAACCATTTTCTTATGAAACCACAAAGAAAACAATCATTTTACATGTATCTATTAGGAATAGTATTCCTTTTATGTAGTTTATCATCTTGTGTAACTACACGTGTGGAAGCAAATCCATACCAAGACAGTGCAGTAAATATAGAATGCCAAAAACAACATAGTTGGAGTTACTTCTGGGGACTCAAACAAAAACGTGTCAATGCAAATCCTGAAGTAGAAGACGCCGTTTGCCCATGTCGTGAAAAAGCCATGAGTTGGGTCGAGACAAAATCTTCCCTTGGAGATTTCTTATTAAGCTTAGTAACAATAGGAACTGTAAACCACCGAACAGTAACGTATGGATGTGCAAGAGCACAAGACGGCGATGGAGGATTAGACGATTAATACCACACACTATGATACCAGAAGGATTAGAAAAATTACCCATTCAAGAATGGACCAATAAGCACGAAAATTTCACACACGATCTCGTTCCCAATACTTCTTTTAAAGTATATAATCCCACAGGAGCAAGTCGTCGAGAACGCTATCATAAAACCACTAAAAACTTTCAATGGCTCATCAAACACGGTATTGATAACGATATCAAATTACGTGCAATGGGAAGTGGTTGGTCATTTACCAAAGTAGGTGTAACTGAAGGAGGTCTTATCGATACGGCTTCTTTAAACTTTTCATTTCCGCTTACGCGAAACTATGTAGCGACCGACTATCCAAAACAACCACAAGATCTCTACTTCCTACAATGTGGTAGTATTATCTACGAAATCAATAATCGGTTAGCAACGAAAAATCCTGCGCGATCTATCAAAGCATCAGGAGCTAGTAATGGTCAGACCATTGCTGGAGCTTTATCTACAGGAACCCATGGTGCTGCTTTTGAAGTAGGTGCCATCCAAGATTTTGTAGTAGGACTACATCTTATCACAGGACCTAACGAACATATGTGGTTGGAGCGAGCTTCTTATCCCGTTGCGGCACCTAAATTTGTCAATTGGTTAGACGCCAAAATCATTAAAGACGATGCATTATTTGAAGCCGCATTAGTTAGTTTTGGAAGTTTTGGCTTTATACACGGCGTCATGATAGAAACCGAACCTGTTTTCTTATTAGAAGAACATCGTAAAGGAGATATTCCTTATAATGCTATTTTAAAGAAAGCCATGACAGAACTAGACTTTTCTGGTCTTAATTTACCAGGAGCAGGTCCTAATAAAGAACTCTATCATTTTGAAGTACTCTTTAACCTTCACAAGTTTGAAAAGAACAATCCAGATAAAGGCGCTTTCTTAAAGTATATGTACAAGAAACCCTATCAATTACCCTACACACCTGTGGTACGTGACAACAATTTTACCTACGGAGATGATTTATTAGGTATTATATCTTCTACTCTTGACCGATTAGGAGTCATTTCAGACCTTTTAATTCCACCTATGGTCAATACCATGTTTGGACTCGCCTTCAAACCGCAACCGCCACAAACAGGAACCATACGCGAACTCTTTAACTACACTAAATTCAGAGGAAAAGTAGCGAGTGCAGCGATAGGAATAGACATTGCAGATTCAGCCAAAGTCGTAGAAGAAATCATAGACGTCAATAAAAAATGTCCTTTTCCCGGCGGACTTTCTTTACGGTATGTAAAAGGAACGAAAGCTACTCTAGGATTTACAAAATTTACGCACACCTGTGTCTTAGAAATGGATGGCGTAGATAGTAAAGCAGCACGTACTTTTTATGAAGCCGTCTGGAACCGACTAGAAGAAAAGAACATTCCATATACATTGCATTGGGGTAAAATTAATTTTAACCTCAACAAAACGCGTGTTAAAAATATGTATGGCACTGCCCATGTAAATGCATGGATTGATGCTCGTAATACACTACTCACGAATGACACAGCAAAAGTATTTACCAATAAGTTCATAGAACGTTGTGGTTTGGATACGCTTTTAGGGCCAATTGTTTAATTATTAGAAAAAAAGTATAGGTCATAGAATATAGACATTCACAAAATAGAGTAACACTCTAAATTAGAGTAGTACTCTATTTTGTATTACTATAAACACACCCCTTACTCCCGTCTTCTTAGAGGGGAAACTGCCATATTTTTTAAGCATTCGCTTGAGTATTACTAGGTACACTTTCGCTAACCAGTCTGCCGACAGGCGGGAGCAGAAAAAAGCTCCTCACCTCTCTGAGGGGAGGTGGATGAATTGAAGTATGAAATTCAGACGGAGGGGAGTTTTATTTTTTCTTCTTCTTCCCTTTTATAAATCCTTTCTGGACTAACAAATCACGAATGGCTTTATTATGCTTGACGATACGCATATGTTCTTCATAAGATAATTCTTCATCATCATATAGTGCCTCGTAGTTTTCAAGCAATTCTACTTGATCTGTCGCCATAAAATAACGTCTATGCTCGGTATAGCCATCGGCATCGAGAAAATATTCACAGACATACCCATTGTCTTCTGTAATTTTAAAAGCAATGGTAATATTGTTTTTCACCGCAGTAGATCCTGCAATGCGATATACGCGATCGGGATAGGTATCTTGTTTTACCAAAAAAAGATTACGTGGTATTAACTGATCAAAGTGTTCTTGCAATTGAGCTGCAGCAGCTTTGGATATTTTTTTCTTTTCTTCCATCATCTTTTTTCGGGTCTCTTTTAAAAGGTAAATACTTTCCCATCATCTGCCAGATGAATTGTTGGAAATATGGTTACTGCTTCTTCTTTAAATTCGTTTAAGTCATTATATCGGGTAGAATAATGTCCTAAGATAAGATTTTCTACGTCGGCTTGTTTAGCAATACTAGCAGCTTGCTTTGCCGTACTATGTCCTGTTGGTTTGCACAAATGTGCATGACTTTCTAAAAAGGTTGATTCGTGATACAAAGCTGTTGCTTTTTGTATTTGATCGGCAATAGCTGGTTTGTATTTTGTATCACTACAATACGCATAGCTTTTTGGTTTGGGAGGATCTGACGTTAGTGCTGCATTAGGAACAATGGTTCCATCTTCTAAGGTGACATCGCCTCCTTGTTTGATTTTATTGAAATAGGCTTTGTCAATATCAAGATTGAGTACTGCATTAATATCTAACTTGCGTTGTCCTTCTTTTTCTTGAAAGTAATAGCCATTAGCATAAATACGATGTTGCAACGGGATCGTAGTGACAGTTACTGTATCATCTTCATACACCAATTCAGGTTCTTTGCTGCTCAGTTCTTTAAAATGTAAGGGGTAACTCGTAAAATTTTGCATCAACTTCAGCTGTAGCAACACAATTTCTTTAATCCCAACAGGACCATAAATGGTAAGCGGAGCGGTACGTTTTAAGAGACTAAAGGTAGAGATAACACCCATCAAGCCAAAGAAATGATCACCGTGTAAATGTGAAATAAAGATATGCTTAATGCGCACGAACTTTATTTTATTTCGCCGTAAGGCAACCTGTGTTCCTTCTCCGCAATCTATTAGAAATACATGATTCCGAATCTGTAATACTTGTGACGTCGGATTTTTAAATGCACCTGGAGCAGCAGCATAACAGCCTAAAATTGATACGGTAAATGTACTGCTCATGTATTGTTTTTATTTATGAATAGGTATGCGAAAATAAATATAAGTTTATAGAATTGAATTCTTTATTTTCTTTTTTTCATTGCCAAAAAAAGAAACAAAAAAGTCTAGGCTGACGAAACCTTGTCTAAATTTATTGTTCGTTTCCTAAATTTCAGAAACTCGCTACGCTCAAACAGTCTGAAATTTTACGGAACCTTCACGTCAAATTTTACGACAACCTTTCGAATGCCGAAAACAAACTAGTATGTAATTAGGTTGGGAAAGTATTTTATTTTGAAACGATATTGAGATTCCCACCGAAGTTTATGCTGAGCGAAATCTATACCCCTCGATTATATAAAAAAGTATGAGATTCCCATCTTCATGGGAATGAATTTAAAAGCCTAGATCACGCTCGATTTCCTCCATTTGGATGATATCTTCGGCTTCTTGAAGGGTAGGCACAACCATCATTTCGTCAGGGATGACATCATAATCAATACCCGTATTGACAATCACAAAAGATTTTTTATCAGCGCGTTGGTAATTTGAAAGTTTAATAAAAGCAACGAGTTGCTCTAATGTCAATTCGGTGTATTGTAAAAGATCAATCACTAAATTGAGGTCTTCATACTTTTCAGGAACTACATGCTCTAAATACGATGCAAACTTTAATACATCATCGCGTTCATCTTCTAGAATCGTATACGTATCTTTTTGTGTAACCTTCATTACTGTTTGATTTTTGAAGCTAGTAAATAGAGGACTGCCATACGAACAGCCACTCCGTTTTCAACTTGATTCAAGATAATTGCTTGATCAGAATCGGCGACATCACTAGTTATTTCTACGCCTCTATTAATCGGACCTGGGTGCATAATCACAATTTCTTTATCCAACGAATTTAATAAGGCCTTATCGACTCCGTATTGCTGGGTATATTCTCTGGTACTTGGGAAGTAACTGATATCCATACGCTCATTTTGTACACGGAGCATATTGGCCACATCACACCACTCAAGCGCTTTGCGTAGATCTAACTCTACTTCAACGCCAAGACTTTCAATATACTTTGGCATTAAGGTTTTAGGCCCGCATACTTTGACATTAGCTCCTTGTAATTTCAGAGCATAAATATTAGACAATGCTACGCGGCTATGTAGAATATCACCTACAATCACCACATTCTTCCCTCCTACATCGCCTAGACGTTCGCGTATCGAATAACTATCTAGTAATGCTTGCGTAGGGTGCTCATGCGCTCCATCACCTGCATTGACGATACTTGCATTGATATGTTTTGATAAAAAGACACCCGCTCCTGGATTCGGATGACGCATCACTACCATATCTACTTTCATAGACAGGATATTATTTACCGTATCAATAAGGGTTTCTCCTTTCTTTACGGAAGAAGCCGCTGCCGAAAAGTTAATCACATCGGCACTCAGTCTTTTTTCTGCGAGCTCAAACGAAAGTTTGGTACGCGTACTATTTTCAAAAAACAGATTGGCTATCGTAATATCACGTAAGGAAGGTACTTTTTTGATCGGTCTGTTGATCACCTCCTTAAAGTTATCGGCAGTTTGGAAAATCAGCTCAATATCTTCTTTGGTGATGTATTTTATTCCTAGTAAATGTTTTACACTTAATTCACTCATGGCTACTTATTAATGACATACACGGTGTCTTCACCTTCATTTTCTACCCAACTCACTTTTACCTTTTCTTCATTGATGGCATCTACTTGGCGCCCTCGGTAATCAGGTTGTATAGGGAGGTGTCTGCTAAAACGTCTGTCTATCAAACACAATAATTCTACTTCTTTAGGTCGCCCAAAACTCTGTACTGCTGTTAAAGCCGCATTGATACTACGTCCGGTATAGAGTACATCATCTATAAAGACCACTTTTTTATTTTCGACTACAAAATCGATGTGTGTTTTATTGGCGGCTAATATTTTTTCGCTTCTGCGAAAATCATCACGAAAGAAGGTAATATCCAAATACCCCAATTCTACATTTTCAATCTTGTAGGTATCGATGAGTAATTGTTTAATCCGTTCGGCTAGAAATATCCCACGCGGTTGAATTCCTATGAGTACGGTATCGGTAAAATCTTCGTGATTTTCAATGAGTTGACAAGCTAGTCTATTGAGGATAATATGTACCTCGGTCGCATTAAGTAATACTTTTTGACTCATAGATGATTCCAAAACAATGTTCGGAGAGCAAAGATAGGGAGTTTTTTTGTTTTTGTCTTTCCGCTTTCTCGAAATTAGACGTAGGACTGGAAGACGTAAGACATAGGACGCTGTTTCTTGGGAAGTGTCTTATGTCCTATGTCATCTCGACTAAAGGAGAGATCACACAAGTAGCTCAGGTACAAATCTCTTTTAAAACATACTTACTATTATGAGATTTCCTGCCTACAATAAAGTCTCTTTTTCACTTCACATACGGGAAACCGTAAATAAGTGTAGTTAGGATATGGTAAGTTTCGTAACAGTTACAAACGTTTACAAATAATTATATTCGTTTGCACATGATATCATTCATATTACCACAAAACAAAAACACCTATAAAACAATTAGTTACAATGCTATTTTTTTGAAAATTATGTTACATTTGAGAAAAAATAACTGTAAGTAAAATATCATACAAGTATGATATAAAGTAGTTACCTAACATTTGATGAACACTGAGCGACCATTTAAAATCGATTTAAGTAAAAAGGATTTCAAAGCAGAAATTTCGCTTCCGAAAACTTTGTATGCTGAAGAACAATTAGTAGATATTCACATTGCACCAACTATTGTGAAACTGGAATCGACAAACGATGGAAAAAAACAAGTTCTACCTTTTGACGAAAAAATGTTTACTGATGATATTTATAAAAAATTCAATCGCTTAACCTATAGTATCGGAAAACTGAACAGATTAGCAGAATTGATTTATGACAAACTTAAACGAACAATTTCGCTCTATTTGGCAGTCAATGAGTTGGAGGAATTAACTGAACGAAATAAAAAGTGTAAAGACCTAAAAAAGTATAACTTAAAAAAAGACTTGACTTTCGGAGAATTAAGAAATGTATTTAGTTGTATAATAAAAACTGACTCGGAATTTGAGCAATTTTCGGAATTAGATAGTGGAGAAAAACGAAATAAATTTAGTAAGCTTTTTGACAATTACATAGTCGATAGAGACTGTTACACACACGGAATTTTATCATTCTTATATCCAGAATTTGAACCAATTTTAAAAGTTAAACCACCTAATTCAGAGGAACATTACGTTGGACTAACGGAAAAAATATTAAGAGACAATTTGCTGACTTACCAAAAAATCGACGGAATATTAAGTGAGGTAAATCAAGTTTGGCAGGATAAACTTTAGGTAACAATGTGTTATAGTTCATTGCGGCTTGTTGGTTAAGACAAAGAGTTTTTCACACTTTTACTATCTTGGTTTCTTAATCTGAAAATCCTTGAGGATTTTCAGATTAAGAAACCATACACAAACATGTTGTATGCCATTTGACAACAGAATAACTTAACAATAAAAACATAGTATGAATAAAGAATTATACGAAAATGAAAAGGTTAATCTCTCTGAAGCAAACGTTGGAAGTGAAGTTAAATTAACTAATGAAGAGATTAATGAAAAGTATAAAAAAGGAGAAGTAAGAATTATTACTGAACAAGCTCGTTATCCTCTAAGTACTATTGTTAATATGGTAAATAGTGAAGATTATATTCTTAACCCTGAATTTCAAAGAAGGCATAGATGGGACACAACTCGAAAATCAAGATTGATAGAATCATTTATTATGAATGTGCCTATTCCACCAATCTTTCTATATGAAAGAGAATATTCTGTTTATGAAGTTATGGACGGATTACAAAGACTTACAGCTATTTCTCAATTTTATGAAGATAAATTTGCATTACAAGATTTAGTTGAATGGAAAGAGTTGAATGGATTTAAATACTCTAAATTACCTGAACAAATAAAAAAGGGAATTGACAGAAGATATATTTCTTCAATAATATTATTACAAGAAACTGCAAAATCAGAAGCCGAAGCCAACAGGTTAAAGCAATTAGTTTTTGAAAGAATTAATAGTGGTGGAGAAAAATTAAAAGCTCAAGAAATAAGAAATGCATTATTTCCTGGAGGATTAAACAACATAACAATTAGTCTTTCACGTAACGAATATTTTTGCAAATTGTGGAATATTCCAGAACCTGATGAAACTGAATTACAAACAGGGCAAGCTCGACAAGAAGTAATTGAAAATAAATACTTTAAAGATATGTCTGATGCTGAACTTGTGCTTAGATTTTTCGCTTATCGTCAAATTGACCAATGGCAAGGAAATACAATGGAATACTTTTTAGATGAGTTCTTAAAAAAAGGTAATGAACAATTCAACGAAGGTGTTCTAAACAGCTTAAAAGAACTATTTAATAATACTGTGAAATTCGCATTTGACTTATTTGGAGAAAAGGCATTTTGGCTTCATAGAAAAAGAGAAGACAAATGGTTTCATTATGAAAGGCCTACAAAAATATTGTATGACCCATTAATGCAAGTATTGGCGAGTAATCTAGATAAGAAAGAAGATATCTTGGCTAAAAAAGAAAATATTGTTGCTGGCATAGAGAATTTACATAAAGATAGTTTTGAATCTTTTAAAGGCCGTGACACTAACAAAACTAAAGTAACCGAAAGAATTGATGTTTTAAATAACTATTTAAATTCCTTTCTGAATGAATAATATCTTAAGTGAATTTCAGAATGAAATGGAGTTACTTAAGTTTTATATTGATTTTCAGAATAAGAGTTATAAGAATCAATCAAAGCTTGAAAAAGCTGACCCAAACTCTGTTTTTAATACATTAACCGTATCAAAAATAAAACAATTTGATTTTAACTCGCATATAATATCAATTTACGGAGCATATGAGCATTTTATAGAACAAATGTTAGTTAAGTATTTAACTGAGGTTTGCTTAATTACAAATTCTTATAACTTACTTCCTTTAGAAATACAAAAAAATAATTTAAACAAGACTCTAGAGATTATTAAACAACTTGATTATAGAAAAAATCGGAATATTAAACCTGAAAAAGTTATTGAAATATTACATAAAAACATTAATGAAAATTCTTCTACGATTAATATAAATGCTTTTAAAAATCATAGTGCAAATTTTAGAATATCAGTTGTAGATACTTATTTTTCTGAGATAGGAATAAAAAACATTTCTAGTTTAGTTAGACAATATGAACCTTTAAAAACTTATCTAAAAAATAATATCTCAGATTTTTCATCAAAAAAGAGTTCTATTATTTTTCAACCTTTAGAGCATATTTGTGACCTAAGAAATGATATTGCACACGGAGTTAGTAACATTCAATTAATAAATAAAACAATTCTATTTGAATATATCGATTTTATGAAAATCTACTCTACCGCATTATTTGAATTAATAAATGACAATTATTTAAATAAAATTTACGAGCAAAACAATGATGAAATTGAAGCTATAAATGTTTTTAATAACCAAATTTTATGCTTCAATACAAAAGGCAAATTAATCAACAGAAAATCAAAAATATTGGTTAAATCTGAAAATCACTTTCCAAATGTTTATTTAACAAGTATCAAAGATATCCAGCAGGATAATAAAAGTATCGACAATACTGAATTAGATAAAAATGTTGAAATTGGAGTTATGCTTGACAAAAAAATAAAAGAAACTATGAATTTCAAATTAGTAGCTGAATAAAAAACGGCACACAACAAAGAACTGAGTTAAAAAACAAGTTTTTTTAAACTAATCTTGATACATAATTCCCCCCTAGCGCTCGTTTGTAACGAGTGCTTATAACACAAATCCTTTTACTAGCATCACAACACACCTCTATCCATCCTAATTAATTTTTCGTACTTCGACTACGCTCAGTATAAACTTCTTCTTCGTGTTCTTTCGCGAAAGCGGAAAAACAAAAACACATCACATAGAACATAGGCCTATTCATCATCCCGTTTTTAATTTGGCTTTTAGCATAGAAAACAAAATCGATCACTACAAAATGTCCAAGATTCTTCTTTTAGGACGTAATTAGGTATAAACACTACGATTCTTTTATTCAAAATCAGATATTTGTAGTAGCAATCTATAAAACGTTTTCAATGAAAATCAACTCACTGGCACTTATACTTCTATTATCTAGTATTCCTTGTTTCGCTCAATGCAAATCTGAATTAGAACCATATGCTTCTGGATTTGATACTATAAAAGAAGATTCGTTTTCATTTCTGGACACGATTTTAAATGATATTAGAGTTGTAGGCTATGGAGAAGATACCCACGGAACTGCTGAGTTTACTCTACTTGCAAAAGAGCTCATGGAGTACCTATCTGAGAAATATCACTTTAAGATACTCATCATCGAAACGGGTTTTGGAGAAGGACAATATTTAGATGATTACATTCAAGGTAAAAGAGATGATTTAAAAACCATTTTGGAAGATCATAATTCAACATGGAGATATAAAACAAAGGAATTTTATCAATTAATGAATTGGTTAAAAGCATATAACAACAATACTGCTGACAAGATTCATTTATATGGCTGTGAAATGCAATATGTAATTTCAGATGTCCATAAGATTAGAGAATATCTAGAAAAAGTAAATGCTGATTATCAAATAGACGGGTTTGAAAAGCACTTATGGCAATCTATGGAAGAGAGCGAAAAAGTAGATTATTATATATCATATGCAAAACTCAAGAAGTATTTTATCGATAATCATGAACTATTCAAACGTAAAACTTCAGAGGAAGAGTTTAGTTTAGCTTATCATCATATTGTTGTGTTAGGGCAATTTGTAACCGCAATTAATCAACATGCGGAACAGCGCAAACACGATTTTCGGGATATCTATATGGCAGAAAACATTCAATGGATTCTAAATTTTCATGGAAACACATCTAAAGCACTTTATTGGGCGCATAATGCTCATGTTGGAGATTGGGTTGATAATGGAATTATAGATGTCACTGGGCATCAATTGAGAAAAATGTATGGAGATTCTTATTTTAATATAGCGACAGATTTTGGAACTGGAGAATTTTTGGCTTTTTCGCAGGATTGGAAAATGGAAACATTTGGTTATGATAGCGTTCTCGAAGACACATTTACTGAATGTTTAAGAAAATATGGAAGTCCTAACACTTTTTTGAACCTCCGAAAAGCAAGAGAACATAATGAATTAACTGGCTATCTAAATTCAGCATTTACAACAATGAGTGGTGCTGGTGCACAAGTAAGAAACCAACCTACAGAAACTAAAGAAATTGGGAAAGCCTTTGATGGTATTATCTATCTTGACAAAACCAGTAAAATCAATTGGGCTGAATAAAATGCTACAACATCGGCAACAGTTACGGAGGTCTACAATTCTGATTAAAATGGCTTATCCTCAGTCTCATATGCTATTCTCTCACTAGCCTTACTATTGCTCGTTTGCAATGATTGCTCACAAAACATTCTCTTCTAATGTTATGCTACCATTTAAACTTCAAGTATAATTTTACTAGAAAAAGTAGTTATGCAATCGTATAGAGATCAAAATGCATTAACCTGTTTCGTTAATAACTATGAATTAGAACCGAGCGTTTACAGATTGATATTTCTCATATTTGTGCTAAAACTAAGCTTAAAATAGTATGAATTTAAATGAGAAGGTTGTCATTTTCTCAGCACCTTCTGGAGCTGGAAAAACCACAATAGTCAAACACTTACTTTCAGTGAACAGTACGTTAGCGTTCTCAATATCGGCATGCAGTAGAGAAAAAAGAAATACCGAAGTTGATGGGAAGGATTACCATTTTCTAACGGTAGATGATTTTCAACAAAAAATAAAGTCGAAATCATTTGTTGAATGGCAAGAAGTCTATAAAGACAATTATTATGGCACTTTAAAGTCTGAAGTACAGCGAATTTGGAAAGAAAATAAATCCATCATATTTGATGTAGATGTTGTTGGAGGTATACACTTAAAAAAATATTTTGGAGATAAAGCGATTTCAATTTTTGTAAAAACGCAATCTCTGAATGAATTAGAAACTCGACTTAGAAATCGAAAAACGGAAACTGAATTCACGCTTCAAACAAGGTTACATAAGGCTAAAAAAGAAATGAAATATGAGAAAGAGTTTGATTTCATTTTAGTGAACGATCATCCAGAAACTTCTTTTCAAAAGGCTGAAAGCATTGTAAATTCATTTTTAAACCCACAATAAAGTTAGCCAACATCTTTTAAAATACTTTCAACTCAGCTAGCCCTCATTCAGAACTAGCTTACACAAAACACATCCCGCCTACGCGTACTATAACTCAACCTTTTCTGTTTTAGCTTTCGCGAAAGCGTAATATTGCTATTTAAAAAGAGCATACTAATTTGTATAATCAGGCACCTCTTTCTGTAGAAACTTCTCCTGCTAGTGCTCGTTTGCAACAAGTGCTTTATGCATAAGCCTAATCAATTAAAATAAAAAGATTGAGTGAACCCATGTACTAACTGTAATCAAGACCCTGTAACACATTCTTGAATTTTATGACTGATATGATATACTCTTAAAAATTAGATTTGATGACTGAAAATTCTCCAGAGCAACAAGGAAATAATCGTAAGGATTTGAATTGGCAAAATGAAGCAGATGCTCAACTCAACACTTCGGAATGGTTCGGAGCAATTATACGTTACTTTTGGAATCTTGGAAGAAAAAAGTTTGGAACATTCTATAATCAAAATGAGTTAAAAAAGAATGCAATCATTGGATGGTTATTCCAACTTATTTTGATAATTGTCTTACTATGTATTGGATATTATTATTTTATATATAGTTAAAATCTTGTACTAGCACTTATTTAAAAATAAATATATACAATCTCCCACTAGCGCTCGTTTGCAACGAGTGCTTATAAAGTATATACAACTACTAACTCAAAACACTACCTCAGCCCTTCTTAATTAAGCTTTCGCGAAAGCGGAAAAAACCAATCCTAAAAATTAGCTCCTTTTAAAAAAATCTTCAAATAGGAAGTGATTTTCAAATGGATTTTATAAATTTACCATACCACACCAGAACAGTACGGGTTATTAAAATTACAAACTAGCTAAAATTCACACACTATGAAAAAGTATTACTACACCCTTCTTATTAGTGGGTTGTTTAGTCTACTCACCAATGCACAAGTCATTTACAGTGACCAATTTGATGATATTCTGACTACTGAATCCAACAGTGCATACGATGTAAGCCTTGATAATGGAAACCTCAACATTCAAGGAAATGGAACCGCAGGGGCTTTTAATGCCTTTGAATATGATGTACATACTACAGGTACACCCACTACTTTTGATATGACATCACCTCCCCAAATTTTTATCAAAGCTAGAGCAAATGGTCCTGGCGTATTACGTGTAGACGTAAAAGATGCTGAAGGATATGTCTCCAATCTTTCTGCTAATTACGCATCGCTCACAGAAGAGTTTGCTGTATATACTCTTGATTTTACAGGAGATTTCAATGATGGTGGGTATGGAGGAAGTCCATGTGAGTCGGCAGATGCGCCTTGCCCAGTAAATGCATCAACCATTACAAATTTGGTGTTCTTTGTAGACGATACCACTGGCGGGTATGATGGACTCATTGAAATTGATTGGATTTCGGTAGGAGAATCGTTAGAAGAAGAAAATACAGACTTATTATATAGTGATCAATTTGATGATTTCCTAACTACAGATTCTAATGATGCTTACACTTCTTCCTTAGTAGATGGAAATTTAATGATTGTAGGAAATGGTACCGCAGGAGCTTTTAATGCATTTGAATATGATTTACACGATATGGGTGTAGTACAAGCCTATGATCTTTCTGCAAACCCACAATTATATATCAAAGCAAGAGGCACCAACATGCCTGAGTTTCGTATAGATATGAGAGATGCAGCAGGCTTTGTCACTAATCTACAAGCCAATGCAGTGACCTTAGAAGATGATTTTAGTATTTACCAATTGGACTTTACTGGAGATTTCTTAGATGGCGGTTTTGGCGGTAGTCCGTGTGAAGCAACAGATGCTCCGTGTCCTGTAGATCCTATGGCAATAGCAAAACTTGTGTTTTTTGTGAATGCAGCCACAGGAGGATATGATGGAACCATTGAAATTGATTGGATTTCTGTGGGCGAACCTCTTGAAACTGAAGAAGAGCCAGAACTTTTATATAGTGATCAATACGAAGACTTCTTAACAACAGGTTCTAATGATGCGTATACGGTATCGCTTTTAGAAGGAAATTTAAATATTGTTGGTAATGGTACAGCCGGTCCTTTTAATGCATTTGAATATGATTTGCACGATATGGGAACTCCTATGGCGTTTGATGTGTCTTCTGCACCACAATTATATATCAAAGCAAAAGGAACAAACACTCCTACCCTACGTATTGATATGAAAGATGCAGACGGATATGTGACAAATTTGCAAGCTAGTTCTGCTACGCTTACAGAAGACTATTTTATCTATACATTAGATTTTGAGGGGAATTTTCTAGATGGTGGATTTGGAGGAACATCATGTGAAGCTGCAGATGCCCCTTGTGCAGTAGATCCTACTATGATTACCAATCTGCTCTTGTATGTAAATGATGCTACAGGAGGTTATGAAGGAGTGATTGATATCGATTGGATTTCTATTGGGCAACCGCTAGAAGACGCATTACCAGCTGGTAAAAATATACGATACAACCAAGTGGGGTATCACTTAAATAGAGAGAAATTAATCAACCTCACTTCCGAAACTGATTTTGAGCCACTACCCTATACAGTCGTTAATGCCAATGGAACAACTGTGGCTTCAGGAATGACTTCGGCAACACAATTATGGGATGAGTCACAAGAATATGTAGCTACGATAGATGTTTCTGAAATTAGTACAGAAGGAACCTACGTTATTACAGTTGACGATAGAGAAGCAGCATTCCGCGTAAGCGAAAATGTATACGAAGCCTTAAGTGAAGCTGCTTTTAAATACTATTATTTTAACAGAGCTTCTACAGAAATTACTGCTGAATATGGAGGAGAATATGCAAGACCTTTAGGGTTACCCGATACTGAAATTTTAGTCCATTCTTCTGCTGCATCTGATGCACGTCCTGAAGGAACTGTCATCTCAGCTCCTAAAGGATGGTATGACGCAGGAGATTACAACAAATATGTTGTAAATAGTGGTATTAGTACCTACACATTGCTTGCTGCATTTGAGCATTATCCTGATTACTTTGAAACAAAAGCCTATGATATTCCAGAAACCTCTAACGCTATTCCTGATGTGTTAGATGAAGTAAAATGGAATTTAGATTGGATGCTTGCCATGCAAGATCCTAATGATGGAGGTGTATATCATAAATTAACTGGATTAAACTTCCAAGGAATTATCATGCCTGCAGACTACACAGCAAATCGTTATGTGGTTCAAAAGTCAACATCGGCGGCATTAAATTTTGCCGCAGTCACGGCAATGGCATCTCGTATCTATGCAGCGTATGAGGCAGAACTTCCTGGATATAGCGCACAACTTATTGCAGCTTCAGAAAGCGCGTATAATTGGGCACTGGCAAATCCAGCAGTGTACTATGATCAGCCAGATGATGTATTTACAGGAGAGTATGGAGATAACAATGTCTCTGATGAGTTTCAATGGGCAGCCGTAGAGCTTTTTATTACGACTAGTGACCAAACGTATAACGATGCTATTGATGTAGAAGCGATTGATAACGGAGTGCCATTTTGGGGATATACGGCACCACTCGGGCTTATTTCAATTGTAAACAATGCCGAACAGCTTGATAATGATGTCGATGTCGCAAGTGCGATTACTAAATTCTTAGAAACTGCTAATGAGTTAAAAGAAAAAGTAAACAATAGTGCCATGCGTGTTGCCATGGGATCTGGTGATTACAACTGGGGAAGTAATGGTCAAGCGGCAAATCAAATGATGTTATTAATCCAAGCCTATCAAATAGATGGAGATGAAAGCTTTTTAAATGCTGCCTTTACTGCTTCAGATTATTTATTAGGACGTAATGCAACAGGATACTGTTTTGTGAGCGGATTTGGTGATTTACCTATGAATAATCCACATCATAGAATTTCTGAAGCAGATACAGTAACAGATGCAGTACCAGGAATGGTAGCTGGTGGACCTCACTCTGGACAACAGGATGGATGTCCTGGATATCCAAGTACAGATCCTGCACGTTCGTATGTAGACACCTGGTGTTCCTACTCTTCAAATGAAGTAACTATTAACTGGAATGCACCACTATTCTACGCGACAGCAGCACTTTATAGAATTCAAGAAGAAACCCTTTCGGTAGGAGATATTGATATTACAGATGCAAATCCATTACAACTCTTCCCAAATCCTTCTACAGATATTATCAATATCAGTTTAGAGAATGCTTCTAATCTATCGGTAAAAGTATTTGCAATGGATGGGAAACTCATCATAGATCAAGCGCTTGAATCATCAAGAGCTCTGAATATTAATTCCCTTTCAAAAGGAATGTATATCATGCAAGTAGAAAATGAAGGAGAAAAATATGTGGCAAAGTTTTTTAAACTGTAATTTTTACGAATTCCACTAAGAAAGGTGCTTGTCTTATGATAAGCGCCTTTTTTTATGTAATCCTTTTTCCGCTTTCGCGAAAATGGAAATAGATGCCAAAAAATTATAAATATAATTATTAGCAACCCTCTACTTCTGCTCTACATTCACTAACTTTAATGTATATCAATAATGTTGTTACTCATACACAAAATCTTTGTAACGCGTTACCAAAAATATAGATATTGAAGATATATGGAATAAGCGGACTTGGGGCTGATAAAAGAGTTTTTGATGCGTTAACGCTAGATGTTGAGTTCGTACCCATAGATTGGATTACTCCTAAAAAGAAAGAGTCTATAAAAAAGTATTCCAAAAGACTTAGTGCTATTATTGATGTTGAAAATGATTTCTGTCTTATTGGAGTGAGTTTTGGCGGGTTAATAGCTACTGAAATAAATCAAATATTAAGGCCAAAAAAAACCATCTTGATTTCTTCTGCACATACTAAATATGAGCTTCCTGCTATATTTAGATGGTTTGGCAAAACAAAACTAATAAGGTTCATACCTACTTTTCTATTTGATCCACCAAGGTTTATTGCAACGTATTTATTTGGTGTAAAAGACGGTCAACTTCTTCGTGCCATTTTAGATGATACAGATCTGGACTTTACGAAGTGGGCAATCAATGAATTAACGAATTGGAAAAATACGATTCAAGCAAATAATATTCTTAAAATCAACGGAACAAAAGACAAATTAATTCCACCTAAAGGGACTACAAAAATGGTATTAATAGATGATGGCGCGCATTTTATGATTGTTGATCGCGCAAATGAAATAAGTAAAATTATCAATGAAGAAGTTAAAAAATGCTATAGCACTATATGAGAAAATACAGTTTTTATATTCCTACAAATTCATACTATTTATCAACTCATTATAGAAAGTCTATTATTTTTAATTCTCAAACTAACAATTACTTAAATACTCCTAGAATTTAATGAGATCATTTTATCATTTGGAAATTTACGATAAGATAAGAGCGAATCCTTATGCATATATTGGGCAACGTAAATTTTCACTCTTAGAATCATATATGATGCAATTTGACGCAATGACCACTGTCAAGTTTAATTCAGAAAAAACGGAATGGTTCAAACAAATGCCAAGTATGAGAGCATTTATCTCTTCTGAATTAAATCTACAAATCCCTGAATCAGTAAGATGGACTTGGGCTATTGGTTTTGAAACTGAAGACCAAAGAGAATTGCTTGAGAATTATTTCACATGGATTGACTCCTACGAACATGCATTTCCAGTTAACAGGAATGATTATCAATTCGAATCTAGTTTAAATGTAGATATCGACATGACCGATTTCATTAAGCATATGTGTGAAAGACCTATTATGTATGGGTTTAACAATCTTTCAGAATTAAGGGCGAATATAGACGGCTTTTTCTATTTTAAATCTGTTTATAATATGAAACTCACTAAAAATGAAGAGTTATTAAAAAGCTTTATTGAACGTTGGAAGAAAAAAGTAAATACAGATATAAAGTTTGAAACGTGGGATCGCCCTTTATTAAAAGAAAAAATGGGGATCCATCCATTTACATTTGGAGGAGGAAGTAATGGAGGTTGGATTTTTAAAAGGTTTGTTGAAATAGTAGAAGAAGAAACAGCAATTAAATTAAAAGATCTGAAATAGTATATAATGGCTGATTCTCATTGCTAAATCATACAACTACTTATCATCTATATCTTATAATTAAATACATGAAAAAAATCATCATCACAGCATTAATAACCATTCTTATTTTAGCATTCGTCATACTTTCTATGGGTGGTGGACATGGATTTTTCTGGCCTGCTAAACTAATATACCCCTATGCAATGATTATAACAGTTTTAAATAACCAAATAGGACTTTTTTCAATTATCATTGCTGTAATCCAAATTCCACTGTATGCTATCATAAGTAATAAAAAACCTAAATGGCTGTTTTTAATCATTGGCATTCATATAATTGCAGCCATTATTTGCCTGAATTTGCCAACTGAAACATTTAGTGGATAAATAATAGAGCGTGACTAATTATAATATGAAAGAAAAAGAATACACCAAGCTTGGATTTAATAAAGAACTGGAAAAAAAGTAATACTTCCTCATCGCAACATATATAATACACAAACTTCCCATTTTCTAATTATATACTTCTAATAGTAAGTATTCTAATTACGCTTTCGCGAAAGCGTATAAAAGAATCCTATTATTTCATAATTCAATGCCCTAGAAGATACCCTTATCATAAGTGTATAGCTTCTTTTCCTAATGAAACAATAGCGACGATCCCATAGATTACTCAAAGAAATCATACTATAATTATTTCTCTTTTTATACATTCGTACTATAAAGATTATACAATGCAAAAAATAATACACACGCTTTTCCTTTTTCTTATCTACACCAACGTTACTATTGCGCAAGAGAACAACTGTGTACGAAAGGTAACTTTTGGTGATACAGACATTTGTTTACCCACAATAGAAGGGTATAAAGAGTGTTATACATATCCTACTGTAAAACAATCGGCAGATGCTACAGAGGTCCCCATCAATATGGTATTAGGGTTCTATCTCGATGAAGAAACGTATGCTAAAAAAGATAATATTGGTAGTATTAGCTTTGATAATTACTTCAAGATTTATGCGACCAAACAAATCAAAGATTTGAAAGCTGATACTGATATTCTTAAGCGAATGCAAGGCATGATCTCTGCTAGTTTTCTTACAGAGAATTGGGATGAGTTTAAAAAACAATTAGACACTGTAGATTACGAAGGGGAAATTGGTGTTCCTACGATTGTAAAATCATATAATGCAAATGACCAATCATTTACTGCACTTTTAATTCTTAAACAGAAATTAGATACTGGGGAAACGAATGTTTTATCATTTGCGATGAATGGCTTATTACTTCAAGAGAGACTTATTTGGATGGCATATTATCTTGATTATGAAGGAGAAGCTTCTATTCAAAAATTACAAGAAAATAATGATCGGATTTTAGCTCAATTTTTTGATTAAATGATATATTACATATGATTACTACGATAACGACCAAACATTTAAAAATTTCTACAATGCAAAAAAGAAGCTTGGTTTTTATTTTTTTGATATGGGTTACAAATCTCTTGAGTTTTGAGGCGTATGCACAAGATCCCAATTTTCATATTTATGTATGTTTTGGGCAATCCAATATGGAAGGCCAAGGTACTATTGAAGCACAAGACACAGTAGCAAAAGATCGTTTTTTAATGATGCAAGCACTAGATTGCCCAGCATTAGGAAGAACAAAAGATACTTGGTATCCTGCAGTTCCTCCATTATCACAATGTCACTCAGGGCTTTCTCCAGCTGATTATTTTGGCAAAACACTTGTAGCAAATCTTCCAGATAGTATTAAGGTGGGGGTTATTAATGTGGCTGTAGGTGGTTGTGATATCCGATTATTTGATAAAGACATATATCAAGAATACCAAAATACCTATCAAGAGGATTGGTTTATTAATAAAGTAAAAGACTATAAAGGAAGTCCCTACGCGTATCTCATGGAAATGGCAAAAAAAGCACAACAAAAAGGAGTAATTAAAGGGATTTTACTACATCAAGGAGAGACTAACACAGGCGATACCCAATGGCCAACATATGTCAAAAAAATATATAACGACATGCTTACAACGCTTTCATTAAATGCAGAAGAGGTTCCCTTACTAGCGGGCGAGCTTGTTTCTATAGAAAATAGTTGTTGTGGTAGTATGAATCCCATCATCAATACATTACCTAGTGTGGTAGATACGGCACATATTATCTCATCTACAGGTTGTACGGCTCAGGATACTGCACATTTTGATTCAGAAGGCTATCGAGAAATGGGAAGAAGGTATGCTGCCAAAATGCTCACATTACTTCCTGAATAATGATATAAACGATACGTTTCTTCTTTCTTTTTAATTTTCTTTATACGCTTTCGCGAAAGCGATAAAAGATACCTTATATTCATAAAAAAGGTTCTTATATTAGTACATATCATAATGTTACATAAAAATGCGCTTCTCCATATTGAAAATAAATAGTGCTGATTGTCTATGATATACAACTAATACCTATGAAGTAGAATATTAAAAATTTAAAAATATGCTAGCAGTTATATTCAGTGAAAAATTTATAGAAAATGTTTTATCATTAGTACTAACAGCCATATTAACAGGAATACTTGTTCCGCTTCTATTTAGATGGATAGATCATCGAAGAAATAGAGAGCAAAAAATATTTGAAGCAACCTTATCTCGTCAAAATAAAATCATTGATTCACAAGTAAAACTTCTAGAAGACCTATCCTGTCTACTTTGGGAATATCAGTTATTATTTATTAATGTTCCTTACTTCAAACAATTTTCAAAACGAGACTTATATATAGCCGCTGTAAAAGAATATATAGAAAACTCAGGGGAAATACTTGGGAATATACGTGCAGAAATCAGCAAATCCATTCGGTTAGTTTCTCCTACATCACACCAGCAATTAAAAGACATGTATTATAAAGACTTACTCCCTATTGACTTAGAATTGAATCAATTGATAGATCAAGATACAAAAGATAAAAAGCACGCAAAAGATTGGGAAAATCTACAGATATACGTTCGTGATGATGTCGCTAAAAAAGTTGATGAAATTATTGACTATTTAGCTAACGAATTGCAACTCAAATTATCAAAAGAAGAAAAGGTTTAAAGAAAAAACCTCCCTTTTCCCTAAATTAGTCTTCAAAAAATAAGCGCATGCATCAAACGTGGTGGAAAGAAGGAATTGTTTATCAGATATATCCTAGAAGTTTTAAAGATACCACTGGAAATGGTATTGGAGATTTACGTGGTATTATAGAAAAATTAGATTATATCGCGAGTTTGGGGGTCGACATTATTTGGCTAAACCCTGTTTATGACTCGCCAAATGATGACAATGGGTATGATATACGTAATTATCGTACCATCATGGCTGAGTTTGGCACCATGGGTGATTTTGATGAGTTATTGGCTGGAATGAAAGCTCGCAACTTACGCTTAGTGATGGATCTGGTGGTTAATCATTGTAGTGATGAGCACGAATGGTTTCAACAATCCCGATCCTCACGTGATAATCCATACCGCGACTATTTCCATTGGTGGCCTGCCGAAAAAGGAATCCCTCCAAAACGATGGAGTTATTTTGATGTTGATGAAAATGCATGGCGATATGATGCACAAACCGATGCGTATTACTTACATTATTTTGCTGTAAAACAACCTGATTTAAAGTGGGAAAATCCAACGGTACGTCAGGAGATTTATGATATGATGCATTTCTGGTTTCAGAAAGGCGTAGATGGATTCCGAATGGATGTAATTCCGTTTATTAGTAAGGATACTACCTATCCTGAAATAGATGCTACGGCACCGCATGAATTTATTGCTTATTACTCCAATGGTCCTCGTATACATGAATACCTCAACGAACTCAACCATGAAGTAATATCAAAATATGATGCTTTTACGGTAGGAGAAGGACCCGGCATTCATATTGACCAAGCGCTAGATTTTGTACATGAAGATCGAAAAGAAATGGATATGTTTTTCCATTTTGATTTGATGTCTTTAGATCGTAAACCTGGCGAAGTATTCACCATGCGAGAAGGTAAATGGAAGCTATCTGAGTTTAAGAAAATTTTTAGTGATTGGGATACCGCTTTCGCGAAAGCGGGTTGGGGAAGCTTATTTCTTGCAAACCATGATTTCCCAAGATCTGTGAGCCGTTGGGGAAATGACAGTCCTGAACATTGGAAAAACAGCGCTACCCTACTCCACACCTTTTTATTGACCATGCGAGGCACTCCTTATTTTTATCAAGGAGATGAAATTGGGATGACTAATGTACGCTTTACAGATATTGAAGATTATCGAGATATTAATACCATCAATCGCTATAAGTATGTAAAAAATAGCGGTGGTGATTTGGGAGCATTTATGGAAAGTGAGCAACATGCTGCACGCGAGAATGCGCGTACACCTATGCATTGGGATGCTACATCTAATGCTGGTTTCACTTCTGCCACACCTTGGATACGTTTAAATCCAAATTACAAAGACGGTGTTTCTGTAGCATTTCAAGAGACCGAAGCGTATTCCATACTTTCCTATTTTAGAAAAATGACAGCTGTAAGAAAATCAAATCTTGCGCTCGTATATGGAGATTATGAATGCTTGCATCCAAATCACGAACAAGTTTATGCATATACCCGTACGCTAGGAGCAGATCGATTTTTAATCCTGCTTAATTTTAGTGATGATACCGTTACCTATATACTCCCTTCTCATATTACGTATAACAGAAAAGTAAAAGTAATTTCGAACACCTATATTCTAGACGATCAAACCTATAAGGAGTTTATGTTGAGTGCTTGGCAAGCCGTTCTGTATCGACTGGAGGATTAAATTACATCTTAACTACTTATTATGAAGAAAAAATTACTGCCTATTTTTCTATTTATTTCTTTTATCTGTACGCTTATAAGTTTCATTATAACAATAGCATATATGCCTACCAAAACTAATGAAATTGAAACTTCAAAAATAAGAGCCGAAATAGAAGAACATGTTATTAGTACGCTAGAGGAACATAATAAAGAGCGACAGAATAGTATGAGCTACTACCCGAATGGCATAAAAAAAGATTCAGGTATTTATAATGCAAATAAGCAAAAAGTAGGGTATTGGAAGTATTATTATAAAAATGGAACTATTGATCGCGAAGGTTTATACATCGGAAATCAAAAACAAGGTGTTTGGAAAGAATACACAGATCAAGGTAAATTATCATACGAGATACCTTATGTAAATGATCTTGAAAATGGATTAATGATATCGTATAGTCATGATACAATAGATGCACTAATGAATATTAAGGATGGTCTTCGACATGGGTTATTTCAAACCTTTCACGAAAACGGAGCTTTGTTTCAAGAAGTGCAAATGGTTAATGGACATGAACATGGAGTATTAAAAAGTTTTCATCCTGATGGCTCATTGAGACAACTTTCTGAATATGATATGGGTAAAGCCATAGGAACCATAAAAGAGTATCATCCAAATGGACAGATAGCCAGAATAGGAAGTTATAAAAACGGTGCACAAGACGGCGATTTTAAATATTATAATGAAAATGGAAAGCTTACCGCTATTGAGACTTTTGAAAATGATTTTATGAGTAATTATATTGAATATGAAGAATAGTTTTTTTTATATTAATAATTATTCTAGAACTTCACAAAGCCTTAGTTTTAGGTATATTTATACTGAAAATTAGTACAAAACAGGAATTGAAGAAGTATGCTAGAAAAAGTAATAGAATATGCTAAAAAAAAGCATAAAGACGTAAATCAAAAATATGATGATTTTGATTACGACTACCATCTGAATATGGTATATCAAGTAGCTCAAAAATTTATTCATCTCATCCCCAAAGAAGAACAAGAAAATGTGCTTGCAGCTTGTTGGGTACACGATATTATTGAAGATGCTAGAGAGACCTATAATGATGTAAAAAAGGAAACTAATGAAACTATTGCCGAACTTGCATACGCCTTAACCAATGAAAAAGGAAGAACAAGAAAAGAACGCGCAAATGACACCTATTATAAAGGCATAAGAGAAACTAAAAATGCTTCATTTATAAAGATGTGCGATAGAATAGCTAACGTTCAATACTCAAAAAGTACGGGTTCAAGAATGTTTGAGGTATACCAAAAAGAAAATGAAAACTTCATCTCTAAAATATATGTCCCTCAATGCGATGAAATGGTGCATCATTTAAATGTCCTTTTGAGTAAAGAATAAAAGGTATTACATCAAGATTCCGCTGAAAAAGCGAGATTAGCCTTCCTGCCGTCAACAGAGGCAGATTCAATTATGTGTTTTGTATGCATCTTACAGAGTTTACAAAATAGTGTTTCACTCATTAAAATTATACGAATATCTGTTTTAATTAAAACTACGCAAATACATTGCGTAACGTCATTTTACTTTTGAACTGTAATTAAAACTCTGGCAAAAGAAGTTCCTATATTCTTTTGGTGAAATTACTTCTCGCCGAGTCTTTACTTACTTATCAATACCATTAAAGAATGCTTTCTTTATTTGTTCAAAAAAAGTAATACCATGAAGACATTAAAATTATTTAACGCAGTATTAGCAAAAGATTCTAATGATCAACCTTTTGTTGCAAAAGAAGGATACATTATTGAATCGGGCGCTTTATGGGCAAAGAATAAAATTATTCGTTTTTATAAAAATGAAAAACTAGACGGTTTTGGCCTCAATAAAACCTTTCATAAATCATGGAAAACAGTTCTTACAAACACAAGAAAAGAACTGTGGATGGAACAGATTAAACACTACGTTTCAACCTATGGAAGCAACTTTCAGGATGTCATGTATATTCCAAATGAAATAATCGATATTCCTGATACAAAACTAGCATTCAAAGTCATTAAAGGCTATTCAAATAAGGAAATGACTGAAAAATGCCTGTATTTATTACAATCTGGTATCGCATTAAAAGAAGATACTATAGATGAAGTGTTAACTATTTTAGTTGATGAGCTCTCTTATCATTTTACAGGTGATGAAAATATCAATAACAAAGAAGCAATTGTAAAAATTGCAGATTTATATGGTGTTTTACCAAAAAACAACATCGCTTTTTTAAGGTATATTATTTATAAAGCAACTGGCGAGTCATTATTAATTAAAAGCAAAGATACTGTCGAAACTATTATTGCGTCAAATTACAATCCTACTGAGCAGTTTGCCGAATTCGGATTAGAAAAATTAGCAGAAATTTTTAATCGATTTAAACCATTATTTCTTGCTTTTAAAGCAAAGTGTCCTAAAATAATCAATAAGATTTCAAAACTATCTAAGACACATCACAAACCTCTAATAACAAATCCATTAAATCTTGTAACGAGTGTATTACTTTTAGAAGAGGATACACATTGGTTAGATAATGCTACTCCTTTTGCTTTGTTTAAAGCACTTTCAGCTTGTTATACAAGGATGAATGGTCAACACGCATTTGCATACAGAATAAGAAATGGGAAATCCTTTATAAAAAACAATAATGTATCTGGAGTTATCTGGCCTAATTATTATTTTATAATAGCCTATTTAAAAAACAAGTTTGATTTTTCTGGAAAAAAATTCTTTTTCCCTGCAGGTGTTGAATATGCACTCCCAACTTCTGAAAAAATGTATGTGGGAAACATACCTACAGGTAGTAAATTCTTTGCAGATTCTTTAGCTGTAGGTATTTATTGGGAAAATCAATGGGGAGCTCATGATATAGATGTATCTGGCTTACATATAGGAGGAAAAATTGGATGGAATGCAAGCTATAAAAAAGGAAAAGGAGAACTTATCTATTCTGGAGATATTACTGACGCACCTAATGGTGCCGTAGAATATATATATGCTCAAAAAGGGTTAAAAGAACCTACTTTAATTAATAGTAATGTATATGATGGTTCTAGTAACTGTGAATATAAAATGATCATTGGAAAAGGAGATAACATAGATTATGAATATATGATCAACCCTAATAATCTATTTTTAGAAACAAAATGTCAATCTGTGCAAAAACAAACTATTTTAGGGATACTTATTCCTGAAAAAGACAAACAGTGTTTTGTTGTCTTAAATGTGGGAGCAGGAGAAACGAGAGTTTCTGGAAATTCGCTATTATCCCATACCGCTACAAAAGCTTTATATCAACAATGGCGTAACTCCATTTCTTTAAAAGATATTATTATTGAGTTAGGAGGAAAAATAGTTATGAATCCTAAACATGCTATGTATGATTTTTCATTAGATAAGCTACAAAGAGATAGTTTTACTAAGGTTTTTAAACCTGTCCAGAAATAATAAAACTTATGAGAATCATATTAGAAAACGATATTGAAGTAAGTATCCGAGAGTTACATCAATGGGGAACATACAATGGTCTTCTAGAAGGACTCCCTACCGATGCATCTAATAAACGTACTATTGAAAGAGTCATCAAAAGAGCACAAGAAATGTGCTATGTAAATGATTATTATTTAATTGAGCCTAAGCAAACTCCCATAAAAATTAACAGACCCTATCCATTTGGTACACCCATGAGTTTGCCTTCTATGGTATGTGTTGCAGAGTTATGGCATCATCAACCTGCAAGAAATGAAGATATGCATGCATCTTCATTATTAGTAATTTGGTTTCAAGAAACATATTGCTTTCCAATAGAAGATGATATTCTTGAAAAAATCAAAACAATAGATTGGGGTAAACATGCCTATGATTTTGAGTATTAAAAAAGTACTTATTTTTTTATCACTTTAAACGTTTGTACTTTTCCTCCTGATTGAACTCTTAAAAAATAGAGTCCATTAGTAAAAGCCTTTAGTGAAATTGATGCATTTTCTGTTATTTTTTGATCTATTATTAATTGTTGCCCCGTAACATTATACAAACTATATGTACTATTGCTTACAGCATTTGTCACTGTAATTATATCACTAGTTGGATTTGGAAAAATTTCTATATCCGCTTTCGCGAAAGCGGACTCAACCCCCAATACACTTTCATCTTCATAATACATAAACCCATTACCTGCGTATCCTACATAAAGTACTCCTGGGATAAAAGGATTGGCTTCAAAAACTTTTGCACGGTCATAAATTCCTAAAGGATATGTTCCTATTTGTGTCCAATTATCCCCTTGATTTATACTTTTAAATATTCCGTATACACCATCGGCTTCTCCTTGAATAAAAATAGTAGGATACGTGGCATTGGGTTCTGGAGCCCCAATAGCTACATTCAACACCTTATCTGTATTAGAAAGAGTTGTCCATGTTTCTCCTCCATCTGTAGACCGTTTTAATCCTTCAATTAACTCTACACTTTGTTCTATACCATTGGCAAAAAACAAATGTCCTTCAAAATCAGGTACACTTTCTAGTTTGCCATTAAAAGCAAAGGCACTGTCAAGTCCAACTTCTGTAGTCCAAGTGGCGCCACCGTCTATTGTTTTATGAATAAATCCATTTCCAAAATCATAGAGGTAAAACGTATTAGGCGCTACACGATCGGCAGTTAAAGCTAGCCTAGAAAAAAAGAAACCACTCAAGCAACAGGTGTCTGAAGCACCAGGTATAGAAGCTTGATTCCAAGTCTGCCCTTTATCTAAAGTAAAATAAGGCAATTTATTATCTGCTGGTAACCAAACAATATTATTGATATCTGTAGCACTCACTGATATAAAACCAAATAATTGCGTATCACCTTCAGGAAGTGATGCAAATTTTGTCCATGTTTCACCTCCATCTTCTGAGTACCCAGAATATTGCGTACCGTCATCAAAACAGCAGAAGCGATGATCGTCTACTACAGATACTACAAAATTAGGATTATTGATATTACGATCTAAAGACCAAGCAGAATTAAACCTATTAATAGGCCCATAGGTCTCAGGGTAAGCATCTAGATCATTGTGTTTAAATATAGGCCTATCCCAATGTACCGTCACTACAGAACCATCGGTAAGGCCTATAATATCATTAGAGACTAAATGTTCTTGATCTTTAGAGGTCTCTACCCATGTAATATCAGAATCATCTAGACCTGTAGAAGTCCATGTTCCTACGCCATCACTTATCCATAATTTATCTTCTATAACAGGGTCAAATACAATTTCCCCTAAAGAAAAGAAATCTCCATCATACCATTCCATCCAAGGGATGTTTGGAGCAACTCTAGTTTTGGTTTTAAATTCCCATGTGGGTGTGTTTTCTGTAAGATTTGCTGTCTGATATGTATCTGTAAAACCATTCCCAAACACTAAGGCTCTATCTACATTAAAAGGATCTAAAGCTATATTTAAAAACTCATCGGTTCCACTTGGAAAAACAGTACGCCAAATAGCCCCATCATAAGCCATAGCTCCAATACTATTAAAATTTCCGTCATAACCTACAATATATAAGACACCAGTATTTGAAATTTCTGTATCTAGAAAAACAGGATTTGTAATACCGCTATTTGTGGCTTCCCAAGTAACACCCGCATCTATAGACACATATACATCTTCCCCATCTACACTAGCATATAGTGTATTTGTCCTCCCATTAGTACTACCACTCGTAATATCAAATTTAATCTCACGTACGCCTCTATCTACTGTCCCAGAAGGAACAGTGGTAACTGTATTCCAAGAAGTACCGCCATCAAAAGTAACCCACATCCCATCATTAATACTTCCAAAATATACAACCTCTTCATTTATAGGATCTACAGAAAGACGCTCTCCTGAAAGTTTAGATTCATCATTGTTGGGAAAGTTTTGAATAGATGGAAAATTAGTTTTTTCCCAAGTATCTCCACTATTTTCTGATTTAAAAATACCATCTTCAAAAGCCATATAAGCAATCGCAGCATTACTGTCTGCCCCTACAATACTTAAAACCCCATCATACTTTTGCACATCAATTTCTGATGGAGGCATTGAATTTGTAGTAACTAATTGAATCCACGCATCTGATGGCGCATCATAACGATAAGCTCCTCCAACATCAGATCTTGAATAAATAGGACTTCCATTGGGATGTACATACAAGCCTGTCATCCATCCACCAGCTCCAGTTTTGAGAGGTTTCCATAATTCATTTTGAGCAGCAACTGTTACAGTTCCTATAAGAACTAAGAGTAGGATGAACTTTTTCATAAGTAGCTAGTTTTCCTTAAGTTAAAAACTAAAGTATCATCCTCAAAAAAATTAACAGTCTTGTTTAAACTTACATATCTTCAATAATTAAAAACAAAAAACAATTCAAAAAACTAAAAGTCAAATGATTAAAATAAAATCTGCTTCTATTTTATGTTTTTAAAAAAATAAAAAGGTTAAACACAGTAATCATACATCAATACTTCTCACAAGAAAGAAAATTGACATGATAATTATCTAAAATGACCAATGAATAGCTGTTAAAAAGCAAAGAAAACCCCTTGTGATTTCGTATCTTTATTGCAAACAACTTTAATGAATATTCCCACTATCGATTTACCTCGAATCGTTGTTATCGGGGCAGGATTTGCAGGGCTTCAAGTTGCAAAAAAGATAGATACAAATCACTATCAACTTGTGCTCATTGACAAAAACAATTATCATACATTTCAACCTTTATTATATCAAGTTTCTTCGGCAGGATTAGAACCAGATTCTATTGCCTATCCTATTCGGAAAATCTTACATAAAAAGAAAAACACATTTTATAGACTCACCAATGTTGAACACATTGATACAGAAAAATCGACAATACAAACATCTATTGGCGATCTTATTTATGATAAGCTAGTTATTGCTACAGGAGCCACCAATAATTTTTTTGGAAATGACAATATCGCATTGCACTCACTTCCTATGAAGTCTTTGACCGATGCACTTAATTTACGCTCTAAAATCTTAGGTAATTTTGAGAAAGCATTAAATACCACAGATCTGGAGCGACGTGAAGAATTAATGAACTTTGTGATTGTTGGAGCAGGTCCTACAGGAGTTGAACTTGCAGGAGCTCTTGCTGAGTTAAAAAATAAAATTCTTCCAAATGATTTTCCAGACCTTGATTTACGCATCATGAAAATCCATTTGATAGAGGCTGCAGATCGGGTATTAGCTCCTATGCAAGAGCGCTCTTCTGAAAAAGCGTTTACAGCGCTTAGAAAATTAGGCGTGCATATTTGGACACAAACTTTTGTCACCGATTATAAAGACAATGTAGTTTCTACAAATGGAGATCAATCCTTTAGAACCGATACACTAATCTGGGCTGCTGGCGTAAAAGGTGATTTTCCCGAAGGTTTACATATAGCAGAGATAGGAAGAGGACACCGTATTATAACAGATGATTTCTGTATAGCAAAAGGTGTAGATAATGTATACATACTCGGAGATGCGGGATTGATACAATCTGAACGATACCCACAAGGACTTCCTATGCTAGCTTCTGTAGCGATGCAACAAGGAGCCTATCTTGCAAAAGCTTTTAACCGCTTAGCGCGAAATAAAAAAACACTTCCTTTTATCTATAATGACAAAGGATCTATGGCTACCATAGGACGTAACAAAGCCGTTGTTGAAGTCAAAAAATTTAAATTTCAAGGCTTTTTCGCCTGGCTTGTTTGGATGTTTGTACACCTTATGCTATTAGTTGGCTTTAGAAACCGTGTCATTGTGTTTGTTAATTGGATGTGGAATTATTTTAGATATAATAATGGTTTGCGATTGATTGTAAGGCCTTATAAACGCCCTACTATAACATAAGAATTCCAAAACGATTTAACAACTACATATGAAAATGTACAACTACCATATTTTTGATAGTTGTACATTTTCCATCAACTACTTATGCAAAATAGAAACTTGTCAATTATACACTTTTTACAAGTATAAATTCTAAATATCCTGTATACGCTTTCGCGAAAGCGTATAAAAGCAGTCTATACTCCTTACCCGAAAGGGGCAAACACCCCTAAACAACTACATATCAATAAAATAAATTTGTCACTGTAATAAAACACATCATTTACAGAGGTTTTTTGGCATATCACAAGCTCAGACAAGTGTTTTAAGGAAAGTCTATCAGCTATTTAAATGTAAATCAGTAATATAACTACTGAAACTACTGATTCTACCCCTAAAAAACCATGTGTTTAAGTGTAAGCTGATGCATCTTTAACATAAGTATTATGGCAAAAAAACCAAAATAATTAGTTGTCAATAATACAAAAACAAGGGGAAATAATTTATTAACTAAAATCAAAAAAAGAATGAACAATTACAGAAGAGAAGAAGCGCTCGAAAGAAGAAGAAAAGCAGCGCAACTTGCGTATGATCGTCCGCATTTACCACACATTGATAATGGAGACGAGCAGTGTTTTAGACATGATCAAAAAAACGCTGAGCGTCATGGTATTGCAAAAGGAGAGCCATCGTACTTAATGACCTTTACAAAGGGAATGCCTCATAATGAAAAAACTGGTTTAGTAAACACACCACTTAACGTTCAAAAATTTATCAATGCGATAGATAGTGGTGATGAAAGAGACTTTAGAGACACGCCATTAGGACGTGAAGAAAATGTAGGTTATGAATGTAAGCTTCCTGATTGGTTGTCAGAGAAAGCAAAGACAGGTAACAATGGAAGACCTGTGGGCCTACGCGCTTGGGAAAGTCAAAGTGCTGGATTGGCGTTTGATCTAGAAGGACCAGATGCACAAGCAGTTACTATGCCTCCTGCACCTCGCCTAGGGAGTGAGGAATTAGAAGGAGAAATGGCTGAGGTGTATACCCAAGCATTATTAAGAGATGTTCCGTTTCATGCATACACAAATGGAGTAATGGGATGTGGTAAAGGCTTAGATATTAAAAAAGATATCTCTCCAGATTATGTGATTGATGCTTTTGACACAAAACCTGCTTACGTAAAACAAGTACAGGAATTTACAGCTAAATTACAGAAACTTGATTGGTTTAATGAAAAAGTAACATTAAAACTAAATGAGCAGGAAGAAATACGTAGATGTGATCGTTTATGTCCTACGCCAACTACTGCTTATAGAGGAATCACACCAGGTGATGACATAGGTCCTTACCTTTCTCAATTCCTTTTAGTAGGAAATACAGGTGTTAATGGAAATGATGCTGAACGTAGAACAAGAGACGGATTAATCACTTATGGAGCAATTTCTATAGATCAACGTGTGCGTACAGCAACGCCTGGTCAAAACTATATGCAAACTTGGGAAGAATGGCTAGATGTACAAAATGCAGCAAATGTAGGTGCTCTTGAAACATACCTTCCTGGTAACACGCCTCAGGGACGTCGTTTTATCTATACACCTCGTGATCTTGCTACGTATGTACATTATGATGCTTTATATGAAGCATACTTAAACGCCTGTTTAATTCTTTTATCAAATGGAACTCCATTTGATCCAGGAATTCCTTTCCAAGGAAATGATAAAGTTGATCACCAGCAAGGATTTGCTCATTTCGGCGGACCACACATCTTATCATTAGTAACAGAAGTAGCGACACGTGCTTTAAAAGCTGTACGTTTCCAAAAATACAACGTACACAGACGTTTACGTCCTGAAGCGCTTGCTGCAAGATTATTCAAAGTAGATGAATTACAACACATGGCTCCAGACTTAAGAGAAATGTTTGATAATTTAGCTGAATGCAAAATCTTAGATGCAGTAGCAGATGAGAATGGAAAAGCAGGAAACTACTTATTACCTATGGCTTTCTGTGAAGGATCGCCTATGCATCCAGCCTATGGAGCTGGTCACGCTACTGTAGCTGGTGCTTGTGTAACGATTCTTAAAGCATTTTTCGATCACAAGAGCCTTCTAGAAGTAGTTCCTAAAGATGAATTACGAAAAGAGGATTTTAATATTCTTGAAAAAGTAAAACCAGGACTTACAGAAGATAAAGTACATTCTTCAAATCTTGCATACGTATCTGTAGATCAAGGACAATCTTTAAGTGTTGTACCGGTACTTGATAGTGAAAATAAAATCGCAAAACTTACGGTAGAAGGAGAACTTAATAAATTATGTTCTAATATTTCTATAGGACGTGATTGGGCTGGAGTACATTACTTTACAGATTATTATGAGTCTATCTTAATGGGTGAAGAGATTGCTTTAGGTATTCTTGAAGAACAAAAATTATTGTTTGGAGAAAACTTCTCTATGACAGTACCATTATTTAATGGAGATACAAAGAGGATATAATCACCACAATATCTTTTTTGTTAAAGCGCCACTCTTTTTTGAGTGGCGCTTTTTTATATGTACCAATCATAAGAAGAAAGCTTCACTGTATACCCATCATAATTAGCGTCATTTAAAAAGCGATCTCCAAAATCTTCTTTGTACCATTCAAACAATGCAGAGCAATGAATGTTTTTTTGATCATGATTTACTATAAATTCCTGACTCACAAAAGATACTTCAGCTACAGCAAGTTCTTCTTCCAAGCCTGAAGTTGTATAAAAAGCAATAGCCGGACAAGATGTTGCGCCACAGTTTAAAGCAAAATGAATACGATAGTCTATTGTATCTACCATATGCGCTAACTTAGGGTTGTCTTGTGCGATATGATTTCTTGCATTACGACGTAACAGACCATGCTCTATATCATCTAAAGAAAATGTAAGATTATCTATACTAAATAAGGGTCTTTTAAAGAAATCAGCTTCTTCTTTCATAGATGCTTTAATCTTAAACTTAATGATGGCATAATTGGTCATTCCATTATACACATTGAGCCAAAAAGCAAGTTTTGCTGTATCATCTTTGTAAAGAGTAAGATCAACCTCCTTTAGACTTCTAAGGTATTTTTCAATTAACAGATTATCTACACCATCTCCATACTGATAGGCATATCGTGCTATTTTTAAATCTTTTGAAAAGGATCTAGCATCAAAAACCGTCATACACAATTATCTATTTCTTCTCCTATTTTTATTTCGACTATTTCTAGAATTTGAATTTGAACCTTCACTCTTTTGTGATTTATTTTTTGGGTGAGCGTTTCTAGACTGTTTATGTCGTTGTTTATTTTCGGCAGCTCTGGCTTTCAATTCTTCGATGGTATCTGTAGGTTCAAATCCTGGTATAATGTTACTAGGTAATCGTTCTCCTAATAATTTTTCAATCCCTCGCACGTATTCTTTTTCATCGACACCTACTAGTGAAATTGCTTGACCGCTAGCTCCTGCCCTACCTGTTCGTCCAATACGATGTACGTAATCTTCAGGCACATTAGGTAATTCATAATTAATCACATAAGGTAATAACGGAATATCAAGACCGCGGGCTGCAATATCTGTTGCAACCAATACACGTATGGTTCCTTTTTTAAAACCAGCTAATGCTTTTGTACGCGCATTTTGTGTTTTATTCCCATGAATTGCCGCCGACGTAATTCCCGCCTTATCTAATTTCTGACTTAACCTATTAGCACCATGTTTGGTACGCGTAAAAACAAGCACCTGATCCCAGTTGCCTTCCTTAATAAATTTAGTAATCAGTGCTGTTTTCTTAGATTTATCTACACGATAGGTCGTTTGGATGACTTTCTCTGCTGTAGTATTTTCTGGAGTTGCTTCTACCAATACCGGTTTGTACAACATGTTACTTGCTAATTCTTTAATACTTTTAGAAAAGGTAGCACTAAACAACAATGTTTGACGCTTTCTAGGCACTAATGAAATCACTTTTTTAATATCCCTCACAAATCCCATATCTAGCATACGATCTGCTTCATCTAATACTAAAAATTCTATTTTAGATAATGACAATTCCCCTTGACTTTGTAAATCTAATAATCGTCCTGGCGTTGCAATCAAAATATCAACTCCTTGTCGTAAGGTACGTACTTGCGGTTTCTGATTCACTCCTCCAAAAATCACTGTAGATCGAATATCTAAAAACTCACTATACGCTCTTACATTATCATATACCTGAGCAGCTAACTCACGCGTAGGTGTGAGTACTAACGCACGTATGGGACGCCTGCGTCTAGCTTCTGTTTGGGTTAATAGTTGCAACATAGGCAAGGTAAACCCGGCTGTTTTTCCGGTTCCTGTTTGTGCAGAAGCAAGCACATCTTTTCCTTCTAATACGACAGGAATTGCTTTCTCTTGTATCGGTGATGGTGTAGTATATCCTTTTTTGCTTATCGCTTTAAGCAAGGCATCAGATAAGCCCAATGATTGAAATGACATAAATAGGTCTTAAGAAATGACGCGTATTTAGTGTTTGTATCATTTCGTGTATTTTACAAAGGTACTCTTATTTTAAGTCATACGCTTTCGCGAAAGCGTATACAACACACATAAAAGCTATCTATTTACTGAAAACACAGCACTAACGTTTCCAAAACTTCAATTTTTTCTTCCATCTTTTTTTCCTGTGGAATCCTTTTTGAAAGTCTTGTACCTCTTGCCACATGGCTTTAAACACGACTTCTTTATCATCTCCGCTAGCGTTAGCATACGCGTCTGCTGTGATCTTTACCTGAGATTCAACAGCAGATAAGCGTCTAAAATTAGACATACGCGTTTTAAAATCCATCGGTCCAAATTCCATTCGGTTGAGATCTACTAGATAGAAATCATACCCATCATCCTTGATCACAATAAGCGTATTTCCAGGAGAATGGTCTAGGAAATGAATGTTTTTTTGATGAAGACCGTAGGTGAATTTCGCGAAAGCGGACAACAAATCTTTATCACCAACATATTCAGAATCTCGTATGAGTTCGCGATACGTCAAATCATACGTCAGATGTTTACTCACATAATAGCTTCTTCCAAAAAAAAGACCACGCTCTTCAAAATAGCCTATAGGTTCTGGTGTAAGCACGTCATTTTCTAACAATCGATTAGCATACTCAAAAGAACGTCGCGCCTTTGATGTCCTAAAATAACGATACGCAATCTTATTAATAAGATTAGGTACTTTAAAGGATTTGATATTAATAGTCTCCCCATCCAGTTCAAATAACTTGAGAGAATTACGATTCCGTTCATCAAACTTTTTACCTTGTGATTCAAAATGAGTCACGATATCTACAATTTGATTTTCCTTATCCTTATATGTGGGTGCAATATGATAGTTCACGTTGCAAAACTACTATATTATTTGGTGTGTAACTATTATAAATTTACTTAGACATATTGATATGAAAGGTTATCTATTTATTGGAAGTCTTATGTTTTTGAGTATCCTATTGGTTTTAGCTCACAATAAAATATTTATGAAATCAAATTTCTACTTAAAGAAAATTAAACCAAAGTCCTATTTTTATGAATTAGTATTCTATATGTTTTTCATAGGTCCAATTTTAGTACTTTCAATATTTCTTACTTCCATTTTATTATATTATTTGATGTACTAAAGCTATTTTTAAAAATTATCTATACTTTAATTTAAACAATGAACAATCAGGAGTTTTGATTTATCTTTGTTCGCATGTCTGAAATTCCTACTATTTTTTTAGAGAGTCATAATCTCAAAAACCTAAAAACAGGTTTTGGACAATTTAATTATCATCTTATTAAAGGGATGTATAATGCCCAAGTTTCTGACATACGATGTACCTTATATGCAAAAGACACTGCTCCTTTTCAAAAAGAGTTTGGAGATTATTTTGATTATAAGAAATACTATACGTTACATAGACGCTCACCTTTTAGGATTCGAAAAAAATATGATGTTTGGCACTCGCTCAATCAAAATGTAAAGATAGAGCCATATCATGATATTCCTTATGTGCTTACAGTACATGACGTCAACTTTATAGATGAGGTATCTAAAGATTTGAATCATGAGAGTAACCAACGTTTTCAAGCTAAACTAGATCGAAGTCATGCGATAACGTATATTTCTAAGTACTCCCAAGAATCTACTCACAAATACTTTAAAATTCCTGATGTTCCTGAATATATTATCTATAATGGCAACACATTAGAAACCATTACACTTCCAGAGAATCATGTTCCTAACATAAAAGTAGAGGGTCCTTTCTTTTTTAGTATTGGTGAGTTTAGTGAACGTAAAAACTTCCATTCACTAGTAGAAATGCTAGCACATATCCCTGAATACAAACTTGTACTTGCTGGTAATAACGGAACTGATTATGCAAGAACAACCTTGCAAGAATGCATTCAAAAACACGGACTTCAAGATCGGGTGATATGTACTGGGAAGATTTCTGAATTTGACAAACAATATTACTTGAAACACTGTACTGCTTTTGTATTTCCTTCCTTACGAGAAGGGTTTGGTATACCTCCTATAGAAGCGATGCGATTTGGAAAACCTGTTTTTATATCTAATAATACATCGTTACCTGAAGTAGGAGGAACACATGCCTTTTATTGGGATCATTACGATCCAGCATATATGGCTTATGTATTAACAAAAGGATTAGCTAATTATTCAAAAAATACAAATATGCTTTCTGAAGCATACATAGCACATTCAAAAAGTTTTAGTTGGGCAAATGCAGCACAACAATATATAGACGTTTATAGAAGCCTTACATCTTGACATCATCCATCACATTAAAATGACTGAACACGATTATTTAAATTTAAAAATGGGAGCTATTGAACAATACTCGATGATTGTTCAACATAAGAACTTGCCTGAATGGAAAAAAAAAGGTTGGTTAGCATATACTGAAATTGGACTCCCTGAAGGTGATGAAGAAGCTTATATGCTCTATGGAGAAATAAAAAAAGATGACCAATTAATATTTAATAGACCTACATTACTCAAACAAGTACATAAAAAAGATATTATTGGTTTAGAGATTATAGATTTTAACTCACATCTTGGAAATTACGGAATGGGAGGCGCAGGTTTTTTTGGTTTACAACTCAGTAATGATGAATACTTAACGTATGCTGTTTGGGGAGCTGGAGATTATGTTATCATTGATAATAACGTTGTAACGTGTGATCCTGACTTATACAACAAAACAAAACCTTGGACTTCTAATTACGGAGATGACAAAACTTGGAATTTCCTAACAGAATATATTTCTGGAGGAGAAATCACCAATTATGAAATTGGTATTGATTCTTGTCAAATAATGGTCAGTAATCATGATACGACCTTCACAGTATCTTTTGTTAAAAATGACCTTAGATTGCCTAGAAAAGTAGGAAGAAAAAGAAATGCCTATAAGACAGGGAGCATTGAAGACTATATCCTATTTCAACATATAGATGGAACATTAATAGTCTAAAGACACAGAAGATAATAAGTTATATAGATTATGAAAGAAGAACACGAAAAAGCAATCGCAACACTTAAAAGAGGCGGACTCATTCTCTACCCGACAGATACGGTATGGGGTATAGGATGTGATGCTACAAATGCTGATGCTATTGAAAAAGTATATCAGCTTAAAAAACGTGCAGAAAGCAAAGCGTTAATTTGTCTTGTGAGTGATTTTAAAATGCTACAACAATATGTAGAAGAAATTCCTGAAGTAGCCTACGATATTTTAAAATATGCTGCTAAACCTACTACCATTATTTATGACGATCCTATTCGTATAGCAGAAAATCTAATTGCAGAAGATAACACTTTAGGAATACGTGTATGTCGAAATAAATTTTGCAATTTTTTATTGAAGAAATTCAGAAAACCTATTGTATCAACAAGTGCTAATATTAGTGGTTCGCCAACACCTAGAAGCTTTAAAGAGATAGACCCTGTTATTTTGGAAGGCGTAGACTATGTTGTAAATTTGGACCGACAAAAAAAATGTCTTGCCCCTTCAACTATTATTAAATTAACCAATGACGGAAAAGTCTCTGTAATTAGAAAATAAGAGATCTCATACAAATACATACGAATGCCAACTTACCAAAATGCTTTATCAGACCCTATCTTTAAAACCATCTCCCAAGCTGCTGATGCGCTAGCTTTAGAGTCCTATGTAATAGGTGGGTTTGTACGTGATTATATTTTAAAACGCGGCACTGCAAAAGATATCGATGTGGTAGCTGTAGGAAGCGGTATTGAGCTTGCACAAAAAGTATCGCAACTTCTACCAAACCGACCAAAAGTTCAGGTATTTAAAACCTACGGAACTGCCATGTTACGAAGTGGTAATACAGAAGTAGAGTTTGTAGGTGCACGTAAAGAATCTTACACCAGAGATAGTCGTAATCCTATTGTAGAAAATGGAAGTTTGCAGGATGATCAAGATCGTCGTGATTTTACTATCAATGCACTTGCCATACGATTAAACGATGCGCATTATGGAGAACTTATTGATCCATTTGGAGGTATAGAAGATCTTAAAAAAGGAATTATAAAAACTCCTTTAGATCCTGATATTACTTACAGTGATGATCCTTTACGAATGATGCGTGCTATTCGTTTTGCAACGCAACTTAACTTTACTATTGAAAAAGAATCATTAGCCTCTATTACACGTAATGCAGATCGCATAAAAATTATCACCAAAGAACGCATTGTAACTGAGCTTCATAAAATCATATTGAGCCCTATACCTTCTAAAGGTTTTTTATTGTTAGAAAAAACAGGGCTACTTCCGTACATACTTCCTGAACTGATCGCTTTAAAGGGAATCGATGAAGTAGAAGGCCAAAAACATAAAGATAACTTTTACCATACACTGGAAGTTGTAGACAACATCTCTAAAAACACAGGCGATCTTTGGTTACGATGGGCTGCATTATTACATGATATTGGAAAAGCGCCTACCAAAAAATTCAGTAAAAAAGTAGGCTGGACCTTTCACGGACATGAATTTGTAGGGTCTAAGATGGTATATAAATTATTTAAGCGTTTAAAGATGCCATTAAATGACAAAATGAAATTTGTTCAAAAAATGGTATTAATGAGTTCGCGACCTATTGTCATTTCTGAAGATCATGTGACAGACAGTGCTGTACGAAGGTTGGTATTTGATGCAGGAGATTACATTGAAGATTTGATGACATTATGTGAGGCAGATATTACGACTAAAAACCCAAAGCGTTTTAAAAGATACCACAACAACTTTAAGGTGGTACGTCGTAAAATAAAAGAAGTAGAAGAACGTGACCACATTCGTAATTTCCAACCTCCTATATCTGGAGAAGAAATTATGAAGACGTTTGGACTTGCTCCAGGAAGAGAAATTGGCATTATTAAAGAAGCCATTAAAGAAGCTATTTTGGAAGGTATCATTCCTAATGAACATGAAGCAGCACATGCTTTTATGATCCAAAAAGGAGAAGAGATTGGACTTTCCTTAATGTAATAGAAAGTTAATTATACTTTATTTTTCCTTATACCTTTCATTAAATAACAATGTGAGCAAAATTTCTATTACCGGTAATAGGTACTTAAACTGTTCTTATAAAACACAAAAAATAACCTCCTAGAGATTATTTCCTGAATATGGCGAATAAAATTAGTCCCTTAAATGTTATTTCCGTCCCAAGCATACATTACATGAAATAAAAAGTCTTTGTCAATCATATATTATATCCTAAAATTCAGCACATTTTATAGGGATGAATTAATTTCATCAATCATTGATTATAATTTTAACAGAAATAATTTTAATCATAAAACTATAATAAAAATGAAGCAAAAAAAATCAAATTCGTTAATTTCAAAATTAGCCTTCAACAAAGAGACCATTTCTAAATTAGAAACTTTAAATGCTATTAAAGGAGGAGCAACATGTGACTGTCTAACATATGAAGCGGGTTGTAAAACACATGGCGCTAACTCTGAAGTTTTTAGAACTATTCCCTGTTAAACATTTAGTGCACACTTAAAAAGTATACATTTTAAAACACAATACTTATCCAATCAATTTTGGACGTATTGTGTTTTTCACAATCTAAATAATTTTCCTATTAACTATAAAATGTTATTAATAACAATTAAAACTATAACTTTTTAAATAAAGTTTAAGTTCAACATTTGTATTTAAAAAATTGTGAGTAAACTCATAGTGTTATAGGTTCAATATAAATATTGAACTTACATAAAATATTACAGGCAATTAGACATATCTAAAAAGGAATCAAATTCAGAATCTTTTACAAGTTGAATGTATTCAAATAGAAATCACTTTAGAATTAAGAACTAATAAAAGTACAATTAATAGAAAGCTTAAATCAAACAGCATAGGTATATGAATAAACTGTTCTTGTCTTTTTAGTCTTAAAACGTAGGTTAGGTTTGTTTTCTGTTACCATATGACTTTTGTAATAAAGTTCTTATTGTATCATTTCTTAAGTTTCTAAAAAATACCGTCACCTTATTTCTCTCATAACTTACATTCTGTTGTATCCTCGAGAGAAAGGAGAAAGAAAGAAAACACTTATTAGTCAAATGAAAATGACATTAAAATAATTTCATTTGAATATGATCAGATTATTCATACAATTATAAAAACATTCTTGCAAGAGTAGACATACAATATGAGTGTCTTTAAATGTTCATATTAATTATGAAATTAATAAATTATGTAACTATGTTAAAAAAAATAAAAAATTTAAATGGAGTACAAACCTTAAGTCAGAAAGCACAAAAAAACATATTAGGAGGCTGGGGAGAAATTTGTCTTACGATTGGATGCTTTAGTAATTATTCCCAAATTGGAGGTGGATCTTGTGTTATACAAGCTCCAGCAGGTCAAAATTGTATTGGCAACGTGGATGAAAATGGGCAATGTTGTGTAGGGTTTGGATTCTAGTCAATCGTTTTAAAAAACATTTTAGGATATAGAAAAAATCACAATACTCTTACTCATTAAACATTCTTTTCTAATAGTTTTATAAAACTTAGGCAAATTCTTCTAAATTAATAGTTTCTAAAACTTCTTTTAGATTAGAACAATATTTAAAGAGTAGCTTTGTCTTTTTTCTTAAAATATAAGCCTTGATATAAATATACCAAGGCTTATATGTTTTACATCAAAAAAATATAAAATGCACTAAAGATACTTGTTCATTTCTCCTCTACTTCATTATAAAAGTTTTCGAAACTATGTGTTTACAAGAGTTTCACTACTACGTAAGACAAAAACAATTTCTCATCTTAAGACGCATTATATAATTCATTTAGTGTTATTGCTTTTACATTGATATTTAAAAATGTATAAATTACATTAGTTTTTATGCGACCCATCACAATACGGAGGGTTCTTCGTTAATTTACACGTACATAAATATACAGTTCCTGTTTCTTTTGCTTCAAAGCGTAGATTAGGTGTGCTTTCTGCTGCTTTATGACCTCCATCACAAAAAGGTTGGTTTTCACTGTGTCCACAAGTACACCAAGAGTATTTCTTTCCTTCTACAACCTCACAAGCAATAGGAGCATCTCCTCCTCTTTTCTTATTATCTTCCATAGCATTATTTTTTATACCTACTTGTCAATATACAAGAAGGTATCGTTATTTTTAGATTATTAATAAATCTAAGATATAAAGAAAGACTTTTGGAATTATTCTAAATTATCAGCCTTGTGTTTCTTTTTCTGAAAACAAGCTTATCGTATAATCTAGTAGTGAAACATCTCCTTTGGCTCCATGTCCTGGTATCACTGTTTTAACATCTGGATATGTTTCTTTTATTTTCTGAATCGTTTTTGGCCATTGCTGTGTATCTGCATCTTTTATGTTACCTATAGATCCAAATAAAGGTCGTACCATACATCCTCCAAATAACAGTTCTTCTTCTTTGATATAAGACACAATATTATCTTGGGTATGTGCAGGTCCAAAATAGGCATTTTCAACAGTACTACTTCCTACTTTTACTTCCTGCTTCACTTCAAATGGGTGGGTTATTACTATGGAATCTTTGGCTAAAATAGCTGCGGTTTTAGACGAAGCATATGAAGGTATATTTGCTTTCGCGAAAGCTTTTAATCCTCCAGAAGCATCACTATGATTATGATTTACAACAACTCCTTTTATCGTTGCTTTTAATTCTGTCTGGACAAAATCTATAAGTAATTTTGTATCGTTATCATTTACAGGTGTATCAAAAACAACCGCTTCTCCTTCAGAAATATAAACATAACCGTTACAAGGATAGTAAGTAGATTCTTTTAATTTTAAATATGAAATATATTGATAATGATTTTCTGAAAGTTTAACAATCTCTATTGGCCTTACATAAGCATCAGGATCAAATTTATTCCTCCCCAAACAAGATGTTAATAATAGTGTCAGAATACAAAAAACACTAAGGTTATAAAGTAGTTTTTTTATCATTTCCGTTTATTCCTTTTATTGTAATTCTTATCTCCTCTTGTTTTAGGCTTTTTATATTTCTGCTTTATAGTTCGCTGATATGAACCACCTAAATTGACTTTTTTATTCTTTTCTTTCTTCTCGTGAAAGGCAGGTCCTGGCGCATCCTCATCTTCCATATTCTTTCTACGGATAGGATTATAAATTTCCTTTGCCTCAGGACGCTCTTCTGGAGCTAATTCTTCAGATATCTCTACAGTATCTGGCAATTCTGTTTGAGGAACTTCATACTGCATTAATTCCTCTATATCTGCGAGTGCTTTCTCTTCTTTTGGAGTTGTAAGAACAATGGCTGTACCTTGTCGTTGTGCACGACCAGTTCTTCCTATACGATGCAAATAGTTTTCTGGATAATTGGGTGTATCTACATTAATGACATGTGAAATATCATCTATATCTAACCCTCTTGCCATTACATCTGTTGCAACAAGAATACGTACGACACCTTCTTCAAAATCTTTGATACTATTTAAACGATAGTTTTGCGTTTTGTTAGAGTGTATCACTTCACATTGTTTAGGGAATGCTTCGTCTAGTCTTTTAAAAAGACGATCAGCCATACGTTTATCTCTAGTAAATAGTAATGCTTTTGGGTATGTTTTCGCGGAAGCGAGTTCATCCATCAAAAAATTGACCTTTGTATAAAAGTTAGGAATCTTATATCCTATTTGTGTAATATTTTCGAGTGGTGTTCCACTACGCGCTACAGAAATGCGTTGTGGTTTTTGAAAGAAATCACTAATTAATGCATCCACATCATCTGTCATGGTTGCAGAAAACATAATATTTTGTCTACGCGGAGGTAGAATATCAAAGATGTTCATTAGTTGAGGTCTAAACCCTAAATCTAACATCACATCTACTTCATCTATAACTAACTTCTGAATAGTTTTAAGTTGTAAAACCCTACTTACAGCAAGATCATATAAACGTCCAGGTGTGGCTACAATAATATCTTGACCTTCTGCAATAAGCTTTTTTTGTGTATTGATATTTGCACCACCATATACTCCTGCCACACGTACATCCAAATAAGTTGATATCTTGTTAATTTCATCAACTACCTGAACAACAAGCTCTCGCGTAGGCACCAAGATCAATACTCTAGGTGTCTCCTGACGTGAGCGTGTAAGAATTCGTAAGATTGGGAGCATATATGCATACGTTTTTCCCGTACCTGTTTGTGCGATACCTACAACATCTCTACCGGACATTACAGGGGAAAAAGCAAGTTCTTGAATAGAAGTTGGCTCGGAAAAACCTAGGTCTTCCAATGCATTCCACAAAGAATTATTAAGATTGAGTTCTCTAAAAGTCATAACATTAGAAGGATCGGACAAAGCTAGTGAATTTTAACAAATTTTTGTAAGAAATTCGTATTAACAATTTATAGGCTAAAAATATTTTAGAATATGCTCATTTTATTCATATTCAACTATAAGAAGTATTGAATTTAGATACCACTAAAAAAAGGATTAGTCCAACTTATAATTTTGAATTTGTCCGTTAAATTTTCAAAATCGAGTTTTACTAAGAAATTTGTATTAACGGTTTAAGTATACCCATCCCACCATATCATCAATGTTTGGATCTCTTAATTTTAGCACCCAAAAATACACTCCTGTAGGAGCTTCGTTACCACCAATACCCTGATTAGGAATACCGTCCCAAAATGGGACTTCATTATCTCCACTATAAATCAAGTTTCCTAAGCGAGAATAAATAGTTAATTCATAATCAAAGACATCTTTAAGATTACTAATTTCAAAGACATCATTTATGGAATCTCCATTAGGAGAAAAGCCATCTGGCACAAAGGGAGGGCAGTTTTCTATAGTAATTGTAAACTGAGCCAAATTGTAACAGCTATCACTATTGGGGCTATCGGTTCGTATATATATAGTTTGCGGGTTTGTACTATTTGTATATATAAACGGGTTTTCGATTTGATTCACTTCATTAAAAGCATCATCAGGGTTTTCATAATACCCCGTTATCACCTCATCATCTAGTAGTACAATATCTTCGGCAGCTAACACAAGATCGAATGTTGCCATTTCAAAACCTTCATTACATGCTTCTATAGCGGGTAATAACTGTGGAGGATCTATAGTAAGTGCTTCAATTCCAAAAATACCCAAATCAAAACATGCCGTATTATCAGGATTTTCCAAGCGTACATATATGGTTTGTGGATTTTCTATGTTTTGATATACTTCTGGATTCTGAATACCACCTATATTATTCTGGGCATCCTCTAATGTGGTATGAAAACTTACTGTAAAATCTTCTTGTCCGTCTACAATTGTAGCTTGTTGTTGGGTAAGGTCAAATAATAAAATACCATCATTGCTACTATCATCACAAGCAACAATATCGTTTAAAGAAGGTATGATAGGTTGATCAAATACTTCCAGAAGGAAAGAATCTGTAGTTACACATATCGCATCATCATTTTGTACAATACGCAAATAAATGGTTTGCGGAGACATCGTATTATCAAAACTATCTGGGTTGGGAATTGCATCATCTCCATTAGTAGCATCAGCTTCTGTAAGATGAAACGTCACTGTTACATTAGATTGATTTCCAATGGCGAGTACTTCATTTATTGTTAAATCAAATGTAAACAGGCCATCATTATTTTGATCATCACAGACTAAAAGGTTTCCTAAGGCATTTGCTATTACAGGAACATCTTCTACTATAAGTTGAAAAGAAGACACATCAAAACAATCTTCTGCTAACGTATTAGAGAGTCGCACAAAAATAGTTTGTGGGTTACTTGTATTCTGGAAACTTGTAGGGTTTGCAATAGGATCTGTGTTTGTTTGCGCATTTACTAGACTAGTATAAAACTGAATAAAAACATCTGTTTGTGTTCCTATGATAGTTCCGTTTTGGGAAGACAAATTAAATATAGCAGTCTCGTCATTACTTTCATCATCACACACTATAGTATCTTCTAAATCAGGAATTACAGGTTGTGCCGCTACCGATATCATAAAAGACTCAATGCGTGTACACAAGGGATCTGCTTCTAGACGAAAGCGCACAAAAATCTGTTGAGGATTTGTACTATTTGCATAGCTATCAGGATTCGTAATTGGATTACTACCAGCGATAGCATCACCTTCTGTCTCGTGATAGGTAACTATAACTCCTGTTTGTCCTCCTACTGCCATATCACCAATAACAGTCAAATCAAAAAAAGCAATCTCATCATTACTTTCATCATCACACACACTTACATCCAACAAAGGTGTTTCTATGTCTATTACATTCAAGTTTATAGAAACCTCAGATGATTCATTATTTACTTCATTAGTCTCAGTGACTTCCCCATTTCCAGTCCCGTCATCATCTACAACCGCTATTAAGGTAAAGATATCAGGAATTCCATTAGGAATAGTCAATGTAATTAATCCAGATAGTGATGCGTCAGGAAGTATTTCTGCAGTGGTTATGGTCGTTCCGGCAAGGACAGCATCTGCATAAAATGCCACAGACGTTCCTACAGGCAAAGGATCTGTTCCCAAATTTGATACTGTATATGTAATTTCAACATCTCTGCTGCCGCAAGCGACATCAAATGTATCTATAGCAATTACCCCATCTGGCAATTGACTATTTAATACTGTAATAATATTATTAATCATTACAAAGTCCTGACCGGAAGTAAGCAGAATCGTAGCCGAAGTATCTCCTATATTGATATTATTTTCAATACTGTAAAAATCAATATCCATATTATACAAATCATCTTGACCTGTAAAACTATTAGTCCCATTAAATTGATTATCTGCTGGGTTTAATGGAGGGTTACTTAAGATATTCCCATTTATAGACAGGGTTTCATTTACAGCAATACCCGCATCTCCTTCCCATGCAACAAATCCTATACGAGCATTTTCATTATCTAAAACATTTAGGTTTTCTAGTTCTATCGTCAGTTCGTTGTTAAACTGAGACACATTTTCAAGTCCATCAAAAACATTAACAAGATTTAAAGGTAGATCTGGGTCTTCAAAAATAACGGTGATGGCCCATCCTCCAAAATTAGTTCCTGTAGAACAGAAAGGCGTAATCGCATCCGTTAAATCTAAGTCTCCAAAGATGTATTCTCCAGATCCTATAGTTTGTACCATCGTAGTTACATCTACAAATCCTGCAAAAAATACGCGGTCGTCATCTATTTGATCTGCAAAGGTACGCTCTGCTGTAAGCGGAATATCATTAAGAGTAATATCAAAATCGCCTGTGCCAGAACCTGCCCAATACAAATATGCAGCTTCTACTGTTTGATCTGGTGCAAGGGTTAGCGTGGCCGCACTTTCTGTAAGAATTTCACAAGGAGCACCGCCTCCATTTTCATCTGTATTGAGTGTGTTTCCTATAGCAGTATAATCAAAACGTCCAGCAAAAATCGTAAACTGCTCTATCTCTTGCGCCTCTAGAAAGGGCGAGATGAGCAAAAATACAAGTAGGATTTTATAGTAGTTTTTTTGCATAACTGCCTAGTATCCTATAAATGTACCATTTCTTTTTTTGATTAGCTATACCAAAACCTCCTCAATATAGGTATGACTTTTTTCGCTTTCGCGAAAAACAAGCAAGAAACCGGATCGTTTTACTACAGACATTAGGGCAATTTAATGATACTCTAGTAACAGATACCCGAATCATCTTTCGCGGAAGCATAAAAAAGAGCCAAAACATATATTTCGTCCTGACTCTTGATTGTTTTATATCTTGATTTGTTTTCGCGAAAGCGAAAATAAAATTATAAATCGCGCTTTTTCAGTAATGCAAATGAGGCATATATAAATATAAAAATCCACACTGAGACAATCGCTACTTCATACCAATGCACTGCATAATCTAATGCTGCATCGGCATCTAATCGGCTTGCTGCATTTTGAACAAAGTTCATTCTTGTAAATGGTTGATTAATCAGATTCCACATAGAACCAAGTGGTAAAACATCCCATACTTTCCAGCCCACTTCGCTATTTACTCCCCAAGAGACAAGACCTAAAATTATCCATTCTACAATCCACCAAAATAAGAGGAAGCCCAAAGCAAATGCTGAACGTTTTATTAAAATTCCTAAGAATAAACAGAAAGAAAAGAATCCTACCAATTTCAAGAAAAAAGCAAACAAAAATTCTAATCCTTGTACAATGATTGCTGGTTCATTAAAGTCTGAATAGATCAATCCTAATACAAAGCTTAAGAGCCCTACAAAAATGGTTGAGATTAAAGAAAAAACAATTACTGTAAAAAACTTAGAAAGTATGAATTCCTTTTTGCTTAATCCATCTATCAAATTCTGTTTGAGTGTTCTATTACTATATTCATTTGCGGTCATAGACACAATCACGACGGCAAGGAAAAATTTAAGTAAAGCGGCTAACCAAGTATTTCCATGCCATATAAATGGAAAATTAAAAATACCTTGTTCTGCTAATTTCACTTTAATAATTGGAATTTCTATTAAAGAAATTAGTGCAATTGCAGATAATAGTATAAAGTATCCTAAGATGAGAACTCTAGATACTTTATTATGTTTAAGTTTATAATATTCTATCGTTAAAAGTCGTAGCATGGCGGTTTAGTTTAGGTTGTTAGTCAATTCTAAGAACTGCTCTTCCAAGCTTTCCTTACGTTGTACAAGATGGCTAAGAACAATGCCTTGGGCATGCAATTGATTATTCAATTCTTTCGCGCTAAGCGGATTATTTAAAAATCCAGTAACCAAATCGCCTTCTGTTTTTACGTCTCCAAACATTGGGTTATTGTTAAGATAGTCTACAAGTTTTTTGGTATCATCACATTTCAATTCAAAGAAACCATGACTTGCATTCATCGCATCTACGCGACCTGAATACAACTTTACACCTTTACGTAAAATAACCACATGAGAACACACTTTTTCTACTTCATCTAGTAAATGAGAAGCTAGTAAAATGGTCGTGCCAGAGGCTGCTATCTTTTTTATAATTTCTCTAATTTGATGAATCCCCTGTGGGTCTAAACCATTAGTAGGTTCATCTAAAATTAAAATTTCCGGATCATTTAATAAGGCAGAAGCAATAGCAAGACGCTGTTTCATTCCTAACGAATAGGTTCTAAACTTACTGTCTTTACGGTCTAATAGACCTACAACTTCCAGTTTTTCGTCTATCTTATCTTTAGATACGCCTTTTATTTGACATACAAGTCCAAGGTTTTGACTTGCCGTCATGTATGGATAAAAGTTTGGACGTTCTATGATCGCGCCTACTTTTTTAAGCGCATTATGTGTAGAATCTGATCCGTCAAACCAGTGATAATCTCCTTTTGTGGCGTTTACGACATTCAGCACCATTCCTAAAGTAGTTGATTTTCCACTTCCGTTAGGTCCTAAAATACCATACACATTTCCTTTTTCTATGGTAAATGAGAGATCATTTACAGCACGTACCGCACCGTAATGCTTGGTAAGTTTATTGAGTGTGAGTATTGTTTCCAAAAAGATATGTTTTTTGATTGTGTTATGTAAACTAGACGGTTACCAAAACTTTTTGTTACAAAAAAAGTCCCGCAATGCGGGACTGTATATCGTGAAGCCTTGTTATTGCTGCTCTTTATTAAAATAAACAAGATAATAATACATCTGTTTTTCTTCATCCCAACCCTTTTCTACAAATTTTTCTGCACTTTCAGGATTGATAAAATCTAACTTGATTTGAATATTTGTATCCAACTGGATTAGATTCTTTATTTTTTTACGTTGCGAACTTACCGCTTTGTTACTAATAGGAAACTCTGTTAAGTCTTCTATTTTATATTTTGGTGCTTGTTCCGATTTATAATGTTTAAATTCTGGAATTAAATCAGGGTTTTCCAAAACTTCATTAACAAAGGCACTTTCATTAAAGGCATCATTCTTTGCAAAATGATTTACCGCACGGTTCATAAATAAGACTTCTTCTTTCTTATCTTCTGCTGGAAGTACTACATCTTTAGCAAAGTCTTGACAGAATTTTAAATACTTCTTCGTATAAAAATTATCATCTTCAAATATCTCAACGCCTAAAAAGTTTTCAAGCCAATACTTGGTGTCGTAACGATTGGAATCTACCGATAGGATTTTATATCCTTCTTCTGGTTTATGATTTACAATCAGACAGCCTTTATCTAATTTATTAAGATTGATTCCTTGTTCTAAAAGCATTTCTAGGTTAGACCCGCTTTCGCGAAATTGTAAAAAGTCTTGCTTTAACTCGCTTTTAAAAATCCCTATGGCATCGGTTTTAATATTATCAATCATCACATTATCTAAATGTGCGATATATAACTCTCCAGCTTTAATATGTGGATGCTCACTCTGTTCATACAAATGTTTTGCAATCTCTTCAGAGAGTAAGTGCGTTGCACTAGGGTTTTCAAAAATCTTCTGTGCAATTCCAAATAAGGTATGAAACTCTAAATCGGCTTCATGATCAAAGCGATAATAGTTTTCTTCTTTTTCTCTAAAAGGTTTAAAAAAGAATTCCTTTATTAATGGAGTAATTTCATCACTTAAAGGATACGGATCATTAGACACAAAAAGACCTTCTGCTTTACTTTTATTACCAACTCTATGAATAGAGAGTGACTCAATTTGCGTGCTATATAAATTAATCATGTACTTGGTTTGGTATTGTTAGTTTACACTGGGTATGTTTCTGGGGATAGACTAGTTCCAGTTTTGATCAAAATTAAGGTTATCAAGATCATCTATATCTAGATCATCATCAAATTCTGGCCCCATATCTTCTTCATCAGCTTCAAAGTTTATTTCTGGTGCTTGGTCTGGTATTTGACCATGTACAAACATCAAGTTAGGATAGATGATGCCTTCTTCACGCTCTGCAATTTCTCCAAGCTCCACCATAAAACGCCACATACTTAAGAAATCATATACATAAAGCATACGTGTTTCTGCCTCACTAATCACATCTTCTACGAGTGTTTCATTCATTAATCGTACCTGTACACTTCCATCACTCATATCAAAAAGAGAAATCTCCTCGCCTTGATTCCATTGATCGTCACTCTTATAAAAAGATGCCATCTCTCCTCCATCAAATCCAAAAGATTGATTGATGGCATTATGGAAATCTTCCAAGGTTGCTGTCTGATCAATCTCTAAGTCTCTAAATACATCTTCTTCTGTATCTAGAATGACTCTAAAACGATATATCATATCTTCAAAAATATTAGGGAGTAAAGATACTAATACCTTTACGAGTATAGAAGGTGTATGGGTAAGAAGTTATTAAGATGAATTAAAATGATAGTATAAACGCTATTTCCTATTACATATTACTAATATATTCCCGATGTACATTTTGGATAGATTTCTTGATTTTTCCCCTCCCTGAAGGGTGAATCGAAGAAATATTCATTACTTCATTAGGATTTGAAGTAAATAATGAAGATTGATAAGATAATATACCAGTTATTTTATAAAAATGCACTGCGGATATATATTACAAAATCGTAGCTTTATATTAGCGCCTCTTAACACGTTACTATGAACACAAACAAGGTAGTTGCCTATTTTCTCGGACTTTTAAGCTTAGGTGGTATCTCTGAAACCTATAGAATACTCACTTCTTCTGCTCCAGATATTGCTCCTCAAAGAGGGTATCTTATGGTTTTATCTGTATGTATGACAGGATTATGCATATATGCTACTGCAAAATTTTGGAGAAAAAGCAAAGAATAACTACACAACAAACTACCCATCAGTCAAATAAAAAATATATCATTTAGAAAATGTGGTATTCAAAATAAAAGGTATTCTTTTGAAGACTTCTAAACAGTAATTTTTATTAAAAACTGTTAAAGTTTATTTATTTTGTAAGAATAATCTTTATTAATTGTTTTTAACACATCGTTGATTAACACAAATTTCCCTATATTTGTACTTCCTAAATCAAAAATTAAACGTCATGACACAAATTACACTTCTACAATTCCGGACTAATTCCTCTTATTTTCACAAGCAGTATTAAATAAAAATCCTAATTGTATAATTAGCTGTATATCTGATATATAGTTCACATGCAAGCTTTAACATTCAATACTTATAAATTAATCTCACAATTTATAGGGTAACAAAATTGAATCACAAGAACATTAAACTAATATGTTCAATTCTAAAAAAAGCTTTTACTAAAAATTATACAATCTAATTTTCATAGTATACCCAACCCCAAATTAAGATTATTATGTCCCCAAAAATTTACAAACTAGCAGTTCTATTTTTATTTTTAATCGTTGTCTCTTGTACAGATGAAGGAGGTCTTGAGAATGCTCCTCCTGCATATGAAGTAAACATACTCACTCTTGGAGATTCAAGAGTTCAAGGTAATAGACCTAATCATGAAAGTTATCGTTTTGAACTTTGGAAAAGTTTTATTCAAAACAACTGGACCGTTGATTTTTTAGGTCCAAATATAGATACAAGTGAATACCCATTAGTAGATGGCTTAAATTTTGATAGTGAGCATGGAGGTGTAGGTGGATATACCACAAAAAATGTATTATCATCTCTAGAAGAAACATTAGCTAGTGTAGAAATGCCTGATGTTATTTTATTAGGAATTGGTGGTAATGATTTAGTGAGAAATATTGCTAATGAAGATGCTATTCAAAACATACATGGGATCATAGACATTTTACAAGATTACAACCCTGACATCACTATTTTTATAGAACAAATTGCACCGGCAGTATCTGAAATTTATGATGAAGAAAACATCTTAATTTTTAATAGTTTTAATGATGCTATTTTAACCGTTTCTGGAGAACGTACTACAGAAGATTCTCAAGTAATTGCTGTAGATATGGCTTCAGATTGGTATGATATCTTATTAGCAGATCAAGTACATTATAATAGTTTAGGTGCAAAAGTAGTTGCAGATAAATACTATAATGCTGTAAATTTACATTTAGAAAGATAAATGAATTGAATATACATCATCTATCACATACACTTGAAACACAAGGATACTATATTTTAGATAATGTATATTCAACTACAGAAATACAACAAATAGCAACCTGTGTAGAGAAAGCCACTCAACACGAAGAAGATTTCTTAAAAACAAAGGATGTATTTGCCATACGACAACTCCTAAAAAATATTCCAAAGTTAGAAGGAGTTTTATTTAACGAAAACCTGAAATCGTTACTATCTGGTATTTATAAATCACCTTATTTCTTAACCAAAGCAATTTACTTTAACAAACCTGCAAAATCTAATTGGTTTGTTCCCTATCATCAAGATCTCAGTATCTCCGTTACTCAAAAAAAGGAACTCAAAGCGTATATAAACTGGACCTATAAAAAAGGACAGTATGGCGTGCAACCACCTTTAGATATTCTTAAAAGTATTACTACTATTAGAATACATTTGGATGATACAAACCTACATAATGGCGCTTTAAAGGTAATTCCCACTTCTCATACAAAAGGTATTATTCGTACAGATCAAAAAAATTGGGATACAGATACAGAAAAAATATGTGATGTTAAAAAAGGAGGTGTAATGTTTATGAAACCACTCACATTACATGCATCTAGCAGAACTACCAATGGAAAACAGAGAAGAGTTATTCACCTTGAATTTAGCCATCAAAAATTAGAAACTCCTCTAGAATGGTTAGAATACCATAGATTGAATTCGATCTAAAGTTTTCTATGACTACTTGCTTCTTATCAAATTAACGTTAAAGCTATTTTAAAATCTATTGTGCTTCAATTTTAGATAGTACCTTAGACTCTCATTCCAATTTAACCAAAGTCTATATTCTATGTTTAAAAAAGTACTTTTTTTAGCACTCATTAGCACATCTTTTTCCTCACTAGCGCAAGATCTTACATTTGAAGAATACAATCCTTCATCAACACTAGTAGTTCCTGGTGAAGTCATACATAAAGCAAAATTTCCATTTATAGATGTACACGGACATCAATATCGTATGCCCAATCAAGACTTAGCTCCAGTAATTGCAGCTATGGATACCCTTAACATGGGAATCATGGTCAATTTAAGCGGTAGGTCTGGAGAATCTTTACAAAAATCTGTCAAAAACATAGCCGATCATTATCCGAATAGATTTGTCGTTTTTGCTAATATTGATTTTGATGGTGTTGGAAGTTCTGGATGGACAGAAAAAACAGTTTCTCAATTAGAAAAAGATGTACAAAACGGCGCACGTGGTTTAAAAATATATAAAAGTTTAGGCTTACGCCATAAAGACATCACTGGAAAACGGGTTGCGGTAGACGATCCAAGACTAGATGCTATATGGGCAAAATGCGGAGAATTAGGTATTCCTGTACTAATACATACTGCAGACCCTAAGCCTTTTTGGGATGAGTTTAATTCCGACAATGAACGTTGGTTAGAACTAAAAACGCGTCCAGGAAGGAAAAGAGGTACTGACAATCCTGCTCCATGGGAAACACTTATCGCAGAACAACATCACATGTTTAAAAAACACCCAAAAACTACATTTATAAATGCCCATATGGGATGGTATGCAAATAACCTTCCTAAACTAAGTCAACTACTAGACGAAATGCCAAATATGAATGTAGGTATAGGTGCTATTATAGCAGAACTAGGGAGGCAACCAAGACAAGCAAAAGCCTTTTTTATCAAATATCAAAATCGTATTCTATTTGGAAAAGACAGCTGGAAACCCGAAGAATTTCCAACCTATTTTAGAGTTTTGGAAAGTGATGATGAGTATTTTCCATATCACAAAAAGTACCATGCATTCTGGGCTATGTACGGATTAGATCTACCTGATGATGTTCTTAAAAAAGTATATTACAAAAATGCATTACGTATTGTTCCAGGACTTGACAAAACATTATTTCCTGAATAAAAGGTATGAAGCCCCAGAACAAGCCTAGAAGCCGATAAAAAGAATCGATCCAAACGTTGAGATATTAAATCAAAATCCTACTTTTTCTGCGGGATTAGTTCAACTATTTATTCTATATGCATCTTACAGATTTTATAAAATAGTCTTTCACTAATAATTAATTTTGTTAAACTTTTTTGAATTTTTGTTAAACAAAAATATAAATTTCATACTTTAGAGGGTGTAAAACTATCCGATTATGAAATTTTCAAAGTTTATACTTTCAGTTAGTAGTCTTTGTATCATACCATTACTTAGTATTTCTTGTAGTAATGATGACGCAGATACCACTACAACACCACCAGTTATTCAAGAAGTACAACGTACCCTTATACCTGATCCTGCTTTTGAAGCTGCTCTTATAGAATTAAATCTAGATAATGAATTAGATGGTTCTATTCCTACAGAAAATATTGAAGATGTTATGGATCTAGTTCTTAATGAAAAAGGAATTTCTGATCTTACAGGAATAGAAGGTTTTACTAATTTGTACAACTTATGGCTTAATGACAATCAATTATCAGAAATAGATCTATCACAAAACAATAGAGTAAAATTTATTTTTGTAGAAAACAATGCTATCTCCGAAATTGATGTAAGCAACTTACCTAACCTCGAAAAGTTAGAATTAGGAGGAAATACTATTTCTGAAATAGATGTAACTAACAACCAACAACTTCAGTTTCTAATTTTAGATGGAAATAATGTTACCTCGTTAGATGTATCCAACAATCCAGAATTATTTACTTTAGAAGTTCTTAATAATCCTTTAAGCTGTATAAAAGTAAATCAAGATCAATTAGACAATATACCCGCAAATTGGGTAATTGACGACAATGATACCTTATCATTAGAGTGTAATTAAAATCTTCACCAATGAAAGTCACGATCTTTCACTTCTAAATCTTCTCGCACCATATAATCAGTGATTCTACGACGTTGATTGAACTGTTTGTGAACATAAGAAAGAGTAAGAGAATCTTTGCTCAGGTATAAGATTTTAAAAAACTTTTCATCAGATTCCTGATTTAATAACTCGGGCAATTGATCACTGGTTAGTTTTATATAGTAATCCCCTTTTTCTGAAGTTGTAATTTCCCAAGTTGCCTCCAAAGAAGGGCCACAATCTCTTTGCGATGCGTTGTTATCTTTTACGAGTCCGCTTTCGCGAAAGCGTTGCCTGTATTTTAAAAAGCAATCCCCCATATTCATTCTTGTCTTTCCATTATATCGCTTTGCAATCTTCCAAGACTTTACAGAATCTGCCGTTAATAGATGTATTGCGTTTTCAGGAATAATGTAAGGTGGTTTCACTTTGTCTTGACACGATACAAAAACACTTAAAAGAATACACAAAAAAAAGATACACTGTTTCATATACCTAAAATACATATTCTATATTTTATTAAGGTATTATTTCATACCCATTAAAACAGGGTATTGTATCTTAGAGAGAAATTATGAGGTATGCCTAAATTACTTTTACTACTAATGTTATTATGTATTTCATCCTTAGGTTGTCAAAAACACATACAAAAAGAAGATGATATGATTACCACAGCTTCTGGATTGCAATACAAAATTCTTAAAGAAGGTACTGGAGAAGAAGCAAAAGTAGGGCAAGATGTAAAAATACATGAAAGTACTTCTTATAGAGATGGTACACTTATCTTTTCATCTGAAGGGATGAAACCAATCCAATTTACCCTTGGAGGAAAAATAGTTATAGAAGGAGTTGATGAAGGTATACGCGGAATGAAAAAAGGAGAGATTCGCAAACTTATTGTTCCAACGTCCTTAAGTAAACGTTCTAGCTATCCTCCTATTTTATCTAAAGATTCTATCTTAGTGTACCAAATAGAACTTATTGATATTGTAAACTAACCACATTATTATGAAAGAAGTCATCCAAAAATTTTACACAGCATTTGCTGCTAAAGATCCAGAAAAAATGATTGAGTGTTATCATAAAGACATTCATTTTGAAGATCCTGCTTTTGGTGTTCTCACTGGAGAAAAACCTGGTCAAATGTGGCGTATGTTATGTGCTTCTCAGAAAGACAAAGAGTTTCTAGTTACATTTTCTGATATTACCTATGATACTGAAAAAGGAACTGCACATTGGGAAGCTGTATATCACTTTAGTAAAACAGGAAGAAAAGTACATAACAAGATAGATGCAACTTTTGAATTTAAAGATGGACTCATATCAAAACATGTTGACACCTTTAATCTACATAAATGGGCAGGACAAGCATTAGGTTTTAAAGGAAAACTAATAGGTGGAACTTCTTTTTTTAAAAATAAATTACAAGCACAAACTAACAAAGCATTGAGCACATTTATAACAAAACAAAACACTTGATAAATGGGTTCACTCACATACACCAACAATATGATTTTTAGATAATTGGCACAACTATCTATCTTTACTTCTTATCGTATATAATGTATCAGACTTCATTTTTGTAATTGTCAATTATTCCCTGTTTTCATTTTTTGCATTAACACTAATTAACACAAATCAAAGTAGGAGTACTAGAAAATGAATTGTTTAATATTAAAGAATCTATCATTCAAAAAACAATTCAATTATGAAAAAGTCCCTATCAATGCTATTCGTTTTATCTTTATTACTCATGTCTTTTCAATGTGAAGATGAACCTAGTGAAGTTATTATAACTAATAATTTTAAAGCTACTATATCTGATATAGATCTATCTCTAAATGATACCTTATGGATTACTGGCAGAGTATCTTCACAAGCCTTTAATGAAACACTTGGAGATTCCATTCCTAATGATTTTAATAATGGGGATTTAGTTTCTATTTATAAACTAAGACCTGCTATGGATCAAAGTAATAGTGTAGACGCTATTAATAATTTTGAGATCATTGAAGAAGTTGGACAAACTTCCCGTTTAGGTGCATGTCCCAATGGTGGTTTAGCTATTGAGGGAACACTTTCTGAAGACAGCTCTGAATATCGTTATAAAATTGGTTTAAAACCAGTGGTAGAAGGAGACTATGTACTCAGCTGGAATTTTGATACCTCTATAACAAATACCGATAGGAATACCGAAATCTTATCTAATTATCCTGTAGATGGCAATCCAAATACGTTAGAGTTTGACAATTGTGGTATTGTTTCTACATTACCAAATATTGATGCTTCTACAAAATTATATTTCTTTTCTGTAGACTAAAAAGCAAAAGAGGTCTCAAGATTATTTCTTAGACCTCTTTTGTTTTATTATAACCTATTATTTACTGCTTATAAACTCGTACCCAATCTACGACTGTAAAAGCTTCATCAGGGATGTTGTCAGGATTTAAATTGTCACTAAAGAAATCACCACCTACTGCCATATTTAATGTAATACGTTGAAACCTGTTATAAAAATCATCTACAAGTCCCCACTCTGCTTCTGTAAAAGTGTGCACTAACTCGCTGTCAAAAAATATTTCAAGTTCATTCTCACTCCAGATGACTTCAAAGACATGAAACTCGGTCGTAATGTTTCCTCCACTATTAATAAATGTAGTGGTTTGACCTGGATCAGTGTCTGGTTGTCCTTCGGTACTACCATAAAAGAAATTAGTAGAATATTGTTGTGTATTATTACCTCTATATTCCATAACATCTATCTCTCCATTGGTAGGCCAAGGATCACTAAAAGACCAGAAAGCAGGCCATAAACCATCGCCTTCAGGTAGTAGAATACGTGCAGACATACGCAATTTTGTTCCTTCTTCTAAATTTTCAGGGCTATAAGTTTCATTGGTTTCTATACGTCCACTCGTAAATTCAAATGTTTCGATGGTAGGATCAAAAGGATTTGTAAAACCTGTGACTGTTTCTCTTTTTTCTTGTAAGTACAAGTACCCATTTTCTAATACTACATTAGAGGGCGTATATTTCTGAAATTCATTATTAAAAGCTCCACTATCCCATGCAGTCCATGCAGTTAGGTTAGTATCAAACTGTTCTTCCCATACCAGATCCCAATCTGGTAAATCTTCTACTTGTTGATCTACTCCACCAACGTTTGAAACATCTGGTAGAATCGTAACATCAGAAGAATCATCATTTGATTCCTCATCATTCATAGGATCTTCCATAGAAACTTCAGGTTCTACGGATGTCGTATTATCAGTATCTGAACAGGAAACTATACAGCAACTACATAGTATTAGTAATAAAAATGTTTTCATAGCATCATTTTTTTCTTAAAAATAATGCTAAAAATTGACTTACCTGCTATAGTTAGGTGCTTCCTTTGTAATGGTTACATCATGCGGATGGCTTTCATTAATACCACTCGCTGTAATCTTCACAAAGCGTCCGTTTTCTTTTAAGGCATCTATCGTTCCCGCTCCACAATATCCCATTCCTGCTCTTAGTCCTCCTACAAACTGGTGGATACTTTCATTCAATTCTCCTTTGTATGGAACACGTCCTACAATACCTTCTGGAACTAATTTTTTAATATCATCCTCTACATCTTGGAAGTAACGATCTTTAGACCCTTTTTTCATAGCTTCTACAGAACCCATACCACGATATGATTTGAACTTACGTCCTTCATAAATGATTGTTTCACCAGGAGACTCTTTCGTTCCTGCAAGTAGTGAACCTAGCATGACACAATCAGCTCCTGCTGCAATTGCTTTAGGAATATCACCTGTATAACGTATCCCTCCATCTGCAATTACAGGTACTCCAGATCCTTTAATAGCTGCAGCACATTCTAACACTGCCGAAAACTGTGGAAATCCAACTCCAGCAACAACACGAGTTGTACAAATAGATCCTGGTCCTATTCCTACTTTTACGGCATCGGCTCCAGCTTCTACAAGATATTTAGCCGCTTCGCCAGTGGCGATATTTCCAACAACGCAATCTAAGTTAGGATAGGCTGCTTTTACATCTTTCAATACAGCAACCACTCCTTTTGTATGTCCGTGTGCTGTATCAATAACAATAGCATCTACTCCAGCTTTTACTAAAGCACCTGCTCGCTCTACAGCATCACCTGTCACTCCAATTGCAGCGGCTACACGTAAACGACCATAAGAATCTTTATTGGCATTTGGTTTTAGTGTAAGCTTCGTAATATCTCTAAATGTAATCAGTCCAACTAATATGTTACCGTCTTTAACAACAGGTAATTTTTCTATTTTATGATCTTGTAATATTTCTTCTGCTTGTGCAAGTGATGTTCCTTCTTTTGCAGTTACAAGATTTTCAGAAGTCATTACTTCAGCTACTGGGCGATCGTTATTTTTTTCAAAACGAAGATCTCTATTGGTTACAATTCCTAATAATTTCCCTTCGTCATCTACAATAGGAATTCCTCCAATACTATGCTCACGCATGGCATTTTTAGCATCAGATACAATAGACGTTAATGGCAATGTTACAGGATCTATAATCATTCCGCTTTCAGCACGCTTTACTTTACGTACTTTCATAGCTTGCTGTTCTATGGTCATATTCTTATGTAGCACACCTATACCACCTTCTTGTGCAATAGCTATTGCCATACGACTTTCTGTAACCGTATCCATCGCGGCAGATATAATAGGTACATTAAGTGTTATGTTTTTTGTAAACTTTGCTTGTATACTTACTTCTCTTGGAAGTACTTCAGAAAAAGCTGGGACTAGAAGTACGTCATCATATGTAAGACCTTCTCCTAAGATTTTGTTTTCGTGTGCAGTCATTGCAATTATGTTTTATATTTCGCTAGAGATATATGCTTTCGCGAAAGCGTAAAAACTAAGATTAGTATTTACTAGTTAACATTTAATTGCGTGCAAAGATAGTGATAAAATAGAGACTGTAAACAACGAAAACCTTAATTCTTGCGAGGTATCAATCCTTTTGGGACAAAAGCTTTTTCTTCATCATACAAGCTAATGTAAAAAATCAATGGTTTTTTTAAACCCTCGTACGTCAATTCGTATTTATCTAATAAAGCAATACCTCCTAGTGTTGCATTTTCACTTTCGTAACCACAACAACTTCCTAGTCTTACAAAGTGTACGGTTTCTCCATTAGGTCCTGCTAAAGAAGCAAAATAACGTTTTTCATTACGAGCACCACTAGAAAATCCCCCTCCTATTTTAATAGGATTTTTTTCAGAATATCCATACGACGCATCTTTTGAAACTTCTGTAATATCAAGAAATGGTTCTATGTTTTCACTAGAATACATAGGAAGTGAACCTCCGACCGTAGTTGTACCTGTTACTTGGTTGGTTGATTTGCAACTAAGGCAACATATTGCCATGCATAGAATAAGTAGTGCTTTTTTCATTTTTTAAATTTTGTTTGTCATAAAACTACAAAAAGCAGCAGTTTCAAAATAGTTAGAATTCGTGAATGACCACTTTGAATGAGGGAACTAAAACATTCTTAAAAAAAATTTACAATATAGTTTATAAAACTGAGAGAGATATATAGGTCATCACGTTATCTTAATTCAATCTAAATACAAATCTCTTTAAAACAGTTATTTATATTGTTTCTAAAACCATTGCTTTCTACTTTTAAGTAAATTAATTACTAAAAAAAAGGATTATGGCTATTAGACTTGCACACAATTGTAGTAATTGTGATCAATTAAAGGATGGAAATTTTTGTACAAAACACAGTGTACAGGTAAACACACATTACACGTGTGATAGTTTTGAGATGAAGGCATCGTTAAAAGATGAGCGTAACTGTGTTACCTGCTCACGATATGAAAAAAGCGATTGTGCTAACCCTGAAAAATCTGCTCCTGGCATGTTATGTGCTTCATGGGCACCACAAGCGCAGGCATAGTACATAATCACTCTATATATTATAAACCCTTATGATTTTACAATTCATAAGGGTTATTTTATATTATGACTATTCAAAACATGTGCTAGACCTAATTCAAAAAGAGCTCCAGATACCAAGTCATGTATCATTTTTAACTCTTCATAGTTCATAGCAAAACTTACTTGAGGAATCGGAGTATTCAACAGCATGGGTTTACAGGAATTATCTTCACAACAGTCTTTACAATGTATAGATCTCTGTCTGGCCTCTTCTATATCTTTTTTAAATGCAATAAGTTGTTCTAAAGTAAAATGCAATCCAGTTTTTTTAAAAACGATATTAATTTTATATAAATCCTTAATGACACATCGTTTCCAGACAAAAACAATCCCAAATTTATTTTTATATATAATTGAAATATCATCCATAGCTTAATTCAAAAAAAAGATATAATCAATATCCAGTAACTTAATATTTTCAAAGGGTTTCTGTGTTTTCTGTAGAATCAAATCTTTCAGTGATTCTAATTCCTGTCTATTAAACATCATAGATAAATTCTGTTGCATCGTTTGTATGGGAATTTTACGTTTTATAACCATCCGTTCATACTTCATTTCCCAATATTCTACTTCAATACCAGATACATACTGCTTAAAAGACTCTAATTCTTTAGGAGTGAATTCTATGTATAAATTATTGAATGTTAAATGATATATATTACACGTTTCACAAAAAGAAAGTTGTCCGTTACAGTTTTTGGCTATTGTTCTTATTTTATGACACATACTTCTCTTATTTTTTTAATAACAATCCATCAATAACTGGTTATTCTTCTCAAAATCTACTAAAGGGCATTTTAATTCTTCTATTGAAACCTCCTCCAATAGTTTTACAACCTGATTTTGCATGCTTAATGATCCACAAATCATAACCACTCCTCCTGTTTCAAAAACCTCTTTTATAAGAGCTCGTTTTGTAGCTAAAACATCTTGCACATACTGTTGACTTCCTTCTCTGGAATAAGCATTTTTATAGGACTTTATACGCTTTCGCAAAAGCGCACGATTCATAAACTCTTCATATAAGGTAAAGGAATCTCGTGTGCGACCTCCCCAAAATATATGCATTGGGATTTGTATTGTGTTTTCTTCTATCATTCCTAGAAATGGAGCGATTCCGGTTCCATTTGCAATACATATAATAGAACGCGCATGTTTAGGGAAATGAAACTTCGTATTCTTTTCTAGAGTACCACTTATTTTGTTACCCAACTCAAGTGTACTCATATATGAAGAACATTTCCCTTGGTCATGCTTCTTAACACTTAACACAATTTTCTTATCTATTTTCGCAACAGAATACTGCCGCGCTTTTGTTTCATTTTCTGGTGTAATCGCTACCAAATCCCCAGATTGAAATGGCACTTTCTTCTTACTTTTTAACTGAAGTATAAAAGTGTCATCCATATTAAGATTTGTCTTTTCTACAACAGTAAAGCTGTGTAGTTTCTTTTTCTTTTGATGTATCGAAACGTGTAATGCCATTTCTGTTGCTGTATTCCAATCACGTATCCAATGCTGAAAGGAATCTTCAGATTGATCATCTATTTTATGTAAAGGCATCACTGGCATATATGCCGCATGTCTATGCAATAACGCATCTATCTGTAATGCAAATCGACAATACTTTGGATACATAGAAGAACCAAAACCTACGACTGCAAATTTTAAGTGAGTTATAGGGGTGATCTTTGCTACTAATTTTTCAAAATCACGAGCATTTGTTGGTGCATCTCCATCTCCATACGTGGCCGTAAAGATGAGTAGATGTGTGGCTTTTTCATACGTACTATACTCATTTAGTGAAGACATAAAAACAGATTTCCCTTGTTGAACAAGTGATCTATGCACCGCTCTTGCAAATGTATATGTGTTTCCTGTTTCTGATCCTACCAATAAAATATATTCACTAGTATCTTTACCTTGAGAAACCACGGGGGCTTTTGTATTTGATTTTCGTCTACGCTTTAAAGTCATAGCAATACCAGAGTATATAAAAAACAAAATACTCATACTAGCCATTAATAATAGTAACGACCAAATCACACTCCCCTGCCCTGTATGTAATGTAAAACTCAATTGAGACGCTACTCGAACAAATGGATATGTTAACTCGCTTACAATAGCACCATTATATTGATGTATGAATAACTCTTTATCAAGTAGTGCTATTTCAAAATAGTCTTCGGTATCTTCAGAAAAAGGAAATGTTATTTTTCGCACTTCATTAAGAGAAGTTTGCTTAAAGATTGGGAAATCGATAAGGTCTAGTGATGGTTTATTTTCAGTCCCATCAACATCCCAATGGTGTTGTAAATCACTTTCAGGTAGTAAAGAAAACTTCTCTGCAGAAAGATACACCCCTGTAATCGCAAGTATTAAAATAGGATATAACAACCATCTTCCTAAAATAACATGATACCGCTGATTAAAATTACGTTCTTGAACCTTTGTATAAAGTTTTAAAAAGCCTCCTTGTCGTTGAGCCAATACTAAAAGTCCTGTGACTGCAATCAAACAAAGCAATAGAGATACCAATCCTATAAAAAACCGTCCTATACTTTTTAAGAAAAGTGATCTATGTAGATTTGTTGTAAAACTAAAAATAGGAGCTCTCTCTTTTACTTCTCCAAGTATTTTTCCTGTAATAGGGTCTATATAGCCTGTCTGACTTTCTCCATCTTTAGTAATGACAGATGCTATGACAAAATCTGAAGGCGTTACTTCAAATTCTAATACTTCGTCATATTCATTTTTAAGTGTCTGAATGGTTTCTCCTACAGCTATTTCATGGAGGTTATTTACAACATAAGGTTGTATACTATTAGATATAGGTTCAAATGCTAGAATAATTCCAGTGATAGAAGCTATAATTAGAAATAAAGCAGAAGATATAGCCAGTACTAAGTGACTATATCTCCAGAGAGAAAGTACCATATATGAATGTATTATTGAGGTATCATACGGATATATCGAATAAATCCTTTTCCTTCTACTTTGCTTTTTACACTTTCTGATGTCAACTCAAACTGCACATCATCTACATAATACTCCTGATCTTCTACAGCAGTTTCAAATCGGATGCTATAGCCTGCATCTATTTTATCACTTGGAATTTTCAGCACATTAATTTTACGCTCTCCACCACTTATGGTTGCTCCAGAAATCGCATCTATATCTGGACGGCGTTTTCCGTAAAATTCCCACCATTCTGTAATATCACTATACCACTCTTTATCTTTTCCCTGCACATATAAGGTTTCTTCATAAGCTCCTTCTGGGTTGATTAATGAAACTACGATATAGGCTCCTTCCCCTGTATAATTTACCATTTGAATCATACATTTTACTGAGGTAGTTTCACTAGGTTTTGTAAAAGCGACCAATAAAAAGAGAGCACAAATAGCGATGGTGCTTTGTTTGATAATACGTTTCATATTACTTAAGAAAATTTAATGGTGTTTGTTGTTGTTGTAAAAGTTCATTTTCACTAGCGAGATCTAATACCGTTTCATCAAAATCCGTTTTTATGGTTTTATCAGCTCCTAGGCTTAATAGGTATTTAAGGATTTCATCATTTTCTGCTTTCATTGCTGCAATATGCAATGCGGTATACCCTTCATTATTTTTAGCATTTACATCTATATCAAAAGCAACTACTCTTTTTAATAAAGCAAGATTATTTTTTTGTGTTGCAAGGTGCAATAATGTATTCCCATCATATTGTGTTTGATTCATCGACAAATCATTTTCTTGAAGTAATTTTAATTTTGCATCAAACACTTTTGAATCTTTTGCCCTAAATGTATTCAGTAAATAGTATGCGAGTGAATTTCCATCTTTATCCTTGGTTTGGATATCGGCTCCTTTTTCTAATAAGAAGGCTACTACACCAGGGGTATTCCGATTGACAGCCATCGCAAGAGCTGAGCGTCCATTTTCATCTTTTACATTGATATCCTTTACATACTCCGATAAAAACTGAACAATTTCTAATGTATTGCTATTTGCAGCATTCATAAAAGGAGAATCTCCGCCTTTATCCTGTAAATTCACATCCACTCCTTTTTCTATAAAATAAGAGAAAATAGCAGGGTCATTAGATTTATAAGCAATCGCATGTAAAGGATTACGACCGCGGTCTCCTATCACATTAGGCTGAATTCCTAAACCTTCTAAAAATGCATAAGTATCTAATCCGTTTTGTGAACGACGTGTCCCTTGACTCGCATATAACATGGCATTACCTCCTTCTTGATTGACTGTATTTGAATCGACTCCTTTTTTAATAAGTAGTTTCAAAAATGGAATATTTCCATTTCTAGCCGCATACGTAAAGAGCGTGTTTCCATTAGGATCTTTTTCTTTTACATCAAATCCTTTCGCTAGAAAATAAGCAAGCTCTTTTTCATTTTCTAAAGAAGACGCTATTAAGAATAATGAGTTTACACCATTCTTATTTTTTTCTTTAGTAAGTATCACACCATTCTTTTCAAATAAATCATACACTTTTGTATTCTTTTGACCTGTTGAGGCTGCAAAGGTTACTGGTGTATTTCCATGACTATCTGTTACATCAATGGCTGCTCCTTTTTCAAAAAGATGCTGCATAATTCCTGTATTGCCTTTGTATGCAGCCCAAAAAATATAGGTACGACTATCGTGCGTTCGTTTCTTTACGTCATTTCCCTCTAGCGAAAGAAGATACTTTATAGTATTCTCATTTGTGTTTTCAAGTAACGCATATACGACAGCATCAAAAGCATTACCATTGAGCTCGCTAGGATTATTCCCTGCTTTAATAGCTTCTTTTACTTTCTCTATAGAGGGATTTGCTCTCCAATAGTCTCTTTGTAAGAACACATTGTCTTGGGCAAATACGAGTTGCGAACATAAAAGCATAGCAACTATCCAGATATAGTGTATTGATTTCATATTAAGGTTTTTTTACAAAGGATTCGATAACTGGATTTATCTGTGCAGACTCAGTAATGGCATCATCAAAAAGGTGTTTATATAATGCTTTATTATCTACTTTTGCTTCTAATGACAAATCACTTTTTCTCCCATATACTTCTTCCCATTTAGCACGGACCAGCTCCCATTTTTGGGTATGTTCTTGCCACCACTTTGCCGCAGCAGCACAACGACTCTCATCTACTCTCTTATAGGTATTGTAGCCTTTTTCTTGGGCAATCACCATATCCTCTTTTCCTGCTTCACGTATCACTTTATCATTATCTTGATCATGAATCCATCCTTCAGAAGTGATTTCTTGACGATTTCCACGTACGGTAATATTGTAATCACTACGGGTTGTATATTCTCTACGAGGTAATGGTGCGTCTGTCCTGTTTTCCCAAAAACTCTTCCCATCTACATGCACCCATGTTGCAGATCCTTCATATCTAGGACTATCATCTACTTGATATACTTTCTGCGTCCATTGTCCTTTCACATGGTCTTTAGGTTTTTGTTCGAAACGCCATTTATTATCTCCATCGTACATATAAAAATCTTGATTTTCAAACATCCAATCTTGCCTCCAATGCTTTACAATATGTGGTTGAGAAGGGTTTCCAACTTGTAAAAGATGCTGTATAGACACCTTATCTTTTTCATCAGTTACCAATGCTGCATATTCTAATGCCGTAGAAGTCTCTGGATGGGAGGGTTTATATAAAGAATCTCCACTGTATTCAAATGTTTCAACAAAATTAAAAGTCACTTCAAAACACCCGCACATTTTCTTTATGGCTTCTGCATCTTGTTTCTTTTTGTTTTGCGCATGTATTGTTCCTAACATAAAAATTGCAATAAGTGCAATCACAGTTCTTTTCATGATATCTCTTTTTAATTGGATTAATTGTTCGGGTGCAAAAATAGTTATTTTTATTAAATCTAAATAAGAATAATTTATATATTTGCACTCTATTAAGAATCATTCTAGATAAAATGAAATATAACTACTTGATAATGTTTACGTTATCTTTATTCGCTTTCGCGAAAGCGTATACACAAGAAACACAACCTCAAAAGAAAAAAGACACGACGCGCGTCTCTGAACTTGATGAAGTGGTGCTTACCGCAACCCGTACAGAACGTCAATTATCATCATTACCACTACCCGTTACATTAGTTTCTGGCAAGACGATCAAACAATCTGGGAGTTTACGAATAGACGATATTCTGGCAGAACAAACGGGATTGGTATTAGCTACCGATGAAAGTGGTTTTGAAGGCATACAAATACAAGGAATAGATTCTGATTATACGCTTGTATTAATAGATGGAGTTCCTCTTGTAGGAAGACGGGCTGGAAATTTTGACCTAAGCAGACTTACCGTTGGGAATATCAAACAAATTGAAGTGGTTAAAGGGCCATCCAGTAGTTTGTATGGTTCTGAAGCATTGGCTGGAGTTATCAATATTATTACCAAAACACCTAAAAATGAGAAGTTAAAAGGAGAAGCTTCCTATCGTGTAGGTTCTTTTACTGAACAAGATATTAATCTTTCCTTTCATCAAAAGAAAGGGAAAATACGATATGCTATTTTTGGAAATCGTTTTTCAAGTGAAGGATATGATCTCACTCCAGAAACAGCATCTCAGACGGTAAATCCATTTGAAAACTATACGTTTAATGGACGATTTTATTATGATTTTTCAGATCGATTAAAACTCTTTGCTTCTGGGCGTTATTTTGATCAATCGCAAGATTCTGGATTTTCATTTACAGATACCAATACCAATGGAGAACAAGTAATTATTACTGCTGCTGGTGAAGCCAATGAACAAGACTGGAATGGGCATGTACAATTAGATCAAGAGTGGAATGATAACCTAACCACTTCATATGAATTTTACTATACAAATTACATCGCTGAATCCCTTGCAAGAGATACTGATACCAATGCAATTATTACCGACACCTTTTTTGATCAACAATTAGTACGACCTGAAATACGCAGTAATTACACCTTTGAAAATGAAGGTACTCTAACAGCAGGTGTTGGATACCAATACGAATCATTAGATCGTTCGTTTTTTGATGAGCTTGTGAGTTTTAATTCGCAATGTGTATATGCACAATATGACTTTAATCCTATTGAAAATTTGAATATAATCGTTGGAGGGCGCTTTGACAATCATTCTGAATACAGCAACCAATTAAGCCCTAAAGTAGCTTTACGCTATAATATTACAGATGAACTAGCCTTAAAAGGTTCTGTAGGGTATGGATTTAAAGCGCCCGATTTCAGACAACTTTATTTCAATTTCACCAACTCAACAGTAGGATACACTGTATTAGGTTACAATGCTGTACCAAATGAATTACAAACATTATTTGAACAAGGGCAATTAGCATTAGGACAAAATATATCTACTGTAGAAGGACAAGTAGCTGTGAATGAAATCATTTCCCAATTTGATAATGAACTAAAAGCTGAAAGTTCTGTCGGATATAACATAGGATTCAATTACCGCCCTTTTAATGCACTTACCCTAGATATTAATGCCTTTAGAAATAACTTTAGCGACCTTATTGACACCCAAGTAATCGCAAGAAAAACAAATGGTCAAAATGTATTTAGTTATAAAAATTTTGACCGCATTTATACAGAAGGACTTGAGCTGAATGCTACTTATAAAATCACACAGCATATTAAAATTAGTGGGGGTTATCAGTTATTATATGCCTTCAATAGAGATATCAAAGAGCAAGTTGAAAATGGAGAACTCTTTGTAAGAGATGAAGACTTGACTTCTATTCCACTCTCTGAAGATGATCACTTTGGTTTTTTTAATAGATCAAGACATACCGCTAATCTTAAACTCTTTTATGACATTCCAAAATGGACATCAAATATTAATGCTCGCGTCATTTATCGAAGTAGATACGGATTAGGAGATACCAATGGAAACGGAACATTTGATGCTTTTGATGATGATGCCATAGTAGTAGATGGTTTTGCTACTGTTAATATAGCTGCTAGTAAAAAACTATTTGAACACTTTGAAATACAAGCAGGAGCCGATAATCTTTTTGATTTCCAAAATACAAACATACCTGGAATTCCAGGAACTCGAGGATACCTGAAAATTAATTACCAATTTTAATATATATACAACAATGAGAAAAGGATTTTATTTATTAGTACTAGTTAGTTTTATTATTGCTTCATGTAGTAATGATGATGACGGAGGCGAGGTAGCTTGTGCAGAAAGCACATTCTTTGAAGACAGCGATGGCGATGGTTTAGGAAATGCCAACGAATCACAAAGTGCCTGCGAAGCCCCAGAAGGTTTTGTTGCAAATTCAGATGACAATGATGATACGCAAGCATTAGCAAATCTGATTACTGCGTCTATTACAGATGTACATGCCCCACAAGAAGGAGGACAAGGACAACCCATTTCTGGTGATTTTACCAAGTTTGATCTTGATACAGGACAAATCACAACTAGCGATACAGATTGGGATATTGCTTTTAGAGCAACTACTATTATTGTAAATGGAGGTGTCTCACAAGGAACCACAGACGAGCCAGAGAGAACTGGTAATGCTGGCGCTTATATCGCTACAGGAACAATGAGTGATATTACATCTGTAGACACCAATTTATTTGTTCAAGATGCTGCCGATATACCTGCTATTCCTTCAGGAAGTGATAATGGTTGGTATAATTATTCAGGACCTCCATTATTCTTAATTACTCCTTTACCAGGAAAGATTTTAGTATTTAGAACTACAGAAGGTCGTTATGCAAAAGTTGAAATTTTAAGTTATTATGAAGGCGCTCCTTCTAATCCTGATACAACAGTAGATGCTAGTAGGTATTTTACATTTAATTATGTGTATCAACCTAATAATAATGTGACTGTTTTCTAATACATCTTAATTATTTTATTAGCCATCAATAATAAAAGCCTCTCAAATGAGAGGCTTTTGTTTTTTTATAACAATTTAATTTTATTACAACTTCACTTGCAAGGTTGTATAAAATGCTAATGGCTCTGCAGGGATAATACCTGGTCCAGGATACCCAGTGGCTCTTCTCGTAAAATACGATTCATCTAGTGCATTATTAATACCTGCTTCTAATCGCCAACGTTTATAAGTATATGCGGCAGAGATATCTAAAATACCATACGACGGAATACTTCCTTCTATACCACGTTGATTATCATTTACATCTTGAGGAGCATTTGTCGCATCTGTAAATTGTTCTGTCAGATACGTATATTGAATACTTGCCGTTAAGTTTTTATATCCAAAGTTCACACCCGTTTTAAGGTTTACATCAGGAATAAATTCTACTTGATTCCCTTCTACCCCTATTTCTTCAGAGTTTACATATTCAGATTGTGTCAATGCTAGGTTTGCAAATAGATTTAGTTTGATGTTTTCCTTTTCTTCAAAAAACGTATTTCTCACATTCCAATCCCCAAAAAATTCTAATCCATAAATAAACGCATCACCTATATTTCCTCTTCGTCTCTTAATACTATTATCAGTATCTGTAAACAATACTTCCCCCAGACGTTCGTCATAACGCACTCCAAATAAGCTCACATCATAAGATAGTTTATTATCAATTCGACCTCTCGCTCCAACATCAATGGTAAACCCTTCTTCATCTGTAATATTTTCATCAATCACAAATGATGGGTTTACAATACGTATGTCATTAAATGTCACCGAGCGATAGTTTTGACTTACATTTCCATACAATTCTATTGCCTGATTTAATCTGTAGGTTATACCAGTTCCTAATAACACAAAGTCACGTTCAAAAGTTCTGTTATCTGGTACTTCTTCATTTAATAGAGGATTTCCAGCTAAGTCCAACACAATATTTCTAAAAGCGCCTTCACTTTCTGTTTTTATATATTCAAAACGAAATCCAGGAGTAACCGTAAGTCTATCTGTAATATTAAAAATATTCTCTCCAAAAACTGCTAAGTTTCTATTTGGAAAATCAAACTGAGCCTGACGTTCAAAATTTGGAAATTGATCATCAGCAAAAGAAAAATCAGCATCTGCGGCGGCGGTACCTGGTCCTTGACGTTGATTATTATTAGCATCGTAATACTTAGATCCTATCAAAAGTACAGCATCTTTTTTTCCTATGTTATAACGTGTCAACAAGCGTGCTTCTGCTCCCCAATTTGAAAAATCATCTACCAAAACTTCTCTTGGCTCTTCTAAATCATCTGGCTGAGAAACTCTATTTTGACGAAACCCTACAGCACTTCGCCTCGCATCTAATCCAAACAGATGCAAACTAAAATCTGTTTTCTGACTAAACTTATGATCCAAACGTAATGAATATACCTTCCAATCAATATCAAACCAATTACGATCTCTATTACTAAAATCTGGATCTTCTAAGAATTGAGCATCTGTCAATCCTCCTGCTTGTTTTGCGAGGTAATTAAATAATGTAAGCTCTCCAGTAATGGTTGTTTTATCACTTAGCTTATACCCTACACTTGCAAAATAGTTACGACTATTAAATTGAGAATTGGGTCGGAAGCCATCTCCTTGTTTATAATTAAAATACGTATAATAACTCAACTTTCCAACGGTTCCGCTTAAGCTATTAAAAGAAGTAAGCAATCCAAACGAACCTGCAGTTTGTCTTGATACGAATTCTATTTTTTTATCTGGATTCGGTTTTTTGAACTTAAAATTTATCAATCCACCAAACTGTGTCCCATATTGTAAAGAAGCAGCACCACGCACTACTTGTATCTCACTCAAAGCTTCTGCAGGTGGGGTATAATAGCTTTCTGGATATCCTAATACATCTGCACTAATATCATAATTATTCTGACGGATATTAAAATTGGCCGAACGATTTGGATCTAATCCTCTACCCCCAATATTTAATTGCAATCCTGCATCTCCATTTTCATAAATATTCAATCCCACCACTTGGCTATAAATTTGACGAGGTGCATTTGCAGCAAGGTTTCCTGTGATTTGATCTATTAATACTACCTCACTTTTTTTACCTGCATAAATGGCCGTTCCTTCTACCTTCTTTAAAGAACGTAGTGCAAATATTTTTTCTTTACGCGTACTTAAAACAACTTCAGACAGAGATTCTCCTAGAGGGACTAGACTGTAATTCTTTTGAGTATTTCCCTGAATCATAAGAGGTTCTTCTATCAACTCAAAGGAAAGTCCAAAAACAGTAAGCACATACGTACCTTCTTGTACATTTTCAAACACATAGTTTCCTTGGACATCAGTTGTTGTTACTTGGTTTCCTCCCTGCAAATAGAGTTCTACGCCAGCCAATGGGGTATTCGTGTCATCAGTAATAACACCAGAAATGGTGTACTGTGCATGTGCACAAAATGATAATAGTATGAAAAATAATATGTTATAAACCTTTAATCTCATCGTTGAAGGGTTTGATCCAATTTTTGTGTGTAAATGATTCTTTTATTTCTGCCAGATTTACATCTGGGTCTATATATGTGGTACTCAATCGTCCGTTAAGCGCTACGTATGATTCTACATACACCTCAACATTTTGATGACCTTGTGCTGTAAAATGGTCGCGAAGATAGTGCGCATATTCCAATATAAAGTCAGGTTGGAAGCTCATTTGTTTTTCTTGCAAAGGTGTCAAGAAATCTGCATTATTTACATAGAAACGTTTGCCCGTTACTCCATCTTTGATTTTGAACTGTGCATATCCTGATTTTTCCATGAGCATCACACGCCAAGAAAAACGATACCCTTCTTCTGTCCAAAAAAGCTCTCCTGGATACAAAGCATAGCGCCAAGGGAGTAATAATTGGATACAAAAGAATAGGGTAACAACTCCCACAGACAATTTGTATCGTTGTACAGAAATAGGTTTCCATACGGTAGTACCTTCTAATAATTCTTTGGGGTATTTTACCGCTTTCGCGAAAGCGTATACCACTTTCTTATGAAACGCAGCATCAAAAAATATTAATGCACTTACAATCATAATATACGGAAACATCCCAATAGGAAATAATACTCGCGTCAATATATGGAAGATCACCACCATTAAAAAAGCAAACGTACGGGTAGGTTTCCAGAGTAATAAAAATGGTATCAACAGATCATAACCAGCGCCTATCCAGCTAAACGCATAGTGCACCCATTCTTGACCTAGTAGATCTCCAAGAAAAGGAATATCAAACTTAGAAGGCAACCATATTTTAAGTGGCATGGCATTGACTAACCAATCACTATTTAATTTGGCGAGTCCTGCATATACATAGACAATTGCTAATACTAATTTAATGCTATCAATGGTCCAACGCGGCACATATCCAATAGCCATTGTTGTAGAAAAAGAATCTTTTTGTTTACGCTTTCGCGAAATGGTATGCTGAGCTTGTCGAAGTAGCGTATCTAGCGAAAAATACTGTCCTGCAGGAACAAAAATTAATAAGAAGCTAAGTATAGAAATGAAATAATAATGATTAAGATACGTGGTTTTATCCATTAATTCTATATAGGTAAAGCTTAGGAAAAAGGTGATCATTGCAAAGCGATACTTCCATCCTATTGTAATCATCACAGCACTTGCAGCACAAATACCAAATAAAAGGTAGGTCCATTCTCCCAAAGGACGCACCCAACTAAAACCGTAAAATGTGAAATGAAATTCTGGAGCGATATAAAATTTTTCAATCCATCCATAGCTCCAAAAACGGATAATACTCACAAACATCAGAATACCAAAAAACACACGAAAGACCGCTAATGGAGCGGCCTCTGTGTAGCTATTCAAATATGTTTGGAGTTTTTTGTTCATAAAGTTTTAATCTCCATCTGCATCAGCAAAATCAATACTGATACTCAGAGCACTTACAGTATCTACTTTTAATAAAGGTACGATACGTTGTACCTCATCATAAGCATTTAAAAATGTGGTAGGAGGATTATTTTGTAATTCTTGTTCAAAGCTTCCTAAACCTTGTACGGCTTGTCTTGCAGTATTAAACTGGTTATCTATAATCGTACTTAAGTCAGCACCATCTTTAATGATATTTAATTCATCAAGGTAACTGCTTAAACTTTCGCCTTGTGCGTTTCCATTATAAGCGCGACCATTAAAAAAATCTTGTACAGCATCCAGTCCCTCTAAAAAGAATTGTTTAGATAGATTTCCTGCATACAATGCCTCTATCGTATTAGGCTCTACAGTGCCTGAAAATACACCTCCTGGGATACCCATTTTACCTGCTCTTAAAAATCTTTCGTAATAAAAAATATAATCATTTACAAGACGATCTACAGAAGCAGTAGAAGAAGCTCCATCATTATTTACAAAAGTATCTCTAAAACCACCTTGCCATTCGTTTAACACAGTTGTGGTAAGCGTTTGCATATCTGCTACAATATCTTGAAGGTATTGTTTATAATCATCTCCTTGTGCTCCATTATAGATAGCTAGTATTGCTGTATCATCTGCTGCTATTCCGTGAAGAAGGTAATCTAATGTTGGAAATCCTTTAGCCGCTCTATTGGAAGATAATCCTAAGTCATAAGAACCAGAAGCGATGTTATCTTCTATGGTTGTTACACTGGCAGGAAAAATATTTATATTTAAACGAAGTCCTACAGTTTCGGCAGGTCCATTTTCAAACATAGAGACACGTTGCCACGTAGTATAAGCATCTAACCAAGCAGCTCTGATAGCTGTTAAGTCATTAGAATTTGTGACAAACGCGGTTGTTTCTGTTTGAAGTGCATTTACTTTAGATTGAAAATCTACATAACCCGGTACGATAATGTTATCTGCCCAATTTTCTAATAGCGCAGTTCTATCAAACGAAGATGGTGTTGGATCTGGTCCCCCAGTTGGGTTATCATCTTCGCTAGAACACGCATATGCAAATAAAACTAATGCAATAATTCCTAAAAATCTTTTCATTCGTATAGTCTTTTACCACCAAAAGGGAGCACTTAGGCTCCCTTTGACTTTGGCGATTCTCATAATTAATTTATTGTTCCTGCCTGTTCTACAGTAAATGTAAAACGACTTGCAATAGTCTCAGACATTTCATCTAATGCTGCTGGTGTTAGATCCCAAAATCCATTTCCGGCAGTTAATTGATCAACAAACTCTTGAACCTCTGCTCCAGAAAAATAAGGAGCATTCGTTGCTGGATTTCTTGTAAACTGTAAGCTATAGATAAATCCAAATCCTTCAGAAAGATCATGAAAAGCTGCTCCAAAATCATCAGCTTCAATTCCGTTTTTACCTTGTTGTAAATAGTATACAGCACGAACACCTATCACTTGAGATAATAATTCTCTTAAAATAGTAGTTTGCTCATCTCTTACATCATAATCTTTTGCTACGATTGCTGCTCTTCCTAATACAAAAGCATCAAAAATATTATCTGCTATTCCTGCAAAATCACTATCTCCTTCTACTCTACCTATATATTTATTTAAGAAACTATCATCATCACCTATTGTTGGGTTTGGGTTTGTAAGATCTGCAGATGTTCCATAAGCATATCCGTAAGCTTCATCCCAAAAATGTTCCATTTGTGTATCAGTACCACTATCATTTCTAGGAACATCATTATCATTATCTTCTCTATTTGTTCCCGCATCTAATAATGTAGTACTTATATAGTTATTTACAATCTGATCAACCATTAAAGCTCCTATAAAACCTTTAGTAACAGCTTGATTGTATTCTAAACCTCCAGCATTCACATATCTTGTACTTCCACCATCAGCAATTTGACCTGCAACTCCTGGAGCTGCTGCTGTATTTTCTGCCGGAAACACTTCATTAATTTGTGCAGATAAAAGATCTCCAAAAAACTGTCTTATGGTCGCTGCTTCTGCTGTATTTGCAGTAAAATAATCTTCAGAACTAGCAACTGTATTTCTTAATTGTCTACTTGAAGAATTCAAATCTTCATTTCCAAATGGTGAGTTTTCATTAGCATACATATCTAGTAATGATTGCTCTGTAGCTATATCAAAATCTCTCATAGAAGAAATTAATTCTTCTCCCATAAGAATTCGTTGTGTTTGTCCAGGGAAATTTACTGTAGATTCTCCATCTCTTTCAAAAGAATAGGTAACAGGAACTTCAATATTTATTGAATCTGGGCCTGGATCGACAATGACTCCGTCATCATCATTGCTACAAGAAGTAAAAGCTAAGGTCGTAATGGCTAGTGTGGAAAATAGGATTTTTTTCATTTTTATTTAGACTTAATATAAATAACGTTTTTGATTACGACGACAAAAATAAGTCAGAGAAACGATTATACCAAGTTTATTTAGATTAAATTTAAATAAGGAATGTTAAGTTTAAGTTATGCACTAAAGATTGTAGGTTATAACTGGCTTTGTAGCTCTGCTCGTACAGATTTCACCCAAGTTTCTAGAAGTTCTTTTTCTTCTTCAGAGAGGTTTCCGTGGATTAATGCATAGGATTCTAATGGCATTTCACCTTCTTCTACTTCTTCTACTAGTTCGTCTAGTTTATGATCTTTCTTCTTTATAGAATAACTTTCCCATTTTGCAAAATCAAGATGTTCTTTCCCTTCTTCTATGTGATCTGCTAAGAAAAAAGTAAAAGGAGCCACCTCTGCATACCAAGGATACACTGTAGTGTTACTATGACAATCGTAACAGTTATTTTTAAGTATTGCTTTTACTTCTTCAGAAGGTTTTGTTTCTGCCTCAAAAGCAGCGATATCAGAATAGTCGCCTATATTTTTATCAGGTCTGATAAATTGAATAACAACCAATACTATAAGCGCTACAATGGCAATAATCTTTACAACTTTACGAATCATGAGGTGTGTTTATTTTCGACAAAAGTAAAAATATATGAACGCATTCACAACCCTATTTTTAATTATTCTAAATAAAAGAAAGTTAAAAACTGATGTCATAACAACTTACTCTTTTGGATACCTCAGATTTAATAAAGACTTTTGCACTAATGAATATATACACTACGCTCCAAATTGGAGCTTTCCACACAAATCATTGCGAAGATTTCCTTATTTACGAACAAATTTCCTCTCATCATAAATTAATTGCAGTACTAGATGGATGTACAATGGGTACAGAATCTGTTTTTGCTTCTATGCTTTATGGGAAAATTTTACGCACTATTGCTAAAAACATGTTTTACAAAGAATTTGTTACGAACAACGCGATAGTCTTAGAAACTACACTTAAAGACGTTATCAGGGAGTTAATAAAAGAAACTGTTTGTATTAAGAATCAACTTGGACTAGAAATAAACGAATTACTAGCCACACTTGTTTTAGGAATTATAGATACTAAAAGTGCTTCTGCAGAATGTATCACCATTGGAGATGGTTTGATTTATATAGATGGAAATACGTATGAGTATGAGCAAAATGATAAGCCAGATTACTTAGGATATCATTTATATGACGATTTTGACACTTGGTATGATCATCAACAACAAAAATTATCGATCCCAAATTTTAAAGATATGTCGTTTTGTACTGATGGAATATTTACCTTTAAGCATTTAGAAAATAAAGAAAAGCAAAAACCAGTATCAGAAATTATTGAATATGTATTACAAGATACTGAGCATATGGAATATGACACTTTATTAGATAGAAAAATACGTCATTTAAAAAATCAATGGAGGCATGTTGTCACAGATGATCTTGCTATTATAAGAATTATAAATACCCCATGAAAGTAGTATATCTCAAACAAAATTGGTCAGGTTATTTTACATATCCTATCTATGATGAGAAAGGAGAATTTGTAAATCAAGAGCATCGTATTCCGTTTGATATGACTATTAGTATAGATGATGATCTATTTATAGGAACTGCTATTGACCAAGAGTCAAAGCATCTCTTTGACAAGCCCGCAGAAGTAAAAGGATTTATAGAAAAAAATCTGATTAGCTTTACAAAACAATATCCTTGTCTTTATTTTTTAAATGATCAAGGAGAACTTGCTATAGACCCAGATAAACCACATCCCGAAATACGATATACAGGTTTTTTAAATGATGATAAGAATGAGATTATGGGGAAATGGGAAATAGGTACTGTACCAGGAGAAGGTGATTGGGGAGAGTTTGAATTAAAAAAAGTGTGATGGATGATTTTACACTAGATTATATAGACCATGTAGCTATACGTGTAAAAGATATAGAGACATCCGCTTCTTGGTATGAGAACGTACTTGGGCTTAAACGTAAAGTAGTCCCTGAATGGGGAGCGTATCCTATTTTATGTTGGCTGGTAAAATCGGTGTTGCCATATTTTCTACTACACTAGATGCCCCATCAATGGAGGCTTCCTATAGAAACATAAAAATAGATCATTTTGCTTTTCATGTGAGTATGGAAAATTTCGCGAAAGCAAGAAAGAAATATAAAGCTTTACAATTAGAATATATTTTTAGAGATCATATCCATTTTCATTCCATCTATACCAAAGATCCTGATGGCCAGACTGTAGAGCTTACCACTATTATTGGAGATTCAGACATCTTCTATACATAAGCGGTATTGCTCTATTCATTATTTGATACACATAAAAAAGCCTTCTTAAAAAGAAGGCTTTCATTTATACAAATTTCAATATGTTTCTTTTTAGTGACATCTAGGGCTCGGTTTGATGTTTACTTTATGTTTCATTCTGAAATAGGTTAAGTTATTCGATTAACTAACGTTTGTTAGATCATTTTATTGTTTGCTAATATATAATCAAATAACATACCAATTCAAAAGTTATTACTGTAATGATTGATATATAATAAACAGCTTAAAAATGTATTAACATGGTAATTTTCACAAATTAAGTGAATTGATTTCTAAATGTTAATAGTACCATAATCATCAATATAGTATATGAGAGCTACGCTTTCGCGAAAGCTACCCACTTCTACAACAATTAGATCCTGATAGTTGAGGCCAACGTCGTTATGTATATCACGCTACTTTATCTGAATATTACCGAATTCAAGAAAATTACAAACAAGCAATCATACATATGGATATTGCTATAGATCTAGTAACAAATCAACAAGGGAAAGAATATTTAGAGAAGAAGAGAATTGCGTTCATTCTTTAAGTCATCAACCTCATCTTTAAGCATTTTTTCAGCCCAAATCATTGCTTCCTCTAAGCCGTTATTAAAAAGTTTAAAAGGTTTCCTACAAAAAATTTGTTCTATAGCTGTTGTAGAAGGATCTGTTCCTGAAGGCACTACAATAGAAAGTGCCTTTAAGGTTCCTATTTTATGTAAATGTTCATAATCTGTAGGGACTACAGAATACGAATTAACACGATTAGAAATATACACCCAAGGTTTATTTTTCAAAACCAATAATCCTTTAAAGAGTAATGATGCTGCTGATGCATACGATAGATTAACGCCTTCATTTACTTCTACAACAAGAATATTTTTATTGTATACATAAACAGTAGCAATCTTACTTGTAATAGTCTTCGTTAACTGAAATTTGTTACTTACGTTATGTGGATTTAGGGAACTCATCTATGCTAAGATAGACTATCCTATCTGAATTTTAAATACTAAAAAACAAAAACCTATTAACTCTATGAAAGACAAAAACTTATAGATGAAATGCAGAAATAACCATTCATTAATTCTCTGGATGATACTTCGCTACCACTCTGTCTACACAATTAATTCCATCGATTGCAGCAGAAATAATTCCACCAGCATACCCAGCTCCTTCTCCGCAAGGGTACAATCCTTTTATTTCTACATGTTCTAAAGTAATAGGATCACGTGGGATAGACACCGGAGATGATGTTCTACTTTCTGGAGCGTGCAATACAGCATCGTTTGTAAGATACCCTTTCATCTTTCTTCCAAAAGCGAGGAATGCTTTCTTTAAACGTTTTGAGAGCATTGGAGGTAATACTTTATTTAAATCTACCGAGACAATTCCTGGTTGATAGGATGTTTTAGGAAAGTTTTTTGAGACTCTTCCATCCACAAAATCACGCATACGTTGTGCAGGTACTGCCTGTGTTTTTCCTGCAGCTTCCCAACAAGCATGCTCTACTGATTTTTGAAAATCTAAGCACACAAATGGATCTCCATCTTTATAATTAGACAAATCTTCTGGCGTCACACTCACTACAATCCCAGAATTTGAGTATGGATTATCACGTTTGGAAGGACTCCAGCCATTGGTCACTACTTCTTCCTGTGCCGTTGCGCATGGCGCAATAATACCACCGGGACACATACAAAAAGAATATACGCCCATTCCATCTACTTGTTGTACCAAACTATAGGATGCTGGTGGCAAATATGGATTATCACTATCTCCATGATACTGAATATGATCAATCAATTCTTGCTGATGCTCTATACGGACACCGATTGCAAAAGGTTTAGCTTCTATTTTAATATTCCTATCATGCAATAAATAAAAAATATCACGTGCACTATGGCCTGTTGCTAAGATTACGTTTTTAAAAGATAACCAGTCTGTATCATTAATTTGTATTTCAGAAATTTGCTGATCTACAACTTTAAGATCGGTAAGTTTACTTTCAAAACGAACTTCACCTCCAGCTTCTATAATAGCTTCTCGCATGGAAGTAATGATCTTGGGTAATTTATTGGTTCCAATATGAGGATGTGCATCTACCAAAATATCTTCTACAGCACCAAAATGTACAAACCACTCTATCGCTTTCAGTACATTACCTCTTTTTTTAGAGCGTGTATATAGCTTTCCATCCGAATAGGTTCCCGCACCCCCTTCTCCAAAGCAATAGTTAGAATCTTCGTTTACCACATGATCTTTATTGATGGCTGCAAGATCTCGGCGTCTCGCTCGCACATCTTTTCCACGTTCAAAAACAATAGGTTTTAACCCTCCTTCTATGGCACGTAAAGCCGCATATAACCCTGCGGGACCTGCACCAATAATAGCAATTTCTGGAGCATTATGTACCTCTTGAGGCACAAATGCAGGTAATGATTCACGTATTTCATCATGTTTCCAAAACTCAATCTGTAATGAAATCTTTACAGGAGCTTTACGTGCGTCTATGCTTCGTTTACGAATATCCCATTCTCGCACATCGTCTGCTCGTAGTCTCGCTTTCGCGAAAGCTTTCTCAGCAATATAATCATCATCTTCAGCTTGATGCGGTAATACATTTATTTGAACAAGTGTACTCATGGAATAATCGTTAGCTATTAGTTTGTAGTTCTTTCATTTCAGTGAAGGCGGAAATCTGAATGATTTATGGAATTCATTTTTGAGATTGCCAAATCCTGTCTATTCAATACTACTGTCTTAAAATGAATGTTCCTTTATATGCTCCTATCTGCCGACAGGCAAGTTCGCGAAAGCGGAAATCTTCATTATTCAGTCATTTTGATCCTTCGACTTCGCTCAGGATAAACTTTAGGAGAGCTCACACAAGCAGCTTCAGGTGATACTCATTGCCATGCAATTTCCTGCCTGCCGCAGGCAAGCTCGTCGTTCGTTCCTCACGCTGTCGAAATAACTCTTTTCATTTCAATATTAAATATTCGATATTTTTAAGTTCAAAAATCAGCAATCGTTAATCGACAATCGAAATATTATTTCAAACGTTCAATTAATGCCTCTAGCGTCACCGTTTCTTGTTCTCCTGCTACCATATCCTTTACTGTAAACGTATTGTCTTGCATTTCTTGTGTTCCTGCTAAAATCACAAATGGAATCTCACGACGATTGGCATAGGTCATTTGTTTTTTCATTTGTTTACCAGAAGTTACCATATTAGGATATATCTCAGCGCTGATTCCTTGAAATCGAAGTTTTTTAATAGCTTTCATTGCATACAAAGCTTCTTTATCACCAAAATTGATAAAAAACACCTTGGTTCCTTCTATCGCTTCTTCTGGAAATAAATTCAATTCTTCAAGCACTAATGCAATACGATCCAATCCAAAAGAGATCCCTACCCCACTCACATTTGGTAATCCAAAAATTCCTGTAAGATCTGCATAGCGACCTCCACCACCTACACTACCCATCTGTACACCTTCAGGTGCTGCTACTTCAAAAATGGCACCTGTATAATAATTCAGCCCACGAGCCAGCGTAACATCTAGTTGTAAAATAGCACTTTCTAATCCTAAACTTTCGATAGCATCATTAATAAATACCATTTCTTCAATTCCCTCTACTCCTGTTTCTGAAGTAGCCAGTAATTTTTTAAGTGTTGCTAACTGGTCTCCAAAACTACCAGAAATTGTAAATAATGGATCTACGTTTTTTATAGCTTCTTCAGAAATACCTTTAGAAAGCATTTCTTCGATTACTTTTTCCTTTCCAATTTTATCAAGCTTATCTAGAGCTACTGTAAAATCAATAAGTTTATCGCTAGCACCGATCACTTCTGCAATACCAGAAAGGATCTTACGATTGTTCATTTTTATAGTTACTCCTTCAAGTTTTAACGCAGTGAATACAGCATCATACAACTGTACAAACTCCACTTCCTGCCATAAAGAATCACTTCCTACTACATCGGCATCACACTGATAAAACTCTCTAAAACGCCCTTTCTGAGGGCGATCTGCTCTCCAAACAGGTTGCATTTGATAGCGCTTAAAAGGAAATTCAATCTCATTTTGGTGTTGTACCACATACCGTGCAAAAGGAACGGTTAGGTCATAACGTAAGGCTTTTCCAGATATAAGCTTCGTCATACCTTTTAAATCGTATGATACTTTATCAAAATTTTCTAATGTTGATGTTTTTATAAGATCATTAAAACCATCTTTTATCTTACTAAAATAATCCCCACTATTTAGAATCTTAAATATCAAACGATCTCCTTCTTCCCCATATTTCCCCATAAGTGTACTACTATTTTCAAAACTAGGGGTCTCAATAGGTTGAAATCCATAGTGCTGAAATTGCGTACGAATCGTATTCATAATATAGGAGCGTTTTGCCACCTCTGTAGGTGAAAAATCACGAGTTCCTTTAGGTATGGATGGTTTTTGTGCCATTTGTTTTTAGTCGTTAGCTTTTGTCATTAACTAGTTGTTTTCATATGCTTTATTGTATAAAAATCAACCTGCTATCATTTTCTTTTTCTTATACAGTGAATCAATGCATAGAATTTCGATGTCATTTTCGATTCTAGCTTCGATTTCAATGAGTGCAAATATCATAAAAATTAGACATTATTAATCTGTTTATGACTAGTATTTATAGTCTTTTCTTATGGTTTATATAAAGGAAGAAAAATTACACGCCACCTATTTTCCCATTTCCCTAGCCCTAAAGGGTAGGGAAAATTGCCTGAGAACTTATTGATTATTTTTTACTTTTGAGAATGGATCATTTAAAAAATGAAGGGATGCACGGAGAGGCAAAAAGTGACAAATTTGCCTTTGCCGAATATTTACGAAAAAATGCTACTCCAGAAGAAACTAAATTATGGGAATATTTAAAACAACGCCCTAAAGGTTATAAATTTAGAAGACAACATCCTTTTAATGATTATATATTAGATTTCTATTGTCATCGAGCAAAATTAGCTATTGAAATTGATGGTCCTATACACGCAATTCAAAAACAATATGATAAAGATAGAACATCAGTAATCAATGAATATGGCATCTCTGAAATACGGTTTTCAAACGAAGAAGTACATAATAATTTTAATGGTGTAAAAAACAGTATTATTTCTGTTCTAAATACAATCTCAAAAAATCACTCCCTTTAGGGTTGGGGAAATTGATTTTTGGCTTTGATTAATCATTATGAGTCATGGCGTATGTTTTCTATTATTCTTTTAAACCTTGATATTCTCATTTTTTGTTTCCCCTACCCTGAAGGGAGCAAAAAAATTAAACACATTGAATGATCTCAAAAAATCACTCCCTTTAGGGTTGGGGAAATTGATTTTTGGCTTTGCAAGCTGTTCAATTTCTTTCTAAAAATTGAGGGTATGAAATAATTAATTGAAAAGTTTGGTAACTTTTTTACCCCTTAATAGTCTTATCACAAACAACTATTAAAAACGAGTATAGATGAAAAGAGCAGTATTTGTTGTTTTATTGGGGTTTATTAGTCATTTTAATTACGCACAAAATGTGACGGGAGATTGGTATGGAAACCTAGAAGTACAGCCAGGCATGGTGCTTCCATTAGTTTTACATATCAATGAGACAGATGGCACTTATACCGGCACACTAGATAGTCCAGACCAAAAAGCATTTGGAATTCCTATCACTACAGTTACATATGCAGACGCTACACTACATGTTGCGATCACAAATATGGGGCTCACTTACGAAGGTGCTGTAAAAAGTGATGCTCATATTGAAGGGACTTTTCAACAAGGTGGACAAACATTTCCGTTAGCACTTGCTCGGGAAGCAATAACAGTAGAAGCACCTAACAGACCACAAGAACCACAAGCACCTTTTCCATATAAAACAGAAGAAGTAACTTTTAAGAATGAAGCGGCTAATGCTACTTTTTCTGGTACCATCACACTTCCTAAAGTTGTTTTTAAAGGTAAAAAGAAATTGCCTGCTGTCATTCTAATTTCTGGTTCGGGACCTCAAGACCGTAATGAAGAATTATTGGGACATAAACCTTTTTTAGTGATTGCAGATTACCTTACGCGTAATGGTATTGCGGTATTACGATATGATGATAGAGGTACTGCAAAATCTACCGGAGAGTTTCAAGGAGCAACTAGCGCAGATTTTGCTACAGATGCACAAGCTGCTTTTGATTTTTTGAAGAATCACCCTGATATAGATGCCTCTAAAATTGGCTTTGCGGGTCATAGTGAAGGCGGATTGATCGCACCAATGGTTGCTGCAAAAAACAAAGAAGTAGCATTCATTGCGCTATTAGCTGGAGTGGGACAACCAGGAGACGAATTATTGATGGATCAAGGGTTTCTCATTGGAAAAGCGCAAGGGCTTGATGATGAGATATTACGTAAAAATCGAATTGCACAAGAAGTCATGTTTGGCATTGTAAAGGAGTATTATGGAAATACTCCGAAAGTAAAAGAAGAACTCACAACATATTTAAGTAATGCTTTAGATCAAAATCCAGAAATGATCCCTGAAGGAAGTTCTAAAGAAGCACTTATGAAGCGTGAGATTAACACACTTTCTTCTGAGTGGTTTCAGTACTTACTCATTACAGACCCTAGACCTACGTTAGAGAAGGTAACCTGCCCTGTATTAGCTATTAATGGATCTTTAGATTTACAAGTACCATCACAAAAGAATCTTGAAAATATCGAAAATGCTGTTAAAAAAGGTGGAAATACAGATGTTACCACCGTAGAATTCCCTAATTTGAACCATCTATTTCAAACCACTACTACTGGAAGCCCGTCTGAATATGCAACAATAGAAGAAACATTTTCACCAGAGGCATTGAAAGTATTGAGTGACTGGATTATAGAAAAGACTAAATAACACAACCCATTATGTTTTCACTTTTTAGAGAAAATTTCCGTATTTCATTAGACAGCATTAAAAGTCAATCATTAAGAACTATCTTAACTGTACTTATTATTTCTCTTGGAATATTTGCACTTGTCGGCATACTTACATTTATAAAAGCATTTGAAAACACTCTTACTAATGATTTTGCATCTATAGGAAGTAATACTCTTACAATTCAACGGTATGAATTTTCAAACCAACGAAGAGGAGATCGTAAAATCATTAACCCAGTGATAGGATATCGAGATGTAAAAGAATTTGCTGACAATTTTTCATTTCCAACTGCGCAAACAGCAATTTCATTTACAGGAACTTTTACGGCTGAAGTAAAATATGAAAATGATAAAACAGATCCTGAGGTTCGAGTTGTTGGCGTAAATGAGAATTTCCTCCAAAATGCTGGACTTAAATTAGACAAAGGACGAAATTTCACTCCTTTTGATATTAGTAATAATACACGTGTCTGCGTACTGGGAAGTGATTTTTATAAAAATCTATTCAAAGATGATAACCCTATTGGAAAAACAATAAGTATAAGAGGTACTAAATTTAATGTCATAGCTATCCTAGAAGAAAAAGGAGCCACCTTTGGTAATAATCAAGATTTACGTGTATTGATTCCCATACAAGTAGCCCGTACTATGTTTACGCAACCTAATATTAATTATAGTGTAAGTATTATGGTAGACGATCCAGAATTTCTGGATAGCGCCGAAGAAGAAGCTGTACTCGCATTTAGAAACATCCGAAAACTATCACCTATAGAAGAAAATAATTTTGGAATAGGTCGTAGTGACGATCTCGTAAATCAAATTGCGGTGATAACAGGAGCCTTAGGTGCTGCTGCATGGGTTATAAGTTTAATTACCATTTTTGGATCATGTATTGCACTTGTAAATATTATGCTAGTTTCTGTAACAGAACGTACACGCGAAATCGGTGTACGAAAAGCATTAGGGGCTAAAAAATCTACGATTGCGTTTCAGTTTTTATATGAAGCTATTATTATTGGACAATTAGGAGGGTTCTTAGGTATTTTCCTTGGCGTCGTCGTAGGATTTGCTATTGCTTATGGATTCGAATTAGTGTTTACATTCCCATGGAAAGCTGTTATAACCGCTGCATCTATTACTTTTGTAATCGCAGTTGTATCTGGTTTACTTCCAGCACTTAAAGCTGCTAAATTAGATCCTATTGAGTCATTAAGATATGAGTAATTTGTTATTGGTAATTATATAAAGGTCTAAAAATCTTTGTATAATTTTACCAGAAATACTATTCCTTAATATCTACAAAGCGAGAAAACCAACTAAACAAATCACCTTTGGTAATCACAGCACCTTGTTGAATCAGTTTAAATTTATCACTATTTGGTTTATCACTATAGTCTTTACTAGCACTCATAAAAACAACATCATCATTCCCTAAGTTTTGCTGTAACCATTGATATCCTTCTTTTGTGGTGATATCAATATCTTCTTTATTAATTTTTACGGCGATCAGCGTCATTTTATCTTCTCTAAGATCGAAAAGATGCATTTGATTAGGAGATATATGCTCTAAATATTTTGCTTTAGTCAATACATTCTCCCATACAAGGTCAGAAAAAATATCGATCTCTTCTTCAGCAACGTGAGGTTTATTAGTTTTTATTTCTTGCCATTCATCTGCTGTGATAGATTGAGTAGCTAAAAAATTAATAAACTCTTGGTGTAGTTCTTCTAGTTGTTCTTTTGTAAGTCGAGCGTATTGCATGCTATTCCTTATTTTAAAAATACGCTTTCGCGAAAGCGTATACTTGTATATTTTATATATGCGAATTGTTAGCTATAAAAAAACCGCTTTCATAACTGAAAGCGGTTTTAAATACTATGTATTCCCAATTATGCTTCTGCGATTACGTCAAATGCAAATGGTACGACAACATCTCTATGGAAACGAATAGAAGCTTCATAGCTACCTAAACGCTTAATGTTATTACCAGGGATTGTAATAAATTTTTTCTCAACAGAAACACCTGCTTTTTCTAAAGCTGCTGCTAGATCTGCATTATTTACAGAACCAAAAAGCTTGTCTCCATCTCCAGTTTTAGAGCTAATTTTAACTTCTAAATCTTTTAATTTATCTGCTTCTTTTTGAGCATCATCAATTACTTTCTTCTCCTTAAAAGCTCTTTGCTTTAGGTTTTCAGCAAGCACTTTTCTTGCAGAAGGTGTTGCAAGTACTGCTGCTCCTTGAGGAATTAGAAAATTTCTTCCGTAACCGTTTTTTACTGTTACGATATCGTCTGCAAATCCTAGATTCTCAACGTCTCTCTTTAATATAAGTTCCATGAATGTCTAGTTTTTATTTGTATAAGTCAGTCACGTAAGGCATAAGAGCCAAGTGGCGTGCACGTTTTACAGCAACACTAACTTTACGTTGATATTTTAATGAAGTTCCTGTAAGACGACGTGGTAACAATTTACCTTGCTCGTTTACAAAAGACAATAACCAATCTGCATCTTTATAATCAACGTACTTGATACCTGATTTCTTAAAACGGCAGTATTTTTTTGCCTTATTAGTTTCAATATTCAAAGGCGTAAGATATCTGATATCTCCGTCTTTTTTTCCTTTTGCTTGTTGTTCGATAGAAGATGCCATAATTACGCTTGTTTTTTGTTTCTAGCTACTCTTTTTTCTGCCCAAGCAATTGCATGCTTGTCTAACTTAACAGTAAGATAACGCATTACACGCTCATCTCTACGGAATGTAAGCTCATACTCAGAGATTGCCTCTCCAGGTACTGTAAATTCAAATAGGTGGTAAAAACCACTTTTTTTGTGTTGGATAGGATAAGCAAGCTTCTTAAGCCCCCAATCCTCTTTGTTAATCATCTTAGCACCCTTGCTTTTAAGAAAATCTTCGTACTTCTTAACTGTTTCCTTTATCTGTTCATCAGATAAAACGGGATTCAAGATGAAAACAGTTTCATAATGATTCATATAGAATGATTTTAATTTAAAAATGAGTGCAAAATTAAGTATAGTTATTGGTTTAGCAAAGCATATTTCAAACAAATTAAGGTCAAAATATTCGTTTTTTAAAAATAGACCTATAAATATAGCGTAATTTGTTATGAAGAAACCACTTATAGCCATGTAATTCAATAATAGAATCTTAAAAGAGTCGATAAAAAACATAAAAATCCGACGAAATTCACTTTTTTATTGGTGTTTCCTTTTTTTTTGAGTATTATTGTATCTCTTAACCTATTTAAATTAAAGACTGTGGAAGGAGTAATTCTAGATTGCGCTGTTGTTGACGACTCGAGTCTACAACGCCTTGCGATTGTAAAAATGATCAGTGATCATCCTAATTTACGACTCGTAGCCGAATACAATAATGCCATAGAGACAAAAAACGGTCTACTTGAAACAAAAGTAGATTTAATATTTCTCGATATCGAGATGCCTATTTTGTCTGGATTCGATCTATTAGATGATCTGATCCATAAACCACAAATCATATTTGTTACAGGAAAAACAAAATATGCGTACAAAGCATTTAACTATAATGCAATTGATTACTTACGCAAGCCTATAACTAAAGATAGATTTACAAACGCGGTTTACAAAGCCATTAGCTTATATAAACTTAAAACAGAAGGTGCTGTAGATGATGATGATTACATTTTTGTAAAAAGTAACCTCAAGAAGAAAAAAGTAATGCTTAATGAGTTAAAATACATTACTGCATTAGGTGATTATGTTAAACTTGTTACTGTACATGATCCTATTGTTGTTCTTGCTACGATGAAATCTTTTGTCGCACAACTACCGCCAGAACGTTTTATGCGTATACACAAATCATACATTATTAACATAGATAAAGTAGATAAATACAATAGTAGAAATATTGAAATTGATGGAGAAAAAATTCCATTAAGTCGACATAAAAAGACAGAGTTAATAGAAGCACTTTCTGCTTAAGATTAATTCCAATTTACAACAGTAAAAAATCCGCTCCCCCAAATAAGCGGATTTTTTTTATATCCTATTTTCTCTATATATCTTACTCCAATTTAGTTGTATATGCTTTCGCGAAAGCGAACTTGTGAAATTCACGACTACAAGGAGGAGAGCGAAGCGTTAAAGCGTACAAAAGAGAAAAACTAATAACAATCGACATCTATAATAAGGCGTACGCTTCTATATTGAGGTATTGCCTTAAAGCTTGTTTGCACTCTAGCTATAAGCCCTTTTGTCTGCTTTAAGTTTTGTCTTCTATGAATCTTTACCAACACATTACGACGGTATTGATTACGTATACGAGCTACAGGAGGTGTTTCTGGGCCTAAGACAGCTTCATTTCCTAATACTTGGCGCAATGCTTTTGCTACCCATATACTAGATGCTTCAATTTTCTGGTAATCTCTATGCTTTAATGTAATGCGAATTAATCTATAAAAAGGAGGATATTTAAAATCGTGTCGTTCTTGCAATTGCTCTTCATACATCGCATCAAATTTATTAACAGATACCTGCTGTAATATCTGATGATACGGATTGTAGGTCTGCACCAAAACTTTTCCTTGTTTTTCTGTTCGCCCTGCCCTACCTGACACTTGCGCTATTAATTGATAACTGCGTTCGTGTGCTCTAAAATCTGGAAAATTAAGCATACTATCAGCGTTCAGGATTCCTACTAGTGTTACATTTCTAAAATCAAGGCCTTTGGTAAGCATTTGTGTTCCTACCAGTATATCAATCTGTTCTTGTTCAAAAGCAGTAATTATCTTTTCAAACCCATATTTTCCTCTAGTCGTATCGGAATCCATACGAGCGACTTTATATGATGGATACAACTCTTTAAGCTCTGCTTCTATTTGTTCGGTTCCGAATCCTTTTGTTGTTAAATCTGGACTACCACAAACCATGCATTTTAATTGCATTGCTATATGATGGCCACAATAATGACATCGTAATTGGTTTCTATATTTATGATAGGTTAAACTCACGTCACAATTAGGACATTGCGGCGCATGGCCACATGTTTTGCATTCTAAAACAGGCGAAAAACCTCTTCGGTTTTGAAATAAAATAACTTGCTCTCCTAGTTTTAATGCATCTGTAATTGCACGTAATAAGGTGTCACTGAAATGCCCAGTCATTTCTCGTTTACGTTGTTTTTCCTTGATATCTACAAGGTTAATTTCTGGCATCAAGATATTACCATGTCTATATGCAAGATGTACATAACCATATTTACCTTGTCTAGCATTATAAACAGTCTCTACACTAGGTGTCGCAGATCCTAACATTACTTTTGCATTAAACATATGGCCTAACACTATAGCTGTATCTCTTGCATGATAACGCGGTGCTGGATCGTATTGTTTAAAGCTACTCTCATGTTCTTCATCTACAACGATTAATTCTAGATCGCTAAAAGGAAGTAACATAGCACTTCGAGCACCAATAATAATTTGTGCTTTCGGAGCATTATGAAGTACATTATTCCAAACTTCTACACGTTCGTGCACTGAATATTTAGAATGATAAACAGCTACTTTTTCTCCGAAATAATTCTGTAACCGAGTAATTAACTGAGTAGTTAATGCAATTTCAGGAAGCAAGTATAAAATTTGTTTTCCTGAGTGTAATAGTTCTTCTATGATAGATACATAAATCTCTGTTTTTCCAGATGCTGTTACTCCATGAAGCAAACACACATTTTGTATTTTAAAGCTTTCTTTGATTTGTTGTAAAGCTTCAGCTTGATATGTATTTAATGTTTTAATATCACTTGTTTCTCCTTCAAATTCGATACGGTCTTTCCGTTTTTCATAGGTTTCAAAAACACCTTTTGAAACAAGCGACTTTAGTTGTGATGATGAAGCATTTGCAGCTTTTTGTAAGGCAATCGTGGTAATGGGTTTATTGGTTTTCGCTTTAAGCGAAAAAAAAGTGAGCACCAACTCTCGTTGTTTTGGAGCTCTTGACAATGAGTCTAGTAACTCATTAAAAGCAACTTCTTCTTTATAATCAGAATGTATTTGAACAAAAGCAACTAGCTTAGGTTTATATTGCTCGTACACTTCTTCTTGTACAGAAATAGCACCTTTATCTAATAGTTTTTTAATAGTAGGCAACACTTTACGTTTACCTAATATATCCATGACTTCTTGTATTTTAATCACAGATTGATGTTGTAATGCTTCGTAAATTAAAAACTCATCATCTTGCAAGTCTTCATCTTGAAGGACTACTTCGGGCTGTAATCTTATGATGGTTTCACTTTCCAATAGAAAGGCACTAGGAAGAGATGCTCTCATGACTTCGCCTTCTGTACACATATAGTAAGAAGCTACCCAAGCCCATAACTCAAATTGTTTTTTAGTTACTATAGGTTTTTCATCAAGAATATGCTCTATCTCTTTAGCTTCATATAGTGTAGGTGGTGATGTATGTATATTTTTCACCAAAGCAGCATACACCTTTGACTTTCCAAAAGGAACTGCAACTCGCATGCCCGCTTGTAAAAATTTTGCTTCTGCCTCAGTGATACTATAGGTAAAAGCTTTTTCTACAGGAATGGGAAGTATGACGTCTATAAAATATGGCATTTATCAGAAAAATATAAACGAAAATACAAAGTAAGTAAGATGTTCTTGCCGTATATGGATAAGAATTATAAACAAAGAGAAATAGAAACATAAAAAGGAAAGCTACCCGAAGGTTACTTCCCCTTATATTTTTTCAATCTACTGATTGAAATATTTATTGATTATTCCTAGTTTCTACTTGGAAATACTCCTTGTAGCGCTATGATATAATGTACCCCTAAAAACGGCTGTAGATTACTATATGATTGACTACCTCCTTGCATACCTACAGTAGTAGCCGTTGTTACAGCATTATCGTTTAACTTAGCACCTGCAGCGGCAGCAGAACTATAGAACTGTCCTGTACCTAGGAAGTTTCCTTCTGGCTCATCCTCATTATTATTATCACCTACATTTACAGTTGTTGTAGAAGTAGCTATATGATTGTGAGAAGGCAAATTAGCTATCGAAAGTTGAATACGTTCAGTACCGCCTCTCTGTCCTAACTGGTATGTTCTTAGCCCAGGACCAGTCCCTGGATGAATAGCAGCCCTACCTCTCAAATCAGGTAATGCAAAAGTTGTTCTTCCGTCTCCTCCATAGGTAGTTCCTAAGATCGAAAACAAAGCAGAGTATTGACTTATCGCTAATAACTGTCCATCGCAGTATGCCCAAGATCTTGGCGCAAAATTTCCTGCAAATAATTTAATTTCTCCTAAAAATGGATCCATAATATATTGTTTTAAATAATGTTAGTAAAATTGATTTAGATAGGTATTAATTTCTAGATGGATATACTCCAAATAACGCTATGATATAATTTGCCGTACCAAAAGGCTTAATGATATCAAAACTTTGACCATTACCTGTGTTAGTCATAGAGCTAGCTGTTGTCATAGATCCGCCATTAAGTGTAGCGCTAGCTGCAGCGCCAGAACTAAAAATTTGTCCTGTACCTACAAAGTTTCCTTCTGGCTCATCTTCGTTATTGTTATCTCCTACATGCGCTGTTGTATCACTAGCTACAAAGTGATTGTGAGTAGGCATTTCAGCAACTGTAAGTGTATGGTCTTCTTGCCCTCCTCTTTCACCCAGTCTATATGTAGACAGTCCAGGTCCATGACCAGGGTGGATAGGGGTTCTACCTCTTAAATCAGGTAATGCAAAGGTTGTTCTGCCATCTCCTCCATAGGTAGTTCCTAGGATAGAGAACAGAGCTGTATTTTGAGCAATCGGCAATAATTGCCCATTACAAAAAGCCCAACTCCTAGGTGCAAAGTTCCCCGCAAACATTACAATTTCGCCAATAAATGGATTCATAATTGTGTGTGTTTTAGTGTTAATTAATAATTTTCCTCATCAAAATATTTTTAAATAATTTGATATCCCACCAAATCTAAAAATTATGGCTAAGAAAAAACCCCGTATTTCTACGGGGTTTTATAATTAAGCAGTTATTTACTAGTATTATTCTACACGAATCCAATTTTGTGTCCTATAGAACACTGCAATATACCCTCTTACATGTAAAATAGATGGATCTTCCTTATCCAACCATAGCTTTGCCGTATATTTCTTTCCTTTTTCTGGATCAAAAATGGTACCTCCAGAATATTCATCACCATCTTTTTCTAGGTCTTTAATAATATTCAATCCAATAACAGGTACATTTTTTTCTGCTCCTTTACATTTACTACAAACCTCATCTTGACGAGTCTCATCAGTAATGGCGACTACTTTTCCAAACACCTTATCTCCTTTCTTGTATATCTCTACCGTAGATTTTGCCTCTCCGGTCTCATCATCTATTGTTTTCCATTTTCCAAATATGGTTCCTTGCTGTGCAAATCCTTGAATAAAAAATAATAGCAATACTGCTTGTATAATGGCTTTTTTACGATTCATTTATATAACAATTTAGTATAAACAATAACGGTAGACCATAGCCTACCGTTTATCATATATGAAGAAGTTCCATTAACTTCCTAACATTCCTTCTTTAAGATCTTCATCGGCAGGATCTTCTCCTAACCAAATTCCAAAAAGTGCCTTTTTAAAGTCTAATCCTTCAATAGTTCCAACTTTAGTTCCATTTTTATAAACGACTGTTCCTTGACCTTTAATATAGGCAATATCAAATACATTGGTCTTTACAATTTCGTCACTAAAAAAGCCTTTAAACTTTTCTATTCTGTCTTCTATTGGAGCAATGTTATCATCTGTAGATGCTTCAAATCCATCATCTACAGCACTTTTCATTTTCTTACTTGAAACCAATTTAGAGACGATATCAAGTTTTATCACCATTGTTTCATCTGCATTGATGATACGTTGTGCATCACTACTTTTAGATTGAAGGTATAAGCCTCCTGCATAAAGATCAAAAACTACTTTCTCTCTCATTCCTGCTCCATTAAGTACAAGGTCTGTACCTTCTAACGTCATTTGATTAGGAAGTGTTGCATCTCCTACCTGTGTTTGCGCATTTGCAAATCCAATACTAAAAATTGCCATTAAGGCTAACATAAAATTTCTCATTGTTTATTTATTGAGGGTTTGATTCATTTTCAATTTTTGTAACGCTGCATTCAATTCAAATCCGAGTAATAACAAATTTGAATTAAGCCAAATATATAACATCATAATTAAAAGAGCACCTATAGAGCCGTACAACTCATTATAATTTGAAAAATTATCGATGTAAATTCCAAAAAGATACGTTGTTAGCATAAATAATATAGTGGTCATTAAAGCTCCTGGAGAGAAAAACTTACTCGTTTTTCCTTCTTTTGTTCCAAAATAATATAATGTTGCTACTGCAATATATATCATAATAACAAAAAACATGTAACTCCCTATAGAAACTAATGTAACATCTACACCGTCACTCATCATATCACGTTCTCTTAATATATGCAGTACATATTCAAAATATATTAATACTGTTATAGTAGTAACCAACAACAGTGCCAAAACAATAGACACCCCTAAAGCAACTGAATATTGCCTAATAAAATTCCTATTGATATTTACATTAAACGAGCCTTCAAAACCACTAAAAATAGCATTAATCCCGTTACTCATTAAAACCAAAGCTAAAACAGCTCCAAAAGATAACAAACCCGTTCTTGGGTTTTCTGAGATATCAGAAAATACAGGTTCAAAAAATGCTAATGACTGTTTGGGTATTAATTCATAAATAAAATCCATGAATTTTTTTTGAAAGTCATCTACAGGAATCAAAGGAATTAAATTTAATAAGAAAAGTAAGGTTGGAAATATTGCCATAAAAAAGCTATACGCAATAGATCCTGCTCTTGCCGAAAGTGTACCTCGTATAATCCCTGTGAGATATGTTTTAATAAGATGATAAATGGTCATCCCTTTAAAACCAGGAAGTACTACTTTTTTTAAACAGTGTACACAAAATCTAAAAATAGCAAAACGCTCTAGCTTGTTTTCTAGCGATGCCATCTTATACTGCTTTCAAACTTAAATCTAAATTATATACAGAATGCGTTAAAGCGCCACTAGAAATATAATCTACACCACATAAAGCATACTCACGTATGGTCTTTTCATTAATACCTCCCGATGATTCCGTAAGGCATAAATCACCTATACGTCTCACTGCCTCTCTAGTATCTTCATAATTAAAATTATCTATTAAAATACGATACACATAGGTATGACTTTTTAAAATTTCATCTATTTCATCTAGATTACGTGCCTCTACAATTATTTTAAGATCACGATTTGTTTCTTTTAAATAAGCTACTGTTTTCTGAATCGCTTGTGTAATGCCTCCTGCAAAATCAATATGATTATCTTTAAGCATAATCATATCATATAATGCAAATCGGTGGTTTTCTCCACCTCCTATTTTTACAGCCCATTTTTCTAATGCGCGTATCCCAGGAGTAGTTTTACGCGTATCTAAAATCTGCGTTTTTGTTCCTTCTAATAAATTGACAAAAAAGGCCGTTTTTGTTGCGATAGCGCTCATACGTTGCATAGCATTCAATACTAATCGTTCGGCTTTTAGAATAGACTGTGAAGGTCCTTTTACATAAAAGGCTATATCGCCGTATTTCACACGACTCCCGTCTGAAATATGCTCTTCCAATTCGAGTAAAGGATCTACGTAAGCTAATACCGCTTTCGCGAAAGCTACCCCAGCAAGCACCCCTTCATCTTTGACTAATAATTTTGCCTTACCAACTGCCGTTGAAGGAATACAGGCTAACGAACTGTGATCACCATCACCTACATCTTCACGTATGGCATTTTCAATAATACCTTTTATTTCTTGATCAAATTGCGTTTGAGAAATCATATATATAACTAGTTTATGTAAAAATAAGGAAAGCACTACAAATAACGAATAATGAAATACGAAATACGAAATACGAAATACGAAATACGAAAATTATAAAACTATTTTTTGAATATGAAAAAGAAACACATTAAGCATAAACTTTGAAACCTGAAACCTGAAACCTGAAACTAAGTACTCAAAACTAACTATTAATAACATTCAGCGTAAGAATTAGTATTTTTATCGCATGAACATCAAACTGCTTTGCATAGGAAAAACAGACGATAAACGGCTACTTGCACTCATTGAAGAGTACACTAAACGTTTGAATCATTATATCAAATTTTCGATAGAGATTATTCCTGATATTAAAAATGTTAAAAACCTCAGCGAGACCCAACAAAAAGAAAAAGAAGGGCAGCTTATTTTATCAAAAGTAGGATCTCAAGATCATCTGATTCTTCTAGATGAAAACGGTAAAGAAATGAATAGTGTTGGCTTTTCTCAATATTTACAGAAAAAAATGAACGGAGGATACAAAACACTCGTTCTTGTCATAGGCGGACCTTATGGGTTTTCCGAAACTGTATATAAAGCCTCACAAGGTAAAATTGCTTTATCGCAAATGACATTCAGTCATCAGATGGTACGTTTATTTATTACAGAGCAACTCTACAGAGGTTTTACAATTCTTAAAGGAGAGCCGTATCATCATAGATAATTGTTCAAGCATAAATATTTATTCCGTACAATACACTTCAGTTTTATGTTTTCCTCTTACATAAATGTATCTATGCCTACGTATCACAAACTCAGACAATCCAATATTTGATGGGTTATCAGGGCTCCAATCATAGGTATAACCTAATTGTGTCCATGGATATCCATATTCTTTAAATTCGGTATCTGTACAATCATTATACTGTACAGCACGTGTATGATTAAACCACATTCGATACTCCTCAGTAACATTCTCTGGTATATTTAAATCACAAACAGTATCATCTGTCCCATTATCTGGACATGGTCGATATATATCTTCGGGTTTTACCCATAATTCTAAAAAGAAGGTTTCTTTTGTAAATGGCTGTAATCCTAATAATTGACGTAAACGCATAATAGGATCTTTTTGTGTTTTAAAAAAGCTTCTACAACTATCCTTTATAATAGGCGCTAATGTCACCCATATATCATAACCTTGGGTACTATCTATTCCCTTTTTTGAGTAATTACCAGGATGTGATTTCCAAGAAACTACCTGTATGTGGCGTTCTCCATTAATAAGTGTATCTATAAGATTAGGATTTCCCTCTATAGGCAAGAGTTTTGTATAACGTTCTTCAGGAGTTGGGTTTTGCGCATCGATAATTGCTTTTTCAAAAAGATGTCCTAAATAAGCAACTTGTGTACTATCATATCCAGGATGCAGATTTTTTTTCTTTGTTGTAATTTTTGAACTAGTGACTGCTTCTTTTTTGGTCTCTATATGTTTTTTGCATCCCACAAAACTGATAATAAACAGTACCAAAAAAACAAAAACAATAAATAGTCGTAAAGAAGATATCTTATAGTTAGCATTCATAATCGTATATTCTTACTAAGGTTATGATATTGCAAATGTATTACACTACTAGTTTACATTTACAGGTACTTCTACGGGAAAACCACAGCTAACTAAAAGACACTTCTGGATAAAGGCCTTCGAAGCAGTCATGATCATCAAAACACTGCAACACTTTAATCTCATGCGCTTTAGTATGCTATGTTTTACAGAAAATTAGTGAGCAAAACACTAGCTTAGAAAGCTATTTAAAAACAGCACCCCGTAAAACTACCTGTTTTTAAAAAAAATGTTTTTTAATCAAGCATTTTTAGCGAACTTGGAGACTTATTAACCAAAAACCTCTAAACTAATGAGTAACATTATTAAATTATCAGACGCAGAAAATTGGACGCTAAAATGGCAAAATGAAACCAAAGGACAAAATCACTGTAATGCATTTTTAGTGCCTGTACAAGATCTTTTAGGAGCACTCTCAGAAATGGGAATTCTTTCTATAGATGGAACTGGTAATATCAAAGGACATTATACCGATACTCAAGAAGAAAAAATTCGCACCTACATGGCGATAGATGAAACTATAATTACCACTATAGACAAAACATATCCTCCCGGAGAGACTAGAGATGAAGCGCTAAAAGATGCAGGTTGGGGAGAAAAATTATTAGTTGTAGGTACTGTAAAAACAACGACAGTAAATAAATCTGGCAATATTATTTATGAAGATATAGTAAAAGATGAAAAAAATGGAAGTGGCGGTACTGCTAGATACCCCAGCGGTGTTACACTAAACGGTAGTGGAGTTTATGATTTTACAGCTCCTTGCCCAAATGATTGTGATCCTAATAGTCCGTTAAATCACTAAATTTATCAGAGAAAAATGACAGAATTCATAAACGATTTCATTAAATACTTAGGTATTCTGTTATTACTTATAAATTTTATTTTATTCACAAAAAGCCATAGGCATTATAAAAACCTTATGGCTTTTAACATCTTATACATTTATATAATAATAAGTTTATCATTATTAACGATTACTAATGTTTTCAATGAACTTAAAATACGCAACTTATATTTATCTCATTTTTATTTTATTTTTCAATACGTCTTAATTTCTATATTTTACATCATTTTATTTAGAAATAATGATCAACGTAGATTTATTCAAATTTTATTTATTTTAGTAATTTTAACTTTAGGTATACAATACGTAATTTACCCTCTTAACTTTTTTAAATTCAATTTATTAGAAATATTTCTAACTTCATTTCCTTTAACAATATATTCTATAATTCACTTATATAATTCATTAACAAAAAAAGGAGTTTATTTATATTTTAATGCTGCCATCTTAATTTATATTACTGCTACTACACTCATATTTATTCTAGGGAATTATATTACTGGTGTAGAAATAGATAAGACAATAGCTAGAAATATTTGGTTTATCCATAAAATTTTATACTTAGCATTTTTAACATTAATTCTTTTAGAATGGAAAAACAGTTTCTCTTCATACAAGATCAAAACTCGATCATAGCAGCACTTGCCTATGGGATTATATTCCTGGTCTTATTGACTACGGGACTGCTCTTGTTTTTCCATTATTCAAGACGCAAGATCATCCAAAAAGAGCTTGAAAAAGCAGCTTTAAAACTAGAGCACCAAAAAACAATCTTACAAGCTACCATTGCCACCCAAGAAGAGGAACGCAAGCGTATTGCTCAAGATTTACACGATGCCATTAGTGCACGTTTGAATGTGGTAAGCCTTACTACCAACTTATTACTAGATGATGATACCATCAACGAAGAGCAAAAAGTATCACTAGAGCATATTTTGGGAGTCACGACAACTACACTAGAAAGCTCTCGTAAAATTGCTCATGACCTCCTCCCTCCTATCTTAGATAAATTTGGACTAAAAGTTGCTCTTGAAGAACTCTTTGATGATTTTATAAAAAGCCAACAACTACAGATCAAACACGATATAGACGAACTAGAGTTTCTAAGTAAAACGAATAACTTACACGTATTTAGAATTGCGCAAGAACTTATTAATAATGCTGTACGTCATGGAGATGCCAGTCGTATGAATATACAATTAAAAAAAGAAGGAGAAAACCGCTTCATATTTACATGTAAAGACAATGGGAATGGCTTTGATGTTAAGAAAGTAAGAAAGCAATCTGGGATTGGTTTACAAAATATCAATAGCAGAGCTGCCATTCTAGAATGTGACTTACACATAGAAAGCGAAATAGATAAAGGAAGTTTATTCACGATACAATCAAAAAAATAATGAGTAATCAAATAAAATTAGCCCTTGCAGACGATGAATTATTATTCAGGCAAGGCTTACGCGCTATTTTAGCCAGAGAAAAAGAGTTTGACGTACTTTTTGACGCCACAGACGGACAAGACTTGATGGATCAGTTACGAGCTAGCGACAACCTACCAGATGTCATTCTTACTGACCTTAAAATGCCAGAATTAAACGGTGTAGAAGCTACAAAATTAATACACAAAGAATTTCCAGAGGTAAAAATTATCGCCTTAACAAGTTACTTCAGCAAACCTTTTATTGTGAATATGATTTCTATAGGTGCTGTGGCCTATCTAGCCAAAAACAGCAGTCCTAAATTAATGGTCAAAACCATTAAGGAAGTTTATGAAAAAGGATTCTATTACGACACTCAAGTACTCAAGTTTATTCAGGAAGGACTTCTAAACCCTTCTGAAAAGAAGTTGAAATCCAACTTTGACACTACCTATTTTACAAAAAGAGAAAAAGAGGTCTTAGAACTTATTTGTAAACAACACACTACCAATGAAATTGCAGAAGCCCTGTTTATTAGTCCACGCACGGTAGAAGGTCACCGTAATAATTTGTTACTAAAAACTGAATCTAAAAACATCGCTGGTCTCGTAGTATATGCTATCCAACACAAAATAGTAGATTTAGACAGTAAGTTTTGAAATTAAAATATAGTGCACAGAAGTAAGAGAAGAGATTAAAAAAATAGAGTAACACTCTAAATTAGAGTGTTACTCTATTTTTAATTTTAACTTCTAGATATCATTAAGATACTTTTTAGGACACCATCAAGAACGTGTGAAGTGGTATAAATATCAAAAAATAAATCTTTAAAGTTTAAATCTTGGAATTTAAAGTTCTAATTACAACCTAAAAAACACTTCCCAACTCCTCTTTTTTCCAAGGTGAGTATTCAAAGTGTCAATCTGAACGCAGTCAAGAAAAAATTTATCAATATCATCATAGGTCCAAATACTTTAAACTACAACTCTTTACTACGTCCTTCAACCAGCATTACATACGACGTATTGAAGTATTAAAGACACCACTCTTCTGAAAGATAATACTCTTAATATCAGCTTAAATAGAATTAAAATCAATTATTTTCAGGACTCATAGAGGATTCTTTAACGTAACATCCTAACCTAAAATACGTCTAATTACAAAATACTTCCTTTTTTTAGTAATTTATTAGTATGAAATACGTCTAGTATATAGTATTTTTACAGTTCCTAAATTGATAATCAATTTATAATGAATCCTACAAAAACAAGAAAAAAGAGTCGTCTGCAATTATTGCATCAGTATTATAGCTATACAGGATTTTATAGCTTTATTAAAGATGCCTTAAAAAAAGCAGTACCTGCTATTCTTATTGTTGTTGGGATTTTATTACTTATCAATTATTTCGTTATTGATGTAAATACAGCATTGACATACGTTATTGATAATTATTCTGATCTTACTATTATCCTTACGTTTCTTTTATCTGAATCTATATTAGGGATTATTCCTCCTGAACTATTTATTGCGTGGAGTGGCAAAACAGCAACACCTCTTATAAGTTTAACGTTGCTAGCTACCATGTCATATCTAGGTGGTATTTTTTCGTTTTTTATGGGTAAAGGAATTACTAAAATTCCTGCAGTACATGAGTATCTAGAAGTACGAATGAAAAAGCACATCAAGAATACCCGTAAATGGGGTGGTCTTATTATTGCTGTAGGAGCCTTACTTCCTATTCCATTTGCAATGACAAGTATAGCCGCAGGAATGATTAAGTATAAGTTTACGAATTACTTATTATTTGGCGCTTTACGTTATATACGTTTTTATGCGTATGCCCTTGTTATTTTCAAACTTGTATAAGTTAAGAAGGTAATTTACCATACGTTTTGTGTTATTCTTTATAAACCCTACTGTAGGCAATTTCGCGAAAGCGGAAATAGTCACAACGAGATCATACTACTAATAAGTAGTATTCCAATAAAACTATAACCCTATATAATAAGCAACTTCGCAGTAGCCTTACTATGAGATATTGTATAACTTTTTATACTCATCTAGAAAATGCTGTCTATGTTCTAAGCCATTAAATCCTCCGTTGATGAGTTTTGTTACCATATGGATATCATCCGTATCGGCATATCGATTGATTCTTCGTTTTTTCCAAAACCAACACGCAGAAGATAATGCCCATTCGGGTTGTACCACCAAGTCTGGATGAGATACAAAGTCTTGCCCAGTTGCATCAGAAAACGATTTATAGTTAGCTTTCCCAGTTAATTGTATCAAACCACGACCTCTAAAACGCCATCCATCACCACTCGCTTCACTTCCATTACCAATTCTATTAGCATATACCTTATTAGCTATTTTTTCAGGTTTTCTTGCATAGCTTTCGGCAGCTACCAATGTAGGAAAATACTTCCTAAAGACAGCATACAATGCTTTAGCTGAATAATTTAAATTTTCTGATACATATTTAAAACTCCCGCTCTCATGGGATATTTGCGCTAAAAAATGTGCTTTACGTAACGGTGTATTTATCTCATACTCATTCAGTATTGCTTCATAAATATCAAGATAGGGCTCTATGTTTTTCCAACTTACATCCGGTATAACTGTTTGAAATTGTTCTTTTGTAATCATAATTATTGTGAATTAGAGGGTGCAAATATGGCCTTAAGACGATCTATAAGCCCTTGTAATACACTAAATATGGCATCCGAAGAAAAACCTCCTATCAGTGCAAGAACACTTTTATTGAATAAATTAATGCTCTCTGGATCTTTCGTGTAGAAATTAAGTATCTCAGACATAATAAGTCCAGAAATAACTCCTAACACAATAAGTGCAATATAATAGATCGTATCTTCTGGCACTAGATTTCCATTTTTAACCGAAGTACTTACATTTTTAAGTAAATAAAATACGACCCCAAGTCCTGATATAGAAGCGAGGTAAGCAAGATTAAGCAATAAAGAGACACCATGATTATTCATAACCCCAAGATCCAAAGATTCATTATTAACATCTTCTGTAGATCCTGTAACAATAAATGTTACTAAAAAAATAATGGCCAAAATAATTAGATTACGTACTAACGGTAACTTGCTAAAAAGTGATTTGTCAATATTTTTCTCTCTTAACTTTTTAGTAAAAGCAATAGATTTTGGAGTAGCGGGTGCTATATTTTTACACAACATGTTATGCGCATTCACTAAATTATCTACTGAACAATTTTGTATAAGATTTACTACATCAGTATTAATAGTAATACCATTATATACTGCAAATGAGAGCATTTCATTAATCTCTTCACTCATTTTTCCTTTAACCTCATCAGAAATACCATACTTCTTTTGAGTATCCTTGGTTGTAGGAGTTGCTTGAGATGATGTTGCAGTAGTATCTGCTGTTGGTGTTGTTTTAGTGGTTGTTGCCATGAATGAGGGTAGCTTTTATTTGCTTATAACCAAACTTACTTTAATCATACCCCACATTTAAAGGGGTTCTTATCTGTTTTTAAAATCAGGTATTATTACGGTATTCTAATTATTTAAAAATCAGTAGTGTCCTTAATTTATAAGTTTTGGATACTAGCGCCTAATATATTAAAAATACACACATCATTTTAAATACATAACCCTATAACTTTTTAGCTTTCTCTCGTATCTTAGCATTTCGATTAGAGAACCACAATTATGACACTTGTTTTTGCCACAAATAATCCTAATAAACTTAAAGAAGTCCAATCGTTATTACCTGATTCTATTCAATTAAAAAGTCTAGAAGATATAGGATGTACCGAAGATATTATTGAAGATGCTCCTACCATAGAAGGGAATGCTTTACTTAAAGCAAATTATGTAAAAGAAAAATATGGATATGATTGTTTTGCAGATGATACGGGTCTTGAAGTCACATCATTAAACGGAGCACCTGGTGTATATTCTGCTCGCTATGCAGGTCCTCAAAAAAATGCATCAGACAATATGAACAAACTACTCATTAGTTTGGCAGTTCAAACAGATCGAAGCGCGCAATTTAAAACGGTTATCGCTTTCGCGAAAGCGGACAAAACCTACACCTTTGAAGGTATTTGCAAAGGTCAGATCACAAAAGAACGTCATGGTAATGGCGGTTTTGGTTATGATCCTATTTTTATGCCAGACGGTTATGATGCAACATTTGCACAAATGGCACTAGCGCTAAAAGGAAAAATAGGTCACCGAGGAAAGGCAGTTAGAAAGTTTATAGACTATGTCAATAGTATTGATTGATCTTATTTTTCAACTTAAATAGTGGTAATCCATTAATTAAACGTACTTTTGCACCTTCAAAACCTCAGGGTGAGGTTTGTATCGATACATAATCGGTACACATGTGTTGATCGAAGCAAGTGGTTTTTTTACGTCGTTGCGCTTCCTACAGCACACTAACGTATTAAAATATATCAAATGACATTTGATCAATTAGGCTTAAACGAGCCTTTACTTCAAGCTATTGAAGACATGGGGTTTGTAACCCCTTCAGAAATTCAAGCAAAAGCAATTCCTACATTACTTGAAGAAGAACAAGACATGGTAGCGCTTGCGCAAACCGGAACAGGAAAAACAGCTGCTTTTGGCTTTCCATTATTACAAAAAATAGACGCTTCAAGTCGCACAACACAAGGACTTATTATTGCGCCTACTCGTGAGCTTTGTTTACAGATTACAAACGAGATGAAATTATATGCAAAACATATAAAAGGATTACGTGTTGTTGCTGTATATGGCGGAACAAATATACAAGAGCAAGCTAGAGAAGTATCAAAAGGAGCTCAAATTGTAGTAGCTACTCCTGGACGTATGCAGGATATGATGCGTAGAGGCATGGTAGATATTACAAAACTAAGTTACTGTGTATTAGATGAAGCAGATGAAATGCTTAACATGGGATTCTATGAGGATATCACTACGATTCTAGCAGATACTCCTGAAGATAAACTAACATGGTTGTTTAGTGCAACTATGCCTAGAGAAGTTGCTCGTATTGCAAAAGAATTTATGGTAAATCCTCTAGAGATTACTGTAGGTTCAAAAAATGAAGGCGCAAAAAATGTATCACATGAGTTTTATGTAGTACATACACGCGATCGTTACCAAGCATTAAAACGTCTAGCCGATGCAAATCCAGACATATTTTCTGTGATTTTTTGTCGTACTAAAAGAGATACCCAAAAAGTAGCAGAACTTTTAATAGAAGATGGCTATAATGCTGCTGCGCTTCACGGAGATTTAAGTCAGAATCAGCGTGATCTTGTGATGAAGAGCTTTAGAGGAAGACAAATCCAAATGCTTGTCGCTACAGATGTTGCCGCTCGTGGTATTGATGTAGATGATATTACACACGTAATCAACTACCAACTTCCTGACGAAATAGAAACATACACACACCGTTCTGGTCGTACAGGTCGTGCCGGAAAGACAGGTACTTCTATGGTTGTTGTGACTAAAAGTGAGATGCGTAAAATCAAACAACTAGAAAAAATTCTAGGCAAAAAGTTTGAGCAAAAAACAATTCCAGATGGAAAAGAGATTACACAAGTACAACTTTTTCATCTTGCAAATAAAATAAATAATACAGAGGTTAATCATGAGATCGATAGTTATCTTCCAGCAATAGAGGAAGTACTTGAAGATCTTTCAAAGGAAGAATTGATCAAGAAAGTATTTTCTGTAGAGTTTACACGTTTCTTTAATTATTATAAGAAAGCAAAAGACCTTAATCAAAATGCGGTTGCTGCTTTTAAAGAAGAATCTGGAGATACAACACGTTATTTCATTAATGTAGGTCGTAAAGATGATTTTGACTGGATGAAGTTAAAAGACTTCTTAAAGGAAAAAACAGGACTTGGACAGGATGGTATTTACCGTGTAGACTGTAAAGACAGTTTCTCATTCTTTAATACAGATACAGAACATAAAGAAAAAATCATTGCGCTATTTGAAGACTTTACATTAGACGGACGTCGTGTAAGTGTAGAAGAAACACAAGGTGGCGGTGGCCGTGATCGTAAGCGTGGTGGTGGAGATCGCAGACGTAATGATCGTCGTGGCGGCGGTGGTAGAGATCGTCGTGGCAGTAGTTTTAAAGGAGGTGGAGATCGCAGAAGAAATAATGATGATAGACGTGGTGGCGGAGATCGACGTCGCAACAGTGATGATCGTTCTCGTGAAAATAGCTCTGATGGTAGACGCCGTCGTAATGATGCAGACAGACCTTCTTATAGTGGTTCTGAAGGAGGAGGAGGAAGACGTCGTTCTTCATCTTCATCAGAAGATCGTAGACCAACACGTGCAGAACGTGGTGGCCCAAGATCTCCTCGTAGATCTAATGAGGGAGGCGCTTCAAATTCCCCATTTTCAGGAAAGAGAAGACGTCGTAGCTAAATAGAAGGAATATTTAATTGTTATATTTATGGTAAAAATGTAGTTTTGGCTAGGTTTTAGCGACATAATCCATAAATTAACACCCGCTATGAGAAGATTATTATTTATATTACTACTGTTAAGTGGATTAACAAGCGTTCATGCGCAAGATGATACAACACCTACACAGGAAAAGGATTCGGTTGCTACGCTACAGAAAGGCTTTATCAATGGATCAGTTTTAAGCTCATCTACAGATCAAGCATTACAAAATGTAAATATTGTAAATCTTACCAACCTGAAAGGAGCTATTACTGATAACAAAGGAGAATTTGTAATCAAAGCTCAAGCAGATGATACGTTATTTTTCTCTTACTTAGGGTATAAAACTTTACAAGTACGTGTAAGTGCCGATTGGATAAAGTACGGGAATGTAAAAATAAAAATGACAGAAGTAGGAATTGCACTGGAAGAAGTAGTCGTTCAAGAAATTCAATTGACTGGTTACTTAGAGATAGATGCAAAGCGAATTCCTATTTATAATAACTCTCGCTTTAGTATTTCTGGATTGAATACAGGATATGAAGGTGGTAAATCACAACCTGGAGCAGTTTCTAAGGTTATCAATGCTATTTTTAATCCTGCCGATTTACTCTATAATCTCTTCGGAAAAAAACCCGAGCAACTCAAGAAGATGCGAAAAATGAAGGAAGACGACAAAGTACGTAATCTTCTAGAGAAAAAATTTGACAGAGAAACCTTAGTAGCTTTACTTCAAATAGACAAAAACGACATAGACGCTATTTTGAACAATTGTAATTATTCTGACAACTTTATTGTCACTGCAAATGACCTTCAAATTCTGGATGCAATCAGTGAATGTTATGAGGAGTACAGAGTACTGCAAAGAAAAGATTAAATTAAAAATAAAAGATATCAAACTAAAAATCTCGCTCAAAAAGCGAGATTTTTAGTTTGTAGGAATCGTAATAGTGATACAGGTTCCTTCTTCCGGTTGACTATCCCAATGTATGGTTCCTTTTAATATTTCGACGCGACTATTAATACTTTTAATGCCTAATCCCGCTTTCGCGAAAGCGTACTCATACTCAAAACCAACCCCATCATCTTCTATCATAAGATGTACTTGATCTTCATATCCAATTAATTGTAACAAGATGGTTTTTGCACCTGCATGTTTCTGAATATTTGAAAAAATCTCTTGTACTAATCGGTAAATCATGACTTCTTTATTTTTAGGAAGCTCAGGAAGCGCTCTGATCTCTAAAGTTGCTTCATACCCTTGTTGCGTTAGGTATTCTACCATATCTTCTAACGTACCTACAAGCCCTGAAATAGATAGCGAGTGTGGAATCATATTATGAGATATTCTACGCACTTCCATACAGGATTCATCTATCAGATTTGCTGTTTTTTCTCTCATCTCTATTGTACTTTGATCTAACATGCAACCCTTTAACACTGTAAAATGTGCTTTTACAGTACTCAAAAGCCCCCCAAGACTATCATGCAAATCTTGCGCTATACGAAGTCGCTCAGACTCTTGCCCTTCTATCATGCTATTCATAGAGATTAAAAGATTTTTTTGCTCTACCTCTTTCAGTTCTTTTTCTTTTAAGATGACTTCTTGAGACGCAATCATTTTCTGATATTTTAATCTCTTCTTAAAAAACAAATAGGTCCCTATAAGTACGATTCCTAAAGTCACTAAAAGATATATGATAAATTTACGCTGCTTATCTCTTTTTATAATAACAAGTTCTTGTTGTGCTATTTTACGCTCTTTTTTTTCGCTTTCATAACGTTGCATTGCATCATTAAGGCTCTCATTACGCTTCTTATCATTAACAGAATCTTTTAAGATGTTGTATTTTTTGAATAATACAAGTGCTTTTTCTGGTTGTGCTTCTTTTTCGTAGGCTTTAATTAAATCTGGTAGTATATCATAGACACTTTCCTGAAAATTACCTTCTTCAAATTTATCATACGCTGTTGTTAATATAGATAAGGCTTCCTTAGTATTTCCTTGTTGCAGATTAACTTGTCCTAAGCCTCCTAAAGCTGTATAATAAATCATTGTATTAGACGCTGCGTCTACCTTTTCTATCAATCCTTCATAGGTTTCTTTTGCCTTGTCATATTGCGCAGATTTTCTGTAAAAATTTCCCAAGTTACATTCTGACAAGTATTTGTACACCCAATTATTCTGACCAGCGCCTTTCTCCATGTACTTATCTATATTTGCTATAGATGCTAGAAGCAATTCTATTGCTTTATCGATATCATTTTTATGATCTCCGTAAATACTAGCCGCATTTGCCTGACCAATAGCGAGTCTTCTTAAATCTTCATTCTCCTTACTTAGTGCTATTGTTTGATTAAAGTATTGTAATGCAAGATCTGCTTCTCCTTGTTTTTCATATACACTTCCTATAGAACTATACACAGAAGGTAATCGTTGTTTTTCTCCAAGTTCTTCAAAGTAAACAGAGCTTATTAAATAATTTTCTATGGCATTGCTAAACTTATTAAGCTGAAAGTTTGCATTGGCTATGTAATAATACGCGATACCTTGCCGTATGGAGTCATTTATTTTTTGAGCATATTCTAAATATTTGATGGCATAGCCATGTGATGCTTTTTGATCTGCATAGTAATACTCTCTACGTAGCCTGTTATAGGCGTCCATAACTAATGTATCATTGGTCTCTGTAGCTACTACTTGTTTTAAACTATCGACTACTTTAGCATCTTGACCATATAATAGATGACTAGTTACAACAAACACTAAAAACAAAAATATCCTCAAAGAATTAGTTTTAAAAAGAGTATACTAATATATGACATATTCGGTAGTTTATTTTTTACGAATAGTAAACGAATACTAATAAGGTTTCCGCTAGTGAGTGTATCAAAAAAAGCAATAGTATATTTTATATAAAACTCCCAATGAAAATTAGAATACTAAACATCTAAATACACAATGGGTTTCTACGTACTATGTAATGCAATACGGTTGCCTTCAGAATCTATAAAAACACCCATATAGCCATGATCTTCACTTATCTGAGTTTTGTTTTGTACTACATTACCTCCCGCAGTGCTTACTCTTTCGAGACAAGCGGTTATATCTGTTGTAAAAAAATACAATAATGCACCTTCTTGACTAGGAGTATATGATTCATACTGAATTAAAGAACCAGAAGCCTTATCTATAGTATCTGGCCTTGGAAAAAATCCCATAAGAACACCTCCAAAATCTTGCAAACTTATTTTTATTCCAAACACGGCTTCATAAAATATGATAGCACGTTTCATATCTGCTACTGGAATTTCAAACCAATTTAGTTTTAGTTCCATAATTTATGCTTCTAATATTTTCTTTAAGTTATGAAGACCTTCTTCAAAATCTTTCCCTACTGCTTTATCCATATTAAAAAAAAGCATGAATATTGTTGTTGGAAATTTATTCTGCCCCGTAAATCCCCATATTACTTTTGTTTGTCCAGGCCCTTCATCTGCAACAGTATAATAGCCATCACTTTCAGACTTCCATGGTTTTAAGAATACCAAATGATTATCAATTCGTTCGTTCTCTACAATAGCTGTAATTGTTTGGCTCCCCTCTCCCACTTCTTTATTACCTATCCAACTAGATTTAAAACCTACTTCTCCATCGGTCCCTGTAAAGGTTTGTTTCATATTAGGATCTTTTTTCTTCCAAGGTGACCAATGGTCTTGATTTTTGACCATCTTCAAATAAGGAAATACAATTTCTTTAGGTTTATCAATTACAATACTTCTACTTACATCATACGATTTTGGAGCTATAGCTGCTAAAATTATTAGTAATATCAATATAGCAGCAACTATATAAATGAGCGTCATCATGAGATTATAGTGTGTTGGTTATTCCTTTAAAGTTAAACAAAATAGAAATATGTATACAAAAAAAGAGGCTTTTCTGACATAGAAAAGCCTCTTTCCAATACGTTTATTTAACTTAAAGTGCAGCTATAATCTCTAAAGGATCAGCTCTTAGTTTATAATCTTCTGCTAAGTAATGGTAGCTTATTTTTCCATTTTGTTCAATGATGTACGTAGCAGCAATTGGTAATTCATTTGCTTCATTTCCTTGACTTTCTACTAAGTCTATTCCGAACTTTTTATAAAGTGCTACTAAATTTTCTGGTAATTCATATACCAGTCCTAAAGAGCGCGCCAACTCATTATTTTCACTCGTTAACACTTCAAAATCTAGTTCATTTTTTTCATGAGTAGATAAGGTATTATCTGGTGTTTCTGGAGTAATTGCAACAAGAGTTGCTCCTTTAGCTTTTATTTCTGGTAATGCATTTTGCAACGCTTTTAAAGCAATATTACAATAAGGACACCAACCGCCTCTATAAAACGTAAGTACTACTTTACCTTCCTGTAAAAGCGCTTCTAAAGCAACTTGTTCTCCTTTTGCATTCGGCAATGTAATAGCAGGAAACTGGTCTCCTGTTTTTGTCGCATTTGCTAAAATATCTGTGGCTTGTAATGCTTCAATAGCATTTCTCATGGTATCTTGCGCTTCCCCTGGATGTCTTTTTACGCTATTATCTGCAAACTCTTTAAGTTGTTCTGTAAGTGTCATGTGTCTGTTTATTTTTGGATATAGTCTTTATTATGATTCAATAATTACACAGCAATACTCCTTAAATATTGTTAAATTTCTGAGTACGCTTTCGCGAAAGCGTACTATACAAAACTACAAAATAAGCATTTCACTAAATCAAAAAGCTTACTGACTCATTCTTAGTTTCACAATAAAAAAGCTAACCATAAGTTTGACGAAAATAAATCAAATGAAACGATTATTCATTTTTATATTTCTTTTAGTTTCTAGTAAAGCTATTTTTTTCCAAAAACTAAAAACAAGCACTCATCTTGTTAAGAATCAGAAAACCAACAAGTACAAAAAATATGATTTTCAAGAGTTTTTAAAAATCAAAACTATTGATAGTGGATATAATTATATAAAAACAATACATAAAAAAATAAATACTGACTATCCGTATTTTAAAAACCAAGAGGACATTCAGGTGAGAGTGTTATTAATTAATGATGGTAATTATAAAGGAATTGAAATAATACCCATTGATGAGACAAATAATTTCGGAAAAGACATTATACGAACTTTAACGATTGCTAATGAAAACTTAGTACCAAACGACAATGAAAAATATATTACTATGTTTAGCATCACCTATGATTACGAACCGCATATAGAAGATTGGAGTTGGAAAAAAGAACTTCCTAAAATCAGATTACCACTATTCAAACATAAAAGAGACACGAGAATTTTACATTAAGAGCATCAAAACACTTAGTTCTAATTAGTACTGTGATTGCAATAAACAAGCGTATTTCAAATGCTCACTAGTTACTTATATTGATCTTCTTCCCATCTCGCAATAATACGATCTACATCTTTGATCATTTTTTTGGTCCACTCTAGTTTTTTCTCTAAAACTTCTTTTGCAGATAGTTGCCAAGAGATATCAGAACTTTTTAATCGTGTCATGATATGTTGCAATGCAATTGCTGCAGAGACAGATATATTAAGGCTCTCTGTAAATCCTACCATAGGAATATATATAAAATCATCGGCTGCTTCTAATACATCATTACTCAATCCTTCGGTCTCTCTTCCAAAGAAAATAGCAGCTTTCTGTGTGCAATCAAAATCTTCTAAACGGTGTGCTTTTTTATGAGGTGTGGTCGCAATAATACGATATCCATCTTCTTTTAAGGATTGTACACATGCTTTGGTACTTGTATGTCGTTGTACATCTACCCATTTCTGGGCTCCCATAGCAATCTCTCGATCAATACGTTTTACATTTACTTCTTCAATGACATGTAGCTTTTGCACTCCAAACGATTCACAACTTCGTATCACAGCGCTTGTGTTATGTAACTGATATACGTCTTCTACAGCAACCGTAATATGATAGGTACGCTCTGATAAGACACGTTCAAAAAGATCACGACGGCGCTCTGTTAAATAGCTTTGTAAATAATCAAGTAATTTTTGGTTCATGTGCATTGGTAAATGAGATAAAGATACTGTACTTTTAACTTGTAAAGAATTTTTATGAAAAAGCAACGTATTGTCGTTATAACAGGAGCTGGTATTAGTGCCGAAAGTGGTTTAAAAACATTTAGAGATTCTAATGGACTTTGGGAAGGACATGACGTAATGAAAGTTGCCTCTCCGCAGGGCTGGACAGATAATATGGAGTTGGTATTAGATTTCTATAATCAACGAAGGAGACAGTTATTAGAGGTGCATCCAAATGAAGCCCATAAATCATTGGTCGCTTTAGAATCAGATTTTGACGTGCATATTATCACTCAGAATGTAGATGATTTACATGAGCGCGCTGGAAGCTCTAACGTACTACACTTACACGGAGAATTATTAAAAGTACGTAGTACTTTTGATGAAAACCTTGTGCTCGATTGGCGTACAGATCTTAATTCTGGAGATTTTTGCGAACATAATTTCCAATTGCGTCCACATATCGTTTGGTTTGGAGAGATGGTTCCTTTACTAGAGCCTGCAGCGCATTTAGTTGCTCAGGCAGATTATGTGATGATTATCGGAACTTCTATGCAAGTATATCCTGCAGCAAGTCTTATAGATTATGCGCCTCCGCACGCAGCTATTTATTTTATAGATCCTAAGCCTGCGGTAGCCCCTAGAGCTAATCTAACTATTCATGCCGAGACTGCTACTACAGGAGTTCCTAAAGTGGTACATGAGTTATTGAAATAAGAGGTTATTCTGGAGTAGTACGTATACTATATTGTAATCGTGCTACTTTTGCCCATGTCACTATGGCTTTAATTTGAGCATCACTTAATTGTGCTTCCTTATGTGTCCACGTATACGAGTCTAAAGGCATTTCTTTATCTTCCACCATTTCTATAACTTCTTCTAATTTGTGATCCTTACGCTTTGTAGAATATGAAGACCATTCAGAAAAATTAAGCTCACCTTTTCCATGACGTATATGATCTGCAAGCCAATATGAAACCGGGGCTACTTCTGCATACCAAGGATATCTCGTCTGATTACTATGACAATCAAAACACGTTTCTTTTAATATATCCTCGACAGATGCAACAGGCTTTGTTTCTGCTAAAAAGGGTTGCACACTATCATAATTGCCTTCTTGATTTTTATCGGGACGAAAAAATTGCATGACAACAAGTACAAGTAATGCAAGTACTAGAAATCGTTTGATCCATTTCATAAAATGACATTGATTGAGTTACTAAGGTAAATGTTATTAAAATACATTTCCTATTTTTAACACCTACAAATAAGTATTGTGACCCAAAAAGAATTATACAATGAACTTAACTATGTAAATCATAGTAGGGAAAAACGTGCGTATTATGCTCAATTAGTAATTAATACACCCGAATTGATGCCACATGTTTTGGATATTTTATTTAAAGTAAATGATCCTATCTCCAATAGAGCGGGATGGTTATTAGAGTTTGTTTGTAAAACAGACATTACAATGTTGTTTCCATATATAGACATCTTTACAGAAAAAATGCATACGGTATATCAAGATTCAGCACTTCGTCCTGTCGCTAAGATTTGTGAATACCTTTCACTATCGTATTATAAAAAGAAAGACCCGCTTACGCGAAAACATATAAAGCTACTACATAAAGAACGAATTACAGAAGCGGGGTTTGATTGGCTCATTACCGAACAGAAAGTAGCGGTAAAAGCCTATACACTTACAACGCTATTCTTAATTGGCACAGAAATAGATTGGATTCATCCTGAACTTAAACGTATCATGGAAGATGATTACCATAAAGGAAGTTCCGCCTACAAAGCTAGATGTAGGCATATGTTTGAAGCGTTGAGAAAGTTTGAAAAAAGAGTATAAAACGTTTTGCTTTCAGAAAATAGAGTTTAGACTATTGTATCCTAAGCTTGTCGAAGGAGTACTGATAATCAAAACCTGTTCTTGACTACACTTGAACTAACAAATAAAAATAGTTACATAGCTATTTTAGTATCAAATTAAGTTAACCGTTTATGAATATTTTAATAATACTAAGTATTTATATTTGAAAGTAAACCATATATTAAACCACATGAAAAGAGTAAAAAATCTTAAACAATTGATCTTTAAAAAAGAAGTCATCTCAAAATTAGAGTCGTTAAAAATGAAAAGAATCTACGGAGGGAGAAGTCAGGCAGGAGATTGCCTTGATCGCAAATCTAAATCTACAAGTCCTATTTGCTTATGCTAGAGCGCATCCTACTATCTGATAGAATCAAGCTTAAACAACTAGTATCTATATAAAAAAGATATAATACAATCTCATTACTTCCCAATCAACCAATTACCCACCGCACATTGTAAACATTTATTCTCAGAACAATACGTTGTTTTCAATTGTATCAATGCTTGTGAGTGTAAGGCATTTTCAGTTTTAGGGCGAATCTCATTATACTTTTTTACAATACTGTTTTGTTCAGATTTTATAGCGGTTATAAAATCTAAAATAGTATCTGTGCATTCCTTTCCTATATATTGACTGTAGGCAAATTTTATAGGGATAATAGTATTAATCAATAACAGATCAATAAATGATTTAGAGAGTTTTTTTACTCTCTTTTTTTGCGATGTTGAAAATGAATAATGAGTATCCCAATACGTTGATGCTTGCACCTTCAGAATATCATAAAAATCTGATAGTGTTTCTACATGCATTAGTTTTTGGAATAATCCTGGGATCGTGTAATATAGCATCGCTAATTGCGAGAGTCGGATGGTGGGGAAATTATCAGGCCGTAATTTAAAAAACTGAATGGGTAGTATTCCTTCTGTTTCTAATTGAAATTTATGATGTACAAATTCATATTCTCCCTGTAATTGCAATACATAGCTATCTACACTATCTTCGGGTAATAATCCGCCTGCTCCTAGCAGTAATGCCTCTAAGCGAAAGGGTTCTTGAGCACATTTTCTGATAATACTAAAATCAATATGCTCTGCTAGTGACTGAAAAGAAGCTCCATTGACTTTTGTTCCAAAAGCACGTAATAACATTACAAACAACACCCCTTCCCAATCGTTATTCGTGTGTGAAAGTATTTCTTTTATAGCATCTGTTTTACGTTCTAAACGTTCTAAATACAAACGTTCTTGCCAATGATTCCAAATAGGATCAGGAACTTCAGAAATGAAGCTTTCACAATTAATCCATTTCAGTGATTGATTTTCAAAAAGTGTGGTGTAATTAGCTAATGCCGCTTGTGTAACATACTCCTTTAATTGTAAGGTAGGAATTGCAGTATTATCACTTCTATAGATATCAACATCATGCTCCCATACCACATGAAGAATTACGTTATTGTATGCAGCATCCGTTTCATGTCCATGTGCATACCAATCTGATGATTTGATATGAATTTCTACATTACCAGCCCACTCCTGATCACCAATAACGAGACGCGCATTAAAAAAATCAGGCCCAGCGAGATTGTTATGATCACCTAGCTTGATAATCGTAATAGGTGTTTTGCTAGTTGTTTTAGCTTTCGCGAAAGCAAACTTTTTATATTTCCATAAGTAGTGTAAAAAATCTTCACGCATCCTGTGAAGATACGTGAAAATATATTTTTTTTACAACTACAACTATAACGTTTTTAGGAGAAAGCGATTCTTAAATCGCGCTTATAATATCATGTTTTGTGATGATATGATGTTTACCGTTTCCTAAATCAACTAATACCGCATTATTTTCTTTAGTAATTAGTTTAGAAACCTCTTCAATAGGTGTTTTTGCGGTTACTATTGGGTATGGAGCTCCCATTACTTCTTTAATAGGTGTCTCAGCAATATCATTATTTTCTAAATAGGCTCTAAATAAATCTGCTTCATCTACGCTTCCAACCATACCTGTAGTGTCTTCAACAGGAATCTGTGATATTTTAAAAGTACGCATACGCTCGATCGCGTGTGAAACTAACTCTTCTGTTTTAACAGTAATGAGTGGTTTATCAATATGATTTTTGATTAAATCGGTCGCTACAGTAATCTCTTCATCTAAGAAACCACGCTCACGCATCCAATCATCATTAAACATCTTTCCTACATACCTACTACCATGATCATGAAATAATACGACTACCACATCGTCAGGTCCAAATTTTCCTTCTTCATTCAATTGTAATAATCCCTTGATGGCAGATCCTGCAGAATTCCCTAAGAACATTCCTTCCTCTTTAGCTAGGCGTCGTGTATATACAGCTGCATCTTTATCAGTTACTTTTGTGAATCCATCAATGACATCAAAATTTACATTTTCAGGAAGGATATCTTCTCCTATTCCTTCTGTGATATATGGATAGATTTCATTTTCATCAAAGATTCCTGTTTCATGGTATTTTTTAAATACAGAACCATAGGTATCTATTCCCCATACTTTTACATTAGGGTTTTGTTCTTTAAGATATTTTCCTACTCCAGAAATGGTACCTCCTGTACCTACACCTACAATAAAGTGTGTTACTTTTCCATCTGTTTGCTCCCAAATTTCAGGTCCTGTACTTTGATAATGCGCCTTTGCATTACTAGGATTATCATATTGGTTTACATACCAACTATTTGGTGTTTCTGTAGCAAGGCGTTTTGAAACTGAGTAATAACTACGAGGATCTTCTGGTTCTACATTGGTAGGACATACAACGACCTCACTTCCAACAGCACGTAGGATATCCATTTTCTCTTTAGACTGCTTATCCGAAATTACGCATACCATCTTATACCCTTTAATAATGGCAGCAAGTGCAAGTCCCATTCCAGTGTTTCCAGAAGTACCTTCTATGATCGTACCGCCTGGTTGTAGACGTCCATCTGCTTCTGCATCTTCAATCATCTGTAATGCCATACGGTCTTTTACAGAATTCCCTGGATTAAAGGTCTCATATTTTGCAAGTACAAGTGCAGGTACATCTTTTACTAATGCATTCATCTTCACCATAGGTGTATCTCCTATTGTACCTAATATATTTTCAGCGTATTTCATAGTCATATTTTGAGTGGTGCAAAGATACTTAGTACATCTCAAAATGAGAATTAATATCTTACAAAACTCCTGTATATTAAAAATCCTGTATACATAAAATGCATACAGGACTTATTTACTCTTTTAAAGCATCTATTATTTAGCAATATTCACCGCTCTTGTTTCTCGTATTACGGTTACTTTTACTTGACCTGGATACGTCATATCTGTTTGAATTTTCTGAGATATTTCAAATGAAAGTGCTGCTGCTTTTTCATCATTCACCTTTTCACTCTCTACAATTACACGAAGTTCTCTACCTGCCTGGATCGCATATGCCTTTTTAACACCACTAAAACCAAAGGCAATATCTTCAAGGTCTTTAAGGCGTTGTATATAAGAATCTAATACTTGACGTCTAGCGCCAGGACGAGCACCACTTATAGCATCACACACTTGAACAATAGGCGATAATAAAGAAGTCATCTCTATCTCGTCGTGGTGAGCACCAATAGCATTACAAACATCTGGTTTCTCCCCATGCTTTTCTGCCCATTGCATTCCTAAGATTGCGTGAGGCGTTTCTGTTTCTGTATCTGGTACTTTTCCTATATCATGTAATAAGCCTGCTCTTCGAGCTAGCTTTGGATTTACACCAAGCTCTGCTGCCATCACAGAACATAGTTTTGCTACTTCTCTACTATGTTGCAATAAATTTTGTCCATAAGAAGATCTGTATTTCATTCTTCCTACGGCTTTGATTAATTCTGGATGTAATCCATGAATACCAAGATCTATTACGGTACGTTTTCCAACTTCTACAATTTCTTGTTCTATTTGTCTCGTTGTCTTACGAACTACTTCTTCAATACGAGCTGGGTGAATACGCCCATCTGTTACCAATTTATGTAATGATAATCTTGCAATCTCTCTACGCACACTATCAAAACAAGATAAAATAATAGCGTCTGGAGTATCATCTACAATAATTTCTACTCCCGTGGCAGCTTCTATAGCACGTATATTTCTTCCTTCCCTTCCTATGATACGACCTTTTACGTCGTCACTTTCTAGGTTAAAAACAGAAACACAATTTTCTACAGCCTCTTCAGTTCCGATACGTTGTATCGTATTAATCACAATCTTTCTAGCTTCTTGCTCTGCTGTCATTTTAGCCTCTTCCATAGCCGTTTGGATATGTGCCATGGCATCTGTTTTAGCTTGTGCTTTTAGGGACTCTACAAGTTGTTCTTTAGCTACATCGGCAGAAAGTCCAGAAATCACTTCTAATTGCTGCACTTTACTTTTATGTATCTTATCAATTTCAGATTGTTTCTTTTCTAAATAAGCAACTCGTTTATCATAATCCTTTACTTTGTCTTCAAGGCTTTGATTCAGTTTTTTATTTTTTGAAAGCTCACTACTTACTTGTGATTCCTTATCTCTGGTACGCTTCTCAGCCTCAGAAATCTTTTTATCTCGGTTTAGAATTACTTTTTCGTGTTCAGATTTAAGTTCTATAAACTTTTCTTTTGCTTGTAATATCTTTTTTTCTTTTGTTGATTCTGCCTTTATTTCAGCTTCTTTAATAATATTTTGAGCACTTTTACTTGCATTTTTAACTACTTGAGAAGCATTATTACGCTCCAATAGTTTTGCTATAAAAAACCCAATAATCAAAGCAACAATTCCTACAATAATTAGGAGTATAGTTGTATCCATAAACAATTTTTATAATCGACACTCTTCTAACAAAGAGTAATACAATGGTTAATATTAAAGGTATATACTACCTTTTCAGTTGGTTATTCCCTAAAATAGGGTATAAAAAAAAGCCTGCATTAGTTGGGATTTTGTATAAACTCCTAAATAAAAGGATTAGAGCTAGAGGACTGATCAAGAATCCGTGACGAAGACGGCGCGCTTTTACAATCCAGATTCACTCTTTACAAAAAAATATCTGTTGAGTTTATCAAAAAAAGACCAATGCAGGCAGTAATATGCTGTATGTAAAGAACGTTATAATTGCTCATTCAAGAGAGCACTCAATGCTTCTAAACGCTTTGAGATTTCTTCTTGATTTGAGTTTTTATCTATATTTTTTTGGGTTGCCTGAGATGCAAATTGTAAGGCACACATCGCCAGTACATCCTGTTTATCTCTAACGGCATAACTTTGCTCAAATTGTTTAATCATAGCATCTATTTTTTTTGCAGCTTTACGCAACCCTTCCTCTTGTTGTACAGGAATAGTGAGCGGATACACGCGGTCTGCTATAGATAATTTAATTTTAAGCTTTTCAGACATAAAATTTTCCTTTTATTCAGAAAGTGATACCATACAAGCATCTATCTCTCTAATTAAGGTGTTTATTTTGAGCTTGGTTTCCCTTTTATAATCGTTACTGCCTAGTAATGCATTTGCCGCTTTGAGTGTATTAATCTCTTTTTGCCTTTCATCTAAAGTATCCTTGAGATTTTTATTCTCTGCATCTAATGATGCAATAGTAATCTCTAAAAGCTCATGTCTTTCCTTAAGCGCTTGATGGCGTTTTAATAAAGTATCAATTCTATACTCTAGAGAATCAACAACTTCTATAAGATTACTCATACTGACAATACATATACTACGTAACACAAAGTTAACATTAGTGAGATAGAATAACAACTCGAAACGTTAAAATTTCAAATAGATCATAACTAACTAACTTACAAGTAAATACATTTTTATTAAAAATCAATTATACGCTTTCGCGAAAGCGTACTAAGCAACACCCCCTAAAGTCAACCTTTAATTCTTATTTTTGACACTTAAAACAAACACACGTGGCTTTTACTAAAACAACAGAACAAGACTCTCATTACGATGACTTAGAAAATATGCCTGTTTCAGATCTATTAATGCATATGAATAATGAGGATAAAACAGTTCCTTTAGCCATAGAAAAAGCCTTGCCGCAAATTGAAGTACTCATTCATCAAGTTGTTCTGCGATTAAAAAAAGGAGGTCGTTTGTTTTATCTTGGTGCAGGAACCAGCGGACGTTTAGGCATTGTTGATGCCTCCGAATGTCCTCCTACATTTGGTGTTTCTCACGACCTTGTCATAGGTCTTATCGCTGGTGGTGACATTGCGATTCGTAAAGCCGTAGAATTTGCAGAGGATAGCAAAGATCAAGGCTGGAAAGATTTAGAAGCTCATAATATTTCTAAAAATGATTTTGTGATTGGTATCGCCGCCTCTGGAACAACACCTTATGTAATTGGAGCATTAGAAGCTTGTAATAAAAAAGGTATTGGAACTGGATGTATCACTTGTAATCACAAAAGTCCACTATCATTAACAGCAACTTATCCTGTAGAAGTTATTGTAGGTCCTGAATTTGTAACGGGAAGCTCTCGTATGAAAGCAGGAACTGCACAAAAACTAGTACTGAATATGATTTCTACCGCAACGATGATTCAACTAGGTAAAGTAAAGGGTAATAAAATGGTGGATATGCAATTGAGTAATGATAAACTTGTTGCAAGAGGAACACGTATGATTATGAATGCACTAAACATAGAAGAACATATAGCAAATAAATTACTACGCACTCATGGAAGTGTACGTAATGCAATCGATAATTATGAGCACGAATAAAGAAACGCTTTTAAAAGGTATCAAAATTATGGGAGGTACATTAGTCCTACTAATTCTAGCCCCTATTATTCTTAATTCTTCTTTTAAAAATCAAGATCATCCATTTTTCATTCCTGTATTAGGAATAGGAATTATTTGTTTAATTGGAGCTATTTACTTCGGTTTTAAAGGAATTAAAACGCTAATGAAAGCACTATTTAATGAGTAAACTTATATCCCTTCTCTTTTAGGAACTGGTGTAGAAGGGTTATACCCAAAACCAGGGATTACAACTTCTACTTGTAACGTCTGCAACATGTAACTTATAATAGCGTAATGATGCGTAGCATGTGTATTTGCTTGTGCTAAAATGCTTTCTAAAGTATACATAATCGTCACTTTTCCTTGTCCCAAATTATCTGTAACATGCAGTAAGTAATCTGTATTCACATCAGTATATGAGACCAATTGCTGCTGTATCTCTCTAATGTGATTTTTTGCAGCTTCTGGATTAGTAGAAATAATTTCATCTCGTTTACGTGCTGTTAAATCAATTTCATTCTCCTGTAGTCCATTTATAATACAATCGAAAAAATCTAGTGCGTGTCTTATATGAGAACCAATACTACTGTAATAAGGACCTACAGTCACATCTGTATATATATTAGTATCTATAGCATCGATTAAAGAAATGGCATTATTTAAGTTGTTGTTGATAGCAGATATTACTGAAGAACGCATAAAATATGATTAGGGTGTAAATATAGGTTAAATTAACGATTCTGTCTTTTAGATCGTATATAGCTTGTATTTCTTACAACTTTTTGAGATAAAGAACGTTTACCCATTAAAATTAATTATTTTTAAATCGTAAGTCCACATAGTACTGTAAGCAAGATAGTGCTATAGAGACTTACATTATAGAAACACCTATCATTATTTCTTATAATTCTATTTTATGAAAACTATATATACCCTCCTTTTGAGTTTAAGTTGTCTTCTAACCTATGCTCAGGAAACTATTGAATATCCATCTAAAGACGGTTTACAAATCACCGCCGATCTTTATGAAGCACCAAACAGTGATACATTCATACTTCTTTTTCATCAAGCTGGATGGAGTCGTGGAGAATATAAAGAAACGGCACCAAAGTTAAATGCACTTGGCTATACCTGTTTAGCTGTAGATCAACGTTCTGGAGGAGAAGTCAATGACATAAAAAATCAAACTAATAAAAGAGCTAAAAAAGCTGGCAAGAAAACAACATACATAGATGCTTTTCAGGATATAGAAGCCACTGTTGCTTATGTAAAAAAAACATATAATCCTAAGAAAATAATTATTTGGGGAAGCTCTTACTCTTCTTCACTTGTTTTAAAATATGCTGGAGATAACCCTAATGCTATAGATGCTGTCTTATCATTTTCTCCTGGAGAATATTTTGAAAATAAAAACTTCATAACTTCTAGCGCTAAATCTATTCAAATTCCAACTTTCATTACTTCCAGTAAAGGAGAAGTTAAATCTTGGTCACATATGTATAATATAATTCCTTCAAAAACGAAAAAATCATATATTCCAAGAACTGCAGGAAATCATGGTTCAAGAGCTTTATGGAGTAAATTTAATGATAGTGAAGGATATTGGACTGCTGTAAAAAGTTTTTTAAAAAACATATAATACTTAAAACAACTATAAACAAAAAGGCTATCTCTGAGAGATAGCCTTTTTGTTTATATAACATATTTCTTTATGCTTTTTCTTGTTGTACCATTTCTAAGCGACAATCTATACGTACTTCTTCTCCTAAGATATAACCACCTGCTTCCATCGCTGCATTATACTTTAGTTCAAAATCATATCTATTAAGTTCTCCTGTTATGCGTAAACCCGCTCTTGTTCCAAAACTAGAATGTGTTATCACCCCTCCAAAAGTAGCATCTAAAGCCACTTCTTTTGTCACACCATGCATTGTAAACAATCCAATGACCTTATACTTTTTCCCTTCTATTTTTTTAAACTCAGTAACTTTAAAATTTATAGTAGGATATTTTTCTACATCAAAAAAATCGGCATTACGCAAATGATTATCTCGTCGTTCGTTTTTTGTATCTACACTTGCGGCTTGAATTGTAATATCAAAGGTAGCGTCAGAAAAATCAGAAGCATCCGATTTAATAATAGCATCATACTCATTAAACGTACCTTCAGTTTGCGAAATCACTAAGTGATCGATATCAAATCCAATAGAAGAATGTGATTTATCAATAATCCATGTAGCTTGCTGCCCATATAAAGCTACTGACATGAATACACATAAAAGTACACTATACTTTTTTAAAAATTTATTTTTCATTTTATTATTATTTTAAATTATTTGTATTGGTTATTCTTGAATCTATGTCGAAACACACATACAAACCAAACAATTTTAAAATTGATATTTCAGCCCTAATTGTGCTCGCCATCTAGAATTTTGTAAATCCGTTACATAGGGAGATGTTCCTTCTGGAATATTAAATTGAAACTGTGGTTCATTATTTACAATGCCTCTAAAATTAAGTAAGCTAAAACTTGAATTTACAACATTAGGAACAAATACTAATTGCCCCCAATCTTTATTAATAAAATTAAAGACATTCAACATATCAAAAGACATCTCGATAGCATGTCCATTTTTAAAATTATGTTTGTATTCTAGTTTCATATCTAACTCATGATTCCATGGTGTTCGAGCTCCATTACGTTCTGCTATTTGTCCTCTACGCTCTCTTAAATAGGAATCATTTTCAATAAATGTATTTAAACGTTCCCATTGCTGAGCTGCTGTAGTTACTATAGTTCCATTGGCATCTACAATATCAATCAAATTAATTTCTGAGGCGTTTCTAGGTACATAAATCACATCATTTCTAGAAGAACCATCTTGATTAAGGTCTCCTTGATATACATAAGAGAAAGGACTTCCAGCTCTTCCGTTATATAAAAAAGAAACAAATCCTTGATTATTTGAATTAATTTGAAAACTATACGATTGACTACTTACTATTTTGTGTCTTAAATCAAAATTAGAAAAAGATAATCCTGGGTTATTACCAAAAACAGCTTGATTCCATTCAAAATTAGCTGCTGGGGAATTACGTACCGTACTTGAAATATCTTTACTTACTCCATAGGTATACCCTACATATCCATTATATCCTCCAATATCTTTAGAAATACCTGCAGTCATATTATATCTATAGCCTTTATCGGTATTAGTTAATAAAAAAACATTTGTAAAATTAGAATTGATTTTTATGTCATCACCTGTTTCTAAAAAGTATGGACGATTATCTGCTCCTTCAAAATTCCCAAGTGTTTCTCTTCTATTTATAGATTGAAAGAAAATACCTTTTACTACTTCTGTATAAGTCCCCTCTAAGTTTAAAGTCCACTTTTTCGGGAGTTTTGCTTGAAAAGCAATATTTGTTTTCCAATCTCGAGGTAATGTAAAATCAGTATCGATTAAATTAATCTCAGTAAGGTTGGGTTGTACCTCTCTTAAAGCTCCTAAATTTTCTGTAAGCGTAACGGCTTCATCTGGTCGAATATCTATATTAAAATATTCAGTGCCTGAAATGTATTCTGCATACGCAAACCATAAATAGGGAATTCGACCAGAAAATAGTCCTGTCCCTCCTCGTAAGGTATATTTCCCATTTTCATCTATTTTGTAATTAAACCCAATCCTTGGATTTACTTGTGGAGCAGCAGATATTTTATTATCAAATTGACTAAAAGCTGGTGTACTTTGAACTTCTTCACTAATCGGTAATGGATCTGTTAAATATTGTCCATCAAGACGTATTCCCGCAGTAATAGTCAATTGATCATTTATACGAAACTTATCTTGAATATAGGCAGCAGCTTCTAATACATTAACTGTCGCTGAAGGCTGACTACTTACAAAATCAAAATCATTATTAATAACATTATATACACCTCTTATTCGTCTAGGAGTATCATTGAGAAAATCATCTACAGATCTATATTCCCACCTCCCATTCCATGCAGATAAAAAGCCATAATCAATGTTATTAAATTGAGCAAAACCACCTGCAATAATGGTATGACTATTTTTAGAATATGTAAACGTATCTGAAATCTGAAAAGTAGAAAAATCTGTATCATATACAGAAGCTTCTCTATATGTTCCAGCAAAAATTCGCCCAGCTGAAGTCGTTGCTATCTGAATATGCGGAAAAACACGTCCATCAAACTCACGATTTTCTTTCACCGTATTATATCCAACAGAAAGTTTATTTGTACTTCCATTATTAAAATTTGATTTAAGCTCTAACGCTAAACTATTAGCAGTACTATTATGACGATATCCTTGATTACCAAAATTAAAAATGGTACTATTCCATTCCAGATTATCAGCATAACTATTTACATAATTATTCCTCAATGTTAGCTTATGGTTTCTTGACAAGTTATAATCTAATCTGGCAAATAACTTTGTACTTGCTGTTTTTATTGATGCTTCTCTAAAAGCACCTGGATCATAATCATACTCATTAATTAATCGATCTCTAATAGCTAATACATCTTCTATTTCAATATCTGATGTTTCACTCCCTGGAGCATTTAAAACCGGAGTATCTGATAGTGCTTGTTCAAAATTTACATAATAAAATAGTTTATCTTTTACTATAGCACCTCCTATACCTGCTCCAAATTGAAGATCATAAAATGACGAAACTTGTTGTTCTACTCCATTAGCAAACCGACCTAATAACACCTGATTGTTCCCGTAGGCATATGCCTCTCCCTTGGTCGTATTAGTTCCATTTTTAGTTACTAAATTAATACTAGCGCCATTAAAGTTTCCTAAACTCACATCAAAAGGACTTAACTTTACTGAAATTTGTTTCACAGCACCCAAGCCTATAGGTTGAGATCGTGATAAACTTCCTGGTGAACCATTTGCAGAAGATCCCGAAGCCCCACTCGCAGGTTCTTGAAATCCTACCACATCATTATTAGCAATACCATCTATAGTAAGATTGTTAAAACGATTACTTGCTCCTCCAAAAGAGTTTAAATTATTTTCAGGTAAATTCTTAGTTAAATCCTGAATACTTCTACTGATCGTTGGTGTAGATCTTAATTCTTTTTTCCCTAATAAGGTTTCATTTCCATTCTTTTGTTTTTGTCCTTTGGTAGTAAGTACTATTTCATCCAAAGTTTCATTCTCTTCTATGAGTACAAAATTTTTAACTGTAATTGCCCCCAAATTAATTTCTACAAAAGGCTCTTTGATAGTCTTATAACCTAAAAACGAAACTGTAACTGTATACGAATTACCAGGAGGTAAGTTTGTAAAACTATAAAATCCATTTTCTTGAGAAATTACGCCATATCTATAATTAGTTTCAGTATCTATTACGGTAATTGTAGCAAAAGATATAGCTGATTTATCGGAGTCTTCGAGTATTCCCTGAAGTGTCCCAGTAGTTTCTTGTCCGTACGCAAAAGCACACGATAGTAGCCCTACAAAAATGTAGAATATATTTTTCATTCTTAGAAGATTAGAAATAAAAAAGTGCATAAATAAGTATACGCTTTCGCGAAAGCGTACTTCTATTTAATCACTTTGGTAAATTGTTTTAGAAGTTATTGCAAGAAAAACGTAGCTGGCGATCCTCTAGTACCGAGGATTGTTTGACAAACAAATCGAATTAATAGCTTATTATTTGAACAACTAATCTTCTCGTTATTCTCTAATTTTCTTAAAATAGCACGAATACATTCTAGAATACTGCCTAAAGGCTTATATTGAATTGTATATAGATCTTTAAAATTATCTATGTCATTCAGAATAGGTAAACATACAGTACTTATATTTTTAGAGGATAAACTTTCTAAAAATGTATTCCTTAAATTTTTAGTTTGCCAAGCTAGCTCTTTAAAGCTTTTTTTATCAAAATGCTTTCTACTAAGGCCTATAAGATACAAGCCACCATCTTTTGATAATCCAGCTACTCCTCTTTGGTCACATATTGCTAATGCAGCTTTTTTAAGTATTTGGGAAGTAAGACTTGGCGTATCATTTCCTATAATAAGTAGCTGATGATATCCCTTATTAAAAATAGTCTGTGCAGCTTGAGAAATACGCTCTCCAAAAGTAGCGCCTTCCTGTAAACTTTCATCAAAATGATAGTAATCAAATCCTGTCTCCTGTACCTTTTTTAAGGTATCCTTTTGAAGTAAACTTCCTAATTTTTCTAAAGCAAAAAAAGGTTTTCTTACTTTTTCTGCCTCAGGAGAAAGGGCAAAAACAAGTATAGCAGTATCTAAATTAGTTTTCTTCAAGGGCAGTAATACGTAAATCTATTATAATAAAGTTAGGTAGAATAAGGTATATAAACCTTACAAAAATTAACATTTATAATAATACCTATGATAATCTTTGTTTAGGTCTAATAGTATTTATAACAAATTTCTCTATTGGAAAGTGAAATTTTTCCTTTTCACAGCGCCATTGACTTAATTTTCTAAGAGGATAGGCTAAAAGTTTGTGTTTAGGTCCGTATGCTAGTTTTAAGTAAAATTTAAAAGCTTCAAAAAATTTCACTTTTTCCTTACTAACCCAAGGTCCTGAAGACCCTATATAATCAAACTTAGCCCATTCTTTAGTTGTTTGCGGTAATACATATCCTTTTTTTACAACATCCTGAGTAATAGCTGAACCTGGATATGGTTTAAAATAGAAAATAGGCGTATCAAACTTATCACTTTTACTTCTCAATTGTTTTACGACCTTAACAGTTTCGGCTACACTTTTATCAGATTCTTCTGGGAAACCAACTATAAAAGGAAAAATAACACCTATCCCTAATTCTTTGCACTTCTCTGCACAATAAAAAACTTGTGTGAGTTTTACGTCTTTTTTCATCCAATCCATCATTTCTTGAGATCCAGACTCCACACCAATAAGTAATCTTCTCAATCCTGATTCTTTACACAATTTCCATACTTCATCAGTGAGTCTTTCTCCTTGATCCGCTCTCATCGTTGCTGCCCAAGATATATTCAAGTCTCTCTTAATAAGCTCTTCTGCAAAACCTTTAATCCTTTTTGCATATGTAAAAAAGGTTTCATCTTGGAAATTAAGATCTGTAAATTTGTATTTTTTTTGATAATACTCAAGCTCTTCCCCCATTTTTTCTGAAGAAATTGCAGAGAACTTTCTTTGAAAGACAAAAGGATCTGCACAAAATGTACATCTAAAAAAACATCCTACAGAAGATATATAATCAAATTGTCTCTTTCCTTTTTTCTCAAAATAACGCTCTACATCTATCAAATCGTAATTAACTCTTTCAAAATTATTCACAGCCGCTATAGGCCTTGGTCCATTTTTTATAAATTCTCCTTCCTTATTTCTAAAAGACAATCCTTTCACATCTTTTAAATCTTTTCCTTCATCTAAAAAAGTAATGAGTTCTTTAAAAGTTTCCTCCCCTTGTCCTTGTACTGTAATATCAATATAACTATGATCTTGCATAGGTTCTAAGGCAAAAAGAGACGTGTGCCATCCTCCCCATATTACTGGCAATTCTGGTTTTAGTTTTTTTACTTTTTCAGACATTTCTAGTGCATCTTTAATGGGACTTCCTGTAATTACAGTCGTTCCGAAACAAAGTGCATCATCTATATGTTCGCTAAGCATACTATCCACATCATCTTCTATTCGGGCATCTATAATGATGACTTCATACTTTTCTTTATCTAATATGGTACCAATTGCCAATAATGCAAGAGGCATATCATAAAACACAGTAAGAGGGTTATAGAGAAGTATTTTTTTTCTTGAAGTCATTTTCTAGCTTTATTTTCAAGAAAGATAAATATTATTTACAGTAAGTCATAATCGAAAAAAGAGAATTCTACAAATTAAGATAAAGAAATCATCTATTTACATACTACGTTTACTCTATTTTCCGCTTTCGCGAAAGACTATTTTTGTTGCACCGCTTATGTATTAGAAATAGATTGTAATAACGAAAGGTCTAACACATAATTGTATTAGACCTTAAAAAAGCGATGTCTCTACGCTCCACTCGATGTAGCACTCTCCTTCATAAAGCAACAAGGTATCGTTTCTCTTTTCCCTTGACTTTACAGCATAAAAAAAGGTCTAACACATAATTGTATTAGACCTTAAAAAGGCGGCGACCTACTCTCCCACGATTGT
>NZ_CANLOB010000009.1 GCF_947492815.1 uncultured Dokdonia sp.
GTTACACCTACATTATCAGTAGAAGCGTTCCAAGAAAGTGCAACAGAGCTAGTTGTTACTCCAGTTACAGCAAGATTTGTTGGAACAGACGGAGCTTGTGTGTCTCCAGCTTGAGCACCTTCAATACCAAATCCATCAATAGCAATATCTCCTTGCCATGAAGTGTTTGTCGTTCCTCTAAGACGAAGTTGTACTGTATTACCACTATAAGCTGCTAAATTTACATTAGCTTCTAACCAGTTAGCACCTTGATCACCAGCTTGCGACCATATTTCAGTCCAAGTATTTTCTCCATCTAATCTAGCTTCAAGTCTAATAGTTCCTACTGAATTACCCGTCATTTGATAATGGAAGTTAGCCGTAGGGGCATTTACACCAGTAAGGTTGAAACACGGAGAGTTAAGAATTGTTGTTTTTCCTCCAAAATTAGGATCAGAAGCTTCTACATATATATAATGAGTTCCTTCAAATGCTCCAGAAGGTCCTGTACTGTTTGAAGGTGTTCCTCCTGTTCTTAATGCCCAATCAAAATCATTTCCAGCATCTTGAGTCCAATTTCCTAAGGTATTTTCAAAACCTTGACTATATGGAAAACTTGAAATAGTCGTATTACAAGTTATTGGAGGAGGAGGAGTAGCTGTTCCAGTTCCAGTTACTATTAAAGTAAAGGCTTGGTTTCCTCCAGAAAGAGATCCTTTATGTGTTACAGTAATAGTGTAGGTTCCTGTTGCATTTGCGATATCTACACGCTCATAAGGATCTACAGTGTTATCACCTTTTCCATTTGTAGTAACACCTGTAAGTCTCCAAGGCGTAGATGTGGTTCCATTTTTCGTAACACGTATATCTAAGTCATTTACTAATCTAGACGTAGAAGAATTTGTTGCTGTAGTTGCAGTTCCTGGAAGATCTGTCCATGAAATAGAAGCTAAAAGAGGTCCTCCATTGGCATCTACTTGTATTTGATATGATCCTCCATTGGCAAGTGTTAATTCATCTACAATAGATGAAGTACCATTACTAGAAATTGTTTCTGCTGCTTTTTTAGCATTTAATAATCCCCAACCATAAATAGCATCAGGTCCTGTTGATCCTGCATCGTCTGCAGTATGGAGTGCTAATCCTTTAATGGTAGCAGCTCTTGCAAATGAACCATTTGTGTTATTATAATGTTCTTGAAGTAATAATAAAGATCCTGCTACATTAGGAGAAGCCATTGATGTTCCAGTAATAGAATTATATGCAGTATCACTATTTTGATATGTTGAATACACATTTGTTCCGTTACCTGTAATATCAGGTTTAATTCTATAATCATCAGTAGGTCCTTCACTACTACTACTGTTGATAGAAACACTTATTAAAGTTCCGTCTGAGGCAATATTTGCATCTTGTGCATTTGCTACAACAAGGTTGTTTTTTGAAGTAGAGTGCCCTGTTAGTTTGTCATAGGAAGAGTTGCCATCTAAAGGAGCTCCATTATAACTGTTTTGATTTCCATCATTACCAGCAGCAACAACCATAAGGTAATTTGGTGCATTGTACATTACCTCATCCCAATTACGAGATTCATCGATATAAGCTCCAAAATATTGATCAGGAACAAGATCTCCTCTAAAACCATAAGAATGATTTGATATTAACATTCCGTTTGCAGCAGCAGTAGTAGCTTCAGCTACATCGTTATTCCACATATACCCATCTACTTTAGTATATGGTGCCATTCCTTTAGCATCAGCCTGTACTCCTGAAGCCATAATAGTTCCAGATACGTGTGCTGCGTGAAAATTTAATTGTGTACCTCCTTCAGAAGCAATATCTCGTATTGTTAAACGATTATTTCCTCCTGGACCATCGTATTCTTGATGTGTTACACGGCCATGACCTCCATCCCAAACGTGAGCAGTCATATTTTGCCCCATTAGATTAAGTCCTAATGAGCCTCCTGTATTTAAATGATTGGTACGTGTAGATCTCGCAGCATCTACATTAAAAGTTCGGAAGTAGATTGGAGTACCATCCGGTAAGACGCGTTGTAATTCTGCAAAACCTCCATCATCTAGTGTTACTTTTAAAGCCAATCCTCGCTGTGCAGCTTGCTGTTGTGCTAGTTGTTTTTGTTGTTGATTGATTTGGGAAAATTTTTGCTCTAACTGTAAGAGTCGAGATTGATTGTAGTCTTTAGTGATTTCCTGAATCTGTGTAGAGGTTTGTGCAAAAACCTGCATTGATCCAAAAAGCACTGCTAAAAGGAAAAATCCTTTTAAATACATTTTTTTCATGATTTGTTTAATTTTGGTTAGTGTTTTTATGTTAATTCATGGGAAAGAATTAAACATTTTCGCAAAAAAAAGGAATTATTGACAACTGCTAAAACTTTTTCGATGAAATACATAAAAAAGATAAAGAATTATCAAAAAAAATAAGAGTTTTGCCAAAAACTTAAACAAAAAAGGAATTTTTGAACAATTTATGAGCTAATTATTGAGGATATTGCAATTTTTAAAACTGTGTTTTGATCATTATAAAATGAAAAAAGTATAAGTTCATTAGCTGAATAATTTGTCCATATATATACAAAAAACCCGATGCAAATAGCATCGGGTTTTTATACACTAAATTAAGAGTGTGTGTTCAAGTAGTAGTATTACTTTTTAACAAATCGCTTGGTATGCGTTTCAATACCTGTAGCAACTTCTATAATATACATCCCAGCTTTAAGTTCAGACACATCTAATGTGTTATTAAATGACCCTGATTTTACAATTTGACCTAGCATATTATAGATTGTGTATTTTTCTACATCTGCTCCTACAACTTGAATTGAAAGTTGTCCTCTTGTTACTGGATTAGGGAATACAGTAAAGTCAAATGATTCTTCAATTGATATGTTTTCTTCTGTTGTTGCAGAAGTCAAAATCTGTTCTCCATAAGAATTTGTTACGTTCGTAGCACTTGAATCAAGAGAAATATTATCAATAGCGACATCTGATTGCCAAGTTCCTCCAGTGATACGATTAAATCTAAGTTGGATTCCTAGACCAGCGTATGAAGATAAATCTAGTGATACAGTATTCCATTGGTTGCCTTGATTTCCAGTTTGTGTCCATATAGCCGTCCAATTAGCACCATCATCATCGCTAATCTCTAAGGCAATACTTCCTCCATTAGAAGACCCATACATGTGATAATCAAAAGAGAAATTGATTGTAGAAGACCCTGTTAAGTCAAGACACGGAGAATTGATAATTGCTTGTTTATTTGGAAATCCAGTTCCGTTACCTGATGCTTCTACATACATATAGTAAGCTCCTTCAGACGCACCTGATGGACCTGTACTTCTTGAAGGTGTTCCGTTTGCATCTCTAGTCCAATTAATATCATCATTAGTAGATTGAGTCCATAAACCAATACTTGTTTCAAATCCTTCTGCGTAAGGAATAGCTTCTCCTCCTACACATCCAGTAGGTATTCCACCAGCTGTGGTTATAGTAAGTGTATTACTTAATGTAGAAGCATTACCTGCTGCATCTTTTGCACGAACCTGAAAATCATAAGTAGTATCAAGAACAAGACCTTGTATTTGTGATGATGTTCCAACGGCAGTTGTAGAAATTAATCCGTCTACATATATATCATATTCAGTCACTCCTACGTTATCTGTAGAAGCATCCCAAGACAAATCAACTGTAGTCTCTGTTATGTTTGATGCTATCAAATTAATAGGAGTAGAAGGTGCTACCGTATCTACAAATGCTCCTTCAGCAATTTTTAGGTCATCTATAGCAATATCACCTTGCCATGAGTTTCCTGACGTTCCATTAAATCTCAATGTAAGAGTACCTCCTGTATAAGCATCTAAGTTTACGATAGCATTTTGCCAGCTAGCTCCTTGATCTCCTGATTTTGACCATATTTCTGTCCAAGAAATCCCACTATTAGTACTTGCTTCTAAACGAATAGTACCTACTGCGTTTCCTGTCATTTGGTATTGAAAGGTAGCATGTGCTTCTGTCATTCCCATAAAGTCAAAACAAGGAGAGTTTAAGATAGCTACTTTTGCAGGGTTATTAGGATTTGAAGTCTCCATATAAATATAATGAGACCCTTCTATAGCTCCTGAAGGCCCTGTACTATCAGAAGGAGTAGTTCCGCTATTTATTGTCCAGTTAAAATCATCATTAGTATCTTGAGACCATTGTCCAAGAGTGTTGTTAAATCCTTGACTATAAGGGAAAGCAGTTACTTCTGCTACACAGCTATTATCTGGCTCTACTGGTGTATCTATTACAGTTATAATAAGTGAGTAATTTTGACTTCCAGAAAATAAAGTTCCTTTATGAGATACAGTAACTGTATATGTTCCATCTGCATCAGCAACATCTACACGCTCATATGGATCCACAAGATTATCTTCTTTTGCATTTGAGTCCACGCCTGTTAATCTCCATGGCATGAAGGTATCTGCATCTTTAGTAATACGTAAGTCAAGGTCATTAATAAGTACTGGTGTAGGATCATTTGTTCCTGTTACAGGAGTTCCTGGAGCATCTGTCCAAGAGATAGATGCTTGTAAAATTTTACCAGCTGGTACAGTAACTTGTGTTTGGTATGAAGCACCATCTGTTAATGTACGCTCATCGATTGTACTTGTTGTTCCATTGGCAGTAATTGTTTCTGCCATTCTTTTTGCATTTAATAATCCCCATCCGAAGATAGCATCAGGACCAATTGCTCCAGCATCATCAGCAGTGTGTAATGCAAGACCTTTTAGTGTGGCAGCTTTCGCGAAAGCGCCATTAACATCATTGTAATGTTGTTGTAATAATAATAATGATCCCATTACATTTGGAGAAGCCATAGACGTTCCAGTGATAGAGTTATAAGCAGTATCACTATTTTGGTATGTAGAATATACTTCTGTTCCATTACCTGCAATATCCGGCTTAATACGGAAGTCATCGGTAGGACCTTCACTACTTCCACTATTTATATTTACACTTATTAAAGACCCATCGGCTGCTATAGTAGCATCTTGAGCATTTGCAACAACTAGATTGTTTTTTGTAATTGCTTTTCCAGTAAGTTTATCATATGCAGCATTTCCACCAAGTGGAGCACCATTATATGTATTTATATTTCCTTCATTACCAGCAGCAGCAACCATAAGATAAAATGGTGCGTTATACATAATTTCATCCCAACTTTGAGATTCACTAGAATACGATCCAAACCACTGGTCTGGTATACTAGTTCCTAGTAATCCATACGAATGATTAGAGATAAGCATTCCATTTGCAGCAGCATTAGTTGCTTCAGCAACATCATCATTCCAACGGTATCCGTTAACTTTTGCATGAGGAGCCATTCCTTGTGCATTTGCTTGAACACCAGAAGCCATTACTGTTCCTGTTACGTGAGCAGCATGAAAGTTAAGTTGAATACCTTCACTAGCTTCGTCTTGTACCGTATAACGATTTGTTCCTCCTGCACCATCATACTCTTGGTGAGATGCTCTTGCGTGACCACCATCCCATACATATGCGGTCATATTTTGCCCCATTAGATTTAATCCTAATGAACCACCAGCATTAATGTGTGTTGTTCTAGTAGAAATAGCAGCGTCTGCATTAAAAGTGCTATAGTAAATAGGCGTTCCGTCAGGAAGTATACGCTGTAACTCTGCAATTCCTCCGTTGTCTAAATTGATTTGAGTAGGGATTCCTTTCTGAGTCGCTTGCTGCTTTGCAAACTGGCGTTGTTGAGCGTTTACTTGTGAAAACTGCTGTTCTAATTGAGCTAGTCTTTCCTGATTGTTTTCTTTGGTGATTTGCGAGATTTGGCTTGGCGTTTGTGCATATACTTGTGTTGCGCATAATGCCAATCCTAGAGATAATCCTCTTAGGTAGTTTTTTTTCATGATTGTTGTTTATGGTTCGGGGTAAGTAACTACAATACAATTGTTTTACTTCGGCGGCGAAAGTCATTCAAAAAAACAGAAAGAAAAAAATTTTTCGACAAAATGCACAAAAAAATCTTTTACCTGTAAATAGTGGTGAATTTTTATCGATGAAAGACACAATTTTAACATTTGAAATTGTGTGTTTTGATGAAAACCAACAACTTAAATTGAGGGATTCCCTCAAAAAGAGAAGAATATCTCATAAAAAAGAAGAGCTGTAATCTAAAATTACAGCCCTTCAACAAAAACAAACCAATCAATTATGAACACTTTATATTTTTAGTTTCTTGGTCGAATCTCAACAGTTACAAGATTATAACCTCCTCGGCCATCACCTATAGCAACAACTCCTGGACCGCTGTTATATACTCCTTTACCATATTGTACATCTTCAAGATTGCTTACACGACGTATCGTTGTGTTAGCGTCTGGGGCTCCTGTATTAGGACCTACTTGTCTAGGTGCTTGATCTACACCAAAGCCTACAGCCTGATCTATTTCTGTTCCAGCATCATATAAGTATGATTTTGTAGTAGCTCCAAATCCTGAGTACGGAGTTTCTCCATCTTCTCCAAATAATGGAAACCCTTCATTGTTATATGCAATAAACCAGTCGTTAGTATTTACTAACATGGTTCCATATCCAAATTTATACGCAGCGCCTACAGGAACCGTTAACTCGAAAGTTAAACTCTCTCCAGGACGTACATTTGCACTTTCATTATTTGCAACAGCCGTTACACCTTCTAATGTATTTAGGTAGGCTACAGCTACAGTTCTATTTCCATCTTCAGCGATTTCTTCTACACCACTATTGGGGTTTAAAACACTTCCTTGAGAGAACCAAGGATCACTATCTTGAGTAAATGCATATGCTACACCACCAGAAAGCACACTATAGGTAGATGTTAAACGAATAGGATCTCCATTAGGTCCTTCTTCATGAAACCAGTTATTTAATGTAGTTGGCATTCCATCTTCAGCAATAGCTTCAAGACCAACACCTCTATCTTCTTCTCCTAATGTAAATAATGGATTTTCTAATGCGTGTAATACAGTAATACCAGGTGTTACTACAAATCCATTTTGTGAGCTAGGCGCTTGATCAGGATCTGGAGTCATAATAGCAGTTATTGTAAAAGTAAATATCCCTGCACTGTTTGCTGTTCCAGCTTCATAATCAAGCACAGCTGTGATATATGTGTCTCCACGAAGACCACCTCTGTCTACAATACGTGTTGCTGTATTTGGATCTTCAGGGCCTACATTTGCTCCTGCTGGCGGAAAAAACTCTGGAAGATTATCTGCTTCTGTTCCTGCATCAAATAAGATCAGTTCACTAGCAATATCTCCTGTAAGCGGAGCGCCGTTTTGCCATAAATCAATTCCTCCAAAATCTTCGGGTGCTAAAAACCAATCATTACTATTACCCATCATAGTTACAGGACTGAATTTTGTACCTGGTACTGCTTGGAAAGAAATTTGATATTGATCTCCATTTTGAGTAAGAGGTCCCGTGGTAGGAGCATCACCATCTCTTAAACGTTCTGAAAATGGTACTGCTTCAAAATAATTTGCAGCGTTTGTTACGGTAATATCAAAAGTAACTAAGTTTGCTTCTTCCTGCTGTTCTTCTTGTTGTTGTTCCTCTTGTTGTTCTTCAACGAATATATCGTTGTCATCAGACTCACATGCTGCGAGTATCGTTAATAAGGCAAATGCCGATAAAATTGTCTTTTTCATTTCTAATTTTTTTCTATTGTTTTTTTCTAATTCAAGTTTTTGATAATCGAGTTGTAATCGTGTTCGATTATTTTGATACTGCAATATTATGGCAAGAAAATGCTTGCTTCTAAAACAAACTAAATGAAGAGGAAAAACTGTGTTTAAAGCGGAATCACTAGAAAAACAAAAAAATAAATGAGGGTTAAAAAGGAAAAAAAAAGCATTAAAAAGGAAATATCTATATTTCTTATGAGCTATAATTTTTTCTTATGGTAATTATGCAGTACGAAAAGTAATTCTTATGGTGAAAACTATTTTTTTAAAGAATTTTAGTGTGAAAATTACGCTTTCGCGAAAGCATATACAGGGATATGGATTGTTTTATGCTTAAAAAAGATACTATTGTCTTAAGATATGTGAGATATTTTTTAAAAATAAAGAAAGCGGAACTGTTTTTATCGACAGAATACCATAAATTAATGTGTAATTTTGAAGTATATGGATCAGGAAACACTACTTTCTATTAAGAACCTTTCAATATCATTTCCTCAAGGAAAAAAGATAGAAGAAATTATACATCAAATATCTTTTGAGTTATATAAGAATGAGATCCTAGCTGTTGTAGGAGAATCAGGATCTGGAAAATCTATTACAACACTTGCTACTTTAGGGTTATTAGATAAGAAAGCCATTGTAAAAGGAGCAATTCATTTTAAAGATCAAGAATTACTCTCCTTTTCGGAACCTGATTATAGAAATATACGTGGGCGTGTTATCTCTATGATTTTTCAGGAACCTATGAGCTCTTTAAATCCATCACTTACTTGTGGTTATCAGGTAGTAGAAATTTTAAAACAGCATACCTCACTTTCTAATAAAGAAGCAAAAGAGAAGACATTATTGCTTTTTGAAAAAGTAAAACTACCAGAACCCGAAGCTTTGTTTAATGCATATCCACATCAAATAAGTGGAGGGCAAAAACAACGTGTTATGATTGCAATGGCTATTGCTTGTAATCCAGAAATTCTTATCGCTGATGAACCAACAACGGCTTTAGATGTTACGGTTCAAAAAGAAATCATACAACTTCTGAAAGATATTCAGAAAGAAACAGGAATGAGTATTATTTTTATTTCACATGATTTATCGCTGGTAAAAGAGATTGCAGATCGGGTTCTTGTGATGTATAAAGGAGATATTGTAGAAGAAGCTCCAGCTGAAATACTTTTTAGATCTCCTCAAAATACTTACACTAAAGCATTACTAAACGCGAGACCCTCTCTTGAAAATAGACTTGTTACGTTACCTACTATTAAAGACTATTTATCAGATACCTTACAAACAGAAATTGAAATTCCAGAAGAGCGTATACAACGATTAAAAGAATTATATGACACAAAACCTCTTTTAGAAGTACATAATGTGGCCAAAACATATATATCCAAAACAGGTTTATTTGGAACCTCTAGAATTGTAAAAGCAGTAGATGATGTTTCTTTTTCTCTTTATGAAGGAGAAACATTAGGACTTGTAGGGGAATCAGGTTGTGGGAAATCAACATTGGGAAATGCTATTTTACAATTAGATAGAGCTTCTGAAGGTGCCATACTATATAAAGGAGAAGATATAACTCATCTTAGAGGTAAAGCATTAAGAGCATTGCGTAAAGAGATACAAATTATATTTCAAGATCCATATGCTTCATTAAATCCTAGACTTACCGTAGGACAAGCTATTATAGAACCTATGGAAGTTCATAAACTTTTTTCAAGTAAAGAAGCTCGTAAAGAAAAAGCGCTAGCTATTATGAAGAGAGTAGGTCTAGATAGTTCTCATTTTAATCGATATCCTCATGAATTTAGTGGGGGGCAACGGCAACGTATAGGAATTGCACGTACTATAGCAGTACAACCTAAGTTAATTATCTGTGATGAGTCTGTGAGTGCATTAGATATTTCGGTACAAGCACAAGTGTTAAATCTACTTAACGAACTTAAACAAGATTTTAAGTTTACCTATATATTTATTTCACATGATTTAGCTGTGGTTAAATATATGGCAGATCAGCTTGTGGTTATGAATAAAGGGAAAATAGAGGAGATAGGCGAGGCAGACCATATTTATAAAAATCCTCAGAAACCATATACTAAGAATCTTATTGATGCTATACCTAAGGGAGCTTAAATCATAAAAAGGAATACCTTTTTGGCTAGATATAAGCAGTTAACCATAAATGTAAATGCTTCTTTAATACTGTTAAAAAAAGATTTAAGCGGTTGTAAAGAGTACTTTTTTGGCATGTTAGTTAATTTAGGGATAAAACAAAATCCGCAGGGCTCCCCCTGCGGATTTCTAACAAATCATAACATTAAACACTCGTGTGAGTTTTAAAGCTATATGGTTGTGATAAAGTCTAGTTGGTCATTAATCTGATTTTTCATACACTTTATCGGTATCAATTATTGTATTTGGGGACTGCTAAAGTAGTATAATTTTTCACTTGTGCAAACTTTATTCTTAAATTTTTCATTTAAATGTTAAAGTTTTGTGTATTTCATCGATTTTAATGAGTTTTTAATCGTTGAAATCTAATTTTTCAAAAAAAATGCTTGTAGAAAATAGTGATTTCTAAAGATAAAGTTATTTGAAAATTTGTGAAATTCTTCCTTTTTTTCTTTTTCCGTGTTTTCGTACATCACAAACATCAGCGACTTTGTAATAAGATCTGCCATAATTAGAACGCTTATCTTCTTGAAGACGCTTTGCTACTTGATTTGTCATTCTAATAACAAATTCTTCTTCTTTATTGGGGAAAGAAAGATCACGGCCAATATGATCTAATTTTTTTCCTCTAGGGGAGTGATCTTTTTTACGTTTAAGATATTCTTCTGTCTCGTAGAGTTCGTTATAGCAGTGTATTAATTCATGGGCTAATACTGCCATAGGAGAATTATATCCTTTGTTTTTAGTAAACCACTTTTTTTTATGATTTTTTCTAAATACTACGCCATGTGTATCGTAAAAGCCTACAGTATTATTTGCAGGGCTATAAAAGTTTTTACCTTCAGAGTAGATAAGCTTAATATCATTTTCAGTGTCAGCGATTAGGATATCAATAATATCTACAGTTTCCATTACGCCATCATCTTCATAGGTAATTGTAAGTGCATTTGTTTTATGAAGATGATCTAATGCTTTATAACTATTTCGTAAGAATCTATCAGAAATAGCATTGTAATTACGATCCTCTCTATATATATATCGATGCGGATTGTTTTGAAGATCGTAAATAGTCATAGATTACAAATTCATTTCTGGAACATTTTCAGGAATTGTTAGTTTTCCTTCGGTGGCATTTTTTATATCTTCTATAGAAACACCAGGGGCTCTTTCTAAAAGGACAAATCCGTTTGAAGTGACTTCTAGTACTGCTAAGTTGGTTACAATCTTTTTTACACAACCTACACCAGTAAGCGGCAAACTACATGTAGGTAATAGTTTAGATTTTCCTGCTTTATTTGTATGCATCATAGCAACAATAATGTTTTCTGCACTAGCCACTAAATCCATGGCTCCTCCCATTCCTTTCACCATTTTACCAGGTATTTTCCAGTTTGCGATATCTCCATTATCGGCCACTTCCATAGCACCTAAAATAGTGAGGTCTACATGTTTTCCGCGAATCATACTAAAACTTGTAGCACTATCAAAAAAACTAGCACCAGGTAAGGTGGTTATGGTTTGTTTTCCTGCATTAATGATATCTGCATCTTCTTCTCCTTCAAAAGGAAAGGGACCCATACCTAATACGCCGTTTTCACTTTGAAATTCTACTTCTATATCATTACGTACATAATTTGCCACCAGTGTTGGGATACCAATACCTAAGTTTACGTAATATCCATTTTTTACTTCTTGAGCAATGCGTTGTGCGATTTGGTTTTTATCTAATGCCATATGTACAATGAGTTAATGGTATAATCAATTACTATATTATTGTTTTTGTCTTACGGTTCTTTGCTCAATTCGTTTTTCATAATGTTCTCCTTGAAAAATACGTTGTACAAAGATGCCTGGAATATGAATTTGATTTGGATCTAATGTTCCTACAGGCACAAGTTCTTCCACTTCTGCTACAGTAATTTTGGCACTACCACACATATTAGGGTTAAAGTTACGGGCAGTTCCTTTAAAGATAAGATTTCCAGCAGCATCTCCTTTCCATGCTTTTACAAAAGCAAAATCGGCATCAAAGGCATATTCTAATACATGCATTTTACCATTAAATTCTCGTGTTTCTTTTCCTTCGGCTACTTCAGTACCATAGCCGGCAGGTGTATAAAACGCAGGAAAGCCACCTTGTGCGGCTCTACAGCGTTCTGCAAGTGTACCTTGAGGAATGAGCTCTACATCTAGTTCTCCACTAAGCATCTGTCGTTCAAACTCAGCATTTTCTCCTACATAGGAAGAAATCATCTTTTTTATTTGGTGTTTTTGGAGTAATAAACCCAGTCCAAAATCATCTACACCGGCATTATTAGAGATACAGGTAAGTTCATTTACATTAAGGCGTACCAGTTCGGCAATGGCATTTTCAGGAATGCCACTTAATCCAAATCCTCCTAACATCATCGTCATTCCATTTTTTACACCTTCTAAGGCATTTTGGACGCCGTTAACTTTCTTTGTGATCATCGTTATCTAATTTGAAATAAAAATACGAAAATTAGGCATGAGTACACTTTCGCGAAAGCATAAAAAACCCCATCAAAAATGACAGGGCTATTTTTCTTCTTATAAAAAGAGTGTTTTAGAAATCCAATTCTTCAAAACCTCCTTCGTCTGTATTTTCAGATTTATATTTTTCACAGTCTACTTCGATAGATAGATCTTTAGGTTTTGTAAAGCTTCCGTCAGAGATTCCTAAGTCTTTGTTACTATATACATCTTTCATATAGAGTCCCCAAATAGGAAGTGCCATGGTTGCTCCTTGACCATATCGTGTAGTTCTAAAGTGCGTTGCTCTATCATCTCCACCTACCCAGACACCTGTCACTAGATTAGGAACAATACCCATAAACCAACCATCACTTTGATTCTGTGTGGTTCCTGTTTTTCCTGCAATAGGGTTTGTAAAAGAATAAGGGTGACCCGTCATTACCTCTTTATAATCGGCACGATTTGATTTTCCAGTACGTAATCTTCGTCCTGATCCAGATTGTGTAACTCCTTCCATTAATTTTAGCGTTACATAGGCTGCTTCTTCACTTAATACGTCTTTTGTTTCTGGAACGTGTTGATATAAAATAGTGCCATTTTTATCTTGAATGGTGCTTACTATCTGTGGTTGTATATATACACCTTGATTTGCAAAAGCACTATAGGCAGATACCATTTCATATAAACTTAAATCTGCTGTTCCTAATGCGATAGATGGAACAGGAGGAATATTACGTACGTCTACGCCTAATTTTTCTACAAGATCAATAACGGGTTGTGGTCCTACTTCATTCATCAACCTAGCAGAGATGGTATTTACAGATCCTGCAAGCGCATCTTTCATGGTCATCATACCGCCATATTTTCCATCAGAATTTTTAGGACACCACTCTTTGGTGTTTCCCATTTTTCCTTCAGCAATACAAAACAATGTATTTGGAAGTGTATCACATGGTGAAATATGTAATTGATCTACAGCAGTTGCATATAAGAAAGGCTTAAATGTAGACCCTACTTGACGCTTTCCTGTTTGTACATGGTCATATTGAAAATGTGACATATTAATACCTCCTACCCAAGCACGTACTTCACCAGTTTGCGGAACCATAGACATCATACCTGTACGTAAGAATTTTTTATAATAGCGTATGGAATCACGAGGTGTCATTATAGTATCAATATTTCCTTGCCACGAGAAAATAGACATGTCTGTTTTTATATCAAAAGATTTTCGAATGTCGTTTTCGCTCTTTCCTGCGGCCTTCATTTTGCGCCAACGCTCAGAGCTTTTCATAGCATTATTAAAAATAGTTTCTATTTCACTTTCTTCGATATCTCTAAAAGGGGCTGTTTTATTTTTTTTGTTTTGATGGTCAAACTCTGCTTGTAATCTAGGCATGTGTTTTTGAACAGCTGCTTCTGCTATGCGTTGCATTCTAGAATCAATAGTAGTTGTAATGGTTAATCCATCTCTATAAATATTATAGTATTCTAAGTTTCCATCTGCATCTTCTCCTTTAGGATTTTTTTCAATCCAATCTGCTAAGAATTTTTTTAGATTTTCTCTGAAATACGTTGCGATGCCATCTCTATGACCTTCTGGCGTAAACCTTACGACCATAGGTAATGCCTGCAATGAATCTTTTTCGGCGGTAGTGAGAAAACCATTTTTCTCCATTTGCTTAAACACCTGATTACGACGCTTTTTAGATTTTTCTCTTGAAATTTTACGATGTGGGTTATACTGCCTAGGATTTTTAAGCATGGCTACAAAAACAGCAGATTCTTCGATAGATAAATCACTTACATTTTTATTAAAATAAATACGAGAAGCAGAGCTTATTCCAATGGCATTAAATAAAAATCCTTGTTTGTTGAGATACATGGTTATGATCTCTTCTTTAGTATATTGACGTTCTAAGCGTGTAGCAATGACGTATTCTTTTACTTTTTGGATTAAACGTTCTACTGTAGACTTTGGAGGGTTTGAAAATAACAGTTTAGATAACTGCTGTGTTACGGTACTAGCTCCTCCATTTTGACCTAGATATGCAAAAGCTCTTGCGGTTCCTTTAAAATCAATGCCAGAATGATCAAAATAACGTTCGTCTTCTGTAGATACTAAGGCATCTACAAGATGTTGAGGAAGGTCTTCGTACTTAATAGGCGTACGATTTTCATTATAATATGTACCTAATTGTTTTCCATCTGCAGAGAGAATCTTGGTAGCAAGATTACTTTCTGGATTTTCTAATTCTTCAAACGTAGGGAGTTTTCCAAATACATTCCAACTTGCCAATAAGAACAATAAGACGACTGCTAAAAGTCCTCCAGCAAATAATCCCCAAAACCATTTCAGGATTTTTGTAAAATTATTTTGAGTGGTGGTAGCTTGCTTTTTTTTGATTTGCTTCTTTGCCATTGTTATTGATTTTGAGGGCGTTCTATACGCAATCCTACTTCTGTAATTCCTTCTAATCGTTCGTCTCCAGTGATGCTTCCGTTTTTACGTACGGCATGCTTTATGGAAAAATTATAGGTGCCGCTTTCGCGAAAGCGTACCCCTTCTTTATACCATAATTTATTTTCTTTTACGTCATTAAATCCAGTGCCTAACCATTTTCCTTCTGGAGTCGCCATAGGATACTCAAGGGTATCTGTGAGTTGTTTGCCATTAGGAAAATCCATTTTTGTGATCAGGAATAAATTACTGTACTTATACTCGTTGGTGTTTCGTAATGTAATAAATACATTATGTGGTGTTATACTATCTACGTCAGAAATCTCAAATTGGATCGATTCATTTATATTCCATCCATTAGTTACCGTTTGGTAATTGTCATATACCCGATTTGTATCACATGAGATCATAGTGATGACAAGAAGAATAACTATGCCTACTTTATGCATTGTTGTCTGGTTTCTTTTTAGATCTGTTACGTCTGTTATTAGAACGTTTGGCGTTTGGGTTTTGTTTTTGTGCTGGTTTGTTAGGGTCTTTCTTCTTTTGATTAGGCTTCTGACCTGCTTTTTTCTGATCTGGTTTTTTGTTGGTTGCGTTAGCTGTTGCGCGTTTTTTATTTCGGTTTCGATTGTTGCGACGTTTGTTAGTTGATTTTGGTTTGTCGAAACGCGTAAGACTATCTTGTCCTACAACGTTTCCAAAGTCTATTTTAGTGTCTTCAATGTGTTCTGAAGAGAATTCTTCAAGACTCGCAACAGGTTCTTTTGCTTTGTTTGACGTGATGATTTCATTGGCTTGAGCTGCGGTAAGCTTATGCCAATTCATCCATTCTCCTTCATATGCATACCACAAAAATCCTTGAAAAATATCTATTTTTTGACATACTGCGGTTCCTTTTTCTGTGTGTAATTTGACTTCTGTTTTTGGAAACTCTTTTAAAGCATCCATATAGGCGTCTAATTCATAGTTAAGGCAACATTTAAGTTTCCCACATTGACCTGCTAGTTTTTGTGGATTAAGGGATAGTTGTTGGTATCGAGCTGCTCCTGTGGTAACAGATCTAAAGTCTGTAAGCCAGGTAGAACAACATAACTCACGCCCACAAGACCCTATACCTCCTAATCTAGAAGCTTCTTGACGAAGACCAATTTGTCGCATCTCAATACGTGTTCTGAATTCCTGCGCAAACTCCTTAATAAGTTGTCTGAAATCTACACGATCTTCGGCAGTATAATAAAATGTAGCTTTTGAACCATCTCCTTGAAACTCGATATCAGAAATTTTCATTTGTAAATCTAGTCGGATAGCTATTTGTCGTGCTTTTACCTTCATAGGTTCTTCACGATCTCTAGCTTTTGTCCAAATATCAATATCTTTTTGAGTGGCTTTACGGTATATTTTTAAGGTGTCTTCTGTGTCTTGTTTTACTTTTTTGCGCTTCATTTGTACACGGACAAGTTCACCTGTAAGTGTAACCATTCCTATGTCATGTCCCGAAGCTGCCTGAGTAGCAACAATATCACCAATGCTTAATGTTGCATTTTCAGTGTTTTTATAATAGTTTTTACGTCCGTTTTTAAAACGTACCTCTATATAATTAAATGCTTCTTGACCTTCTGGAATTGTCATGTTGGAAAGCCAATCAAAAACAGTAAGTTTATTACATCCGTCCGTACCGCAGGTGCCATTATTTTTACAACCTTTTGGTTGTCCATCAGCTCCTGTTCCGCAATTTCCACACGCCATATAGTATATATCTTAAGGTAAAACACTTAAAAATCAATATATAATTAATATATTTATGTGTTTTACTCGTTATTATTATTTAGATTTGATAACTAGCTAAAGTTTAAAGATACCAATTTATTAAAGTTCTTTACTACTTGATTAGCATTTAGAAAAAAGTTACCGAACAAATTTAAGACTTAAAGTTCACCTTATGAAACTAATTCTACGTGTATCCTTTTTATTATGCATGTTTCTCGCATTTGGTATAAGTACTGCACAAACTGCTGGTGGAGAAAGAGTTTTTAATCCAGAAGGAATTAATTGTGTCTCTGAAGAAGAATATCAGGTATATCATAATGCAGTTGCTACAAATCAAGAATATCTTTCTCGAGAAGGATTACGCTTATATCAAGATAATGCAAGTCGTTCTGAACAACAAGTTTCATTTATATGGCCTGTAAAGCAAGCAGATGGTTTTGATTACAATAGTACTTGGGCAATTTCTGTATACTTTGATCATGACCAAACTACAGGCGGATTACAAGATTGGAATTGCGGTACACGTACCTATGATACTTCTAGCGGATACAATCATCAAGGAGTAGATATTTTCTTATGGCCATTTACTTGGAAACAAGTTGATGAAGAACAAACAGAGATCATTGCTGCATCTTCGGGTCAGATCATATACAAAAATGATGGAAGTTCTGATCAAAACTGTTCTTTTAATAATGATCAATGGAATGCTGTTTTTGTAGAGCATTCAGATGGTAGTATTGCATGGTATGGACATATGAAAAATGGAAGCCTTACTTCAAAAAATGTTGGTGATACTGTAACACAAGGAGAGTATTTAGGAATTGTTGCCAGTTCAGGAAACTCTACAGGACCTCATTTGCATTTTGAAGTGTATGATGAAAATAATAACTTGATAGATCCTTATGCAGGACCGTGTAATGATTTAAATGATACAAGCTGGTGGGCAGAACAAAAAGAATACCTTAACTCTGGCGTAAATGCAGCACTCACTCATACAGATCTTCCTAATTTCGGAACGTGTCCAGAAATAGAAGAAACTTTTGAGAGTAATCAATTTGACCCAGGAGATACCGTATGGTTTATAGGGTATTTTAAAGACCAAATTACAGGGACATCAGCTCTTAACGAAATATATGATCCTAATGGAGATTTGTTTTCAAGCTGGAATACAAATTTTAATGATGATTTTGTAGCCTCATGGTGGGCACAACAAATAACTATAAATGATCAAACAGGAACGTGGACCTACGTGGTTACGTATAATGGAGAAAGTGATACCCACACCTTTAATGTGGGACAACTTTCTGTAGAAGATGAAGTATTTGATGAACTTAAATTATTTCCAAACCCTACAAGTGGTATTGTTACTATAGGAGCTCCTGTTCCATTTAAACAAATCACGGTGAGAGATGCTGTAGGAAGAACAGTTCTTGAGTATCGTGATCTAAATAGAATTAGTGTAGAAATGAATTTTTCGTATTTAAGAACGGGGGTTTATTTTGTAACAGCAGAAGCACTAGATTCTGATGCACAAACATTAATAAGAGTTCTTAAAAAGTAATGCCATTTTAAAATTAAATGGTACAACAGAAAAACTAGGCTTTATTTTGAAACTTAAGTTTTTCTGAACGTCCTTTTTTAAATATTTTATTGCTATTTCCTTTGCCGCTACGAAGCCTTTTTTGTTCCTCATAAGACAAGTGTGTTATTTCTATACATTCTTGAGAACAGCAATTTTCCATTTGCGTAGCACAAGACTCACATTGTATAAATAAAAGATGACAAGCTTCATTAGCACAATTTACATGTGTATCAGAAGGATTACCACACTGGTGGCAATTTGAGATAATATCTTCAGAGATACGTTCCCCTCTTCTGTGATCAAACACAAAGTTTTTACCCTTAAATTTATTTTCAAGGTTTTGTTGCTCAATTTGTCGAGCATACTCTATGATACCACCTTCGAGTTGAAATACATTTTTGAATCCTTTATGCTTAAAATAAGCACTGGCTTTTTCACAACGTATACCTCCTGTGCAATACATCACAAGTTTTTTATCTTCTTTATGATCTTTTAAATCATCTTCTATAATATCTAACGAGTCTCTAAATGTGTCTACATCTGGTGTTACAGCATTTTTAAAATGACCAATCTCACTTTCGTAATGATTACGCATATCTACCAAAACCGTGTCTTGATCCTCTATAAGTTCGTTAAATGTTTGTGCGTCTACATGAATTCCTTTGTCGGTGACATCAAAAGAAGTATCATTAAGGCCATCTGCTACAATTTTATTACGCACTTTTACTTTGAGTTTTAGAAAAGATTTATTGTCCTGTTCTATAGCAATATTAAGACGTACATTATGTAGAAAATGAATACCGTCCAGAAACGTTTTGAATGTATTAAAGTTTGTTGCAGGCACCGAAAGTTGTGCATTAATACCTTCTTTAGCTACATAAATACGACCTAAGACGTTCATCTCGTCCCATGCTATAAATAAATGATTTCTAAAAAGTTCGGGATTACCGATGTGTGCATATTGGTAAAAAGAGAGTGTGAAACGCTCGTCTCCAGCCTCATCAATAAGAGCTGCTCTCTCTTTTGCACTTAATTTATTGTACAGTTGCATGCTATACCTTTTTAAGTTTAAAAGAATTAATTTTTTGCAAAAATAGACAATTTTAAAAAATGGAAGAGTTCCTACCACAAAAAATGCCCGGAGGTCGATCCTGCGGGCATTTTTTTGAACGGCTAATTCATTTGTTAGACTTATTTCTATTTGTGTTACAAGCACAGAAATAGGTTACTAACTAGCCACCTTCCAACTTTCGACAACGCATTAGCATCAAATAACGCGCCGCTTTAAGTTGGATTTTATAGTATTTAATTCGTTGTAAACTCATTTTTAATATTACTTCTCATGAAGTAGACTTCAAAAAAGAAAAGGGTTGCGTATTTTTTTTGTTAAAAATTTTTTTGCTTTCGCGAAAGCGTGCCTTGCCCCCTTCAAATAGAAACCCTACTTTTACTATCCAATTTTTAGAATTCAAAACAGAGAAGAAATGAGTAGTGATAAAGAAAAAGAAGCAAAACTAAAAGCATTACAACTTACCCTAGATAAACTTGATAAAACCTACGGAAAAGGAGCTGTAATGAAGATGGGAGATCAAGCTATTGTAGATGTAGATTCTATTCCTACAGGTTCTTTAGGGCTTGATGTTGCATTAGGAGTAGGTGGATACCCTCGAGGACGTATCATTGAAATATACGGCCCAGAATCTTCTGGAAAAACAACCTTAACACTACACGCTATTGCCGAAGCTCAAAAAGCAGGTGGGATTGCAGCCTTTATTGATGCAGAACATGCATTTGATCGTTTTTATGCAGAAAAATTGAATGTAGATATAGAAAACCTTATCATATCACAACCAGATAATGGAGAGCAAGCATTAGAAATTGCAGATAATCTAATACGTTCTGGAGCTATAGATATTATTGTAATAGATTCTGTTGCTGCTTTGACTCCTAAAAGTGAGATAGAAGGAGAGATGGGAGATTCTAAAATGGGATTACACGCTCGATTAATGTCACAAGCATTACGTAAACTTACAGGATCTATAAGCAAAACAAATTGTACCGTTATATTTATTAATCAATTACGTGAGAAAATAGGCGTTATGTTTGGTAATCCAGAAACTACTACTGGAGGAAATGCTTTAAAGTTTTATGCTTCTGTACGTTTAGATATAAGAAGATCTACTCAAATTAAAGATAGTAATGCAAATGTAAAGGGTAATAAAACCCGCGTTAAAGTTGTCAAAAACAAAGTAGCGCCTCCATTTAGAATGGCTGAGTTTGATATTATGTATGGAGAAGGAGTTTCTAAAGTAGGTGAGATTATAGATATAGGTGTTAATTATGAAATTGTCAAAAAGAGTGGTTCTTGGTTTAGTTATCAAGACACCAAACTGGGGCAAGGGCGAGATGCTGTAAAAGCATTACTATTGGATAACCCTGATTTAATGGAAGAATTAGAAACTAAAATTCACGAAGCCATTAAAGTTTCAAACGAATAGATATACTAAAAACCTCCTAATTTCAGGAGGTTTTTTTATGAGTAGACGCAACCTTTTAAACTATTTTGTATCTATAGTATATAATGTCCCCCGTTGTATATGAAAAAAGTAAGCATATTATCTATCTTTCTCTTACTACTTATAGGATGTAGTACAGACGATGCGCCCTTCTTCTTTTTTGAAGTGACGCCTGTAAACACAGTAAGTGACATACCAGAAGTTTTTGTTGTCGGTCAGACTGATACCATACAGGTTACCTATAGAAGACCTTCTACATGCCATGCATTTAATGGATTTGATATCACAAATGATGGAGAAGTAAGAGAGATTGCAGTAATTACAAAAGTAGTTCAAGGAAGAGCTACCTGTTCTGACTTAGAAAATGATTTAAGAACAGCTCCTCTGGTTATTACCCCAGAAGAAGCGGGACAATTAAATTTAAGTTTTTTTACAGGAAATAATGAAATAGGTGATCCTACATTTGTAACATTTAATGTGCCTATTATAGAATAAGATTAAGAAAACTAACCAATAAAGATATTTTGAGTTTAGAACGACTCATTGATAATTGTAAAAAGAAACATGCAAAAGCCCAAGAAGAGTTATACAAGCGTTATGCTAGTTCGCTTTTTTCGGTTTGCTTAAAGTATGCTTCTAGTTATGCAGATGCCGAAGACATACTGCAGGACACTTTTATAATCATTTTTGACAAAGTATCTCAATATAAAAACCAAGGCTCTTTTGAGGGTTGGTTAAAAAGAATAGCAATCAATACAGCACTACAGCGATACCGGAAAGCTGGAGTTCTGAATTTGATAAATGAAGAAAATGTTAGTGAAGTAGATGTAGAGGTAGAAGAAGAAAGTGTGCCTCTAGACTATTTACTTAGAATTATCCAAGAATTACCCGATAGATACAGAATGGTATTTAATCTGTATGTATTAGATGGATATTCACATAAAGAGATTTCTGATTTATTAGAAATTTCAGAGGGTACGTCTAAATCTAATTTAGCGCGTGCTCGCAAAATATTAAAGAATAAAATTGAGGTAAGTCAAGACTATACCTTAAATCAATCTCAAAACCAATGAAAGAGAAAAAGAATATAGATAGGCTTTTTCAGGAGAAATTTAAAGATTTTGAAGTACACCCGAGTGATCAGGTGTGGAAGAATATTGTTGCCGCAAAAAAGAAAAAAGAAGATCGTAAAATCATACCTATATGGTGGCGATTAGGAGGCGTAGCTGCAATAGCATTGATTCTTATCACAACAGGTATTGCCTTATGGAATAATACTTCAGAATTAAAAAACACAACACCTGAGCTTGTCCAATCTGATCAAAACACAAACACAGACGGAACTTCAGGTACCAATGCGTTATCTAATAAAGGTGATGTAACTAAAGATGATCTAACAACAGATCCATCGATTTCCAAAGAGACAGTATCTGGATTAGCTATCGAAAACGAAACAACTCCTAATACACCCTTTTCTGAAGATAAAACATTAAAAGGAGAAGATAATACGCTCTTTGGTGTAAGTGATACGCAAGGAGCTGTTGCCAGTCAAGAGAATGCAATTACTAGTGACCAAAAAAATAATAAAGAAAAATTAAATCCATCATATATAGATAATACAACTACAATACAGACAGAACAGTCTTCTACAGGTGATGTAACTACACTAAAGGAGAAACAGGAAAATATTCCACAAAAAAGATCAGATCTTATAAATCCTGATATCACCATAGATAATAGTGTAGATGATACAGCCGTGGCAGTTTCAGAAAAAACAACAGGTACAGATGCATCTCAAAATGAAACAGAAGGAACGGTAAAAGAAGAAACTGTAGAAGAGAATAAGAAATCTCTAGTTGATGAAGCAGCACGTATCGCAAAAGCTAACACAGAAGAAGATTTACAAGAAAAAGATGCTATTGCACGTAGATGGGATGTAGGTGCTGTAGCAGCACCCGTATATTATGGTGACTTTGGGGGTTCAGGAATTGATCCTCAATTTAAAGATAATAACAAAACCAGTGATTTAAATTTGAGTTATGGGGTACAAGTGAGTTATGCTGTTACTTCAAAATTTAAAGTACGTACAGGGGTAAGTAATGTTGATCTTAATTATAACACACAAGATATCTCATTTACACCTAGCAATAGCGCACGAACATTGAGAGGTGTTGATTTTTCTCAAAACGCTAGCTTTTTAGATATAACAGATCGAGTAAACCCATCAACTGCGTTAGCAAGCCCTACAGAAGATGGTTTGGGGCAAGGAGGGAATACGTTTTCTAATGGAGAGATTCAGCAAAATGTTGGGTATATAGAAATCCCTTTAGAGGCTATTTATGTACTTTCAGATAAACGATTAGGAGTAGAGCTTATAGGGGGTCTAAGTACTTTAGTACTCAATAATAATGAAGTATTCTTAGAGTCAAATGGCTTACGAACTAGTTTAGGAACTTCAAATGCATTAAATGATATAAGTTTTACTACAAACTTAGGATTAGGTCTTAATTATAAAGTAACAGAAAAAGTAAAAATAAATATAGAACCATCATTAAAATATCAGCTCAATGCTTACAGTAATTCTGTAGGTGAATTTAAGCCATATTATGTTGGATTATATACAGGAGTGAATTATCGCTTCTAAAAAAGAACACTTGCCGTTAGGTTAGTTTTTTAGTTGGTTAGGTTAGTTGTTGCAAAACAATGCAATAATTACAAAAGGCGTCGCTGGTTACGGCGCCTTTCCTTTTTTATACTTTTTGATCTTCTAGTAATAATGCATTTAATATAACAGTGCGTGTTTGTTCTCTTAATTCTTTTTTTTGATCCTGAGCCATTCCCTTTGTAGGAATAAAAGAAAATACTTTTGCTCTCATTTTTCCAGGGCCTCCTTCATAAAATTGATATGGAAAAAGCTTTTTGTTATCATAAAAAACCATAGGTACAATGGCTATTTGATGATCTATAGCAAGTCGAAATGCACCATCTTTAAAGCTGTCTAATACAATAGAAGTATCATTGGGTACACCTCCCTCAGGAAAAATACAGATACTTAGACCTTGTTGTAGTCTTTTTTGCGCTTGATCAAATACAGCCTTACGACTTCTCGCATTTCCTCGATCTACAAGAATACAAGTGCGCTTATAAAAGAATCCAAATAAAGGAATTTTAGCCAGTTCTGCTTTTCCTACAAATACAAAAGGATTTTTTGACAGATGTAACATTAACATAATATCAAGCATCGATGCATGATTAGAAACTAACATATAGCTTTCTCCCTTTGTCAAGGTTTGCTCTCTGACAATACTAGGATAAAACCCCATTCCTAACATGATACCTCTTGCCCATATCTGAGCCAGTCTAAAAAATAAAGGATACCAAGATTCCTTTAAGATACTTATAATAAGTATAGGAAATAATAGAAGTATAATAACGAGCATAAGGAGATAAAACCATATCCTCCAAAACGCCATTCCGATTTTTCTAAAAAAATTCATTAGTTCAAAAATAGGTAAAAGGTAGTTGCCTATACCTAGAAAAAAGTAACTTTGCTGTAAAAACTAGACATAATTTTATAAAGAGTGTCTAGAATAAATAGTAATTATAATATGGCACCTACTTTTGTAGGTTATTAGTATGGCAAGAATTTTAACAGGTGTACAAAGTACAGGGACACCTCACTTAGGAAATTTATTAGGAGCAATCATTCCAGCAATTCAAATGGCAAACGCACCTGGTAATGAATCTTTTCTGTTTATTGCAGATATGCACTCACTTACCCAAATTAAAGATGGAGCTGTTTTGAGGCAGAATACCTATAGTACTGCAGCTACTTGGTTAGCTTTTGGACTCGATATAGAAAAAACTGTTTTTTATAGACAAAGTGATATTCCTCAAGTAACGGAGCTTTCATGGTATTTAAGTTGCTTTTTCCAATATCAAAAATTAACCCGAGCACATAGTTTTAAAGATAAAGCAGATCGTCTGGAAGATGTAAATGCAGGATTATTTACATACCCTGTCTTAATGGCAGCAGACATCCTTTTGTATGATGCAGAGATTGTTCCAGTAGGGAAAGATCAAGCGCAACATTTAGAAATGACAAGAGATGCTGCAAATAGTTTTCATGCGAAAACTAAAAAAGAGGTTTTTGTAATTCCTGAAGTAAAACATAATGAAGATACCATGTATGTTCCAGGAACAGATGGCGGGAAAATGAGTAAATCCAAAGGAAATATTATTGATATTTTTCAGCCAGATAAGAAATTGCGTAAGCAAATTATGGGCATTCAAACGGATAGTACACCTCTAGAAGAGCCTAAAAACCCAGATACGTGTAATCTATTTGCATTATATAAACTTATTGCTTCTCCAGAACAAATTAAGGAGATGCGTGCAAATTATGAAGGAGGTAATTATGGATATGGTCATGCAAAACAAGCCTTTTTTGAACTGATTGTTGAGAAATATGCGGAAGAACGAACACGTTATAATCACTATATGTCAAATTTAAATGAGATAGATGACGCCCTTGCAGTTGGAGCAGAAAAAGCTAAAATGGTAGCAAACGATGTTTTATCGAGAGTGCGAAAAGTAGTAGGGTATTAATTCAATACTAGCATATATATTTAAAAATAATCTTATCATATGGACTTTTTGAATTTTTTGAGTGGAAGCGGTTTATTCTTAATACTGGCACTCGTATTAATTGTCGTATTTTTATACAATAAAATTAAGAATAGAAAGCGTTAAGAGTACGCTTTCGCGAAAGCATATAATGGCAAATATTCGCATTACAAAACAATTTACATTTGAAACGGGGCATGCGCTTTATGGGTATGACGGAAAATGTAAAAACGTACACGGTCACAGTTACAAATTAAGTGTCACTGTTATAGGATCTCCTATTTCTGATTCTAGTCACGTAAAATACGGGATGGTAATTGATTTTGGAGATCTCAAAAAGATAGTAAATAAGGAAATTGTAGATGTGTTTGATCACGCTACCGTTTTTAATAAGAACACCCCTCATGTTGAGCTTGCCAAAGAGCTTTCAGATAGAGGACACAATGTATTATTGGTAGATTATCAACCTACCAGTGAAATGATGGTGGTTGATTTTGCTCAAAAAATTCAACCTTTACTTCCAGATCATATTAAACTTCACTCACTACGACTTCAAGAAACGTGTTCAAGTTACGCAGAGTGGTTTGCAAGCGATAATTAGCCTATGAATATTCCTGCAGGAAAGAAAGTTTATTTTTCTAGTGATAACCACTTAGGAGCTCCTACACATAATGAGAGTAGGCCTAGAGAACAAAAATTTTTACGTTGGCTAGATGAAATTCGTCCAGATGCACATGCTATTTTCTTATTAGGAGATCTCTTTGATTTTTGGTTTGAATATAGAACAGTAGTCCCAAAAGGGTTTGTAAGAACACTAGGTAAACTTGCAGAATTTAGAGATAGCGGTATTGAGATCTATTTTTTTGTAGGAAACCATGATTTATGGATGAATGGCTATTTTGAAGATGAGTTAGGGATTCCAGTATATCATAACCCCAAGGTTTTTACCATGAATGGCAAGAAGTTTTTCTTAGGACATGGTGATGGTCTAGGGCCAGGAGATAAAGGCTATAAACGTATGAAAAAAGTTTTTAGAGGACGTTTTTTTCAGTGGATATTTAGATGGGGTCATCCCGATATTGGGATGCGTATTGCACAATATTTTTCTGTAAAGAATAAACTAATCTCTGGAAATGACGATCATATTTTTTTAGGAGAAGAAAATGAATGGCTTGCTGCATATGCAAAACGTAAGCTTGAGACCGAGCATTACGACTACTTTGTTTTTGGACACCGTCATTTACCTATGGAAATTAAAGTAGGAGAACAAACTACTTATTTTAATATAGGAGATTGGATACATCATTATACCTATGGTGTTTTTGATGGAACGACGTTTCAGATAAAGAAATTTGAACCTTCAAAAAATGAAGGTGTATATTTATAGAAATTAAGCATTATGCGATATATTCTTACCATTTTATCTTTTGTTTTATTTTTTACTTCTTGTAAACCTTATCAGTCTACTACTATGAGACCAGAGCAGATAACGTATGATACTTTCAGAGCACAGCAGCAATCGTTTACTTCTAACGATGGAATTATAAAATATATAGATAAAGGAGAAGGTCCAGTGATTGTATTATTACATGGAGTACCAACGTCAGGATGGTTGTATCGTAAAATGATTGACCCTTTGGTAGAAAGTGGTTATCGTGTGATTGCACCAGATATGCTAGGTTTTGGGAATAGTGATTCTCCAGAAGGCTATGAGATTTATTCTGAAGAAATGCATGCACAACGATTGTTGGAATTATTAAATAACCTGAATATAGATTCTTGGACGCACGTAATGCACGACGCAGGAGGACTATGGACATGGGAGCTGTTAGAAGAAGCTTCAGATAAAGTAAATCATTTAGTTGTTCTAAACACTATTATATATGAAGAGGGGTTTGATCCTCCTATTCGTTTTGAACCTGGTGTTATGGCGCGTGCTGCTATGTGGGGGTATCGTAATGGTATTACAACAAACATGATGTTGAAAGGTCTTTTTAAAGAAGGACTTACAGAAAACACCTTAAATAAAACAGATATAGAAGGGTATAAACGTCCTCTTAAAGAAGGGAAGACGAAAGCAATGTATTACTTTTTCACACAAACTTGTAATGCACTTCCAGAATACCAACCTATGATTCAAAAAATGAATACCCCTACGACGATTATTTGGGGAAAGAATGATACGTTCTTAAAGCTAGCGCCTCAACAAGAAGCTATTCAGAAGGATCTAGGAATTAAAGACGAGGATGTGCATATTCTAGAAGCAAAACATTTTATTCAAGAAGAAAAGCCTGAAGAAATCGTACAGATGATTCTGGAATTTATCAAGTAAGTTCTATTTATTCAGAAAGTCCTTAAAACTTTGAATTGTAAAGACCTTCCAGATTGCGGTTAAGGCAGCAATTACTTTTAAGATTGTCGAAAATGTAATGAGCTCATCTCCGTATGACCAATGCATAACCTTTAATAATGCACCTACGGTCATAACAATATATGCAATCAAAAATAATACGAGGATATGTTTTACTTTCATTGTTATTTAATGTCTTTGATTCGTAATTGCAAACTCACTTCGCCATTCCACGTATTTTCATCTAATACATAGGCTGCGCTAAAAGGCTTTTTATTATTGATGAGGTCATACGCATCTCCAATACCAAAACCAATTCCTCCGATACGTTTTCCTTTGTTGTGTTGTGTCACAGTTACTTTAAGGTGGGATTCATCAGCGCCTACTTTTTTACCATATCCTGTATCTACAAGATTTTCTGTCATAAATGTAGGTTTCATATTACCAGGACCAAAGGGAGCAAATTGTTTTAGAATGCGATAAAACTTTGGGGTAATGTCTTCAAGATTGATTTTTGCGTCTATGGTAATTTCTGGAATCAATAATCGTTCTTCACATGAAGCGGTGACAACTTCTTCGAAACGTTGTTTAAACGCTTCGTAATTCTCTTCTTTTAAGGTGAGTCCAGCAGCATATTTATGACCTCCAAATTGCTCTATGAACTCTTCACATTTATGTAATGCATTATACACGTCAAATCCTTTTACAGATCTTGCAGAAGCAGCAAGTTTTTCACCACTTTTTGTAAAGACCAATGTAGGTCTGTAGTATGTTTCTGTAAGCCTAGAAGCGACAATTCCTATGACACCTTTATGCCAATCTTTTTGATAGACAACTGTTGTTTTTCTATCTGTTTCGTTATTTTTTTGAATTTGCGTAAGCGCTTCTTCAGTAATTGCTTTATCAGCTTCTTTACGATCTGCATTGTATTGTTCTATTTCGACAGCATAATTTTGTGCGGTATTATAATCTTGCTCTACAAGTAATGCTACGGCATGATTTCCATGTTTCATGCGTCCAGCAGCATTGATACGAGGTGCGATAACAAAAACAACATCAGTAATGGTAAGAATATCTTTTTTTAATTGTTGTATAATCGCTTTAAAACCCGCTCGAGGAGCTGTATTTATAACTTCTAGACCATAGTAGGCAAGAATTCTATTTTCACCAGTCATGGGAACAATATCTGCTCCTATTGCAGTGGCAACAAGATCTAGATATGGATGCAGTTCTGAAAATGGTTGATTACGCTTTCGCGAAAGCGCACTTATTAATTTAAACCCGACTCCACAGCCGCATAACTCATCATAAGGATACTGGCAATCATCTCGTTTAGGATCTAAAACAGCCACAGCGTCTGGCAATTGAGGCCCAGGACGGTGATGGTCACAGATAATAAAATCAATGCCTTTTTCTTTTGCATAGGCTACTTTATCTATGGCTTTTACACCACAATCTAAGGCAATAATAAGGGTAATATCATTATCTGATGCATAATCTATACCCATGAAAGAAACGCCATATCCTTCGGCATATCGATCAGGGATATAGGTTGCAATGGTAGGATGAATTGTTTTTAAATACGAAGACATTAATGCGACGCTTGTTGTACCGTCTACATCATAATCTCCATAAACGAGTATGTTTTCTCCTTGTGCAATAGCTTGTTCAATACGTGTAACAGCTTTGTCCATATCCTTCATTAAGAAAGGATCATGAAGCTCTTCTAATGATGGTCTGAAAAATTGTTTTGCTTTATCAAAACTATCAATACCTCTTTCTACTAGGAGTTGCGCAATAATAGGGGCAACATGTAATGCTTGCGAAAGTGTGTGTACATTTTCAGAATTTTGCACAGGTTTTAGGTTCCATCTCATAGATTATTGGATATTTATTTTAAGTATCCAAGCATCTTTTAAGTCTTGATCTTTTCGCATCTTTTTTAAGACTTCGTAGAGTAATACAGGGTCTTCATTATTACCTATAGAAACATAATAGAAGTTGTTTTCTGGTCTTCTAAAAATGTTAGATTGAATATTTTTACCTTTAAGCTTATTGGCCCATTTTTCGGCATTTGTTTTTGAAGAAAAAACATTTGAAATGATATAATACCCTCTTAGTACATCAGGAACTTTTGTAGGTTTCTTATCAATGATTTTTACTAAAGTATCATCTATAGAGGTAGTTTCTTCTTTTGGGGTTATTTTAGGCTCTTCTGGTTTTTCTTGAGGAATAGCAACTTCCTCTTTTTCTTCAACGACTTCAATTTCTTTAGGAGTGGATATTTCAACTACTTCTGTCACTTCTTTTTCTCTAGGCTCTTCGAGAGTAACCACTTCAACCACTTCAATTATTTCCTCTTCCTTCTCTTCTTTGGTTTCTGTTGTAGAGGTGATAGCTTCCGTATCAGTAGTCGATTTGTTGAGTGTCGTTTGAAATGCTACAAAATAAATATAGTATCTATCTGCTCTGGTTTTAAACTGTAATTTAAAGCCACTATTGTTGTTTGCGATACTTGTATTTATTTCATTAGGCACCGTAACCTTTGCAATATCAAAACCTAAGGTATTTTTGCTATTAGGAGTACGATCTGTATAATAGGTATTGTCAATAGTAATACTACTATTAAAAAAATTATCTGAAGCTCTAACCCCATTATCTAAGGTGACATACTTTTGCTCTTCAGGATAATAAATAGCTATTTGATCTTTTTTGAGGGTACTATCTCCTTCAAGAGCACTTACAGTAAGTGCTGTTTTTGTTTCTGTTTTTTCGGGAGCTTTAAAGTTTCCAAAATTAATTTCTACTCCTTTTTTATTTACATGATTAAAACCATTATAAGTAGTGATATATTGTAACGGATCTTTGTCATTTTCATAAATAACATATAGCATCCAACCTGCTGAGCTTCCTCCGGAAATATATCCTTGTGTAGCGGCAATATTTGCAACAATATAGGTGCCATTAATGGTTTGATTATCTTTTATGAGGTTCGTAATATCTTTATAGCAAGTATAAGGCCTACTTGAGGTAACACCTTTTACAGTTCCTTGTTTTCCGTCATAAATTAAGTCTCCTCTAATGGGAATATATGATCCACCAGGAATTTTTAATTGAACCTCTTGAACATCATGTGTAGGATCTCCATTTTGTTTATATACATACCGATTTCCTTTAGCAACTTTAGTTCCTTTTTCTGTAGGATAGGTTGCAGTCCAGTATAAAGCAGCATATTTTATAGAAGCCCCTTCAGGAATAGTAAGATTGGCACTACTAGAGTTATAGGTAGTTATAGCATCGTCTATATCTACATACTTCATTTTTGTTTCATCATTAAACTCATCGGTAGCATCTATAGGCTTGCTTTTATGCTTGCTTAAATTGTTATTACCTATTACTTGCGTATTTCCTCGAATATAAAATTCATTTACTCGTGTAAACTCTTTACTATTTTGAGCATACAAAGAAATTCCAAATAAGAAACACAAGGATGTATAAAAAAGACGCATAATTTTTGGGGCTATAGTTAGTTAGGCGTCACTTTTGTGAAAGTGTACACCAACCTCTAATGTAGCAAATCTTCTAAACATTTCCATAACACCACAATAAGTGCTTTCAGAAAGGTCTACTGCTTTTTGAATTTTGGCTTCATCAAGGTCCTCTCCATAAAAGTGATAATCCAACCAAACTTTGTGGTAATATTTTGGGTGCTCTTCAGTAAGTTCTCCTTTTACTTCCATCTTAAATTCTGGAACGGCAACACGCATTTTATTTAATACAAAAACAATATCAAGACCAGTACAACCTGCTAATGATGATAACATAAGTGCTTTTGGACCCATGCCGTCATTAGCACCTCCATTTTCTGGAGATGTATCTATAAGTGTTTTATAACCCGTTGGGCTATCAGTTTCAAATTGCATTCCTTTTTTATAAACGGTAGTAACTGTATGTGATGCCATATGCTTTATGATTTTTTGAATAATTGAAAGTACAAAAATGATAGGGAAATGCCTATCTTGCTTTCGCGAAAAAAAATAGTTGTGTATTATAAAATATAGCGTAAAAATACTGCTTTTATGATATATGAAAATCCTTATAAACAAGTTATATTTAACTATACGCTTTCGCGAAAGCAAAAACAAAACGATAACACCGTGATATATACATTTGATGTATAGTCACATCTAATAAAAAAAACTATGCCATTAGTAACACCATTGAATCCAGAGCATGATGAAACAACCAGAGAACTTGCTGAATTTTTTAATGAAACATTAGGATTTTGTCCCAATTCTGTACTTACCATGCAGCGTCGTCCTGATATTTCTCGTGCTTTTATAAATCTTAATAAAGCAGTGATGGCAAATCAAGGAAATGTCACTTCTGCTTTAAAACGTATGATTGCATGGGTTTCGAGTAATGCAACAGGATGTCGTTATTGTCAGGCACATGCGATACGAGCAGCAGAACGTTATGGTGCTGAACAAGAACAATTAGATAATATTTGGGAATACAGAACACATTCAGCATTTTCTGATGCAGAAAGAGCTGCATTAGATTTTTCACTCGCAGCAAGCCAAGTACCCAATGCTGTAGATGCAAAAATTAAAGAAGAATTATACAAATATTGGGATGAAGGAGAAATTGTAGAAATGTTAGGAGTGATTTCTTTATTTGGATACCTGAATCGTTGGAATGATTCTATGGGAACAACACTAGAAGGAGATGCTATTGAAAGCGGAAATCAATATTTAGGAAAACATGGATTTGAAGTAGGGAAACACGTTTAGAAAAAGAACGTATCAAATAATCACTATTATATGCAAAAAAGAGGAAACATTTGGTTCCTCTTTTTTGCATTTTTAATAGGTACATACAACCAAAAAGCAACATTTTTTTATGACTAATTGTTAGTTTTAAGAAGCTTAAGGTATAATTGAATAGCAAAAAACCTTAAGCTCTTTACGGTAAAAACGTAATTTTTCCTTATGTTTGATGTATAATTCTTACGTAATCTAATTTAAAAAGTCTTTGAAAAGCATATTTATCGGTTAAAAAGCACTTGATTGTTAAAAAATAGATAGATGATCTTTTTAAATAAAAAAAAGACTCATTAATTCTATATTTACGTGAGATTTTTTGAAATAAATAACTATGTATAATATGAAAAAACAAATCCTACTTTTAAGTGTCTTTGCCGCTGGCCTTTTAGGTTCTTGTAGTGATGAAGAAACTATCACTAGTAATGATGCTACTACAGATTTTGAAGTTGCTATTGAGCAAATAGATTTTAATCCAGAAACGGCTGAGCCAGATAGCAGGTTTAATGATACTAGTGATGGCCTATATCATGGAGTTATTGTGACATTAGATACAGAAATTCATGGTAAAATATGGGTAAATGTAAATAATGATGGTCATTATAATGCTACTGTTGTTACAAACGAAGGAGATAGGTTTAGATTTTCAGCAAAACAATTTGGTATAAGTGCTACTCAACTTTCTTTTGTTGGAGACAGAGGTTCTTTTGATTATGATGTGAGTAATATAGATAACCCAATTGCTACCAATGTAATTATAGATTCGAAAGATGGACATATTGCTTCTGTAAAAGATAGAGCAGGACAACGTGCTGCTGCTATATTAGGATCCTTTACAACAAATGACGATCCTATGAATATTATTTCAGGAACTTGGGATTTAATTACTGATGGAACACCAAACCCAGATGCATTTAACTTTCCATTATTAACAGAAGTAGTGATTACAGTTACAAATAATGGTAATGTGTATTCAGATACAGATTTTGAAACATTTGATTATAATTGTTTTTTCGATACTAATGGTATAGCACCTATATTCTTACACGAAGACCCAATGACAACACCAAATGGGCGTAACGAATTTTGGGCACAAGATCAATCATTCCTGTTAGGGAATGCAACCTTAAACTATTGGTTAGGACAAAGTAGTGGATTAGTAGATATTAATGGACCAACATTTGCAGATCATGGATTCCATAATAATGATTTTGCAGATCCACCTGCATCTGTGTGTACATCTGTAGACGGACAAAAAGGAATCTGGACTTGGAATGGGCGTACAGGAATTTCTACGTTTGATGATCCGTTTGATGTTGAAATGAGACATTCAGAAAATGCTAATTACGAGGCATTTAAGCAAATGCTTAGAGCAAACAACTAGAAATAAAACGTTCTAAAATATAACACCTCCATAACAGTACTGTTATGGAGGTTTTTTTATATAATATACTAATATTGGTAAGAAAAAACTTTCAACCTAATGAAGGTTTACTTACGGTAGTCGTATTTGTTTTGGGTGATAGCGAAAAGATGCTAGATAAGTGTTAAACTAATACTCAATGGTTACATTTATACATAACTCTAAACATAACCATTGAATATGAAAAAATTAATTTTAGGAATTTTTGTGTTGGCAATATGCTTTTCTTGTAGTAATGATGAAATAGATTCAGAAACTATAATTACAAATGTTGATATTACTACAGAAGCTATCATTGCCCAACAAGCATCTACAGCTATAAATGGTGAATATAAAGGAGCTATTAATCCAGTAACCCTTACGCCTCAATCTCGATTTAACACGAATGCTAAAGGAATGTATCATGGTATTATTGTCTCTTCAGATACTGAAATACATGGTAAAATTTGGATAAACCTTGAAAATGATGGGAAGTATAATGCAATTGTCGTTACAAATACCGATGATAAATTATCCTTTTTTGGCAATATGGGAAGAGCATTATCTAAAAATTCATTTTCTGAAATAACATTTGTTGGCGAAAGAGGTTCTTTTGTCTATGATGTATCTGACTATAACAACCCAATTGCTACAGCTGTTGTAATAGACGGAAAAGAGGGATACATTGAAACAGTTAAAGACCGCAGTGATCAAAGAGCCGATGTTGCTCTAGGGACTTATGTAGATACTGATGATGCTACATTTGCTGGTACATGGGATTTAATGACTGACGGTACCTTAGATCCTATTATTGGATTACCTATCCTAACGCAAACGTGTACAGTAGGACCTACGGGAGCTATGTTTACAGATATGACGATGGAACCTTTTGATTGGAGTTGTTTTGTAGGTTCTGTTCAGACATTTACGCCCATCTTTGCCAGATTTGGAGACCCAAATAATCCGCTATCTGGAAATGAATTTTGGGCTCAAGGCCAAACACTTGCTATTGGAGATACAAATGCTTCTTACTCTATAGGTGTAAGCACCATGGTAAGTGATGCTAACGGAGAAACAGTAGGTCTTTTTAATGTTGATCTTACGGGCGCAAATCCAGCAATTGGTTGTTATGTTTCTTTTGGAGTACAAGGCGTCTGGGAATGGAACGGTCGTTCAGGAACGATTGCATTTGATGATGATGCATTTATGGTACCACCCACAAGATCAATAGAAACAATACAAGGCTTTAAAAAGGCTTTACAAGGTTATAAGTAATAAATCTTTCTATTCTAAAATAGCATCTCTTGGGCGCTACAAATCCTCTTTGAATTTCAATTCAAAGAGGATTTGTTTTTTAAAAGAATATGTCACTATTTACTATTAGTATTCTTAACTTCATTCGGTATATTATTTCTCCTTCAAATTCCGTAATTTCGCACCCTTATTAAAAAGAAATTACCATGAGCGCTAAGTTCACTGAATATAAAGGATTAAACCTTCCAAAAGTAGCCGATGAGGTTCTTGCTTTTTGGAAAGAAAATAACGTGTTTGAAAAGAGTGTCACTACGCGTGAAGGAGCAACCCCTTATGTCTTTTTTGAAGGACCACCATCTGCCAATGGATTGCCGGGAGTACACCACGTACTAGCACGTGCTATCAAAGATATCTTTCCAAGGTATAAAACCATGAAAGGTTTTCAAGTAAAACGTAAAGCAGGATGGGATACACATGGTCTTCCCGTAGAGCTCGGTGTAGAGAAAGAACTTGGGATTACCAAAGAAGATATCGGTAAGAAAATTACTGTAGAGGAGTATAACGAAGCTTGTAAAAAAGCGGTGATGCGTTACACAGACATCTGGAATGACCTTACCGAAAAAATGGGATACTGGGTAGACACAGAAGACCCTTATATCACCTATAAGTCTAAATATATGGAGACTGTTTGGTGGTTACTTAAACAAGTCTATAATAAAAACCTATTATACAAGGGGTACTCTATTCAACCTTATTCTCCTAAAGCAGGAACAGGTTTGAGTGCCAATGAACTGAATCAACCAGGCTGTTATAGAGATGTTACTGACACCACTGTTGTTGCGCAATTTAAAATAACTTACGAAGGAGACAATTCACTGGCAAAAGAATTAGCCGATGGACAAACCTATTTCTTGGCTTGGACGACTACTCCTTGGACCCTTCCTTCAAATACAGCATTGACTGTAGGGAAGAAGATAGCGTATGTACTTGTTGAGACGTATAATCAATATACGTTTGAGCCTGTTAAAGTTATTTTAGCAAAAGCACTCGTTGGGAAGCAGTTTTCTGGTAAATTCTATGAAGTGGGAGGTGATACCGCTTTCGCGAAAGCGGATTTAGAAACCTATAAAGCAGGCGATAAAAAGATACCTTATGCCGTAACTCGCGAATTTAAAGGAACAGATCTTTTAGAATTACGATACGAGCAATTATTTGATTTTGTACAACCACATGACAATCCTCAAGATGCTTTTAGAGTCATTGCAGGAGACTTTGTAACAACCGAAGACGGTACTGGTATTGTACATACAGCACCTACTTTTGGAGCCGATGATGCTATGGTTGCAAAACAAGCATCTCCAGAAGTTCCGCCGTTATTAATCAAAGATGAAAATGATAATTTAGTTCCACTTGTAGATTTACAAGGAAGATTCCGTCCTGAAATGAAGGAATTTGGAAATAAGTATATCAAAAATGAATATTATACAGACGGTGAAGCTCCAGAAAAATCTATGGATGTAGAACTGGCTATCCGTTTGAAAGAAGAGAATAAAGCCTTTAAGGTAGAAAAATATGTTCACAGTTACCCACACTGTTGGCGTACAGACAAACCTGTTTTATATTACCCATTAGATTCCTGGTTTATTAGAGTAAATGATTTTAAAGATCGAATGCACGAGCTTAATCTCGGTATCAACTGGAAACCAAAATCTACGGGAGAAGGGCGTTTTGGAAATTGGCTAGCCAATGCCAATGACTGGAACTTATCTCGTAGTCGTTTTTGGGGAATACCACTTCCTATTTGGCGTACTGAAGATGGGAAAGAAGAGATGATCATAGGTTCCGTAAAAGAACTTAAGGAGGAAATCAAAAAAGCGATTGATGCTGGAGTGATGCAAAACGATCCTTTTGAAGGATTTGTTGTCGACGATATGAGTGAGGCCAATTATGAGTTGGTTGATCTTCATAAGAATGTTGTAGATCGTATTGTATTAGTATCTCCTTCTGGACAAGCAATGAATCGTGAGAGCGATCTTATTGATGTTTGGTTTGATTCAGGATCTATGCCATATGCGCAATGGCATTATCCATTTGAAAATAAAGAATTGGTAGAAGAAACATGGCGTAAAGCAGATTTTATAGCAGAAGGTGTTGATCAAACCAGAGGATGGTTTTATACACTATTAGCTATATCTACCATGATTTTTGACGATGTAGCTTATAAAAATGTAGTATCAAATGGCCTTGTTCTTGATAAGAATGGACAAAAGATGTCTAAACGTCTTGGAAATGCTGTAGACCCATTTACAACACTTTCAAAATATGGTCCCGATGCAACGCGTTGGTACATGATAAGTAATGCAAACCCTTGGGATAATTTAAAATTTTCTTGGGAAAAACCTGATGTAGATAAAGGTGAAGATTTTGAAGAATTTTCTCCGGGAATAGAGGAAGTAAAGCGTAAGTTCTTTGGAACATTATATAATACCTATGGCTTCTTTGCATTGTATGCAAACCTTGATAACTTTACCTACGCAGAAGCAGAAATACCACTCACTGATCGCCCAGAAATAGACCGTTGGGTACTTTCAGAATTACATACGCTTATTGCAAAAGTAGATGTATTTTATGCAGAGTATGAACCTACAAAAGCCACAAGGGCTATAGATACGTTTGTACAAGAAAATTTATCTAATTGGTTTGTACGACTAAGTCGTAGAAGATTTTGGAAGGGATCTTATGGTACAGATAAAATAAGTGCTTATCAAACACTGTATACATGTCTTATTGAAGTAGCAAAACTTGCAGCACCTGTAGCGCCATTTTTTATGGAAAGACTGTATAAAGATTTGAATGCAATCACAGGAAAAGAAAAATTTGATAGTATACATCTGTCACATTTTCCAAAAAGTGATACTAATTACGTAGATAGCGCGTTAGAGCACAAGATGGAAAAGGCTCAAACAGCCAGTTCATTAGTGTTATCACTTCGTGCTAAAGAGAAAATTAAAGTACGTCAACCATTACAGCGTATTATGATTCCTGTATTATCTGAAACTGATAAAGAAGAAATTTTAGCAGTTGCAGATCTTATAAAATCGGAGGTAAATGTTAAAGAAATTGAGCTTATAAGTGATGATTCTGGTATTTTAGTTAAACAAATTAAGCCTAATTTTAAAGTTTTAGGCCCTCGATTTGGAAAAGATATGAAACTGATAGCTAGTGCTATACGAGATTTTGGAGCTGATGAAATTGCAAAAGTTGAGCGTGACGGCAAAATAGAGATAGAAATTAATGGAAAAATGACTACATTAGAATCGGGTGATGTAGAAATTTCTTCTCAAGATATAGATGGTTGGTTAGTGGCAAGTCAGAATGGAATGACTGTAGCACTAGATATTACTATCACAGAAGAGCTTCGTAAAGAAGGTGTGGCACGAGAATTGGTGAATCGTATTCAGAATTTACGTAAAGATTCTGGCTATGAAGTGACAGATCGTATTCATATCGTATTACAGAAAGAATCGCTTATTGAGCAAACTGTAAAAGATAATGCGGCGTATATAAAAACAGAAACACTAGCAGATTCTCTTGAAATAGTAGAAAAAGTAACAGATGGGCTTGAAATAAGCTTTGATAATATAACAACATATTTAACCATATCAAAATAAGTACGTATGGCAGATACAACAAAAGGACAAAGGTATAGCGATGCTGAATTAGAAGAGTTTCGCGTAATTATTCAAGAAAAAATAGATAAGGCGCAACGTGATTTAGATCTTATTAAAAGCGCATATCTAAATGATGGGACTAATGGTACAGATGATACTTCTCCACAGTTTAAATCTTTTGAAGAAGGAAGTGCTACCATGAGTAAAGAAGCAAATAGCGCATTGGCTATTAGACAAGAAAAATTTATTAGGGATCTTAAAAATGCGATAACCCGTATTAATAACAAAACATATGGTATTTGTCGTGTAACAAAGAAACTTATTAATCCAGAAAGATTAAAGCTAGTACCGCATGCAACGCTTAGTATTGAAGCAAAAAATATGCAGAGTTAACACTATAATAGCGCCCTTAGGGGCGCTTTTTTATGAACTATTTTTTCTTCTTCTTTTGTCTACTACTTGTCACATTTCCGAAAAGTCTATGTGCGCAAAAAAAGCTATTTAAAGAATATGATGTAAGCGATACGCACTCATTATATATTGAGAGTGATGCTATCTTTAAAATTAAACTTACTACTTCTCAGACAGATAAAATAGCTATTTATACTCAGATAGATGGAGAAACCTATGAAAGCACTTTACTTCATACCGAAATTGTAGATGGTGTTTTAAAAGTCACAACAGGTCGTACACCTGATTTTATTCCTTTTAATGACAAGTTATCGGCACATAAAATTTTATCTATTGTGTTAGAAATTACCCTTCCTGAAGGATTCACCATTGACATTTACTCCACATTGGCAAGTGTAGAGGCGCAAGGAAATTACAATAAGATACGTGCTAATTTAGGCAGTGGAGGCTGCTATTTATCTGGTATACGCTTTCGCGAAAGCGTATATATTAACACAATATCTGGAAATATTGAGCTAGAAACAAAAAAAGCAACGATACAAGCACAATCTCGCAACGGAACTATCGTTATACCTAAAGGGATGACTGGAATCAAAATAGTGCGCTTACAGAGTATTGATGGTGATATAACAGTTATAAATTCACAGTAAAAAGATGTATTTTTACCATCCTAAATAAATTGTATGTCACTTAAAAAAGCAGGGCTTATAGTGTTTTTAATACTTCTTGTAGATCAATGCACCAAGATTTATATAAAAACACATTTTCACTTAAATGAATCCATTCAGGTCTTTGGGCTGGACTGGTTTCAAATTTATTTTGTTGAAAATGAAGGAGCTGCTTGGGGTACAAAATTACCTGGGGAATATGGTAAAATTGCACTTTCATTGTTTCGCTTAATCATTGCACCATTAATAGGATATTGGTTGTATAAATCTGTAAAAGAAAACGCGCCAAAACTCCTCATAATATCAGTGTCTTTAATATTTGCTGGCGCTGTAGGTAATATTATAGACTCGTTATTGTACGGAGTGTTTTTTGAGTCTAGTGATAATGGGAATATAGCAAGTTTTCTTCCTGGCGGAGGAGGGTACGAATCTCCTTTATATGGAAAAGTAGTAGATATGCTCTACTTCCCATTTATAAAAGATGCTACATTTCCTTCATGGATTCCATTTTTAGGAGGAAAAACATTTACTTTTTTTAATGCCATTTTTAATATAGCAGATATGGCAATAAGTACAGGTGTTGGAATGCTTCTTGTTTTTAATAAAAAAGTATTTCCTAAAACGGAGAATGCATGAAATGAATCCTAGTAAATAACGACTGAAGGATTTCCTAGTCAATCCCTACATACTAAGAATTTTAAAATTGTTATTGAAAATGAAAAAAATTACCTATGCTTTGGCGCTTCTTTCTGCAGGAGTACTATCTTATTTCCTAGTAAATAAAGGCACAAATGAAGCAGTATCTGAAACAACTTCACAAATTACTTCTGAACTTTCTAAAAAGGGAAAAACACCCATAGCAAAAAAACATCAATTTGCTCAGGAGCGTTTAGAATATGAATTACAGTTTCAAAGAGATCCGCAAACAGGAATCATTCCGAGAGATCAAAAGGAATTAGAGTTTCAAACGTCTATAACGCAGTTGCGTAATCAGGATATTTCTAGAACTTCTCAAAACGTATATACCAATAGAGGACCTTCAAATCTCGGAGGTCGTACAAGAACATTAGCTATAGATTTAAGTGACCCTACAAGTAATACAATGCTTGCAGGTGCTGTAAGTGGTGGTGTTTTTAGAACTACAGATGGAGGGCAGAGTTGGTCTAAAGTGTCGCCAAATAGTGAAATACATAATGTAACTGCGATTGCTCAAGATCCCAGAGATGGTTTTCAAAATATCTGGTATTATGCAACAGGAGAATTTTTCGGAAATTCAGCAGCAATTGGAGCAGGTCAGTTTTTAGGACAAGGAATTTGGAGGTCTGAAGATGGAGGTTTAAACTGGGAGCAAATACCAGAAACAGATTCTAGTTTCGAAAATTTTGATTCTTTCTTTGACTTTAATCATGCATTAGCAGTAAGTCCGTTGAATGGAGATTTATTTATAGCAAACTTTGGAAGAATATATAGATATGATGGAGCAACACTTACTATAGAATTACAAGAGCCAGGAAATAATGGAGGATTTACAGATGTAGTCATAGATAGTAGCGGTAGGGTTTATGCCACTTTACGAGGAACATCAGGATCGAATAATAACGGAGTATATACTTCTGAAACTGGAAATGGAACTTGGGTACGTATCGCTGAAAATGGAACGCCTACAGGTTGGAATGCAAACGCTTCTTCTGGACGTATTGTTTTAAGTACAGTGCCTTCTAATGAAAACTTATTATATGCTTTATATACAAACGGTGCAGATAGTGGCGTAGGAAATATAGAAGCAGATTTATGGCGTTATGATGCAAGTAGTGATACGTGGACAGATTTTTCTTCTAAATTACCAGATTTACCAGGAGGACCTATTCGAGGTGTAGATCCTTTTGCTGTTCAAGGAGGATACGACCTAGATGTAACTGTAAAACCAGATGATGAAAACTTTGTCATTATTGCTGGAACAAGTGCATATCGTATTGAAAATATTGAAACCGATGATGAGTTTGGAATTATAGGAGGTTACAATGGAGCTAGTACAAATTTATATAATCAAGGAGGAGGAGATACGCATCACCCTGATGTTCATAGCCTTGTTTTTGATCCAAATAATACAGATGTATTTTTTACAGGTACAGATGGAGGTGTGCATAGAACTGATAATATAAATGCTACTGTCATCGGATGGGAGAACCTTAATAATGATTATCAAACGTATCAATACTATCACGTGGCACTTGATCAAGTAGAAGGTTCGAATATTGTATTAGGAGGTGCTCAAGATAATGCAACTACAATAGGAGGTACAGATGCCGCTGGTGTTGCAGGGATATTTGTTCCAACCGTACCTACGCCTCCTAATAATTCAGATATGTTTAGTCTTTTTGGTGGTGACGGAGTGTCGGTAGGCATTGCAAGAAGAGGAGCAGATAATGATGTACAACTATATTTAGGATCACAAGGTGGACAAATTATTACAAACCTTCCTAATCCTAGAGATATTACTCCAACAGGTGCAGATAGTAGTATTTTTGTAACCTATTTTTATTTGGATCCTGATAATACAGATGCATTGTATTATGCAGATGGAACAAGAATGTTTAGAACGACTAATGCTGCAGGTGTAATCCCTACTACATGGGAAGACATGGGGAATCTAGCAATTAATCAAAATTTAAGGCAATTTGCTACGACTAGAGGAGCGTATAACCCTGCTACGAGTTATTTGTTAATTGGAGGACAAAGTGGTGGTGTTTTTAAGCTTAATGACCCTCAAAATGCAGCAGATTTATCTGAAGCAATTGATATAACACCTCCAGGAGCTTCTACCACAAACGGAACTGTGGTAACGGGTTTTGCAATTCATCCTACAAATCCAGATATCGCACTAGCTGTTTATGGAAATTATAATATTACAAATATTTTCTTAACTACAAATGCGACGAGTGATAATCCAACATGGGAAGTAGTTGAACGTAACTTATCAGCGCATTCTATTCGTTCTGCTGCGATTACAGAAGTAAATGGTCAGCCAGGTTATTATGTAGGTACTGCGAGAGGATTATTTAGCAGTCCAGATCCTACAAATACAGATTGGTCTTTGGAGGCTAGTGATCAAATAGGAATGGCAATTGTAAGTGGTCTTGTATATCGTCCATCAGATAATAGATTGCTTATAGGGACACATGGTAATGGTATGTTTGACACAGAAGCTACGGTACTTTCTATAGATGATTTTACTGAAAACAGTACGGAGAATATACTACGTGTATTTCCTAACCCCACAACCGATGTGTTAAACTTCAGAACTTCAGGAACCAATAGTATTGCTGGATATGAAATTATAGATTACACAGGGAGAATTCTTGACAAAGGTGCTATAGATAATCTTTCTCAAGGTACAATAAATGTAAGCGAGTATACGAATGGAGTTTATTTTATACGTGCAATAACTCAGAATAATGAACGTGTTACTACACGATTTATTAAGAGATAAAAAAAAAAGGAAACACAACAAAAAACCCGCTTTTAAGCGGGTTTTTTGTTTTAAATAGAAGGAAGTTATTTTTTCCAATCATTATTTTCTCTATTTACATCTGCCATTAATGTACTTGGGTCAATGATCATAGACTTTATTTTTGACATAGGAATATCAATAGTAAATGTATAGGTAGGGTTTGTCCAAGGCCAGTCTTCTAATTGTGTATAATTAGTAGTATTTGGCTTTTCTCCACGCATCATTCGTAAAGGGACATAATATGTTGTTTCTCCTTTATTCGTGGTTACCTGTAGATCTATAGGCATAGGCATCTCACCTTTTCGCGAAAGCGTAATCTTTGTTTTATTACCCTCTTCAACAACCTCTGTAATTGCGTAATCTATGGTGTTTGTAGTCTGCGTCCAGTCAGTAAGATACCAATCTAATTGTATGCCAGATACTTTTTCTGCGGTACGCTTAATATCATTTGGAGTAGGGTGTTTAAATGCAAAGTCATTAAAATATCTTTTTAAAGTTTTTGCCAGATTTTCTTCTCCAATAATGTAGCCTAGTTGTGATAGAAAAATAGCGCCTTTGCTATAGGCTGCAACTCCATAAGCAAAGTTTCTATTATAACGATCTGCATGAGTTGATTGTGGTTGTTCATATCCACTTTCTACCAATCTATAATATCCACCATAAGATCCAGAAACGGGGTTTTCTTTATTTTGCTCCATCACTTCATTCATTGCTTTTGCAGAAATATAAGAGGTAAATCCTTCATCCATCCATTCGTGTTTTGCCTCGTTGGTAGCTAACAAAAATTGAAACCATGTGTGTGCAAATTCATGTGCCGTTACCCCTACAAGGCTTCCAAAACTACGTTCTCCAGTAATTAGTGTACACATCGCATACTCCATACCGCCATCGCCTCCTTGTATTACAGAGTATTGTTTGTATGGATACTTACCTACATGCTTATTAAGATATGAAAGAATAGCAGCGGTTTTAGACTGTAGTTTTTTCCAGTTTTCTATGATTTCAGGATTATTCTTGTATAAGAAATGTAATTCTACTCCATTTTCACCAATAATAGTATCATGTCTATAATTTGGATCTGCAGCCCATGTGAAATCGTGTACGTTAGGTGCTACAAAGTGCCACGTATATTTTCCTTTTTTTGATTTAGGAGTAGCAGAGGCTCCTTTATCTTGATAGCCATGTCCTACTTTATTTCCATTTTGAACATAACCAGTACCTCCTAATGTAAAATCTGCATCTATAGTAATCTTTACATCAAAATCTCCCCATACTCCATGAAATTCACGTCCAATGTACGGATCTGCATGCCATCCTTCAAAATCATACTCGGCAAGTTTTGGATACCATTGTGTCATAGATAAGGCAACACCTTCTTTATTATTACGACCACTACGACGTATTTGAACAGGGACTTGTCCTGTAAAATCCATATCAAACGTAGTTTTTTCACCTGGTAGAATAGGTTTAGCTAAGGTTACTTCTAGTATGGTTCCTGCTACTGTATAAGATATATTTTTTCCATCTTGACGAAGGCTATTTACTTTCATAAATCCTATTTCATCAGGAGCTAATTTGCTTATCCTATCTCCTACGCGAGAATCTGGATCGGCGATAGTACGTGATCGTATATCCATCTCACTTCCAGGTTGAAACGCATTGAAGTATAAGTGGTAAAATACCTGTGTTAACGTATCAGGAGAATTGTTGGTATATGTAAGTTCTTGTTTACCATCATACTGATAGTTGTTTACATTCATGTCAATTTCCATTTTGTAATCAACATGCTGTTGCCAATACGATGTATTTTGTGCAGTACTATTTGATATAAAAAAGGCACATATGCCCACAAAAAGAATGCATTTTAGGATAGGTTTGATCATCAGTAATTATTTATTTAGTTCTGCTAATTTAAAGGCGTTGTACATATTAGCTATTTTGCCTGATTTAGAAAGTTCATTAAATCGAGCTCTCTTTGTAGGGTCGCCAGCTACAATAACAGATGTAGTTGCGGCTAAACCACTATTTATAATAATTTGTTTTATTCTACTTGCTTTGAGTTTAGGATAATAACTACGTAACATCGCTGCGATACCTGCAACATTGGGTGCGGCCATAGAAGTCCCTCCTTTAAACTCATAGTTGTTATTTGGAGTGGTTGACCAGATATGTTCGCCAGGAGCAAATATATCAACATTAGATTTCCCATAATTAGAAAAAGAAGCAACCATTTGACTACCATAAGTGTCATCTAAAGCACCAATAGTCATAAAAGTGTCACTCATTTCTGTAGTATTGTCTAACTGATCATTAGGATACACTCTATTAGAAGCATCGTCAAGATTAAGACCTTCATTTCCTGCTGCATTTACAATAAGAACATCTTTTTTTGCTGCATACTCTATCGCTTCGTATACCCATTCAGGATATTGTGCATAATACTTTCCAAAAGAAGTATTAATTACTTTGGCGCCATTATCTACTGCATAACGTATTGCCAATGCAATATCTTTATCATACTCATCTCCATCGGGAACAGCACGCAATACCATTAGTTTGATATTATTGTTTGCAACACCATTCATACCAATACCATTATTTCGCTGTGCTGCAATAATACCACCTACGTGTGTACCATGAGATGCACCTTCAACTTTGGGCCCAGTTACATTATTATCACCATATGAAGTATCAGTAATATCATAAGGATTATCACCTACGACACTTCTGTAATTAACCCCTAATCCATAATTGTTTAATTGACCTTCTATCTGTTCTAAGTCACCCTCTATATTTTTTATAAAAGCTGCAACGGTATCTTCATACTGAAAAATCTGTGATAAAAATGCAATATAATTTTGTGTTTGTTCATTAGGGCTCTGTATAGCACGTAACTCTTTAAGACTATAATCTTCTTTTCCTAATTTTTTTGAGATCACCTCATGTGGTGTTTTTAGATCCTTAAGTATTTGAGTACGATCTTGTTTAAAGTACTGTAATTCTGAATACTTCTTATTGCGCTCAGCTCTTGCTTTTTGATAAGTATTAAAAGCAGTTCTCTTATTTGCTGGGACTTGAGAGATTGTTTTTCCTTGAAATTCATCGTCATAACGATCTATAATCCTAGCAAGTTCTAATTGCTCTGTTTCAGTATTGCCTAAAAAATTCCATCCGTGAATATCATCTACATATCCATTATTGTCATCATCTTTACCATTACCTGCAATTTCTTTAGGGTTTGTCCAAATGGCATTTTTAAGATCTTCGTGATTAATATCTATCCCACTATCAATAACAGCAACAATGGTTTGTACACCTGATTTTCCAGGAAGCACTTCTGCATATGTCTTTTCAACACTCATACCGGGTATGGTGTCATGTATCAGGTCTTTAGCACCCCATGACTTTTCTTGAGCTTCTGAAAGGGGAGTGATTTTTAAAGGGTTGCTATCTATATTTGCTTCTACAACACGCACCAATGGAGCTGGGGTATCACATCCTATTGTAAAAGAAGCAATCGTAATAATAAGTGTGATTTTTTTATAAATAGTATGCATTTTAATAGGTAATAAATTTAAAGAATTTCGTTTAGAGAGAAGGTATCTTTAAGGCGTATACCTTTTTCTGTATGCTGTACGGTAATGATTGGATTATGAGCATCATGTTCTAACCACAAATAATATCCTTTATCTGCAGCAGTGCTTAAAAATAGCTCTTTTTCATCTAGTGTTATTAATGGTCGTGTATCATATCCCATCACAAAGGGCAATGGTAAATGACCAGCTGTAGGCAACAAATCTGCCATAAACACTATGGTTTTATCTTGATAGGTAATATGAGGGATCATTTGTTTGTCTGTATGGCCATCTGCAAAAAAGATACCAAACCCAAGCTCGGAAGATTCCTGAAATGTATTTCCTGATCTTGAAATGAATTTTAATTGACCGCTTTCTTCCATCGGAAGAATATTTTCTTTTAAGAAAGAAGCACGCTCTCTTCGGTTGGGTTGTGTTGCCCATTTCCAGTGATCTTCATTACTCCAGAATGTAGCATTTTTAAAAGCTGGCTCATATCCTGTTCTATCTTTATTCCATTGTACGGAGCCTCCACAATGGTCAAAGTGAAGATGTGTCATAAACACATCAGTGATGTCATCTCGATGAAAACCATATTTGGCTAAAGAAGCATCTATAGTATAATCTCCCCATAAGTGATAATAACTATAAAACTTTTCAGACTGTTTATCTCCCATTCCTGTATCTATCAGAATAAGGCGATCTCCATCCTCTATAAGCATACAGCGGGCAGCAATATCAATCATATTATGGGCATCGGCTGGATTGGTGCGTGTCCATAATGTTTTAGGAACTACGCCAAACATAGCGCCACCATCTAGTTTAAAATTACCAGCTTCTATGGGATATATTTTCATAAGATCTATTCGTATATTTTGGAAGAAAGTAGTTATAACGGGTATTTTGATGTATACGCTTTCGCGAAAGCGTATAAAATCACCCCCCTTCTTATATCTAAAATCTTTGCAAAATAACGAAAAAGGCATTTTTACAAAGATTTCTCAATGCCTTTTTAACAAAGAATTGTATATTCCTTATTTGTGAAGTAGTTTTAAATTAAAATAAAAAGGATATATGTTAGAGTTAGCAGGAATCATTATTCTAGGAATTATTGCGCAGTGGGTAGCTTGGAGATTAAAACTACCTGCAATTCTTCCACTTATATTGATAGGTCTTTTAGTCGGGCCTTTTTCTACATTATTTTCTGATGATGGTACAAAATGGATAGAACCCGTATGGAATGGAGTAGAAGGGTTTTTCCCTGGAGAAAGTCTTTATTATTTTGTGTCATTAGCCATAAGTATTATTCTCTTTGAAGGCGGACTTACGCTTAAACGGTCTGAGCTTCGTAATATAGGCCCTGTAATCACAAAATTAATTACAATAGGGAGTCTTGTTACTTTTATAGGAGCAGGCGTTGCTGCCTATTTTATTTTTGGCTTAAGCCTCAAGGTTTCATTCTTGTTTTCTGGACTTATTATCGTAACAGGACCTACAGTGATTTCACCTATTCTTAGAAATATTCCACTTAAAAAAGATGTGTCTTCTGTATTAAAATGGGAAGGAATATTAATTGACCCTATAGGTGCATTAGTTGCTGTATTAGTATATGAATTTATTTCTGCAGGAGGTGGTGGAGAATTTACGATTACCGCATTTAAAGAGTTTGGTAGTATTGTACTTTTTGGAACCACCTTTGGATTTTCTTTTGCACACGCACTAGCATTTGCAACAAAAAAACATTTGATACCGCATTATCTACTGAATGTTGCTACACTCTCTGCCGTATTAGGTGTTTTTGTAATGTCTGATACTTTTGCTCACGAGTCAGGGTTACTTGCTGTGGTAGTAATGGGAATGGTATTAGGAAATATTAACCTTCCGAATCTTAAAGAATTGCTGTACTTTAAAGAGTCGTTGAGTGTATTGTTGATTTCTATTCTTTTTATACTTCTATCTGCAAATATTAATATTGAGGATTTAGAATTATTATATAGGTGGGAAACTGTAGCGCTATTTCTTGTAGTAGTTTTTGTTGTAAGACCATTAGGAGTATTTTTAAGTACGCATGGGTCAGATCTCAAAATGAATGAGCGTGTTTTTATAAGTTGGGTAGGCCCGCGAGGGATCGTAGCTGCTGGTATTGCTTCTCTGTTTGGTTCCAAGCTTTTATTGTTAGAAGGAGTAGATGAAGTGCCAGATGCAAAGTTTATTACACCTTTGGTTTTTATGATTGTATTAGGAACGGTATTGTTAAATGCAACTACCGCACGGATCTTTGCCAAATTAATAGGTGTTTTTCTTAAAAAATCTGATGGAATCCTGATTGTAGGAGCTTCAGAAGTATCGCGATTAATTGCTAAATACTTACAAAAAAATGATAGACATGTAGTACTTTTAGATAGTAATGGTGCAAACGTTCGTATGGCAAAAGAAGCAGAATTAGATGCTATTGAAGCTAACATATATTCTGATGATGTTACAGATAATGTAGAGCTTAGTCACATAGGATATTTAATGTCACTTACAGGGAGTAGTGAAGTTAATAACTACGCAATAAACCGATTTAGAAAACAGTTTGGTGAGAATGGGGCTTTTAGACTTATCTCAAAAAGAGAAATGGACGATCCAAATAATATTCCTAAAGAAGGTCTTTTTTCTACAACAGACGATTATATTAATCTTATAGAAGTCGCTAGAAAATATCCAACTATTCAGGAAGTGCCTGTAAATTCTCAAGAAGAGTTTACATCTGTAACGGAAGTATTATTACAGGAAAAGGAAATGATACCTCTATTTATTAAAGAGAAAGATGGGTATATTGATATTATAAGTTCTCGTATAGAAGATACAGAATCAAAATCTTTTGAAGGATGTAATGTTGTATATCTAGGAAAACCAATGATTAACGAACTTGATAAAGCTGCAAACGAATAGTTATTTAGCTTCTTTTGGCTAGTTTATAATATGTGTTATGATATTTAATGATTAGAGCGCCAGTTCTAATAAACATCCATACTCCAAAAGCAATCCAGATTCCTGTAAGACCCCATTCCATATATTTACTAAGGTATATCATAGGAACAAATCCTAAAAAAGTAGCACCAAGTAGGGTGTTGCGTAAATAAGCAGTTTCTCCTAAACCTTTAAAGATGGCGTCTAGTGTAAATGTAATAGAATTAAGAGGTTGCATGAGAATTACAATAAAAAAGACTGTATAAAAAATTTGAAGTACACTTTCGTCTTTACTAAATAAAAGACCTGAGGATTCATAAAATATAAATGCTGCAATCATTAATAAGCCTGCAACCACTAGATTGTATAGATTGAGTCGTTTTGTTAATGTCCAAAGATCTTTATAGCTTTTTGCGCCTAGTAGCCTTCCTCCTAATACATTGCCAGCGGCACCATAACCATCAATAAAAAATGCGGTGAATAACCAGATATTAGCAGCAATAGTATGTGCAGCAATCGTTTCTTTTCCTAATTCAGTGGCTTCTTTTACTGCAATTATAATGGCGATATTTAAAGATAATGAACGCACAAATAAATTAAGACTCATTCCAACAAGTCTATCAATCTCTTTATGCAGCGGAAAACGTAAACGCAACGAAACATCTGTTTTTATGAGTACAAAAATAAGTGCCATAATTGCCATAAATAGCTGCGATATAAGACTTGCCCAGGCGGCACCTTTAATACCCATAGGCATTATAATATCTTCAATACCATATACAAGTGCAAAGTCGAGTCCTATATTAATACCTGCTCCAGACATGGCTACAATCATAGGCCAAAATGTATTTTGCAAACCTCTAAAAATTCCAAAAAGAGCAAAAGTAAATAAGGTGAGTGGGAACCCCCATACTCTGATTGTGTAGTATTCTAAGCTCAAATCCAATATCATTCCTTTGGCTTTAAATAGGATAAATATTTCTTCAGCAAGAAAATAAGTTGCTCCTAAAACAACAAAGCTTAAGATGATATTAAAATACACAGCCTGTGCGGGTAAGACTTTAATGTCGTCTAACTTTCCAGCTCCTAGATTTTGAGAAATAACCGCAGAGATGGCACTTCGAGTTTGTCCTAAAACCCAGATAAGTGCAGATAAAAACGCTCCTACAATACCTACAGCAGCAAGCGACTCTGTACTATACAATTCCATGTTTCCAACCACCGCAGCATCAGTACTTGATAGTACAGGCTCTGCAATCCCAGCAATAATAGCAGGAATTGCTAGTTGCTGAATACGTTTAAATGAAATATCTATTTTAGTAGTTATGCTGATAGGTTTCGTTTTAAAGAGTTTAGATTTTTTAGTAAGTCTATTTTAAAAGGAGTTCATAACAATAAAAGGGATATTTACTTTGTTTCGGAAAATAAATATTCCCAAGACGTTTATATCCTCTTTGTTCATAAAACTTTTGATTTCTAGCGTTCTGGCTAAAGGTGTCTAAGCGTACGGAGGTGAATTTATTAGCTTTCGCGAAAGCTTCTGCATACTCCATTAATTGAACAGCATATCCTTGCTTTTGAAATGATGGATGTACAGCTAGCCTATGAATATATATATTGTTTTTATTTGGTGAAAGCCAATCAACTTCTGTGTATTCATCGTCCATATAGGTAGAGATCACAATGGTACCCACAATCTTATTTTCTAATTTTAAAACATAGAGTTCATTGCGTTCTATATCCTTTTCAAAAGCTTCTTTTGAAGGGTAATGCTCGTTCCATTGATAAATTCCTTTAGAGATCATAAAGGCAGCACAAGCCTTAGTAAGCGATAGAATTTCAGTGATTTCCGAAATTTTTGCGTGTTCAATCACAGATATGAAGTATTTTTGCTTTATATATAGCTAAAATAAGCCTTATTCTATGAAAAATATACTAGTTCCTATAGGTTCGTCAAATGGTGCCATTACTACCTTACAATATGCGATTGATCTAGCACAAAAGATTGATGCCAATGTATATGTGATTTCTGTATTTCAGGAATTTTCTAGAGTAGGTGGTATGTCTAAAGTAAATACCTTACTTAAAGAAGAATCTGAAAATCGAATTACTCAAGTGCTTAGTACGGTAGATAAAAAAGACGTATCTGTTATTGCACACCCCATCAAAGGCGACATCTTAGAAGGGGTAACACGTTTTAATAAACACGTGCCTGTAGATTTAATGGTGCTTTCTCCGCGTAGTAACTCTCAAAGAGATGAGGTATATCTTGGTAAAACTTCTGGAAAACTGGTAAAGGAGACCAATATTCCTGTGCTTGTTATTCCAGAAAATGAAGTTTTTAAAACACCAGAAAAAATATTGATGGCATTTAAAAACGGAAGATTTTCTAAGAAAAAATTATTGGAACCTCTTTATAAGATGCAAAAGCATTTTGAAAGTACAGTACATCTTCTGCATGTTGAAACTGCTGAGAGTACTCCAGAGATGCTAGAAATAAGTGGAAAGCTTAAGAAAATAAGTGCTTCTTATTTACAAACAAAAAATGCAACAACCTATCAAGGGGTGTTAGAGCATTACCAATCTATTGAACCAGATATGATCTGTGTGGTACGTAGAAAGCGTGGATTCTTTAAGAAACTATGGGAAGCAAATGTTGTGTTAAAGAAAGATTTTTATACGACAAAACCACTACTTATTTTACGCGTACAGGAAGATTAATAGCATAAAGGTAATTTCGATACAATTTCTTTCAGAAATCACTCAATCACCTTTTTGTATTTTGGGGATGTAGCTCAGCTGGCTAGAGCGCTTGACTGGCAGTCAAGAGGTCGTGGGTTCGAGTCCCATCTTCTCCACATCACTTAGGAAATCCACACGGAAGTTTGAATTTTTGTTTTCACGAAAAACGAATCTAAGATTTGGTGTTTAGAGAAAATAAAAGCCAAAGGCTAAAATCCCCTGTTTGCAGGAGCGGTGTTTATGGACCTAACGAAGTTAATCCCATCTTCTTTACAAATGATTAAGAATAATATGATTTTTAAGATGAGTAACTTTAAATACGTATCATTTAACTGTATACTCCTCAAAAACACACTCTTCACTTCCAATCTCAGTAATCAATTGTGTCAATACTTTTTCAAATTCTAGTAAAGTCTCTTCTGTAATAAGATTGTCTTTTCCGAATTTAAACGGCATAAAACCGTTTTTAAGCCTTTTAAAAGAGATAATTCCTGCCTTTGCAGGAAAGGAAATATTGCCAGATTTATAAAGCATATAGGTATATAATAATATCTGAAATGCTTTTTCATATTTACCTTCTGGAGCTAGCAGATCTTGCCATTCTTTTATAGTAAGATCTTTGGGTTCGACACTACCAGATTTATAATCTATAATACGAACTTCACCATTTCGTATTTCAATACGATCTGCAGTTCCTTTTAAGACAGTAGTAAAAGGTAGCTGAGATTGTTGTAAAGGAGTCTGTAATTGTTGTTCTAATTGAATAATACGTATCTCATCTCCTTTTTGAATAGACTGCTTTTCAAAGGCTAGAAAGTTTACTAGATAGCGCTGTATGACCTCATATATAATTAAGTTCTTTCCTTTAGACAGGTTCATGCTTTTAAAAATAAGGTCAAATTGAGCCTTAATAACAGGAGTTATTTTAGAAAGCATGGTATCAATATGCGCTACAGTGAGTAAGGCATTTACATAAGGTTTATATAAAAATTCGAGAGCATTATGAATGATGGTTCCCATCGTATTAGCAGCCACAATCTCTTCTACTTCCTCCAATTCTTTGATGCCTAATACATATTTGTAATAGAAGTCTAGAGGATTACGTAAATAAGTCCCTAATGCCGATGGAGATAAACCAGACGCAAATAATCCCCTAAGCCTTTCAATAACAGCATCTGTTTTTGTAATGCTTTGTGTGGGTACAGTAGTCATTGTTACTGGAGGAGTAGCTACTTCATGCTGTATAGGATGAATTCCTTCTAGTTCTAATTGGAGTATAAAGCGACTTTTTTCTGTAGTACCAACACCTTCAGTCGCCGAAGTATAGACTAAATGAATAGCTTCAGATCTATGTAGTAAGCGATAAAAATGATATGCATAAACAGCATCTTTTTCTTGATATGTAGGTAGTTTATGTGCGTATTTTAGATCGTATGGAATGTAAGAATTACTACTTTTTCCAGCAGGTAAAATCCCTTCGTTTATAGAAGTAATAATGACATTTTTAAAATCTAATAATCTAGATTCTAGCATTCCCATGATTTGAAGTCCTTGATGTGGATCTCCTTGAAGATCTATCGTTTCAGAAGAAATGGTATCCCTATAAAATCGTATAAACGTAGGGATATCTTCTATGTATGTATGTGTGTTGTTAAGTGTAGATAGCTTATTGAACGTTTTATAAAAACCAAATAAGTACTCTAAATTAAGTGCGTCTTCAGCTGGGTCTAAAGTGTTTTTAAGTATTTGTATAAGCTCAAGACAGTTTTTAATTGCCTTTGCAGGAGTGTCTTCCCAAAGATCGAATAGTATTAAAATAGCTTCTGGAAGTTTTTCTGTATGTAGCATTTCTTCAAGATCACTAGTATTTACATAAATAATATTCGATTGCTGAATAGCTGTAATAATTAGTTCTGACTGATCTAAAAGGAGTTTATGTATAATAGGTTGTTGTAATAGTGTAATTACATTTTTATAGTAAAAACCTTTTTTATTGTATTCTTTTTTAAGCGTAAAAAAATGTTCAACTAGAGAAGCCAAAGGAGTTTGCCTTAATGGAATACCCATGGTGACATTAATATTCTTGATATTTTTAGGAAGTGCATTAATGATAGGAAGTAAAAGAGACTCATCTCCTAATACTAATACTGTTTCATTTAATTTTTCTTTTGAATATGTGGCAAGGTGATTCCCAATATATTTTGCGAGTTGTAAGCCTTGTGTAACTTCGGTAATAGTAATTTCCTTTTGTTCATTATAATGGGTGTGAATTGTCTCAAAAGGATTTGATTTAAAATAAGGCCAGTTTTTTATATGTTCTCTCATAAAAAGAGAAGCTTCATGAGCTTTGTTGTTCATAAAATGAGCTTCTGCATCCCAGTATATCTTACTATTTCCAGTCGCTAATAAAGCTTGGATAAGATGTTGTTCCGAAGTGTTTAATGCATTAAAGCCTAAGAATACATGTCTTTTATGTTCGTTGTTATTAATATAATACTCAATATCTTCTGCTGCTTTTCTGTAGATAAGTCCCTGATGTGCTGTATTAGCATCAAGGAGTATGGAGGTGAAATGAGTATAGTATTCAGGAAGGAGTTTCCAAAATTTTAAATAGTTTTTTATAAGAGTAGTGGTGTCTTTTTCTTTAGACCAATGATTTAGATCTTGTATAGCACTTAAATAATCGAAAAATGAAGTGTGATCTACAAGATAACGATCTATCTCATTAAAGTCACTTAAAATAGTTTGTGCCCAACCATAAAATACTGAAAAAGATTCTTTTTCTTCTGGAGGTGTTATTTTTAAATAGGCTTGATATAATGCAAATACTTGATCAGTTTGAGAGGCTTGTTTTAAGCCAGAGAGGTATTCTATAAACTCTTCAATACTATATATTTCAGGAGAGAAAATAGATTTTTCTAGGTGTAGTGCAATGCGATTACGAAGAAAGCTTCCAGCTCGTCTACTAGGAACAATAAAAGCTACAGAAGAGATGTCATCTAACTCTTCTATACATTTAGTAATGATATCTTCTATAAATGATTGCATATATCTAAAATAGGTACTTCTTTAAGAACTTTGAAGCAATTTATAGAAAATAAAAAAGCCTTGCGTGAGCAAGGCTTTTTCAATATGTATATTTTGTTTTCTAATTATTTGATAATAGAAAGCTCTACACGTCTGTTTTCTTGACGACCTGCAGCAGTTTTGTTAGAAGCGATTGGTCTAGCTTCACCAAAACCTTTAGACTCTAAACGAGAAGCAGCAATTCCATGGCTAGTTAAGTAATTTCTTACTGAAGCAGCTCTTTCGTTAGAAAGATTTAGGTTATAAGCATCACGTCCTCTATCGTCAGTATGTCCTTCAATTAAGAAACGAGTCTTAGGATATTCATTCATGATTTTAGCAACGTTATCTAAAGTAGCATTAGATTCTGCACGAATACTAGCAGCGTTGTAATCAAAAAGAACTGATTTGAACTGTACGTTAAGCTCGTTAAGAACTTCTACAGATACTTCAGGACATCCATTGTTTGCTACAGTACCTGCAACGTCTGGACACTCATCATCTTTATCTAATACGCTATCACCATCTTTATCTTGGTAAGGACATCCGTTGTTAGCACGTGGACCAGCTTCGTTTGGACAACCATCGTCAGCATCTTTAATTCCATCGCTATCAGCATCTGGACATCCACCTAAAGCAGCAACTCCTGCTACAGTAGGACAAGCATCCTTAGGATCAGGAATTCCGTCACCGTCAGTATCAGGACATCCTTCAAATTCAGCTGAACCAGCTACAGTAGGACAAGCATCTTTAGAATCTTGGATACCATCTCCGTCAGAGTCAGGACATCCGTCAAATTCAGGAATACCAGCAACTTCTGGACAAGCATCATCTTTGTCATATATACCATCACCATCTGTATCTTTACCTCCAAAAGAGAATCCTAAAGAAGCAGAATGTTGAAAGTGCTTAGGTCCTGATTCTTCTTCAAATACATGCTTGTATAAAGACTGAAGACCTACATTAAAGTTTTCAGATAACCAGAAACGTACTCCAGCACCTCCGTTAGCAGTTCCAAATCCAGGAGTTCCTCCTGTTACTTGACTATCTAACCAAGTATAACCAGCTCCAACAGATACATATGGATCAAACCAAGTACTTCCTACAACTTCTTTAAGACTATATGAAACAGCTCCATCTACAGCATAATGTTGTAATTCGTTTACAGGGCTAGCGTCACCTAATTTGTCAATTCTATTTAATGTTCCAGTTACTCCAACTACAAATCCGTCTCCAACATATCTAGAAATGTTAATATAAGAAACAGAAGGAAGGATGTTCCAGTGATCATTTACATTATAAAATTCTTCAAATACGCCTCCTCTAAGTTCAAGATTTGTTCCAGCTTGACGAGCACGGTCACCAACAGGATAAGTGTCAATAGCATTGGCACCGACACTAATTGCCCAAGGGTTATTTTTGTCTTGTGCATTCACCGATCCGATTACCATGATCAGAAGCGAAGCAACTAAAAATCTGCTAAGATGTTTCATTTGTTTATTCTTAATTTTAAGTGTTAATTAAAAGCAAAAGTAAGTTGTTAAAACTAATCAACAAAGATAAAAGTACTAAAATTTTAGAAAATGCACTGACTTTAGTGTAAAGTTTGCTAATTAATAACGCCTAATTCTTTTCCTACTTTTGTAAATGCTTCTATAGCCTTGTCTAGATGTTCAACTTCGTGAGCCGCGCTTAATTGCACGCGTATACGGGCTTTATCTTTAGGTACAACAGGGAAGAAGAAGCCTATGACATAAATCCCTTCATCTAATAAAGCATCTGCCATTTGTTGTGAAAGCTTTGCATCGTATAACATCACAGGAACAATAGCCGAATCACCATCAATGATGTCAAAACCTGCATTTTTCATCCCATTTTTAAAATATGTAGTGTTCTTAGCTAGTTTATCGCGCAAAGAAGTGTCATTTTCTAACATCTCAAAAACTTTAATAGAAGCTCCTACAATTGCTGGAGCCAAAGAGTTTGAAAAAAGATAAGGTCTACTACGTTGTCTTAAGATTTCTATAACCTCTTTTTTAGCCGTTGTATATCCTCCCATAGCACCTCCTAATGCTTTTCCAAGAGTACCTGTAATAATATCAATACGACCCATCACTCCTTTTTCTTCCAACGTACCGCGGCCAGTTTCACCAATAAACCCAGTTGCATGACATTCGTCTATCATTACTAAAGCATCATACTTGTCAGCCAGATCACATATTTGATCTAAAGGAGCAACAAGACCATCCATAGAGAAAACACCATCAGTTACAATAATCTTATGGCGTGCTCCAGCTTCATTTGCTTTTATAAGCTGCGCCTCTAGATCTTCCATATCATTATTTTGATAACGATAACGCGCCGCTTTACACAAACGCACACCATCTATAATAGATGCATGATTTAAAGAATCTGAAATAATTGCATCCTCTTTACCTAATAATGGTTCAAAAACACCTCCATTAGCATCAAATGCTGCAGCATATAATATTGTATCTTCTGTACCATAATAATTTGCAATTTTTTGCTCTAGCTCTTTATGTATATCTTGAGTACCACATATAAAACGTACAGAGCTCATTCCAAAGCCATGCGTATCCATAACATCTTTTGCTGCTTGTATCACTTCTTTATTTGAAGATAATCCCAAATAGTTATTTGCGCAGAAGTTAATCACTTCTTCTCCGGTAGAGATTTTAATAACAGCATCTTGAGGAGATGTAATAATGCGTTCTTTTTTATAGAGACCAGCTTCTTTTATAGAAGCAAGTTCGTTTTGTAAGTGCTCTTGTATTTTTCCGTACATGGGTTTAGTTTTTTGCAAATGTATATATTATTATATCAATTTAATTTTAAAATATTGCATTAAGAATGGTGTCTTTAGAATGAAAAAGAGCAAGTGAATATGCTATGTTTTATGGTTAAATAGAGATTACACCTTAATAATAGTTACTTCTTTATTAATATATATAAGGAATAGTTGTTTGATTACAATATCCATTTCTTTTAATAAATGTGCATACTGTTGTATTTGATAGGCGTGGTTTTCTGAAGGAATCCCAGTTTTATAATCCATAATAATGGCCTCTCCATCTGGAAGAACTTCTATTCTGTCAGGAATATGAATTGTACCATCTGCCGACAGAATTTGGCGTTCATTATATACCGTGTGAACTCGTGAAAAATACGATTGTAATTCAGGATGATTTACCACACTTAAGAGAACACCTTTTACAACCTCTTTTTCTTCTTCTGTGATCATACCTTCATAAATAGCTTCTGTAACCGCATGATCTACATCTTCCCTATCTATAATCTTAGCCATGAGTTCATGAATAAGATTTCCATACGTGATGGCATTTTGACGTTCTTCGTTCCATAAAAAACCAGCTTTTGTGATCGTACGAATGTTATGGGATTCTTTTGAAGAAGATAAAAAAGGAATCGTCACTACTTTCTTTGTGTCATCCTGATCTTTTTGATCTTTGATAGTTTCTTCTCCATATACATATGCTTTTTCGGTGCCTTCCCAAATCCCTTCTTGCTGTAAATAGGAGACAAATAAATCACTAAATGTTTTTGGATCACTAACGGTATTTTTTTTGGATACGCTTTCGCGAAAGCGTGACAAGACATACACCCGTTCTACAGCTCTGGTTAAGGCTACATATAAAATATTAATAGCATCAAACTGTTGCTGTGAGATTCGTTCTTCATATAAAGCAGCGCCATGACTACTATAAGAAGACACATCTGTTTTATGACCTATCAATAAATGTTCAAATCCCGCAAAATTTGAGGCATCTGTAGGATACCAATGATGCTCGTTACGATGTGTATACAACTCAGAATCTGCATATGGATAAATCACAATATCAAACTCAAGTCCCTTTGATTTATGAACACTCATAATTTGAATGGCATCACTTTGCGGAGGAGCAACAATACTAAGTTTGTCTTTCTTTTCTTCCCAATAGGTCAAAAAACCGATGAGTCCGCCGTTATTTCGTTGCGTATACTCAAAAATGGCATTAAGATACCCGAAAAGGTATGCATCGGCTTCTTTTTCCATATGAAAGGCACGTATGATGTATTCTGTACCTTCATAAAGACTTAAAGATTCAAATAATGATGGTGCGTAATAAATGTGTCGCTCTTCTAAACTTTTTAGGAAATCACTTGTTGGCGCTTTTGCCCATTGATCATAGAAGCCGTGCGTGTCTTCAATTTGAAACCTATTTACTAAATAAGAAAGAATTTTCAGTGTGATTTGAGGTGTGTTAGGCTGTAGTTGTAATTCTAAAATAGCATGTACAAAGCGTACCGAAGGGGCACTATGTATGAGTAAACTTTCTGAAGAGACTACTTTGATTTGATTTGCTGCTAGGTATTGAGCAATATGAGCGCCGTGTTTATTACTTCTAGTAAGAATACAAATGTCACTCTTGAGAAATCCTTGTGTAGTAACGGTATGGATAATTTTTAATACTTCTTCTGGATAGATCTCATCTGCATCCTGAGCTGTTTCTGCTTCTATAAATTGTAAGGATACAAATCCACCTTCTCTATGATTATATGATTGATTGTTATCTGTTTTGTAAATAGAAGTATAGGTGTCGTCTTTAAAAAAAGTAGCGATATAGGTAAAAAAGCTATTATTAAAATGGATGATTTCAGAATAACTCCTATAATTAGTTTCTAGTTGTTGCACATGTGTATGCTCAATAGAAAAAGGATGTTCCTCGTTAGAAAGTGCTATAAATTGTTCTGCTTTTCCTCCACGCCATCTATAAATAGCCTGTTTAGGATCTCCCACAAGAAGTAAGCTGTTTTTGACAGTATCTAAAGTATCTGTAGTAATAGCACTATCTACTAGCGGAATCAAATTATGCCATTGCACCACCGAAGTATCTTGAAACTCATCTATAAAATAATTGGCATATCGTTCGCCTAGACGTTCGTAAATAAAAGCAGCAGGTTGTTCCCTAAGAGACTTGTATATTAATGCATTAAAGTCTGAGATTAATAAAATATTCTCATCCTCTTTAATTTTTTGAAGTTCTTTATGTATTAACTTCAATACAGAGAGCGGTACTACCTTTTTTGTGAAAGCAGTCACTAGCTGAAGTTTATAATAAAAGTTCTTCGTTTCTTTAAAACAATCAATAAGTTGATCGCGTATACTATCTATAGTATCTTTTATAGGTTGTTTTTCTGCTTTTTTATAAAATGTATAGCTGTCAATATCTTGTTTCCACTTTGCTTTATAATCTACCTCTAGCGGGTTTTGTTGTAGCTTGACTAAGTGATTGTAAAAATACTTCCCAGAAAAGTGAGTTTCATCTAGACTTAAACTATGTATCAATTCTAAATGTGTTTTGGCACTATTTTCTATGCCTGCTTTAAGCGAAATTTCAAATTGACTCAATTCCTTTTTTAAAGCATCAAAATCATCTAATGTTTTAGATTGTAATTGCGCCACATACGGAGCATCATTTTCACTGGAAAGTAATTGCGCAATTTCAAGAAGATCTCTAGTAATGTCCCAGCTTTTATCATCATCTGCTTTTTGAAGTGCAAATTCTACAAGAATATGTGTGATGCGATCATCCTGACCAGCACTATCAATAAGTGCATCTACAGCTCTTGCTTGTAATGTTTTGCTATCTAGTGATACTTCAAAATTCCCAGAAATTTCTAGGTCTTTCGAAAATGTTCTTAAGATACGATGGGTTAAAGTATCTATCGTTAATACATCAAAAGCAGCATAATTATGTAAAATACCATTTAGAATGGTTGATGTTTTTTTTGCAATTGTAGCTGGTGACATTCCTGTTTCTTCAGAAATAGTAAGCATCATCTCTGGAGTGGTATCTTGAGAAGGGGTGTACTTACGAAAGGCATCTAGTGTTTCTAGAATACGTTCTTTCATTTCTTGTACCGCTTTATTAGTAAAGGTGATAGCAAGAAGTTGTCGGTACTTTTTAGGATTTTCACTAAGAAGTAAAGTCGTGATATACGCTTTTACAAGGCTGTAGGTCTTTCCAGATCCCGCCGAAGCATTTAATACCGTTAAGCTGTTTGAAGATACCATTAATTAACCCAGTATAAAGGGTGGTATAAAGATAGAAAAGCTACCCGAGACGCGAGTAGCTTTTCTAAACAAACCTAACTAACCAACTTAAAATGTAAGAATGCGACTAAAACCAACACTGTTACATATATAAAAGACGGAAGAAAATGAAAAGGGTTGCTTTTTTTTACAAAGTTTTTATTAGTGAAGCTCTATTTTGTAAAGTCCGAAGGACGAATTCAAAATAGATAGTTGAACTAATCCCGCTTTATCAGCGGGATCTAAGCTTTTATGACTAAACGCTTACGCCGTTTTTAAAATCTATGGTATACCATAGATTCATACCTTATTATTAAAAAGATGAAAATCAGCTATAAAAAGATTCATATATCTAGTATTAGGACTATCTATAGCACGATATAATATTTATACCTGTAAGCATTTTAATTGCTCTTAGTATTACGTAACTTTGTGTACAATCGATTTATTCACTTAAAATTATACAGATATGTCATTTGAGTTACCAAAACTGAACTATGCATATGATGCATTAGAGCCACATATAGACGCACGCACTATGGAGATACACCATGGTAAACACCATAATGGATATACTTCTAAGCTTAATGCAGCTGTAGAAGGAACAGATTTAGAAGGAAAAACAATAGAAAATATCCTTACAAATCTTGATATGTCAAACGGAGCTGTTCGTAATAACGGAGGCGGATTTTATAATCACCGTCTTTTCTGGGAAGTGATGTCTCCTAATGGAGGTGGAGAACCTACAGGAGAACTTGCCGATGCAATCAATGCAGCGTATGGAAACTTTGAAGCATTTAAGGATGCATTTTCAAAAGCAGCAGCAACACAGTTTGGATCTGGATGGGCATGGTTATGTGTACACGAAGGAGGAAAAGTAGAAGTATGTTCAACACCAAACCAAGATAATAGTTTGATGCCTGGCGTAGGATGTGGAGGAACACCTATTTTAGGAGTTGATGTATGGGAACACGCATATTACTTAAACTACCAAAACAGACGTCCTGATTATATCAATGCATTTTTTAATGTAATTAATTGGGAAGCTGTAAGCGCAAAATACGCTTCTAATAAATAAAAAATATCATCTATAGATATGTCAAAAGCCACTCAAAGGAGTGGCTTTTGTTTTTAGTCACTATATATATTTATATAAGCTCTAAGAGCTTTAGCATCTTCATAACTCAATTGAGGGAAACTCATGCAATACTTGTCTTTTTCCTTATTTGTTTTAACTCTATTGATGTAGTTGACAAAAGAAGTGTCTGATGGATAATTTTTTATCACATCAAGTAGAGCTGGTCCTGTCATATTTTTTGTTGTCTTATGACAAGCAGCACAGTTTGTTTTAAATAAAACATTACCTTCTTTTTCTATCGCTGACTCAGGATTAGGATATATAGAAATGGTTCCACAGAAAAAATCAGGAGTTGTTGCTAATTCTTCAGTTGATTGTTCTGAATAATCAAGATTCCATAGGATATAACTTAGCAAGGCTATTCCTATAAGTGTTACCGCATATATAAGTACGGTATTGTCTTTCATTATCCTAATAGTTTTACAACATCCTTTGCAAAATAACTTGCAATCATATGTGCCCCCGCTCTTTTGATGGCTGTGATTTGTTCTAGCATGACAGCATCGTGATCTAACCAACCTTGTGCAGCGGCAGATTTCAGCATGGCATATTCCCCACTTACTTGATACACAGCCACAGGAACATCTACGGCATCTCGGATGTCACGTACAATATCAAGATACGCAAGCCCAGGTTTTACCATCACAATATCAGCACCTTCCTCAATGTCCATCAGCGTTTCTTTAACCGCTTCGTCACGGTTTGCAAAATCCATCTGGTAGGTCTTTTTGTCTTTAGGAACATCTTGTATATCTGCAGGAGCACTATCTAAAGCATCTCGGAAAGGGCCATAAAAAGCAGAGGCATACTTTGCACTATAGCTCATAATGCCTGTATTGTAAAAGCCTTCCTCTTCTAATAGCACACGCATGTCATAAATACGGCCATCCATCATATCACTTGGCGCCAAAATATCAGCACCAGCTTGCGCGTGTGATAAGCCCATTTTTGCAAGCGCGACATTAGTCTCATCATTTAAAATTTCACCATTTCCTACAATACCATCATGCCCATAACTAGAATAAGGATCTAAAGCAACATCGGTCATTACAAGCATATCAGGACAGGCATCTTTTATCGTTTTAATAGCACGTTGCATCAATCCATCTGGATTTAATGCTTCCGTACCTGCATTGTCTTTGAGATGGTCAGGAACTTTTACAAATAACAAGACAGATTTCAATCCCATACTCCAAAGCCCTTTTACTTCGTCTCCTACCAAATCTAGACTTTGTCTATAATAGTCAGGCATTGATGGAATCTCTTCTTTAATTCCTTTTCCTTCTACTATAAAAAGCGGAACGATAAAGTCGTTTGGAGTGATACTAATTTCTCTTACAAGGCTTCGTATAGCCTCTGAAGTTCTTAATCTACGATTTCTTCGTAATGGATACATAAAATACTGTATTTTGCTATTGCAAATTTACCAAATAAAAAACCGAGTCTCTAGTTTGATATCTCTTCAAAACACCTTTCAATTTAAATATACGTGGCGTAGTTATCAACGTCGCTTTCTAGAAGGGTTTGCTACGCATTTTGAAGATCATCATTTGCATGTCGTTGCTCCTCCGGGTTCTGGAAAAACAGTATTAGGACTCGAAATGATACGGCGTGTAGATCAGAAAACAATCGTATTTGCACCTACATTAACTATACGTAATCAATGGGAGGAACGTATGTATGAATGTTTTGTAGCTAAGGATATGTGCGATATTCCGCTTTCGCGAAATATAAAACAACCCGCACATATTACATTTTCAACCTACCAATCGTTACATGCTTTCTTTAAAAACGAAATGGAAGGAGACGGGGAAAAACTTGTGACTTTTTTCGCGAAAGCGGGTATAAAAAATATCGTATTAGATGAAGCGCATCACCTGAAAAACGAATGGTGGAAACCTTTATTTGCATTAAAAGCATTGCCAGATTGCTCCTTAATTGCACTTACAGCAACACCTCCCTACGATAGTGAACAACGAGAAATTGCTAAATATTTTGAACTCTGTGGTCCAATAGATGTAGAAATCGGAGTGCCAGAATTGGTGAAAGAAGGTAATTTATGTCCGCATCAAGATTATATTCATTTCTCGCAACCCGATGAAGCCCAAGTGCAATATATCATTGCTTACCGGATGAAGTTGATGACTTTTATCAATGAGCTTATCGCTGATGTAGACTTTAAGAATTTTATTCTTCAGCATCCTTTTTATATCCAAACAACACAAGTACTGGAGGATATTTATGACAATTCTGATCTCTATGCAGCCATGCTTATTTATCTCAATGCTACAAAAGCAGTGATTCCTGTAGAGAAATTGGCTGTTTTAGGTGTTGAAAATAAAAAAACAGTCATTCCTGATTTTACATATACTTGGGTTACGTCTTTATTACAGCCTTTATTAGTAGAGCATCGAGAAGCATTATTTGAACATGAAGCACTTCTTAATAGGATTGAAAAAGAGTTACGTAAAATAGGAGCTTTCCATAAGAAACGAGTTCACCTTGAAGGGAAGAATGAACTCTATAAATCGTTAGCGCAGAGTCCTAATAAATTAAAAAGTATACAGGAAATTATAGCCTTTGAATCGGCGCAACTAAAAACAGATTTGCGAGCTGTTGTTTTGGCTGATTACATTCGAAAGGAATTTTTAGATACCCCAGAAGAGCAATTAGATACGATTAATAAATTGGGAGTGATTCCTATATTTAACTACCTAAAAGCATCCTTAAAAAGAGATCCTGAAAAATGGCAAGCGATTAATAGACAGGAAAAACTGGCTGTTCTAACAGGTTCATTGATTATTATACATGACCGTTTACGGTCGCATATAGATGCAGAAATTCCTTCAGATTATTATACGGTGTCTCCTATGGGAGATACTGATTTTTTACTACTGACTCCAAAAGAGAAAGGGAAAAATCAGATAGTACGTGTGATGACTTCATTGTTTTCAAAAGGACATATAGAAGTATTAATTGGAACCACTTCTTTATTAGGAGAAGGTTGGGATGCTCCAGCTATTAATACATTAGTATTGGCTTCTTATGTAGGATCTTTTGTGATGTCTAATCAGATGCGAGGGAGGGCAATTCGAGTGCACACAAAAGATCCAGATAAAGTAGCGTCTGTGTGGCATCTTGCTTGTATAGATCCGACAGTGCCAGATGGAGGGGAAGATGTGGATAAGCTGTACAAAAGATTTGAAGCGTTTTGCGGAGTCTCTCTTTCGGGAACTCCTTTTATCGAAAATGGTGTTGATCGTTTTAGTATTCCTAAAGAGCATTTAGATAAAAATCACCTGAATACCCATATGTTTTCATTGGCTGCGCAACGTCAAGAAGTAAGGCATAGATGGAATATTGCGATTGCCAAAGGGAATATTTTGGTACGAGAGTTGAAATTAAATCTAGACAATCTTAAAGATAGAAGAGGACAGAAAAAAGTATATTATAAAGATGTAGTAAAATATACGATTATTGAGTTGGTTACCCTTGTAACATTTACATTGCCAGAATTATTTTTTAAAAATTTAGGCGCTTTTTTCTCACGAGGGGTGCTATACTTTTTTTATGCAATACTCTCTGGACTAGCGTTACTTTTTCTTCCTAAAACGTATAAGGCTATTGTGCTTTATATCAAATATGGGCGAATAGATAAACAACTTCATAAAATAGGGCAAGTACTTCTTAAAACTATGCGTGACAAACATCAGATCACAACACCAGTGTCTGAAATACAATTACGGATAGAAAAATTTGATACAGGAGAAGTTTCTTGTTTTATACGTGGCGCCACTGCCAAAGAAGAATTATTGTTTGTAAATAATCTAGAAGAAATCGTTAAGAATATAGATAATCCAAGGTATATGATTGCACAGTCTAGATGGTTGCAGCGTACATTTGGGTTTTCAAATTACTTTGCGGTACCCGCTGCTTTTGCAGAGCGTAAACAGGATGCATTATTATTTTTTAAGTATTGGAAAATCTATAAAGGCCCTGCTACTCTTATTTTTACTAGAAACCCAAAAGGGCGTAAACAATTATTAAAAGCACGTTTTCATTATTTAAATACAGAAGGTGGTTTTAAAACAAAAACAGCTACTATTTGGAAGTGATACTACACCCACTCTTTCGGATTTTTCAATACTTCTAGAAGTCTAGCTTCTTCGCTTCCTTCTTCAGGATGATGATCATATTTCCATTGTACGACAGGCGGAAGACTCATTAAAATACTTTCAATACGACCATTGGTTTTAAGGCCGAATAAGGTGCCTTTGTCATGTACGAGATTAAATTCTACATAGCGCCCACGGCGTACTTCTTGCCAGTCTTTTTGTGCTTTCGCGAAAGCGGTATCTTTTCTTCGTTTTACAATAGGCGTATATGCTTCTAAAAAACTATCGCCTACCGTAGTGACAAAGTTGTACCAATCTTGCATGGTCATTTCTTCGGTTTTTTTAAGGTAGTCAAAGAATAAACCTCCTAAACCGCGACCTTCATTGCGATGTGCGTTGTAAAAATACTCGTCACAACGTGCTTTATATTTAGGATAAAATTCTGGATGATGTGCATCACAAGCATTTTTACATACCGTATGAAAATGAATGGCATCTTTATCAAAAAGATAATACGGTGTCAAATCTTGACCGCCTCCAAACCATTGATCTACAATCTCACCTTCTTTGTTATACATTTCGAAATAACGCCAGTTAGCATGTACTGTAGGTACCATGGGGCTTTTAGGGTGTAATACAAGAGACAATCCGCAGGCAAAGAAGTTAGCATCTTTTACACCAAAATACTGTTGCATAGTTTCAGGTAGTTTACCATGAACTTCAGATATATTAACACCTCCTTTTTCAAAAACATTCCCATTTTCAATCACACGGGTACGACCACCACCTCCTTCAGGACGTTTCCATAGATCTTCTTGAAACTTGGCTTTGCCGTCTATACCTTCTATAGTAGAGGTAATAGTGTCTTGTAAATTCTTTATATAGGATACAAATTGATCTTTCATAAAATAATTACTGCTTAAGAGAGTTGTTTGTTTTTTTGAGATGTAGAAAGTTGTTGTTTTGTGTCAGCCTCTAATAAATCTATAGTTTGAACTGTTGCTGCGGTTACAGAAAGAGGTAACACCAAAATCACACCTATAATGGGGATTAATAAAAATAGCATAAAAACAATACCATTCCCTATGGCTTGCCCTTTATTTTTTCTCACAAACTGGATACTTTTATCATAAGGAAAATGACGTTCTAAGGTATAATCCATATTACCAAAACCAGCATAATAGGCTTGCGTTAAAAATAAAAGTACCGTTGAGATAAGTCCAATTACAGGAATAAGTCCTATTAATAATATGGGTATTGTCAAGAGCAATTCCATACTTAAGTTACGTACGTTTATTCGAATACCTCGCCAGAGTTGTGCCTTAAAGCTCGTCTCTCTATGCGTATGATTTGTGCCAGAGAAATGTGCTTCAATTTTTTCGGATACGGGACTCATAAAAGGCGCACTCAATGCCATGACAATATGTTTATATAAGATAAATCCTATGGCAATAATAAATAATGCACTTAGAATTTCAGCAAAAACAAAAAAGGCTTGTTTTCCCCATTCCCAAGGCCAGATTTGTTCTATCCAATGACCCATATTATCAGAAAGACTATAAGCAGAAACGCCTATAATAATTGCGGTGATAAAACTAATAGCCATAGGAATGGCAAAGTATTTCCATAGCTTAAGTTTTGTCACAAGTCCAAAAGAGTTGCCGTACGTTTTAAGTCCGTTAAGAATGCCTTTAATCATCTTCTATATGTGTTAATGTGTCAGGATGCTCCTGCATTTGTTCTATAGAGGTACGCTTTCGCGAAAGCGGAATTAGCACCATGACCAATTGTATAAGTTGGCTTTCGCTTGCCTCTTTGTGTTGCATAGCAAAGGTACGTCCTACATGATTATTATGTAAATCCATAGCTCTTGCTAAGGGTTTATTTATAGAAAAATCTTCATGCCAATCTGTAATACACTTCGCCCAAGCAGCCGCTCTTGTCATAGAAGACCATCGTTTGCACCTATGAATAATAAGTACATTCCATAATGCATGTCTAAAAGCATTAGCACGGCCATTTTTATGATGTGCTTTTCCGAATTTTTGGTCACAAATTTTTACTGTTTTACGAGTGGCTGTGTAGGTTGGGGTCACATACAACGGATGTCTTAAACAAAGCCCTGCAAGACTCCAGAGCTGCTTAAAATCCATTGATTTTATGACCTTATTGATATTCACACTACTCTTTGTACTCTTTTACAGCTTCTATAAATGCACCAGCATTTTCTAAAGGTACATTTGGTAAAATACCATGTCCTAGATTTACAATGTATTTGTCTTTTCCAAATGAACGAATCATCTCAGTAACCATACGTTTGATTTCGCTAGGAGGCGAAAATAATCGTGTCGGGTCAAAATTACCTTGTAAGGTGATATTTCCTCCTGTTAAATAACGCGCATTACGAGCACTTACAGTCCAGTCTACCCCTAAAGCCGATGCGCCTGATTTTGCCATCGTGTCTAGTGCAAACCAGCATCCTTTTCCAAAAGCGATTACTGGGGATTCATCTTTTAACGCATCTATAATTTGCTGAATGTATTGCCAAGAAAATGTTTGGTAATCTTCTGGAGATAACATACCTCCCCAACTATCAAATACTTGTACGGCATTTACACCTGCTTTTACTTTCTCTTTCAAATAAGCTATCGTAGTATCTGTAATCTTTTGCAATAAAGTGTGAGCAGCCAATGGTTGTGTAAAACAAAACTCTTTAGCTTTGTCAAAGTTTTTTGAACCTTGCCCTTGTACACAATAGCAAAGTATCGTCCACGGACTTCCAGCAAAACCAATTAGAGGAATTTCATCATTTAGTTTTTCTTTGGTCATTTTGATAGCATCCATCACATATCCTAATGTCTCCTGAATATCTGGAACAATCACTTGCTCTACATCTTTTGCAGATCGAATAGGATTAGGTAACCAAGGCCCTATGTTTGGTTTCATTTCTACATCAATATTCATGGCTTGTGGGATCACTAGAATATCAGAAAATAAAATAGCGGCGTCCATTCCATAACGACGTATGGGTTGTACCGTAATTTCACTAGCTAATTCAGGAGTTTGGCAGCGTGTAAAGAAATCATACTTGGCTTTGATTTCCATAAACTCAGGAAGATATCTTCCTGCTTGACGCATCATCCATACAGGAGGACGTTCTACAGTTTCTCCTTTTAAAGCTCTTAAAAATAAATCGTTTTTTAGTGTACTCATAATGTTATGTCTGTTCGAGCGCAGTCGAGAACTAAAATAATATGTTGTTTGTTGGCCTCTCGACTGCGCTCGAGGGGACACGTTTGTTTTGTTAAATTTAACTAGTTAATTTTTTTAGTGTATTTACCGCTTTTGCAATCGTACTTTCTATGGTTGTTGCATTAGATACGATTACTTGATCTGTATATTTTCTTGCTTCTGTTGCGGTGGTTTCTCCAATACAAAATGCTATGTTTATTGTATTCGCTTTCGCGAAAGCGGATACAGCACTGGGACTATAAAATAAAACTCCATCAAACTCCTGATGAAATAGCTGTTCATTCTTATGAGTTCCATAAGTCACAATTTCGTTACAAGGAATTCTTGCTTCTTTTAAAATTGTAGGCAATTCGTCTCTACGTTGTTTGCTACAGAAATACGTAAAATGTTCGTTTTTGTGATTTTTTGCTATAAAATGCCCTAATTCTGCTCCATTTTGAGCTGTTTTGACTACTTTATAGTTGTTTTCTTCTAAAAGAGCAGTTGTTTTATTTCCAACGCAAAAACACCTCACCCCAGCCCTCTCCTCAAGGAGAGGGAGCTTTTTAATCGCATTTAAAAAGGCTTTAGCTCCGTTTTGACTTGTAATGATACTATTTTCTATTTCTTCTGGAATCTCAAAATCAATAGGTTCAATAGAGATAGCATTATATTCCACAAAACTGACACCTGCATTGAGAAGGAGTTCTCGCTGGTTGGGTTTTAGTTTTTTTGTGGATAGCACCCTCATCCCAGCCTTCTCCCTCAAGGGAGAAGGGGTTGATTCTTCTTTTCTTTTAAGAATAGCATCATAAATAATTTGCGTGTTTTCTAATGCTATTTTATTTGAATATCGTAATACACGATATCCCAACCCTCTTAAATGAGTGTTTCTTAAGTCGTCTTTTTCTTTTTGATAAACATCGTTATGGTATTCCCCATCAAGCTCAATGATGAGCATAATTTCTAGGCAGCAAAAATCAACAATGTATTCTTTTATAGGATGCTGTCTTCTGAATTTAAGATTTTGAAATTGTCTATCCCTAAGTAATTGCCATAAATGCGCTTCAGCAGGTGTTTGTTCCTGTCTTAGATGTCTGGCAATATCTTTCTTAGAAATCTTCTTCATAATTTTTCCCTTCTCAGTGGGAGAAGGGTCAGGGATGAGGGCATTTTACTTTTTATTTATAGATGCTTTAATCTCTTTCATGAGTTTGCGGCCTCCATTGTCTAGTATTTCTAAAGCACAGTCTACACCAAAACCTTGACTATGTGATACGGAAATAGACTGATTTACTTCTAGTTTTGTTTTTCCGTCAAGTGAAAATAAAACACCTGTAAAATGAACTATTTCATTTTCTATGATGGCACTAGCTCCTATAGGTGCGGTACATCCTCCTTCTAATGTTCGTAAAAATTCTCTTTCTATATAAGTACACAATGCTGTGGATTTGTGATTTAATTTCGCGCAAGCGGTTTTAGAAAAATCATCTTCTTCTAGTGCAACAATAAGCATAGCTCCTTGTGCAGGTGCGGGCGTCATCCAGTCTAATACTTCATAATTAGTAGGGAGAACATTGATGCGTTCTAGTCCCGCTTTCGCGAAAATAGCTCCTGTCCAATTGCTATCTGTTAATTTTTGAAGGCGTGTGTTTACATTTCCTCGTAAATCTGTTGTTTGGTGATGTGGATATTTATTGAGCCATTGTGCTTGACGACGTAAACTTCCTGTTGCGATGGTGCAATTTTGTGTAAAATCAGGATTTCCTTTGTGAACCAAAATATCTTGTGTGGCAGCTCTTTCTAAAACGGCGGCTTGTACAATACCTATAGGAAGTGCTGTAGGGACATCTTTCATACTGTGTACCGCAATATCTACAGTACCATTAAGCATAGCAACATCAAGTGTTTTGGTGAAAATTCCTGTAATTCCTAATTCGTATAAAGGTTTGTCTAAGACGAGATCTCCTGTAGATTTTACAGGGACTAACACTGTTTTATATCCGTAATCTTCAAGTTGTTTCTGTACGGTTGTTGCTTGCCATAATGCGAGCTCACTATCACGAGTCCCGATGCGAATGACTTTATTCACTGTCTGATTGTTCTAGTTCAAAAATAGCTTGTATAAGCTCAATGCTTTGTTGTGTACTACCGTTGGCAGTACGTAAATGACTGGCAAATCGATTTGTAATTTTCTGTATAAGACGATCAGAAATTACTGTGGCTTGCTCTTCATTAAAGCTGTCTATTTTTTTACGATGATTATTTAGTTCTAAGGCACTGATATCATTCAGTTTTGATTTTAAAGCTTGGATGGTGGGAGCAAATGCTCTTGTAGATAACCATGCCTTAAATTCTTTTGTAGTTTGTGCTATTATAGCTTCTGCTTTAGGAATGTATTTTTGACGACGTTTTAATGTATCATCTGTCATTTTAGAAAGTTGATCTAAATGAATAAGTGTTACATTTTCTAATTCTGTGACATTACTTGCTACGTTTTTTGGAATGGATAAATCTAGTATCAGTAATGGTTTCTTCGTGTAAATAAGCTCTTTAGTAATCGTAGGATTTTGAGCTCCTGTAGCGACAACTAAGATATCTGTCTGTGAAATCTCACTTTGAATATCTGCATAATCTTTCACAAGTAGATTAAATTTTCCAGCTATTTTCTGCGCTTTTTCTTTGGTGCGATTTATAAGTGTGATATGCTCATTTTTGGTATGCTTGATGAGGTTTTCACAGGTGTTGCGTCCTATTTTACCTGTTCCAAAAAGAAGAATATTCTTTTCAGAAACATAAGGAACACGAGCCATAATATATTGAACGGCAGCAAAACTTACTGAAGTAGCTCCTGAAGAGATTTCAGTTTCGTTTTTTATACGTTTACTAGCTTGAATCACACTATTAATGAGTCTGTCCATAAATGGATTGACTAATTGATGTGCTTTTGCTTTTTTAAAACCAACTTTAAGTTGCCCTATAATCTCAAAGTCTCCCAATATCTGACTGTCAAGACCTGTTCCTACTTTAAATAAATGTTGAATAGCATCGTCACTTTCATATATATAAGATACTTTTTCAAACTCTTGAACAGTACCAAGAGTATGTTCACATAAAAGCTGTATAAGTTGATTTGGATTTTGTGCAAAACCGTATAGTTCTGTACGGTTACATGTAGAAATAACGGTGAGCGCTTCTACTCCAACTGCTTTTGCATTTGAAAGAATAAGCTCTTGGGCTTCTTCAGAAATGCTGAAATGTCCACGTACTTCGGCATCAGCTTTTTTATAGCTGAGTCCAATGACATAAAATTCTGATGAACCTAACATTTTCATACGTGCGCAAAAATATCTTGCTTAATTGAAAAAAAATAACGCTAGACGTTCCAAAATTGTCGAATTGAGTAAATTCAGGTATTTCTACGTGTAGATTTGCTTAAAACACCTTATTTTAGTGGTACTATAAGGGATATTATTCTACTGTTAATTAGAATGATTCTAAATAAAATAAGGACTATGGCTCTTCAAATTGATCAAAAAAGTGTCGCTCAAGGTTTAGAAGTAGAGACTATATTAGAACCTGGGTTTTCTGTATTGGCATTTTCTAATATACTAGATTTCAATAGGCAAATTGTGCGTGATGTAGATAGTAGTATTATTCAATTTCACTTTTGTTTAAAGGGACAATCTGTTTTTACATTTAATAATGGTGCCTATCGTTTGCCTATGCCAGAAGACCAGTCTTTATTGCTTTATAACCCGCAACGAGATTTACCTATGAATCTTCAATTGCAACCAGATACCTGGGTGGTTTCTATTCTGATTTCTATTAAGAAGTTTCATAGTCTGTTTTCGCGCGAAGCAAATTATATTACTTTTTTAAGCGAAGAAAATAAAGACCGTAAATATTATAAAGACGGTACTGTAACACCTAGTATGGCTATTGTTTTGAATCAATTAATGAATTATAATTTACACCCTAGTATTAAAGAATTGTATTTTAAAGGAAAGGCGTATGAATTGTTGAGTCTCTACTTTAATAGACCTGTAGATGCAGATATCGCACAATGTCCTTTTCTTGCCGATGAAGATAATGTGACTAAAATTAAAAAGGCGAAAGAGATTATTATTGCTCGTATGACAGAACCTCCTACCTTATCAGAGCTTTCTTTGGAAGTTGGATTATCTCTTAAAAAATTAAAGGAAGGCTTTAAGCAGATTTACGGAGATTCTGTGTATAGCTTTTTATTTGATTATAAAATGGAAGTAGCTCGGCAATTACTAGCTTCAGGGCAGTATAATGTAAATGAAGTAGGGCTTAAAGTCGGGTATAGTACTTCGAGTCATTTTATAGCTGGATTTAAAAAGAAATTTGGAACTACCCCTAAGAAATACTTAATGTCTTTGGGATAGTTATTTTATATTTAAAAGCCTAAGAAAGATAAACGGTCTATCTTACCTGTAGCATCTACGCTATAAACAGCTATGTTATGTGTACCTCCACTATTGTATGATAGATTGTTATCATCTATGATAAAGTTCCCAGAAATAATTCGTTTCTCTAGTATGTAGTTAACACGAGTTTTTTCACTTACGTATTCTTTATATCTGTTACGCATTGCTGTAAGTCCAGTGATATTGCATCTTGTAGGGAAATCACATTCTAATATATTTGGAGAGAAAGCACTCATAAATAATTCTAAATTAGAACTTCGATATGCATCTATATAATTATTTACACTACTTATAGGGCTAGGTGTTGCCAAATTAGGTTGTAAAATATACATGCGTAATATCTTTCCTTTTTTTATACGGTATACAACGATACGTTCTTTTGTTCCATCTGGAGTTTTGACTAATTCCTTATCTATTTGATATTTTTTAAATGTAATTCTATCTACAACTACTGTATTAACAGCAAACGTTGTTTGTAATAAATTTTCATAATATGTTGTAATCTCTTCGGTTCCTTTTGCTAGTTGATTATCCACATAACCTATGGTTGCTTTTTCATCAAAAAGGGTTGTTATATTCTCTAAAATTGTTTGATTGTTGATGAGTTTATTTTTCTTAGTGATTACTTCTTTAGGAGACTTTTTTTGCGCTTGAAGTAAAGAAAAATGTAAGATTGCTAATAAGAAAAAAGAAAAGTATTTTATTTTCATGTCTATAATTAGTTAATGTGTTTAAAAGATAAATATTTGATTTTTAGAGTAATTATATGGTAATCCCTATAAAAAATTACTAGCAACAATGTCTTACTCTATGCACAAACACTTTCTTTTTTCTTTGCTTACACAAAAAAGTATAGATAGCATGAGCATAAGTCTTGCCAGAAAAAATCAAGCACAGGTTAAAAAAGGTATACATGTTTACCTAGAAAATTGTCTTTTAAAAAAACAGCTGTATGGAGGTTTGATATATCGCTTATTTATTGTTTTGTAAACCTGATTTTTGATGGAAAAGAATCAAAACCACAATTTCCATCAAAACCTCTATAGCCCTCTACAAAGTTTAATTCAAATACGGTATCATCATTTTGAGCTATAGTAGCATTTACAGTATCTGGTCCTAATAAGATAAGATCACCAGTATCACAATCACGTCTTCCAGGAGCAGTTTCGTTACAACTTCCACAAATAGAGGATAGTTGATACTTACCCATGATGATTTCGTCACAAGCAATTGTAAATTCAAATACTCTTGGATCATTTCTATTAATAGTATACAATAACGTTACAAGCCTAGTATTAAAAGAGTGCCCTCTAGTAATTTCAACAGTTGGATTGAAAGGAATAAAAGAAGGCCCAAAAGCTCCTTCTTCTACACTATTAAATGCATAATCTCCTATGAATAAATCTTCAGAAATAGGCTCAAGTACAGTAACCGTATAAGAGAAAGGAGAACTGGAAAACGTATTACTTGCTAATGTAACGGCATTTGCATTACTTTCTGTAAATCTATCGCCATTCAGTAATTGTAACTCTAAAGTGATCACAAATTGATCTTTACACGATACATTGGTCTGAAGAACTCCTGTTTCTTCTAATAGTTGTGAAAAAGAATATGCTAGTGTTCTCACAGGAAGTCCTCTAGGTCCATTAGTAAAATCTTCTTTTTCTAATCTTTCAATAAGAGTAGGTGGTGTGGAGTAACTCTCCCCAGGTTCTAGCGTGTGATCTTCAAAAGAAACAAAGACGTCTACATAGTCTAATAGATCTCCATTTTCTATATCTTGTTCTTCTATTGCTACAGAAAAAACAGAGTTGCTATTATTGATATCAAATTCAAGATTATCAATCGCTATAGTTCGTAATATAGCACCTCTTGAAATTTCTTGTGTTACTCTATCTATTGCTTTATCATCATTACTACAAGAAAAAAATATAAGTAAGATGCCTAGTGATGGTAGTATTATTTTCATAGTAATCTATAATTTTGTTGGTCGCATTAAATATATCATTACAGTACAAGTATATAGTAAAATCCTACAAGAGCTTACTTATTTATATATTATGATATCCTAAATGAGGAATTCGATATTCTGAATGAGTAAAGTAGTATATATATAGTAACTTTACGCCCTCATTGCTTTTTTAAAGAATATTATGATGAATAAACTTTTTATGATGGTCTGTATTGGATTTCTTTTCTCCGCTTGCGCGAAAAAAAATACAGCTACCACAAATACACGTCTAGCTACAGAAAAACAAACCCAAACGAAGAAGGTATTAGTTTTTACTAAAACCCTAGGATGGCGTCATAAATCGATCGAAACTGGCGTTGCTACCATAAAAGATTTTGGAAAAACACATAATTTTGTAGTAGAGCATACAGAAGATAGTACTCATTTTTCAAAGGCTTTTTTACCGCAATACGATGCTATTATATTTTTAAGTACCACGGGTAATGTACTAGATACCGATGCACAAAAGAAATTTGAAAACTACATTCAAGGAGGAGGTAGTTATATGGGAATTCATGCCGCAGCCGATACTGAATATGAATGGCCTTGGTATGGAAAACTAGTAGGAGGTTACTTTGAAAGTCATCCTAATAACCCTAATATTAGAAAAGCAACGGTACAGAAAACAACAAATAAACATCGTAGTACTTCACATTTTGAAACTTCTTTTTCAAGAGATGATGAGTGGTATAACTATAAAAATATAAACCCAGAAATTACAGCAGTATTACAACTTGATGAAGCAAGTTATGAGGGCGGAACCAATGGAGATATGCACCCCATCGCTTGGTATCATCTATATGATGGAGGAAAGGCTTTTTATACAGGAGGAGGACATACTAAAGAATCGTATACAGAAACGGGTTTTAGAAAACACTTAGAAGAAGCACTTTTATGGTGTTTAGAATAGTACTATCAAAAACTCTTATACTTTTCATAAAACGTATCATAAGATACTCCGTATTTTTGTAAATGAATTTTTGTTTAATTAAGTTTGACAAAGATTAGACAGTTAATTAAATATACCCTACTATACTAGTAGACCCATATATAAAAGAAAAAGCATGAGCAAAGGTGTTTTACTCGTTAATTTAGGATCTCCAAAGAGTACAGATCCTAAGGATGTAAAAAAATATTTAGGCGAATTTTTGATGGATGAACGCGTGATAGATGTTCCCTATGCAGCACGAGCATTGCTGGTAAAAGGAATTATTTTGAATACCCGACCTAAGCAAAGTGCTAAAGCTTACAGTAAAATATGGTGGGAAGAAGGCTCTCCTCTTATTGTACTTACAGAACGATTACAAAAGAAAGTACAGACACATACAGAATTGCCTGTAGAGATTGCAATGCGTTATGGTACTCCTTCTATTATGGAAGGATTACAAAAATTACATGATCAAGGAGTTGATGATGTGATGCTATTACCTTTATATCCTCAACATGCAATGGCTACTACAGAAACCATTCTTGTTCTTGCCGAAGAATTGCGAGCTCAGCATTTCCCTTCAATGAAAATCACAAATGTACCTGCTTTTTACAATAAAGAATCATATTCAAATGTCCTCGCTGAAAGCATAGGAGAACATCTTAAAGATTTAGATTATGAGCACTTATTATTTAGCTATCATGGAGTGCCAGAAAGGCATATACGTAAAAGTGATGTAACTAAATTACATTGTAAGATAGATGGAAGTTGTTGTAGTGCTGGATCAAAAGCACATGAATTCTGTTATCGCCACCAATGTTATGAAACGACTCGTAAAGTGGGGCAATATCTTAATTTAGAACCTGGTACTTTTTCTACTTCTTTTCAATCTCGTTTAGGGTTTGATCCTTGGTTACAACCTTATACAGATCGTACTATAGAACGAATGGGGAAAGAAGGATTTAAAAAAATGGCGATTGTCACACCTGCTTTTGTTTCTGATTGTCTGGAAACATTAGAAGAAATCGCAATGGAAGGAGAAGAAATTTTTCATGAAGCAGGAGGGGAGGAATTTACAACGATCCCTTGTTTAAATGATCGTGATGACTGGGCAGCTGTCATTGGCGGTTGGATTAAAGAATGGGAAGAAGCCGCAACGATAGTTGCATAAGTTTCACGTTATATTAACACGCTATTTAAAAAAGTGGTTGCATCTTGCAAAGAACTAACACGTAATTCTTGTCCAAAAAAAAATCTACAGCTTTAGGTACAGAACCTATCTCAAAACTACTTGTTAAGCAGGCAGTTCCAGCCTCTATAGGTATTCTGGTGATGTCACTTAATATGATTGTAGATACCATTTTTGTAGGAAGATGGATTGGACCTCAAGCTATATCTGCTATTACAGTTGTGATTCCTTTTACATTTTTTATTGCGGCCATAGGTCTTGCTGTAGGAATTGGAGGAAGCTCGGTACTTTCAAGAGCGCTAGGAGCTGGGAATGACCAAAAAGCATTACACGTCTTTGGAAATCAAATTACATTAACAACCCTTATTTCAGGCTCATTAGCTATCATCGGACTTGTATTTCAAGATTATTTTATAGAGTTTTTTGGCGCCGCCGACTCCTTTAAAGATATGGCACTTGTATACTATCGTATTGTACTTTATGGTATTTTGATGCTTGCTCTCTGTATGATGGGAAACAATGTGATTCGTGCAGAAGGAAAACCAAAATTTGCCATGTATGCCATGATTCTTCCTGCTATTGGAAATATCATTATGGACTATGTACTCATCAAAGTATTAGGTTATGGGATGGAGGGTGCTGCTTGGGCTACATTTATAAGTTATACGGTCTGTTTTGGATTTATTTTTTGGTTTTTTGTTGCCAAAAGCGAGTTACGCCTTAACCTAAGTTCTTTTAAATTACGTCTTCCTATCGTTAAAGAAATTAGTGGCTTAAGCGGTGTGACATTAGCACGCCAAGGCACTATAAGTGTTTTAGGTATTCTATTAAACAATGTATTAATCACCTATGGAGATGCATTAGACCTTGCCTCTTATGGTATCATCAGTAGGATGCTTATGTTTGCGCTTTTCCCAGTAATAGGAGTTACCCAAGGATTTATGCCTATAGCTGGCTATAATTATGGAGCAAAAAAATATACAAGAGTTAGAGAAACGATCAATACTTCTATCAAATATGCAGGAGTACTAGCTTTAATTATTTTTGCTATTATTATGAGTTTTCCAGACTTCTTTGTTTCGATATTTTTAAGTGATAAAGGAGGAGACCCACAAACGCTTGCAGACAATGCAGCAATCTTTGCACGAACCCCTAATGCATTACGTTGGGTATTTGCAGCAACCCCCATTATTGTAGTGCAACTTATAGGTTCTGCATACTTCCAATCCATAGGAAAAGCAGTACCAGCCTTACTTTTAAGTTTGACAAAACAAGGGTTTTTCTTAATCCCTTTAATTCTGATATTACCACCATTTCTAGGTGTTTGGGGTGTGTGGATCGCATTCCCTATTGCCGATATTCTTTCTACGATTGTGACGGGATATTTCTTAAATAAAGAGGTAAAAACCAAACTTGCACTTCAGGAAGAAGGGTGATGTATACGCTTTCGCGAAAGCGAACTTGTGAGGTTCACAATCATACAGCGTTAAGTGTTAAAGCGTAAATAACCGTAACCCTTTCAAATAGTCAAAAATTCTCTTTTGCGGAATACGTTAAAAAATTGCCAAAAAAGGAATCCTTCTTAAGAATTCCTTACATTTCTATCGAAATACCAAACTAAAATTCAATGAAACCGACATGTTGGAAATAATTATGAATATATAAAGCTATAATTATTTATAACATCAAAGGTTACAGGTGACCATCAAAAACAAAAAAAACAAACGCATGAAAACCAACATTCTCTTCCTTTTTCTGAGTATTTTCTCAGGAATGGCATTACAAACGAGTGCACAAACACCAGACGAATCTTCATACGAAGCCCTAGAATATCGATTAATAGGTCCTTTTAGAGGAGGACGAAGTGCTGCCGTAACTGGAGTACCAGGACAACCTGATTTATTTTATATGGGTAGTACTGGTGGTGGTGTGTGGCGTACCACCAATGGAGGAAAGGAATGGGCAAATATCTCTGATGGTTTCTTTGGGGGTAGTATTGGAGCTGTTGAGGTTTCAAAAAGCGATCCCAATGTGATTTATGTAGGAGGAGGAGAAAAAACCCTTCGTGGTAATGTGTCTTCTGGATATGGTATCTGGAAAACCGTAGATGCCGGACAAACGTGGAGTCAGATGGGACTTAAAAATAGCCGTCATGTACCTCGTATCCGTGTACACCCTACCAACCCTAATATTGTATATGCAGGGGTGTTAGGAAATATTTATAAACCTACACAAGAACGCGGTGTATATAAAAGTACAGATGGAGGAAAAACATGGAGACAAACGTTGTTTAGTAATTCCAATGCAGGAGTTGTAGATTTAATCATAGATCCTAATAATTATAGAGTATTGTATGCTACTACTTGGAATGCCAGACGTACACCGTATAGTTTGAGTTCTGGTGGAGACGGATCAGCACTTTGGAAAAGTACCGATGAAGGAGAAACATGGACAGAGCTCTCTACCAATGAAGGTTTTGCCAAAGGTATTTTAGGAATTATGGGTATTACTGTATCTCCTGTAAATAGTAACCGTCTCTATGCCATGGTAGAAAACGAAAAAGAAGGAGGATTATATACCTCTAAAGATGGTGGTATGAACTGGTCTAAGGTAAATTCAGAACGTAAATTACGTCAGCGAGCATGGTATTATACACGCTTATATGCAGATACTAAAGATGAAAATACGGTATATGTATTAAATGTACGTTACCATAAATCTACCGATGGAGGGAAATCATTTAGTACGTATAATGCACCTCATGGTGATCATCATGATTTATGGATTGCTCCAGAAGACCCTAATCGTATGATTATTGGCGATGATGGTGGTGCACAAGTGACCTATGACGGAGGGCGTAGTTGGAGTACCTATTTAAATCAACCGACATCACAATTTTATCGTGTTACAACAGATAATGCATTTCCATACCGTATTTATGTAGCCCAACAAGATAATAGCACCATCCGTATTCCGCATCGTACAGAAGGATTTAGTATCTCTGAAGATGATTGGGAAAGTACAGCTGGAGGAGAGAGTGCTCATATTGCGGTAGATCCAGAAAATAATGAGATTGTATATGGTGGTAGTTATGATGGTTTCTTAACCAGAGTAAATCATGAGAAAAATACAGTACGTTCTATTTCTGTATGGCCAGATAATCCCATGGGACATGGCGTAGAAGATATGAAATACCGTTTCCAATGGAACTTTCCTATTATCTTTAGTAAGCACAATCCAAATCGTATGTACACTTTCTCTCAGAATGTACATGTAACAGAAAATGAAGGGCAGAGTTGGAAAGTGATTAGCCCAGATTTAACACGTAATGATCCAGAAAAAATGAAATCTTCTGGAGGGCCGATTACGCAAGACAACACTTCAGTAGAGTATTATTGTACCATTTTTGCCGCTGCAGAATCTCCTCTAAAAGAAGGATTACTTTGGGTAGGAAGTGATGATGGTTTGGTACATGTAAGTCGTAATGGAGGACAAACGTGGGATAATGTAACGCCTAAAGGAATGCCAGAGTGGATGATGATTAATAGTGTAGAACCTAGTGCTTTTGATGAAGGTACTGCTTACATTGCTGGAACTCGCTATAAGTCGGGCGATTTTGCACCTTACTTATACAAAACATCTGATTATGGGAAGACTTGGAAAAAAATAACTAATGGTATCCCAGCAGAGCATTTTACACGTGTATTACGAGAAGATCCAAAACAAAAAGGACTATTATATGCAGGAACGGAAACAGGAATGTATATCAGTTTTGATGATGGAAAAAATTGGAAGTCTTTCCAATTAAACCTTCCTATTGTTCCAATTACAGATCTTACCATTAAAGATAATAACCTTATTGTGGCTACACAGGGACGTAGTTTATGGATTATAGATGACTTAGGGATGTTACATCAGTCCGCTTTCGCGAAAGCGGGAAAAAACTACTTATTCAAGCCAAAGGATACTTACCGTATGGGCGGAGGTGGTCGTCCGGGTAGTCTAACTACGGGAACAAATCATCCTAGTGGTGTGATGACGTATTTTAATTTGAAAGATTTTGATACCAAAAAAGATACCGTGTCACTTACGTATATGACAGTAGCAGGTGATACGATACAGTCATTTAGCACAGGAGCCAAAGAGAAAAAAGATCAGCTTAAAGCAAAAAAAGGAGGAAACTTATTTTCTTGGAATACCCGTACAGACGGTGCAGAAAGATTGAAAGGAATGATTCTTTGGTGGGCAAGTCTTGATGGTCCTAAAGCAGTTCCTGGTGATTATAAAGTAGTCATGAATGTAAATGGAGAGGAGCAAACGCAGTCGTTTGTGATCAAACCCAACCCAAATGCAGAAGCTACAGTTGCTGATATGCAACGACAATATGATTTTATAAGTGATGTCAATACAACAGTAGATCGCGCACATCAGAGCATTAAGAAAATCAGAAAAATAAATGCACAATTGAAATCTTTTGAAGCACAGTATAAAGACGATGCACGTACAGCAGATCTGCGCGAAAAGGCAAAAATAATGCAAGAAGAATTCAGTAATATAGAAAAGGAATTATATCAAACCAAAAACCGTTCAGGTCAAGATCCATTAAACTTCCCAATTAAATTAACCAATAAGTTAGGGCATTTAAATAGCCTTGTAGGCATGGGTGATTTTGGACCTACCGACCAAGATATTGCTGTTAAAAATGAACTTTCAGCACAAATAACAACACAGCTCACAGCTTTTGATAAGATGCTAGATGCTGAGGTAGCAAAATTCAATTCAGATTTTAATAATTTAAAGTTGAATTATTTGTTTGTTGAGGATTAATACAAAATAAATGAAATAAAGAATATTTAACCCAGCCAATGTGCTGGGTTTTTTTATGTTGCTGGTAACATTTGTTTAATATTGAATACCTATAGTTTAATCTATATAAATAATGAGATGTTTATAAAAACAATTTGTAAAGTTTTGATTAGTAGTTTTTTGGTGATTGTCGTTAGCTGTTCTAGCTCTAAGAGTCTAAAAACATATAAAATCCAAATACAGGAATGTATTGAGGAAAAAGTGATATCTAGAGGTGATCAATTTGGCTATGTATATTATTCTAAAGAACAGGGAGGTTTAATACGTGTTTTGCAAGAATTTGAAGAAGCTCTTTTAAAACAAGGAAAACTCGAAGAAGGAAGTGAGAAAGGATATAGGAAATTAATTAATAACCTTCCTTTAGTAGCGTTTGATAGCATATTACAAAGACAAAAACTAAACGCTATTTCTGAAAATGATGGACTTTTTAATGCAGAGTATACAGATACGTGTCCTGCTTCTGTACTTACAGAAGAGATTCTTGATAAGAAAGTAATAGCCTATAAGTTGCAACTCGAAAAACTTACAGCAAAAGGAGGTGTTCCAGATAAGAAGTACTTAGAAGAGTTTATACACTTTATTGATTTTGATGTGCATTCTGATAGACTTTTTTTTACATACCTTATTTTTCTACATCTTAAGTATAGCTAATAAGTTGCTATAAATATATAGAGGTTGTTTTGTATGTAATCAATGAGTTGTTATGAAATTATGACACCTATTTTACTTCCGTATATTGTTTAATCTACGGATATGTAGTTTTTTCTTCACAAGATTGTATTCTAGATTGCAGAAGCATTTTACTAGTTATGCGCAGACAATCAGTAAAGTATATTGGTTTTCTATTATTTATTATCTAACAACTATTTTAATTTATGAAAACATTCAAAACATTTATAATTTTAAGTATTTTCTTTTGCTTTTTCACCAGTTTTTCTCAAACTAACGAAGAGAGTTTATCTTCACCCACAGACAAGGGAATGTTTATTCTGGGAGGTAGTTCAAGTTTCGGTTTTGCGACGTCAACATCAGAATTTAAAAGTGATTCCGAAGGTGTTCAAAATAGTGAAATTAAAAGTATTTCTCTAGGCTTAGGACCAAGAGTGGGATACTTTGTGATTGATAATTTGGCCATTGGAGGAAGAGTTGGATTCTCTACAAGTAAAACAGAAATAGATGTGACTAATTCTGAAACAATGGGAACATCATTTTCATTTTCTCCTTTTGTTCGTTATTATTTTACAGAAGGAACTATAAAGCCTTTTGTAGAAGGAACTATAGGAGTAGGTTTTTCAAATTCGAATACAGAAAATGATTTTGAAGATTCGGAGTCAAAAAACTCATTGTTTAATTATGGTCTTGATGGAGGAATTGCTTTCTTTTTTAAGAAAAGTATTTCTTTAGATGTAGGAGTAGGGTATTCATATAATTCGAATAAACCTAGAAATAGTGAAAATGATAGAAAATTTGTCAATAGTAGTTTTTTCTTTACTACGGGCATTAATGTTTTCTTTTGAGGTACTGTAAGTTTAATAAAACCCGTTGTGTATTTTGAATAGATTTCTTGATTTTTACCTCCCTGAAGGGTGAATCGAAGAAATTTTCATTACTTCCTTTAGGATTTGAGGTACATAATGAAGAATGATAGGATAATACACTCGTTATTTTGTCAAAATGCACAACAGGTTTTAATAAATATTTAGTTTAGTGATATTTGAAAACCATAATTTTACGGTGATTTTAAAATCACAAACCGAAATGAAATATAAAGTTTTTGCAATAGTATTAGTTATTTTTTTTCAACCTATTCTATAGCCCAATCTAATGACGATCAATATTCAAATACTAGTCAAAGGACATTTTTAATTGGAGCAGAATCTAATTTTGGTTTTCTCAGTCAAAATGTTTCAATTAACGACCCTGTTTTTGGAGAAAGAGGAGTACAAAAAGAAACTTCATTTTCTATAAGCCCAAGAGCTGATTACTTTATTATTGATAATCTTGTTACAGGGCTAGAAGTGAGATATCATAGTAGAAAATTAGATTTTGAAGGTGAGAACAATGAAGTAAAGAGCTCCTCAATTCTTGCGCAATCTTTTGTAAGGTATTACTTTTTAGAAGGTACTGTTAGACCTATTGTATGTGCTGCTATTGGAATAGGTAGTAGCTCATTTGATAGAGATTCAAATGAGGTTGATTTTGATGAAGATAAAGAAAGCCTTTTTGGGTATGAGGCTGGAACTGGCGTTGCTTTTCTTTTTAGCAAAATTTTTTCTGTAGATTTTTCTGTTGAATATAATTACTTAAAATCAAATCCAGAGGATAGTGATTTTGAAGTAGAAACTTCCGGAATAGTTAGTGCAATAGGTTTTAGTATTTATTTTTAGTTCTAATTTTTATAAAGGTATTTTATAGAGTCTCCTTTGTATCTTTGTTTTATGGAAGATTATTACTTTTATATAAAGGCGCTTCATATCATCTTTATGGTTACTTGGTTTGCTGGACTTTTTTATATGCCCCGGCTTTTTGTGTATCAAGTAGAAGCTAATGAAAAACCATCTCCAGATCGTGAGATTTTAGGAAAGCAATTAGGGCTCATGGCAAAACGCCTTTGGAAAATTATAACGGGACCTTCATTAGTGCTTTGCTCTCTATTTGCCTTCTTGATGTTGCACATTGCACCTACATTATTAGAAAGCCCATGGATGCAAATAAAGTTAGGATTTGTCATATTGCTATATATCTATCATGCTAAAACATGGAGCATATACAAGCAGATGCAAAATGGAAAATTCAAATACTCCTCTAAGTTTATGCGTATGTGGAATGAAGGAGCTACTATTATTTTATTTGCAGTTGTTTTTCTGGCAGTTACAAAAAGCGCTACCAACTGGATATATGGTGTATTTGGAATTATAGGTTTAGGTGTATTGTTAATGCTTGGAATACGACTATATCGTAAGATTCAAGAAAAAAACCCAGAGGCTTAACAAAGTTATAAGGAGTATAAAAGCCTAATACAATAGTATTCTTAGTACCTTAGTCATTCAACAAATAATAGTGTGCTCAATTTAAATAGTAAATCATTAAGCTTTCGCATTTTTACCTCTATGTTAATACTGGTATTAATTGCCTTTGCTTTAATTTCAGGTATTACCTATTTCCAGTATAGAGAGCAAATAAAGGATTATAATAAAGATCGATTAGAGCGAAAAGAAGCAGCCATAAAAAAAGATATAGATAGAACCCTTAAGGAAACCACATTTCTGCTTCAAACTGATAAAATTCATTTAATTTTTAAAGATGAAATTTATGAGATTGCTCGTATTCATGGAGAAAATATAACCCTCTATGATTTAGAGGGACATCCTTTAATTTCTTCTACAGAAAATATTTTTGAAAACTCAGTAACAAAAGATATTCCTAAGCGTATTTTAGATACGTTAACTGCAACTTCAGAAAAAAGATATGTAGAACGTATAGAAACAGAAATACCACAACAAATATCGTATTCGTATATAAATGATCCTAAATTTAAAGAATTGGCTATTCTTCAGATTCAATACGAAGACAGTGAATCTTTTATTAATAAAGAAATGCGAGAACTCCTTATACGTATTGGAGTTGTTGCACTCATCGTTTTTATTACAGCTATATTTCTGGCTTTTATCTTAGCGAGATATATTACACTACGTCTTAAAGATATAGAAGAAAAAATAAAAGAAACACAGCTTGATAAAAGAAACAAAAAAGTAGATACAAAAAACCTTCCTACAGAATTATTAACGCTCGTTTCTGCTTATAATGGAATGATTGATGAATTGGAAGAAAGTGCTGCGCAATTAGCACAAAATGAACGTGAAGCCGCATGGCGTGAAATGGCAAAACAGGTAGCCCATGAGATTAAAAATCCATTAACCCCTATGCGATTAACGGTGCAGAGTTTTGAACGCCGTTTTGACCCTGAAGACCCAGAAATTAACACAAAAATCAAAGAATATAGTAATACGCTTATTCAACAAATAGATACCATGAGTAGTATTGCTTCTGCATTTTCAAATTTTGCAGATATGCCTGCGCAGCAAAGTGAAACCTTAGATGTTTCTAATGTAGTAAAACTGGCATTAGATATTTTTAGAGAACGTAATATCGCTTTCGCGAAAGCGGACCAAGAAATACGAGCAAAGTTTGATAGAACGCAATTAATACGTGTAGTAACCAACTTGGTTAAAAATGCCATCCAAGCAACTAAGCATACAGAAGAACCTAAGATTCTTGTAGACGTGCAAACGAAGGAGTCTAATGTTCAGATCACCGTAAGTGATAATGGAATTGGAATTACAGAAGAAAATAAACCTAAAATATTTGAACCAAAATTCACGACTAAGACCAGCGGTATGGGACTTGGTCTTGCCATGGTAAAAAATATTATGGAAACCTATAACGGAAGTATTAATTTTACATCCCAAGAAGGAAAAGGAACCGTATTTACAGTCACCTTCCCAAAAGAATAAACAACACACCTAGATAACATACACATGGATTATAATAACATTCTCGTAAGTCAAAATGACAATGGGATCACTACTATAACAATTAATAGACCTTCAAAATTAAACGCCTTAAATACCGAAACTATTGGAGAGTTGCATACCGCTTTCGCGAAAGCAAATGAAGACATCACCGCAAAAGTAATTATCATTACAGGAACTGGAGAAAAAGCCTTTGTTGCAGGAGCTGATATTTCTGAATTTGCCAATTTTTCTGTAGCCGAAGGCGCCGAACTAGCAAGAAAAGGACAAGAAGATTTGTTTGATTTTGTAGAAAAACTACCAACTCCTGTCATTGCAGCCGTAAATGGATTTGCTTTAGGAGGAGGTTTAGAGCTTGCTATGGCAGCTCATTTTAGAATTGCCAGTGATAATGCTCGTATGGGATTACCTGAAGTTTCTCTAGGGGTGATTCCAGGATATGGAGGAACACAACGTTTACCACAGCTTGTAGGGAAAGGACGTGCTATGGAAATGATCATGACAGCAGGAATGATAGATGCCAATACAGCACTAAGTTATGGTCTTGTAAACCATGTAGTCACTCAAGAAGAGTTATTGCCACGCACTCAGAAAATCGCAGGAAAAATCTCTAGAAATTCATCAGTAGCCATTGCTGCAGGTATAAAAGCTATTAATGCTGGATTTATAGATGGAGTAGATGGCTTTAAAGCAGAAATTGATGCTTTTGGTACATGTTTTGGTACAGAAGATTTTAAAGAAGGAACCACCGCTTTTTTAGAAAAACGTAAAGCTAGTTTTCCTGGAAAGTAATATAAGGTTCCGTTTATAATACTAACCTATATACTAGAATATCATGAAAAAACTATGGATGATAGGCTTACTTTTTGTGAGTACTTGTATGCTTGGACAACAATTACCCAAAATTAAAGGCTCAGGGATCATTACCTTAAAAGAAGTTGAAATAGAAACACCATTTAATGCTATTGATATTGATGGAGATTTTGATATAGAGCTAAGTCAAGGAACGACAAATGCATACACTATAGAAACAGATGATAATCTGATAGATGTTATTCAGTTTCGTGTTGAGGATTATACACTTAAAATTTCGGCAACACACCGAATTGTAAAAAAGAAAAGATTTAAGATCACCGTTACTGCGAGTACGATTGCAGAGATTCATTTAAATAATGAAGCTCGTATAAAAGCAAATGGTCTCATAAAAGGAGAAAATTTAGTGATTACAGCTGGGAAATCTTCAAAATTTGATCTTGATGTAGCATACACAGATGCTGTTGATATCGAGATGTTTAGTGATGCAGAGGGTACACTTAAAACAAAAGCTATATCTAGCAAGATAATTCTAGAAGCAAGAGCTGATTTAAAGATGTATGCTCTTGTTGATACATTAATAGTTCAAGTAAGTGATACATCAAAACTAATACTAGACGGAACCATAGAAGCGACAAACTTTACTGTAACTGGAAATGGAAAACTGAATGCTAAAGAAGCAGTAGTAACAACCTCAGAAATTAATCTTTCAGAGGATTCAGATGCATATATTCAAGTAAAAGAATCCATTACCTTATATGCACAAGACAGTGCTGTTTTACAGCTTTATGGAGAGCCTACTATAACGGTAACAGGACTAAAGAATAAGGCTAAGATTTTGAAAAAGGAGTAATTTTACTTGATTAGATATACTACTGTTTCTAAAAATCTATACTGCATAAAGAGAAGTAAAATCAAATTACGTACTTAATTATTAACCTATTAGAGTTTTTCTTAACCTCCTAGTTGTTGGGCTGCCAAAACAGGGTTTTGGTTTATTCCACCTGTTCCTATGCCCATATTTGAATTATTTCCTCCTATTAATTTTAATTGACTAACATTAGGTAGTTTGTGATTCCTAAGTTCTGAAATTTTTTTCTTGTTTTTCATCGTCGTTTTTTTAGAAATTAAAAAGCTATAGTTCCCATCCTTCTCGATAGGCACGTTTCACCCATGCATTTGCAGCTTCGTAGTTAGTTACACGCATATTTGCACCATCCCATTTTATAGTACGACGTCCAGGATATTCATATGGATCCCAGTCACCCACTTTTTTCCCATCTTTTAATGTTTTGTATTGAAATGCTTTAATAGCAAGGTTCCCCATCAATACGGCTTCTGTAAGAGGTCCTCCATAAGAAAAAGGAGAAGAGGTAGGTTTATTATTTAAACAAGCTTCAATCCACTCCCCTGCATGTGATGTTTTTACACGAGCAATGGTTTCTGCGGGACGTTTAAAATCTTTCATACGTTCGCTAGGTAGTAATCTAGGATTACGAGAATACGTATCAGTAATCATAATCCCATCAGTACCATAAAAGATACTACCACCGCCACCATCTCCAGGCTTTTCACCATCTTTTAATTCAGATGGAAGATCGGGCATGATACCACCATCATACCAATTTAAAGAAACATCTCCTTGTGTAGGAGAATCAAACTTTAAACGTACAATAGAACTCGGCGGACACGCTTCGGCATAATCTGCTTCTACAAAATCGCCAGACCAAATGGTTGTGCAACTGGCTTCTGCTTCATATGGGAAACCTAGGTCTAATGTCTTAAAAGGAGTTTCCATAATATGACATCCCATATCTCCCATAGCCCCGGTTCCAAAATCCCAGAAACCTCTCCATTTAAAAGGAAGGTAATTCTCATTGTAAGGACGAGTTGCAGCAGGCCCTAACCATAAATCCCAATCCAAATGATCTGGTATGGTTTGTCCTTCAGTAATGTGCTTAAACCCTTGTGGCCATACCGGACGATTGGTCCAACAGTCTACACGATGTACTTTTCCAATCACTCCAGCATTGATCCATTCTTGAGCGATACGAATGCCATCTCCAGAAGCGCCTTGATTTCCCATTTGTGTAACAATACCTTGCTTGGCAGCAGTTTCTGCCATGAGACGAGCTTCATAAATATTATGAGTAAGTGGTTTTTCTACATATGCATGCTTTTTTTCACGCATAAATGGAAGCGCAATGGTTGCATGTGTATGATCTGGTGTTCCCACCATAATCGCATCTATATCATTGAGATGATTATCGTATATTTTTCTAAAATCTCGATATTGCTTTGCTTTGGGATGTAATTCGTAACTGCCAGCTCCCATGGTATCATCTACATCACATAACGCAACAAATTTCACCTTTCCATGATTGGTAAGATCTCTTACCACACCGCCGCCTCTTCCTCCTACACCTACAGCTGCTATATATAGTGTATCACTCGGTGGGATATGGTTTCCGCCTAAGACAAAACTAGGTACAATAGAAAAAGCTGCACTCGCAGCAGCAGATTTTTTAATAAAGGAACGACGTTTCATGATGTGAGATTTTTTTTAAAGTTAATTAATTCTTTTAAATTGTTTTATGTTTGGAATATTTCCATATTTTTGTATTAAATCCAATTTTAGAAAGAAGGCTTCTGTTTTCGCGAAAGCATATTATGAAAGAATCTATAAAAGGACGTGGTGCTCAAATACAGGTATCGAATCGCTTTTTTGAACATAGTGAAGAGATGCGTGATGATTTTTTAGAATTTTGCTTTCGCGAAAACGAACTTCCAAGTAATCCTAAAACGGAATATATACATACGTTCCCAAAAACGATTGTAAACAAAGTAACCAGTCCAGATGTAGGTATGGGATATTCTTTAAATCCTTATCAGGGGTGTGAGCATGGATGCATTTATTGCTACGCACGAAATAGTCATGAATATTGGGGTTATGGCGCTGGACTGGACTTTGAACAAAAAATTTTAATAAAGAAAAATGCACCAGCATTACTAGAAAAAAAACTACAAAGCCCTTCTTGGGAAGCGTCTACCATTGTATTGTCAGGAAATACAGATTGTTATCAGCCTATAGAAAAGAAATTAAAGATCACTAGACAATTATTAGCGTTGTTTTTAAAGTATAAACATCCTGTTGGAATTATTACTAAAAATGTTTTAGTAGAACGAGATATAGATATCTTAAAAGAACTTGCTAAAGACAATTTGTGTAGAGTTATTTTTTCGGTCACTACGCTATCTGAAGATACAAGAAGGCTTATGGAGCCACGTACAGCAACTGTTAAAAGAAGATTACAAGCTATAGAGCGATTAAGCAAAGCAGGAATTCCTGTGATGGTTATGGCTGGACCTATGATCCCTGGTATTAATACGCATGAGATTTTACCATTATTAAAAACGATTTCAAACAAAGGAGCTCTTAAAGTAGGATATACTATTGTACGATTGAATGGGGCTATTGGTAGCATTTTTGAAGATTGGATTCGCAGGGTGCTACCTGATAAGGCAGATAAGGTATTGAATCAAATAGCAGATTGCCATGGGGGACAATTGAATGATTCTCGCTTTGGAAAACGTATGAAAGGAGAAGGGCATTATGCAACGCAAATTCATAGACAATTTGAAATAGGAAGAAATCGATATTTTAAAGGGAAAGAACTCCCTCCCTTAAATACAACCCTATTTATAAGAACAAACAAGGGGCAATTAGGTCTTTTTAACAATCTTTAAGATGCTTTTTTTATGTGTTTTGCCATATTTGCAACGTTAATGTACTTTTGAAGGATGAAAAAGAAATACAACATCTTAGTTTTTGGACTTATTGTTATGGCGTTTTTACAAACACTTTCAGCACAGACAGTCTTTAGAGGTAAGATTTTAGACGAAGAAACAAAAGCTCCTATTGGAGATGTGAAAATTGGAATTACAGATCAAGGAATAGGCGTTGTTACAAGCTCAAATGGTCTTTTTAATTACCGAAGATATCACCAAACTATTGGCAATGCTTCTCGACTTAGAATCAGTGCGCCCGGATACGAAACTATAGAGTTAAGAGGTGATAACATACGTGGCCTTTTTAATAAATCTAGTAAAATTTATCTCACTAAAACGGGAGATACTCCGGTAAAAAAAATATTCAGTGATCAAAAAAATGTAAAAATATTTTGGGATGCATCTCTATCTTCAAGTCGCAGAGATTTTAGAAAAGAATGGGGGTTCATAGAAGCTTACTTTGAAGAACTAGGAGAAGTAAATGTGACATTTGTTGTATTTAATGAAGAGGTTTTATCTACAAAAAGGCATACCATACATAAAGATATATCTGCCCTTAAAAAAGAAGTTGAAGGACTAGTGTATCAGGGTACAACGTCATATGATATTCTTACAACAACAGGAAATACTGATGCAGCACTTTTATTTTCTGAAGGAGAAGCTGTACTTGGTCAATGGTTAGGTGATAGAGATATTCCTTTTTATGCTATAAGTAGTCTTTCTAGAGCAAATCATGACTATTTGCGTTCACTAGCTCGTTTTACATCTGGGAGTTATGTAAATCTTTCAGAAGCTTCTATTGCAGAGAGTATAGATCAAATAAAAAGAGGAGTTCCTTTTAAGGATAAGAAGGTGCTTATATCATCAACATTTAATGGTGTTGTTAAAACATCTATAGGTCCGATTCAAGGTGCTAGTATTACCATAAAAGGAGATCTAGAAGAATTTTTATCAAAATCTGATGGAAGTTTTACAGTTCCTGCTGAGGTAGGTGATGTATTACAAATACGATATTTAGGAATGCATCCAAAAGAAATGCTCGTAGAAAATGGCGAGACACTTATCGTTGAGATGAAACCTATAGATGAGCTACTTAAAGAGGTGGTTATTACTGGGAAAAGAGCAAAGAGTAAAGAGACTTCCGATACAGGGTTTGGAGAAAAAAGTAGAGATCAAATAGGGGTATCTGTAAATACAATTACTGAAGATCAAATAAGTCCTAATGCACAATACATAGCTGATGTGATAAGAGGGCGTTTTGCTGGCGTTAAGATTACAGGTTTTGGTAGTCAAGCTTCATTTACTATCAGAGGAGATAATAGTTCTAAACCTGCTATTTGGGTTGTTGATGGGGCTATATATGAACAAACCCCCGATTTTTTAAATCCTCAGAATATTTCGTCTATTTCTATTTTAAAATCTATAATAGCTGCTAGCCGTTATGGCTCTATTGCTTCTGGAGGGGCTTTTATTGTAAAAACAAAAGCATTTAATTTAAGAGGAGATGATGGAGAAATAGTAGACACAGCATTAGTAAAAGGAAATGACTATACAGAGCAAGTATCTCAACTTAATTTAGAAGCTTTAAAGCCTAATTACGTAAAACAAATACAAGATATAGAAGGAGTTGACAACCAATTTGCTATGTATCAAAATCTTTCTAAAGCAAATACAACAAATGCAGCGTTTTTTATAGATATGGCATTGTATTTTGAGCCATTAGATAGAGAAAAAGCAAAATCTATTAGATCAAGACTTGTTGAAGTTGCTCAAAAAAACCCTAAAGTATTACGTGTAGCAGCTTATTTGTATGAAAGTGCAAGAGAATATGATAACGCTTTAAAGTTATATGAGCGTATTGTAAGTATTGTTCCTCAGGAAGCACAATCTTATCGTGACTTAGCAAAAGCTTACGAAGAAACTGGCACATATGATAAAGCGCTTGAATTATATATTAATATGCTAGGAGAGCAAATCTTAGGAGTTGATTTTTCAGGATTGGACAAACCTTTGAGGCATGAATTATTACATTTAGTTTCTCTACATAAGGATAAAATTAATACAGAAAGACTTCCAGAAGACTGGTTGCTTGATAGTTATAGTTTGGACTTGCGCATGGTTTTGGAATGGTCAGATAGAGAAGCTCCGTTCGAGTTTCAGTTTGTCAATCCGAACAAAAAATACTTCAAATGGAATCACACTCTCTTTGACAATAAAGAACGTTTAGAATCTGAGGTGAAGTTAGGTTATCAAACAGAAGAATTTGTTATAGATGATGCACCTCATGGATTATGGATTGTTAATATTGAATATTTAGGAGAAGAGACTTTCACAACAGTACCACCTTATCTTAAATACACTATTTATAGAGATTATGGGACTTCTCGTGAGCGAAAAGATGTAAAGGTCATAAAGCTTACCTCTGATATCGGAAAAGCACAGCTCGACGAATTCTTACTGTAATAATATACGTTATTTCAACATTTTAAAATTCGTGAATAGCCTTATATTTCGCAAGTAAGGATTTATCGGTATGTACTAGAAGTAGTATTTTATAATTTATATTTAGTAAGTGATTAACTTTTGTGTACACATTTATTTGGTACATAACTAACTAACTATTACTTATGAAAGTATATTACACTTCTCTATTTATAATTCTCACTTTACTATGCAGTACTATTACTATTGCACAAACAGTATTTCGAGGTACAGTAATCGATTCAGAGACTAAGCAACCTATTTCTCAAGCTCGAGTAGGGATTAATAATCAAGGTATCGGTGAAATCACAGATGCTAAAGGGTTTTTCAATTACAGAAAGTATCATGAGATTTTAAGCTCAGACAGCAAATTAGTTGTTGGTGCTAGTGGTTATGAATCTTTAGAACTAGATGCAGAAAAAGTACGCACGCTGTTTAATAGATCTAGTAAAATAGAATTAGAACCATCTTCTAAGAAACAAAGAGTAACTAAAGTGAGTGATCTCACTGTTTTTTGGGATGTTTCAGAAGATATGAAAGGTAGAGATGTGGCTGCGGAGATTTCTTATGTTCAGCAGTATGTTTCGGCGTATAAAGAATTGCAGTTGCGATTAGTGGTATTTGACTATAAGGTTCGTAGCGAGGAGTTGATGACTATTCGTGATGGGGACATTTCTCGCTTTCGCGAAAGCGTAAACGCCTTGATCTACAATGGTCCTTCTAATTATGATATTTTAGATATAGCAGGAGCAGATGCTGTGATTTTGAGTTCTAATGGAACGCCTAATTATGGAACTTTTCAGGTATCACAAGAAGTTCCTGTGTATGTAATTTCGAGTCAATCAGTAGCTGTTGAGTTGGATTATGTACGTTCTTTAGCAACCTATACACAAGGTGATTATAGTTTATTACAAGTATCTGGGAGTACTGTTTCAGATAATAAGGTTGTGACACCTAAAGTTACGGGACCTACCATAAAAGGAAAAGTAACGAGTCTTGGCAAACCATTACAAGAAGTCTCTGTGGTTAAGAAAGGAGATTTTACGGAATATCTTACAAAAGCCGACGGAAGTTTTGAGATACCAGCGAGTGATGGCGATGTATTACAGTTTCGTTATTTAGGAATGTTCCCAAAAGATGTATTAGTGTCTGATCAAAAGGCTATTAATGTTGAACTATTGCCAGAAAATAATGTGCTGGATGAAGTAGTCATCACAAAAAAAATTGAAAAAATTATTGTTGGTGATAAAGAAATTAGAGGAAGAAGAATATCCGATATTCCAGGTGGAGTAACAGGAGCTCTTGACCGTTATATAACAGCAGATGATATTACACCCAATGCAAAAACATTAGAGTATGTTCTTAGGGATAATTTTAAAAGAGTACGTATTGTATATACCCCAGCTGGAGTGCGATTACTTATAAAAAATCAATATCCAAAATTTTATATCAATGGAGGACTAATTCGTAATATAGATGAGGCTTTAGCTATAGTGGATAAAGACATAGAATCTGTTATTATAAAAGATACTCCTAATATGACAAGTCGTTATGGACCCATAATAGAAGGTTTTGCAGTAATAATTACAACAAAAACAGCAGATTTATCTAAAAAGAAAAGAGCAAATGCTGGTTTAGTCAATGGAAATAATTATACGGAAGAAGTACAGGGGATCTCTGGAGGTGTTATCACTGGGAAAGCTCAAATTATAGGAAAAGTAACAAGCCTTGGAAAACCTATTCAAGGGGCTACTATTACCAAGATAGGAACATTTGAAGAATATACGTCTACAGCGAATGGTAGTTTCAATGCCTACGCAAATGATGGAGATCAATTCATTGTTTCTTATTTAGGAATGTATCCTAAGTCATTTGAAGTAGAGACTATATCATCATACACCATTGATTTAGTGCCTAAAAACGATGTGCTAGATGAAGTGGTTCTTGAAGGTAAAGGAGAGGAGAAAAATGAAGTCCAGACAGCTTGGGGTAAAGAAAATAGAGATAAGTTAGGGTATGATGTAAAAGAGATTAAAAAGGAAGATATTTCTCTAGGAGCTCCAGATTTAGTAGCAGTGTTAAATCAAAAATTTGCTGGAATTAGAGCTAATGATGAAAGTACATTGACCGTGTTTAATAGTAGAGGAGAATCACAGCCTGACAAAGGCAGAATGTTAATTGTAATAGATGGTGCTATGTATCCGCCTAATGTTGAAAGGCCATTTATCAGTCCAGATCGTGTAGAAAGTATTTCAATTATAAAATCATTAGCTGGCGCAAATCGATATGGTCTTTTTGGAAGAAATGGCGTTGTAGAAATTACAACAAATATTAGTTCAGCAAATGCTACAGTAGCAGAAACCCCTTCCGCATTGGTAGAGGGTAATGATTATGAGGAGGAAGTACAATCCTTATCAGATCCATTGTTGGGTAGTTCTTCAAAGGTATTAGTACGTGGTGTTGTGAGATCACCTAAAGGCTTTTTAGAAGATGTGACGATTACCCGTAAAGGAAGCTTTGATGAAGTTTATACAGATAGTAAAGGCACTTTTACCATAAAAGCTTCTATAGATGATGTATTGGTTATTAGTAAAGTTGGAATGTTTACCAAAGAGGTATTAATCGAGTCTCAAAATATAGGAATTATTGAACTAACACCTAAAAATGATGAGCTAGATGAAATTGTTGTTTCTGGAGGTAAACGTGTAGATAATACGATAGAGAGTAACGACGGTAGACGTATAAACAAGGATAAATTAGGTTATGCAGCCTCTGAGATTGATGAAAATGATTTTTCAGCAGGAGCTACGACACTTCAACAACTTATTACGGGTAAAGTATCAGGAGTATCTGTAGAAGGAGGTCATTTCAGTGGTAGTGAAGTTGTTTATAAGATCCGTGGAGGGACGCAGTCTATTTCTACAGAGATTCCTCCTATATGGATTGTGAATGGCACACCTTATCAAGACCCTCCTAACTTTTTAGATGTACAGCAAATAAAGAGTATCACGGTATTAAAATCAGTATCTGCTACGTCTCGTTATGGTACTTTGGCAGCGGGCGGTGCTTTTTTAATCAAGACCAAGGAAGTTAGTTTTGAAAACAAAGCTAAGGAGGCAGCACAGTCTGCTTTGGTGAGTGGAAATGAATATACAGAATCCTCTACTCGTACATTAGATACTTCTACTTTACCAGAATACATAGTACGCTTACGCGAAATTCCAAACATAGAGGAACAATTTGAGACGTATCAGCGTATTTCAAGGACGCAGGAATCTCCTTTAGAATTTTATGTAGATGTGGCACAGTATTTTGATGGTATCAATTCTAATATGGCCGATCAGGTAAGAGCTGATCTAGCATATATCTCAAGAAACAATACCAAGGCATTACGCACTTTGTGTTATATCTATGAAGCTGCTGGAGATTATAAAAAAGCGGCCTTGATTTATGAGCGTATTTTAAAGATAGTCCCATCAGAGGCACAATCGTATCGCGATCTAGCATTAGCCTACCAAGAGATTGGGAGGTATAATGAGGCATTAGAGTTATACTACAATATGCTAGGAGAGCAAATTAAGGGTGTTGACTTTAGGGGTTTAGAGAAGACACTACGTAATGAGTTGAGTCATTTATTGGCATTGCATAAAGATCAGGTAGACTATGATCGTTTTCCAAACGAGTGGTTACGTACGGATTTTGATATAGACATTCGTATGGTGATCGATTGGTCAGATCGATCGGTACCCTTTGAGTTTCAGTTTGTAAATCCGGAGAAGAAGTTTTTCAAATGGACCCATGCATTAGAGGAGAACAGAGAACGTCTAGAGGCGGAACAGGCACAGGGCTATCAGACGGAAGAATTTATCATTGATGATGCACCAAGTGGCGAGTGGTTGATTAATATCCAGTATTTAGGAGATGAGGGAGATTATGTATTGCCACCATTTTTAAAGTACACGGTATACAGAAACTATGGGACACCACAGGAGACCAAGGAAATCAAGGTGGTAAAACTCTTTAAACAATCAGATAAAGTAACCCTTGGAAAGGTAATGTTATAGTTGTATACGCTTTCGCGAAAGCGGACTTATGATGATGAAAAAGATATTTCTATTATGTGCTGTCTTTCTTATAGCTTTTACAAGTGTAAGGGCTCAGTCTATGCTGAGTTCGCAAGTCATAGATGGTACTACAGGCAAACCTATTCCTTATGTAAATGTAGGTGTCCTAAAACGAGGAATAGGGACTGTTACTGATGAGAATGGCTTTTTTGAATTTAAATTACCTAAACGATTATCTCCTCAAGATATTTTACAAATATCTATCATCGGTTATACAACTAAAACCTATACAGTAAAAGAACTGAGAGATACATCTAAAGATTTTTCTAGGATTAAACTCTATTCAGAACCTATAGGATTAGAAGAGGTTTTTGTAGAAAAATTAGTAGAAGAAGAAAAAACCATTGGGTACACAAATTATACAAATAAGCATTTTGGTTATTGGAAGGACAAACAAGGTTTAGGAGGCGAAATAGCGACAAGAATTCGGATTAAGAAACAGAAAACGAAGTTACTTCATCTTAATTTTAAGCTCATTGAAAATAAAACAGATAGTGTTTTACTTCGGGTAAATATATATGATTACAAAAAGAGATATCCTTCTCAAAACCTAGTAAATTCTCAAATTTATTATACAGTACATAAAGGGGAAAAGAATATTACGATAGATCTTAGTCCTTATAATATTATTGTAGATGATGATGTTGTAGTAAGTGTGGAACTTGTAAAAGTGTATGGGGAACAACATGCCATTGCAATTGCTGGGTCAAATACAAGAGTCATTTCGTTTACAAGGGCTATAAGTCAAGATCGTTGGAAAAGGTATCGAGGAAATGGGATTGCTTTTTCTGTAAGAGTGGGACAATTAAAAAGCAAATTTTTTGATCTAGACAAAGAACGTCAAGCTCCAGAACGGATTACAATATTTTGGGATGCTTCTCGTGATATGATGAAAAGGGATTTTGAAAAGGAATACGCATTACTGTCTGCCTACTTGGAACCGTTAGACCATTCAAAGATAGAGTTGGTTGTGTTTAATAGTAGCGTAAGAGATGTGTTGTATTTTGATTTTAAAAAGGGCGTTTCAAACCTTTCTTTCAAAGAAACATTAGAAGGTGTATTTTATGATGGTATGGCAAATTATGATCATATAGCACATGTGTCTAATTTTGATCCAGATATCGTTTTCTTATTTTCTAATGCGACGTCATATATAGGATCTTTTACAACAGGATATGATGCTCCTGTATTTACTGTAAATTCTTCTGGTCAAGTAAATGAAGATAGACTTCAGTCGTTATCCTTATATACAGAAGGGCATTATATTAATTTAAATAAAACAGCCATAGATAAAGCATTGTTATATATACATTATGACATAGAAGACTTTGAGGTTTATGAGCAGCTTGAAGATAAAAATTATTGGATAAAAGGAAATGTAACTTTAGACAGTATACCGCTTCAAGGAGTTTCTGTACGAATAGCCGCGACCTATATAGAAGAAGTAACTGATACAGATGGAAATTTTAGTATTCATGCAAGTGAAGGAGATGAACTTTTGTTTTCTTATGTTGGAGCGATTACAAAAGTTGTCACCGTAGAGGATACAACTTCGGAACTACTGGTAAAGATGGAACCAGAAGGAGATCTTCTTAGTGAAGTTGAACTTACTGTGAAATCCAAAAAGAAGACTGTCAGATCTACAAAACGAAAACGAGTAGCATATGCTGTAGATGAAATCACCAGTACAGATATAGATGACCATTACAATCGTTTGCAGGATGTATTATTAGATAAAACATTTGTAAGAAGAGAACGAGGGTTTTTTATTTTTCCTAGAGGGTATAGGTCTCCCGGGATGCCTAAAGGATTTCCATCACTTATGATTGATGGGCTTATTTTTCAACAAGGGAGAGCACCTTATGTTGATCCTCAAGATATTTCTAGTATTTCGATTGTTAATCCGCGTATGGCAAGTAATAGATTTGGAAGGATTGCCTCAGGAGGATTAATTGTAATTAGAACTAAAAAATTCCAACAAGGTATTGATGGCGTTCTTGAAGAAGATAAGATAAAGCTACTAAATCAATATACAGACAATTTAGCATTTTATGAATCTTCTTTTTCTAACACACTACTTATAGACTCGTTAGTAAAAGAGACTAATTTTCAAAGCGCATATCAGAATTATAAAGACAATAGTTTACATATTGCTGATATCAATTACTTTATACAAGCGGCAGAAATTATGTCCAAATGGGATCAGGACATTGCGTATGATATTATTTCAAATGTGTTGGTATTAGCTCCCAAAAACCCAAAACTATTAAGAATTGTCGCTGGCTATTTTGAACAATTTCAAAAGTATAAAGAAGCAGCATATATTTATGAAGAAATAGTAAGGATACGACCTTTACAGGCGCAATCTCATCGTGATCTTGCTATGATTTATGAAGTAAATGGAGTTTATGATAAAGCATTAGATCTGTATAAAAAAATGCTTGTAAATGATATCAATGGTATTGATTTTAAAATCATGAAACCACTTCTTACAAATGAGTTAAATAGAATGGTAAGCTTGTATGGAGAAGCACTATTTTCTGAAAACGTATTAAATACTTTTGGTGCTACTAATGGTACTATGGATGGAAGACTTGTGCTTCATTGGTCAGAACCTAAAGCTGCATTTAAAATAAAATTTGTAAGCCCTGATAAACGATTTTTTAATTGGGATAAAACAACGTCACAAAAATTTAAAAATACCACTACAGAAGGTTTATCTATTGAAGAGTTTGTGCTAGATGATGCTTTTAAAGGAGAATGGCTCATTAATCTTGAATATTCGGATCTAGCTAGTAATTATTTAATTCCATTATTTATAAAATATACGTTTTATAAAGATTATGGATCACTGAATGAAACAAAAGAAGTGAAAATGATCCGACTCTTAAGAGAAAACAAAAAAGTGACGCTTAGTAAGGTTGTTTTGTAATAACATAAGTTGATACAATTAATAACGAAATTTCTACAAGCTTAAGAAAACTAAATTTTAAAATCAAGAAAGAGTCTAAGTCCTAATATCTTTTATCACGGCTTATAATTTTATTCAAAAAATTGTAACAAAGGGATAAGATGTAGGACTTATTGTTTGTAAAAATAGATAGGTTAACATTCATTAACACTGATTAACAATATAACTAAGAGTGAGATTCTACTTTTGTGAAAGTTAAGTTGTTAATTAATTCAAAAAGATTGTAATAAGAGTTATAAAAAAAGGTTAAACCATATACACTACATACAATAAGACTATAATTTCGTATTCAAATATAAAAGAGAGCAGCTATTATATGAAAATCAATCAAAAATTAATCATTACATTATTAGTAGTATTATATACTACTTTAGTAGGAGCACAAACTGTTTTTAGGGGATCTGTTGTCAATGCAAAAACCAAAGAACCTATTGTAGAAGCCAAAGTTGGTATAAGCGATCAAGGAGTTGGCGAAATTACAGATACTAAAGGACGTTTTAATTACCGTAGGTACCATGAAATAGTGGGAGACAAAAGTACATTAACTATAAATGCAGAAGGATATGAAGCTATAGCATTAGATGCGAAAGCGATCCGTTCTTTATTTAATAGATCAAGTACTATAGAGTTAGAGCCTTCTAACAAAAAAGTAAAAGACAGAACTATAAAAAAAGTAAAACTCTTTTGGGATGTATCTGAAAATATGCTAGGAAGAGATGTGGATTCTGAATTAGCGTATATTCAGCGCTTTGTAGATGTTTATAAAGATTTAAAAATAACATTTATAGCTTTTGGGTATGAGATCCAAAAAGAAGAGATCATTACTGTAAATAATGGTGATTTGTCAGCATTAAGTACACTTATAAAATCACTAGAATATGGAGGACCGTCTAATTATGGAACTCTAGATACATCAAAAGCAGACGCTATTATATTTTCCTCTAATGGAGATGCAAGTTATGGTACATTAAAAGTACAACAAGATATTCCAGTATATTCATTAGTTAGTATTACACAGAAAGATGGAGGTGCATATATGCAAAGACTTGCTCAATATACTTCTGGAGAGTATGTTCCAACTGGGAAAATAAAAAATACACAACCTTCTTCTTCTCAAAACACAAACACTGTTGCTGTAAAAAATGGAATCACAGGAACTATTACAGATTTGAAAGGTGTTTTAAGTGATGTTGCTATCAATAAAAAAGGAAGTTTTGATGAAGTATATACAAACGCACAAGGAAAGTTTGTAATAGAGGCAAAGGAAGGTGATATTCTAGTAATTAATAGAATAGGATACTTCTCTAAAGAAGTTTTGGTAGAGAGTAAAGATATTGGTGTTGTTGAGATTATCTCAAAAAGTGATGAGTTAAGTGAAATAGTATTAGAAGGAAATAAAAGAGTAGATAATACAATTGAGACTAGTAATGGAAAAGAGAATAGAGATAAATTAGGATATTCAGTGGCACAACTTGATGTAAGCGATTTTGCAGCAGGCGCAACTACCTTACAACAGCTCATTACAGGTAAACTTGCAGGAGTAACTGTAGAAGGAGGTCTCTATAGTGGAAGTGAGGTAGTATATAAAATAAGAGGAGGAACACAATCTCTTAACGTAAATATTCCACCACTTTGGATTGTTAATGGTGCGCTTTATCAAGATGTTCCTAATTTTATAGATGTTCAGCAAATAGTAAGTATTACGGTATTAAAATCTGTAGTAGCAACCTCTCGTTACGGAACACTTGGTGCTGGGGGTGCTTTTATTATAAAAACAAAAGATCAAGTATTTAATAAAGCAAAAAAGAAAAAAGAAAATACAGCACTTGTAAAAGGGAATGATTATACAGAGACAGCAGTACAGGCATTAGAAGATATAACGCCAGAATATATTGCACGTATGCGTAAACTTTCCAGCCCTAATGAACAATTTAAACTGTATAAAAAAATATCTAGAACACAATCATCACCACTAGAGTTTTATGTAGATGTTGCTAAACATTTTGATGGAGTAGATAAAAACCTAGCAAATAAAGTACGAGAAGATTTAGCATATATCTCTAGAAATAACACCAAAGCATTACGAACATTAGCCTATTTATATGAAGTAGGAGGCGATGCAAAAAGAGCAGCACGTATCTATGAACGTATTCTTGAAATCGCACCTTCAGAGGCACAATCTTATCGTGATCTTGCTTTAATCTATCAAGAAAAAGAGGTAGGGAAGTATAATCAAGCCTTAGAACTATATATTAATATGTTGGGAGAACAAATCAAGGGTGTTAATTTTGACGGTTTGGAAAAACCATTACAAAGTGAATTAAAACATTTGGTTGTATTGCATAAAGATAAAATTGACTTTGAAAGATTACCAAATGAGTGGTTAACTACAGATTTTGACCTTGATATTCGTATGGTTATTGAATGGTCTGACCGTACGGTTCCTTTTGAATTTCAGTTTGTAAATCCAGATAAGAAATTTTTTAAATGGCCACATACATTAGAAGATAGTAAAGAAAGATTTGAACAAGAACAAAAACAAGGTTTCCAGACAGAAGAGTTTATTATAGATGACGCCCCAAAAGGTGAGTGGTTAATTAATGTTCAATATTTAGGAGATATTGGAGATTATGTATTACCTCCATTCTTAAAATACACCGTCTATAGGGATTATGGAACCCCAAATGAGACTAAAGAAGTAAAGGTGGTGAAGTTATTTCAGCAATCTGATAAAGTAACTTTAGGAAAGATTCTTCTATAATACGCTTTCGCGAAATCGAACTTTTGAGACCTGCCGGCAGGCAGGTTCACGACCATAGGGAGAGTGAAGCGTTAAAGTGTATACTTAAAGCTTTCCGTCCCACTCAGCATAAAACTGTTTTAAAAACGCCTCCATATATTGGTGGCGTTTTTCTGCAATAGAACGCCCAGTTTTTGTGTTCATTCTATCTTTAAGAAGAAGAAGCTTTTCATAAAAATGATTAATTGTAGGAGCTGTTGAAGCTTTATATTCCTCTGGTGTCATGTCTAACTGAGGTTCAATAGAAGGGTCATATAATTTTCTATTCTTAAATCCACCATAATTAAATGTTCTTGCAATACCAATAGCTCCTAAAGCATCTAGTCTGTCTGCATCTTGTACAACATCTAATTCAGGAGAAGTAAATATTTGCTCTTTGTTTCCGCCTTTAAAAGAGATGTTTTTTATAATCTGGATCACGTGCTCTATAACAACACTGTCTGTATTTTGACTTAATAAAAACTCACTAGCCATTTTAGGTGCTATGGTTTCATCACCATTAAAAAATTTTGAATCTGCAATATCATGAAGTAAAGCCCCTAATGCTACTATAAGATCATCTACAGGTTCACCTTTAGCAATTAGAAGAGCATTTTTATATACACGTTCTATATGAAACCAATCGTGACCTCCTTCTGCATTGGCAAGTGTTCTTTTTACAAACGAAATTGTGTTGTCTATAAGTTGTTGATCTGTCATGTATAATCTTTATATAAATGTTACCATTGCCCTGATTTAATCTTTTCAAAATTGGTAATAAAGGGATAATTAAAATAACCATTTTTAAGTTCTAGCGTAAGTATGTCACCTTCATTTAAAGTATCCCATACATTTTTTTTTAATTCAAGACGTTCTTCTTCTCCTTCAATGAGTATAAAGATATAATAAGCATCCTTTTTTCTAGTATTTGAAGATTTAGATACAATTTCCACATCTTTTTTAATAATAGTATCATTTGCTTTTCTTTCATTTATGTAAGATGCTAATGTTGCAAATAGCATCGCTAGTCCAAGCGAGTATCCAGAAATAATCCCTAAACGACGTCTATTATCATAAAATACACTAGGGCGTATTATCTTAATGATAAAAGCAATTAAAAGCCCAAGTACAAAACCTATTCCCGATGCTCTAAAAAATAATTCTAAGCCTTCTATAGTATTGTCTAATGGAATGATTCTAAAAATCAAAGAGAAAAGACCTAAACCAAATAATCCAACCCCTATATGTTCAAAAATCTTATCACCAAATGTTGGGTTAGGTTCTTTTTTATATTTAGTAGGGAAGTAATGAAAGATAATAGCGTCACTTCTTCTTAAAAGGGATATAACTCCATGTGCCATAATGACAAAACCCGCGAGAGCGACAAACCTAAAGACCGAAGTAGTATAAAGAAAAGGAATGATAATTCCAAGACCTATTGTTATTTGTAGGAGTAATTTGCGAAGGTCGGCAGCAGGGTTATTCGATTCTTCGAATGTATAATAACTATACTTACGACCTTTGGTTTTTTTCTTGCTTTTATTTTTTTTCTTTTTTTTGCTCATTTTCTGCGTTCTCGTACTTCAGGAAAGTCTTGTAAAACTACAGATTCTACTTTAGAAATTAAGGCATCTATAGGCGCACTATCCACAAAGAAAGGCTCATGTATCTTATGATGCATATGTACTCCGATATCCATTGGAAAACCTCCCCATCTATTTAATTTCCATGATTCGTTTATTGTAATAGGAACAATAAGTGCTGTGGGCATTGCTTCAAATAACGTTTTGAGACCGGCTGTAGCAAATCGCATTGGGATTCCGTCACGGCTACGTGTTCCTTCGGCAAATATGACTACAGAACGATGATGTGTATTTAAGTAGGTAGTAAGATCTTTTATGGCTTGCACAGCTTGCACTTTGTCTTTGCGATCTATTAATACAGAACCTCCATATTTTAGATTAAATGAAATGCTTGGAATGCCTTTTCCAAGCTCTTTTTTGCTAATAAATTTAGGATGTAAATGTCGCAAGTACCATATTATTGGCGGTATATCATACGTGCCTTGATGATTAGCCACAATGATACAAGGTTGGTTTAAAGAAATTTTGTGTGGATTTTCAAATCGAAACCGTGTCCCTAATACATTGAGACAACGAAGTAGAAAGAAATTAAGCACATCTACACTTTTTTTATGTGCTTGATAGCCAAAAATATGTAAACAGACCCACTGTATAGGATGGAAAAACACCAATGTAAACCCAAATAAGAGGTAATATAGAATGGTTGCCGGATACGCTATAATTTTTTTCATGAGTATGCTTTAACGCTTTGCTCTCCTTATGATTGTGAATTTCATGAGATTGATTTCGCGAAAGCGTAAAAATATAGAAACCTTTTGTAAAAGGGAAACTAGTTAATAATGACCTTTTTTATATGACGATCATTCTCGGATGAAATCTCTAAAAAATAAATACCCGTTGCATAATTTTTAACATCAATAGTTGTAGTATTTCCTTGAATATTTTTTGATGCTATTTTTTCTCCTAAAGTACTATAAAGACTTATTATAGATGGAGCGTTGTGCGTATTCTGTAATTGTATATTTATATAATCACTAGCAGGATTCGGACTCACAAAAGATAATAACGTCTCTGGATTTTGAAGCCCAAGAATTGCCTGTATTTCATTGATTGCATTTTCCATATTGGGTAAGGGACCTATATGTGCCTCACTTTCTCCTTGTGGGGTTCCTGTTTCTATTAATAAATCTCTTAGTTGAATGCTAGTTAAATACTCTTCTGTAAGGTCATAATAATATCCTTGTAAAACAGCTACACACCCAGAAACAATAGCCGTAGCAGAACTGGTGCCATTAAAATTATCTGTATACCCTTGATTAAAATCATTACCTATTTGAATAACTCCAGATCCAGATGTTGTAAAAACATCAAGCCCCCAACCATGTACATTTACTCTAGATCCATAATTACCTGCAGAGATTATGTCTTGATCTAGGGTAAGGGGGTCATGATTAATGTCAGGGGTTCCAGCACTAACTATTATAGCTCCGCTATCTCCACGATCTATATATTCTTGATAAAAGTCACTATCAAGGTCTTGTGCTCCATTTCCTGCTGCTGCAACAATTATTATTCCTGCCTCTGTAGCTACTTTTGTAAGATCCCAGATAACTTGATCAAACTCTGAAGGAGTAAAGCGATAAATATCTCCATCTTCGATTACTAAACCTTGTATTTCATAAATAATAACATCTCCCATATTTGAATCTTGTATAGCACTTGAAATTGCGAGAGGTTCATCAAAACCATTTTCTAGAGTAACCCGAGGATATACTATATATTGATCTGCTCCAAAAGCAAGACCAGTAGTACCGTAACTTCCATTATCTGAATAGATGACTCCAGCAACCTCAGTTCCGTGATCTTGATCAATTCCGGTATCGGGTAAAGTAACATTGGGTTGGATACTTGTACTCTGATCATTTAATTCCTCATGATTTAAATTTATTCCTTCTTCTATATCCCTTATACTTATTCCTTCTCCAGAGAACCCTAATTCCCAAGCATATCTCATAGACACTCCTGGATTATGTTCTATATATCCCTGAAGGGCTTCAAAAAGAGGGGTTACAGGTGGTATATCTCCCGGTAATACGGCAGGAGTAATTGTTTTTTTATAACAATATACCACACTAGGAAGTTCATTTAAATCAGAAATCAATGCATCAATATTATGTCCAGATGTGGAAGGTTCTATTTTAAAAATATTCTTTATAGAGTGTCCGTTCTTTGATAAACTTTCAATTTTTTTATCAGAAAGTGCAAGAGCTTTTTTTATAGTAAAATCATATTGAGCTTTTAATGTATTGAATTGTGGTAGTGTAGAAAGGTTCTCTAGTTCTTGAAGCTCTAATGCAGCATCAAATTTTATATATATAGCAGTATGATCTTGACCTTGACAAACAATAATACTAGTTATAAAACTAATAGTAAGTAGTATTTTACGCATATAGAGATTAAGTTATAATTCTTAAATAAAGAATGATTTTCAATAAAAGTAAGAAATAACATACGATAAAAAAAAACCGCTCTGTTTTAGAGCGGTTTCTATCATTTTGATAATGTTGTTGTTAACAATGCTCATCAAAAGCATCGATAAGATTTTCTGCGATCATCTCTGCTGGACGTCCTTCAATGTGGTGACGCTCTAACATATGCACAAGCTCTCCATCTTTAAATAATGCCATAGAAGGACTAGAAGGAGGGAATGGAACCATAAAACTACGAGCGAGATCTGTTGCTTCGGCATCTACACCTGCAAAAACAGTATAGATATTATCTGGTTTTTTACCATTGTGTACAGCATGTACTGCTGCTGGGCGTGCATTACGAGCCGCACAACCACAAACAGAATTTACAACCATAAGTGTTGTTCCTTCTTTTTTCATAGCTGCGTGTACGTCGTCTGTTGTATGTAATTCGGTGAAGCCATTATTGGTAAGGTCTTCACGCATCGGTTTTACTAAATCTGCTGGATACATAATCAATTTATTTTGAGTACAAAGGTACAAAAAGTGTACCTGAATTCTTATTGTGTAAATATGTCAGTTAAATGATATGTATAAATTATGAAGTTGTAGCAGTTCCTTTTTTAGAATTGATATATCGTAATACTAAAGTATCTGTGATCCAACCTGATAATTTTCCATTTACATCTTCTACAAATACATCTTTACAGTTTGGTGTTGCATTGATCTTTTCTCTAACTTTTTCTAGAATCTCATTTTCTTTTACCATAACAATTTTGTCTACGATACCTTCAAACTTTTTTATAAAATCTTCCATTTTTTGAGAAGTGTCAACGGGTTTACTCTTGCCAGAAGTTTCTTTTACTGGTTTTGATAAAATAGAGGCATGAATTACATACTTTACATTGCCTTGTGCATTAAGTATAGGTAATCTGGATTTATCTACGTCCATTAAAAAATCAATAATATCCTGGACTGTTTTTGTTTTAATATCTTCCCATTTTTTTAAAACCATTGTTTTTTTGCTAATCATGATTTGATTTACCATCACATCATCTAGTAACTCTGGAGTGAGTTTATCAATGATTTTTTCATATTGTTTACTAGCAGCCTCATAATTTTCCTTTCCAAAATAAAACGCAAGCACAACGCCTACCCAGGTACCTAAAAGAGGTAATATTGAAGAATAAACAAACTGATAATCGTCGGAGTCGGCGCCACTATGGGAAAGAATTTTATAAGTAACGTATATCAAAACAATAGCAGAAATAGCTATAACCATAAGACTTAATCGCTCTCTAAAACTTTTCATAATTGACAAGGTATTAATTAATGTAAATATATAAAAATCAATATTTTAAAATATTTTTAGTTCAATATTGTAAAATTATAAAACACATATGGTATTAAGAATACAGGGTATTGGGTATATTTTGTGTACCCGTAGCGTTTAATGAAACCGTAACAATACAAACAATCTAGCGTCATATATACTAGAACCCTTATTTTTGTGGTTCTTTAGTAATAAGAAATGTAAATGATTAAATATATAGGTGCAGTTCTGGGTTGGTTTCTAGGAAGAGGTTTTTTTGGTGCTGTGATAGGGTATTTTTTGGGAAGCGCAGCAGATAAGTTGTTTTCTTCAAATAAAGAAGGGACACCTCGAAAAACGAGAGGTTTTAAAGATGTCTTTGAGCAAGCTACTAGAGAATCAGTATCTCCAGGTGATTTTGAATTAAACTTACTTTCGTTAGCCTCTATTGTGATTAAGGCAGATGGTACTGTGAGCCAAACAGAATTAGATTATGCACGTCAGTATTTTGTGAGAGCTTATGGAAAGGAACGTGCTAATGCTACCTTTAGAACCTTTAATGATGTGATAAAAAAACGAGAGGTCTCTGCAGCACGTATTTGTCAGTATTTAAATATGCGTACACGCTATGAAGTCCGATTGCAGATTTTACATTTCTTATTCGGAATTGCACAAGCTGATGGAAATGTAAGCGAACCTGAAGTGAATATCATGTCAGAAATTGCAGGTTATTTTAGAATAAATCGCCAAGATTTTGAAAGCATTAAAGCGATGTTTTTTAAAAATGCAGACAGCGCGTATAAGATTTTAGAAATTTCAAAAGATGCGACCAATGATGAGGTGAAAAAAGCCTTTCGTACCATGGCAAAAAAATACCATCCTGACAAACTACAACATATGGATGAAGCCTATCGTAAAGGCGCAGAAGATAAATTCAGAAAAGTACAGGAAGCGTACGAAACCATCCAGAAAGAACGAGGGATGTAATCCCTCTCCCCTATATCAACTCTTTCAAAAGGAAGAAGGGACTTTTTATTTCCTTAAGAGAATGTATTACCTTTCTTCTAAGGAAGGAGTCTGATTATTTTTTATTGTATTCTCTTCATTCATTCTTTTTAAAATCATCTTTATTTGCCCTTGATGATTGATTTCATCGTCAATTACATGCCTGAGATGATAATAGTAATTTCCTATGCTATTACCATTAGAAAGTATGATTTCTTTAAATAACCATTCGTCATTTAATTTTTTTAAATAGGATAATGTGTTTTCTCTAATGGTATTTAATTCTTTCTTGTAGAACGCTACATCATTTCCAAAAACTAATCGTTTATGCATGTTAAATGGCATAACATTACCAAATAATTTGAATTCATCTTCAGTGATACCTCTATTGTAAAAATGATTTAATTGAAACTTAAACTCATGACAAGCAATATGTAATAGTAAAGTACCAATACTATTGCTATATGTATCAAAATTGAAATCTAAATCAATACTTGTTAATTCTTTTGTTTTTAACAAACGATACGTTTCATTTCTGATGTATTCCATTTCAGAAACTAAAATACCTATCTGAAAGTCAAAACCTTGTTTAGAAATTAGATGCATATCCGTTCTATATTTTTAATTCAGATAAGGTATCCTTAGAATATCTTATCTGAATACAATTACTTATTTAATAACTAGCCTAATTTTGGAGGAGTATCCCCTGTCATGTGTTGAGACCAATTACAATCAACGTTTATTGAAGTGTAGGGACAGGAAACACATGTTTCATAAGCAGGCATTGATCTTGCATCACCTCCTATAATAGTTTTACTAGAAAGCGTAGAAATTGTTTCTTTTTTTAAGTTTAAGTTTTTTAAATTCTTTTTTTCATTTTGAATACCTTTAAAAGGTTAATAATTAGGTATTAATCTTTAACATATTAATCATAGTGTATTCATAATGAGTAAGTTTTGACAAACTTTTGCCATAAGCATCTTAAGATTAATGAATCTTCGTAAGATGCGATAGAAATAAAATTATAGATGATACAAAGTGGAGAAGTACTAAGGAAGCAAAAGAGTATCTGGTAGAACTATTACTTGAATGTTTAGTTTTGATTGTTTGAAAAAATAGTACGAAGCGAATTAAAACTTCTACTAAAAACTGCCTTTATAAATTCCTTTTTAGGTAAGCTCCAGATAATCTGTAACTCCTCTTTAAAAGTAGTTTCATCATCTAGAAATCTAAAAATACGATCTGTAGGATTGTTTTTAAACATTTCGCCAAATATAGGAGCGCCCAAATGATTTTTACGGTATAATACATCTACCAACAACAAATCATACCACCAGAAACGTGTGCGTTTTGAAAAGCCACGTAAATCTTTTCCCGTTTTCAGAAAATCAACCAAAGTCGCTGTCTTTTTTAAGGTATGCTTAAAGGTAAACCCTGTACTCGCTTTAGTCCATCCACCGGCACTACCTATATGAATAATTCGTTTTGAGTTATGCTTGTCAAAACGATAGGAAGACATGGGAATATCTCCTTGTTCTTTTGCTTCAATGCTATATTGCAATATGTCTATACTAGTTAAGTATTCCTGAATTGCCGTTTCATATTCAGCATCTTCAAGCAGCTCTTTAGAAAATAACGTGTACTCAAATAATGCTTCTGTAGGTGAGGTAGGTAATACATACATAAAGCGGCAGTTTCCTTTTTGAGGCACTGTAAAATCCATAAATGTAGCAACCTCAGGATTAAAAACAGGTTTTTCTGTCTTGATAAACCATCCAATAAAATGCTGTTTCAAATACTGATGCTGTGATTGTTTTTCTAAGGTAGTAAGCTTTAAAAAACTATTGCATACGCGATCTGCAGTGAGTGTTTGCTGTGTGGTAGTCACCGTTACTTTATCGGTGAGTTCTTCTATATCGGTAACGTGTTCTTGTAAAAATGAAATGTGTGGTTTTGTGGCTAGGTACGCTTTCGCGAAAGCGTAAAAATCTTTCCCTTCAATTTTTTTATACGCATACGGTTGTATCGTAATCTCATCAGAAAACACAGGGCTTTTAAAACCGATTTTTGGCCAATGATGTGAAACTACTTCTTCAAATAGATCTGAGTGTGACTCCCAAAAACACCATGTACGATCATTTTTTTCCTTTGCTGATTGATCAATAATAAGAATGGATTTTGTATCAAAAAACGAGTCTTTCGCCATTCGATAGGCCAATGTAAGTCCAGAAAGACCACCCCCAAGAATGATATAATCATAGTGTGTTTGCACGGAACGAAGTTACGTAAATTCCCTCACCCCTAAACCCCCTTTCCCAAAAGGAGAAGGGACTTTAATTTGGATTTAAAAATAAATATCTTGTGCTAATCTAAAGGTATTAGCATGTGCTTCGATAATCGTTTTTATTTCTGGAGAATACCCACCACCCATACTACATTGTACAGGAATTTGAAGATCATAACAGGTTTGCAATACATACCGATCGCGTTCTGCACAACCAGTTAAACTACAACCAAGTTTTCCTAATTTGTCACTGCTTAATATATCAACACCACTTAGATAAAAAATAAAGTCAGGCTGCTCTTGTGCGATAAGTTGGGGTAATGTCTCTTTTAAAATAGCTAAGTATACTGTGTCTTGGGTGTCTGTTTCTAAAGCAATATCCAGGTCTGACACTTCTTTTTTAAACGGGTAATTCGCTTTTCCATGCATAGAAAAAGTAAACACACTAGGATCGTTCTGGAAAATCTCAGCGGTGCCATTGCCTTGATGTACATCTAGATCAACTATGAGTATTTTTTTTGCAAGTCCGTTGGCTTGTAAATAACGAGCCCCAATGGCTTGGTCATTCAGCATACAGAAGGCTTCCCCATGATCTGTATAGGCATGGTGTGTGCCACCAGCAATATTCATAGCAATACCATGTTTAAGTGCGTGTGTACAACCATCTATAGTTCCTTGTGCAATGATAAGTTCGCGTTCTACAAGCTCTTTAGACAATGGAAACCCTATTTTCCGAGCTTCACGGCGTTCTATCTCTAGTGCTTTCAGAAGGGTAAGATATTCTTGTGTATGACATCGTAATACATGTACATCTTCTATGGTTGTGGGTTCAAAAAAGTTATCTTCTGTACACGTACCTTCATGTATGAGTTGTCGTGGTAACAAATCATACTTTGCCATAGGAAAACGATGCCCATCAGGTAAATGATGTTTATAGATAGGATGGAAGGCTATTTTAAGCACATTCTAAAATTTAAAGAAATTTAATGTACTATTTTTTGCATCAAGTGCACCCCAAACATAAAAATCATTGAGTTTAAACACGGTCTGTATTACTTTTGGAGAGGTCTCTTGTGTAAATTCGCCTATCTCATCAAAAGCATTAAGGGGTATCTCTGCATTAGGAATAAATTGTAAATCACTATCCAATACCATTAGAAAACGAGCACTTTTGGTATACGAATACGCATTGTATTGATAATAGGTGGCATTAGCAATACCTGTAATAAGTCCGCTCACGACAGCACCTGCAAGACCACCTCCGTATACAAAAAATGTAGGCCCTCCTTGACTAATTTCTTTGGTAGCACCTAGTGTAATGATATAATTTCCATTGTTTTTAAAAACAGCTATAGCAGGATTTGAAGTAGCCACTTTACGTAAAAATTTGGATGTTTTTTCGAGTTCGCGATACGAATCAAAATCACCGCCTTCCTGAATAATAGGCGTGTTTTTAAAACCAATAGGAGTTCCTTTTTTTGCAGAAAAAGAAGCAAGATTTTCCATAGAATCTATACGGTAGATAGAAAAATCCATTTCATCAGAAGATACCTTTAACACAAAAAGCTTATCCTCAAAAATAAAGGAATTTGATTTAGCACTTAGAATATCTTTATCAAACGAAGCTTTAGAAATTGTCTTTGCATTAGCTATTTTATTTTCTAAATCAAATTGCAAATAAAAAGTATGCTTCTTGGAGGCATCTATGGTTAGTGTCACAAGTGCTTCTTCTTGATAAAACTTATTCTTTGATTTTGAAGACTCTAACGCAATGGGAGAATCACTATCTATGATGGCAGCATCTCTAGAAAAAGAACTCTGTAATAAGCGGTCTAGATTAGGAATCGTGCGCCTTCCATCTCCAAAATCAATATCCTCAAAAGGGAATATTTGTGTTGTGATAGCACCATCAGCATCTAAAGCATAGACTTCAAATGTAGAGCTGTCTTTTTTTAGTGTAAATAGATAATGCTTTCCATTATATGTTAGTGATTCTAAAACACGATCCCCTTTTATATCAAGCTTAGTTTCCTGAAGATTGTATGATTTTGTTTTAAAGTCTAAACTAACAATTGCCCATTTTTTCTTATTGAATGTAGATAAGAAGAGGGTGTATTTTTCATTTTGATACAAATAACCACCAATATTAGGATACTTTTTTGCAAAGTTGGGAAAAGAAAATGCCTCTTGGATTTCTTGACCACTTTCGTCAAATTGATATACTGACAACTGTTTTTTATCTTCTATGAAAATTAAAAATTTGTTGTTTTCAGGAAATGTAGCTGCAAAAAGTTGTGTCGCTTTTTTTCCTAGTGTATTTGCAGTATGCTCAAAACTCAGGAAAGGTTCTTGCGCTATTCCAGTATAAGAAAAAAGAAGTACTAATGACAGAATGATGTTTCTCATAGGTGTTTTTATGTATGTAATTTAAGTTGTATACGCTTTCGCGAAATATCTACCTCTAATACTTTCACGATAATTTGTTGTTGTAAGCTCACATGCGCCGAAACATCTGATACAAAACCATCAGCGAGGTTTGAAATATGGATGAGTCCGCTCTCTTTAATCCCAATATCAACAAAGCATCCAAAGTTGGTAATATTATTGACAATGCCTGGTAGTAATTGTCCTGCCTGCACATCTTCAATCGTTCGGATATTTTGATTAAACGTAAATACCTTTGCTTTCTCACGGATATCCAATCCTGGTTTTTCTAGTTCGGTGATAATATCTGTAAGTGTAGGTATTCCTACTTCTTCGGTGACATATTTTTGAAGATCAATCCTTTTTAACAGCGTACTATTTCCAATCATTTCTGAGATAGAAAGCTGCTGATCTTTGGCTATTTGTTGCACGAGTTTATACCGTTCCGGATGTACTGATGAATCGTCTAGTGGATTTTCTGCATCTTTAATTCTTAAAAAACCTGCGGCTTGTTCAAAGGCTTTTCCACCCAAACGAGGTACCTTCTTTATGGCAGTTCTGGTGGTAAATGAGCCCTCGCTTTCGCGAAAGCGTATAATCCCTTCTGCCAATTTGGGTCCAATCCCCGATACGTAACTCAGTAAAGGAGCACTTGCGGTATTGATATTAACACCCACACGGTTTACACAGTTTTCTACGACGCGATCTAGGCTATTTTTAAGTGCTGTCTGATCAACATCGTGCTGGTATTGTCCTACTCCAATAGATTTAGCATCTATCTTTACGAGTTCAGCCAAAGGATCTGCCAAACGCCTTCCTATAGAAACAGCGCCACGTACGGTCACGTCATAATTGGGAAATTCATCTCGGGCAATCTTAGATGCCGAGTAAATCGAAGCGCCCGCTTCACTCACTACAAATACCTGCAGTTCATTTTTAAAATGAATGCGTTTGATGAGGCGTTCCGTTTCGCGAGAAGCCGTTCCGTTTCCAATGGCAATCGCCTCTATTTTATAAGCATCTGTAAGCGAACTTATTTTCTTGATAGCACCTTTGTCATCATTTTTGGGTGCATGTGGATAGATAGTTTCATTATGTAATAAAGTGCCTTGTGCATCCAAACAAACGACTTTACAACCAGTTCTAAATCCAGGATCAATCGCAAGAATACGTTTTTCACCAAGCGGTGCGCCGAGAAGAAGTTGTTGTAGGTTTTTTGCAAATACCTGAATGGCGGTTTCATCGGCTTTCTTTTTGGCTTCAGATAAGGCTTCATTGGATAATGACGGAAGTAGCAAACGCTTATAAGCATCCTTGATAGCCAATTCAATTTGTGTGGCACATTCATTATGTGATCTAATGAGCTTACGCTCTATTTTTTCTAGTGCACGCTCATCGTCAATGGTAATTTTAACTCGAATATAGCCTTCTGTTTCTGCTCTTAAAATAGCCAGTAATCGATGTGATGGACATCGGCTTAAAGATTCTGACCAGTTAAAGTAATCTCTGAATTTCTGAGCTTTTTCGTCTGTTTCTTTTGCCTTTACAACCTTCGTTTCTATCATCGCAAAACGCTCTAATTGATAACGTATACCTGACCTTATATCTGATCGTTCATTGATCCACTCGGCAATAATATGGCGAGCGCCTTCTAAAGCATCTTCGGCAGAGGGTACTTCGTTATTTGTATATCGATGGGCAAGTCCTTCTACATCTCGTGCATTCTGACTCATGATCATCTTAGCGAGAGGTTCTAATCCGTTTTTACGTGCCGTTTCTGCTTTGGTTTTACGCTTCTTCTTATACGGAAGGTAAATATCTTCTACCGTAGTAAGATCTTGTGCGGTGTTTAGTTTAGAACGTAATTCATCTGTTAGGACACCTTGTTCTTCTAAGGCTTTAAAGATGGTTGTTTTTCGCTTTTCAAGGGTTTCAAACTGTTCCTTACATGTAATGATTTGTCCTATTTCTACTTCATCTAGATTTCCCGTGACTTCTTTACGATACCGAGCTATAAAGGGTAATGTACAATCTTCGTCAAGAAGCTTAAGGGTGTTTTTTATACCTGATTCAGGAAGTTGGGTATGTTTTTGAATATAGTGTAACAAAGACTCTTTTTTTACTTGGGTGTATTCATTCAAAAATAACTAAAAATAGTGGGGTGTATGGTTACTTTAAGAAAGGTTTTTCAACGTAAACAAGATATAGTTTTGTTAGTTCGAGCCTTTCGTCATAGCTCAGGACAGGCTAAAGTCGAGAACATAACTTTAAGAATAATAATTAACTCATAATAAACATGTTTGTTCATTTTCTTTGCTCGTCCAAAGAAAACAGAACCAAAAGAAAAGACGCTTTTTCTTAGGTATTTTTTTGCTTTAAGCGAAAAACCACAAGGAGTTTTTCCATCGCTACTCCTCGCCCAAAGCTCACACTTTGTCGTTTCCAAGGCTTCAAAAATTTTTAACGAAAACTCCTTGTTATACTGGAGAAAAAGAACCTAATTTTTTTAATAAGTTGTAAAGAATAATTAAGTGTCCTTCAAAAGTGTAATATTTTCAACCACAAATAAGGGCTATTTCACCACAAACGCATTGTATAATACGTTTACGCGACGAAAAGAAAATATGTTTGTATGGAATCAATACGAAACATACTATGAAAAAAATAGCCTTTTTCCTTTTCTTAATCTGTTTACAATCGTGTCATTATGGACGAATGATTAGATATTATAAAGCCGACATCGATGATCACAAAATATTTCCATATACCGAAGTGAATACAGGAGAAAACACGTTTTATTTTAAAGATGGTAGTAACTCCGATGCTGCTAGAAAACTAGATTCACTTACCTTTTCTGTAAAAGGCCAACGGTATGTGATGGATCAGGTATTAGATGAGTATTCAGAAACGACAGCTTTTTTAGTAATAAAAGACGATGCAATTGTGTTTGAGAACTATTATGAAGGGTATAAACGAGATTCAATTTCTAATATCTTTTCGGTCTCTAAATCGGTGACGTCTTTGTTGGTGGGCATTGCTATAGAAGAAGGGAAAATAGAAAGCGTACAAGACCCAATTACCAAGTATATCCCAGAGCTCAATGAAGCCGATCCAAAGTTTAAAAGACTGACATTAGAACATCTATTAGATATGCGCGCAGGATTGGAATTTGATGAGACGTATAGTAGTCCGTTTGATGAGGTAAGTCGTTTGTATTACGGGAAGAAACAATTGAAGCAGATTTCTAAGATGGAATTTAACTACGAACCAGGAACGCATCATGAGTATCAAAGTGTGTGTACGACCTTGCTTGGTATTGCTGTAGAGCGTGTGACCGAGATGCAACTGGGGAAATACCTAGAAGCCAAACTATGGATTCCCTTAGAGATGGAAAATCCTGCTACGTGGAGTTATGATGATGAGAAAAATAAAAATACCAAAGCGTTTTGTTGTTTGAATACTACCGCTATTGACCTAGCTAAGATTGCACGTTTAATGATTCATAAAGGCGAGTACAAAGGCAAACAAATTGTACCAAAGGCATGGGTAGAAAAATTAGTAACCCCTAATAATGCAAATGATTGTTACCAATACCAATGGTATAGTAAAGACTGTGGCGACGACTTTTATGCGCTTGGTATTTTAGGACAACAAGTATATGTATCTCCCAATGAAGATCTCATCATTGTACGTCTCGGAAAATCATGGACGAGCAATGGTGTATTTATCTCTCGAATTAAAGAGGAGTTACTTGATTAGTTAGAAAGTTTTATTGTAAAAATGCTACAGTTTTAATCTGATTTGTATTCTCATCAATGAAACTATAATAAAATGTATCATTCAACTTATAGAGAGCTTTCATGCCTTGAATATCATTGTTAAGATCGTAGTTTTTAATTTTATCAAATACATTTTCTTCTATAGCAATATCTTGAATTTGATTAAAATTTTTATCTAAGACAGTTTGGAATCGAGTTGTTTTAGTTCTTGAATAATCAAGGAAATTATTATCAATGGCATTTGCGTTTGAACTATAAACGGCACCCGCTCCAAGAGAACCTCCAACTAATGTAGATATAACAGCTAATGCTTCTTCTTTACTATTGTCTTGTTTTGAAGCGCCTATAGTTACAATAAGTTTATTATTTTGTTCATAAACACTTATTGCAGGTTTAGAGTTTGTTATTTTTTCTAGAAAATCTTCTGTGGTATTTATTGGTTTGGTATTTTTGTTTCCAGACTTTTGATTTAGAATAGCTGTGCTTTTAAAATTAATAGGGTCATTTTTTAATGCCGAATAGGTTTTTACCACTTTTAAATTAGAAAGATCAGTAACAGAAAATTTGAGTTCTTCAAAAGTAGATTTCACGCTAAAAATATGATTGCCGTAAATAAACGAATTTGAATCCTCAAAAGAGGAACGTTCTTTCATTTTGTCTTTAGTAATTATAGTACTTTTTTTATCACTATTGTATTTGTCCAAATGAAGTATGTAAGTATAATCTCTAGAATTATCAATTGTCATTGAAATACTATTTTCATTTACATAAAGTTTTACTTTTTCATTGGTTGACCTGAGGGATATAGGAACATCATTTCTAATTAAATCTGTTTGAAAAGTTTCTGATGAAGCATTCATTAATTTGTGAAGATTTCCGATAGAGCGTAAACCACCAGAAAAATCTACACTAGAAAAGTCATACTCTGTTGATGTATAGCTTCCATCTGGATATAACTTATGGATAAAAACTATAGATGAATGTTTTTTTATTGTGACTATATAATGGGAGTCATTTACAGAAAAACTGTTAAGAAAATCTTGAGATCGTAATTTAATGTCATAGTCCTTGATCAATACTTCGTATGTGTCAAAATCGAGAGATAAAACGGCCCACTTTTCATGATCGTCATTTAAATATATAGAAAACCTGTTCCCATTATTAGAATGACCACTGATTGATTCACGGTAATTTTTAAATTTTTCAAGAAATATTTTTTCACCAATGGGGTTTAGTCTTTTATCATAAAGAGAGGCGTGTAATTCTCTCTTATGTTTAAGTAAATGAACAACCTTTTTATCATCATTGCTATTAAAAACATTAAATAATTCAATTTTTTTAGCATTTAAATCACTAACATCTATAGTGTTTATTATTTCTTGCGACTTTGCAAAAAGATTAGAAAGCAAGAGTATAATAATACTTATTTTTTTCATAATTCAATTTTCTACTTAAAGAAGAATATTTGTTAAGCTATATCAATAAAACTAGTTGTTATTCTATTAAATAACAAAAATTATTTCTTAAAATTCATGAATTTTAATCTTTTGAATCATAAGGGTTATAACATCAAACTAACTATAGTCTCTTAGTGTTTTCACTATCAGAAATTGGAAACACCTAAATCATTGTAGCCTCGGAAAATCATGGACGAGCAATGGTGTATTTATCTCTAGGATTAAAGAGGTGTTGCAGGATTAAAACTGAAGCAAAAAATATGTTTGTTCCCTAGTATTCCAATAGCTAAAATAGGTTGTACCGTTATGAATAAAAACATCTTCTGCAGTATCCCATTTTAGTTCGTCTTGAAACTCTTTTATACGATCAAAAATGTTGTTTTCAAGCACTTCTCCTTCAATATGATTAAACGTATTATCAAAAAGTCCATTTGTAAATACATCTTTTGAACGTCCATAACTATTAAAAGAAGAAAAAGTTGGACTATATGATGGGACAAATACAGAACCTCCAGGTGTATTAAAGGTTGTCCCTCTTGATTGAAAATTTGATAACCTTCCACTATTAAAAATCACTTCACTGCTTCCAAAAGTAATTTGATAGTTGTTATTCTCTTGATATACAGAAATTCCTAAATTACTACTAGTAATTTTTCTTAAAAATTGCTTTGTTGTATTAAGGTTTTTTTTTCCTGAGCCATAACTATATGTAGAGCCTCTTTGAAATATTGGAGAGTTTTTAAATTCAATAGTACTTTCTTTAGCTACATAAAATTCTTTAATAATTAAATTATCAAAGCTTTTAACTTGAAAAATCATTTCATCTCTAGAACTTGCAATATGGAAGAAGTATTGCCCGTATATAAAAGAATTGAAGTTTTTAAAGTTTTCTTTTTTTCCTTCTGGATATTTTAAAGTTTTAGTAATCAATTTAAGGTCTGAAAGGTTAAGGATTTTTAAAATAGTTCTTTTTGATTTTTCATCCTCAACAGTAATATATATATTATCGTCTTTTTGATATAGTTTACTTTTGTTAGAGGTGTGTGATATAGTGTTAGGGACATTGTTATCAATTTTAGTTATTCCGTATATGGTTGTTTTAAATGGGTCAAAAGCATTAAAACTAAATTGATTTGTAAGTAATTTATGATCCTCGTTTGGGTTATCTAAGCGAAACGGAGACATTTCTTCAAATGTAAAATCTTCTGTAAACTCTCTTAATATAAGTAGATCATTTTTAGTTGCACTCATCATGATCATCCTGTTCTTATAATGAATGGTTTCTAAGTAAAATTCGTCATCAAGTTTGAAATCAATTTCATTAGATACAATTTTTCCAGTTTCAAAGTTGATAGTACTATATTCAAAATTTTTACCAGAATCTGTACTATAAACTAGGGTATATATAGACTCATTAGTAATACTATACCCTATAATTTCACTATATTTTTTTTTAAGACTTATTCCAGCAGCTTCTCCTATTTTTTCAAAGTTGGAATTGTATAAATATCCAGTTATCTTATCTTTTTGACCTAAAATTATAGCAAGATTGTTTGTCTTCTCATCAGAGAGAGAATAATTCTCTACATTTTTGATATTTTTTTTTATGTCAAGATTCTGAAAACTTAAAATAGTCTCTTGACTATAAAGAGTTGAGCTTATAAAAATAATTAAAAAATAAATAAGTGATTTCATAAATAAAGGTGATACTTGCTCATTTATGTAATTGTTAATGATGTTGTTACAAAGTGAATTTAATTAATTGTCTCCCCATTTTTTACCCCATCGGTATCGGGATTTAAGAATACGAGTTTTCCATTGGTGTCTTCCGTCATTAGGATCATTCCTTGACTCTCTACTCCACGTAAAGCACGCGGCGCTAGATTTACCAATACGGTTACTTTTTTACCTATAATTTCTTCGGCAGTAAAGCTTTCGGCGATTCCAGACACAATGGTACGTGTATCAATGCCCGTATCTACGGTAAGCTTCATTAGCTTTTTGGTTTTAGGCACTTTTTCGGCCTCTAGAATAGTACCCACACGCATATCGATTTTTGTAAAATCATCAAAACCAATAGTCTCTTTTTGAGGCTCGGCAACAGCATTTTCGGCTTCATTAGCTTTTTTACTTGCTTCTAATTTATCTAACTGCTTTTGGATCTCTGCATCTTCTATTTTAGTAAATAAAAGAGGTGCTTTTTCAATAATTTTATGTCCAGAAGGTAGCAGTACTTCTTGTGTAGTCACATCATTCCAACCTATAGTTTCTAGGCTTTCTGTTTTGAAAATATCCTTGAGTTTCTCACTGGTAAACGGTAAGAATGGTTCGCTTAATACAGAAAGAGCAGCTGCGATTTGTAGCGCTACATACATAACTGTTTTTACACGTTCTTCATCTGTTTTAATCCTTATCCAAGGCTCTTCATCAGCTAAATACTTATTCCCTAAACGTGCTAGGTTCATAAGGCTGTTTAAGCTTTCGCGAAAGCGGTATTTCTCTACACTACTTCCAATCACGGCAGGATAGGCGCGTAGCTTTTCTAGTGTTTTAAGATCAATTTCGTTAAACGCATTAGGAGTTGGCACAACACCGTCATAATATTTATTGGTCAAAACCGCTACACGATTAATAAAATTTCCCAAGACGTCTGACAATTCACTTTTATTACGTTGTTGGAAATCTTTCCACGTAAAGTCATTGTCTTTTCCTTCGGGGGCATTGGCCGTTAATACATAACGTAATACATCTTGTTTATCTGGAAAATCTTCTAAATATTCGTGTAGCCAAACCGCCCAGTTTTTTGAGGTAGAAAGTTTGTTGCCTTCTAGATTTAAAAACTCATTAGCAGGCACATTGTCTGGTAAGATATAATCGCCATGTCCTTTTAACATCGCAGGGAAAATAATACAGTGAAACACAATATTATCCTTCCCAATAAAGTGAAGGAGTTTAGTGTTTTCATCTTTCCAATACGGCTCCCAATCTTTCCCTTCTCGTGCCGCCCATTCTTTGGTCGCAGAGATATACCCGATAGGGGCGTCAAACCACACATAGAGTACTTTTCCGTCGGCACCTTCTACAGGCACAGGAATTCCCCAATCGAGATCACGCGTTACCGCACGAGGACGTAAACCATCGTCAATCCATGATTTACATTGTCCATATACGTTACTTTTCCAATCTTTTTCATGTCCTTTTAAAATCCATTCTTTAAAGAATGCATCGTATTGGTCTAAGGGTAAAAACCAATGTTTGGTTTCTTTAAGGCTTGGTACAGCCCCAGAAATCGCACTTTTAGGATTGATTAAATCTGTGGCATTATGTGAGGTTCCACAGTTTTCACACTGATCTCCATAGGCTTCTTCAAACCCACATTTAGGACAGGTTCCTGTCACAAAACGATCGGCAAGAAATTGGTTTGCTTCTGCATCATATAACTGAGCATTTGTTTCTTCTAGAAACTTCCCTTTCTCATACATCCTCTTAAAAAAATCTGATGCTGTTTCATGATGAATAGGTGCAGAGGTACGCGAGTAATTATCAAAGGTGATTCCAAAATCAAGGAAAGACTGTTTGATAATTGCATGATATTTATCTACTACATCTTGAGGTGTAATCCCTTCTTTTTTGGCTTTGAGGGTAATTGGAACCCCGTGCTCATCACTTCCACATACAAAGGCAACATCGGCTCCTTGCATACGCATATAACGCGCATAAATATCTGCAGGAACATAAACTCCTGCAAGGTGACCTATATGAATGGGACCGTTTGTATACGGTAAAGCGGCTGTAATAGTGTATCTTTGCGACATCTGTGTAATTTAAAGGCACAAAAATAAGAAAACAAACGGCTACCAAAGCATCTTATACTACAAATGAGTCTTTCATCTACATACACACCTAAAACATTTCCCAACATGCGTTTGTGTAGTATTGAATACAAGAGTTTGTATGTGGTGTTTTACTTAAATAGATAAAGGGTACGCTTTCGCGAAAGCGTATAAAGAAATTTTTTACTCTGCCCTCATATTTATGTGCAAAATATATTTTAAAAAATAGAGTAGTGTTCTATTTTAGAGTATTACTCTATTTTCAACACATCTTAATGGCGCTAAAAAGTCGAAAATGTCTTTCCCCGACCTTAATGGGTGGACATATTCTCTCAATGTACTGTATATTTAATTTTTTGCTCCCTTCAGGGCTGGGGAACCAAAAAATACTGTATACTATATTTTTACAAACTGAAAATGTCTTTCCCCGACCTTAATGGGTGGACATATTCTCTTCGTGTAGAGCATATTTAATTCCCGTCCTTCGACTATTGCTCAGGATAAACTCCAGCGGGAATCTATCATTTTTATTAACATGTAAAAAAGGTATTCATTAAATGACACAAAATAACACCTGAAATTTCAACATAATCTTCTAAGAAAATCAGGCTGTTTGTTTAGCTTTCTCCCCTTCAGGAAGATGCCCAACGGGCAGAGTGGACTTTACCGCACCAAAATAGACTTACTGTAACTCTTCCCATTAAAAGATATACGATAGATATATTGCCCTGTGCGTAAACGTGTACGTACGGATTGTTTTACATTAATGCGTTGAGGTCCTTCCAAGCTAAATTCATCTTTTAATTTTCCTACTTCCTGTCCAAGTAAATTAAATAAAGTAACGGTAACTCTAGCCGTTGTAGGCATAGTGTATTCAATAAATGTTTGATCACCTTGATAGGTTGCCAAATGCTGGAAACCTCCTGCAATTGCAACATCATCAACACCTAATGCTTCGCAATTAAATCCTAGATCTAATGCTTCATATGTTTGTCCAAATAAGATTTGATCTACAAGATTTTCATCGATACATAACCATTGTTTTAGCACCGTTGAATATACCTGTCTAAAATCTGTGGTAAATGCAGGGTTTCCTGTTTCATCTGTACTCTGAATATCAGGATGTGTTCCTACAAATCCTTGATCATTGAGACCATTCCCAAACATGAGAATAGGAGAAGCCGTTCCGTGGTCGGTCCCATTAGAACCATTTTCTTCGATACGACGTCCAAACTCAGAAAAGGTCATAGATAATACATCTTCTCCCATTCCTGCACTATTGAGATCATCATAAAAGTTTTTAACGGAAGTAGAGAGATCACTTAATAATTGTCCGTGATCTTCTAATTGATTGGCATGCGTATCAAAACTCCCTAAAGTCACCAGATATACTTGTGTTCCTAATCCTCCTTTTATCATTCTAGCAACAATAGCTAATTGCCTTGCTAGTTGACCCTCACCATATTCTACAGCATTGGAAGCACTTTCGTAGGCTTCATTAATGGTTCCTGCATAGGTAAAAGATGTATTAATAGAACTTCGCATAAATCCTAATTGATCTCCAAATGTACAATCAGGAATATTTGTCACATCATGTAACACCCCATTTTCGGCAATACTTTCTAATTGTTGAGGATTGGCAACTGAAAAGGCATATTTCGCATCGTCTCCATCAAAAATTAAATTTCCACTACTTCCTATTTGGATCGCAGGTGGAATATCTGGCGGATTGATTAGAAAATCAGGAAATAAGTCTTCAAAGTAACGTCCAAAAACACCTGTGTCATCTACTTCTTCAGGTTGTGCAGATGCCCAAATATCAGAACCTCTAAAATGAGAAAGACTCGAATCAGGATATCCAACACCATGCACTACTTTCATTTGACCATTCCCCCACAAGGATTGTAATGGGTCCATAGATGGAGGGATTCCAAAATCTGAAGACAGATTGTACAGTTCGTTTTCTTGATAGCGTATGGTAGGACGACTTTGTGCATAAAAGTCATAATCATAAATAGGCACAATGGTGTTTAAGCCATCATTCCCTCCTTTAAGGCGTATTAATACTAAAATACGGTCACTATCAGCATTAGCTAATGCCGTCGTAAGTCTAGAGGGTGCGGCAGCAGATAAATTAGAACCTCCTACCATAATAGATCCTGTTCCTACAAGTCCAAGGGCTTGCATGAAGGAGCGTCTACTCCAGGTGCTGTGTTCTTGATCATGATGTTGATCTGTGATTTTTGCAGAAGGACCTTTATGTAATTTTTGCCCTTTCTTTTGTGCGTTGTTTTTTGAATTGTGGTCGTGCTTACACATAATACAGGCTATTTAAGTTGAAATTCAGGCATTCTACTGATATGAAACATCAAGAGCAATACTTGGTAAGGAGCAGACTCCCAACTCAAGTCCCAGATGCCATCATCATAATAATTATCTGGAATTTCCCACCTAAAAACAGTAGTTGCAATGTCATAATCGGTTGCTGTATGTAGTGACCGAGACATAAAGAAGTCTATAATAGATTGTGTGATCAATGCAGGATCATTACTATCTCCCGAAATGTTAATGGCAAAATCTCGAAACTGTTCTTGATCTACATTCCAGAAATTATAGAGCATAATTCGAATACCTTCCCATCTTCCTGCTAGCGTACTGCTATTTATCCAGTCACGATTACGTTGCCATCCTGCTACATCAGGTGGTTGGAAAATATCTTGTCCCGTAATATCATTTAGATAAATAATGAAATTACTAAACTGATTATCGGTGTTGTCAAATTGTAATCCAAGCTCTCTTGTAAATGTAGTTGTAAGGTCATAAGGGCTTTTTATCACATGTCCTATAGCATCAATATCATAAAAATGTTCACTTTTAAATAACTGTTCTAATACAGGTGTAATTTCAAAATCATTAGCAAGCAATGTAGCTGCCATGGCATTTACGATCTCTTGATTGGTATCTGGACTCACAAAAAAATTATAGAGTTTTTCACATATAAAAGGAGCAATTAAATCGGCTTTTTGCTCAAAAAGAATCGTAATTACTTGGTCATAATCCCATGGACCTTCTTGGTCAAAAATAATTTTTGCAGAATTGTCAAATGTTGAATCATCAAATACAATAGGATTTCCAGCAACCCCATCACCAAAGTGATTATATCCTGTCAATGCTCTGGAAGTTTCTTCAATATCTGTTTGTGTATATCCATTATTTACACCCAATGTAAAAAGTTCGTATAGTTCACGAGCATAGTTCTCATTAGGACTATTGTTGGTGTTTTCAAACCCGTTTAAATAGAGTAACATAGCAGAAGATTTTCCTACGGCTCTTACAAAATCTCTAAAATTACCTAATGCATGTGTATGCATTAAGTCCCAATATTGATATAAATAGGGAGCATAAAAATAAACCTCTAGTTGTGTAACAAAGTGATTAAACCAGAAGAATGCGAGTCGATCTTTTAAATTCCCATTAATAAAAGCAATGGAAGTTTGTGCATACCACTCATTAATCTGACCGTTATTTTCATCATTAAAATTGGTATAATTATTTATATTCCAAAACCCCCATTCAGGTTGTGACGGGTTTGGTTTATCTATAGCTTCTTGGATAAGGGTATCTATGAGTTCGCTAGGAGTACTCAGGACACCAATATTTAATGTAGCGTTTGTAGCACCATAGTCTAATCTCCTATATACATGTTTTACCTTTTGGATATCCCAAGGATTGACATCACTAGGTTCATAAGGAGTAATGGAAGCAAGGTTACAAGAAGTAAAAATTTCCATAATTGCGAGGGTTTGGTTATACTAAAAGTATGTAAATCATTATGAATAAACAATTTGTTGTCTTTTGACTTTAAAAAAACGAAAAGGTTTAATTGTTTATTATACTGAGACGAGTAAAACAAAAATAAGGTTACATCTTATACATAAATATACGGTGAGATTGCAGATTTGGATGTTTATGAATGAATGATGTCATTGCTTAACCTTTTTTAATAGGGTTGTATATGCTTTCGCGAAAGCGTAAAAAGCAAACATAATTACACATCTAAAGTACCTCTTAATTTCTATTAAAGAGATCTCAAATCTGATACCTTGTTTATCATCATCAAAAAAAGAATAGTATTGTTTTTTAATGATGAGATGTTAACCTTTTTTAAAAATGTTTCATAAAGAGTGGACTCAAATAAGAGTAACACATAAAAAACATATTTATGAAGGCACTATTCACAGCACTCACTTTTTTATTCCTTTTTACGACAGCAAATGCTACAGAATGGGGAGGAATCTATACAACAAACTTTGGAGAAGTTAAGCTTGTCCAAAAAAGGAATGTAATTGTAGGAACCTATGCAGATAAAGGACATGTAATAGTTCATACTGTTAATGGAAACACAGTAGAAGGAATCTTTTTTAACGATAATAAATTAGGAGATTTTAAGTGGACAAAAAACGGAAGTAAATTTACAGGAAAATGGGCTTGGAAAGGAGATCCGTTAGGTGGAGATTGGTCTGGGCAAGCAGTAAGAACATGCTCTTTTGAGAAATATGAAGGGATATGGGAAACTACTTATGGGGAGATACAATTTATACAAAATGAACATGGTATGATGGCGGGAACCTATGGAGCAAAAGGGTTTGTTTACGGTAAGTATGATCCAAGAACAAAGATTTTAAAAGGCACGTATTCTAATGATGGCAATACAAATTTGAAACCTTTTCAAATGGAATTTAACGGTGTTGCTTTTAAAGGGAAATTTGAAGAAAGAGATTGGGGAAGTTGGAATGGTTCTAAAAAATCTAGGTATGCCAAGATGGTTGTAAAATTACAAACCTTAAAATTATACAAATCCAATGGTGTGGGAAAATCAGAAAAAGGAAAAGTAAATATAGCTGCTAAAATTTTTGACAGCCCTATTAATAAAATAGATACTCATTTGTTACTCAGTACTCAGAATATTTTATTGAGTGAAGGACAATCTAAAGACTATACAAATACGGAAATTGAAATCCCTGTACTCATCTATAAGGATAAACTTGTAGAAGCAGAAGTGCTTAATCTACAATTCAAATACAACGAATACAGAAAGGTGAATAATGCCTTAGATACGTATCAAGCAGATACAATTGATTTACAAGAAATTACTCGATTTCTTACAGGTGATAAGCCGCTTTCAGGTTATGCAGATGGTCCGGATGGGCGTAAACGTTTAGCAAACTCTACACATACATTCTGGTTATATGATTCTTCACGTCCTAATACTAGATCTGCGAAAGGCTATGGATTTGTAAACTTTGATGAAAAACAAAAATGGGGGTACTTCTATACGATAACTATGAAACCACTTTAAAAACAATGTTAGTTCCTCAGATAGAGGTAAGAAATTGGTAAATGTATATGTTGTCTCTTTTTAAATCGTTGGTATTCATTTATGAGTATTGGCGATTTTTGGTTATTCAGATATTGATAAATATAGTACCTTGTATTTCTAAAATAGAAATATAGTGATAACACCGCCATTTCTTAAAAAGGGAGATCGTATAGCGATCGTCGCAACGGCACGTAAAATCTCTTTAGAAGAACTTGAAGAGGGACTTCAACTTATTAAAGATTGGGGACTCGTACCTGTGATTGGAAAAACCATTGGTGCTTCAGATCATCAATATGCAGGCACCGATTATGAACGGGCTCAGGATTTTCAAGAAATGCTTGATAATCCAGAAATTAAAGCCATTTGGTGTGCACGTGGCGGGTATGGCTCTGTACGCATTATAGATCAGATTGATTTTTACAAATTTGTAAAATATCCTAAGTGGATTGTAGGCTATTCGGATGTGACGGTATTTCACAATCATATCCATAAGATTGGTTTTAAAACCATTCACGGCACTATGCCTGTAAGTGTGGAGGATAATACCGCTTTCGCGAAAGCGTCTTTAAAAAAAGCCCTTTTTGGAGAGCAGCCTGATATTATATATGAGACCTCTCACAAGTTGAATAGAAAAGGAGCTGCCAATGGAAAACTAGTAGGTGGAAACTTATCCATGCTCTATTCTATGTGTGGAAGCAACTCTGCATTAGATACCGAAGGAAAAGTATTATTTATAGAAGATCTGGATGAATATCTGTATCATATAGACCGTATGGTGATGAATTTGAAACGCAATAAAATGCTCGATAATTTGGCAGGACTCATTGTAGGAGGAATGACTAAAATGCATGATAATCGTATTCCTTTTGGAAAAACTGCTCAGGAGATTGTAATTGATGCGATAGGAGAATGTGATTACCCAGTAGCTTTTGATTTTCCAGCAGGTCATGTAGATGATAATAGAGCCTTGATCATGGGAGCTACTGTAGCGCTAGAAGTAACCAAAACTAATTGTACGTTGACATATGAAAGTTAAGGTAACCCTTATTCAGGACAGTCCTGTATTTTTTGATAAAGAAGCTACCCTTCAAAAAGTAGAGCAACTCACCCAGAAACATGCAGCCACGGGAAGTGAGCTTATTGTATTCCCAGAATCGTTTGTGCCAGGCTATCCTCGTGGATTTATGTTTGGCACCAAAGTAGGAAGCCGTACTGAAGAAGGAAGAGATCTGTATGCCGAGTATTATGAGAACAGTTTTGATCTAGAGAGTGATGATCTCCCTCGTATGGAACAACTCGCCGCCGCACAAAATGTGTATCTCGTTTTGGGTGTAACTGAACGAAAAGCCATCAATGGAACACTCTATTGTAGTATGCTGTATATCTCTCCTAAAGTAGGATTATTAGGGGTGCATCGTAAGATTAAACCCACAGGATTTGAGCGTATTATTTGGGGAGAAGCAGGAGGCGAAGGATTGGTTACTTTTCATACTGATATTGGGAAACTCGGCGGACTCATTTGCTGGGAAAATTATATGCCTGAAGCTCGAATGGCGATGTATAAAAAAGGTGTAGAAATCTATATAGCACCTACAGCCGACTCACGAGATAATTGGACTGCAACCATGCAACATATTGCGTTGGAAGGACGTTGTTTTGTGCTAGGGTGTAATCAGTTTTTCACCAAATCAATGTACTCAGAAAAACACCAAGCACTCGCTGTAGATGAGCCAGAGATAATGTGCCGTGGCGGAAGTGTCATTGTAGCTCCAAATGGTCAAGTACTTGCAGGTCCTTTATTTGACAAAGCAGGCGCGCTTACCGCAACTATTAATCTTACTGAAATCACACGAAGTAAACTAGACTTTGATACCATAGGTCACTATGCACGACCTGATATTTTCGAATTTAAAGTGAATGGACAACCTAAGATGAAGAAAGAATGATAACCAGAAGATTTCCGCCTTCGTGGAAATTGAAATGAATTTTATTAAATGACACACAACGAACTTGGTGAATGGGGGGAAGAGTATGCTACGTTATACCTCATAAAACAGGGATATACCATCTTAGAACGCAATTGGTTTTATAATAAAGCTGAACTAGACATTATATGTCAGAAGGATAAAGACACACTTGTCATCATAGAAGTTAAAACTAGAAATTCAGAGTTTTTTGGAGATCCTCAAAGTTTTGTTACGCAAGGAAAGATCAAGAATATTGTAAAAGCTACCAACGAATACGTGATCTCAAACGATCTTGATGTTGAGGTACGTTTTGATATTATAGCCATTCTTAAAAATGCACAACAAGAAGAATTAAAACACTTTGAAGATGCATTCTATCATTTTTAACCTGCATTATGTAATAGAAAATCTATTACATAATGCAGGTTTGATAGTAAATAAGTATCTTTAGAGTTCTCAAAGGGCACACCTTAGCCAAAATATTTGTTTAGTTAGTCTATGTTAATAAACTAAACAATCAAAAAATGAAAACACACTTAACACTTTACGCATGGATGTTATGCCTATGCTTGTTTATCTGTAGCTGTAGCTCAGATGATAATAACAATGAACCACAACAAATGGAAGAAGACCCCGTAGAAGAATCATTTACTGGGGATTATCGAGGAACCTGGAATTCTGTAACACCTTCAATAACCTATACAGATTTTGCAATTTCAGCAAAGTTTGTGGTTAGTGCAGCAAATCCTAATAGAATAGACGCTCAGTTTTTTGCAACTTCAAACTTCACGTCTTGCTGTAGTACAAATGCAAATGATGGTACCATGATTATAAATCTAGATGGCGATACGATTACTTCTTTCTCATTTATAGACACTATTGTAGATTGTGAAGGAAGCTTTTCTGGAAATGGTATGATAGATGCAAACGGAAACTTTATTATTGATTTTACAGGTAATGACTGTGATGGAGATCATGTAGGACAGCTTTTATTTATTAAACAATAATCAGACGTTTAAAATAGGTGTGTCTATTTTGAGAAAGTAATTGATGGTTATATGCTTTCGCGAACCTGCCTGCCGGTAGGCAGTAGCGTATACATGTATACTCATAGGGTATATAGCGTATGAGTGTACCCAGACAGACCTATAATTCTGTTAATACAGCCTTATAGTTTTGTTAAGCATAAAGGCGCGTTATCTTTGATTACTTACTTTTCCAATTCTAAATGTTCAATCGAATTATATGCATACCAGACTACTTCTATTTATGATTTGTAATTTATGTATACAACCTCTTTTTTCTCAAGAAAGTGTAGACGTAAATTTTGAAAAAAAATACCATCAGGATAGTATCAAAAAATGGACGAGAGACTTACTAGAAGGTATGGAAGGAGGACATCCTGGGTTTTATTGGTATACACCAAAAGAGCGTTTTGATGTGATTATTGATTCGACATTACAAACAGTTACCGATTCACTCAATACACTTGATTTTTATAGAAAAGTAAAACCATTGATTGCTCAAATAGGATGTTTACACACAAACATTGTACTTCCAGTGGCCTATGAAGATGCAATGGCAAAAACAAAAACCCATATTCCAGTAGAAATTTTTATAGATGAAAACAGAAGAGTATTTATTACAAAAAATCACTCTGAAAATAGATCTATTCCTATAAAAGGAGAACTCCTTTCTATTAATGGAAAACCCATTGGACCTATTATAGAAACATTGGTTAAGGCAATTCCTTCAGATGGATATAATCAAACTGAAAAGATATTAGCACTCAACTTGAGATTTCCGTTTTGGTATCAGAGTATAATTGAAATGACAGATACATTTACGGTCAAAATTGTATCAGAAAACAAAGCGCAGGAATATAAAATAAAGGGTATTACTCCTGAAGTTTTCCCTTCATATGAAAAATTTGCAGCAATACATAAAGAACAACTTTCTTTTGAAATTAAAGATGGAGTTGGGATCTTGAAGATTCAAACATTTGCAAAGTCATTAATTAAAAGTAATGGGCAAAACTTTAAAGGTTTTATAAAAGATGCTTTTAAGACATTGAAGGAACAGGGTGTAGAAAACCTTATTATCGATTTACGGTATAATACTGGAGGAACCGATAGTTATGCTGCCTTACTTACTTCTTATTTTTTTGATTCAGAATTTAGATATTGGGATCGCATAGAGGTCACAGAAAGTATTGCAAACGATGTAAGCAAAGGGGCAGCCAAAATATTTTATAGCAAGCCAGAAAAAAAAGATTCTACCTACTTATGGAAAGGTGCATTGTTAACCAAAGAATTTAAGTACTACAAACCTCAAAAACCTGCAAAACATCACTATAAAGGCAACACCTATCTGCTTACTAATGGATTTTGTATGTCATCTGCAGCTGATGTTATTGCGATACTATCTGATAATAAAAAGGCTAAAGTTATAGGAGAAGAAAGTGCTGGAGGATATCAAGGAAACACCAGTGGACTCATGCCACAAGTAATTATAGGAGGAGGATTAATCATTACAGTTCCTCTCAATAAGTATATAAATGCAGTAGATCCAACTAAAAATATTGGAAGAGGCACCATTCCTGATTATCCAGTGACGATATCATTAGAAGACTGGATGTCAAAAGAAGATGTTGTAAAAGCATTTGCTTTCGATCTTATAAAAAACAATAATTAATAAAACGATATAGCAATGTCATTTACATTACTCGATGTTATTCTTTTCTTAGGGGTGAGTCAAGGAATTTTTTTGGCGGTCACCTTACGTCTTATTGATAATCGTAATAAAGTAGCAAATGATATTCTTTCTATTACCATCGGAATTGCTGTGGTGATGCTTTTTGGTCGTGTTGTAGCCTTTAGAATAGATGCCCCATGGGTAGGATATGTAGCTGGATTGGTAGATGTGACTATTTTTTTATTTGGGCCTCTTATATATTGCTATATACGACGTCTTCTTTTTCAGGAAACACCTGCTTTTAAACTTTCTTTTTGGCACTATTTGATTGCCTGCATACATATTTGTATAACAATAGGTGTGTATTTAGCTCCAGAAAATGTTACAGCTTTTATTAAGGAAATACAGTTTTTACCTTATTTCTGGTTTTTTGCAGAATTAATAGGTGTTATAAGCTTTATCGTATATACTATTGCTTCTATTAGATTATTTCAGAAGCATAAAAATATTATGAAACATCAGGTTTCCTACGTACTAGCGATACGTCGTTATGCGTTGTATTTATTAGGAGCAGTATCCTTATGTACACTATTATGGGTGGTTAGTTTTTTAAGTGGGGTTTTTAGAATTAAAGAGATTTACACCATTTTTAATTATGAACTAGTATGGATTTCTATTCCATTGTTTATTTATGTTATTGGATATTATAGTTTGCGTCAACCAGAAATTTTTAGAATTCCATGGCGTCCTAAGATTAAAGAAGAAAAAGCAAGACTTAAACCAGATGAAATTCAACGATTACAAAAACGATTGAAATTCTTTCTTCAAGAGGAAGAGATTTATAAAACACCAGATTTATCTCTTAAGGTACTTGCAGAAAAAATAAATACAACTTCTAATAACCTTTCATGGTTACTAAATCAGATATATCAAAAATCTTTTTATGACTACATTAATACGTATCGTGTACAAGATATATTAGAAAATATTGATCGGGGATTGCATCGTAAACAAACATTACTAGCCATTGCTTTTGATGCTGGGTTTAACTCAAAGTCAACATTTAATAAAGCCTTTAAACAAGTGACTTCCCAAACCCCTAGTGAGTATATAAAAAGTAAAAGAGTAGCGTAAAAGCGTCTATGTGTACCCATACTGTCGCGCGATTGAGTTTTTGGTTTTTAATTTGAACTTCATCAATCTAAAAACCGAAAAGTTATGAAAACAATTACTACCTTATGTCTTACATTATTCTGTGTGCTATCTCAAGCCCAAACAGTTACTACTGTTACAGAAGGATCCTTTTATGATGGATTTGGAATTACATCAAATGGAGATGTGTATTGTTCCAATTTTCAAGGAAATGAAGTCTTTAAATATGAATTTACTACAGGAAATGTGACCACTTTTGCAACAGGATTTACAAATCCAAACGGTATAGGAGTCACAGATGATGATCGTATTTATATATGTGAAGCTGGCGGAGGCACCATACATATTTATCATACAGATGGAAGTTTACTAGATACTGTAACAGGGCTTAACAATCCTACAGGAATAAAGTATAATATTCAGGATGATAATTTATTATGGGTTTCTTATAATCAGAGTAGTCTTAATTACTTAGATCCAGACGATAATGAAACTGGAATTATAATCCAAGGAGCGCCTCTTAATGGACCTTCAGGAATAGCCTTTATTGGAGACCAAACGTATATTTCTAATTATAACGATAGGAAGATATTTAGATTGGAAAGTGATGAGACCTTGACTGAGATTGCTCAATTACCGGCAGGTGCTGCTCAAAATAACGTATTAGGATTTCTTACTTCAAAAGGAGGTTTTCTATACGGCACCCAAATAGGTGAGCATCGTATTTATAGAATCGATCCTGAGACTGGAGGAGTATTCTTATTTGCAGGGAGTACACTTGGTAATACAGATGGTGATATAGATACGGCAACGTTTAATTTTCCAAATGGGATTTTAGGAGATACTACAAATGATCGTATATACATATCTGATGCAGGTAGTGCTAACTTACGTATTATTGAAAATGTGAGTTTGAGTGTAAACGCTTTCGCGAAAGCGGACACCTCCATACAGCTATTTCCAAATATGCAAAACGATTCTATAACCATTAAAGGAACACTTATAAACGCTCAAAACTATGAACTCAATGTCTATAATACATCTGGGCAGCTAATAGAAACTGTAGTAGGAGTTATTCAAGAAGGAGAATTACTAACCACATTAATGACAAGTACCTGGGGTAAAGGGGTCTATTTGATTAAAATTAATGCAGAAGAAACAGTCGTGACTAAGAGATTTATAAAGCGGTAATAACAACTATTTTAAGATTCGTATACTAATATGTAAAACAAGACGTTTATAAAAATTATTGTAGTTGTGTATGAATAAATAAAAAATAACGACTACATTGCTGGCGAAAAATGATTTTGAGAAGTGACGTTTATCTAGTTAATTGATACTAGAGCTATAACATTGCAAGTAAAATCATCATGTAATGATCATATTTGTTTTAGTGAGATAAAATTGAGTACGAAAAAACTGATGGTTCTTAGCCGAGGGTTATGTATATTTCCCTCGGCTTATATATTCTAATACGTTTACAATACTACCTTATACTTAGAATATCTCTATTCCTTAATTTGTGACTTAATAGTTTCTATAACTTTTAGAATAATAGCCACATTCACTCCTTGTACTAGAATACTTGCAGGTCCAGCTACAATAGCTAAAAAAATACTAAGTAACATCGCTCCTATAATAATTTGCATAATTCCTGCGGCAATAGGTAATTGTCCAATGCCTTTGAGCTTATACAAAGCAAAACCAAAGAAAAGATACATGATACCCATGAGTACACAATATAAAATACCATATCCTTCCATGGGAAGAATAGTAAAGTCTAAATCTATAAGTCCAAATGTAGCAGCAATTGCATTTATAACAATAAATAGAATCGCCGTTAACTTTAGAAAAGTGTTTTTAAACAAATTTCCTATGAGTACAAAAGATCTCATATACAAAGAAAAAAGGATAATAGATATAACTCCTAATATGATGGTGTATGATTTGCCAAAATAATACGAGTAATTAATTACATAATACCAATCATCGATAGCTTCAAAAACAAGAGCGATCATGCTTAGTATTCCAGCAATCCAACCTATATGTAATTGTTTAAAGATAAATGAGACGTCTTTAGAAGAATCTATTTCTAGAAGCATTACTTCTTTTACTTTTGTTTCAAATACAGAATCTTGTTGTAAATCGTCTAGATCTCTATCTAATGCAGACAAGATGGTTTTTATAGTATATACTCTAGGAGATACTTCTCCAGCTTCTATGCGTTGAATAGTGCGTACACTGATATTACATTGTTCTACAAGTTCTTCTTGGGTAAATCCTTTTTGTTGGCGTAATGCTAGTATTTTACGCCCTAATTCTGGTTGTTTCATCATAATAAATTAGCCTTGTACGATGTGCGCCTCAATATACAAGAAGTTTCATAGTACAATAGTACGCAGGCTTCAATAATTGTTTCACTTTTTAGATTGAATTTCACCCGTCATTTACCCGTAATTGTAGTGATAGTAAGGTGTTTGAAGGTATTTTGACACTAGCATAATATGACAGAATTATCGAATTTTAAATTAAAAAGGCGCTTTTGAGTTTCTCAGTAACGCATATGAAGTTAATAGTTGCATTTACATATTGACACTAGTAATATGGTTTTTGGTTATGTAGTTTTCTCAAAAATTTTAACCAAAATCATATAATTATGAAAAAAATATTTTTAATGTGCTTTGTTAGTTTACTTATTTTAAATTCTTGTCAAAATTCTGACGATGATGCAATTACTTCTATAGAAGAAACAGTTGATTTAAAATTAATTGAAATTATAGAAAGTGGAACAGAACCTGACGAGAAATCTAATTTTATTGTGCTTTCAAATAATGGGAAAGCATTGGTTTGGCAACGAAAATTAAATAAACTTCTTACCTCTAATTCTTTTAATAAGGAACAACTACAAATGATAGAGGAAGCGATAGAACTTATATCTCCAGAAATTTATGATGATGAGAGTAGAGGTAATCTAGAAAAATATAAGAAACTTGAAACTTGGATCACTAGAGCAAAAGTGACTTTTTCTAAAGATTTAGCTTTTGAAAGTTTTTTTGTTATTAATTCAAGAGTGGTATCTCCGGGACCAGATTTTATTGAAGGAGACGATGAAGATTGTGAATGTAATAAAAGAGATGATTGGTGTTTTGGACCAGGAGCTGATTGTGAAGGAGCATCGTGTGAGGCAGATAATGATGGGTGTGGGTTTTTCAATATTAGAGCATGTAATGGTCTCTGTGGTGTAGCGGGAGATGGAGAAAATGATAATTAATCGATCTTTCCATATTAATAGGCTTTTTTACTACTTGTGTAACAATTTTGAAACTATTGATACTTATAATACCATATATAAATAGTTAGTTCAAAAAAATAAAAGATATATGAAAAACACATTTAAAGCCTTTGTTGCATTAATCCTTAGTACATTTTCTTTAGTCGCTCAAGAGGAATCAAGTTTATTATGGAAAGTAGAAGGAAATGGAATTAAACCATCGTATGTATTCGGGACTTTTCACCTGATACCTGAGGAGGATTTTGAATTTAAAGATAAAGTAGACAAGGCAATTAAAGATACAGAAATTACGGTCTTAGAACTTGATATGGATGATCCACAAATGATGGTAAGTATGCAAAAACTTGCGCAATTAGAAGATGGTAAGAAGTTAAGTTCTTATATGGATGAAGAAGAGTATAAGATTTTGGATACGTATTTAACAGAACATATGGGTGTTGGGATGGCTGCCTTTAACACATTTAAGCCTTTTACAGTATCTTCTATGATTACAATTTCAATGATGGGCAAGCAAACAAAGAGTTATGAAACCGAGATTATTGCACGTACAAAAGCAGCTCAAAAAGAAGTTATTGGATTAGAAACCCCAGAATTTCAAATAGGTGTTTTTGAAGTACAGCCATATGATGAGCAAATTGATCAAGTAATAGAGTATCTAGAAGATGAAGAAAAAGTAGCAACTATGTTTGATGATATGATTTCTAAGTATAAAAAAGAAGATATTCAAGGCTTATATAGTGCAATGAATGAAACTTTTGAAATGGACCCTGCGTTACAAAAAGCGTTATTGGACGACCGTAATATAGATTGGATAGGGAAAATAGGAACGATTTCTAAAGACCAAAAAGTGTTTTATGGGGTAGGTGCTGGACACTTAGGAGGAGATCAAGGCGTGATTAATTTATTACGTAAAGCAGGATATACGGTAACACCTATCGTAGAATAAGAGGGTTTTCTAACAAATCCAAATCAATCAATAAGGCTTTCTACTACAGGAAGCCTTTTTTGATGCTTATCTATATGCTTCTGTTTGCTGATAGATAGGTTTTTAACCTATAATAATATCTTTTATAAAAATATATTCTCATAAAAAACGAATTTAGAAAACCGAGTTATCATTTTACTCGTAGGTTTTTCTGAATATATCAAAATACAACTATGAGAATTTTTATGAGTTTGGTATGCTTATGCCTTACCGTAACAGTATACGGACAACGTTTAAAAGGAACCGTATTACATCAACAAGGAAAACAAACGCCTATTGATTATGTAGGTATTTTTAATAAAAATACAGGACAGCATAGTCACAGTGATAGTGATGGAAGTTTTGTGCTTCCTAAAACAACAGCAGGAGATTCTATTTACTTTTCTAGATTAGGCTATACAACCCGTATGGTTGTTACTTCTCAGAGAGATTTTGAAACATCTATTACCGTATATATGGAAGCTTCAAGTATATCATTAGATCAAATAGAACTTACTTCAGAAATAGATATATTAAGTCGTATTGCAGCCGTAGATGTACAAACAAATCCTGTAAAATCATCTCAAGAGATTTTAAGTAAAGTACCAGGACTTATTATTGGTCAGCATGCAGGAGGAGGAAAAGCAGAACAGATTTTTTTAAGAGGTTTTGATGTAGATCATGGAACTGACGTTGCTATAAGTGTAGATGGAATGCCTGTAAATATGCCTTCTCACGCACATGGACAAGGATATGCAGATTTACATTTTGTCATTCCCGAAACCATTAAAAATATAGACTTTGGAAAAGGACCTTATTATGCAGATAAAGGTAATTTTAATACTGCTGGCTTTGTGAATTTAAAACTTTTGGATGCAGTAGAAAATACATATGTTGCTGCAGAAGTGGGTCAATTTAATACCTCAAGATTTGTTGGGCTTTTTCCAGTATTAAACAATCAAAAAAGCACAGGGTATATAGGTTCAGAGTTATATCTTACAGATGGGCCTGTTGTATCTCCACAAAATTTTAATCGTATTAATCTTATAGGAAAATATCGTTATGAAGACTATGGTAATCAAATATTAGAGCTTACAGCATCTCACTTTCAAAGTAAATGGGATGCTTCAGGACAAATTCCTGTGAGAGCTGTTGAGCAAGGATTAATTAGTCGTTTTGGAGCAATAGATGATACTGAAGGAGGAAATACCAGTCGTACCAATTTGGCACTAAATCACACCAAGTTTATGACAGATAATAGTACGTTACGTACTAATGCGTATATAAGTCATTATGATTTTGAGTTGTATTCTAACTTTACTTTTTTCTTAGAAGATTCAGAAAACGGAGATCAGATTCGTCAAAAAGAAGATCGCATACTTCTAGGAGCAAATACGACGTATGAACGAAAAAACATAGCTCTTTCAGATGTGGTTGCATTTGAATATCAAGCAGGAATAGGATTTCGATATGATGACGTAAACGATGTAGAACTTTCAAAAACCCTTAATAGGGTAACAACTTTAGACAGAATTTCATTTGGAGATGTAGATGAGGTTAATTCTTATGGTTTTTTAAACACCGAACTTAAGATGGGTAAATGGAAATTCAATCCGTCGCTTCGAGTAGATTATTTCAGGTTTGATTATGAGAATAAGTTAAGCGAACAATTTGACAGACAAAGTGAAAGCAAGGTGGCAGTAAGTCCCAAATTTAATGTTGTATATACTGCAAATCAAGAGATGCAATTATTTTTTAAATCAGGTATAGGATTTCACTCGAATGACGCTAGAGTTGTCGTTGCAAATCAAGGAGAAGATATCTTACCTGCTGCCTATGGAATAGATATAGGAACTGTAATAAAACCCTTTGATCGCTTTGTGGTAAATGCAGCTGCGTGGAGTTTGTTTTTAGATCAAGAGTTTGTATATGTTGGAGATGCAGGTATTGTAGAACCGAGTGGGAGATCTCGCAGATTTGGAATCGAATTAGGTGCGCGTTATCAAGTGACAGATTGGTTGTATGCATATTCAGATATTAATTATACCTATGCGAGAAGCACTGATGAATCAGATGGAGCCGATTTAATACCATTAGCACCTGATTTTACAGCAGTAGGAGGTCTTACAGTTAATAATCTAGGTCCTTTTTCAGGATCACTTACCTATCGTTTTGTAGATGATCGTGCAGCCAATGAAGATAATTCTATTATAGCAGATGGTTATTTTGTAACCGATATGAATCTGAGTTATACCCGTAAAAACTGGACGTATAGCCTTATTGTAGAAAACCTATTTGATATCGAGTGGAATGAAACTCAATTTGCCACAGAAAGTAGATTGTTTAATGAAGCTAATTCTGTAGAAGAAATTCATTTTACGCCAGGAACACCTTTTTATCTAAGAGGTAAAATAGCAGTTCGTTTTTAGGTTGTATACGCTTTAACGCTTCGCTCTCCCTTTAGTTGTAAACCTGCCTGCCGGCCTTATAAATTTGCTTTCGCGAAAGCGAACACATACGTATTAGGATATCATTACAATGGAAAGTAATACCCCATTTGTATCCAATATCTATGATCAGGACTGCTATTTATAAAGGAATCTATTCTGTAATCGAGTCCTAGCTCTATCTTGTTTTTGTTTTTCAAATTATAACCTAAGGTAGGCGTCAAACGTATTTCAATGTCATTTTCTTGATCTCTTAGAATTCCTAGGTATTCATTACTGATTTTAAAATAGAACTCGTTGGGATCTATCGTTTGACCTCGTAATGCAATATCTGAAGAAATACGATACCGCGCCCTAAATGTAGGTACACCTCCTTGTCGAAAGGTTTGATCAGTACGAAAACGATGTGCAATACGGTGTGTGCCTTTATAATCTATGAGTACGTATTGCTGTATAAATCTATGGGAAGTACTTCGATCTTTTTCTAGACGCGTCAAATATCCTGCTCCGATGCTATTACTTACACCCAGAGTACGAGAAACTACTGTGGTAATATCTGTAAGTGTATATAACGTCGAATTTTCTAAAGTAGTTAACGAACTTCCTTCTGCTAGCTCTACACGTGGTGCAATTTCCAGATTGACAGACCATAGGTTTTCAAATTTCTTTTTGATATTCAGTTTTGGAATAGTTCCTACATTTGTGACGCTTTGCGATTGTGCATTCAGATAAGTCAGTAAGCAAATAATAATTATGTAGTGATACTTTTTCAAAATTTAAGAATATCTGTATCTCTAGTAATAATCTCTTTTTGTGTTATTTTTTGACCCTTTTTGTCAAACTGAAATTCAAATAACTGTACTTTGTTTTTTGTTCTGGCACGTATAATAATTTCATAACCATATTGAATGCCTGCTACTGCAGTGGCCATAGAATATTCGGGAAAATTATGAAACCCTCTCCACATGAGAAGAAATTCTGGCTCTCCCGTATACTGAACTTGTATTTTTTCTATAGCATACGCATCATATCTTTCTTTCAAATCTAATGCTATCGCTTGTTTTATAGATTCTGGTAATTCTTTTAAGGGTATTTTTCGTTCGATATCTTGTAGCTCACCATCATCAGAAAATTCAATACTATATGTTGATCCTAATAATTTAAACTTTGCTTCTACAGAGGTATTGTCAAGCCCTTGCTCTCGATACCATTTTATTTTTTTTGTAACGTCAAAACTGTCTATAAAATCCAATGCTTTTTGAGGAACTTCAGAAACTGGTATTTTATACTCACGTTCATACTTTTGTTGCGCATAGGTTGCTAAAGAAATACAGAGAAAGCAATAGAAAATAAGTTTTTTCATAGCTGTATCATTAAGATGTTTCGGTTACTTTAGGCATCAATGGCTTCAATATCTCGTGTACTGCTTGAATAGAAGTAGCCTCCCCAAACTTGAGTAATAATCGAGATCCCGTACGAGTTTTCTTTTCTTCTAATTTAACACGATATGCAAATTCCTGAACAAATTGCAATACACTCGTAAAGGCATTACTTTGATAAAACTCTGATTGTTGATCTGATATAAAGAAACCAATAAACTTATCGTTTTTCATGACTACTTTTTCCATACCTACCTTGGTAGCAATCCACTTAATGCGAACAGAATTTAACAAATCTTTCGCTTCGTCTGGTAAAGGTCCAAAACGATCTATAAGGATAGTTTCAAAAGCAGCAAGTTCTGTTTCGTTTTTGGTTTCATTCAATTGGGTGTAGAGATTCAGGCGTTCTGAGATGTTATTGATATAGTCGTCTGGAAAAAGCAAACTGAAATCGGTATCAATGACGGTATCTTTTACATAGTCTTTATCTGCTTTCGCGAAAGCGTTCTCCTCCTCATACAATTCTTTAAACTCATTTTCCTTGAGTTCTTCGATCGCTTCATTTAAGATTTTCTGATAGGTATCAAATCCTATTTCATTAATAAATCCACTTTGTTCACCCCCTAATAAATCACCTGCACCGCGTATTTCAAGATCTTTCATGGCAATATTAAACCCACTACCGAGTACTGAAAATTGTTCTAATGCAGAGATGCGTTTACGGGCATCTTCGGTCATGGCACTATACGGCGGTGTGATAAAATAGCAGAAAGCTTTTTTATTACTTCTTCCTACACGACCTCGCATTTGGTGAAGATCTGAAAGACCAAAATTATTAGCATTATTAATAAAAATCGTATTCGCATTTGGGACATCGAGTCCGCTTTCTACAATGGTGGTAGAGACCAATACATCAAACTCTCCTGTCATAAATGCAAGCATGAGTTCTTCGAGTTTCTTTCCTTCCATTTGTCCGTGTCCTACGGCCACTTTTGCATCAGGCACAAGACGTTGAATGAGTCCTGCAACTTCTTTGATATTTTCAATACGATTATGAATAAAGAATACCTGTCCGCCACGTTGTATTTCATAGCTTACCGCATCTCGGATGGCTTCTTCAGAAAATCGAATCACACTACTTTCTATCGGATAACGATTAGGTGGTGGTGTTGTAATAGTGCTCAAGTCACGCGCTGCCATTAGACTGAATTGTAAAGTTCTAGGGATAGGCGTCGCTGTAAGTGTGAGTGTATCTACGTTTTCACTAATGGTTTTGAGTTTGTCTTTTACGGCAACTCCAAATTTTTGCTCTTCATCTATCACGAGGAGTCCTAGGTCTCTAAATTTTACATTTTTACTGGTGAGTTGATGGGTGCCAATGACAATATCTACAGCTCCACTTGTGAGCCCTTCCAAAACTTCTCGTTTTTGTTTGGCTGTTCTAAAGCGATTCAAGTATTCGATACGCACAGGAAAATCTTTCAGGCGTTCTCTAAATGTCTTTGCATGCTGAAATGCAAGAATGGTAGTAGGCACTAAGATAGCGACTTGTTTTCCGTTATCAACGGCTTTAAACGCAGCGCGTATGGCAACTTCTGTTTTTCCAAACCCTACATCACCACATACCAATCTATCCATAGGGCGTTCGCTCTCCATATCGCGTTTTACGGCTTCGGTAGCGGTACTTTGATCAGGTGTGTCTTCATATATAAAACTCGCTTCAAGCTCATGTTGCATATGCGTATCAGGACCAAAAGAAAACCCTTTTTGTAACCTGCGTTTTGCGTAGAGTTTGATGAGATTAAATGCAATATGCTTAACACGTGATTTTGTTTTGGCTTTTAATTTTTTCCACGCCTGACTTCCTAGTTTATAAATCTGAGGCGCTTTTCCATCTTTCCCAGTAAACTTGGTGATTTTATGTAATGAATGAATACTGAGATATAAAATATCACGCTCCCCATACACCAACTTAATAGCTTCTTGTTTTTTACCTTCAACGTCTATTTTTTGAAGTCCACCAAACTTCCCAATCCCATGATCAATATGCGTTACGTAATCCCCTACTTTAAGATTGGTTAATTCTTTGAGGGTGATGGCTTGCTTTTTAGCATAGCCATTTTTAAGGTTGAATTTATGATACCGTTCAAAAATCTGATGATCCGTATACAGTGCTGTTTTAAGATCGTCATCTATAAATCCTTGATACAAGGAAATTACGACCGTTTCATAAGGGGCAACATCAGTTTGTGCATCTTCAAAAATATCTCGAAAACGTTTGGCTTGTTGCTCACTTACACAAGAGATATAATTTTTATATCCTGCAGTATGATTATCATTTAAATTCTGAATGAGTAAATCAAACTGTTTGTTAAATGACGGTTGTGGTTGTTGCTTAAACACAACAAGAGTATTCATTTTTACATCAGATACAGAAGTACTACTATCTACCGTTTGAAACCCTTCGAGTTCTGATTTTAAAAGTGCTCCATCACAGAATAATTCGTTTGGAGTGCTACGTTTCACTTCTGAATCTAATTTTGTGAAGGCTTCTTCCGCTTTCGCGAAATTTTTATCAATTCGATCATAAAATAGCGATCGGTTTTTAATAAAAACCAACGTATTACTAGCAATGTATTTAAGAAATGTATCTCTTTTTTCTTCTAATGCCTTGTTTTCTACATTAGGCATGATGGAGATTTTCTTGAGTTGCTCTGAAGAGAGTTGTGTCTCTACATCAAAGGTGCGTATACTATCTACCTCATCGCCAAAAAACTCAATACGATACGGCTCATCATGACTAAATGAAAATACATCTACAATACCACCACGTACAGAAAATTCACCGGGTTCTGTAACAAAATCTACACGTTTAAAGTGATACTCAAAAAGCATCTCATTAATAAAATCGATAGAGAGTTTATCATTTACACTCACTTTTAAGGTCTGCCTATCTAATTCGCGACGCGTCACTACTTTTTCAAATAGTGCATCGGGATAGGTCACAATAAGCGCCGATTTCTTTCGGCTATTGATACGATTCAATACCTCGGCACGTAACAGTACATTGGCATTATCGGTCTCTTCTATTTGGTAGGGCCTTCTGTAGCTGCCTGGATAGAATAATACATTAACTTCTTTACGTAATTGCTCTAGATCATTCAGGTAATAAGCTGCTTCTTCCTTATCATTCAAAATAAGAAGAATGGGGCGTTCTATTTGCTCGTATACAGCACTAATAGTATATGATAGCGAGGATCCTATAAGACCTTTTACTTGTATATTTCGGTGATTTTGAGCAATAGCATCCTGCAGTTTCAGGAGTTGCTGAGACTGTGCAAAGTGTTGCGAGAGTGTAGTTTTACTCACGTGAGATTGAATTTATAACAAAGATAAGATGTAATTACGCTTTCGCGAAAGCGGAATAGGAAAATTAACTGTTGGATTTCTATTTTTTCATATTTAAGTGTTCCCCTCTAGTAAGAGGGGTTAGGTGTGTGTGATTTTAAGAATAACAGAATATAATTAACACCTCACTAGCCCTTACTTCGACAAGCTCAGCACAGCGCCTTCTTAGGAGGGAAGACTCAATCGCAAATTATACAAGAAGGTTTTCCATAACAGTTTCCCCTCTAAGAAGAGGGGAGTAAGGGGTGTGTAAAATTGTATATATTTAACTATGATCATAAAATACAATCCAAAGCTCACAGAATTTGCTCGCCAATTGAGAAATAATGCGACAAAATCTGAGATTAAGATGTGGCAATGTTTGAAAAGAAAACAATTGTATGGATATGATTTTCATAGACAGAAACCGATTGATGAATATATAGCAGACTTTTTCTGTAATAAACTACAACTTGTGATAGAGTGTGATGGGTACTCTCATGAGATTCAAGAGGTTTGGAAAAAAGATGTTAAGAAGACAAAACGATTTAATGAATTAGAAATACGTGTTCTTCGATTTTCTGATGATCAGATTATGAATGATTTTGAAAATGTATATCGAGCTATAGAAGATTATGTAGTAAGATTTGAAGAAAATGGGTTACCTCCTATTGAGGATTATTCTTAATGAAAACACCTCCCTAGCCCTCCTTTCTAGGAGGGAAGACTCAGACACACAAACTATATAATAATATTTTTCCATAACAGTTTCCCCTCTAAGAAGAGGGGTTAGGGGTGTGTAATTTTAGAGTTTTCAGAAATCATATGTTTCAACACCTCCCTAGCCCTTACTTCGACAAGCTCAGCACAGCGCCTTCTTAGGAGGGAAGACTCAGACGCACAAACTATATAATAATATTTTTCCATAACAGTTTCCCCTCTAAGAAGAGGGGAGTAAGGGGTGTGTTATTTGAGAGTTTTAAAAACAATAGTTGCTATACACCTATTGAATTCTTCCTTGACTTGGAAGGAACACCTAATAACAACGGATCAAAATTCAATATTTCTATAAAAAACTCATTTTTTTTTAGCTTCTTGTGATTTTTTAAAATCTACTGCGAATAATAGAGTAAACCACAACATCAAAACAGCTTGAGTAAGAAAGCAACATTTATTGATATCATTGAAAAGCATAAAGGCATTTTATATAAAGTGATCACAATGTATTGTGCCGACAATGAAGACAAAAAGGATCTAGAGCAGGAAATTTTAATCCAGATCTGGAAATCTCTAGACACCTATAATGACACCTATGCAATAACCACGTGGTTGTATAGAATCTCAATGAATGTAGCGATCTCACATTATCGTAAAACGTTTAAAACAAAAGGAAAGACTGTACGACTAGATACAGGCCTCCTTGAGTTTACAGCAGCTTCTGAGACTAGTGAAAGAAGTTACGAACAAGATATGTTACATAAGTTGTTGGCAGGACTTAATGAATTTGACAAAGCCTTAATGTTTCTTTATTTAGAAGATAAAGACTATGAGGTGATTGCAGATATCTTAGGGATTACTAAAACCAATGTTGCGACTAAAATAAGTCGTATTAAAAATAGATGGAAGCAAGAGCTTTCGTCTTCTAAAAACTAAATAGTATGAATGTAGATGATATAAAAAATATTTGGAAGAAAGATATGAACGCGTTAGAACAACGTGTAAAAGTCAATGAAGAAAAGATTAAAGCACTAGAGTTTAATAAAGCAAAAACAGGCTTTGATACACTTCTAAAAGTTTCGATTGCAGGTAAAAATATGGCATTAGTCTATGCGGTTATATCCTTGTGTATGATCTATTTTGTAAGTGATTCTGTACCCTATATATTGATGCTTGTAATAGCTTCTGGAGCTATGGTATTTTCTTATTTTCAGCATAGTGTTCTTAAAAAAATAGATTATGGGAAGTTGAGTTTAATTCAGTTGCAAAAGGAGATTGCCAAGTTTAGAATACATACTTCGCGTACAGCTATATACGATATGTCTATTGTTGCTATTTGGTTATGTGTTGCAGGGCTTTCTTTTTTGAAATGGGCAAAAGGATTTGATGTTTTTCAAACTCCAGAAAAACTAAGTCACTCAGCAATTGTGTTAGGGATTATGCTCTTGGTTATTGTGTTCTTTTCAAAAGCTATTTATAAAGACTATGATAAAAAACTCAAAAAACATGAAGCAGATTTAGATGTACTTACTACATATGAAGATCAATAAAATAAAAAAGATAATGAACCCAACTTATTTTAGTTGGGTTTTTTATGCTTTCGCGAAAGCGAATTTATGAGACCTGCCTGCCTGCAGGTTCATAATCAAAGGGAGAGCGAAACATTAAAGCGGGGTAGATATTTTTCTAAGATATCTGTATCTTGTAAGATATTATGAAAGATGCTTTAACGTATAAAATTTCTTGTCCTAGTTGTGGTGCAAGTAGTGGTTTTTCTGAAAAAAGACCAGGAAGCTATACCTGTGGTTATTGCGGTACTGCCTTTGAACATCAAAGCATTATTCCTTCTAAAAATCAAGAGAAAGTACTATATGACTATTTTGTTGTATTACAACAGGATTATAAAAATGTATCTCAAGAAAATCCAGATAGAGATACTATTGTATATGGTTTATTAATGCAAATGAATGGAATTGTAGAAGGTCTAGTTTCTAGTGTTTCTTTTGAAGAAGTATTACAAAAATATGTTGATTATACGAGTAAAGAGATTGATCACTTAGAATCAATAGGACTAAGAGAAATAACTACTTTAGATATAGTTCTTGAAAAAGATATAATGCTTGAAGCTAAATTACTCGCAGATTATAAACTATCATTATCTCAAACTTTTTTTAAATTTAAAAAAGAAGAAAAGTCTCTTACAAAGGCATTGCAATATGTTTCGTCTGCCGAAGCAATATATCTAATAATTTTTACAACATTTGATCATAACATTACGGGACTTAAATTAGATATTCTAAAATATCTTGGTTTAGAAAAAGAGTTGAATAGTGCTTTGCAAAATGCACTGCATTCTGAGGATAATGCATTTGTGGAGCGAATTAGGTTTAGATTTAAAGAGTTTATTCATTAGATGATTTTTATGAGCGCAACCAAAAGGTTTGATACTACGAGACTGGCCTCAATATAATTTACTCACTTGATGAAATCTGTACTTTCTTTTCAATTGAAAATAGTTGTCCGTCTTCACTCATTCCTTCTATAAAAAACAGTGCATTTTCTACTCCTGTATGTGGTATCATAAATGAATAGATTCCTTTTTTGTCTGTAATAGCATCTGGTTCCCAGTGGATAACTCCAAAGTTTTCAAAGGCTATATTATCATAACTCGCATACTTAGGGTTATAAAACGTTTTGGGTGTTTCAAACCCTTGAGGAACATTATAACTGAATACTTTAATAGATTTTTTGTTAGAATATTGACTATGAAAACTAGGTAAGCTTGATCTATTTCTTCGAGTGTTAATATAAATAACCCCGCCAGCTCCTCGTGACCCTGCAGTTGCTCCCGTTCTATCAAAATAGAAACTCTCTACATCTTCTGTTTTTAGACCTAAAAGGATATCAAAATCAAAGTCAAAAAGCTGCACACCATCTAGATAGACCAGTGGAATTGGGAATGCATTGTTAAGATTAAGAAAAGATTGTTGTTGTCTTCTCCTGATACTTACACGACCAATATCATTACTGTCAGGAAGTGAAAGTTCTTCTATTACTTCATATCCATTAGCTCGTATAATATCTGCAAATCTTCTAGCTCTTACAACAGTGTTTTCATCTACTTCTGTGACTCTAGAACGTATGAATGTAGGGATATTGACATTTGATTCAGATATTCTTTTCTTTTTTCCTGTTAAAACGACTTCATTTAATTCTAAAGCATCTTTTATCGTATAGAAAGAAGGCAGATTTACAGTGTTTTTTTCTGTATTAGATGTTTTCGCTTCAGAGAGATAGGTGTCTTTAATTTTTATTTCTGGAGCTGTAAGATCCTGCTTAATATACATTTTTGGGGGTTTTAGTTTTCCTCTAGATGTAATGATTGAAAATTTGAGCGTATCTCCTTGTGTTGGGAAAATACCATTTAATAAGAACTGGTTATTTTTAACAGCTATTGTTTGCCCTTCAAAATTAGACCCTGGATGTAGGTATATTTCTTCTCTTTTTGATAAAGGAACATTCATTCTCCCTTTTAAAACTTCGCCATTTTTAAAAATGAAATCTTCTTTGGGAGGGTTATTAAAAATATCTTGCCAAGAATATTTGCTCCAACCTTGTGTGAGTAACAAAAGGTCAAGTGAGGCTTCTTTGTCTTTATTAAAGTTTTTAAAATAATACGATGGGTTTTCTATACTTCCTCTTAGATAAGGTTTCAGATATAAGGCGCTTAAAATATTATCTTTATGGTTGTAACTTAATGTGTTTTCGGGAAGTACAGAGATACTCACATTTTTTTTCTTAGAAGAAGTATTTAAAGTAACCGCTATAGAATCTTGATTATGGGTAAGATGGGTTTCTATAGAAGCCAATGGATCGTATAAATTCATATTTTTATTAAAAAATAAACGCTCTGAAATAGGAGTCTCCTTGTCAAATAACGTAATAATGTTTATGCCTTTATAAAATTCTTTTATATCCATTAAAAAGATGGCATAATTTATATGGTTAGGGATTTTTGCATCAAACATTTTTCCATGGCCATCTCTATGAATAAATACTGAAAATACCTTATTCTGAATTTTAGACTTCGTTGCATCATTTGTTTTCAGAGTAATAGCGACTTGTTCTTTATTATGTTTTTTTACACTTAAAATAATTCCTTCTTTTTGGGTTTTAGGAAGATCTATAGTTGTTTCGTCTCCATTCTCAAAAATGAATAAGGCAGTATATTTTATAGCTGGATTTGGAACAAAATCAAACTTAGCTAGTCCATAAATGGAGCTTCCAAAGGTTAATAGCTCATAACCAAATTCATCTTTTAAAATAGCTTTTTTAAAAGGGATTCCATTTCCATATTGATCAATAGCTTTTACAGCAATTGTATTAGAAATATTTGCAATAATATGACCTCCTTCTGGTAAAAGCTGGATATCATATTCTCTTTTGGGAATTGTTTTCTTTGAAGGAATCTCTTTATTGTAGATTGTTATTTTTTGAAGATGTGATTTGTCTTCCTTGAAATTACGCATCCAATTTGTAGTTGCTTTAATATAATAAGTCCCACTTTTATATGTGGAGTCTATAGAGAAGTTTCCTTTTGTAAAGCCGTTGTTTGCAATAAATTTTTTCTGTTTAATTTTAGCTCCAATACTGTCATAAAGACTTACTTGGATATTAGTGGTAGCGGTAAAAGGGAGGCCTTTATGGGAATCATATATATATCCCTTAAACCATAATTCTTCTCCAGCGATATACGTACTCTTATTAAGATGTAAAAAAATAGCTTCTCTAGGCAGTTTGAAATACTCACTATATGCCTGTGTGATTTTTTCTTTATTTGAACCCGCCTGTGCATACCCAATATAATTTGCAGTTAACAAGAATATGCATAAGAAAACAATACTTTTCATTTTCATAAGTTGCTAGATTATTTTATTGAAAAGGTACTAAGGATTGTAAATCAATGTAGTTGCTACCGATAAATATATACCTTGTCTAGTCCTAACTAATCGATACAGATTATTAATGGATTAAATTTATTAATTAAAGCTGAACAATGATATCATTGT
>NZ_CANLOB010000010.1 GCF_947492815.1 uncultured Dokdonia sp.
AGACCACATCAAAGCTTAGACGGGTTAGCACCTAATAAATTTAATCAAAACTGTCAACGAATTAGGTAACCTTTACAATTTCGACAGAACGAGGAACGAGTGACGAGAAATCGCATAACAGTAAGTATAACGTTGTGTTACCTGTATAATCTCTCCTCCTATCGATATGATTAAATGATTATGGTAATTAGAATGAGATTCCCGTCTTCACGGGAATCAAAATTCAGTCATTTCAGTATAAAGAATTAAAAAATAATTAGATAGCTATAAGAAACAGCTAATTTTACATACATATAAAGTCAAATTTTAATCCGAATGATGAATTAGAACCTCGTAATAGATTTTCTAATACATCATACGGATATAACACCAGCCTTAATGGGCGTACACATGGGAAAAACATTATTTGATAAAGTTTGGGATGCACACGTGGTAGATACCATACCCGATGGGCCTCAGATTTTATATATCGACAAACATTTAATACACGAGGTCACGAGTCCGCAGGCATTTAATGAGCTGGAAGCAAGAGGGATTCCTATTGCACGTCCAGATCAGATTGTAGCCACGGCAGATCATAATACACCTACCGTAAATCAGCATTTGCCTGTTCAGGATCCGCTTTCGCGAAATCAACTCGAGCAACTCACTAAAAATTGTGAGAAGCATGGAATTACCTTATACGGATTAGGACATCAATACAATGGGATTGTGCACGTAATGGCTCCAGAATTAGGCATCACACAACCCGGCATGACCATGGTATGTGGTGATAGCCATACCAGTACACATGGTGCTTTTGGAAGTATCGCTTTTGGTATTGGCACCAGCCAAGTAGCACAAGTATTTGCGAGCCAAAGTCTTTTACTTAAAAAACCAAAAAGTCTCCGCGTTAGCGTCAATGGAACCTTAGCGCCTGGTGTATTACCTAAAGATGTGATCTTATATATAATCTCGCAAATAGGCACCAATGCCGGTACAGGTTATTTCTGCGAATATGCAGGAAATGTCTTTGAAGAAATGTCTATGGAAGGCCGTATGACCGTTTGTAATATGAGTATCGAAATGGGGGCTCGTGGCGGCATGATTGCACCAGACCAAACAACATTTGATTATATAGAAGGAAAGAAATTTGCTCCTAGAAATGATGATGCTACTTCGACTTCGCTCAGCACAAGTTTCGCGAAAGCGGTATCCTACTGGAAAACACTTCCTACCGATGCAGATGCTACGTTTGATAAAGAATATCACTTTGATGCCGCAGCTATTGCACCGATGCTTACCTATGGAACCAATCCCGGTATGGGCATCAAAATAAATGAGCATATCCCAGAAACAGGCGATATGACCTTTGAAAAAGCCTTAGAATACATGGATTTTAAAGGCGGGTCTCAATTACTAGACACCACAATTAATTATGTGTTTATAGGAAGTTGTACCAATTCTCGTATTGAAGATTTTAGAGTCGCAGCCAGCTATGTAAAAGGAAAACAAAAAGCATCCAATGTAAACGCTTGGTTGGTACCAGGATCGCAACAAGTTGTAAAACAACTAGAAGAAGAAGGTCTTGATGAGGTGTTTAAAAATGCAGGATTTACATTAAGAGAGCCGGGATGTTCTGCATGTCTAGCGATGAATGACGATAAAATTCCTGCAGGGGAGTATTGTGTCTCTACGTCCAACAGAAACTTTGAAGGACGTCAAGGACAAGGATCTCGTACCATACTGGCAAGTCCGCTGGTAGCAGCAGCTACTGCCATAGAAGGAAAAATAGTAGATATCACTAAAACTATACTTACGTAATGGAAAAATTTACAACATTAACAACAACAGCCATTCCGTTACCTATTGAAAACATAGATACCGATCAGATTATTCCTGCGCGTTTCTTAAAAGCAACCGATAAGAAGGGATTTGGTGATAATGTATTTAGAGATTGGCGCTATGATAGTGATGGAAATCTCAATATGGATTTCCCATTAAACGCACCGCAATACAAAGGGGCACAAATCCTCGTTGCTGGTGACAATTTTGGTTGTGGTTCGAGTCGTGAGCACGCCGCATGGGCGATTGCTGGATACGGTTTAAAGGTGGTGATTTCAAGCTTTTTTGCCGATATCTTTAAAGGAAATGCACTTAATAATGGACTGCTTCCTATTCAGGTATCTCCCGATTTTTTAAAACAATTACTTACGACTGTTCAAGAAAATCCAGCAACAAAAATCACAGTCGATTTGGAAAATCAGGTGGTGGAGACCTCTTTCGCGAAAGCGGAATTTGAGATAGACCCGTACAAGAAAGTGTGTCTGATCAATGGGTATGATGATATTGACTTTTTAGTGAGTAAAAAAGATACGATTGAGGCATTTGAGAAAGAACGAATGGTATTTTGAAATACGAAATACAAAAATCAAAATAGAGTACTACTCTAAAATAGAGTGTTACTCTATTTGAAATGAAAGGTGATTGAGTGATTTTAAAACGTAACAAAGTGAAGTTTAAAATCGTATCGAAATCACCGAATCGTATACTAATGAGATTCTCGCCGGAGTTTATCCTGAGCGATAGACGAAGGGCGGGAATGAAATGAAAATTCTCTCCTAGAAAGGTGTCACACTGAGTACTTCGACAAGCTCAGCATAACACCTGTCGAAGTGAGGGATTGAAGAACAGGAATATAAATAAAAATAAAGGACATTGAGTGATTTTAGTATGTAGCGACTAGCGAAATACCAAAATAGTATCGAAATGACCGACTCGTATACTAATGATAAGATTCCCGCCTTCGCGGGAATAAAATAAAATAACCCTTATTAAAAGGAAGTATAAAACGAATTAAAAAGATCCTCGTACATAGACGAGGCATATATTATGAACTACAACATTGCAGTAATCCCTGGAGATGGGATAGGACCCGAAGTAACAGCACAGGCTCAAAAAGCGCTTGATGCTATTGCAGATATGTTTGATCATCACTTCACCTATACACCTGCATTAATGGGTGCGTGTGCTATAGATGCAACAGGAAATCCATTACCTGAAGAAACGATTGATATTTGTGAAGCTGCCGATGCTATTTTATTTGGTGCGATTGGGCATCCAAAATATGATAATGATCCAAATGCAAAGGTACGTCCTGAGCAAGGGTTATTACGACTTCGTAAATCACTTGGACTTTTCTGTAATATCAGACCTGTAAAGGCCTACAATCAACTTATTGAACGTTCGCCTTTGAAAAAAGAGCGTATTGTGGGAACCGATATTTCTATTTATCGCGAACTCACAGGTGGGATTTATTTTGGAGAAAAACACTTAAGTGACGATGGTCAAATAGCTTCCGATGGATGTTCCTATTCGGTAGAAGAGATTAGTCGTATTGCGCATTTGGCGTTTAAAGAAGCGCTTTCGCGAAAGCGTAAACTCACCCTTGTCGATAAGGCAAATGTGTTGGAAACATCGCGTTTATGGCGTAAAACCGTGACAGAAATAGCAAAAGAGTATCCAGATGTAGCACTTGATTTTCTATTTGTAGATAATGCGGCCATGCAAATGATCCTCAACCCAAAGCAATTTGATGTGATTCTAACAGAGAATTTATTTGGTGATATTATCTCTGATGAAGCAAGCGTAATAGGCGGTTCGATAGGATTATTAGCTTCGGCATCTATTGGGACAGACAATGCATTATTTGAGCCTATTCATGGGAGTTTTCCACAAGCGACCGGGAAGGATATTGCCAATCCGTTAGCAAGTATTTTAAGTGCCGCGATGTTATTACGTCACTTGAATTTACACAAAGAAGCAGCACTGGTAGAAGAAGCCGTTGAAAAATCATTAGAACTTGGGTTTACCACAGAAGATTTGAATGCCGAAAATCCATTTGGCACCTCAAAAGTAGGTGATTTTATTGCCGATTTTATCATGAATCCAGAAGATCCTAATCGCAATTTTGAAAACATATTTGTGGGACAAAGCACGATTATCTAAAAATAGTTTTAGCCATAGCAGCAATGCTAGGTTTCTTGAAAAGTCAGACATATGTGTACGTGTCTGGCTTTTTTTGTTTGGGTAGTTGAATTTATAATATTCGATTAGATTTGTACTATAAATAATGGAACATATATCTTATATATTTGTTATAAGGAGTTATGAATATCCAAAACAAATGAACGACAATCTAATAGCAATATTAATAATTCTTATATATTTCTCACCTGTTTTTTATCAATTAAGCGTGGTGATAAAAGAGCATAGAAAAGGGAATAAAATTCCTTTAAGGAAATTCAAAAAAATTCTAATATATAGTTTAGCCATAATAACACCTGTAATCATAGGGTTTGCAATCTTAAGCCATAACAATTATTTGAATTATGAAAAGCCTATGACTTTTGATAAATACAATCAGATAACCTTTGAGAATTTTAGAGGGTTAGAGTTTTTTAAAAAATCACTTTATGGAAGCAAAAGATTTGCATATGTTGTTACATCAATAGAGAGTGACATTGACAACAATTCTGTAACTGTTCAATCTCTTTTTTATCCATCGCGTTCATTTGTTTACAAAAAGAGCACCAACAGCAAAGAGCTCTTAACACATGAAAAATATCATATAAAAATTACTGAATTGTTTTCAAGAAAAGCAAAAGAAAAAATATCAAAACTTAATAAATTTGACAAAAATAAGATTGAGAAAATAATTCAACAAACAGAAAAAGAAGAAAGAATATTTCAAAAAGAATATGACTACAACACTTTCCATAGTTATGTTTTAAGTGAACAAAAAAGATACGAGAAAGAAATTGACAGTTTACTAAATATATTGATCGAGTATAAAAAAATAAAAATCGAATTTAATGAATAGAGTTAGGATTATATTTTTTGCTTTAATAAGCATAACACTTATAAATTGTAAAACAGAAAAACATGAATTTCCAACTGATAAACGCTATTGGGATTTAAACGACTATGATAAAGTAGTTTTTGAACTAAACTATGGGTATGAGACTGATGAAAAACTACCAGCTTTTGACGACCCGCAAACTAGAATTATTATAGAAAAACTGACTGATCAACAGAATTTTAAAATTGTTCTTGATGATAATGAGTTAGGGCTTAAACACAGGAATGAAGTTGCAGAAAAATTCTTTGAAGAGTGGAAAAATATGAATAAAATCTATAGTGCACTTGACAGAAAAGATCAATATTTATATGATATAGAAATGCTTACAGTTTGGCATTTTGGTTTATCACTTCAACTAAAATACTTCAAACTAGGAAACGATCAAATAAAAGAAAATGCGGATGACCCTAATTCTTTAAGAGTTAAAAATAATATTAAGTCAAACATTAATACTTTAATTAGTAATTACCTGATTTATTTAGACGAGATAAATAACGAAAAAGCTTTTACGGAAGAAGGTAAAGCAAAACTTGCTGAAGGAATCAACAAATATTTTATTGAATTAATCGAGCTTTATCCGAATGCGAAGTATAGCGGAATGAAAAATAAAGCAGAGCTAATGCATAAAAAAAGTAAATCGGATAAAATAAAGTCCTCGTTGAATGTAATAATTAAACTTATTGATTCAAAAAAAGAAACTGAAAATAAATAACCTATATAATTAATTGTTAGCTTGTATATACTATTATTAAGAAGCTTTCCTTTAGTTCATTTTCTTTTAATAACTCAGTCTTTCAATTCTATTATATAGAAACACACTAGTATTTCTATATAACAACAATTTGCTAATAATAAACCTCATCCTCACATATGGTATTGGAGGGTACTCTTTATTAATAAGGGTACATTACCTACAAGTACTAACATCATAGACCCAAAAATGAAACATGAAGGTATGTCTGGAGCCTTTATTTGGGAAGATGAAGGATTATGGGAGGTTAGGAGCCGTCATCTAATAGATGCATTAAACACGTAATTCATCATCGCATGACGTTAGTTGCGGGACCTGAAAATGATGTCGGAGTGATGCGTTCTAAAAAATTTGATAACGTATTTTTGAAATGGCTAAAAAATATTTCCCCAACTGGATAGGATTTGATGAGTCTAGATGCTCCTACAACCCTGAAATAGCAGACAGAATGATCCGCATTCGAAAAGTGGCAGATTGGCGATTTCAGAGATTATTGGATGAAGAGTATTAAACCCTCATTACGAAGTTCTATTGCATAATCCGGGTTAAAAAAATATCACACACTACTTTTCACAAACCAACGCACTTATATTCTTACATCAAACATAACTGTCATTTTAATCAAAATAGGTGATAGTATGTCTTATATCAAAAAGCACTTCTCCATCTGAGTTTATGGTCTTTTCATGAACTAAGTTATTCATATGGTCGTAAGCATAGGTAGTAACCTCAGAGGTTTCGTCTTGGTTTGCTTGGATATCTGTTTGTATCTTTTTTATTACATTTCCTTTTACATCTTTAAAGTATTCAAACCTTCTGTTAATACTTTGTGTGATTAAAGTCGTCATTCTTCCATCTTCATTTGAGTCTCTTGAAAGAAGTTTCTCGCCTAACGTATTAGTTTCTTCATTAACATCAAACACCGTAGCAGATCTTATCCTGTTTTTATTATTCGTATCATAAACATAAACTTCTCGAAAAGTAGATGTGAATGCTTGATTTCCTGTTTCAATGAGATCATTGTAATTAATCGTTGTTCTGTCTATAACACGACCTAATTCATCATAGGTTGTAATGCACTTTTCTATAGAAGGGTACTTTATATTATAATCTTCAGAGATTTCAATATTATCAGCAACCATAAGTCTTTTAATGGACATTAGTTTATTATTGTTATCGAACAAACTATCAACCTCAGAAAAAAACTTATTACAGCCTTTAAACGGATAGTAATACTTATAACTCGGTCTACCGTTATAAGACCGTTCTGTTTTCCATCGTTTGCCTAGAATGTATGTTATTTTTTTACCAGAGTTTATGGTATCTAAATCACCATTACTCTTTTTTTCTATTTTTTGTTCTTTAACTTCTACAAGTAACCCTTTGATATTATATATGTTTTGAACCCTTATGGTTATAAAGTCAGTAAACCCTTTGAAATTACGTGTCTCACGTGAGTATTCTTCCACCATATTTTCACCTTCATACATAAACTCATAATCAAAAGTTACCTCTTGATTTTTATCATTTTGATATTTACGAAATGAGAGTGTGTCCCCAGTTTTATAATATTCATACCTATTTTCCCAATCACCTCCATTAGTAGGGAATCTAATTCCTTTATCATATATCAAAAATCCTTTTTCATTAAATGTAAGTTCCTGTTTTCTTGGAATATCAACATACATAGAGTAATGAATCCATTTTCCATGATTAAGACTATCAATAGCAACAGAACCACGTACTCGTTTTGGTTTGACTACATGCTCTTTGATATAATGCTTCACATTTCCTTTTAAATGATAAGACGCATTGGTTTTAATATCCATACTTTGAGACTGTAGCAAAGAGGAATAAATAACTAAAAGGAGAAAACAACATCTCATACAAAGTGATTTTATAAGCAAAATACAGAGTTTATATAACTATTGCAACGATCGTTAATAATACCTATAACACATTAGTGAAATTTAGTTAACTTTAAACGCAGGTATAGAAAATTTAATAGCCTTAGATGTATACAAATCCTAATTGAAAACTAGGATAATTACTTCATAACAAATCATACGCTAAACTATTCTAACGTGGTAGAAAATGAAATCAACAAAAGAAATAATAGCTAAAATAGCGTCTTTTACACCTGTAGATGGAAATTGGTTTAGATTGGACGAGCTTGTAGAGGAGCTTTGGAAAAGTGAAAACCCGGAACTTGCCATTAAATCGCTTTTTGAAGTTTTTGAACGATATCCAAATGATGATGGAGCTGGTGTTTTCTGGACAGTTTTACACGGATTAGAAACTCTTAGGTATGAAGCATTCTTGTATGATTCCTTACTACGTAAACCTTCTCACATGGGAATTATAATGCTAAACCGAATTGAAAATAACGGTTCTAAATACATCGCTGGAAAATCAATTATTGAGTTAAAAGAAAATATTAAAAATAACCCTAAAGTTAACTCAGAATTGATATCTGAATTATAGCAGAATTTCTAAAATACAATATCATTAATGAACAGTATAGAAGACAAAAGTATAATTATAAAAGTAGCAGATGTTACAATAAATACAGAAGCGCTAGCTACTGTTGACGGAAATTCGATGCTCACATCTATTGTACCTAATATACCCGAAGGATCTTCGATAGCTAAAAATGCATCCTATATTGAACTCCATAAGGAAAAAATAAATGCAAATCATTTTTTATTGATGCTTCAGTTTGCTTTCAACCAACACAAACCTATATCTATAACTCCTGATGATATTTGGTTATTAATCTGTCAAGGTTTTGCTGAACATATCAAACTTTATTCGGAGGATTTTAAAGATATGTTAGGAGTAAACGAAAAGCAGACCATTCAGGTGAGAAGGGATGATTTTGTCATTGGAGGAGATAATCCTTGGGAAGAAGTATTTCCTGAGTTCACAAAAAAAATCGCACAAATACTACAAGACGATGTATATCATAATGTTATTTTAGAATTTTCTACATCAACAAAAAAAGAAATAAATGCTTTCGAAATTGCATTTATGGATGCCATGTCAAACTATTTTGATTATGAATTTATCTCTTTATGTGGTATTCCTGAAATAGAAATTAGAGGAACTGTTGAGGATTATAACAAAATGATAACGGCTTTAGAAGCATTAAAAAAATATCAATTAGACTGGTGGATTGACCCTATTATTTTAAACATTAATAAAATTATTCAAACGTTGGAAGGCGTATCTAACACTGACTTTTGGAATTCGATATACAAAGAAAACAATGAATCTGGCGGTCCTTTCATTACGGGTTGGATCGCTGATTTCTTCCCATATACAAAAACAAATATAATAGAAGAGCATGGTCATATTGACTATAGTAAAAGCACTGTTACAAAAGAACAGATCTTAAAAACTATTCGAATTGAAGATGTAAGTTTTGACGATTATAACATTAAGATTCATAAAGTAGTTATTAGGAATCCTAGATTTGTAAATGCTAATGATATGATGCTAAAAATAGATGATTTTCCATCAGGACTATCTACTGTTCCATTTAAATGGAAATTTTTTGATACAGAAATTGATATGAATTTCATTTCTGGTTTTATAGGAATCAAAGAGTCTAAAACACATAATACCTTACAAACTGATATTAATTGGATCGTAAATAGAAAATAAGAACATATGGTCATTTCAACAAAAAACATACATCAAGCAATCGCCTTGATAGTACTCCTCTTTTTATCCTTCAATAGCTATGCACAATCAGATAAAGAATTAGTCTTAAAATCATTTGACAATTATAAAAATGCAATCCTTACGGATAAAGGAAAAGTAGCATCAGATTTTGTTGATAGTCGAACTATCAATTATTATTCGACAATTTTAAATGAAGTAAAAACAGCCGATTCTTCAAAAGTAAATGCGATGGGGATTGTAGATAAGCTTACGGTATTAACGATGAGACATCGAATAGCCAAAAAAGATTTACTCAGTTTTAGTGGGAAAGATTTATTTATCTATGCGATAGATAATGGAATGATTGGAAAAAGCAGTGTCGTAAATGCTACATTGGGAGATGTCGTTACAGAAGGTAATTTTTCAAAAGCAGTGTTTGTTGTGAGTGGTCAAGAAACTCCTTTTTTCTTCCACTTCTATCGTGAGGATGATGTATGGAAAATTGATATCACGCACTTGTTTTCGTTAGGAACCATAGGTTTCAAACAAATGGTTGAAGATAGCGGAGAAGAAGAAAACGATTTTATCATGAATATCCTTGAAACCTTAACTGGAAAGAAACCAACAAAAGCTATTTGGGAACCTATACAATAAAAATTGTTTACTCTTACCGTTAATAAAAGTGCTAATTTAATGCTGTAAAGATCATTTTACGTTATTTACAACATCTATATTGTATGCTTTTTTTATACGCTTTCGCGAAAGCGTATAAAGTTTCACCCCATGAGTACAATAAACTTTTACTTATATAGCAAGAAAATCATGTCGCAACTCTTTAAGAAATACGCTCCCATTTTAATAGCTATTTTGATGATTATCTATTATAGTTCAGATATAAAAAAGAGCTTTCAAAAAGTAAAATTTGAAACCAAAAGCAGCAATGGAAACGAGCTAAAAATATTTACAAACTGGTTTGAAATTCAAGATGGGGTTCATAATAAGATTCAAGTTATAAGAACACCAAACAAAATTTCTTCTGGAATCGTGTTCAGAACTTATTTTTCCGGTAACAATAGGAATGAACGAATTGATAGTGTTATAAATGTTCGATGGCTTAGAAATGACAGCCTGGTTATCTTACACACGAAATTAAAAAACAATCAAGAAAAAATGGATAGTCTATTTTGGTTAAAAGAATTCTAACAACTGCATCCGCCTATTCTATAAAAGCATTATTGATAACAGCTTAAAATAAAGCGTCAACTTCCCTACTACATTCATAATACCATAGACAGGTACAAGTAAAACCATTTTTTATCGTACCTTTTTCTTCATAACACAATAACGATCGTAGTTATAACAAACCAACCATCTTATGAAGACAACACTCTCTTTTCTAACCTTCTTTTTAATTCTATCCATTACGTATGCACAAATGCCAAAAGTCAATCAAGACCGTTTGGAGAAATCTATTTTTGAGCTGGCAGAGTTTGGAAAAAAGGAAAATGGAGAAACCAGTCGTGTAGCGTTTAGTCAGGCAGATATTGAGAGTAGAACGCATCTTATTTCTTTAATGAAAGATGCTGGGCTTGAAGTGAGCATTGATTATGCAGGGAATATTATTGGTAGAAAAGCAGGATCAGACCCATCCAAAAAACCCATTGCCTTTGGCTCACACACCGATACAGTTCCTGATGGTGGGAATTATGATGGTTGTGTTGGGTCTATGGCGGCTATTGAGGTGGTGAAGACCTTACAAGAAAACAATATCACGACACAACATCCTTTAGAATTGATTATTTTTTCTAATGAAGAAGGCGGTGTAATGGGGAGTCGTGCCTTAGCAGGAGAGTTACCAGCAGATGCTTTGACTATTGTCAATAGTACAGGAATATCTATGGGAGATGGGATCAAAGTGTTAGGAGGAGATCCTACAAAACTTAAAGAGGTAATTCGTACAAAAGGATCACTTGCTGCTTTTTTAGAATTACATATTGAACAAGGTGGCATTCTGGATCAAGAGCAAATTGATATTGGAGTCGTTGAAGGAATTGTAGGTTTAAACTGGTGGGATGTCACGATAGAAGGGTTTGCCAATCATGCAGGCACAACCCCAATGAATGCGCGTCAAGATGCACTTTTAACTGCGGCTCAATTTATTATTGCAGTAAATGAAGTCACAACAAGTTTTGAAGGGAAGCAAGTCGGCACGGTAGGTCGTATCCAAGCAGCACCTGGCGCTCCCAATGTAATTCCTGGAAAAGTAACCTTGAGTTTAGAAATACGTGACCTTTCGGCGAAAAAAATTAAAGAGGTATATGCTGCTATTGAAAAGAGAGGACAAGAAATCGTCAAAGAAACGAATACCAAAATCACTTTTACAGCACTTTCTACCACTGGAAAACCAGCGCTTACAGATACGCGCATTCAACAACAAATTGCAAAAGCCACAAAAACTTTAGGGTTATCACAAATACAAATGCAAAGTGGTGCAGGACATGATGCACAGGATATGGCACTCATCGCACCTACGGGAATGATTTTTATTCCTAGTAAAAATGGAATTAGCCATTCTCCAAAAGAGTATACTTCTGCTGAAGACATGGCAAATGGCGCCAATGTGCTATTACAAACTATTCTTCTCCTAGATCAAGAATAATTTTACAGAGAACACTTTCTTAACATCACATAGCGCAACCTAATCATTGTTTTAGAATCTATTAATAAAACAATAAATTGTATGAAGTATCTATCTAAACAAGCTTTTCTTTTTTTACTATTGTCTTTATCCTTTGCTCAACTATCCTGTAATAATGATGATGATACTAATGATAACAGTGAATGTGATGAGATATTCTGCACATTGGAACTTAGATCCATTACGGTGTTTATACAAGATGCAGATGGAAATCCTGTGGCATTAGATGCCTATGAGATCATTAATTTAGAAAATGGAGAAAACCTCCCTACGTTCTCTTCTGATGAAGAATTTGAAGCAGCACAACAAACAGGAGTATATCCCATAGCTGGTGATGGTACATTTTCAATAAACCAAGAAGCTGAACTTCAAATAAGAGGTTTTATCAATGATGTAGAAGTTATCACTAGTAATTATATGGTAGCTACAGATTGCTGTCATATTAATTTGGTTTCAGGAGCTACTGAATTAATTCTTGAGTAAGCTTTCGCGAAAGCGGACTTTATAAGGTTCACGACACAAGAGAGCGCATAGTGTTAATATGTATAAAAAAGATCCCGCTGAAAAAGTAGGGTTAGCCTGCCTGTCGGCAGAGGCAGGTTCAACGATCTATTTTGTATGCATCTTACAGACTTCACAAAACAGTGTTTCACTAATAAAAAACACTCTAATACCTATAGGTACTAGAGTGTTTATATGAATTTAAGATCAAAACTATTCTGACGAATCTGAAGCCTCAGAGACTTTCTTTCTATTATCTCTAGCGCGACGATCAATTAGTTTACTAAATGGATCTATACCTGCTTCTACAGGTTTTTCATCTACGATAATATCAAAGCTATTATGAATCTCATTTACTTTCAATTTCTTAAGGAATAATACATTTTCGTTGCCCGATTCCTTATCCTTCTCTCCAAAAACTCCTATTTCAATATAGTCTGCAAGAGGCATAGATACTATAGCATCTTCTTTTCCTTCTGGTGTATAGGTCAAACTATCTCCTTGTGCTGACTTATAGTCTTTCTTCCCTTTTTCATAGGATCTATACTTACTTACAACAGCTTTTACGTTTACTGCATACTTCCCATTTGGCAACGCTGTATATGTTGCATCATCTACCTTATTATCATACAAGGTAATGGTCTCAAACATGTCTGTAATCAAGTACTGTAAAGAGTCTGGAGTTACTTTTCTAATATCGTCTACAAACTCGGTAGCTACTGGATATGGGTTTCCTTTAAATTGATACTTTTCTGCAAAGTTCTTAGCCACTTTATTAAAGTTCTCTTCTCCGATATAATCACTAATTGCATATAGTACTAGTGAGCCTTTTTGATAATGAATATATTGTTGGTTTTCATTATACATTAACGGTTGCTCTTTAATACTCTCATTAGTTCTTCCTGTTAAATACCCATTCATTGCATCTTTTAAAAATCTACGCATCTGATTTTTTCCATATACACTTTCAAGTACTTTTAACGAACTATACTCCGACATACTCTCTGACAGAAGTGTTGCTCCTTTGGCCTGTGCTCCTATCACTTGGTGTGCCCACCACTGGTGTGCTAATTCATGTGCGGTAATAGCAAGTGGATAATCTACGGCATCTTGATCTTCATCATCTACATCTGCCACAAAACCTACGCCTTCACTAAAAGGGATGGTATTTGCAAATGCTTGCGCAAAGCTTCCTTTCTGTTTAGGAAATTCAATGATACGTACTTGTCTATGTTGATATGGTGTATAATTTGCATTAAAATAATCAAGCCCTTCTTTCATTCCTTTCATCATACGGTCTAGATTATATGTATGATCTGGGTGATGGTAAATTTCAAGATTAATGCCTTTATATTCTTCTCTCATGACTTCATATTCACCACTTAAGAAAGAATAAAAATTTAACATTTTTGAATCCATCTTATAATGAAAATACCTACGTCCATCTTCGTTCCATTCTTTAATAAGATATCCTGGTGCGATAGCGATCTGGTCTGATGAAGTACTTAAGGTTGCTTCAAAATCAATCCAGTCACTATATTCTCCTAAATAATTACGGTCTCTTGAGCCTGGAGTACCTACATCTGGTAATCTATCTTTTGGAGGAAGATTATACTTCTCTCTTACTTGTGTATTTCTAATTTCAAAACCATCATTATATCCTATAGAAGGAAATAATTCAAAAGAATTTACAAACGTTCCATTTGTAGATACAGGAGAATTATTATCTAAAAATATATTTGGTTTATTTTCTGTTGTAAATTTAAAGATCAACGTATCTCCTGGAAGCATAGGTTTTTCAAACTGATACATCCTATAGTCATAATCTTCATTTTCGTATACTATTTTTGCCTTTCTATCTAGCGTAATTTCAGTTGGGTATTCTCTTAAAGTTACATGCAGTGTATCTATAGCAACACTATCTTGATTTACCATAGTAAAAGTAGCGCCCGCTTTAAAATTACGCTCTTCTGTATACATATCCATAAATGTATTTACAGCAATAAGTTTGGGTTGCGGTATTCCTGCAAACTTTCCTAGTTCACGCTCTCCATTTACACGTAATTCTTCGGTTTCTTTACCAGAAAGACGTTCATTCTCTACATTATTGATATACCATGAGTAGCTTCCTATTCCTAAAAAGATGACCAAACTAACAGCAGCAATCGAAATAATAGGTGCATTTAATCTCGCTTTCGCGAAAGCTAAACGATGCTTCACACTCATTCCTGTACCACGTCTATAAAATACAATAGCGATCATTAAAAGAATGATTCCAAACGAAATCCAATACACTCTAAACGTGTAAAACCTAGCTAAACTTGTTCCATATCCATTAAAGTCTGAAGGGCTTGGTGTACCTCCTGAATTAAAATCATAAATAGCTTGCTCTACTCCTATAGCTCCTTGTAATAGAGGAACAGCAATAGCAATAATTAATAACGTAACAAGACCTACCCATTTATTTTTAATTAAGGTATGCACCAATAAGGCTAAAAGAATCCATGGCACATAACGAAATACGTTGATAAAAAAGGTTTGAAATAGGTATAAATCAATTTGATAATCATAAAAACCTTTTATGGTTTGAAAAATAAGTCCACAAAAGATTAATATAGCCTGTAAAAAGGCTGTCATAATAAATAATGACACTCCTTTTGAAACTAGAAAAATCCAATTTTTTGTAGGTGTCACATCTACAATTTGATTCAAATGTGCCATTCGTGCACGATCCATTAAAAACCCTGAATACAAATGAATTAACAAAAAAGAGAATAAAACCATATACGTAGATGGTTCTGCTAGCATGGTCCACGTTTTTGGTAAAATAGCTGTATTAAATATAAGTTGAGAAAAACTCATCATCACAAACGTTAATACAATAGCTAAAAACGTAATAATAATAAATGGCCAACCAGTAATGATGTAGCGTGTATCATTTTTAATAAGATGCCAGAGTGTCTTTAACTTTCCTGAAAAAGAAAAATCTGTAGCTACTTCGGGGATAATTACACGTTCTACTTTACTAAAATTCTTTTTAACAGCTTTTACTACTTTCTTTTTAGAGAAGCTAAAAGACATTGCATTTTGAGCAAAATTAAAACGCTTTATGATTAAGAATAAAATACTTAAAGAGATTCCACACCAGAGTAATCTATTATATAAAAGCACTCCAGTCATTGGAATTGTAAGCTTATTCTGTTCTATTGGTGTCCAATACTCTGTTATTTCTTGGAGTGCTACAGACGCCATAGGATCAAATAATGAATAATAAAACGTATCATCTACATTACCTGAAGAGGTCACTGCAATTTGTTGGATAATAATCATCGCTAGGATGACCATAAACCCAATATTCATATTTCTAGTAAATACGATAATAGCAAATACAATAGCACTGTAAAAAAGCACATTAGGAAAAATGATAAAAGCAAATGGCTGAATATAATTCCAAAGTTGAAATGGTCCTAATAAAGACTCATTCACACCCGGTAAAACAGATCCAATTAGAAGTCCTAAAATTATAGCAATCGCAATACCTAAGTTTATAGTAATTCCCGCTGCAAACTTAGCTAACAGGTATTTAAATTTTGTCAGAGGGTATGAATACAATACATTATGCATATTGTTTTTAAAATCTCGATGTATGGTACCTCCAGTAATAGAAGGAATTAACATATATGAGAGAAGAGAAAGCTGTGACAGAATCCCTGTAATAGCTAATGGACTATTAAGATATACATTACTTGTAACGGTGACATTATCGCTACTAAAAACGCCTAATCCTATCGCCATAATAAGCACTCCGAGTAAAAACATAATGGAGGCAAATATGTAAAACAATGGTTTCTTAAACCATGTTTTTATTTCGTGTAAATAGATGGTACTAAACATAGTGATTAAAGAGTCTCTGCGTGATTATTTTGATTAAGAGTCGTAAAGTATACGTCTTCTAGTGTTGGAGACACCGATCGAAATGCCGCTCCAGGAGATACCTCTCCATATACTCTTACATCAAGATCATTTGCATCATTGAAACTTGAAGAAATCACATTATGTGTAGCTTGCAACGTATCAATCTCATCTCGACTTGTACTCGTTTTCCAGATTTTACCTTCCAAGTTACTCACTAATTCTTTAGGGGTACTTTGAGCGAGTATAGTTCCTCCATTAAGAATAGCCATATCTGTACATAGCTCTTTTACATCATCTACAATATGTGTAGAGAAAATGACAATATGATTCGTCCCTATTTCTCGTAATACATTTAAGAATCGATGACGCTCTGCTGGATCAAGGCCCGCTGTAGGTTCATCTACAATAATCAATTTAGGATTATTAAGTAGTAATTGTGCTATACCAAAGCGTTGCTTCATACCACCAGAATACCCAGCTACATGTTTGTTGCGTACGTCACTAAGGTTTGTTACTTCTAAAGCTTTGTCTACTATAATTTTACGTTCACTCTTATTAGTGATCCCTTTTAGACTGGCAAAATAATGTAATAAATCGCTGGCGCTCATTTTAGGATATACGCCAAACTCTTGAGGAAGATAACCTAATTGTTTTCTGAATTCATTTTTATTAGCGAGTATATCTAATCCATTAAAATCTATATGACCTGTATCTGGAGTTTGTAATGTTGCTATAGTTCGCATTAAAGAAGATTTTCCAGCTCCATTAGGGCCTAGTAGACCAAACATTCCTGCTTTAATATCAATAGTTACATCATCTAGAGCTTTCACCCCATTATTATATGTTTTTGAAACATTTTTTAAACTGAGAATCATATAAATTACTTTTTATGTTGTTGCATTAGTCTATTATAATTTCACCTTGTTACATTTTTAAAGTAAATAATTGTATTTACCTTAAAAGTAGTAATATATTAAAATAGTTTCTAGATGTTTATGGTTTTAAAGTCATCTATAGGATGTCTATATACTCAACACATTTACGAAGTATACTCCCTCTATAAACTAAACATGCTATCTTGTGTCTATATACAGACAGGAAAGTATATAAAAAAACACCCTAACTAAAAAACAGTTAGGGTGCTTCCTATAAAACCATAGGGGGGATTTATATATTATGCGATATCAAAGCGATCTGCATTCATCACTTTTACGAATGCATTTACAAAATCGTTTACAAAACGAGTTTCTCCATCATTGGCAGCATATACTTCAGATACAGCTCTTAATTCTGTATTAGAACCGAAGATAAGATCTGCACGTGATCCTGTAAATGTCATATTTCCTGTACGACGATCTGTTCCTGAGAATAAGGTATCATCAGATGAAAGTGCACTCCACGTATATGTAAAGTCAAGAAGATTTACGAAGAAATCATTTGTTAATTGTCCTGCTCTATCTGTAAACACACCTACTTTAGCTCCGTTGTAATTAGCTCCTAATACACGAAGTCCGCCTACCAATGCTGTCATTTCTGGAATAGAAAGATCTAATAACTGAGCTCTATCTATTAATAATTCTTCAGCAGCAGCTGTTTGATTACTTTTTGCAAAGTTTCTAAACCCATCTGCTTGTGGCTCTAAGAATTTAAAGGATTCTACTTCTGTCTGTTCTTGTGAAGCATCTCCTCGACCACTTGTAAAAGGAACGGTAATATCGTGACCAGCACTTTTGGCTGCTGTCTCCACACCTACACTACCTCCTAATACAATAAGGTCTGCTATAGAAACGGTACCTGTAAAATCACCTTGAATCTTTTCATAAGCAGCTAGTACTTTTGTTAATTCTTCAGGATTATTTACTTCCCAGCTTCTCTGTGGCTCTAAACGGATACGTGCTCCATTTGCACCACCTCTTTTATCAGTATGTCTAAATGTAGATGCCGAAGCCCAAGCAGTAGATACCAATTGAGATACGGTAAGTCCTGAAGTTGTAATGGCACTTTTAAGCGTTGCTACCTCAGCATCACTTAATGTATTTCCTGCAGGAACTCCATCTTGCCAGATTAATTCTTCACTTGGCACCTCTGGTCCTAAGTAACGTGATATAGGTCCCATATCACGGTGTGTAAGTTTATACCAAGCACGTGCAAATGCATCTTCAAATGCGTCTGGATTTGCTTTAAAATGCTCAGATATTTTTAGAAACTCTGGATCTACTTTTAATGCCATATCAGCATCGGTCATCATCAGTGCTTGTCTTTTACTCGCATCTCCAGCGGTAGGTGCTGTAGGCGCTCCAGAATCGACTTTAGGAGTCCATTGATTTGCTCCAGCAGGACTCTTTGTCAATTCCCATTCGTAATCTAAAAGCACTTTGAAATAGTCATGATCCCACTTGTCTGGATTTGGCGTCCATGCCCCTTCTAATCCACTTGTAATGGTGTCATCTAATACACCTGTAGCATACGTATTTTTCCAACCTGTACTCATTTGCTCAATAGGAGCTCCGTGTGGTTCTACTCCTACATACTCATCTGGATTTGCAGCACCGTGTGCTTTACCAAAAGTATGTCCTCCAGCTGTAAGTGCTACAATCTCTTCATCATTCATTGCCATACGACCAAAAGTAATTCTCATATCATATGCAGATCCTAATGGATTTGGTGTTCCGTCTGGTCCTTCAGGATTTACATAAATAAGTCCCATATGCACAGCTCCTAATGGTGCTTCCAATGTATCTCGTCCTTCAGAAAAACGTGCATCATTTCCTAACCATTCTTTTTCTGATCCCCAATAGATATCTTGTTCTGGTTCCCATACATCTTCTCTACCTGCTCCAAAACCAAAAGTTTTAAGCCCCATAGATTCAATAGCAACATTTCCTGCTAAGATCATAAGATCTGCCCAAGAAATTTTATTTCCATATTTCTTTTTGATAGGCCATAATAATAAACGTGCCTTATCGAGGTTTCCGTTATCTGGCCAGCTATTTAATGGTGCAAAGCGCAATGTTCCTGAGCTAGCTCCTCCTCTACCATCACCTGCACGATACGTACCTGCACTGTGCCATGCCATACGTATAATCAATCCTCCGTAATGTCCATAATCTGCAGGCCACCAATCTTGTGACTCTGTCATAAAATTTGTCAAGTCCTTCTTTAACTCAGCATAATCAATACTATTAAATGCAGCTGCATAATCAAAATCTTCCCCTACTGGGTTTGATTTTGCTGCATTTTGTCTTAGTATATTTAGCTTTAATTCGTTAGGCCACCAATCTCTATTGGTTGTACCATTTCCAGCGGTTTTCTTATGAGCGCCTCCCATTACTGGGCATTGACTGATGTCGCCTCCTTGATGATGATTATCCATTATATATATGCTTTTTTAAGTTTATAAAGTATGTGTACGTAAAATTACCATTATCATACATAAAACTAGTATAAAGTTTATCTATTTGATTTATCAACGCATTGATAAAGCTTATAGTTCTACGTACATCTTATTGTTAAGTGCTATACGCTTTCGCGAAATCGAGCCTGCGAGATTCACGACCAAAGGGAGAGCGTAGCGTTAAAGCGTACAAAAAAGAAAAGAATTATTGTTTTAAAAATGCAAGTACGTGCTCTTTATAACTAGCGCCTATTGGAATTTCTTTGGTTGCTATTTCTACATCTACTGCTGTAAAAGCTGTAATTTTTGAGGTATTTACAATATAAGAGCGATGTATTCTCAGAAACAACGCAGGAAGTTTTGCTTCAAAGTCACTAAGGGTATCTTTCGTTATCACACGCTCCTCAGCAGTGTGAATACGTATATAATCTTTGACACTCTCTACATATAGTATATCTGCAAATAAAACTTTTATATACTTCTTATTTGCATTTACATAGATATGATCATTTACAAATTCCTTTTTTTCAGGAATATCTACCACTGGAGAAAGATTTGATAACGATTTATACTTATTTATTGCTTTAAAAAAACGAGTAAAGGAGATCGGTTTTAATAAATAATCTACCACATCAAGTTCATAACTCTCTATAGCATAATTACGATAGGCCGTTGTAAAAATAATTTTAGGTGTTCCCTGTAGCTCTTTTGCGAAGTCTATTCCTGTAAGCAGTGGCATTTCGATATCCAAAAAAATAAGGGCTATTGTTTCTTTTTTAAGTAACTCAAATGCTGCTACAGGATTTTGAAATGTAGCTATAAGTTGCAAGTCTGGTATTTGTGCTACATGGCTTTGTATTACTTGAATAGCAAGGGGCTCATCGTCTATAATAATACAAGGTATCTTCATTAGTTATTTGTTAAATCTATCGTAAGTTGCACTTCATAACTTGTCTCAGTGTCCTCAATTTTTAAAGTGTGTGCGTTGGGGTAATGCAATTCTAATTGACGACTTACATTAGTAATCCCTATTCCTTTAGACTGTTCTGAGGTTACGTCACTTTTGACAGAGATTTTGGTATTGTATACACGTAAATATACCTGTGACTCCTTTTCTTGAAGCTGTATATGTATTTTAGGGTTTATAGGGTTTTTACTTGCTCCATGCTTAAAGGCATTTTCTATAAATCCTAATAATATGAGAGGAGCTATGGGTCTTTGTTTATCTGACAGCTCATGTATAAACTCTAAATCTAGTTGATCTCCATATCGTATTTTTTCTAAATCAATATACCCTTGAATAAGTGTAATTTCCTTGTGAAGCGCAATGGTAGGTTCATTACATTGATATAATATATAGTCCAGCATCTCAGAGAGTTTTAAAACTACTTCTGGAGCAGCATCAGACTTAGTAAGGGTTAATGCATAAATACTATTAAGGGTATTAAATAAAAAATGTGGATGGATTTGTGCTTTTAAAAATTGTAATTCGGTAGTTGCTTTTTCTTTTTGCAATACTTCTAATTGGTGTTTTTCTTCAAAACCTCTCTTAATACTTTTGATCGCCATCATTAAAAAGACAATCACATATACAGCTGGGAAGTAGACATAAAACAAATAAAAAGGATCGGCTAAAATCTCTAAGAATGTTTCTTTTTCAAACATTCCTTCTCTGGTTAATGGCTCTGCGATATGAACTGTACATATTCTGGCAAAGACTACAAATACATAGCCTGACACTAAAAAGGAAATCACAAAATGCACATATCGTTTCTTTAAAAACAATGTAGGAATCTGGTAATAGTTTAGAAAATAAGCCGCTGCTAATTGTGAAGGTAATAATGCCAAATAATTAATTAAATGACTTGAAAAAGATCCTGAGTTAAGAGACCCTAACAAGGTAAATATGAGTAAAAATGAACACCAAAACAATATATGTGATAACACACTGTTTTGGACAATTCTATCTACAAATGGAAAGTTAGTACTCATAATTCGAATCTAAAATACATAATATCTATTCGTTTCTTTCTTCAAGTAGACGAATCTCATATACCAACATCTCAACATCTATTTCCTACCTACAAAATAGAAACTCACATACAAACCTCCTTCTGTCTTCCACAAACCTATGCTGGTCTATATTTTACAGATTGCTTCCTTCTTGCCCATACTTTTGAGTCAAATTTAAAATTCATCACATCATGAAAAAACGAATCTTTTTACTAGTTATGCTATGTGTTTCCGCTTTCGCGAAAGCGCAATCAACCTCATGCGAAGCTTTATTACAAGCTATTAAAAACGAACAAGTAACTACGGTTACGCAACTCTTAAAAAACACAAATCCTAATTGTTCTTATCGAGGCAATGGCGAACCACGATCTCCATTAGGTGTTGCGTCTTATGTAGGAAATCTAGAAATCGTTCAATTGTTATTTGTTGCTGGCGTTCGAGTAAATTACAAAAGTCGTGGCGATGCCAGTGCTTTAATGATTGCTGCACAACAAGGGCATCTTGATGTTGCTACCTATCTTATCGAAAAAGGAGCCGATATCAATGCAGCAATTGATGGCGACGGAACACCGCTTATGGCAGCCATACAAGGCGGAGACTTACGTATTATAAAATTATTATTAGAAAAAGGAGCACATCCTAATACCAATGTAAAAGGAGATGGGAATGCAATGATTATGGCTGGAAAATCTGGAAATCCAGCGATACTACAACTATTGCTACAATACAATCCTACTATGGATAAGGAATCTTTAGGTGATGGCACAGGACTCATTCAAGCAGTATCTAGAGGAAATTTAGCGATGGTCAAAGCTATGGTTCAAGCTGGAGCCGATGTTAATAAAAGTAGTCGTGGAGATGGGAACCCATTAATTGCAGCATCTAAAATAGGAAGTCTCCCGATTGTTCAATTTCTTGTGGAATCTGGCGCTGATGTAAATACGCATGTAAAAGGCGATGAAACGCCGCTAATACAAGCTTCTTGGAATGGGCATCTTGATATCGTCACATATTTAGTGGGTCAAGGAGCTGAGGTTAATAAAACTGTTCGCGATGGGTATTACCTCTCTTCCGAAAAACGAAATGCCCTCAAAATGGCTATAAGAGGTCAGCACACTGACGTCGTAGCTTATCTTAAAAGTATAGGCGCAAAAGAATAATCACTGTATACATTAATACTTCTGTTATGAAATCAATAATAGCTTTCCATATATTCCTCATACTTCTTATAAGCAGTACAACTACCCTAGAAGCGCAACAAGCATATCCGCTGCTAGATACTATAGTTACTTCTTTTTTAGAAACGGCAAACCTTCCTGGCATCTCTATAGCTGTGAGCCAAGACGAGCAACTTATCTATGCTAAAGGATATGGGTATGCCGATCTTGAAAATAAGATCCCCATGACACCGCATATGCAATTGCGTACTGCATCTGTTGCCAAAGTGATTACAACTACTGCTTTAGGAAAATTACTTTCCGAAGGCAAAATAAAGCTGGATGTTCCTATTAAAACTTATGTTCCTTATATAGATACACAATACGAGCATCTCACCTTACGGCAACTTACAGGCCATACTTCTGGTATGGCGCATCGTCCTAAAGGAAATGCGTATAAGAAAAAGCAATACACAAGTATTAAAGAGAGTACACAATTATTAAAAGCGCCTTTACTTTTTGAGCCTGATACTCAATATCAATACTCTACACATGCTTTTAATTTGGTAGCTGCTGCCATAGAAGGTGCTTCTGGACAATCTTTTGAAACATATTTAAGAGGTCATGTTTTTAAACCTCTAGGAATGCAACAAACGGTTCCTGAAAATATCAAACAACTTTCTGAGAAAGATGTGCAATTATATTACCATAAAAAGGGAACGCTCACAAAAGAAAAACTCACCAATGCAAGCTATAAACTAGCAGGTGCAGGGTTTAGAAGTACACCTACAGATCTTATCAAGATGATGCATGGATATACCAATGGATTTATCACAGCCGAAGCAAGAGAAACAATGTTTAGAAGTCACCAACTCAAAGATGGAACTACCACACAAGTGGGTATTACCTGGCGATCTTCTATCGACGCTTTTGGTCACAATGTAATAGAACATGCTGGGAGTTGGCGAGGCACACGAACGGTTGTGGTGCATTACCCAAAAGATAATTTGAATATTGCCATTATGATTAATGCAGATAGCTCGATTCTTATTGAAGAAACTGCACATATACTAGCATATTTAATTCGGAATCACAATACCTCAACAGATTTGTCTCTTGATGTACATAAAAAAGTTTCAGTGACATCAAGACTCAATAATGAGGTGACGCAACACTCAGCCCAATTTGACTTTCAAAATAATCAAGGAATGTTAACTGTAGATACCATTCGTTTTATTTCGTCTGCTCCCATCTATTATATAGGAAACCAACATTATGTAGCAATCACTAAAGCCGGAATTCTATATCTTCAGATGACAGATATAGAAAACGCTCGAGGAGACCTATTTATATACCATACTATGCATAAAACAGCTCCGTTAGAACAAACACCTCTAATTAGTTTTCAATAGGTTTCTTGCTCTATACGCTCCTGCCTGCCGGCAGGCAGGTTCGCGAAATCGAACTTATGAGATTCACGACCGGAGGGAGAATGAAATGGTAAATTGAGCCTGCGAGATTCACGACCAAAGGGAGAGCGTAGCGTTAAAGCATATAAAGAATAGTTCACAAAAGAGGACCTGCTTGTTATTTACATGGCATTAAAAAATTAAATATCTTGCAGGTACTTATGAAGAATACATTGCTTAAAATTATAGGTATAGTTGTCATCGCTGGGCTACTCATCTGGGGAATACTTAAAATAGTAGTTGCAACAAAAACGGCTGTTCCTGATCTTGAGATGACAACTAGCATTACTTCAAACGAAGGAAAAGAAGCACTAGACACTTGGCTCTCAAAACTTGAAAATGAAGATAAATTTAATGGAGGGGTTTTACTCATAAAGGAAGGGAAACCTGTTTTTATGAAAACGTATGGATATACAGATCATACATGTACAAAACGCCTTACTACGCAATCTTCATTTAGGCTTGCTTCTGTTTCAAAACAATTCACCGCCATGGGAATTATGCTATTGGAAAACAAAGGTCTTTTAGGCTACGATACTCCAGTAACAACTTACATTACTTCATTCCCATATGATGGCGTGACCGTACGGCATTTACTCAATATGACTTCAGGGATTCCTGATGGCTACCTACAACTCGCCGAAAAACATAAAGCCGAATTAGGAACTGAATTAAGTATTCAAGAAGCGGTTACTTTACTTTGTGAGTATCCATCTAAAGCGGCACCTGCCAATAGTTGGTATAATTACTCAAATTCTAACTATATCTTATTAGCAGGTATTATTGAGAATGTATCTGGCCAGTCTTTTGAAAACTATATGCAAGAAGCCATTTTTGATCCTTTAGACATGAAAAATACACGTGTATGGAATTTACTTTCAGCAACAAAAAGCTTTCCGAACAAAACACTTGGTTTTGAAAAACAAGGAGATCAATATATCCCTATGTACCCTACCTTTATAGATGGAGTTTCTGGAGATGGTGGTGTCTTTGCCAGTTTAGAAGATTTTGTGATTTGGGATGCTGCTTGGTATGGTACTGGTACGACCCTACTGTCACAGGAAAAAATACAAGAAGCCTTTAAAGCACCAATGCTTACAAATAACACCTTGTCTGAGTATGGCTTTGGTTGGTCATTACAAGGAGATGTGATGCAGCATTCTGGAGGTTGGCTCGCAGCACGTACCTATATATACAGAAACACAGCTTCAAAAACCTGTTTAGTGATTTTGGATAACAGCGCTAATCATTGGCATTTTACAAGTATACAGGAAAAACTTATCAAAACAATAGAAAGTCTTTAATGAACAAGAGTTTATTTAACACTTCTATAGGAACACTTCTATAGTGTATTTGCTATTTTTAATATTCATTAATCAACCACACTATGAAAACTTTATTTTCCCTACTCTTCTTGAGTATTTTATGTATTTCTTGTAATACAAAAAAAGAAGACACTGCTAAAAAAGAAACTGTTGTTGCTGAGGTTGTCAAAACACCTACGCTATCCAAAGCAACATTTATAACAGAGACACTAGAACTAACGCATTGTGAGTCTGCTGTCTATGATAAAGATACTGATGTGATCTATGCCTCTTTAATTGGAGATAGAGAACCAGGCGATGGATCTATTGCAACCGTAGGAGTAGATGGAAAATTGATAAATGCACAGTTCGTTTCAGGGCTTAATGACCCTAAAGGAATTGCCATTACAAAAGATAAGTTATATGTATCTGACGTTACTGAACTTGTAGAAGCTGATCTTAAAACAGGGAAAATTCTTAATAAGTATACTGCCGAAGGTATCGAGTTTTTAAATGATGTAGCGATTGCTCCAGACGGAGCTATTTATGTGTCAGATACGCGTACTTCAAAAATTTATAGACTAGATCAGAAAGGCACTTTTGATTTTTGGCTCTCCGACCCAAAACTAGATAACCCTAATGGGTTGTTAATTCAAGGAGATACTATGTATGTTGCTTCTTGGGGAGGTGCTCCAGAAGGAGGACGAGTTTCAAAATTAGATATCAATAACAAGAAAATTATAGCAGTTACTGATATCATTGGAAATCTAGATGGAATTCGCCCATATGATAAAAACCATCTCATCATTTCTGATTGGCGTAGCGGAAAAGTACATCTTATGAATTTTGACGGCACAACAAAAGAGGTTGTTACTGTTGGGCAAAGTGTAGGTGATATTGCTTATATCAAAGAAAAAAATCTACTATTATTACCTATGAATAAACAAAGTCGCTTACTGTTTTATGAGTTAAAGTGATTTCGATACGATTTGCTTCCAGCAAATTACTCAATTACCCTAGTTACTATCTAGTATTAGTAATTTTGTATAATAGTATGTTAATCTTCTTTTACTGGATATATCTTTAAGTAATAGGTAGTGGTCGTATCAATAGGAAGTTCAGGCATAAGTGATAGCCCTTTGGGGCCTTCATAAATTGGCATATTAAGTATAACTACTAGTTTTTTATCATCCTTTGAACGATTCCTTAAGTCAAATAGTGATAAACTATCTATTTTTTCACGTAAGAATTCTTTTTTTCTTTCTTCTTGTTTTGCAAACCAACTAAAGTAGTCAGAGCTAGAAGCTTCTTCGTCTTTAGCATTCTCCTGTGCAAAAAGAGTTGTACAAAAACATAATAGTAAAAGAGTTAGTGTCGTTTTCATAAATCTAAAGATAGAAGGTTGTTGCTTATGATACTGTTAAAGGAATGTTTTTTAACAGTTTATATAAAAGTACTTTTAAAGTTTTTTATATAGTATTATCTGGCACTTTACTTCTTAAGAATTTAACTAACTGAGTCAAATCGTCATTAATTTCTTCATTAATATTCCAATTCATTTTTTTATTATCAAACTCAAGCTGGCAAAATAATCCATCTAGAACTATTCCTTTGTAATTAGTAAGACTAAGCTCAGTATTTAATAATTTATTAATTGTCTCTGATTCCTGCACGTTTAATTCAATTTTGCTATCAGTTATAGCTAATCTACTAAGATTAAAAATCTCTTTATCAAATCTCTTATTATCATATTCAGCATTCCAAATTTTCAGGATTAATTCTTTAGAATTCTTTTCTATTTGGGTAATAGAAAATCCATGAGAAAAAAGCTGCCCCATTTCAAGATACTGAAATCTAAAATTTTCAAAATCATTTATTTCCAATAACTCTATTTTTATTTGATCCCAATAATGATCTCTATTGTTTGAAAACTTCTCCATTTTCATACTCGCTTATATCTTTATAATAAAGTCACTTAATCTATCAGGATCAAATCAAATCAAAAAGACTATCAACAGCTGGATATCGCTCCACATTAAAACCTTCGGCATAGTCTGTACCTATTAAACGCCCTAAGTCTCTTGCTCTATAGCTGATACTTTCTTTAAATGTTAAACTAGAAATAGGTGTGCTTCCCTCATCAGAATTTGGGTCATGAAATTGTGTTTTATAAGCAAACACTGCTTCGCACTTCTTCTCTATAAAACCACTTACGTCTACCACAACATCAGGCTTCATATGTACCCATTGTTCATAATGATAGACTGTTTTAGGGCGCCATTTCTCTTGAATTACCCCATCTCTTTGGGTTTCAATTTTTACAAGACCACTTAAGAAACAAGCATCACTTGCGAGTTTACTTCCTTTACCATGATCAATATGTCTATCTTCTATCGCATTACATAATACCATTTCTGGTTGATATGCACGTATGACTTCGATAATCTTTAATTGACTTTCTTTATCATTTTGAAAGAAACCATCGGCGAGCCCTATATTTTCACGTACGCTCACTCCTAGTATTTTAGCTGCATTTGCAGCTTCTTCTTTTCTAGTTTCAGCTGTACCTCGGGTTCCTAATTCTCCTCTAGTTAAGTCTAGGATTCCAACTTTTTTACCTCTGGCAATTTCTTTAGCGATGGTCGCACCGCATCCTAATTCTACATCATCTGGATGTGCGCCTATAGCAAGTATGTCTAATTTCATTAATGATTTTTTAGTCGTTGCGTTCTATGTCGCAATAATTGTTGTTTTATAACACGGGAACTTTTACTCTAGCAGTAACTACTTGTAATGCTTGTTCTATATCTGCAATGATATCTTTTTTATCTTCAATACCCACAGAAAAACGAATCAATCCTTCGGCGATTCCTTGACGTGCTCTTTCTTCCTCACCTAAAAGAAAATGAGATGTTTGCGCTGGTGAAAGCATCGTACTTTCTACACCAGCAAGACTCATCGATGGTTTTATAAGCTGTAATGACTTTTGAAAAAGTTCAGGATCTAATCCTTTGGCAAGTTCAAAAGAAAGCATGCCTCCATATCCTTTCATCTGAGCTGTTGCGAGTGTATAATCAGGATGTGATTTTAACCCTGGATAATACACACGATTCACATGCTCATTTTTATCTAGCCACTTGGCAAGTTTCTTAGCATTTTTGTTTTGTGCTTTTACGCGTATTGCCATGGTCTTCATACTACGTTCTAATAACCACACCGTCATATCACTCAAACTCCCACCAAGGTTTTTTCCTAAATTCCAAATACGATCTATATGCTCTTCGCTTCCAGCAACAGCACCTGCACATATATCACTATGCCCGCCCATATATTTGGTCGCACTATGAATCATAATATCTATTCCAAAATTTAATGGATTTTGATTGATCGGAGATGCAAATGTATTATCAATCATGGTCACAATTCCTTTCTCTTTTGCTAAATCTGCAACCATTTGCATATCAGTGATGGTCATTAAAGGATTGGAAGGTGTTTCTATATAAAGTACTTTTGTTTTAGGTGTAATCGCTTTCGCGAAAGCGTGCTTATCTAAACCATCTGTAAACGTATAATCAATACCGTATTTCTCAAACTCCTCTACAACTAAGTTATACGTTCCTCCATATAAGGTTTTTTGAAGCACAATATGATCACCATGCCTTAAAAAAGCAAGTAATGTAGTACTTACAGCAGCCATCCCACTACCAAAAATCATAGCAGCTTCCGTGCCTTCAAGGGCTGCAATCTTCTTACATAATGCCTCTTGGTTTGGGGTATTAAAATATCTTGGATATCGTTTTATATCTACATCCATAAAGGCATATGATGAAGACATATAAATAGGAGACACTGCCCCCTGAAACTGTTCGTCTTTCACTTCACCTACATGCGTGCAGATTGTATTTACTCCTTTCTTCTGATGATTCATTTTGCCATTTTTTTATCACATAAAAATACAAAAAACAATTCCTTATTTTTAGAATAAGAATGATTTTGAAATTATAATGCTATGTTTTTGTATTCTAACCCTTAAAGGTTGCAAAACATAGCATATGGTTACTCTTTAAAACAGATTAGACTTGTAGAAGCGTTTAACCCTCTAAATAATCAAGATAGACAGCCTAATTTTAATCTAAAAAACAATTCCTTATGTTATTATATAAGCAATAAAGTAACTACCTTTATTTTTTCAATGAAACTCATTACCAACATACACCAATTACTTGTTACTGGTGAATATAATGCTCCAGTACGTGGGAAAGCCATGTCCCAAATGCCACATATCGATAATGCGTATCTTCTTATTAAAGAAGACCGTATTCATGACTATGGGTCTATGCAAGATATCCCTACAATTCCTGATGCAGAAATTATTGATGCCGCTGGTAAAATTGTATTACCAATGTGGTGTGATTCACACACGCATCTTGTATACGCCACGGGTCGAGAAGATGAATTTGTAGATCGTATCAATGGATTGTCTTATGAAGAGATCGCAAATCGTGGAGGCGGTATTTTAAATTCCGTTGCACGTTTACGCTCAATGAGTGAAGATGCCTTATTTGAAGATGCTTGCAAACGCTTAGAACATCTTATTTCATTGGGAACAGGTGCCATCGAAATTAAAAGTGGTTACGGACTTTCTGTTGAAGCAGAAAAGAAAATGCTTTCTGTAATTGCGCGTCTTAAAGCTCATTTTGATATTCCTATGAAGGCTACTTTATTAGGTGCTCATGCTATTCCATCTGAATATAAAGATGATCGAGACGCATATATAGAACTGATTATAAAAGAAATGATTCCCGCTTTCGCGAAAGACAACTTATGTGACTTTATAGATGTATTTTGTGAGTCGGGTTATTTTACTGTTTCAGAAATGGAAGCCATTCTTGAAGCTGGTAAAGTACATGGTTTACGGCCTAAAGTTCACGTAAACCAGTTTAATGCCATTGGAGGTATTGCCGCTGCCGTAAAGTATGATGCACTCTCAGTAGATCACTTAGAAGAATTAGTAGCAGAAGATATTGAAGCTCTTAAAGGCAGTAATACCATTTCTGTAGCATTACCTGGATGCTCCTTCTTTTTGAGTATTCCTTATACGCCTGCACGACAACTTATAGATGCAGGACTTCCCCTAGCTATTGCGACAGATTACAATCCTGGATCTGCTCCTAGCGGTAATATGAATTTTATCGTGGCTCAAGCCTGTATACAACTAGGCATGACGCCAGAAGAAGCCATAATAGCAGCCACCATTAATGGTGCATTTGCAATGGATGTTGCTTCAGAGACAGGAAGTATTACCAAAGGGAAAAAAGCAAATCTCATCATTACAACACCTCAGAAATCATATAATACCATTCCATATAGGTTTGGACACCATCAAATAGAACAACTCATCTTAAACGGAAAAAGATTATGAGTTTACCCAACTTTAATTTAACAGGAGGAAAACCCGTATCTGATCAATTTTTAATTAAAAAGATCAAGACATTTCACGATGCTGTACGCTATATCCATAATTTACCCTATGGACGTAATAAAAACCCTCGCAATATTGCGAGTATTATACGAGAAGGTGTAGGTACTTGTTCTACAAAAAATGCATGTTTAAAAACACTTGCTGAAGAAAACGAGATTCACAGCATAAGTCTTAACCTCTGTATTTTCTCTATGACAGAACAAAATACACCTGGTGTAGGAGAGGTACTCAATGCTTATGCTCTTCCTTATATTCTAGAAGCACATACCTTCTTGAGTTATGATCAAGAACGATATGATTTTACATTTCCTGGTAATTCTAAAAAATTATGGGAGCCAGATATTCTTATAGAGACTACTATTGATCCTGACCAAATTATTGATTACAAAATTTCTTATCATAAATCTATTCTTAAAGATTGGATACAACGAGATAATATCCCCTACACACTTGATAAAATGTGGAACATTCGGGAAGCTTGTATTCAGGCTTTAGCAAAAAAATAAATCCGATGATTCAGCTTCATATCCAATCGCAAGAAACGTTAGAAGAAATCATTTCAAAAAGAGATGGTGAAACAAAAATTGGAGAAAAATTACAGTATTGTCATAGTTTAGAAGCCATTGAGAAATGTACAGCCAAGTATATCATTTTTGGAATTGCTGAAGATTATGGGGTGCGTGCAAATTATGGAAAACGAGGCACTGCAAATGCTTGGGATGCATTCCTAAAGTCTTTTGTTAATATCCAAGAAAATGACTACAATAAAGGCACAGACATCTTACTGCTAGGCTATATCTCTGTCACTCCAGATGACATCCAGTATACGACACCCAAACCTATTTTGGGAGATGTGGTAAAACGTATTGATAAAAAGGTAGCATATATTGTTCAGACTATTGTAGCTACAGGTAAAATTCCTATTATTATTGGAGGTGGACATAACAATGCATATGGAAATATTTCAGGAGCAAGTCAGGCTTTAGGACATGCTATTAATGTGATGAATATAGATGCTCATACAGACCTACGTACTACAGATTACAGACATAGTGGCAATGGGTTCTCATATGCCCTCTCTATAAATGCATCTAAAGAAACAACATTAGATAAATACACCGTTTTTGGATTACATAAAAATTATACTCCTCAATATATTTTTGATCTTTTCAAAAAGCATAAAGACAGATTGCAATATCACTTTCTAGAAGATACTTGGACAACAGACACTTCTATTGCCCAGCAATATGCTACAGCATTACAATTTGTTTCTCAAGAAGCTTTTGGTTTAGAGTTAGATTGTGATGCTATTACTAATTTTCCTAGTAGTGCTCGTACTCCTAGCGGTTTGTATTTAAATGATGTTAGACAGTTTGTGATGCATACAGCTTCTCAAAAAAAATGTTGTTATTTTCATATTTGCGAGGCATCACCAGGAAGAAAAAAAGCAGGACAAGTAGGAAAGGCTATTAGTTATTTTGTTTCCGATTTTATACGCACCCATCATGCAAATTAGTACATACAAGCCTACATATGCTTCCGATTTTAAAACACTTAATATCGAGTGGCTAGAAACCTTCTTTTATGTAGAATCATATGATAATGAGGTATTAAGTAACCCTGAAAAATATATTGTTTCTAAAGGAGGGCATATCTTTTTTGCACTTATCGATGATACAGTAGTAGGAACTGTTGCCTTAATGCCTATGCAAGAACCTAATGTATATGAACTCACAAAAATGGCAGTAGATACGTCCATACGAGGGAAAGGAATTGGGCAAAAACTGATGGCGCATTGTATTGCTTTCGCGAAAGCGGAAAACACACCAAAACTTGTTTTATACTCCAATACTATTCTTGAAAACGCCATCTACATATATAAAAAATGGGGATTTGTAGAAATACCACTAGAAACAACATCAAATTACGACAGAGCTAATATAAAAATGGAATTAATCTTACATAAACATTAGGCTATGAAACATCTTGCTATTTTACTACTCATCTGTATTACTTTTATAAGTTGTAAAGAAAAACATATAGAAACTGCCACAACAACATCAGCTGTAAAAGAAGTTTCAACAGAAGTAATCACCAAAGAACTTCCTTTTAAAGTACACTCTATAAGCCATGCAACTATGGTTTTACAATGGGGAGAGACTACGATATATATTGACCCTGTAGGTGGTGCTGAGGTATTTGCAAATTATCCGCAACCAGATTTAATCTTAGTGACAGATATACACGGAGATCATTTAAATGTTGCAACCATCGAAGGACTTGATACTTCTAAGGCAAAAATCATGGTCCCTCAAGCTGTAGCCGATAAAATGCCTGAAGCTTTTGTACCTCAACTGGATGTTTTAAATAATGGAGATAGTAAAGAGCGTTTTGGTTTTTCTGTAGAGGCAATCCCTATGTATAACTTACGAGAAGAAGCACTAAAATTTCATACCAAAGGACGTGGGAATGGCTATGTCATTGAAAAAGAGGGAACACGTGTATATATTTCTGGAGATACAGAAGACATTCCTGAAATGCGTGCCCTTACAAATATAGATGCTGCTTTTGTATGTATGAATTTACCTTACACCATGACCGAAGTAAGCGCCGCCGATGCTGTAATTGCATTTGCTCCTAAAACCATCTACCCATATCACTACAGAGGCACTGGTGGATTAAGTGATGTCGCCAATTTTAAAAACCTTGTTAATAAAGGGAATCCTGCTATCAATGTAATACAATTGGATTGGTATGCTAAAAAGTAAGTTATGAAAACAGGTCTCTTTCTTCTGGTATTTACTTTCAGTATGATAGGATGTCAACATACTGACACGGCACAAAATATTGAAAAATGGGAAGCTGAGATTATAAATGTTGAAAAAGCATTCAATGATATGGTTCAGAAAGAAGGTCTTATCAAAGCCTTTGAATTTTATGCTGCTGAAAATGGTGTGATACGACGTGGCAAAAAAGTTATCAAAGGAAAAAAGGCTATTGCAGATTGGTATAAAAAAGATATCCGTCCTAATGAAACACTTACTTGGATACCTACATATGTTGAGGTAAGCACTGCAGGCGATATGGCTTTCACCTATGGTGATTATATATTTACATCCCTAGATTCATTAGGTACTAAAAAGGTAAATAAAGGTATTTTTCATACCGTATGGCGAAGACAAGCTGACGGCACTTGGCGATTTGTTTGGGATTGATCTTTTCAAAAACTAATTATTAAATAGACTGTATATTATACTTAAAATATCCCTGCAAAATTATGTGTAAAGAAGACTTTAAAATACATTTTTGTACCTGCTCTAATAAAGAAGTAGTAAACATTGATTTTGCAGATGAAGTTAAAAGTCTATTTGAAATAAAAAGAACGGAATCGCAATTAGCTTTTTTTGAAAATGATGGATCATATCATACTACTTATTTTAAATGGAAGTTAAGTTCATTTAAAGAAAAATCTAATGGTGTCATAGGTGTTATGATATACCCTAAAGATAAACTTGATGAGTATATAACTCTAGAAAATATTTTAAAAGAATTAAATACACTTATTTGCTTTGACTTTAAATATATACCTAAAGAAAAGGATTTATTAGAAATAGAAGAAAAATATAACTTTATAGAATTAAAAGAGCATCCAAGACCATACCTTGATAACTATATGTCTTTCAAATTTGAAAATAATAAATGGGTGTTTGGAAGATATCCTCTTAAGTATATTCATGAACGTGTTGAAATTGGAAAAGTAGAAATATTAAAAAACAACTAACGTTTAGTTATTTCGCGAAAGCGTATATCATTTTCATAAAGAGTATATCCAACAACTACAAGGTCATCTATCGTGATTTTATACGGTATGATGAAGACAAATTGATAGTACATGATGATTTGTTTGAGATGGAATCTTCTAAAGTAGTATCGTTTACGTATCTTACTTTTATAAAACACTTAATAAGTTAGTCTTCCTAAAATGAAAAAGATAGTGTACTACGTAGCGAGTTCTCTAGATGGTTATATTGCTGGAATCAATGACGATATAAGTACATTTATACCTGATGGAAAAGGTGTAGAAAAATATCTCTCCGATTTACAAAGTTTCAAAACTGTAATTATGGGTCTTAGAACATACGAGTTTGGATATCAATTTGGTCTTCAACCTGGACAACCTGCATATCCCCATATGCAACATTATATTTTTTTCAAATTCGTTACACATAGACAACACACATGATCTACTACATATTGAAAAGCTCAACATTAAACGCATACAAGAGATCAAAGAACATACAACAACAGATGTATACCTATGTGGTGGCGGACAGTTTGCAGGTTGGCTATTGGATCATGGGCAAATTGATATCCTAAAGCTAAAAGTAAATCCTATTATTCTTGGAGGTGGAATTCCTCTTTTTGGCAATTCCAACACTAATGCACGTATGAATCTAGTAAAAAACATTACATATGACAATGGATTACAAATTACTACGTATGAATTAATAAAATAAAACTATATTTCGGTTAAATTTTAGTGTTCATTAAAAAACACTAATAGATTCTCTGAAAGTATTTACTTGAAGATGAAAAAATTAGAACACCATTAAGTGAATTAACAATTCAAAATATAAACAGACTACTTAAAATTCAGAAACAAAATATGAACATACGCCTTTTAATTCTATTCTTAATTGCATCTATACAAACTCAAGCACAATCCACAAAAAATACAACTGATATCATACAAGATATCACTTCAGAAAAAACAGAAAAGCATATTCATATTCCTGGAACTCGTTTATTTATAATACCGCCTAGTGGTTTTGAACTCTCTAATAGTTTTGTTGGTTTAGAAAAAGAAGAAAGTGGTGCTATTCAAGTATATGATCTCATTGGAGGAGATTTTTATTCAAATGCTAAAACTTTCAACAAAGAAAACTTTGAAAGTAAAAGGGTTAAGATTTATGAGTATAATGAATTTAAACTCAATGAATATCCAAGCAAATATGCTTTACTACAAGGTGACCCAAATATGAAAGCAATTAATCTGGTGTTTGGAGACACTACTTTTTCTGCTATGATTATTGCCCTGTACGCACCTTTTGATAGTGCTACAGAAAAAGAACTTAAAGAAGCTATACGTTCTATTTATTATGACAAAACGCTCAAAATAGATCCTCTAGCAACAGCAAAATTTACCTTAGATGATAACGCTTCCATTTTCAAATATGCAAAATCTGCTTCAGGCCTCATTCTCTATTCTATTGACGGTATAGATAAACAATCTTACGAAAATGAACCTATGGTTATGATCACCACATTACCAGCAGATCCAAACTTAACATTAAAGAATATTTCTGAATTAATGCAGAATGGCCTCAAGAATAATGGGATGGTCATAGATGAATTAAAAAACATATCAACGACCGAACTAAATGGATCTCCTGCCTATCAAGTAGAAGTATATGGAACTATTAAAGGAGAAAAAAGTATACTGTATCAATTAATTGTTTCTGACAAAGAGAAAGTAGTGAGTTTTCAGGCTGTATTAAAATCTGAATTTGACAAAAACTTACTAGAAGTAAAAAAGCTTGCTCAAACACTCAAATTAAAACAATAATTATTAGCTAAGTTTATACTATTTATTTGCAATGATACGCTTTCGCGAAAGCGTATAAAACAGAATCTTAATTAATGAAAAAAATCTTATTCCTACTACTTATCACACTACCAACAATAAATTGTTCTTCAAAAAAGCAATTCATTACTAATGAAAATACACAAGGTGAACTATCGGCTGAAACAATACCACAACAAGAAAAAGCTAGTAAATCGTTAGCTGATAGTAAAGTGCTTTATTTTGTAGATGGAAAAGAATCTAATGCAAAAGCTATAAAAAAAATAAATCCTGACAATATAGAAACAGTTACTGTTATTAAGAATAAAGATGATATTGGAAAATACACCTCTGAAGAGTATGATGGGGTTATATTAATCGTAACTAAAAAAGGTTAAAATTTAATCACTAGTAACAATTAATAAATATCATATACATATATGATATTTATTAAAATTATGATCATTAATCAATCAATACAAAAGTATATAGGTTTTTGGGTGAATTTTCTTTTTGCAATAGCTAACATATTAGGTAATTTAGTTAGTCCAAATCAAACCCTTAGATTACATTTTTATATTAATCAATCATGGGTTTCGAATGCACTATTTTACACTCCCATCATCTATAGTATTTCTTATTTACTACTTTTTTCTTTACAAAAGAGAGAAACTAATCTATTCATTTCAAAAATTCATCTAACAATAATTGCGATTTGTGAAATCTTATATCGTTTTATTGAGTTTGATGTAAGAATTCTTCTATTTTTCACTGCAATCTCTATCATCATATTCTTCACAAATATTTATGTATCATTATCTAGTCAAAATGATAAAGAATAATTATTATACGCTTTAACGCTATGCTCTCCCTCTGGTCGTGAATCTCACAAGTTCGATTTCCCGAAAGCGTATATCAACGTAATAAAGAGATGTGACCTACTACCACACGATCATCTATGGTGATTTCGTACCAATAATCATCAGGAGGTAATGCTTCTCCATTATAAACCCCGTTCCATTGGAAAGAACGACCATTACCACTCGTTAGCAATTTTCCAAAGCGATCAAATACTCGGATAAAACTGGACGAAAAGAACGAAGCATCTGGAAGATTAAAAAAGTCGTTGACACCGTCACTATTAGGCGTAAAAAAAGTAGGAATATTAAAATGATAAAATTCTGTAAGTATAGGAGGACATCCACTGTCATTTCTAGCAAAAATAACTTTTAACCCACCTGGCACATTTCTAAACACAGGCGTAGTTCTATAAAAAATACCGTCTAATGAATATTCAAAATTTCCTTCATTTTCTGTTTCAATAACAATGCGCTCTCCGTCAGAGAAAACATTGGAAATTACTGGTGATACGAGTCCTTCTACCTGAAATGTTTTGATTGCACTACATCCTAAATTATTCGTTACTGTAACAGTATATACACCTCCTGTTTCTATTTGTATGCTAGGCGTAGTTTCTCCTGTAGACCACACGTATTCCACATTTGAAATCCCTGCGGAAAGTGTTTTTATTTCTTGTTCGTTACAAATTTCTAAACCTATGATAGGATTTGCAAAGAATGGTGCTTCTAAAAAACTAAGTGTTACTGGAGTTCTGAGTGTACTACCGCAATCGGTTCCTGTAACAAATGCTTGTGCGTAAAATGTCCCTGCTGTTTCTGGGGTATAACTAGCTCCTATAGCGAGTACTTCAGTACTTGACTCACTAGCATACCAACGGATTTCTGTATCAGGAGAAGGCACTACAGTAAGTGCCGGAATTGCCTCATTATCACAAGACATACTATCGCCTTCACTAATGGGAGCATCAGGACCTTCTACAAATTCAATACGATAGGCATTAGAAAAGAAAGAGCAAAAAACATTTCCTAAGTTATCGGTATCTGTCGCAGTATTTACTCTATAAAAAGTGGAAGTAGTAATTCCTGGAGTCACATAAGTTATTGAAGTAGCTCCAGAAATATCATTCCAGTTTTCGCCGTCTGTACTCTCTTGCCATTGAATAAAAACATTTGGTGCTACAGTTACTGTAAGTGTTATATCTAATGCATTTTGATTATTACATACAATGACATCCTCTTCCCCAGAAATATCCGAACTTATTGTCGTAATATCTCCACAAGCTCGGAAGACAATATCATCTATTGCAAGATCATTCCCACAGCCACCATTTCCGTTATTAATCATTTTAAGAATCACTTCTGTCTGCCCTGCTCCTGTTTCAAAAACCAACCCATACTGAGTCCAAATAGGTGTGGATGTTCCATCAATATTACCGGTATCTCCAGAGGCTAATAACATCGTGTCTGTACTATCCCATATTTGGAATCGTACATTTACAGGAATCCCTGTATTAGGACATACGCCAGCATCAATATCATATAAATTTTGAAGAAAGGCTGAAAATTCATAGGACGTGTTTTCACAAAGTCCATCGATGGTCCTATTATAAAACTGATCTGCTGTAAAACTCGCATTAACAATAAATGCTCTTCCATTCACATCATCTGGTGTATTATCCAAACCTGCATGAAAAGCACCTAATTGTTGTAATTGTGATGATATGGTATAAAACCCATCTTCTGGACCACTTTCTACATAGGTATATGTCGTAACACTAGGGTCTAATGGAGGTCCATTTGTAGTTCCTGTTCCGAAATCTTCTGTAAAAATAGGGTCGCCTAAATCACCTTCACAAAAACTCAATTGACCATACACTGCATCAAAGGAAATGATACAGCATAAGATAATGAGTACTCTTTTTGTGATTCTAGCCATTTTATTTCAAAGATACATTAATACCACTTTATATATGTAACGTATCAGATCGAGCAGCTAGTGAAAAAAAATACCAAAATAACTTATGCTATAAACCAAAAAATTCTGCGAGAACTATACAGTCACATCGCAGAATCTTTCCTACTTAAAGTGTTTCTTTCTTTACTTGAGTGTAAAGCTGGTCTGAGCTATAAGCGCCGCTTGATCATACACATTTACTTTATATACACCTGCCTCAAAGCTATCGCCTATCGGAGCTATATTTTCACAAATGTCTAATGCGGTATTTTCATAGTAAAATTTAGAAATCTTACTATAGGTTATGGTTTCTTCTTCAAATGTAACGCGTTTATTAGCTCCTAAAATATTATTTGAAGGATCTACTACTTGTACATACAATACTCTATCACCAGCTTCAGCTAGTCTATTTTGTGGTACTGTAAAACAAGCTCTTACTTTATCAACTCTACGTGCACGTGCATTTTCTACTAGCTTTCCAGAAGAACGCTCAATAACACCTACTGCTTTTAATTTGTTAGCTGCAATTGCAGAGCCTAATTCTACACGTTCTGCTAGCTTATCATTTTCAAGAGATAATGAATCTCCTACCCCACGCTGTACTTCTAGTTCATAGCTTGTACTATCTACACGCATTGCTAACAATCTATTACTTCCTCGTAGAGAATCATTTTGAGCAAATAGGAAATCACGCTCTTTACGAAGCTTGAATACCTCTGCTCTATATTTTCCTAGACTTGCAATGGTTACTTCTTTCTCATTAATATTATCTATGAGTGTTTGAATTCTATCACGTGCATCATTCAATTCTGTATCCTTTAAATTATTTTCTTCGATAACGACATCGTACTTATCATTCATCTCTCTAAGATTAGCAATCACTAAGTTTTTTTCTTTAGTAAGTTCTGCTTTTGTCTCTTTCTCTTGGTTGTATAACTTAAAAGCAAATGCACCTGCAACTACTAATAATACAGCGAGAATTCCCGTAATGATTTTAATTCCGTTATTATTCTTCTCGTTTTCCATGGTTTTAAAATTTATAGTTAATGGTTATACGTATAACGACCGTATTTGGATTATGGTGTTTATTATTTTGCGAATGTAGCCACATTTAAAATACAATTAACATTCTTTCATAAAGTTTCCCTAAAAAGGATTATTTAGTAAACTTTTTAAACCACGCCAACGTATGATTCACTTTTGTAATAAGGTTACTAGGCCTCGCAGCAATACCATGGGATGCTTCTGGAATTTCTACCAACACCGTTTGTTTCTTTCTAATTTTTAAAGCATGATATAATTGTTTGGCTTCACTAGGAGGTGTGCGTAAGTCATTCATTCCTACCATGACCATGGTAGGAGTTTCTATATTACCTACTAATGATAAAGGTGAAAATTTCCAATAGCCTTCAAAATTTTCCCAAGGTTGTCCTGGATAACGAGAGTTTGCATATCCATAATAATTATCTGCTACTAATGTTTTTGAAATCCAGTTCATTACTGGTTTTGCAACTACCGCAGCTTCAAATCGATTGTTTTTTCCAATCATCCAAGCTGTCATAATACCTCCGGCGCTACCCCCTGTTACATATAATTGATCTTCTGAGGTGATTCCTTTGGCTAGGCATGCATCTACACCATCCATCACATCATTATAATCTTGCCCCGGATAGTTATTATAGAGTAGGTTTCCAAATTCTTCTCCATAACTAGTACTGCCTCTTGGATTCGGATAAAACACAACATATCCTGCGGCTGCATATAATTGTATTTCTGCCGAAAAACGATCTCCATAATTTAAGATAGGTCCTCCGTGATTTTCAACTAATAATGGATATTCTTTTCCTTTTTCATAAAATGGAGGGTATACAATCCAACCTTGTATATCACGTCCATCATACGATGATTTGTACCAGATTTCTTCTACGGTTCCTAGTGTACGATATCCCAAAAGGTCTTCATTCAATTGTGTGCGAATCTTTGGTTGTTTTTCTTTAGGAGACAAAACACCTACATCTGCAGGACGATCTGGTTGCGAATACGTAAAGGCAATCGTTCCGTTATCTGATACGCTATAACTCCCACTCGCATAAGGACGACCTAATGTAGTCCCTCCAAGATTGTCGGTTACCTTAGTTATTTTTCCCGAAAGGGAAACCTTAGCTATTTTAGAATTTCCTTTATCATCATATGTACAATACAGTGTTTTACCATCAGATGCCCACTGAACGTTTGATATACTACGATCTAAATTGGTTTTTATTTCTTTCTTGTTAGTCCCATCTATATTCATCATATATAAACGAGTCACTTGATAGGTTTGAACTTTATCATCAAACCCTAGATAAGCAATCTTTTTTCCATCGGGTGATACTATTGAGTTTCTATCAGGTCCATTACGATCTGTTAATGCTGTTATTGCTCCTGTTTGGGTATGCACGCTATATATTTCGCTATTGCGAAAATCATATTCCCAATCTTTATTTCGATTTCCTGAAAAATAGATGTGTTGTGCATCTTGAGACCAACTTAGTAAACCACCATGATTAAAGTTACCAGAAGTAATTTTACGAGCCGCCCCTCCTTCTGATGGAAGGACATAAATATGGCGATAGCCAGGTTTTAAATATCCTTGACCATCAGCTTCATGCTTGAAACGATCTGTAATTCTTGGAGCGGCAGCCCATTGAGCACCTTTTGGTTTTTTAGGCATTTTTGCGATCACTGGAGAGGCCACATATTCCATCGCACTAAAAGAAAGCCAGTTCCCGTCTGGGGACCAACTCAATCCTGAAGGGCTATTCTCTAATTGACTTAATTTAGCTGTTGTGCCTGACTCCATCCAATATATAAAGAGTTCGCTACCTTCTGAAGTACTTGCCACATACGCTATCTTTGTACCATCTGGAGACCAGCGTGCTTGAAACTCATTCCCTTCAAAAGAGGTTAGTTTATGATGGTTTGTACCATCTGTATGAATCATCCATAAATTACCTTTGCTGCGATCTTTCATGATGTCAAAACCTGTACGTCTATAAATAATAATAGTACCATCTGGTGATATTTGAGGATCTCCAGCATATTCCAATTCAAAAACATCTAAGGCTTCAAAAGCTTTGTGTTGTTGTGCAAAAATTGCCGTACTTATTAATAGTATAATACAGAGACTTACGTACTTCATAATTTTAGGATCTAATGATTACATCTTATAATAGGTCTAAAATAGTAAATCTTATAAGGTAATAACGACATTACAGTAATGAACTCTTACAAATTATAAGGTCATTAACAGAAATAGATACATTTTTAATAAAAACAATCATTTTTAACAAGTAACAGGAATCGTTTTCTGTAATGTTTTATCTACAGGCATAGCTTCGAATTTAAAAATTTAGTCCTAAAAAAGTCAAACATCGAGACTTTCTTATCACTCGTCGAATTTATTAAAATCATATACGTAAAATCTATGTGTACCGTTATAAATAGTATACTTTTATAACAAGCTATGCGCCCACATAGTTTTATAAAAAAGTAAAAACTCAACTTAATATGCATGATGATGATGATGATAACCATAACTATGATATAGATTCCTGGAGACAATTACCTGTCTTTATTCAGGCTGAGGTTATCTTAAAATTAGTAGAACATATTGTAGATTGCATTCCTAAAGAAGACAGTAATGCATCTTCTGCGTATGAATGTTCGCTATTTGATTACCATACGAGTAGTATGATGGAAAATGCACTTATAATTCCTGCCAAGATTGCCGGAATTCACGGAGTAGAGCTTTATGATATAAAAATGGAAAATGCAGTAATGATTCGTAAAGCTGCACAAGAAATAATCACAAACTTACGAGGACTCCAAATCGCTGGTTTTAAAGAAGTAGAGTACTTAGAATTACTACGTAGAGAGATTGAAGTACTACGTCCTTTATTTGCAGAGTGGGTAAAAACCTTTAATCCATATAATTACATTATAGATCGTTGGGGATTATTTAATCCTCCTGGAGTAGATTATAATGATGTAACGCCTGGTAATGATCTTCCATATGACAACAATTGTTCTTATGAAGATTTTGATAGTGATGAGGATTAGTCTTTACTAATTGTATTTTTCAGGTATACGCTTTCGCGAAAGCGTATAAAACCCACTTATTTATTTAATTTTAAAATAGGATTAAATCGTACTACCTGTGATAATACAATTTGTGTTTTAGATTCTCCATAACTTATAATTTGATCTATAAACTGCTCTAAGTGTTGTTGATTATTTAAGACTACCTCCATCACAATATTTTCATTCCCTGTAATACGATAACAATTAACCACTTCTTCTAAGGTTTTTACTTTTTCAAGAAAGGGTTTTAGTTTTCCCATAAAAGCACGCAGGGTAATAATTGCTTTAAATTGGTAACCCATTTCAAAAGGAGAAATAATCGCTTTAAAACCAGTAATCACTCCCGTATCTTCCATTTTTTTGATACGCTCTGAAACTGCTGGAGATGTAATTCCAACTTGTCTTCCTATTTCTGCATTGGATTGTCTCGCATTTTCTTGTAAACACTTTAAAATCTTAAGATTTAGCTCATCTACCATACATTTTAAACTTTATTTCCAAAAATACATTATTTTTAAAGAGAAACTTGATTTTTGCTTTAAAATCAAAAGTTAGGATATCCTTTTATGATTGTAACTTTGTCATTATAAGAAATGGCAAAAGCATCTAATTACATATCAAAACCTGAGATCTCTACAAAAGATACCTCACTATATAACAAGGCATTAGACATTTATACCTTATCTAGATCTATTACATCACACCTTACTGATAATAAGACGGTAAAGACATTGTATACTTCTGATAATGAGTCTGAGAATACCTTGGAAGAAATTGTGGTAAGTGCGGTTACTTTACCTTCAAAAATTGCGATCGCCCAAACAACAAAAAATATACGTCTTCGATTAGATTCTACAAATAGCATTATACATCATATTGATAAGATACGTGCTAACTGCCAAAAGCTTCGAAAAATTTCAAAGCGCAACAGAGATCATATGCGCGTACTATCTTCTGAAGTTTTAAAGTTTAAGAAGATGTATAGACAATGGAATATTGCTATTACTCAGCAAAATTAAGAATCCATTCTGCATTCTCAATCGTATATATATTACTACACAATAAGAATGTTGTATTGCATTATTTACGTGAAATATCTTTTTAGTAGGTATAAAAACACCTTATAAATAGGGAGGTCTTTTATCTCTTATATCATATTTAGAAATTTTATTATAAAAAATTAAGTTTTACTGTAAGTTATAGAAAGAAAAATAGACAATTGTTGTTATGAAGAAACAATTTTCAGAATTTACTACAAGCGCCGTCTTTTATTACGGTGATGAAGAAATCCTATTTCCTTACTCAGAATCTAAGCCTTTAACATTATTTACATTTATTTGGGCACAAAAAGACCCTGTTTCTTTAAAGCTTGATCAGGTTGACTTTACACTTGAACCCGGACAAATTATTGCGCTTACTCCATTACACCATTTACAGTATATCGAAGGAAATGCTGTAGTATATCAATTTAATAGAGAGTTTTACTGTATTAAAGATCATGATAAAGAAGTAGGATGTGTTGGAATTCTATTTTATGGAAATTCAGAATTACCTGTAGTAACTCTAGAAGAAGATCAAAAACATAAGCTTCAAATGTTACATGAGGTATTTCTAGAGGAATTAGAAACAAAAGATAGTATACAAGCAGAAATGCTACGTTTATTAATGGCTCGTTTTATCATTAAAATTACACGTCTTATAAAATCACAAGGGCATTATGGACAAGTACACGATGAGAAGCTAGAAATTATACGCATGTTTACATTTTTAGTTGAATGGCATTTTAGAAAAGAACATTCTGTTTCTTTTTATGCTGATCAATTAAATAAGTCACCTAAAACAATTTCAAATTATTTTTCAAAATTTGATAAGACTCCTCTACAGATCATTCATGATAGAATTGTGCTTGAAGCAAAAAGATTACTCACGTATACTGATAAATCTGCAAAAGAAATCGCTTTTGAGGTTGGTTTTAATGATGCATCACATTTAAGTAGACTCTTTAAAAAACAAACAGGTGAATCTCCATCTGCGTTTAAAAATAAATCAAAACAACTTACTGCTGTTTAGTTAATAAGTTACACTGTTTGGTATCGTATTTCTTTGTATTTTTCTAATACAAAGAAATACGTGTACATATGTCAAATACTAGGTTGATTATAGAGGAACGAAGTCGAGACATCGGTGACTTCCTAGTAGGACGTCTAATACCTTTTCGTAAAAAGAGAATGGTAGGACCTTTCATTTTTATAGATCACATGGGGCCCACGACATTAGGACCAGACCATTATATGGATGTAGATCAGCATCCACATATAGGTATTGCTACCTTAACCTATCTTCTTGAAGGTAAAATAACACACGAAGACAGCATAGGAACTCATCAAGTAATACAACCAGGTTCTGTAAACTGGATGGTTGCCGGTAAAGGATGTACACATACTGAACGTACTCCACAAAAAGCTAGAAAAAACAAAGAAGTTTTTACAATGCATGGGTATCAAATATGGGTTGCGCTTCCTAAAGATCTTGAAGACATCTCTCCTGAATTTCATCATATAGAAGCCGCTTCTCTTCCTCGCTGGTCTGAACAGGGAGCAACCTATACTCTTGTCGCTGGAAAAGCATTTCATAAAACATCACCTGTTCCTGTACATTCTGACTTGTTTATGATTGATATTACAACAACAACGACACATACATTTGCAGCAAAAAACAATGTAAAAGGTGAAATAGGCATCTGTATTGTAAGTGGTAGTATTACGGCTTGTGATCAAACAATAACAGCAGGCAATATGCTTGTGAGTAAAACCGAAGACGTTTGCACTATAGGTATTGCTGCTCATAGCCACATTCTCATCTTTGGCGGTCAACCTTTCCCTGAAGAACGTTATATTTTTTGGAACTTTGTAAGTCATTCTAAAGACAAAATTGAAAAAGCAAAAGAAAACTGGAGAGCAGGTTTATTTCCTAAAGTAACGAATGATATATCCTATGTACCATTACCAAAACCTCCAAGTTTTGGTAAATAATGTATATTGCAACAGCACTTTTATATAAAACATCAAACAGTAACGCTTTTGAAAAATCATATTCTCTTTATTGTATTTTGTTTCTTGACCCTCACTACTTATGGCCAGAGGCAATCATTAACTTCACAGGAACAAGACAGCCTAAATATATGGCAACTTGCTAAATACGATGCAACTTCTGTTGGAGGAGGCCTACTTCATGCATATAGCCGTCCTTTACATTGGGATGGTGATGATTGGGCTACTTTTGGATTTGTTGCTGGAGGAACTGCGTTATTATATTTTGTAGATGATGAAACTAGTGAGTTTTTCAGGAATCAAGAAGACAGTTCTCCTACTGTTTTAAAAGAATTTGGTGAACGTTTTGGGAGCCCGCAAGTAACATATGGTATTACTGGTTCCGTCTATTTATTTGGGTTGTTTACAAAAAACGAACCCGTAAGAGAGACCGGCGTATTACTTATTTCATCTGCAACCGCTGTAGGACTTATTCAAACTGTATTAAAAACCACCGTAGGGAGATCCAGACCTCAAAATAATGAAGGCAAATTTTCTTTTAAACCTTTTAGTGGTGAATCTGGTTTTAGATCCTTTCCTTCTGGACATACCATATTATCATTTACAACGGCCTATGCCATTGCAAAACAATTTGATAATCCATGGGTAAAAGCAGGTATTTATACCGTAGGAATGATTTCCCCCATATCACGTATTGTAAATGGTGCGCATTGGCTTACGGATGTTGCCTTGAGTATGGCCATAAGTATCGCAACTGTAGATGCTATAGATAATTACTTAAATGGAAAAAAACGATACCCTGGAGATCGTCACAACAAAGGAATTACTTGGAATATCAACTTCGGTATAGGAAGTATGGGAATTGTAGGTAGGTTTTAAAAAAGAAAAGCTATGCCTTTTGAATTTTTCATAGAATGGCTATACCCACTACCCCTAAGGCATAAAAAAATGTTTGGTATAGATGCATTTTATATAGATGAACGTATTGTATTTGCATTGTGTCAAAATAAAAAATACCAAGAAGATTATGGTATTTGGATTGCTACTAAAAAAGAACATCATCAAAAATTAAAACAACAACTTAAAAGTGTTAGACCTATCATATCTATAGGTATTAAAACATGGCTGGTCCTACCCGAAGATCATGATGCTTTTGAAGAAGATGTAAACACCCTAGTATCACTTTTAAAATCTGGAAGCCCTCTTGTAGGTAACATTCCTAAACCTAAAAAAAGAAAACCCTAGAAATAACTTCCTAGGGTTTCCCAGCATCAAATTGGGGGAAAGACATATTAAGAGCAATATGCTTTGTAGACTCTTATATATTTAACTTAACCATTTACTAGAAAGTCTACATACTATCATATACGTTCAGATGTAATTTTTGGATGTTATCTTCTCATATTTTTTCTTTTTCATACAAAAAAACAGCCGTTTTTAACTCAAATAGGAAATATTGACATTCACTTAGGAACATATGGCAACTCATTAGCTGTAAGACTATCGGTAAACCCTAGACCAAGTCATCAAACAAAACAACAATGGCAAAACAACATATATCCGTATTAAACCTTATAGAGGTTTTCAGAAAAGGGAAAGCAAAATTCATAGAATCAATAAATCCAAAAATGTATTGTTCACAAAAACATTTACACGATTACTACTGTGACCAAGAGGCTTCCCTCTAAATAATAAAAATCACGTACGCTGAGTACACCCACTATAAATTCAAAACAAAACATCAAACAAATAAAAAATAGAAATTATGAGCACATTCAATGTTCCAACAAAAGATCAAGTAAACGATACAAACAAAGCTATATTTGACAAACTAGAAGGAATGCTAGGATTTGTACCTAACTTATATGCAACCTATGCACATTCTGACAACGCATTATCAAACTATTTAACATTTGCAAATGCTCCTACTTCGCTTAAAGCGAAAGAAAAAGAAGTAGTAAACCTTGCTGTAAGTGAAGTAAATGCTTGTAACTATTGTCTTTCTGCTCACACTGCTATAGGAAAAATGAATGGTTTTACAGAGGATCAAATTCTAGAATTAAGAGCTGGAAATGCTTCTTTTGATGCTAAGCTTGATGCACTTGCAAAACTTGCAAAAAACATTACAGAAAATAGAGGTCGTGCAGAAGAAACTCTAGTAGACAACTTCTTAAATGCAGGATGGACTAATGAAAACTTAATAGACACCATCGTATTAGTAGGAGAAAAAACAATTTCAAACTATATCCATAACACAACTCAAGTGCCTATTGATTTTCCAGTAGCACAACCATTAAACAGCGTAGTAGCTTAATTCAAACTCAAATAAATAACACACTTAAAATTAAAAAAATGAAAAAAGTAATTGCATTATTCGTATTAGTATTCACAGTATCATTTGCAGCACAAGCACAAGACAAAATGATGAAAGACGCTCCAAAGAAAATAACATTAGAGCAAACTAAAGGTGAATTCACTCAAAAACAAATTACAGTATCTGCAGGAACGTATGTTTTTGAAATCGATAATAACAATGTAGGACATAAAGTAGGATTTGTATTAGTACAAAAAGGAAAAGATGTTTCTAATCCTGAAAACCATATCAAAACTGCTTATGTAACAGCTGCTGTAGAAAATAACACTACTGGGCGTTCTAACCCAACAACATTAGCAAAAGGAGAATATGTATACTTCTGTCCGCTTAACCCAACTTCGACAGATAATACACTTATCGTAAAGTAACAACACATATTGCTACTATACACTCTAAAAAGACCGCCTGTTTGGGCGGTCTTTTTGTATATACACACTACATATTTATGATAGTTTCAGTACTTTTGACAGAAAGTAACAAACTATGAAAACCATCTATTTAATTGCCTGTCTAACCTTTATATTTACTAGTTGTAAAAATGAAGCTTCACAAGAAAAAGAGGCTGAACTATCTAAAACAACTGTAGGCATTGAAACAGAAAAGAAAGAACTTACCGAGGCAGACAAAATTGCCATTGCAAGTGGGTTTGGAAATTGGGATGCTGTTTCTCAAATAGATTTTACATTTAATGTAAATCGTCAAGGTCAAAACGTAGCCAAACGTTCTTGGTCATGGAAACCTAAAACTGATGATGTTACCATGACACTTGGAGATCAAGTAATCTCATACAACAGAGCTTCTTTAGACAGTATTCCTCCAGGTACTGATGAAGGATTTATTAATGATAAATTTTGGTTATTAGCACCCTATCAATTGGTTTGGGACGAAGGGACAAACATCAGCGTTCAGGATACCGCTACAGCACCTATCTCTCAAAAGAAAACTAAAAAATTAACCATTGTATATGGTAATGAAGGTGGTTACACTCCTGGTGATGCTTATGACTTTTATTACGATGCCGATGATTACATTATAGATGAGTGGGTTTTTAGAAAAAGTAATGCTCCAGAGCCTTTTATGATGACTACATTTTCTGACTATCAAAGATTTGGAGGTCTCCATATTTCAAAATCACATACCGACAAACAAGGAGACTTAAAAATATACTTTACAGATATAAAAGTGGTGAAATAATTATCTCTTACTACTAATTATAAATTTATTATAAAGCTAACGATATGATAAAACTATTCACAGTTATTTTATTTTTTATCGTTACAGGATCATTTGCCCAAAATGATAACATATTTGATAGGCTTCAAGCAATTAATAGCGATGATGCAACCTTTTATAATATAGACGGATACACGATTACAAGTCAAACATTTAATTATTCGTTTACTGAAAAAAATCTTAAGAAGGTATACCGAAAGTATTCTGTAAAAAGCAAAGAGGTAAAAGTTAAAGACGAGCAATTATCTTACAATAACTACTACATTAACAATCAAGACCGTATCACGGACAGTATCGTTCAAAACAACGCCATTTATTTTGTAGAAGATCAAGAAAAGCGCATCACAATTATTCAATTTAGTGCTATTAACAAGAGCGACAAAAAATTTGAACGTGCCATCATAAAACCTATCATTGAGTATAAAATTCCAAAAGAAAATTTTGCATCAATTTCTATTGATAGTATCAATTTTGCAGGCAGAAAAATTAAAATAGAGTCATCTTGTGGATGGACAAATATAAATACTATTCAATGCCCTTATAATGGAGAAATGAATTGGTCTATTCATAAAGAGTTGGAAGATGCAAAGAATACTATTGGGCAACAATTTACAATAACAAAATCAAAGAAAAGTACAAAAGTACTATCAGAAGAAATAGTTGACATCGTATTTGAAGGAGCTAATACTAAAGCAAAAAAAGTAGTGTATGATTTAACTGGAGTAACATCACTCTTAGCGAGTATGTCTGGAGGAAAAACATTAACTACGTATTATGTAGCTACAGAAGTAAGAGGCAACTACATCAGTTGCGTGTTAAGTTTTTGGAATAACGACAACATAACAAAAAATGGACTTCCTTCTCTTTTAGAAAAAGTAATGGAGTTAAAAAAATAACTCCATTTGTTTTACTAGAAATAACAAAATCAACGTTTTACAGCAATCACTTCAATTTCAATCTTTGCCCCGGCAGCTAGTGCTTCTGCAGCAAATGTAGTACGCGCAGGTTTTTGAGGTAAGTATGTTTTATAAATAGCATTGAATGCAGCAAAGTCTCCGATATCATCTAGTACAACAAGAGACTTTACCACATGACTCATATCCATTCCGTGCTGTGCTAATACCGCTTTAATGTTTTCTAATGTTTGTTTGGTCTCTGCTTCGATTCCGCCTTCTACTAATGTTCTCGTACTTTGATCCATTCCTATTTGCCCAGATAAAAAATACAGATCCCCTACTTGTACAGCATCAGAAAATGGTGCATTTGCCTTTTTAGGTTCATGAGATGCGTGATAGGTGACTGTTGTTTGGGCTTTAGAAGTTGTTTTTTCATCGTCGGTTGCTACAGAAGTAGTCACTTTTGTTTCGCATGAAAAAAAGAAAACTGTAAGTAAAAGTGTAGATAAAAGGTTCGTTTTCATAGATACATTGTTTTTGATGAGATAAATGTAACAGATAATTATCGCTTTTTTAAGGGATTGTTTATTTTTATGCTTTCGCGAAAGCGTATACGTGCAAACACCTAATACAACACATACGCTTTACAACCAATATATTATGGATACTAAACAAGAATTTTTTGATTTTATAAATGCCGGTAATACGTTTAAAGGTGACTTTATTACGATGGGAGCAGCAATGCTAGAAGGAGAAACTATCACAAATGCGCATGTAAAAGTACCGTTAAAAACACTAAATCGCCACGGATTAATTGCTGGCGCCACAGGAACTGGAAAAACAAAAACACTACAAGTACTTGCAGAAAATCTATCTGATCAGGGTATCCCAGTGTTAATGATGGATATGAAAGGTGATCTTTCTGGTATTGCAAAAGCAAGTCCAGGACATCCTAAAATAGATGAACGTCACAAAAAGATTGGTGTCCCTTTTGAAGCTAAAGATTTTCCAGTAGAAATCCTGACACTTTCAGAACAAGATGGTGTACGCTTAAGAGCTACAGTAAGTGAATTTGGTCCTGTATTATTTTCTCGTATCATAGATGCTACAGTCGCACAAGCAGGAATTGTTTCTATTCTATTTAAATATAGTGATGATAATAAATTGCCTTTGCTAGACCTGAAAGATTTTAAAAAGATATTACAATATGCTACAAATGAAGGAAAGAAAGAAATAGAAACAGACTACGGACGTATTTCTCCTGCGTCATCCGGATCTATACTTCGTAAAATTGTAGAATTAGAACAACAAGGCGCAGATATTTTCTTTGGAGAAAAGTCATTTGACACAGAAGACTTAACTCGTATTACAAATGATGGGCGTGGCATCATTAATATTGTACGTCTTACAGATATACAAGATCGCCCAGGCTTATTCTCTACTTTTATGTTGAGTTTACTTGCTGAGATTTATTCTACATTTCCAGAACAAGGAGATAGCGATCGTCCAGAATTAGTGATCTTTTTAGATGAAGCGCATCTTATATTTAAAGAAGCTTCTAAAGCATTGCACAATCAAATAGAAAGTATTGTAAAGTTAATACGTTCTAAAGGAGTTGGGTTATACTTTGTAACTCAGAACCCTACAGATATTCCAGAAGGAGTCTTAAGTCAGTTGGGATTAAAAGTGCAACATGCCTTACGTGCGTTTACAGCTAAAGATCGTAAAGCTATAAAACTAACTGCCGAAAATTATCCTGACTCTCCTTATTACGATACTAAAACAGTATTAACTTCTTTAGGAATAGGAGAAGCACTTGTTTCTGCTCTAGATGAAAAAGGACGCCCTACACCACTTGCTGCCACTATGCTGAGAGCACCAATGTCGCGTATGGATATTCTAACACCACAAGAACTTGATGCTATTAATAAAGATTCAAAGCTTGTAAAAAAGTACAGCGAATCTGTAGATAGAGATAGTGCTTATGAACTACTAAATAAAAAAATAGAAAAGGCTAACGAAGAAGAAGCAAAGACCAAAGCAAAAGAAGAACGTGAAAAAGCTTCGAGATCTAGTTCATCTAGCAGAAGAAGTTCTTCTAGAAAACCTGCACAAAGTGCTACATCAAAAGCAATTATTAAAGTTCTTACAAGTGCTACAGTGATACGTGGTGTATTTGGAATTTTAGGAAAAATGCTTAAATAATTATATAAAAAACATACCCTTACTCATGAATCGTATTTATACCGTATTACTTATACTCATAGTTTGTCTCACCTCTTGTACCGCTGAAGACACTACTTTCTCTGTCACTAATGAAGCTGTAGGCCCTGTAACAAAAATTACAAAAACAAGCGATTTAGAAGCTTTATTTAAAGGACCAAATGATAGCCTTGTAAAAACAGATTCAGATAATTATGTGCTTTTTGAAAAAGGAGGGAATAAATTAATGAAACTCTCTGCAAAAAAAGAGGATAAAGAAATCATTGATCACATCCAGTTTTTTGATAATCGTTACACAACTGAAAATGGCATCTCATTAAAAAGTACTTTTAAAGATATTCAGACATCATATACTGTTAAAAAAATCAGTAATATGATAGATTTCATTATCGTCTCTGTAGAAGAGAGTGAAGTCTATTTTATTATAGATAAAAAACATTTATCATCAGAAGTACGTTTTAGTACAGCGAGTAGATTAGAGCCTATTCAAGTACCAGGAGAAGCACCTATCAAACACTTTATGTTTGCTTGGCCTTTGTAATAGACTTCGATTTTTTATAGAATCAATTTATATACTGCCAGATGAAAAAATCATATCACATACAAAATACACCCTTTGTAGTACCTACTACAGATGGAAAAGTTATTGAAGAACATTGGGGACGTGCTACTGATGGCAATTCAGAAATTAGTATTGCACATATGATCGCTCCTTCTGGATGGAGTGAACCTTTTCAAACACCAGAATTTGATGAATATACCTATATCATTAAAGGGAAGAAACAGTTTATTATTGATGGAGAAACAGTCATATTAGAAGCTGGACAATCTATCAAAATCAATAAAAACACAAGAATCCAATACAGTAATCCTTTTGATGAAGCTTGCGAATATATTGCTATTTGCACCCCTGCTTTTTCACCAGATACTGTTCATAGAGAAGCATAGGTTTGAAAAAGATCCTTATTAAATTATTACCTAAGATTATAGGCACTCAAATTAATGCCATGTCTTTATGGTCCAAAAAAGCTGCTGCTCGAAAAGCTTTTTTAGTTTTTTGCACACCAAGAGGAGGCCGTATTAAAGAGGACCAAAAGGAATTTTTAAATGCTGCCAAAGATGTGCAATTAAAAATCAATGAGACCGTAACTGTTCAAACCTACAAATGGAAAGGTACGGGCCCTACTGTTTTATTAATACATGGATGGGAGAGTAATGCTCATAGATGGTGGCGACTTATAGAAGTATTACAACAACACAAGTATAACATTATTAGTTTTGATGCACCTGCGCATGGAAACTCTACAGGTAACATTTTAAATGTTCCTTTATATACAGAAAGCCTAGAAATAGTAACAAATCATTATACCCCTGAATTCCATATTGGACATTCTGTTGGAGCATTAACAACCATTTTTCATTATTATAAACATCAACCAAAACATATTAAAAAATTAGTAAGTTTAGGTGCTCCTTCAGAGCTTTCTGAAATCATGAAAGACTACCAGAAAATCTTGAGTATGAACAATGCTGTTATGAGAGGTATAGATAGTCTCGTACAACAACGCTTTGGTTTTTCTATAGATGAATTTTCTGGGTATAATTTTGCACAATCCATAGATATTCCTGGACTTATTATACATGATGTGCATGATAAAATTACTCCCGTAGAAGCTTCTAGAGGGATTCACAAAAACTGGAAAGACAGTACTTATATAGAAACTTCAGGTCTTGGGCATTCTTTATATCAAGATGAAGTTAGAAATCATATTATTGAATTTATAAACTGAACCTCATGAGTAATTTAAGACCTTTTCATTTAGCAATCCCTGTAGATCATGTAGAAAAAGCTAGAATTTTTTATAGAGATATTTTACAACTTGAAGAAGGAAGGAGTAGTGATCATTGGGTTGATTTTAATTTCTTCGGTCATCAACTTGTGATTCATTATAAAGAAAAAAATATAACAGAAGAAAATCATCATAATGAAGTAGATGGGAAAGCAGTACCCGTACCTCATTTTGGAGTTGTTCTTGAATGGAATGATTTTCACGCTTTCGCGAAAGCGATAACACCCCACGTCAATTTTGTGATCGAACCTTACATCCGATTTGAAGGATTAGTGGGAGAGCAAGCGACTATGTTTTTTTATGATCCTTGCGGAAATGCATTAGAATTTAAAGCCTTTAAAGACGATAGTCAACTATTTGCTAAATAATCATTTACTTACAAACTGACGCTCTTTTTTAATATCCACTATCATAACCATCGGCAGTTCCGTCAGAAGCGCCATCTACGCTGCCGTCTCCCAAACCATTAATAACATTTTCTGCCGTTCCCTTATTTCCTCCTATAATTTTTATTAATTCTCTTTGTGATAATTGGTAAGCATCACTTTGTGGTCTATTCTTTTTCATTTAATACAGGTAAATTAATCAATTCTAATATACATATAAAAAGGTCGTCAATTTCTTGACGACCTTTTTCCCAACCAATCATAAACAAGAATTCATTACGAACCCTTATTACTTTTAAAATCGTTATCTCTTTATGAAACGCTTTACTGTTCTTGTATTTGATGTCTCATCAATTACTTCTAGTAAGTACATTCCATCACTTAATCTAGATACATCAAGTGTATTATCTTGAGCTGAGTATGTTTCACTCATTACAATCTGTCCTGTTACTGAATATACATTTACAGCATATCCATTATTTACACCACCTAATGAGATGTTTAAGAATGATGTTGTAGGGTTTGGATACATTGATAGTTCTAAACTAATTTGATTATCCTCTACAGCCAGTACATCTGTACGTATCACTTCGATAAAATCGTCTGAGATATCTGAACAATCTAAATCATCTAGTGCTGATAATGGCTCTCCGATTTGATCTAATCCATTTCCAGGAACACCTCTGTAAGACCATCCCCAGATTTCGCAAGTTCCTAATCCTGCTCCTTCAAGATCTATCGTATCTGTATTTACTACATTTAAAATCAATCCTGTGTCTGCATCAGTAATAACATATCTGTATGATAAGTTTGGAGATTCATTCTCATGTTGTACTACAATTGGATTTGCAATACCATCTCCTACTAAAATTGTTACAGCGTTATCTCCTGTAACGATTGTCGTGTTCTCTCCAATAGCGTCTGTAGCATCTATATCAATACTTACAGTACCTCCATCGGCAGTTTCTCTAATGACAGTAATTGCATTGTCTGAGATATCTGAACAATCTAAATCATCTAGCGCTGATAATGGCTCTCCAATTTGATCTAATCCATTTCCAGGAACACCTCTATAAGACCATCCCCAAATCTCACACGTTCCAGGACCTGCTGGGTCAAGACTAATTGAGTTTGTGTTTACAACATTAAGAATCAATCCTGTAGCTGCGTCTGTAATTACATAACGATAAGATAAGTTTGGTGAATCATTCTCGTGTACTACTACGATAGGATCCATCTGACCATCTACACAAATCACTGCTTCTGTATCTCCATTGAATGTTGTTGTTCCATTTGGATTTCCTGTTGCATCAAGATCAATAGCTACAGTACCTCCATCGGCAGTTTCTCTAATGACAGTAATTGCATTGTCTGAGATATCTGAACAATCTAAATCATCTAGCGCTGATAATGGCTCTCCGATTTGATCTAATCCATTTCCAGGAACACCTCTATAAGACCATCCCCAAATCTCACACGTTCCAGGACCTGCTGGGTCAAGGCTAATTGAGTTTGTGTTTACAACATTAAGAATCAATCCTGTAGCCGCATCTGTAATTACATAACGGTAAGATAAGTTTGGTGAATCATTCTCGTGTACGACTACGATAGGATCCATCTGACCATCTACACAAATCACTGCTTCTGTATCTCCATTGAATGTTGTTGTTCCATTTGGATTTCCTGTTGCATCAAGATCAATAGCTACAGTACCTCCATCGGCAACTTCTCTCAATACAAATACTGAATTTAATGAAAGAGCTAAACAACCGCTATCTACAAATTCAAAAATAGCATCAAACTCCTGACCTATAATATCCAGACCATCATTTGGTAATACTCCTGATAATCCGAAAATTTCGAATTCTGAATTAGTTATTCCATTTAAATCTACAACACCACTATTATCTGTTGTTAAAATGACATCTTCAATTAAAGAAGTCTCAAAATTAAATACTAATAAATAATAAGGTAATTCTGATCCTGTAGTTTCTACATTTATAACTAATGGATCTGCTTGTGTATCTCCACATATGATCGCTACAAAATCATCTTCAAACGTAGTTGTTCCATTTGGATTTCCTGTTGCTTCTAAATCTATAGAGATTGTAGAATCTGCATCGGCAGCTTCTCTAATAACTGTTACTGCATTGTCTGAGATATCTGAACAATCTAAATCATCTAGTGCTGAAAGTGGCTCTCCTACTTGATCTAATCCGTTTCCTGGTACATTTCTGTAAGACCATCCCCAGATTTCGCATACACCAGCTGCTACTCCATTTAGATCAATACTATTTGTATTTACTACATTTAAGATTAATCCTGTTTCAGCATCTGTAATTACATATCTGTATGATAAGTTTGGAGAATCATTCTCGTGTACGACTACGATTGGATCCATTTGTGAATCTAAACAGATCACCGCTTCCGTATCTCCATTGAATGTTGTTGTTCCATTTGGATTTCCTGTCGCTTCTAAATCAATACTTACAGTACCTCCATCGGCAGCTTCTCTAATAACTGTTACTGCATTGTCTGAGATATCTGAACAATCTAAATCATCTAAAGAAGATAATGGTTCTCCAATTTGATCTAATCCGTTTCCTGGTACATTTCTGTAAGACCACCCCCAGATTTCGCATACACCTGCTGCTACTCCATTTAGATCAATACTATTTGTATTTACTACATTTAAGATTAATCCTGTTGCAGCATCTGTAATTACATATCTGTATGATAAGTTTGGAGAATCATTCTCGTGTACGACTACGATTGGATCCATTTGTGAATCTAAACAGATCACTGCTTCTGTATCTCCATTGAATGTTGTAGTTCCATTTGGATTTCCTGTTGCTTCTAAATCAATACTTACAGTACCTCCATCGGCAGCTTCTCTAATAACTGTTACTGCATTATCAGAGATATCTGAACAATCTAAATCATCTAGTGCTGAAAGTGGTTCCCCTACTTGATCTAATCCGTTTCCTGGAACACCTCTATAAGACCATCCCCAGATTTCGCATACACCTGCTGCTACTCCATTTAGATCAATACTATTTGTATTTACTACATTTAAGATTAATCCTGTTTCAGCATCTGTAATTACATAACGGTAAGATAAGTTTGGAGAATCATTCTCGTGTACGACTACGATAGGGTCTGCCTGTGAATCTAAACAGATCACTGCTTCTGTATCTCCATTAAAACTAGTAGTTCCATTTGGATTTCCTGTTGCTTCTAAATCAATACTTACAGTACCTCCATCGGCAGCTTCTCTAATAACTGTTACTGCATTGTCTGAGATATCTGAACAATCTAAATCATCTAGTGCTGAAAGTGGCTCTCCTACTTGATCTAATCCGTTTCCTGGTACATTTCTGTAAGACCATCCCCAGATTTCGCATACACCAGCTGCTACTCCATTTAGATCAATACTATTTGTATTTACTACATTTAAGATTAATCCTGTTTCAGCATCTGTAATTACATATCTGTATGATAAGTTTGGAGAATCATTCTCATGTACGACTACGATAGGGTCTGCCTGTGAATCTAAACAGATCACTGCTTCCGTATCTCCATTGAATGTTGTAGTTCCATTTGGATTTCCTGTTGCTTCTAAATCAATACTTACAGTACCTCCATCGGCAGCTTCTCTAATAACTGTTACTGCATTGTCTGAGATGTCTGAACAATCTAAATCATCTAGTGCTGAAAGTGGTTCTCCTACTTGATCTAATCCGTTTCCTGGAACACCTCTATAAGACCATCCCCAGATTTCGCATACACCTGCTGCTACTCCGTTTAAGTCAATACTGTTTGTTGCAACAACATTCAAAATTAATCCTGTTTCAGCATCTGTAATTACATATCTGTATGATAATTCTTCTGACCCTGGATTCTCGTGTACTACTACGATTGGATCCATTTGTGAATCTAAACAGATTACTGCTTCTGTATCTCCATTAAAACTAGTAGTTCCATTTGGATTTCCTGTTGCCTCTAAATCAATACTTACAGTACCTCCGTTAGCTTCTTGTCTAATGATTGTTACTGCATTGTCAGAGATATCTGAACAATCTAAATCATCAAGTGCTGATAGTGGCTCTCCAATTTGATCTAATCCGTTTCCTGGAACACCTCTGTAAGACCATCCCCAGATTTCGCATACACCAGCTTCTACTCCGTTTAAGTCAATACTGTTTGTATTTACTACATTTAAGATTAATCCTGTTGCAGCATCTGTGATTACATAACGGTATGATAAATCTTCTGCCCCTGGATTTTCGTGTATCACTACAATTGGATCTGCTTGTGAATCTAAACAGATTACTGCTTCTGTATCTCCATTAAAACTAGTAGTTCCATTTGGATTCCCTGTCGCTTCAAGATCGATACTCACAGTTCCTCCATCTGCTATACAGTTTAATGTAGTTGTTTGCGCTGCTGATGGTGTTGAAACACTTCCATCTGATGCTAATACTCTTTGATATAAAAGTGCATTTACAGGTGCTCCTGCAATAGCATTAAATACCACTGAATTTTCTACGTTATATTCTAAAGCAGTCCCTACACTTGTATTAATTAATAGGTCTGTAAAAGCTGCATCTGTAGCCAGTTGGTATGCATATACTACTAAATCTCCATCTGGATCTGTTGTAGCATCCCACGTTACAACATATGGTGTTGCACTATCATCTACTAAATTTACATTTCCATTTGCTGGAGATGTAATTGCTGTTGCTAAAGGGAACGCATTATCATCTCTTAATACTTGACCACGTATTTCTCCTGCTCCATTTGCTATTGTATGGATATTTACATAAAAACCTCCATCTAAAAGCGCTTGGATTTGTGTAGGTGTAACCGTGAATGTATTTTGAGCAGGGATAAAAACACCTCCTCTTAGATCTGTATCAACTGTTGTGTTTAGAATAATATCTACACCTCCTGTACTTGCAGCATCTCCTAAATGTAAGTGTGCTCCACCAGCTACTGCTGGTGATGAATCATAATCACTTGACAGATTACTAAATCCTCCTGTTACTGTTAACTGGTCTCCTGTAAGTTCTAATTCTATATTACCTACACCTGTACTTATTACTGGTTGTGGCACTTCATTTTGTCCAGATAAGTTTGCTCCAAAATAAGATTGAGCTAACGGTAATATCTGTCCTCGTAATTCTCCACTTTGAAACGTTTCTGAATGTACATTTATATAGAAACCTCTGTTAGCACTTCTACTTAAAAGCGCAGCTAGCTGCTCATCATTTTCTATAACAAATGTATTTTCACTAGGACGAATTATTGCATTTCTATTATCTGCTGCAACTTCTGGTGTAATGATAAACTCTACAGGGCCTAAGATTCCTGCATTTCCCATATGCAAATGAATTCCTCCTGCTGCTGGTAAAAATAAATCTCCACTTAAGTTATTAAATGTTCCTCCTACACTAAAGCTTCCTTCTCCATTATAAGATACATAAATACGCCCATCTGCTTCTGATGAAATAGATGGCACTTCTTGAAATCCAGATAACTCAGCTCTTAAAACTGCAGTAGAAACCGGTAGTATCTGTCCTCTTAATTCTCCCGCTGGAAAGTTTACAGAATGAATATTAATATACATTCCTTGTTCTTCTATTTGTGCTAGTTGTTCTGCGTTTAATGTAAATGTATTATTGGCAGCTTCTATAGTTGCTCCTTGATTATCTACATCGTATGTTGGGTTTAATGGAAATATTACAGCACCATTACGTCCTGCAAATGCATTATGAATATGCGCTCCATTTGCTAAGTCTATTCTAATCTCACTAGAAAGATCATCAAAAGAACCTGAAACTGCTAACTGATCTCCTTCTAATTCAAATAATAGATTTCCGCCTGCTGTTGTGTTAATAGAAGGCACCTCATTACTTCCTAATAAAGTAGCTTGATAATAATCATCTGAGCTAGGTAAGATTTGTCCTCTTAACTCTCCTCCTGTAAATACACTAGAATGAATATTTACATAAAACTCTCTAGCATTTAGAGCAGTTACTTGATCATCTGTAAGTGTAAAAGTATTGTCCACCGCATTGTAAACTCCGGCAGTATTTCCATCGCTTAACACTGCTGTCAATGAAAGCTCTATACCTCCATTACGTCCAGCAAGTGCTCTGTGAATATGATCACCACCAGCTGCTGGTGTATATAATTCTCCTCGTAATCCTTCAAAAGATCCAGATACTACGAGTTCATTTCCTGTTAGTGTAGCATTTACAGTTCCTGTTGCAGTTGTAAATGCAGCAGGGTTTTCTTGAACACCACTTAGGATTGCTGTAAATTCAACTGGAGTAGGCGCTCCCATCCATACAGCAGCACTACCACCTATAGCAGTTGTATACGGAGATGCTCCTCCTACAAAGTTTGCAGCATTATCCCAAATACCAGCTGTTACCGCTTGACTTGCGCGATCCTGATTAGGACCTCCCCACTGCATGAAATCTACATATATACTTGAGTTTGTAGATCCAAAAGAGTTTGTACTAAACAATCCTAATCCACCAGCTCCATCTGCATTTTCTCCTGTTATTAAAGGAAAGTCAAATGTTACTGCCTCATCAGCACTAAGCATATAATCACCCTCTACAATAGAGAGTGCGCTTAACTGACGGTATTGTCCAGGTCCTAAGCATACCCAATAACTAGAGATATCCAAATCCATATCACCTAGATTTGTAATCGTTACATCATTTGTAGAAGTATTTACTTCTGTAAGTGTAGGGTCTGCTTGTGCATTTACATGAATGGTAAATAATACCATCATAAGCCAGAGACCCACATTAAATAATTTTCTTTTCATGACACGTAATTTTTAAATAGTAGTTTTAATTTTCTTTTTTGATTAAACATTTGTGATTAAATAGTACTTCCATTATTTACTAACTTGTTTTGAAGAATAACTGCCTTAGATCATAGCAAATCATCAGGCAGTTATTTTCAAATCAACAAATCAATCTAGCTAACGCAAACACTAAATATTTTTAATAGGGATATTTGATTAAAAGGAATTATTGGTTTCTTATGACCGTTATCATCTATATGGTTATGTTCTTTTTTCATTTTTCCCTGTTATTATTTTCTGGTGCAAATAAAGGAGAAGAAAGCACCCTATTACAAGTAAATATGTGTGAGGTGGAAAAAACGGCTTTAAAAAGGAATTGCGGGAAGCCTTGATATAATTGACTTTACAAAGGATGTTCAAAATAAGCTATACGTAAATGCTCATTCTCGTAGTAATACGGTTACTTAAGACAAATTATTATACAATGGCATTTTATGTGGTTTTATATGCTTTCGCGAAAGCGTATAACGCACAACACACTATCTAAAAGTGAAAAGAAATGAAATGAATGAAGTAAATAATACAATAGTATTTATTTCAAATAAAGAGATATTCATCTATTGTACACTTAGGTGTTCATTACTCTAATATTTTAGTGAAATTTTCTTTTAGAGTTAGGAAAAAACCGATAAAATTATTCAAAACACAAGACAGGTAGGCATAAAAAAAGGGATACATTATTGTATCCCTTTTTAATTAATTATTATCGTGTATTCTTATAACTGAATAAAATAAGTTGCATGAAATCCAAAATGAAGATTACCATCTCTAAAATTGAAGTTATTTTCTGTTTTAATGATGTACTTATCTTCTACAAGGTTTCTTGCATTGGTCAACTTAAATTGTAAAAGTAAATTAGATACTTCCCAATTAGCTCCTAAACTAAAAGGTCCATAGGTATCTACAAAATCTACTGGCTTTAGTACATAATAGTACTCTGATACTATAGAAACATGATTACTTACTTTATATCTTGCTCCAAAACCTACTGCAAAATGGTGAGGACTAGCGTCATCTACAAGTTTATCTTCTGCTCTAAACACATAAGTTGGTGCTATTTGAAAGGAGAAGTTTCTAGAAAATTTTCTTGCTATTAGTAATTGGGTTGTGGTCGCAAATTTATTTTCAGAGGGTACATCTCGTTTTGTTGTCATCGCTTCATCTGTATAGAGTATGCCTTTAAAGGAAGACTTTCCTCTATATACACCTCCTTGAAAAAGTGTGATGCTAAACGGAAATTTAGCTCCTGAGTCTCTTTGATAAAACAAACGATATTTTCCAAATACGTCTATAGATCGGTATCCTGTACCATATCCAGCACCAACGGTAAACCTATCTGAAATTCCATAATCTACTCCTACTCTACTATTCCATTTATCGGCAGCAAAAGTTTGTACACGTTCTGTATCAGGAACAGGTCTATTCCAAAAACGATTCATAGATGATATTTCCAAAACACCTTTCTTTCTGGTTTCTACAGAGTGTCCTATAGAAATATGTGTACCTTTAAAGGTTGCAATTGTAGGTAATGAATCTTCTACAGTTATTGCTTCTAAATCTTTCAAAATATCTTGCGCATGTATCACTTGAATCATGCTCAAGAACAATAATGTGAAAAGAAATTTATTTTTGATTATCATTAGGTGCATATTGAAATTTAAAAGATACTTGAACATTCTTTGCAATGTTAGGAGATAATATGGGGGGAACTTTAATTTCATAATCTTTTATAGAAACATCTAAGGCTCCGCTTATAGAATAAATATTGTCTGATTTTACAATCATCGCTTTAAACTCTACAGGTTTTGTAATTCCTCTTAATTTAAAATCTCCTTTTATAATTCTAGTTTGTGTGCCTTCTTGTGTAGGATCAAAATCAACAATCACTCCTTGAAAGGTTGCTTTAGGATATAGATCTGACTCTATATAACTCTCATTAAAGTGTTCATACATTAATGACTTTTCAAATGTAAAAGCCCTCATAAGGATTTGAACTCCAATTTTATTAGACGAAGGGTACAATATGCTTGCCACTTGATTATTTGTAGCCTGTATATTTTCTACAGAGGTATACGAAAAGAATGTAACCTCTCCTTGTCTAGTAATGTATTGATCTTGTGCATGTACAAGACCTACTCCATAGATTGTAAAAAATAATAGTAGTAATTTATTCATTGACTTCTTCTAAAATGATACAATTTAATAAAATTGCATCCATTAAAAAACCTTTAAGTATTCCTTTTACTTTTACTTCGTCTCCAATTTTTAATGTCTCAACAATAGGACCTTGATCAACTTCCATCTCACACAAGACAAGCCTATTTTCTATTTGTTTCCCTCTCAAAAGTAACGAGTATTTTTCTCCTTTACGTGTTACTTTGTATAGGGTTCCTTTTATCTCAAAAGCTTTTTCGATGTATTTGGCATACGAAGCTTCTTTATCATTATTAAAATTTTCAAATAGCTCATTGGTTGTGATACTAATTTCTGTTTTTGCTTTTCTAGTATCAACTCCTTTTGCATTAAAAATATAGTATACTCCTCCTATGACACAAGCAATACCTATGATCATAAATATACCAATTTTAATATATGAGTTATTTTTCAATTTTTTATTTTTATGAATGTCTCTTCCCTATTAAGGAAGTAAGACATCTAAAATATTATTTCTGATACAAATGTAATTCACCTTGTCTAGTATTGCTCTATCCAAAGGATGCAAAATTGCTCAAACGGAAAATTAACCATTAAAAAGGAATCTCAAAACTTCAAAAAACAGTATCATCTGTAGCAATGTAGTATTTTAGCTATATAATAAATTGATAACATTTCTATTAATGAAGTATCGTCCATATTATCTATACACAGCAATAAGTCTCTCCATACTATATATTATTATAGCATTTATAGCGGCTCCTGTTTTTGTACGCTTAAGCATGAGCAATGTATTATCTAATGATATAGAAGCTACAAAACAAGATGCTCGTATCATTGCTACTATAAGTGAAGGTATCACAGATAAAGCTGATAAAGAAAAGCTAAAAGAGCGTATTCAGCAAAGTATTCTTAACACAAATACGAATACTATTTTTAATTCTGTATTAGATTGGTCTGGAAAGTTCATTAGTCACCCTGATAAAAAACGAAATGGTGAAACTCCGCCTGAAAGTGATGCTTTATCTTTTGGAATACAAAATGAACTTACAGGGGAAGCTTTATACGCTATCATTTTCAAAAAAACAGACTCTGTAGCAACTTCACAGATTATTCATATGACTGAAGTTAAAGATTCAGATTGGATTATTGCCAGTCATATTAATAGAGAAAAAATAATGGATCAATCTACAAGTATTCGTAATCAGATATATATCGGTTTTTTAATTGTAGGATTGATTACTTTAGTTTTCTTTTTAGGATCTATACGTATTATAAGTAGTTATTATGAAAAACAGTTGGCATTAAAAAATACAAAATTAGAAGATGGTGTGCTTAATTTATCCAAACTCAATACTTCCTTAGAAAATTACCAAAAAAACCTATCTGATTTTAAACGTGAGCGTGAGGAAGAGCAAAAACAAGCAGAAGAACAAATAGAAACTATCGTTACGACAGAAGAGACTAAAGTCTCAAAAACGACAACAAAACAACGTATTCTTACTTATGTTCGTAATGAATTACTGCCTGTTGCCACAGAAGATATCTCCTACATCTATGTAGAAAACACAATTACCTATATTGTCCGAAAAGATGGTAAACGCTCTACTACGAGCGAAAGTCTGGACTTAATATATTCATACCTAGATGAAAAATTATTTTTCAGAGCAAATAGGCAAATCATTGTTGCTATTTCTGCTATTGAAACGATTACTAAATTTGGAAATAGTAAACTTAAAATACAAGTAAATCCGACTTCTGAGATTGATATTATTATTGGAAAAAACAAGGCCGCTTCTTTTAAACAATGGCTAGACCTCTAATAATCATTTTATATACTATTGATTCTGTTTAACTATTGCCTTATAAGCTGTATACGCTTTTGCGAAATCGAGCTTGCGAGACCTGCCTACCGGCAGGCAGGTTCACGACCAAAGGGAGAATGAAATAGTAAAGCATATATACTCACCTCACTGAAAAATACACATAACCAGTTATAGTAAAGATCATTACACATTCTACACATTGAAAACCTTGTGATATTTTATTCAATATTATTGAAAATAGTTATCTTCGGCTGGTTGACAAAAAAAGTTACGAACGCTATGCAAATTTTAGGCATTGATATAGGAGGTACTGGAATTAAAGGTGCTCCTGTAGATTTAGAAAAAGAAGATTACCTAGGGCAACGTTTTAGAATTCCTACTCCAAAACCTGCTACTCCTGACGCCGTTGCTCAATGTGTACAGGAAATTATAGATCATTTTAATTGGAAAGGACCTGTAGGTGTAGGCTTTCCAACTGTCATAGTAAATGGCCAAGCAAAAGCTTATGGAAATATGGATAAAAGCTGGCTAAACGTACAAATAGATAAACTATTTGAAGAAAAAACAGGGCTTCCTTGTACTGTAATTAATGATGCTGATGCAGCTGCTTATGCAGAAATGCGTTTTGGTAATGGAAAAGGTAAAGAAGGTCTTGTTGCTGTCATTACAGTAGGTACGGGAATAGGTAGTGGTCTTTTTTATAACGGTCAACTAATTCCTAATTTTGAATTAGGACGCATACAATACAAGAAAAAACCTATTGAGTTTTATGCCGCAAATTCTGCCCGAAAAAGAGAAGAACTTTCATATGAAGAATGGGCAGAGCGTTTTGATTTTTTCTTAAAACAAGTAGAGCTTGTTTGCACACCAGACTACTATATTATAGGAGGAGGCATTAGTAAACATATAGATACATTTAAACATGTACTTACGACTAAAGTTCCTCTTGATGCTGCAAAAACTAAAAATCACGCTGGGTTAATTGGTGCTGCTTTTGCCGCAATGGAAGCACTAGAGAAATAAATTACCTCGGAACAAGTTTACGCGAGGCATTTATACGAGATTGAATTTTAATTTCAAACCAAGCCTTGGAGTATTAAATCCTCTAGAGTACCAATAAAAAACGAGTCAATTTCTTGCCCCGTTTTTTCTATATTTTATAGCATTTTAACTAGTTAGTTATTCACAGCTCTATGACGCTCTCTTGCTAATAATGTATTTTTAAGAAGCATGGCAATTGTCATCGGTCCTACACCACCTGGAACTGGAGTTATATACGATGCTTTTTTACTTACTGCTTCATAATCTACATCTCCTGTGATATAATAACCACGTTCTCTAGTTTCGTCTGGCACACGTGTGATACCCACATCTATAATAACTGCATCATCTTTTACCATTTCTGCTTTTAAGAATCCAGGAACTCCTAATGCAGTAATGATTATATCTGCTTGTGATGTAATTTGTGTAATATTTTTGGTATGACTATGTGTCAAAGTTACTGTTGAGTTTCCTGGAAATCCTTTACGCCCCATTAAAATACTCATCGGACGTCCTACAATGTGACTACGTCCTATAACTACAGTATGTTTTCCTTTTGTTGATACATCATAACGTTCTAATAATTCTAAAATCCCAAACGGTGTTGCTGGAATAAAGGTACTCATATCTAGTGCCATCTTTCCAAAGTTGGTTGGATGAAATCCATCCACATCTTTATCTGGATCTACTGCTAATAATACTTTCTGAGTATCTATTTGTGGAGGTAATGGTAATTGTACGATAAAGCCATCAATATCCCCATTTTTATTAAGTTCGTCTATTTTGTCTAGTAATTCAATTTCACTAGTTGTGCTGGACATTTTAACCAGTGTAGATTCAAAACCTATACGTTCACATGCACGTACTTTACTTCCTACATAGGTAAGACTTGCTCCATCATTACCAACGATAACAGCCGCTAAATGAGGTACTTTCTCTCCATTAGCTTTCATTTTATCAACTTCTGCCTTGATTTCGTTTTTTATATCATTTGAAGTTTTCTTTCCGTCAAGGATTGTCATATTGTTAGTATTTATTTAAGGAATTACTATTTAAAACTATCTACAGCTACTGTACACTACTTACTAATCGGCGTAGCCTATTTCTGCATTCTACTCATAGCTTGCATCATCTTACGGCCTCCGCCTCCTTGCATCATTTTCATCATTTTACTCATTTGATTAAACTGTTTGAGCAATTGATTTACTTGCTGTACAGAAGTACCAGAACCTTTTCCTATTCGTTTTTTACGACTAGAATTAATAACAGAGGGATTTGTACGTTCTTCTACAGTCATAGAATGAATAATGGCTTCAATATGCTTAAAGGCATCATCATCAATATCTACTCCTTTCAACATTTTTCCAGCACCAGGTATCATTCCCATAAGGTCTTTCATGTTACCCATCTTCTTTACCTGCTGAATTTGCTTTAAGAAATCATCAAATCCAAATTGGTTTTTAGCAATTTTCTTTTGAAGTTTACGCGCCTCTTCTTCATCAAATTGTTCTTGAGCACGCTCTACAAGAGAAACAACATCTCCCATCCCTAAGATACGATCTGCCATACGAGAAGGATAGAATACATCTATCGCTTCCATTTTTTCTCCAGTACCTATAAATTTAATAGGTTTATCTACTACAGATTTAATAGAAATCGCTGCTCCACCTCGTGTATCACCATCTAGCTTTGTAAGGATAACTCCGTCAAAGTTTAGAATATCATTAAAAGCTTTTGCTGTATTTACAGCATCTTGACCTGTCATAGAATCTACAACAAATAACGTCTCTTGTGGTTGGATTGCTTTATGGATATTTGCAATCTCGTCCATCATCTCCGTATCTACGGCAAGACGACCTGCTGTATCGACAATCACAACATTATGACCATTTGCTTTTGCAAAAGCAACACCTGCTTCAGCAATAGCTACTGGATCTTGATTATCTCTATCTGAAAAAACATCTACTTTAATAGCATCTCCTACTACATGTAATTGATCTATCGCCGCTGGACGATATACATCACAAGCTACTAGTAATGGTTTTTTCGTTTTTTTAGTTTTAAGGAAGTTCGCTAGTTTACCAGAAAAAGTAGTTTTACCAGAACCTTGAAGTCCTGACATTAAAATAACACTTGGATTTCCTGAAAGGTTTACTCCTGAAACATCACCTCCCATGAGTTCAGTAAGCTCATCTTTTACAATCTTGACCATTAATTGGCCTGGTTGTAAAGTCGTAAGTACGTTTTCTCCTAATGCTTTTTCCTTTACCCTATTGGTAAAATCTTTGGCAATCTTAAAGTTAACATCGGCATCTATAAGTGCACGACGTACTTCTTTAAGTGTCTCTGCAACATTTACTTCTGTAATGCTCCCGTGTCCTTTAAGTACGTGGAGGGCTTTATCTAACTTATCACTTAAATTATCAAACATATCTTACTACTGAAAAAATTGAATTCCGATATTTAATTATCGAGGTTACAAATTTAATGATTTGAAGCATATATACATAGTGGTAATACAAGGTATTCTATTATAATATCTATAAATTCTTGTAGATGTGTCTCTAAAAAAATGGCTAGATTATGTGAAATAATCTAGCCATTGCATTCAAAATATATAAACTTGAAGAAACTAATCTTCACATTCCATAGACTGGAGTGTTAATAGTGTTGTTGTAAACTCTAATGTATCAGGGTTTTCTATGCGTACATATATGTCTCTTACATCAGTGATAATAGCTACATCAGCAGGGATTGGATTTATAGCAGTCTCTGCCTCTATTTCTGTATCGTAAAAAGTAATTTGCCATTCAACAGGGTCAGACACCTCTCCCATATCATTTATCTCAGGTTGAGGAGCTGCAATCACAATAATACACTCTATATAATCTTCTAGCGTAAAAGTAGCTACGCCTGGTGTGTCTTCTTCTTCACATTCTTCAAAAAGTAATGTAGTACAATAAGCCCCTGCTTCACACTCTTTTTCTAATATAAAACGAGTTGCTGCATCATTTTCGATGTCTATCATAACATTTGTTAAGGCAAGTACTTTCCAGTCAAAGTTCCAATCTTCACCTACAACTCCATCTGTTTCAGAGTCATCAAGATTGATATTCAGGTGTAGCTCATCTTCTATAAAGTAAAAAATCCAAGTTCCATCATATACATCTCCTCTATAAAAGAATTCCACAACACCAGCACTAGAAAGTTTAAATACAGCATCTACATACGTATTAAAGGCAATATCATCTGGAATTTGAACTTCCCAAACACATTCTACTGCAGAAGCTGATGCATTTCCTATTATAATTTCCTGTTCTTCTTCAATACACGCATCTATCGCTGCCCTTAACTCATCTTTATCATTGATAGTCAATGAAGTTCCATCATCAAGTGTGCTCGTAATAGGAAAGCTTACATTTATAAACTGGCCATCTTCTACGCTACCTAATACATTACTAAATTCTTCATCATTATTTACAATGATAGAAGATTGAAGTTCTATGTCTTCATTATAAATAACAACGGTAAATGAGTAAATAAAATTTATACATGTTACATCTGTTGCACTAGGATCATCGGTAGTTATTCGATTCATAAGATCAAACAACTCAGAATCTTCTGCAATCAGTTCGGCTTCGGTAATTTGAAAAAGATCATCTAAATCTTCATTACCACAACTTACCAAACAAAAAAGAATAGTTATACTTAAAAGGAAATTTCTAAATGTCATAAAAAAAGGGTTATTCATATTAGTCTCTATTTTTAGGATCAAGATGATACATTTAGCTTTTTGTAATTGTACGCTTTCGCGAAAGCGTACCCAGAAAAAACGATCTCTTTTTGATCTTATACCTATATATCGACATATATATAAAAGGTTGCGTTGTATATTTTTAATTATGAGCATAAAAAAAGACTAACAGTACTGTTAGTCTTTCTAATATATTATATATCGCAATGGATTATGCCTCTCTCTTAGCTTTACGAGCTTCTATTTTTTCTTTTACCATTTCTACAATAGATCCTCCTACCCAGTAAGGGATCACAAATGTTAATAAGAATATCATTAACCAGAAACCAATAGTTAATATCGTTAAGAATGCAAGAAATCCTAAATATTGATCAAAATCAAACATGAGTAATGTGTTTTCTAAATTTTGGTCAAAGATACCGTATTAAATTCTATTTTCACAACAGAAATTTCAGATTTATTGACAGGTTATTGACAGGAAAATTGAAACCTAAATTTGTAAATTTGTCTTTTAAAAAAACAAACTCACAATGGAATATAGAATTGAGAAAGATACAATGGGGGAAGTTAAAGTTCCCGCAGATAAATTATGGGGCGCTCAAACAGAAAGATCTCGTAATAATTTTAAAATAGGAGCTCCAGCTTCTATGCCTTTAGAGATTATATATGGATTTGCTATTCTTAAGAAAGCGGCAGCATACACCAATTGTGAATTAGGAGGTCTTCCTATAGAGAAGAGAGATCTTATCGCACAAGCATGTGATGAGATATTAGAAGGAAAACACGATGATCAATTCCCATTAGTTATCTGGCAAACGGGTTCTGGGACACAAAGTAATATGAATGTAAATGAGGTGATCGCTAATCGCGCGCACCAACTTGCAGGAAAAGTAATAGGAGAAGGAGAAAAAACACTACAACCTAATGATGATGTAAATAAATCTCAATCTTCTAATGATACCTTTCCAACTGGAATGCATATTGCTGGTTATAAAAAAATTGTAGAGGTAACATTACCAGGAATAAAAAAACTACGAGATACATTAAAAGAAAAATCACTTGACTTTAAAAAAGTAGTTAAAATAGGGCGTACACACCTTATGGATGCAACACCTCTAACGTTAGGTCAAGAATTTTCAGGATATGTCTCTCAATTAGACCACGGAATAAAAGCATTAGAAAATACCTTAGATCATCTTGCAGAACTTGCATTGGGAGGTACCGCTGTAGGAACTGGATTAAATACACCTAAAGGATATTCAAAACGCGTTTCTGAATATATGGCACAGTTTTCTGGATTTCCATTCCGAACTGCAGAGAATAAATTTGAAGCGTTAGCGGCACATGATGCTATTGTAGAAACACATGGAGCACTTAAACAACTGGCTGTTTCTCTTAACAAAATAGCAAATGACATACGCCTTATGGCATCAGGACCTCGCAGCGGAATTGGAGAAATTACCATTCCAGCTAACGAACCTGGATCATCCATCATGCCTGGTAAGGTTAATCCTACACAATGCGAAGCATTAACGATGGTATGTGCTCAAGTTATTGGAAATGACGTTGCTATAAGCGTAGGTGGTCTACAAGGTCATTATGAATTAAATGTATTTAAACCCGTAATGGCATCAAACTTACTACAATCTGCACAGCTTATTGGAGACGCTTGTATTTCATTTTCAGATCATTGCGCCTCAGGAATACAGCCTAATGAAAAAAGAATTAAAGAGTTACTAGACAACTCATTAATGCTAGTTACAGCGCTTAATACTAAAATAGGATACTATAAAGCTGCTGAAATTGCAAATACGGCACATGCAAATGGTACAACATTACGAGAAGAAGCTGTAAACTTAGGCTATGTAACACCTGAAGAATTTGACGAATGGGTAAAACCTGAAGATATGGTGGGAGCGCTTTAAGATTCCTACAAGGAATTAAGACTTATAGACAAAGTACACAAAAACATCGATTAAATACTTGTTTGTTCATATATATATAGTATATTAGCACCCTAGAATTATGTACTAATGCGGTTGATGTTTTTTATCATTAGTGTATTCTTTGTGATTACGGGGGTGTCACAGGAATCAATTTCCTATTACAAGGCAACTACAGATCACCAGAATATATCTGAATTAAAAGAAATAGAGTTCTCTACGATAGAGGATACAAATCTTGGAACAGACAATGGCATCTATTGGTTTAAAATAGATGCTATTGACTTACCTCGTTCTATATTAGAATTACAAACCTCTCATGTCAAAGAAGCATCGCTATATGATGTCAATGGACAAAAGATTGGACAGATGGATGCTACTCGCTATCCTTCGTTTTTTATTATAAACAAGATTGTTGAATATCCATTATACTTAAAAGCTGATTTTCCTTTAGAAGCACATTTTCCGATACAAATTCTTGATGAGAATACATTTGCTAAAAAGGACAAGAAAAACTTCTTAGGAATTGGTTTTTTTTACGGTACAGCGCTAGCTCTTTTATTAGCTACACTTATATTCCTTCTTACAACTCAGAATAAACAATTCCTTTTTTATGGAATTCTTATTGCAGCTGTTTGTATCTCTATTATGACAAGAGATAATATTTTGTATTTCTTTAATGCTAAACCAAGTATTATTAGTAGTATTGAGTTACTAGGTCATTTCCTAGTAGGTCTTTGTGCGACTGGTTATGTCTTTAGATATTTAAGGATAAAAAACAATAAGAAGCTAATAGAATCTATATTTGTAATTATCAGTAGTATTTCATTTATATCACTATGCATTTATTGGATTACAAATACGCATTGGAGTTTCCTTGTTACTGATTTTACAACTGTTTTAAGTGTAGTATTACTATGGTCATTTACGCTTTACAATTCAAAAAACACAAAATACCTACTTATAATGATAGCTATTTATACGCTAGATATTATTGTGCTTACAGATGCTTTTCTACTACACGGTCTTGGTAAGAGTTTCTTTGATTTTTCTTCTTTGCAACTAAGCATTGTCTCTTTAGTTAACTTTACGCTTATAGCACTTGCTTTAATCTTTAGTTTTAGAAGAATACAAGGAAAAACAGTAATTATGAAGCATCAAATAAAGATGCATTTAGAACGTCTTTCTCAACTAAGTACATATAAAAATGTACAAGACTCAAATGATCAATATATAGAATCGCTTATTCATCAATTTGAACTTGAAAATATTGAAATTAAGGTACTAGATGGAATTTCTAAGGGATTGACAAATGAACGCATTGCAACAAAACACAATCTTTCTGTAGAAAAATTAAAAACAGTCACTTCTAACTTATACCAAAAATTAGGTATTGAATCTGATCAAGAAGCTACAGGTTTATTTACCTAAGACTTTTTGTAATACTTCGCATATTTCCTGTAAGAGAAAAAACCTAAGGTTGCTATGACAGCTACACCTATGAGAATTTTTTGATTAGCAATTTCACCTCCACTTTGATACGCATGCAATCCTGATAGATAGAAGTTTACACCAAAATATGTAAAGAGTATACTTCCTAACGCTATAATAGAAGACAAATTAAACAGCCATCTACCACGTAATCCTGGGATAAGTCGCATATGAATTACAAAAGCATATACAATTAAAGAAATAAGTGCCCACGTTTCTTTAGGATCCCAACCCCAGTAACGTCCCCAACTCTCATTTGCCCATTGCCCTCCTAAGAAAGTACCTATAGCTAAAAGCACCATTCCAACTGTAAGTGCCATTTCATTAATGACCGTAAGCTCTTTAATATTAAGGTCCATTTTTATCTTATTCTCTTTAGTCGTAAAAATCATTAAGAATAAGGAAACAATTCCTAAAACAGCACCTATTATAAAAGGCCCATAACTTGCTACAATTACTGCCGTATGTATCATTAACCAATAGCTATTCAGGACTGCTTCTAGATTTGCTATTTCTGGGTTTAGCCAGTTCATACTAGCACCCCATAAAATAAACCCTGTTACAAAAGCAATACTTGCTACGGTAAGATTAGAACCTTTTTTTCCAAATAGCACATCACCAAGAGAAACAACTGCAGCACCCACTATTCCAAAAGGAATGAGCATTTTACTTACTTTCTGAATACTGTATACTTTTCGAGTAGCAACCCATTTTTGAATAGAGATCGCAAGACCAAAAAACATGGCTGCCCATCCTACATATAATACAGATTCATATGCATTAGACCACGGTGCATGTCCTGAAATATACCAACGCCATACCAACGCCCCTGTATGTAATAAAAATAAAATAGTGACTAGTACAGTACCTAATTTCACCATAAGAGATACAAACTTGCTAGGATTAAAAATTTCTGTAATTACAAAAATCATCATAAAAAGTGCAGCAAGCATGTACAACCAATATAGCTTTTTGAAAGGATCATTATTATTATATAAAATCTCTGCATCGATCTTCTCTGGAGTTGGCATAATATCATTACTCATACGCCTTTGGAACTTCTCAATACCATCTAAAATTTTATTGGCATCTGTATAATCTCCATCTGTCCTAGCTTTACGAAGACTCAATAAATACGCAGGAAAAATTTGATGTGCAATGACAGAATCTGTAGCACGATATCCTCCTTCTGCTACCGCTATAGGAGAAATCCATTTATTGTTTGGATCGTTTGGTTTAGGAAGGATTTTTAAAATGGTCTTAGATAAGGTTCTATTTAATAATCCCAATCGTAAAGAAACATCTCTAAATTCCTTATCTATTATAGTAGGAGTTGCCTCACTAAAGGCGCGATCTAAATAAGGCTCTAACTTATACTGAAAATCGTCTGTGAAGAAATCTAATATTTTAAATTTCTTTACATCACTAGGCACACCGATGACATTACGAATACTATCATTTCCTTTTTTCAAGTATAGAACTTCTGCAGAATTCCAAATAAAAGGATTTTCCATCATAGAGAGTAACACCTGATCTGCATTCAATCCTGCATATGTATCACTACGACTCACCTTACGTAATAACATACTCGCATACGTATTAATAGGCATCATACGTCCACTATCGTCCTGAATGATCATACGACCAAATTTGGCGGCATGCGCTACAGGAACCGCATTGGCTACAATAGCTGAGTCAATCTGTGTTTTTGTAGGTGCTGATTTTTTATGAGTAGGGTGATCTTCCTCTGAAGATAATATAGGAAGCACTGCCTCTTCTATTTCCTCTACCGTAACGATTGAATCTTGAATTCCTGTAGCCGATGTATTGATATCTTGTGAGAATGCTGTTTCCGCTTTCGCGAAAGCGCATAATAAAAGAAGCATCGTTAACTTCGCTTTTTTAGCTTTAATCTTATCCAGTGATCTTTTTAAATCCCCAAAACGAGAGCCTTTATCAAATAAAATAAGCATCATCCCAATGTATAATAAGAAATAACCAATATAGGTTATCCATGTTCCCCAGAAATCATGGCTTACAGAAAGAACCGTAGTACGTTCTTCATCTTTAAAACTCGCCTGAAAGAAACGATACCCTTTATAATCCAGAACATGATTCATATAAATGTCATAATCAAATGTTTCATCACCTTCTACCTTAATTTTACTCGTAAAAGATTCATAACTATTTTCAGTTCCAGGATATTTTTTTGCAATAAAATCTTTTAACCTAATTGAGAAAGGTAGTTCTAAAGACTTACTTCCGTAAGACAAATACATTTTATAACCTCCTACCTCGATTTCTTTTTTGTTATTACTATATCCTTTTCCTCCAAGGAGTCCAATAGTTTTTGTTTCCCCATTAGCTGTGATATCTACAAACAAAGCATCCTGTTGATTTTTTTCTTTGAATTCCTTTTCTACAATACCCGCATTACCATTTACGGCTGGTTCAGGAATTACAAAAAGAATACCTTGTAAATTATAAAGTGATCGTAATTTTAAAGGCTGTACACTATCTTTTACAAATGTGTAATCCGTTTGTGTAGCCATGACTTTATATTCTCCTTCAAAGGGAGATCGTATCGTATAATTCTCTCCATCGTATCCTATATTAATAGCACCATCTGTAGGTTTATTAAAAGCATACAATACATTGTGCATACTAACGAGTTCGCCTTCTTTAAGGTAATGTTCGTGGCGACCACCTCCATCACCTGTCTCTACAACTTTAAGATGAAGCGGTCCTGCCTCATCCTCTATAAACCCTTCTTCTGCACCGCCTATAAATTTATTGTGTGTTATTTTTATAGGATCTTTATTAAAGTCTGTGTTCCACGTAAAATCATTGTTAAGTCTCGATGAGAGCATTAATTCTTCATCCAATGTCCTTTGCATAGATTGACCATTAATATCACCTTGCACAGTAAGTTGTAAATATGTTTTTTCGCTTAAAAACGTATTTTCTGACTCGCCTTCCGAAATAGGCATAACGCCTTCAAAGCTTATATATCGAGTAATACCTGCTCCTACTAGAATAAGAATAAAAGAAATATGAAAAATTAAGGTGGTTATTTTTTCTTTTCGAAAGAGCTTAAAGCGAGCTATATTTCCTAAGAAGTTAATCACAAACAATATGTGTATTAACGTAAACCACCAAGAATTATAAACCCAAACTCGCGAATATGGTGTAGGAGATGTGTCTTGTCCTCGGTCTAAAAAAGTACCTACTGCCATCGCGACAAAATAGGTTATAAAAAGCATTCCCATCAATCGAGTGGAGAATAAAAAATTTACAATTTTCTTTTGCATAGCGTTTGGCTAATTTTCCGAGTGCAAAGATAACCCACAGAAGGCAAATAACCGTATAACTATCCCTGTTAATATTCGTTAAGAAATAGATTGCTTTCGTATCCTGATTGACGCTCAAATACCCATTCACACAAATAGCATAATACCAACAAAAGCCCTATTTTTACCGCGATGATGACGATCAATCTTATCGGAACAGGAAATGTGGCATGGCACTTAGCAAATCAATTGGCTAAGATTCCAACATGTACCCTACAACAAATAGCAGGGCGATCTCCAGAAAAAGAAGGCGATTTCAAATCGTTTGCAGGAGAAATTGTTACTATAAACGCTCTGCAACCAGCAACTATTACCATCATAGCAGTATCAGACGATGTCATAGAAAATGTATCGACTTTAATTCCTTACCAAGACACCTTAGTAGTGCATACATCAGGAAGTATTACCATCGAAGCAATTGCTCAAAACCGTAAGGGTGTTTTTTATCCGTTACAGAGTTTTTCTAAAAACGATACCATAGATTTTACAAACATTCCAATGTGTATTGAGGCCACTACTCAAGAAGATCTAGAAATACTTCAACAACTAGCTATGCTTTTTAGTACTAAAGTATATCACATCGATAGTCATCAGAGAAAACAAGCACACTTGGCTGCTGTATTTGTAAATAATTTTACCAATCATTGTTATACCATTGCACAAGAGCTGTGTGATACTCATCAAATTCCTTTTGAGTTACTACATGCATTGGTAGGGAAAACAGCTCAAAAAGCCATAGACCACTCCCCTAGCGAAGTACAAACAGGCCCAGCAAAACGTAATGATACTAAAGTGATTAATGAGCACTTAAACATGCTCCAACAAGAAGATCACAAATCAATATATCAAACCCTTACAGCATCTATTATAGCACATTATGGAAAAGAGTTATAAAGAATACCTTCACCAAATCACCACCTTTATTTTTGACGTAGACGGCGTCCTTACTGACGGAACGTTAAAAATCACTACCGACGGACAAATGCATCGTGAGATGAATGTAAAAGATGGATACTCCTTAAAAACAGCGCTTAATGAAGGTTACAATGTATGTATTATTTCTGGAGGAACCGATGAAGGTGTACGTCATCGGTTACAAGGATTAGGCATCAAAAATGTGTATTTAGGAGCGCATCAAAAAGTCAATCAACTCACAGAATATATTAACGAGCATGGTATCCAAACAGAAAATATCTTGTACATGGGCGATGACATTCCAGATTATCCTGTAATGAAAATGGTAGGTTTACCTGCCTGTCCTCAAGATGCTGTCAAAGAAATAAAAGAAGTCTCAAAATACATCTCGCATAAAAATGGTGGAAAAGGCTGTGTACGTGATGTCATTGAGCAAGTGCTAAAAGTACAAGGCAAATGGATGCGAGAGTTTGATGCTGGAAGCCATTAATAATTAATAAGTACGATCATAATTCAAAAAAATAGTATTAGTGTAAGTATTGATAATTATCAAAATGGACAGTTCAACAACAGATAGTACTGAAAAAACAAATTATAAGAAATGGGCTTTTATCCTATGTATCATCTGTATTTTATTATGGATAGCCAGTACTAGTATACTACTTAGCATTTCTACTTCTATTGATATAGAAATACTTGTTTTGATGTTAAATATATTTGGAATCATTAGTAATATCGCATTGATCGCGGGAGTGATACTCACGATTTTAAGTATTTCAAATAAAGAAAAGAAAAATTATCAATATTATACCTCCATTGTAGGATTTCCCATACTTATACTTCAAACAGCTTTGATATATATACAGACATATATCGGTTAATATTTCATTTAAAGTATGGAAGAATTTTCAAGTAGTATTATTCAAGGTGATTTTAAAAAAATCATATACTACCTTACTTCTAGTCAACTTTTAACTAATGAAGAATTAGAAATCTACATAAAACTAGCAAGAGATAAAGGAATTGCAATTACAGAAGTCCTAATACTATCACATTATCCGACTGCTATTGATCTATATACATTACTTCAAAAAGAACAACTTATCGTAGAAATTTTAAGTCAATTTAGTCAAGATCTCTATGCCTCAAATTGGCAAAACAATATAGAATATGAAATATGGAAATGGGCAAATAATCTATCGAAACCCCCTGATTATTTTGCAGAAGAAAAGGTAGTATCAGATTCAAGAATTATTTTAGAAATAGGAAATTTAATTCAGCTATGGGCAACGTGGGATACAACCAATGAAAAACCAATACCTATTCCTTTAGATGCTTGGATCAAAAAGGTAAATTAGATAAACACAATGAAAATATTTTTTATAATCTTTTTCAATTTATTCATTAGTCTAAATAGTGGAATAAAAAACAAAGAAATAGATATTCCAATCTCAACAATAAAGGTTGATTGTGAAATTAAAAACGTAATTCTAAAAACCGAACTAGTTGAAAAAAACCGTAAATTTCTATTCTGGCCTTTAAGTCATAAAAAAGTCATAAGCATTAATCGAGTTATTGATTCAAATGGAGATATATTGTTTGAAAGAAAATCTATAACTATTTGTTCTATGGATGCATGTGAGGATAGAACATTCCAGGGAATTAAAATTGTAGATAATGAAATTTGGCTATTCAATTACAACAAAATATTAAACCCAAGTGGAAATATTAAACGTTATAATTTTTGTAAGGAATACCTCGGAACTAAGTCTTGGGAAGACGGGGATTTCTTTAAAAGGTAAATCACTTTAAAAATCTCAATCAACTTACTTCTCTCCCTCTGGGAGAGATGCTCAAAGGGCAGTGAGGGTTTTCGCGAAAGCGTACTTACTCACAATTTCTTAATTACCCATATGGTAATACAGCCTCCTATTCGTGTTAAAAAAGACGCTAATTGACTACTATCACTACTATAGTGTAACATTTTCCATTTTTTGCTACTAATCAAGAAAGCTTTTGAAAAAAGGAATTCCGTAAATCAATTTTTTTACCGAAATTGAACATCCATTTAAATTACGTACAACATTAAAAACTATCCATACTTATGTCTGATGATTTTGACTTATTAGAAACCAATGACGCGTCTCAAGAAAAAACTGAAAAAGTAGATGTTAACTGGGGGAAAGCTGTAGATACTATGAAATCTAAGCTTGCTCAGGAAGACGATCCTGAAATGCGCCAAAAAATCCTAAACGCAACTCTAGATGATGTAGTAGGAATGGCCGAAAAAGACAGAACATCACTACTAGATGCAATTAAAGACCTTACCGATTATCAAGATGAAGTAGGTATTATCTTCGAAAAGTTCTCTACGCTTAATGCCAATGAGCAAAAAGTAATAGACGATGCACAAAAATCCTTAGAGCGTGCAAAAATGGAGCTTGAAGATGCTCAAAATGTAAAAGACAATTGGTGGAATAACCTTTGGGGACGTAAAGCAAAAATCCAAAAGAAAATAGAAGAACTTGCTGCAAAGCAAAAAATACGTGACGGAGCAGATTTAAAAGCAAAGCAAATGTTTCAAGAGCGTATTGAGTCGGCAGATATTCAGACTCTTTTAAATGAGCTTTCGTACAAATCTCAAGCTGCAGTGACACGTCTTAAAAACCGTGAGGTAGAAATCAAAGAGGTAGAAGACAAATTGCAAGTAGCTATTGTAGAAGCGAGTAAAAATCATAACAAAGCCCTTGAAAAGAAAAAGGAAACAGAAGATAAACTCGAAGAGCAATATGCACTTTTAAAGCAAGCACGTCAAGCACTTGAAGAAGTGGCGGATAAGCAATCTACCGACTATTCTGAAGCGATTGCAAAAATCACAGAATTAGAACAAAAAGTAGAAGAACTAGAAGGGCTGAAAAATGCCTATACGACCCTTGCTGCGAGTAAAGACAGTTTTGTACACAAGCATAATTTAACGATCAAAGTATTGACTTCGTTACGTAGTAACTTACAAACGCATAGAGCAAAGCTAAAAAGTGATACCGATGAGCGTTTAAAATATTATGATGGCTATGTGGTGGCTTTAAAAGCACGTACCGACCAGGAATTTGCTGCGATCTTAGAACACTTAGGTGTGAAGACTGATGAGCATATTGGACAAACATTAGCGGCTATGCATACTGCTAGTTCTAAAGCACGTCAGGATATGATGGACAACATCCCAGTACACGAAAAAGTAATGCAAGGTGTATATAGTAGTTATGCTGAGTCATTGCAAGAAATTCGTGAGAAAGATGCTAATATTCAGAAAGATTTTGCCAACCGTTACGGAATTGACATGAAAGAAATCTTTGAAGAGTATTATGCAACCGATGATGATGCACCTACTGGTGATGGCGAGCCAACTCCAGAAAAGAACGACGATGCTGGCGATGATGATCTTTTAGGATAATCTTATAAATACGCTTTCGCGAAATCAAACTTGTGAGATCTGGCTGACGGCAGCCAGATTCACAACGAATAGAGAGAGCGAAATGGCAAAGCGTATATAAATAACTACCATAACACCTCATAATAAACCTCCCCTCTAAAAAGACGGTGTGCTGAGCCTGTCGAAGTAAGGGATTGAGGGGTGTGTTTTTTAGATCATAAAATAGTTTTCTTTCTCTATACGCTTTCGCGAAATCGAACTAGCGAGATTCACAACCAATAGGGAGAGCAAAGCGGTAAAGCGTATACTTACAAACCAAAAAGATATTCTAAACATATAACTAATAACATTTAACTGTTTAAATGCCCATAAACGAAATCATAACACCACTGGATAGTGCTACTTTAGAAAATAAGGAGCAATACAAGGTGTATTTTAAAATTGTCAAACACGCATTTGAAGAACTTGTCAAAGCACTCAAAGAAGAACAGTTATGCACGCCTTCTGAGACTACCTATATCAAACAGTATTGTGATTTACTCACCTATACCTTAGAAGCATTTAGAGTAAAATACCTCTTTGATGATGAAGAAAAAATGAAGGTAGATCTCACTGAGTCTGGACTTCCTAATTATTCTGAGTTTCGATATCTCGTGAATGATATGGAACTTAAAAATGAATATATTCAAAAGCTTCCAGCGGTAGAAACACTAAAAGATGAGTTTCTAGAAACACTCTTAAAATACAAAGAGCCAATTTCTGATAAGAAATTACATCAAGCGTCCTCTATTGTATACTATACCTCAGTAGAAAGCAAGTTTTTATTCAAGCGATTTGTACAAGGAAAGGTAATTAAAACAGCTCCTTCGGCAGATACAGAATTTATGGTGAGTTGGGCGTTTTATGATGTAGGATACAACAGACCTTTTATTTGCTTTATGTATTTCGATTTGCATAAAGTAGACATGGAAGAATATATCGAAGACATCTATAAAGTACTCGAAGCTACTGCAGATCGTAGTATCACCTTAGATAGCATGGCGTATGCAATCGATAAAAAATTACCGAATCTATTACCTAAACGAATAAAGAAAATAGATTTAGGCCCTATACATAATGTATTTGCCAAAGATGAATTGCAAGTCACACATGCCATCTTACAGTCTATCATTGATAAAAGTCTAGATCTTTCTGCATATGCCGTATCAATCACTGTGAATGAAACCTTTTCTAAAGATAGCATTCTAGAAGGAAGTATTTTTAACAAACAACACCTTCAGGTCTGGGAAAATAAAAGACCTGAGAATTATTTATTTACATCACATCGAGTGATGCAATTACTCTACGATAAAATCCCTGATAAAGTTTACGGACTCACCAGAGACCCTATCGAAATTGCAGCACTTAAATTATAATCTATGGAACACAATACAACTTTCCCTATAAAATTAAGCGAACTTGCAACCTTACGTGATGAAGCTACTTCTTATTTAAAAGGAGTACAATGGGAACAAGGTAGCAAAGCACAACGTCGCGATAAAAATCAAAAAGATGAATCCATCTTATTGTACCTTTCTAAAGCGACAAACGGTGGAGGCAGTAATGTCACGTCGGTTTCTAAAACCATACTAGCGCTTAAAAAGAGACTCCTCCCCGACTCTGTGGCAATTCCGTTGCATTTAAATCAAGCATTATATGCTTTACAAGAAGGAATCACTACAGGGATTTGGTTGAAGGATAGTTATTTTGATGCCTCTGGCTTATCGATTCTTAACGAACGTAAATCTACATTAGACACTAGTGGAAGACGTGAGTATGAATCAAAAATGCATACCGCAACTGCTTTTATGTTATATGGTACGGCCTACCGCATCTTATTTGATATTAAAGAAGCTGCTTCAGACGATTTGAGCGTCATGAAAAATAAGTTTGCAGGCATTCCTGAACTCTCGTTTATGAGTCCGTTGAAAGGGATTTCCTGTATGCTTTTTTATTATGACAAATATCTAAGTCATCCAGATATCATAAAATCAGATGATGATGTTTTAGACTTTACAGTTGTCTTTTTTGAAGCTATTATTAGTGAGATTCAACAACGTATTGGTTCGTTAGAATATACAGATACGATCACAGATAGAACCTACAAACTAGAGAAAAGTGAATTTGCAGTTTCTGGATGGGAGAATGTATTTGAAGGTACAGCCGTAAGTGTTGAGTTTAATAAAATACAATTTGAAGAAATTGTAGGAAACCGAGATGCAAAACACTTTGCGCGTAGGCTTACAGAACGCATGCTGAGCTATGATTTTGAAGCAAAGAAAAATCCATTTCAAGAATTGGGTGGTTTTATGCCTGTATTTATGGGCTATGGAATTCCAGGTACTGGAAAATCAATGCTCATTGCTGCGATTGCCACACGATTAAAAGAACATTGTGATCATCTAGATATTCCATTTTTATTTCATCCCATGCCAGATACATTGATCTCTACCTTCCAAGGAGGATCGGCAGAAAAAATGGTACAATGGATGAAACCTATGCAAGACCCTTCTCGACTCATTTTTGCACCTATTGATGATGCAGAAAATAATTTACAGGAGCGTACCGCACAAGGAGTTTCAGCAGGAGTTAAAGAAGTGATTGGCGTATTCTTGAGATACACAGAAGGTGCCTATGCTATTAATTATGGAAATAGCTCCATCGGATTGTTTACCAATCTTCCAGAGATGTTGGATAAAGCCGTAATCTCTCGTGTACAAGGACGTTTTAAAATAGATGGTGCTCGTACCATTCCAGATTTTATAGATCAAGATTATATCTGGTGGAAGCAATTAGAAAAGTCAATGCCAGACTTTATCAACATGACCGACCCAGAAAATTATGAATTTTTAAGCGAACAAGGACTTGCTAAAAACTTAGGAGAAATTTTAAATCAAAGTGAGAAACCTACGGAAGCAAAAGTTTTAGATATTTATGAGCAAGTCGCTTCTAAGCACAAATACACAGAGCATCTGTTTTTTGCAGAATTATATAAAGAGATTCAGAAAGAATTTTCATTTTTCTCTTCGAGAGACATTCGTAATATTCAAAGCGCTATCTCGTTACGTCTTACCGATTTTGACCTTCCTGAACAATGGTTTGAAGATCCAACTACCTATTTCAAAAAAGATTATGATACAAAACTAGTGATGCTACAAGATCTGATGAAACAAAACATGAAAGGCTTGAACTTCTCAGACATTCGTCGTCAAGAAGTAGTTCGTTACCTTGATAATGTTGCTACGATTGCCGACACTGAGTATAATCGCAAATTAGAAGTACAAGTAAATTTCATGGAAATACAAAAAGAAGCTCGCAAAATAGTAAATACTGATAATTAAAATAAGATCCGTCTAAGTTTATTGAAGGAACGTTGAGATAGAAAGATAAAAATATATAATCTAAAAAAAGATGTTTACGCTTTCGCGAAATCGAGCTTGTGAGATTCAAGACCATCGGGAGAGCAAAGCGTTAAAGCGTATAATGGATGATTTGAATAAAAAACAACTATGAATCTTGAAAGATATATTAGTATTACTGACTTTGCAGAGCAAGAGGTATATGCTTGTATTCAAACTTTTGCTAACATATACGCTAGTTCAGGATTTACTAAAGAAGTAAAGGTCTTTAAAAGTAAAAAGAATCCATATGAGTTTTTGATTAATTTCTCTGAAGATATAGATTTTGAACGATTTATGTACCTTGTAAGTTGTATGCCTCATTCAGAAGATTTAGAACCTTTTGATAATTTTTCATACGGATATTGGACCATCTCAAAAGAGGATGATATTCATAAAGAATTACATGGAAAAAGGGTCCAGCTTTACATGTCAAAACATGAAAAACATCGAGATAATGTTTATGCCATTGCACAAGGTGATACAGAAAGCATCAAACTTGGATTTGCTCACGGAGAAGAATATATACCATTAGGAAAAAAGGAGTTTGTTTTTTTTGAAAAGAAACAAAATCCTTCAGACTTTTATCCTCCACATATCATTTATGGTATTGAAAAGGAGGAGCCTATATCAAAAAAAAATGGATGTTCTTTGTTTCTCTTATTTCTATTAATAGTAACTTCAACTGTTCTTTTTTCTTGTAATTCAAATGTATCAGATTCAAATTCATTATTTACTTATGGAAGTCTTAATAATCGATTCAATTATTCAATTCTTACAATTCAAAAACAAATTGAAGAAATTGTATCAGACGAAATTTTAAGTAATAATATCAATGCAAAAATATATCATGATGCCACAAATGATTATGTTAGTTTTTTAAATTCTATTGAAGATAGTTTTACTAAAAATGTAGATTTTTCTAGTAATGAAAGAATGGAAAAAGATTTTGCAAATCCAAAATACGTAAACAATGTCCTTTTTGAAGGAAATAATTATAGTAGCATAGGGAATAATTTTATTAAAAAAAGTAAGGAATATCAAAATATCATTTTAGAGCTTATTGAAGATGAATATTTGTTAGAGAAAATGAATATGACCTTAAACACAGATAGCGTTAGAAATAGAAAAGGGGAAAAATTATATTATTTAAATTATCTATATAAAGACAAACCTTTGATTGCAGTACTAGCAATGATTCGTTTACATAAACATACAATATTACAATATGAATATGAGCATCTACTAGTATTAAAAAACCAATTACAATCAAAAGAAACATAGGTATACGCTTTCAAGGAGCATCGTGACACAGAAGTTTATACTGAGCTTGCCAAAGTACGAAAGCGTATTAGGAGAGATTAGAATTAATAATGATAAGATATTCGCCTTCGCGGATATGAAAAGAATCCACATATGTGGGCATAAAATGAAAAAACTAAAAGAAGCAGGATTATATGGCGGGGCATTAGTGCCCGTATCAGGATCGTTAGCACAGCGTTATAACGAGTGTCTTGCCATGTTAGGTGTTGAGCCAACATCATTAAAAAGCTTTGCCATAGATGCAATGGGCTGGAGCCCAGAAATTGCACTCGAAAAAGGAGAAAACTATTACCTCAACATTGGTGAGGCAAATACCAATGCGATTATTATTTCACCAGAACAACGGTACAAACCTGTGCATATGCCTAGTCATAGTTTTGATCGAAATTTGATGGAGGCTGTCTTTGCAGCAAATAATAGGATTATACGGGATATCACCAAAGATGCTGCAATTTGTGTACATATAGATCAAAAAATTGATGCCTTTTATGAACCTTTTGATTTATTGCGTTATGATACCATCACAGTAACATTTGAATTATTAGATCAGTTAGATCAAAAACAAGCAGCACAAAACGAACTCATTAAGGAATTTCAAGAAGGGAATAATTTCATTAATCGCGAACTCCATAAAAAGCTGATTGACAATGCAAAGCAATATGGAGATTTACGTCATCGTAAACTGAATATTGATCCGTTACCGCTCAAGGTGAGTTCTTTTTATACCAGAGCTTTTGGTGGTGTATTTGTCTTAAAAGATTTTATTACAGATATTATGATCTTTGAAGATAAAGCCATCTTTGACAAAGCCATTGCAGATACAGGACATGATGTGGCTTTATTTCATAAAGATCACAACGAACTCATTGACAAACTGGTAAAAGATTTTATCATTGATGGTGACCTCAAAAAGGCTTCAAAGTCAAAGCGTTTTGATCGTATCAAAAAGCATCGATTTATGGAACACTCAAAAGAAGTCACACATTCTTTTGTTGAAATTTTAGATAGCCATTTCTTATTTAAGAAATACATTACTGGCCTTGACATTGAAGTACAGAAACAACTGAATGGGGTTGAGCTTTTCTTTCAAAAAAGTATTATTAATAAAGAGATAAAGCAGGAAGATTATATTGATAATGTGTATTACAAAGCATTGCACCAGCCACATTCTTCTTTGGAGGAAGAGCAAGCAGACCTTATCTGGAAACTTTTAATTAAAATACAACCTAATGACCCTTTGCATTTATATTGGTATGATAAAGCACAGTTTTATGAAGCATATCAAACATGGCCAGAGACCTATCAAGATTGGGTGATAAAATTGATTATGGAGGAGAATGAAGGGTAGATTGTAGATTAACGATTGTTGATTGTTGATTGTTGAAGTAATTAAAATATCGAATACTGAATAATGAACACCGAATATTGAAGTGAAAAATAACCTAAGATGATTGAGTGATTTTCGCTTTTCGCGAAAATTGCGTTGTATTGAGCTTGTCGAAATATATCGAAATCACCGAATAGGAACCAAATATAAAAACACTAACTAAACGTGGACAAGATTAGCTTTAAAAAATGGGCATTCCATTTTATGATATGGGTAATTATTATAAATAGTATTATTTATTATTTAACAGCAAATTATGTCAACAAACTCATGGCAGGAGATAGCGTAATAGTGGTCATCTCAAGACTTGGATTAGTGGGGGCTTTATTACTTGTATTGACTTTACTCTTTATTATCTTGAGCATTGTTAAGAAGGAAAAAAGAAATTATCAATTTTGGATTGCCGCAGTTGGGATATTTCTTTTTGGAGGTTTTCAGTTATTAATGGCTGTATTTAGTTAGTATAATTTTATTAAAAAAGATGTTTTTAGTACTAAAAACCAAAGTAAAAATAGTAACAAAACTTGTATAAACACTACATATAATAAAGACACTATATAATTATGACACTAGAAATTATTGTATTTATCCTTTCCATTCTTTTAGGAATTGTTCTGTATTGGAGAGAGTCTAAAAGTAATGCTGTGTATCGTTTTATAAATAAACTCACGCATAATGATGAACTCCAAATGAAACCTGATAACCGTAAAGGTTTTTTACATCTGCAACCATTTTTAATGCGCTTAGTATATGTAAGTTTATTATTTATAGTAGGAGCTATTATTTTACAATTTGTCACTCCGATTCAGGCTTTTGTTAGAGATTTTGTCTCGGCAATTGTAGGGACATTAGTAGGTACCTATATTGCTTCGGCTTTTTTATTTGCGCGTGATAGCACCAAAAAGGAAAACTTAGAAAAGGTATTTGATAAAGGGAAAGAAATGGTTCAAGATTTTACTGAAGACGTAAAAGAGAGTTTTGAATCTAAAGAACAACCTATCTCAAAAACCAAAGAAACGTCTACACAAGAGGTACCTAAAAAGAAAAGTGCCCGTGATCGTTTTAAAGATAAAGGGATGATTAAGTGATTAACGATTTTTGATTTTTGATTGTTGATTGTTGATTGTTGATTGTTGATTGTTGATTTTAAAATACTGAATATCGAATAAAAAACATCGAATAATGAAGTAAAATAAAATTATTGAGTGGTTTACAAGCAAGAGTTTCCCCTCTAGAGAGGGGACTAAGAGGTGTGTTAAACCAGAATGAACTCTATAAACTATAAATAATGTTGATTGTTGATTGTTGAAGTAAAAAATAAAATAAGGTGATTGAGTGGTTTTCGCTTTTCGCGAAAATTGTATCGAAATTACCGAATACTGAAAGAAAAAAGAATATAGAGAAGAGAACATAGACTTAAAATACAAAACTCAGTCATCTCGACGATAGGAGAGATCACATAAAGTAGCTTCTGTTTTTATTAAAAGTCCGCTTTCGCGAAAGCATAAAAAAAAATTGAATTCTAAAAAACAACATATCATCTTTATAAGTATTACATGTTTTGTATTACTATTGAGTTGTACTCAAAAAATTACTGATCCAAATATTATTTTATTTCAACATGAACTTGGAGAGGAGAATATTGCAATGATTGACCTTTTAGTAGAGGAATTTGAAGATCATTTAGAGTCTCATTATCCAAAACTTAATACTAAAGAAGCGTATACACAATTCTTAAAAGACATAAGTGATCAAGATACCAGTAATGACTCATTTTTAATTACATACCAATCTAAAGCATCACGAGAAAACTATAGAAAAAGCGCATTGTACAAAGACATTTATATTAAAGAACCATATCATCAAAAAATAGAAGGACTTGTTGAATTAAATCAACCGCCTCCAGATAAGAATAATCCAATCAATGAACCTGATAGTATATGGCGCGTAAATAATATTGGTAAGTATATGCGAGCGTTATTTGCTATTGAAGGAGATAGCTTAGTACAAACGTATTTCCGAAGCAGAGAAAGTAGTGGACTTATGTCTACTACTCGATTTGCAAAAGGCATGCAATATTACAAACCAGACTTTGATAATTATATTCACAAGAGAATTGTCGTAATAGAAAATAGTTTTTAAACTGATCACCAAAACACAAAACAAACACAACCATGATAAAATCATATTGGCAAAAAGGAGGAAAACAAAAACGTATTGTGATTATCAGTGCGATTGTACTAATCTTGCTCTTATTTTTCTTACGAGATGATTATCAGCCCGCGTTATTATTTTTACGCAAGTATGTATTTATTATCTTGATCAGTATCCTATTCTTGTGGTTTATGTTGAGAAGATTTCGCGCAAGCGTACATATAGGAAAGCGCATTTTATATCTGGTTGGAATTGCTGCTTTCTTTGGCATCTTGTGGTTTGCAGGATGGAAAACAGGTTTGTATCAATACATGCAAACATATAACGTTTACAACAATTTAAATCTTGTTGAAATACACGAACTCCCTTTAACACAAAATGAACGCATCCAACCATACAATAACATTGTGACGATGGCGTATGAGTCTATTGGAGAAACACAAGAAGTGTCGCCTCCTCAATTGGTACGTATTGATACCATAAACCAATGGACTATGGCAGTACAACCAGCTAAGGAATATATGTTCCAAAGAATGAATGATAATACCGAAGAACTTTTTACGGTAGAAAGCACCTCTCCGTTTCCGCGGTTTACAGATAAAAGTAGAGTGCCTGTTACTTTTTCTATTGGAGAATCTCTTGCTTTTAGTAGAAATACATACAATGCGGTAGTGCAACGTTTTAATTTCTTCCAATTATTTACACTAGAGCCTAGTCAGGTATATTACATGAAAAATGATGATGGGAAATGGGTTCAGGTAGTAAATCTCATCAAGTGGAAAGGTTTCTTCTTTCCGTATCCATCGTATGGAGGTGTGATGATTATTGAATCTGGAGAGCACACAGCTACAGATTATCTAGAGCGTATAACCATAGGAAAAGGCACCTATGTGCCGCCATCAAAAACACAGGACTATCCATTTTTAACAAAGCAGAATACTTTAAGTGAAGAGGTATCTAGATTGCAAGCAAAGTCGCTTCAATTCTTAGGCGGATTTACCGATCCGTTACCTTGGAATATGGAAACAGCAGTTAAAATTCCAGATCTAAAAGATGATGAAAATCAACAACCTTTTGTCACTGATTTTAATTGGAGTGGAATGGAAACACAAGCCTATAGTGGTTTGTACCATTGGTTTGGATTAGAACCTATTGGAGAAGAGCGTACTAGTTTATCGTTTAGTGTACTCATTCCTGGCGATGGAACAGACAAGCTATACTATTACAATCATGCGGCTAAAAAAGAAGGGCTCGCTGGAGTTTCTGCAATGCCTTTAAAAGTAGTAGAATCTCGTAAAGAGTATGATTGGTCTGTAAATAAGCCTGTAGAGTTTAGACCTTTTGTAAAAGAAATCGCAGGACGTAAACGTATGTTTGTGATTAGTACCATTGCTGCCAAAAGAGATGATAGCAAAAAATTTGATGGTGCTGCTACACCAGATCTGGCATTGATAGATATAGAATACCGAGATGTGATTTGGGTAGATGCAAAACATCCTTCGCAATGGGAAAGTACCATTATTGAACAACTAGGAGAAACTTGGAAAACTGATGAAGGTCTTACAGATGAAGATTTATATCCCAACAGAAATGAAATAGATTTCGAAGGTTCCAGAGACCTCTCTACTATTATAGAGGCTGCTCAGAATACTATTAAAGATAGTGTCGTAACAAAAATAGATTCTATAATTACTGATCGTAAGGAAGTTGTAAAAGACTCTTTGTAATACCTATAGATGAATGTTCCTAAAGCTATTTTAGCAACAGTTGTTTATATTATAGTTATAGAACTTTCTGGTTCATGGATTCACATTCCATCACTTACTAAAACTGAGAACTATCTTGATTATTATAACATCATTCAAGGTACTCTACAATTATTTATTATTCTTATATTTTTATTTGGAATAAAAAGGTATTGTTTCAAAAATCTTATAAAAAAAACAAATTACATATGGTACCTACTTGCTTTTATTATGGGGAGTATTTTTGTTTTTATTCAAACCCCATTAAAATGGTTTTACAACTATTTATTTGACACAACGTATTATATTGATTATAGTTTTGATGGTATATCTAAATTTCATGACATTAATTTAATTTCAATCATTTTAATAATCCCTATTGGAGAAGAATTATTTTTTAGAGGATATATTCAGAAGCGCTTACAGTTAAAGACGACAACTAGTATTTGTATTTTAGTAACTTCGATACTTTTCGCATTAATTCATGCTCCTTATTCAAATTTACTTTTAGAAGAATATTACCAAGATTGGCATTTATTTTATTTAACTTTTTTTGGTGGTCTTCTCTCTGGAATATTATATTATAAATCAAAATCAATAGGACCTTCGATAATATTTCATATTTTTTGGAACTTAATGGTTAGTATCTTTTAAAGAACATCTATGATTAACATTTACCCTTAAAGATATTTTTTCTATTTCCATCTGAATATTATTTACCAATTGATACACATAAAAAAACCATAAGTTTTTTTCTACTCCAATTTATTTATAGTACTTTGTTCTTAATACACCACACAGAACAAACTAAAGTGAACTATTTACGTCTCATACGATTTCCTAATCTAATAATAATCATTGCTACGCAATGTATTATTATGTTTGGCTTTTTCAAGCCTTACACTATTGAGCTAACGCTAAGTATATTAGGATTTATTTTCCTTGTGACAGCAACTACATTTATAGCGGCAGGTGGTTATATTATTAATGATATAATAGATGTAACCGCAGATAAGATCAACAAACCTAAGCGAAGAACTGTAGGAGTCTCTATAGATCCTAAAAGAGCGAAACTACTCTATTACTTGTTTACTTTCATAGGAATAGGTTTTGGATTTACACTTGCAGCCGTTTTAAGTACTCCATTGTATTTCCTCTTATTTGCAGGTACTGCATTTGGATTATATATGTATTCTAGATTTCTTAGAAAAATAGTGCTTGTGGGTAATGTATTAGTCAGTTTCACAATTGCTATTGCCATCGCTATCGTTCCTATATTTGAGTTACTACCTATAGATCCTGGATATGATGATGATCTTAAAAGACTGCTACTAGATATTATTTTAGATATCTCTATTGCTGCTTTTTTAATTAATCTTATCAGAGAGATTGTAAAAGATGTAGAAGATATTCAAGGGGATTATGTTGCTAGGTACCGCACACTACCTATTATTCTTGGAGCACAAAGAACTGCTCGTATCGCTTCTGTATTAAGCCTAATTACACTCACACTTATTTCTTGGTATACGTTTACTTTTTTATATGATCATAAAATAACTGTAGGCATTCTATTTTTTGGAGTCATTGCTCCTTTAGGGTATGTCGCTACACAGTTATGGGAAGCTAATAAAAAGAGCGAATTCACAAGACTTTCCTTTATTCTAAAAATCATAATGCTTGTTGGCATTATCGCTATTCCATTAATATCATACACCCTCGAAAAATGCTGTCTAAACGATTACAACATAGAAACATTATACTTGCTTCTGGATCCCCTCGTAGACAACTCTTTTTTAAAGAACTTGGCTTAGATTTTACGATTCAATTAAAGCCTATTGATGAAGTTTTCCCTACTCATTATAAAGGAACAGAAATCACAGATTATCTTGCACAATTAAAGGCGGCGGCTTTTAAAGATTTACAAGAAACTGATATTCTTATTACTAGTGATACGATTGTTTGGCATCAAAATAAAGCACTTAACAAACCAGAAAACCGAAACCAAGCATTTGAGATGATTTCGAGTCTCTCTGGAAATACCCATGAAGTAATGACTAGTGTTTGTTTTACTTCTCCAAGTAAACAAATCACTATCAATGATACAACTCAAGTGACTTTTAAAACACTGACAGAAGAAGAAATCAATCATTATATAGATAATTACCAACCCTATGATAAAGCTGGAGGATACGGTATACAAGAATGGTTTGGGTATATTGCTGTAACACGATTAGAAGGTTCTTATTTTAATGTCATGGGATTACCTACCCATAAAGTTTATGAAACGTTAATACAGCTTGCCGACTCTTAAGTTTTTAGTAATTTTAACTTAAAATTTTACGCTATGTCATTTCCCAAAAAAGTATTTAAACTAGAACGCACTCTATTTTTTTTAATGGTAGCTGTTGCCCTTATAGCTCTTTTTGTTAATTGCAAAGGAAATACAGAGGCTTCTACGCCAGAAACAATGCCTATTGCAAATAGCACCCTAAATGTTACAAAAAACAGAAACATTACCCAAGAATTCAAAGACTATTGGTATGCTGGGAAAGCAGAGATTTCTTCGTATACATTAGAACAGGCACGTTATGGTGAAATGCGCGATGGTACCGCTGCTCTTATTTTTGTAACAGAAGATTTCTTACCTGAAATACAAGTAAAAGCAGATAGACAAAATGATTCAAATGTACCTGTACTCAAAGTAAATGCCACTAAAAATTTTAATACAGGCATCTATCCATACTCCGTAATGTCAAGTACATTTTATCCTGTTTTTGAAGAAAAACATGCAATCAAAGTATCTCAAAGTATGCAGGAATGGTGCGGACACCAATATGCACAAATTAATAATAGAACACAGTTTGAAGTAAATTCGCATTCTTACTTTGAAGGAGAAGCTGATAAAAGCTTTACACTTGAAAAAGATATTTTAGAAAACGAATTATGGGCACAATTACGCATAGATCCAAAAGCATTACCAACAGGTAATTTTAAAGCAATTCCTGATTTTTCGTTTACTCGTATGAAACATGTGCCTTTAAAAGCATATGATGCAAAAGGGACATTAACCGCTACTTCCTATACATTAGCATATCCTAAACTGAATCGTTCCTTAACCATTAACTTCTCATCGGCATTTCCATATACTATAGAAGGTTGGGAAGAAACATTTGTAGATGGTTATGGCGCGCGTGCGAAAGAACTCACTACTAAAGCTACTCGCATCAAAACCATCAAAAGCGCCTACTGGGGTAAAAACAGTAACGCAGATGCTGGTCTACGTACTGAACTTGGATTAGAGTAACTATTAACAAAGGGGTGGTTGTTTTGAGGTTTTTGTAATTTTTCCCTTTACAAAAAATCAAAACTTTCCGTTCACGCTCTTCTACAAGGCAGATGCTAGTTTACGTACTGAACTTGGATTAGAGTAACTATTAACAAAGGGGGGGGTGTTTTGAGGTTTTTGTAATTTTTCCCTTTACAAAAAAATCAAAACTTTCCGTTCACGCTCTTCTATAATACAGATGCTGGTCTACGTACTGAACTTGGATTAGAGTAACTATTAACAAAGGGGTGGTTGTTTTGAGGTTTTTGTAATTTTTCCCTTTACAAAAAAATCAAAACTTTCCGTTAGATGAAAATTATATTTTTTCAAACCATACACCCATAATAGTAAATCCAATGATTTTATTTGTTTCATCCCTTACAAATTCAATAGGGCTTATAGGAATTTCTAATACATCTTTTGATAAAGACCCTATTTCATCTTTCCATGCGCCATTTCTATAATAGTAATAAAGCATTCCATTTTCTAATTGAAGTTTTCTACCAACCTGAAAGTCTTTACTAAAATAATGCCCTTCATATTCTTTCAATTCTTCTTGAGAATGCTCATAAAATGAAGTCTCTTTAAAAACCCAAGGCTTTTCATATTCAAAATCATCATAGGTATACTGTTTCTTATTCCCAGAAAAACTAAATTCCACAAGAGCATCACCGTCTTCTCCAAACAAAAATTTATGATCTCCAAGTGGAATTAGTTCTGTAATTTCATCTCCATCTAAAGTCAGCACTTTTAATTCATTATTAATTACCTTAATTGAGTTTGCCTTTCGTTCTTCATCATGCTGATAAAACAAATACGTCCCCTCATATCTCTTTAACTCTTCATTAGAAAGACGAACAGCTGCATTCATATTCTCATCTACATATTCCTCTTCCTTCTTTTTCACATATAAATCTATAAGCTCAAAAAATCGTTCTTTAAAATCCCAATCAAATGTATTCTGAGTAGTAAAAAATGCAATATCTAATTCTGGGAAGTATAAATACTTTGAGACAAAACCTAGTTTAATCATCCCATCAAAACCCATTGCTTCATAGCCATTATGAGTTTCAAACTCAACGCCCAATCCATAGTTAATACGCGTGCCATTATTCAGAACCGCCTTTGTATGCATTTTATTCCATAATTCAACCGAGCCAATAGTAGCTTTTTTAAGGTTTTGATGCCATTTAAACATATCTCTTGGAGTTGTGATTATCTGCCCATCACCAACATATCTCAAAAAGTAAAGATGCGTTTTATCAAAACCTTCTTCTGTCTCATTATAACCAATAGCTTTATTTTTTATAGTTTTTGAAGCAGCTATATCTATAAATGTACGCTCCATTCCTAGTGGTCTAAAAATACTTTCCTGTAAGTACTCACTATATGATTTTCTTGAAACTTTTTCGATAATAGAAGCTAAGTAAGACATAGTTAGCATTTGTATAATAGAAATAGTCACCTGGAGTAAAACGAAGTTCTTTTACCTTAGTAATAATATTTATAAGCTGTGGCTGGGAAATATAATCACTGTAAACAATATCCACTACTTCTAAATAATTATCAACTTCCTTTATGCCACTTGTTTGATTTAATAAATGTTCAATGGTTGGATTCCCTTTTTTATATCTAGGGAGATTTTCAATGTATTTATAAACAGGATCTTTAATAGACAATTTCCCTTCTTGTTCTAATAATAGAATTGCAGCTGCTGTAAATTGTTTCCCAATAGAGCCTACATTAAAAACAGTCTCACTGGTTATAGAAGTATCATAATCAAGATGTGCAGTCCCATATTGTTTTTCTAAAATGATTGCATCTTCCTTAAAAACTGCAATAGAAAAACCAGGTTCATCTTCATGTACTTCATATAATCTATCAATCTTTGATGCTATATTTTGAGACATTACTGAATCAGTACCTAATTGGATGAGTAGCGTCAAAGTGAAAACTAATATTTTATTCATTTCTAATGTATTTTCTTAGAGACATCGTTTATTAAGAACTGTTACAACAGTAACTCAAAATACAATTAATTCTCATTACTTAAGACGAATAGCTACAAGCCAATAATTCCTTTTTGTTAAAGAAAATGTAAAGGATTTCTGCTCGCATCCATTTTGGTTATATTTGAAAAGACTCAATACACCACAACATAATGCGTACTATCACTTTTGTATTTGCACTCCTTTTTTGTTCGCTTTGCGCGAAAACAAACGCTCAAGGAATCACAATCAAGCCAAAAAAACCAGATGCTTCAGCTATTTTTGAAGATATTAAAAAACTAAATTTCTTAGGCTCTGTTTTATATGTAGCGGCACATCCTGATGATGAAAATACGACGGCTATCTCTTATTTTGCAAATACAGTAAAAGCACGTACCGCCTATTTATCATTAACAAGAGGTGACGGAGGACAAAATATTATCGGTCCTGAATTACGCGAACTCCTAGGCGTGATTCGTACGCAAGAACTCTTGGCTGCTCGTGCAACCGATGGTGGAGAACAACGATTTACAAGAGCCAATGATTTTGGCTATTCAAAACATCCCGATGAGACACTTGCTCTTTGGAACAAAGATGAAGTATTAAGCGATGTCGTTTGGGCTATGCGCACCTTCAAACCAGATGTAATTATTAACCGTTTTGACCATAGATCTCCTGGTTCTACTCATGGACACCATACTTCAAGTGCGATGCTAAGTGTAGAAGCTTTCGATCTTGTAAATGATCCAACCAAGTATGCAGATCAATTAAAGTATACAGATGTTTGGCAACCACAACGCCAATTTTTCAATACAAGCTGGTGGTTTTATGGGAGTAGAGACGCTTTCGCGAAAGCGGATAAATCCAACCTCGTAAAAGTAGATGTAGGAACCTACTATCCTGGTTACGGACTTTCAAATACCGAAATTTCTTCTTTAAGTCGTAGTCAGCATAAATCACAAGGCTTTGGAAATACAGGTAACCGCGGAAGCAGTGACACCTATTTTGAATTATTACGAGGAGAAATGCCTACAAACAATGATGTATTTCAAGGCATAGATACTTCATGGGGTCGTGTAAAAGGAAGTAGTAAAGTAGCATCTTTACTCGCTTCTGTTGAAGCAAATTTTGATCATGCACATCCTGAAAAAAGTGTTCCTCAATTAGCCCAAGCATATGCCGAACTTCAGAAATTAGAAGATCAACACTGGAAAATTATAAAGAGTAAAGAAATACAAGATCTGATCGCAGCCTGTTCCGGATTATATCTAGAAGCTGTTGCGAGTACACAAACAGCTACAATAGGTGAAGAAGTTACCTTAAGACTAGAAGCTATTAATAGAAGTGATGTGACTATGAACTTACAAAGCATTACTGCTCCTTCTAAAAAAAGTAACCTTATTAGCGAAGACCTCGCAAACAACAAACGTTACAGAGGTGAAGAAAAAATAATGATCTCTAATGAGTTTGCATCTACTAATGCCTATTGGTTAGAAAATCCAGGCACCTTAGGAATGTATCGTGTAGATGATCGTAGGCTTATAGGAAAACCAGAAACGCCTAGAACAAATGTGGTTACTTTTGAAGTGAATATTAATGGTGTCATTTTCAGATTCGATAAGCCTATTGTTTATAAATATAATGATCGCGTAAAAGGAGAAGTGTACGAACCTTTTGAAATTGTTCCAGAAGCTTCTGCAGGTATCAAAGACAAAGTACTCATCTTTGCCAACGCCGATGCAAAACAAATTCCCGTAACTGTTACGGCGCATAAAGATGCATTAACAGGAACTATAATGCTTGATATTCCTCAAGGGTGGAATGTATCACCTAAAAGCGCACCTGTAACAATTGCTAAAAAAGGAGAACAACAAATAATTGACTTTACAGTGACTCCACCTTCAAATCAAAATGAAGGCATCATCGTTCCAAAAGTGACTGTTGGTAATACAACCTATGATAAAGAATTAGTAAAAATAGATTATAGTCATATCCCATTACAATCTTTATTTCTCCCAGCACAAGCAAAAGTAGTACGACTGGACATACAGCGTAGAGGAGATTATATAGGATATATCCAAGGTGCAGGAGATGCTGTACCACAAAATTTAGAGCAAATAGGATATCAAGTAGCTATTATTACCCCTGAAGAGATTACTAAAGAGCGCTTAGCACAGTTTGATGCTGTTGTTGTAGGAATACGTGCATATAATGTAGTGGAAGAACTACAAAGTAAGCAACCTACACTGTTAGAATATGTAAAAGAAGGAGGAACTTTAATTGCACAATACAATACAAGCGGTAGATGGGGTAATACAAAAATAGGCGCACCTTACCCTATGAAGCTTTCACGAGATCGTGTCACCGATGAATATAGTGATGTGAAGGTACTTGCTAAAGATCATCCGCTTATGAATTTCCCTAATAAAATCACTCAAAAAGATTTTGAAGGGTGGACACAAGAACGAGGGCTTTACTTCCCAAATGAATGGGCCGATGAATATACATCGATATTATCTATGCAGGACAAAGGTGAAACTCCTAAGGAAGGTAGTTTACTCGTTGCCCCTTATGGAGAAGGTCATTATATTTATACAGGACTAAGCTTTTTTAGAGAACTTCCAGCTGGAGTTTCTGGAGCATATCGTCTTTTTTCAAATATGCTTTCTATAGGAAAAGAAAAACCTAAAAAAGTAAAAGGATAACCTTATGAGTAAAGAACCTAAATACGTTTGGAAAAAATCTTACACTGTAGTTCTTATAGCTAATCTGGTGTATTTTATTTTGTTTTTCCTTTTAATGAAACAATACGTTTAGTATGGAAATTATTGATTGGATTGTTCTTGGAGCAACACTCGTTTTTATTGTTCTTTATGGAGTGTATAAAACACAAGGAAGTAAAAATGTAGAAGACTATATACGAGGAGGAAACACTTCAAAATGGTGGACAGTAGGCTTGTCTGTTATGGCTACCCAAGCCAGTGCAATCACCTTTTTATCTACAACAGGACAAGGTTTTTATAGTGGAATGGGATTTGTCCAGTTTTATTTTGGACTTCCTATTGCTATGGTCATCATATGCTTGGTTTTTATTCCATTGTATCATAAACTTAAAGTATATACAGCCTATGAATATTTAGAAAGTAGGTTTGATCTCAAGACAAGATCTCTTGCAGCTATTTTATTTTTAATACAACGTAGCCTTGCTGCTGGTATTACGATTTATGCACCTGCTATTATACTATCTGCTGTATTAGGTTGGGATCTTACTACCTTAAATATTGTTATTGGAGTCATTGTAATTGCGTATACTGTTTCTGGAGGAACAAAAGCAGTAAGCGTAACTCAAAAGCAACAAATGGCAGTCATCTTTATTGGGATGTTCATCGCCTTCTTTTTGATTCTAGATTATTTACCCGAAGAAGTTTCCTTTTCTGATGCATTAAGTATTGCTGGGGCTGGAGACCGAATGGAATTATTGGATTTCTCATTTGATTTTAATAATAGGTACACTGTTTGGACTGGTATTTTAGGAGGTACTTTTCTTATGCTTTCTTATTTTGGAACAGATCAAAGCCAAGTACAACGTTATTTGTCTGGAAAAAATATTAGAGAAATGCGTATGGGGCTTATTTTTAATGGCCTTCTTAAAATTCCTATGCAATTCTTCATCCTCCTTGTTGGGGTGATGGTATTTGTTTTTTATCAATTTAATGCAACGCCACTTAACTTTAACCCTATGGCAACAGAAGCTGTATATGCTTCTGAATATGCAGATGAATATAAAGCGATAGAAAAACGATTAGAAACAAATCAACGCTATCAAAAAGGAGCTGCCTATAATTTTGCTAAAGATCCTGCTAATGATGTCTATCAAGAACATGGACAGCAACAATCATATATCGCTAAATTTGAAGCGGTAGATAAAAATTTACGAGCAGAAGCCAAAGAACTTATAGATAAAGCTAATGATAATGTGGAAAGTAATGATAAAGACTATGTGTTTATTCATTTTATCTTGAACAACCTACCTAAAGGACTTATAGGCTTATTATTAGCGGTAATTCTATCAGCTGCTATGTCTTCTACAGCATCAGAACTGAATGCACTTGGAGCCACCACCTCTATAGATTTATATAAACGTAACGTACGTGAAGAAAAAGACGAACAACATTATGTAAACGCGACAAAACTATTTACACTTGGTTGGGGAGTACTTGCCATCATTGTGGCATGTACAGCTAGTCTTTTTGAAAACTTAATTCAATTAGTAAATATTATTGGATCTATTTTTTATGGAAATATTCTAGGTATTTTCTTATTAGCATTTTTTATAAAATATGTGAGAAGTAATGCTGTATTTATAGGGGCATTAATTACACAAGTCGTTGTTCTTGTAGGATATTTTGGAGATTGGATGCCCTATTTATGGTTGAATTTATTTGGATGCATTGTTATTATAGTAATAGCAACTATTATAGAAACGATATTTAGGTCTACAACAAGCACACCAATTGAAAACTCATAAGTAGTTTTACGACAGATAGGATCAAAATAGTATATTGCACTCTATTTGATCGTAATCAGCAAACCATTGAACGTAGAAAAAATTTCTCCAGAAATCAATAAAGTATACTTTATAGAAAAGCATACTTTAATTCATATACTATCAGGAAAAGGAAGTATTCAAGTTGATTTTGAAAACTATTTTGATTGGCAAGAAAAAGCTATCTTCTTAGAAAAAGGACAATATATTAAGTTTTTATCTGATGATTTTACGGTACGAAAAATAGAATTTACCGACGATTCAAAATTTTACAATGATGACGTTAGAGTTCTTTTCAAGCATCTTATTTCATTAGGATATATTGACTTAATGGAATGCGAAGAATGCCAAAAATTTCTTTCAAAATCTGTCATTACTCAAGATTCCTCAAATATTATTGATGTTTCTTCAAAACAATGGTACTGGCAAAACCCATTTAAAGCCAATAAAGAAGAATATCAAATCATTTTTGATACTAAAGAAATTATAGATCAAGAATATGCACATCATCTTTCAAGTGCTGATTTAGTTAACTTGATAAATGACAGAGGATATAATGCGCAAACACTTATCAAGGATAAAATAGGATTATCTGTAAAGCACTTATTAGGAGCAAAAAGACTTAAGGAAAGTAAAAAAGAAATTGTCTTTACAGAAAAGAATATTCAAGAGATTTCTTATGATCTTGGCTTCAAAGATGATGCTTATTTTAATCGCGTATTTAAAAATGCTACTGGAATTACACCTCGTCAGTTTAGAGAAAATTTTGATTTTAAACAACGAGATCAGTTTACACAAGATATTTTAGAACTTCTTCAAAAATATCACACACAAGAAAGAAGTTTAGATTTTTATGCCGATAAAATGAATCTTTCTATTAAAACATTGTCAAAAAAAGTGCAACTAAAAATGAACACTTCTTTAGGACAATTAATACGTTTAGAGCTTATCAATACTGCTAAACTAATGCTATTAGAAGGTCAAAGTATTGTTGCTATTTCTGCTCAATTAGGTTTTGAAGAACCAAATCACTTCTCTAGCTTCTTTAAACATTATTCAGGAAGTACTCCTACAGAATTCAAATTAGTAAAGTACAATTCTTAGTACTTTTTTTGTAGCATCTTCCCTCCCCTTTTGCTTCATCTTTGCAGTGTAATTAGTAAATAACACAAACAAAATAAAGATGAACATTAAAGATCAAGTAACTAAAATGGACGCTATAGTAAGTAAAGGAGCTATAGTAGACGCAGTAAAAGAATTTTTTGCAGACAATGCTACCACTTCTGATTATGGAAATGGAGGTACGAATGGTAAAGCAGAAATGATTACTAAAATGGAAGGATTTGCAGGAGCAATTGCAGCTGTAAATGGAATCACACATCACAGATCTATTGTTGATGGAAATGTATCTGCATCAGAATTTACGTTCGATTTTGACATGAAAGATGGAAGTAAAATATACTGGCATGAAATCATCCGTAGAGTATGGAATGAACAAGGACAAGTAATTCAAGAAGAATACTTTAACGCAGCTTAAAAACAAATAACAATCACATAAATAATAAACAAAAAAAAGAAAATGAAATTAATTAAATCCACCCTAGCCATCGTAGCGTTATTTGTAGCTACATCAGTATTTGCCCAAGACAAAATGGCAAACAACGTAGATAATAGTAATATCGCACTTCAAGGATATAGTCCTGTATCTTACTTAGATTTAGGCCTAGCTCAAAAAGGAAATAAAGCCTATAAATCTGAGTACAACAAAGTAGCTTATTACTTTACTTCTGCTGATCAAAAAGCAGCTTTTGATAAAAGTCCAGCTAAATATGTACCACAATACGGAGGATACTGTGCTTTTGGAACCTATGCAGGAGCAAAATTCAGAGTAGATCCAAACAAATTTATTGTAAAAGACGGTAAGTACTACTTATTCTTAAACAATGTAGAGTTAGATGCAAAACAATTATGGTTGGCTGAAAACAATCACAAAAAATTAAAAAGTGTTGCAGATAAAAACTGGAGTAAATTAAGTAAAACACATAACTAGTATTTTTAATTCAAATATATAATTGTGTTAAAAGCAAGCTGTCATAGCTTGCTTTTTTTATATACATTTATGTCGTATTGTTTGTGATACAAATAACTCATATAAAAAAGAAAAATGCAGAATACCAACTGGGCTATTTTAGGATGTGGGCATATCGCTCATAAATTTGCAGAAGACATTATAGCAACCGAAGGAGCAACACTCTATGCAGTAGGAAGTCGTAGTTTAGAAAAGGCTAACAACTTTAAGCAACAACACCAAGCCCAGAAAGCCTATGCTTCCTATGAAGCGCTTGTAAGAGATCCTGAAGTTGATATTATTTACATTGCTACACCTCATGTTTTTCATAAAGAAGTTACCATTCTTTGTTTAACACATGGCAAGGCAGTATTATGTGAAAAACCTTTTGCCATGAATCGCAATGAGGTGGAGGATATGATCGCTTTCGCGAAAGCGAAAAAAACCTTCTTAATGGAAGCCTTATGGACCTATTTTTTACCTCATTATCAATTTGCTCTACAAACGCTACATTCAGGAGAATTAGGAACCATTAAAAGTCTAAAAGCAGATTTTGGCATTGATGTTCCCAAAGACCCATCACATCGATTATACAATAAAGATTTAGGAGGAGGAAGCCTGTTAGATGTGGGAATCTATCCCGTATTTGCAGCGATGACTATACTAGGAACTCCTGAAAAAATAGAAGCTAAAGCTACATTCGATACTAATGAAATAGATCTCAATTGTGAGATGGAACTTACCTATCCTAACCAAGTAAAAGCACACTTATTTTCAGCTATCGATACGCAGACAGACACCATCTGTCATATAGAACTAGAAAAAGGTACCATTCATATACATAGTCGTTTTCATGATCCTTCAGGCATCGCTATTACAATAACTAAAAATGGTAGCGCAGAAACTATTGATTTCCCTACAAAGGTACATGGGTACCATCATGAAATTTTACACTGTCAGGAAATGCTCGCCCAAGACAGAAAAGAAAGTAACATCATGACATTTGAAAAAAGCATACAATTAATCACGCTATTAGATACGATACGTAAAGAAATTGGTTTGGTATATGGATAAATACGTATTACTATTACCAAATTTCCTAAACAATTCTCTTCATTTAATAATTCTATATACTTAAGGTATGAAACACCTAAAATATGAAGAAACACAATCTATGTATTGGTTTACTTTATTATTTGTAACAGTAACTATTTTCATCATAGCAGCTACCTATTTTCAATGGGGAAGTAATCCTATTTCTTCATGGCTCTTTGCCCTTCCTTTAATTGTTATCAATATACTTCCAATACTTGCCTTTTATAATATGAAGATTGTAATAGACTCAGAAGTCGCTAGTGTCAAATTTGGAATAGGATGGTTACATAGAAAAATACCCATACAAGATCTTGACCTCTCTACGGCAGAGATTGTACATCTTCCTTGGTATGCTGGTGTAGGGTATCGAATAAATAATAGAGGCACTTTCTTTAATACAAAACCCGGTCCTGCATTATTAATTAAAACGAAAAATAGAAATACTGAATTCTTTGTGGGTACTAAAAATGGAGCGCAAATGATTGCCACCCTAAAAGAATTGCAAAGAAATAGTGCTTAGAAACAAAAAACGCCTTCAAAAAAATGAAGACGTTTTTATGATATTTTAAAACAAAGAAACTTATTTAGCTCCCCATTCTTTTAGAGAATCTGTATTTAATTTGATATAATCTTCATTTCCAGCCTCTTTAGCCCCTACAAGTGATGCTTTAGCGGCTTTGATAGCACCTTTCTTGTCTCCTGATTTTGCAAGAATAAGAGATTGCTGACGTAATTGCCAGAAACGAGGTTCCTTGATCATAGACATTGCTTTGTCCATATATTCTTTTGCTGTATTAATATCTTTTCCATTTTCAGCCATATATACAGCCGCTGCATAATAATCTCCAGCACCAGGACCTGCCATTACTTTTTCGATTTGAGCAGATACTGTTTTGTCTGTAGGAACTCCAAAAGGAACACCTACATATGCATTCTCCCAAAGTATCCCTAGGTTTGCACCATCACTTTTAAGATCATCAAAAGTGATTGTAAATGACTCAATATCCATAGGCATTTTTTGTACAGGTACGTTTACCATAGCCGCTACTTTTGAATCATCCCACTCTCTTGGCGCTCCGCCTCCTTGATACTCTGTATAAAAATATACGGTCCATGAAGATGCTTCTGGTTTTGTGAAAATCGCATACGTTCCAGCCTTAAGCTCTTTGCCTCCTACTGTAAAATCAGTTGAAAATGTAATCTTAGTACGTTGATTTGCACCTGTTCTCCAGATTTTACCATATGGCACTAAGTTTCCAAAAATAGTTCTACCACGCATTGCTGGTCTTGAATATTCTAAACTAACTTCTGTTAATCCAACCACTTGTTCCACTTTCGAAAATGGACTAGGAGCCGGCGTGTTAATTTGAGCAGATGCACCTACTGTACATAAGGCCATTGCTGCCACAAGGAGTAATTTTTTCATAATAATTTTAGTTTTAATAAAGAGTTATATGGTTTATACGTTTTGTACACTACACGGGTTAGGTATACGAATAACGTTAATCGTTTCACAAAAATACCATTCCCACATCTATCAAACGTTAACAAAATCTTAATATCGCAACCTGTATCTTTGTAAAAAATTAAAAATTCATGAAGCGATATATCGCCGAACTTATTGGTACGTTTTCTATGGTTTTTTGTGGCTGTGGAGCAATGACTATAAATGAAATTACAAATGGTTCTGTAACACATCCAGGTATCGCTATTACTTGGGGGCTCATTGTGATGGGAATGATCTATGCCTTTGGAGATATTTCTGGGGCACATTTTAATCCAGCTGTGACGGTTGCTTTTGCTTACGCGAAAAAATTCTCTTGGCGCGAAGTTCCAAAATATATCATGGTACAAATCATCGGAGCGACACTCGCAGGGGCTATGCTTTGGTTTCTATTTCCCGAAAGCGAATTCCTAGGGAGTACGGTTCCACCAGATACTTTTGAACATTACAAAGCCTTTATACTAGAGATTTTACTTACTTTTTTCTTAATGCTAGTGATCATAAATGTATCTACGGGGTCTAAAGAAATAGGGGTAATTGCAGGAATTGCGATTGGAGGTATTGTACTACTAGAAGCCATGTTTGCAGGTCCTATGACCAATGCATCTATGAATCCTGCTCGTTCTCTCGGACCTGCTATATTTTCTGGAAAATGGCAACCTATGTGGTTATACGTTACCGCGCCTTTTATTGGAGCTCTTCTTGCTGTAATAAGTTGTAAGCTCGTAAAAGATGAGCAATGCTGTGATGATGATTGTTAAAATATACTTTTAACCTTTCGCTTTAAGCGTTGGCTATCTGAATATAACATAACAACTCCGCATTTACCATACGCTCCATATAATGCTAAAGCTATAGCTCCTTTTTTAAGCACAGTTACCCCATCAATATTTTTATTGTTTATGAGTTCAAGTACTCTATTTGTTTTTGGACTTTCATTCAGATCAAGAATATACAGATCCCCCTGAAGACTTAGAATAAACATGATTTTACATTCAAAATTTGTTTTTCCTACTGTTCTTTTTAATACTTCTGCTTTTTTAACACCTGTCAAACAGTAGCTTCTTTGTCGCTTATATACAGTATCTTCAAAAACTTTTCTTTTGATTTTAACTATTTGATCAGATACTAGATTTAGCTTTTCAAATTCCTTAATCCATTCAGTATTATGCTCGTCAGTCAAGTATAAGTCATCTTTTAGTACTTGAGATACTATTATTTCATTTACAAATAATGTTAAACCTAAGAATAATAATAGTTTCATATGCTACATATGTATCTCAAATGTAATAGTAACAAGGTCTGAATAAAATCTAAAACGAGTCAATGAGAGCGTTCATTTAGGCAAGTATACTTTTATAAACGTCTTCATGCTTATGAATGAATCCATAAACGTTAAGTCTTCTTCACTATACCGACCTAATCTTTACAAAAGAATTGCCTAACTTTCTAAAGCTTTAAAAGGATACGATATGAATAGAAGAACATTTAACTCAAAACTATCAAAAGCAGTGGGAGGCGTTGCATTATTAAGTAACATTCCACTAGCGTGTGCTTTCGAGTCTTCAGAGAACAAAAAAAGTTTAGGTGTTGCGTTAGTTGGATTAGGCATTTACAGTACCTATGAACTCGCTCCTTCCCTATTAGAAACTACCCACTGTCATCTTGCTGGTATTGTCACAGGAACCCCGGAAAAAGAGAAAATCTGGTCAGAAAAATATAATATTCCAAAAGAGAATATCTACAACTATGACAATTTTGACACCATCATAAACAATGATAATATAGACATTCTATATGTCGTATTACCCAATGCCATGCATGCCGATTTTTGTATCCGAGCTGCCAAAGCAGGTAAACATGTGATCTGCGAAAAACCGATGGCTGTTAGTGTTGCAGAATGCCAAGCGATTATTGATGCTTGTGCAAAAGCAAATGTAAAACTAAGCGTTGGCTATCGATTACACTCAGAACCACATACCCAAGAAATACAACGCATCGTCAAAGAAAAAGAGTTCGGTAAGATTAATTTCATCACTACAGAAGCTGGATATCCATCCTATGGAAATCCTGATCCAGATCAATGGCGTTTGAATAAAGCATTATCCGGAGGTGGTGCTTTAATGAATATGGGGGTTTATGCCATACAAGGAGCTATCTATGGCGCAGGAGAAAATCCTATTTCTGTAACTGCACAAGAGTTTAGTACAAAACCTGATTATTTTAAAGATACCGATGAGACGATTACAGCACAATTTGAATTTCCAAGTGGTGCTGTAGGATCTATATTTACATCACATAATGCTAAAGCAGACCGCTTATATGCTTCCTGTGATAAGGGATGGTTTGAATTGGATGTTGCTTATACTTATGGTCCACTACACGGGCGTACCTCTAAAGGAAATGAAATCACATTCCTCCATAAAAGACAACAAGCATTGCAAATGGATGATTTTGCATTACATATCACTCAAGGACTTCCTAATAAAGTCCCTGGTAGCATGGGCTTAAGAGACCTTAAAATTGTTGAAGCCATTTATCAATCTATCAAAGAAGGAGGTGAAAAAATAGCCTTGAATTTATAGCGTAATCAAATTTTTAATTTTGTTTAACCAAATATGTTTTATTCTTAAACAAAATAATAATACATTTATGGTCTGTTATTAGATAGACTATGAAAATATATACATTACATGCAAAGCAAAATCTCCCTATTTCTTTAGATGAAGCGTGGAGTTTGCTTTCTGATCCCAAAAACTTAAAGACCATTACCCCAGATTATATGGGGTTTGAAATCTTATCAGGAGCAGATAGACCCATGTATCCGGGGCAAATTATCCAATACATAGTCACGCCTGTTTTAGGGATAAAGACCAAATGGGTTACAGAAATCACACATGTACAGGATCATAAATATTTTGTAGATGAGCAACGCTTTGGTCCTTATGCATTGTGGCATCACAAACACTTTATCAAAGAGATTCCTGGCGGTGTCGAAATGGAAGATATTGTAGATTATAAAGTCCCGATGGGAATTTTGGGGCAACTCGTACATCCTATCTTGGTAAAGCCAAAACTCAATGAGATTTTCGAATATCGAAAAAAGAAATTAATAGAACTCTATGGAGAATTTAAAGCTCCTACTTCATAACTTATAATATAATACACATGTCAAAAAATATACTTTTAATAGGCGGTAGCCACGGGATTGGTTTTGAAATTGCTCAAAAACTACACACACAACATACTGTATATGTAGCCTCTAGAACTAATGAGAATCTAGGAAATCTAGATGTAAATCATATTGCATATGATGCAGAAAAAGATGAACTAGATCTTTCTGAATTACCTGATCATATTGACGGATTTGTATACTGCCCAGGAACGATCAACCTGAAACCATTCAAAATGCTCTCTACCGATGTGTTTAGAAGTGATATGGAACTCAACTTCTTAAGCATGGTCAAAACCGTACATCAAGTGATGGAGCATCTTAAAAAATCAGAACAAGCAAGTCTTGTTTTCTTTAGTACTGTCGCTGTAAAAGTAGGAATGCCGTATCATACAAGTGTTGCCGCTGCCAAAGGAGCAATAGAAGGCTTTGCAAAAGCACTAGCGGCTGAGTATGCTCCAAAATTACGTGTCAATGTAATTGCACCTTCTCTTACAGATACACCACTTGCCAAACGTCTTTTAAGTAATGACAAGAAAAAAGAAATGATGGATGCTAGACATCCCTTAAAGCGTGTTGGCGCACCAGAAGACATTGCCAATGTTGCTTCATTTTTACTAAGTGATGAAAGTAGTTGGATCACAGGTCAAGTACTAGGCGTTGATGGGGGAATGAGTACATTAAACGTCAACTAATCATACTTGGTACGCTTTCGCGAAAGCGTATACTGAAACTATTTAGGCAGGTAAGCAAAAGTATATTTTGAATGTCACACTGAGCTTGTCGAAGTGTAAAGCCGAAGTACGAAATCGAGCTTGCGAGACCTGCCTGCCGGCAGGCAGGTTCACGACCAAAGGGAAAGCGAAGCGATAAAACATACGCTGAGTGCATAGAAAAACACTAAATAAGATTTCCGCTGGAGTTTATACTGAGTAAAGTCAAAGTGCGGAAATGAAATAAGAAAGATCAAATGAAAAAAGTAACCATCTTTTGGTTTAGACGCGACTTACGATTGGATGATAATATAGGGTTATATCATGCCTTACAATCAGAATTCCCTGTACTTCCAATTTTTATTTTTGATAAAATAATTTTAGATAAACTTCCAAAAGACGATCCTCGGGTGACATTCATTTTTGAAACACTCCAACACATGCGTCAGCAACTTCAAGAACAACATCAAAGTGCGATAGCTTTCTATTATGACTCACCCGAAGCTGTATTTGAAAAACTATCTACAACCTATGAGATACAAGGTGTGTATACAAATCACGATTACGAGCCTTATGCGCGAGAAAGAGATGAAGAGATAAAGGGTTTGCTTTCGCGAACCTGTCTCGCCGGCAGGCAGGAGCGTATATCTTTTAACACCTATAAAGATCAAGTTATTTTTGAAAAAGATGAGATTGTAAAAAATGATGGCTTACCCTATGTGGTATATACGCCTTATAAAAATAAATGGAAAGAGCGCTTTAACCCTGAAGTTGATCTAAAAGAATATAATCTTGCTACATATCTAGGAAATCTAATACAGGATCGTGAGTTACCTAATCTCACCCTAGAAGCCATGGGATTTGAGGAAGCAGCAATCAAGGTCCCAAGCTACACCGTTACAGAACATCTCATCGAAAATTATGAAGCAACGCGTAACTTTCCTGCAAAAGAAAATGGTACTTCCAGATTAGGACCTCATCTTCGCTTTGGTACGGTGAGTATACGCCAAATGGTCAAAAAAGCCATTGCACAAGAAAATGAAATCTTCTGGAGCGAACTCATATGGCGAGAATTCTTTATGCAGATTCTCTGGCATTTTCCACATACCAAAGACAAGGCTTTCAAACCCAAATATGATCGTATCGAATGGCGTAATAATGAAGCGGATTTTAAAAAATGGTGTGATGGTCAGACAGGATATGCCTTTGTAGATGCAGGTATGCGAGAATTAAATACGACAGGTTTTATGCATAATCGTGTACGTATGCTTGTAGCGAGTTTTTTATGTAAGCATCTTTTAATTGATTGGCGATGGGGAGAAGCCTATTTTGCAGAAAAATTATTAGATTATGACATGAGTGCCAATGTAGGAAATTGGCAATGGGCAGCGGGTTCTGGTGTTGATGCAGCGCCGTATTTTAGAATCTTTAATCCTATCACGCAAATTGATAAGTTTGATAAACAAAAGGAATATATCAACACCTGGGTTCCAGAATTACAAGAACTTACCTACCCTCCTATGATGGTAGATCATAAGATGGCACGCGAGCGATGCTTGAAAGTATATAAAGAGGCAGTGGGGTGACATAAACAAAACCTCTTTTATTCTGACTGTCTTCTAATTCTAAAAAGTGTATTTTAGTTACACATTAGAGGAGTCAGGACGTGATCAAATCAAAAATTGAAATCCCAATAGACAAACTAACACTTTATAATAAAGTTGTTAAAGGCAATCCTGAAATTGAAAGAAAAGGAAAAACTACACCCTATACATCTATAAATGGTCATATGTTTTCATTTTTATCAAAAAATGGAACTATGGGATTACGTCTTTCTGAAAATGACAGAATTAATTTTATACAATACTTTGACAGTCAACTCTTGGAACAACATGGTAGAGTGATGAAGGAATATGTTACGATACCTAATGACTTATTAGAAAATACTGAACAACTATCTGAATACTTACAAAAAAGCCTAGATTATGTTTCTTGCTTAAAACCAAAACCTACTAAAAAGTAAAAGTTATACCATGATAATTGTACACGGAGGCTCTATATGGATATATTTAGTAATCTTTATTTTGATGATTGTTTTACCTTCAATCATCATTTTTCTACTACTTAAAAAAATATTTTTCAAGAAATATCTAAAAAAGCAAAAGGACCGATCTATCAGATTAGTCTTGCAGATTTTTTTGTATTTATTAGCGTTATTACTAACATTTATAATAATCAATAGTCTACAAGGAGTTTGGTAATATTGATTCAAATTTCTTTATAACTTACGAGGCTTTATATATGTATTAGCAAATTTTGCAAGCAAAAAGAATATATTAACACGTGCATTCTAAAGCTACAAGAGCTTACCTACCCACCTATGACGGTAGATCATAAAATGGCGCAGGAGCGTTGCTTGAAAGTGTATAAAGAGACTGTGGAGTGATATACATTCTGAAAAAAATCTTACTCATTTGTATTAAATTTTATGGTATATTTTGAGGTGTTATTCAATACATAATCCTATTTATTGAAAAAAACTAAAAGTTTAAAAATAAAAATGAATACTGAAAACAACATTTCAAAAGATAAAAACATTCTTTTGGTTTTGTCTGATATTACAGACAAGACAGATGAATTAACGTATCTAATTGAACATTTTTGTGGAACTGTTATAGATAACATTTCAGAAATCAAAAGAACCAAAGACCACACGAGACTTTATGTATGTGGGAACTTAAACAACTTTGAATACAAAAAAAAACCTCTATATATCATCCAAGAGCTATCCTCTAATTATGAAGATTTTGACACAAAAAACACTGCTCTAATTACACTAGGGCAAGTACCTATTTCTATTTATAATGTAGGAGTATATTACCGACAATTATTTGGTGATAATGATTATTTTAATGCTATAAAATCTGAACACACATTTCAAGAACTCACAGAATCTAACAAGCAATCAACAGCTTTACGAAAAGGGATTTATCTGTCTGAGGTATCAAAGGATAAAGAGGAATCGTTACATTTTCACTTATTGCGATGTTCTAGTAACTTGACAGGGCCTACAGATAATTTCAGAAATACAGATCATCACATAGTAGGATTATTAAACAATGCTATCACGTATGACTTTGAACAAGAGACAAAATTAAATCATGTACTTGCTCAAATATACCTAAACAAGAAAAAAACAGACGGCAAAAAGAAAGAAGTTAAAGCAAAAATTAAAGCGCATTCTGATAAAACAAAAGACATGCCTAAAGAAGGGCTTATTGCGTTTTGTACTTTTTATGATACTGCTAATTTTGAGCATTTACAACCTTCCAAAACAGACCCGTATGATTGGTGTTATAAACAAACAAGTGGATTAACACGATTGCTATTTAAATTAAAAAATACTGTTGATGATGATTCCTTGGAAAAAGAATTCAGTGTTACGCTATACCCAAACTCTGCATTTTTAATTCCGCTTTCTACAAATAGATTGTATACTCATGAAATTAGACCGTCAGTTCTAAATATAGATAAAATACCTATCAGGATGGGATATGTAGTACGCTGTTCTAACCTAGAAGCTGTTTATAAAAATGATCAAACCTATATCAAAGAACAAGGTGAATTAATAAAACTAGAGGAAATGACTCAAAAAACTATGGATACTTTACGAGAATCCTATTATGAGGAAAATAAAACAGAAAAAAGAGTCAAGTATGGTAATGTTCATTTTAGCATGAATTCAGGAGATTATGAGAAACCTATCTATTAATATAGAAAATAATGAATGACATGGGCTTTTATAAAATTACGCTTCCTTTGGAAACTAATATTTTTCAGGAATTAAAAGATACCACTCATTTTGAAAATGTAGGTAAAGGGAGAATAGGGAATCATTTAGTTCATGTAAGTGACCAAGGTGTTCCTATAGTGAGAACTACAACAAAGTATACAGTTCCTGCATATAACTTCTCTCCTATTCATCATCACGTAATAACGTCTATAAATAGAGCGACTCAAAATGAGGCATTAAATCATATTCTTTCACTAGATTTCAACAATGCCTTAATTGAAATTTACGATCGTCAGTATACCAAAATGGGATATCATTCAGATCAATCTATGGATCTAGATCCTAACTCATATATCGGGCTTTTTTCTTGTTATGAATATCCAGAAGAACTTTCTGAACAAAGTATTAGAAAACTCAAGATCATCAACAAAGAAACTAAAGCAGCATCTGAATTCTTATTGACCCATAATTCAGTAATATTATTTTCGGTAGCTACCAATACCAAGTTTCAACATAAGATTATACTAGAGCAAGTCAAAGGCAAAAAACCATTAGAAAAAGATAACAAATGGTTAGGAACTACTTTTAGAACTTCGAAAACATATGTTCAGTTTAAAGATGATGTTCCATACTTTTCAAATGGAACCCCATTAACACTAGCAGATGAGGATCAACGACAAGAGTTTTTTATCTTAAGAGGACAAGAAAATAGAAATACCGATTTTATATATCCTGAACTAACATATACGTTAAGTGAAGCTGATTTGATGATTCCTAAATAATAGAAGCAGTTATTCTTTATGCCTTTGTAACATTTTATCTGTAACATACACTCATTATATACAACTGTTATGATGGCAGTTATAATCACGTAGTATATTTATATGACATTTGATATTATACAAACAGAATATTTTGAAAATCTAAAAGGTTTTTCTCCATACTATAAACTGATTACTGGAGTAGGTTTTACTATAATGTCTTTAGACCTCTTAGGTGTTCCTATACTACCTAAAAACAGAACAATCACTATTATTTTGATTAGTATTGTTCTTATATCTGTTATACTTAATATGCTAAATAGCTCTCTTTTTACAAGAATTGGGCAAATATCTTTTGATGATGAGAAGGTTGTATTTCTAAAGAATGATATTCGATCTGAGTTCTTACTCTCAGACATTAAAAATATAGAAATTAGTAAAACAACTGGTGACCAATATTCAATGGAAGTCAATCCGTTATTTGAAGAAATCATTGAAATGAAGGGGAACGAGTTAGATCAGTTCAAAAAAATTCTAACTGACCATCAAATCCCCTACAGACGTCGCTCTTTCTTAAATTGGTTTAAAAATTTGAGCTTTATAAAAAACAACCAAAAAATTCATTATTAGATAGTTATCTTCTTATCTTAGAAGTGCTCTTAAAAAGATACATTTTTCATGACTATTTCAAAATCTCTTTTTACAATTCTTTGTATATGCTTACTACTTTCATGTAATTCAAGTAATGATGATGTAGACCCTACAGGAGAAGAGATGGAGATGGAAATAGAAGAAGAAATTGATGAGAATAACAATTCAAATCCTGGATTAGTGAGATCTATTGATGATGGATTTAAAATAACCTATGAATATGATGGCGATAGGCTAATAAAAGCATCTGGGAACGATTCTGATAGGAATCTTAATATTACATATACATACAACAATGATGGTGCTATTATGTATAAAGGCATTTATGAATTTGAAGAACCTGGGTCTAGCTTAGATATTCAATTCTCTTATGTATATGATTCGGATGGAAGATTGATTGAATTTGGCCACAATCAAGGGGAATATGCACTTGCCACATATCAAGGGAATCAAGTAATTGCTGATTTTGGCTCTTCTGTTCAAGTTATTGTAGATGTAGATGAATTAGGCAGAGTAATTCGATTAGAGACTAGTTATTTTTATAAGATTTTCACCTATGATTCTAATGGGGATTTGATATTAAATGAAGAGTATGATAGTGATACAGATGAATTGACAAAAACATATGAATATACATATGACACAAATGCAAATCCTTTCTTTAATCAACTAGAATCCATCTATTTATCAGATTTTATATTTACCTTTTGGGGAAGTGGTTGGTCATTCAGTGATAGTATATATTATGATTTCCCGTATTTACCTAATAATCTAACATCTATTACATTTACTGATCAACAATCTTCTACAAGTACATTTGTATACACATATAATTCTGAAGGTCAAATTGTCACGGCAGAAGAAAATGATCTATCAGACGGATCAACAGAAAATTATACGCTTACTTATTATTAAAATAAAATTCATAAAACGTTCTACCTCTACATATTCCTCTACACCTCAATAACCAATTACTCCTAGCTTTTCCTTATCTTAGAAGCCACCATTAACTCAAGCTTCTTATGAAACACGTTTACCTTGTTATGTGCGCACTGCTCATTTCTTTTGGAGTCTCTGCACAAAAACTATCAAAAAACAAAAAAGCTATTATCGCATCTGTTGAAAAACACGAGCAAGCCCTTATTGAAATATCAGATAATATCTGGGCACTCGCCGAGACAGCTTTTGAAGAAACACAGTCTAGTAAAATACTAGCAGACTATGCCGAAAAACAAGGATTCAACGTAGAAAGAGGTGTCGCGGGAATGCCTACTGCTTTTGTAGCTACTTATGGTTCTGGAAGTCCTGTCATAAGTGTCTTAGGAGAGTTTGACGCTTTACCTGGGTTATCCCAAAAAACAGAGCCTACTAAAAATCCTCTTACCGAAGGACAACCTGGTCATGGCTGTGGTCATAACCTTTTTGGCGCAGGAAGTCTTGGTGCTGCTATTGCCATTAAAGAGCTTATTGAAGCTGGAAAAATAAAAGGAACCGTTAAATTCATGGGAACCCCATCTGAAGAAAAATTCTTTGGAAAAATATGGATGGTTCGCGAAGGGATTTGGGACGGTGTAGATGCTAATGTTTCTTGGCATCCTTCTGCTGCTACCAAAGCCGATGTACAAAGCTCCCTAGCGCTCGTTGATTTTAAAATTGAATTCTTCGGGCAAGCAGCACACGCCAGCGCCGATCCTTGGAATGGTCGTAGCGCATCTGATGCTTTAGAATTATACACAACAGGAATCAATTACTACAGAGAGCATGTAAAGCCAACCGTACGTATGCATTATCATATCCAAGATGGTGGTCAGGTTGTAAATGTAGTTCCTGATTACTCTAGATTATGGATGCGTGTCCGTGATACCAAACGTGAAGGCATGATGCCTGTATATGAACGTGTTCAAAAAATGGCAGAAGGAGCTGCTATTATGGCCAATGTAGATTATAAAGTATCTCTTATCTCTGGAATATATGAAGTCCTTGTCAATAGATCTGGAGGGAAAGCCATGCAAAAAAACCTAGAGCTATTAGGACCTATCACATATACTGCAGAAGAAGAAGCCTTCGGAAAAAAGATACAGGAAGTCACTGGAAAACCTCAAGTAGGAATGGACAGTGATATCAATCCTATAGAAGATACCAAAGAACATCCAGGTGGAGGAAGTACTGATGTAGGAGATGTAAGTTGGAATGTTCCTAATATCAATCTAGGTGTGACCACAGCTCCTAAAGATACTCCATGGCATTCATGGGCAGTTGTTGCTTGCGGAGGAATGTCTATAGGTCATAAAGGAATGGTATATGCCAGTAAAGCAATGGGAATGACCATGCTAGATTTATTTGAAGATCCTACGTTACTACAAAATGTAAAAAACGAATACAAAGAGCGTAAAGGAGATGCTGTATACGAGGCTATCGTGCCAGCAGGACCACCACCTATCAACGGAAATTAATAACTAAAAACTATATTTACACAAATCCTATACCTATGAAAAGAAAACTATATTCTCTGGCAGCAATTATTTTGGTATCCACTTTCGCGAAAGCACAAACAACTTTTACAGAAGCTACCAGTATCCTTGAAAATACAACCTTATCTGGCGGTGTCGCTATGGCTGTAGTCGATATGAATAATGATAGATTGGATGATATTATTAGATTAGATAATGGTATCAATCTTCAAATTGAATATCAACAACCTGATGGAAGTTATGATAGACTCCAAGTAGGAAACGTTGGAAGCCCTTGGGGAATTTCTATCGCCGATGTAGATGAAAATGGTTTTAATGATATTATTGTAGGAGGTAGTTATGATGGATTACGTCTTCTTACAGCAAATGAAGATGGAACAGATTTCTCACTAACTACACTTGGAGGGCCAAATATTTTTGTACAAAACACCAATTTTGCAGATATCAATAATGATGGTGCCATAGACTATTTTGCGTGTCATGATGACGGTATTTCCTCTCCTTATGAAAATGACGGCAACGGAAGTTTCACCTATAATTTAGATATGATTAATGCCGTAAGTGCAGGTGAATCTGATAATTCAGGAAATTATGGCTCTATCTGGACAGATTATGATAATGATGGAGATATAGACTTATTTATCTCTAAATGTAGATTACAAGCACAAGGAGACCCAACAGATCCTCGTCGTTTAAATGTATTATACCAAAACGATGGCTCTAATAACTTTACAGAGGTTGCAGAAGATGCTGGTTTACGACCTATGACACAAACATGGGCAACTAATTTTGAAGATATTGATAATGATGGAGATTTTGATGCCGTAATGGTGAATCACTTTGTACGTAGTCAAATATTTGAAAATAATGGTGATGGCACCTTTACAGATATTACACTAGATTCTGGAGTTACTGCAAACTTAGATGCATTAGGACTTGGAATACAAGTAATGATGGAAGATTATGACAACGATACGTTTATTGATATTATTTTAACGACTAGAGATGGAACGCATCAATTACTATTAAATGATGGTGACCAAACATTTACAGCAGTTACCAATCCATTTCCAAATAGTAATGATCAAATTCAGAGTGCTGCTGTAGGAGATTTAAATAATGATGGTTTTATTGATCTGATTGCTGGATATGCAAACGGTTTTAATAACCCTTCTGGGATTTCTGATCAGGTTTTTATGAATAATGGAAATGATAATAACTGGATTAAAATTGCATTAGAAGGTGTCGAGAGCAACAGCAATGGAATAGGTGCTCGTGTGGAAATACAAGGCCCATGGGGATCACAAGTACGTGAGGTACGTGCTGGAGAAAGCTACGGAACTCAGAACTCTTTAATTACACATTTTGGATTAGGTGCCGCAGATGAGATAGAAACAATTACGGTAACATGGCCTTCAGGAATTGTAGATACTGCAGAAAATGTAGACGGTAACTTAACTGTTATTATTAGAGAAGGTGAAGGGCTTTTAGGGCTTAATGATATAACAACTTCTTCTGAAATTTCTGGTGTATTCCCTAACCCAGCAACTACACAAATAAACATTACGACAACTCCAAATGTACAGGCAAATACAATCTATGTATATGATTTGCTAGGACGTCAAGTAATTGTCCAAAATATACAGACAGCTGGAACACAAGCAATCAATATTTCAAGCCTTACTTCTGGTGTATACTTTGTTTCTATTGGAGATTCGGTTCAAAAATTTATCAAAAAATAAATGAATAAAATATATATTTTCATCTTGCTCATAAGTTGTTGTTATACATCTTATGGGCAAGACAAAAACAGTGCTATGAAATTTTCTATTGATCATTATGCTATCAATGTTACTGATTTAGATAGAAGTGTTACCTTTTACCAATCTATATTTGGTATCAAAGAGATTTACAATGGAACACAACTTGACCACATTAAATGGTTTCGACTTGGAGAACATCAAGAGCTTCACATCATTAGTGTAGAAAAGCTTGATTTACAAATTCCTAAAGGAGTACATCTAGCTTTAACAACAGCTAATCTTTCTTTATTTATAAACCATCTGAATAGTTTAGGCATTACTTATTATGATTGGCCTGGCAAAAAAGGAGCTGTCTCAATTCGACCGGATACAATAGAACAAATATATATTCAAGATCCAGACGGATATTGGATAGAAATCAATGATGGAGAGAAACGATTTAAATAATCTCATATGTCACAACAACAAACTGGGGCTGGTAATTACAAAGGCTTTTTACAAACTATTGGTATCATTCATTTAGCGATTATAGCTGGTTTTACCATGGCAACAGTCTTTATAGCTAATATATTATCTGGTGAGTTTGCTCCATTATCATTTACGCAACAACCCAAAGAATTTATAATACCTATAGGTCTTATAGGGGCTATTGCACTAGGACGATTTTTAGGCACTTCAATGTTAAGTAAATTAAAAGTTGAAGATAGGCTACAGAAAAAACTAGCAACGTATCAAACCACTCATATTATTAAAATTGCAATGCTAGAAATAATAGGCTTTGCTTCACTATTTTCGTATTCTAGTTCAAATAATAGTTTTTTTATAGTCATAGTAGCATTGGTGTTAATCATGCTTTTCTCAATCTTCCCTACCAAAGAAAAAATTGAAAATGCAATTCCAACGAGTACTGAAGATCAACCTTACTTACGTAATCCTGAGAAACCATTTCATTCTTAAAAAGATCAATAACTATTTCTTATTTAATAATCACTTTTAGAGATTCAATATTGTTTTGAGTTTCTACTTTAAGAATATAAAATCCTGAAGAAAGTCCTTCTACGTTTAATTCTTTTGTAGTTCCGTTCATAGAAGTACGCAACACCTCTTCCCCTGTTGTACTATATAATGTAAGTGTTCCTTCTATCGCATTTTTACTATTTAAAAAGAATACTCCATCATTGTTTACAGGGTTTGGATACAAACTAAAAGCAGCGATATCTGTCGTTTCCTCTATACTAAGTACTTCTTCTCCTTCTACAATAGTAATAGAGAGATTAGCATCTATATTTTCATGATAATCTACCTGACCACTTAACCAAGTAACCTCTACAAAATCTACAGACGTCGCGTCACCAAGTCCGAAAAATTCATAAGCACTATTTTGTCCTAAATATCCTTCTCCACAAAGTGTATAATGATATTGTTCTTCACCGTTAACACCAATGCGAATCCAAGAACCAATTCCCATACGATTACTCTCTGTCCCTTCTAATTTTACTTTTAACCAATTATTATCTTGAGGGGTTTCATTTTTCCAAACATAAATTTCTTCAAACCCATTATTCATCACAATAATTTCTGGATAACCATCATTATCTATATCTCCTAATGCATTGGAATAACTACTTCCGTTATCTCCATCAAAACCAGCTGTTTCAGGAATTAAAAAAGTGCCATCACCTTGATTTTCATAAAAAGCAGCTTCCAAAAACTCACTCTGATCGCTTATATTTCCACTTACATATAAATCATGATCTGTATCATTGTCTGCATCTAGAAACACAGCTCCCCAACCTATACTATCAAACCGAGTTCCATTTTCTTCGGCTACATTGGTAAACGTACCATCACCATTATTGCGCAAAAAGGCATTTCCAACAACTCCATCTTCAAGATCTGGCGGATAAAAATTAGTTACATAAATATCTAGCCATCCATCGTTATTATAATCATCTATCGTAGTAGACATAGCGCCCATATAAAGATCTGTTCCTGTCGCTTCTCCTACACTTTCAAAAGTACCATCTCCATTATTTCGATATAATAAGTTAGGAGTAAAAAACTTATCGTTAGCAATATAAATATCTTGATACCCATCTTTATCAAAATCAAAGAAAGCACTACAAAAAGATAAGAAACCTGTAAGATCCAGTCCTGCTTCTTCTGTTACATTTGTAAAGGTACCATCTCCATTATTTTTGTATAAAAAATTAAAATCTATTTGATTAGGATCACGTACACTTAAAAAGACATCCAAGAAGCCATCATTATTATAATCCCCCCAGGAAGCTCCAAAAAAATCAAAAACCTCTGCAGGAATACCACTTTCTTCACTTATATCAACATATACTCCATTTCCATCATTACGATATAAACGGCATTTACTTTGATCACTTGCTGAAAAGAAATCGGCATCGCCATCATTATCATAATCTATCCAAATTACTTGTTTGGCTTGTTCGCCTCCATTAGTAATTGTTAAATCATCTACTACAAAATAGCCACCTTCATTTCTTAGAAATATATGATCCCCATCTGCTGCTGCTGCCAATGTAATATCATCGAGACCATCGCCATTATAATCATAAAAAGAAATACCAGCGCCTAAAATGTATCCTTCAAATTGAATATCAGCTCCTAATGCAGAAGATTGATTTTCAAAATAAGACTGTGCGTATATACTATAGCAACAGAGTATGCTATAGAGCGAGAGTAATAGTTTCTTCATAGGTTGGTTTTAGATCAGGTAAGTTACTAAATTCTCATTGAAATATGAATAGACACCGTTTTACAACCTAACACACAAATACATAAACCCACAAAATACTATTATTCAATACACTACACTATTTAAATTACATAATAAACTGTAGAACTATTAAGAAATACTATGACCTCACTGACTAAAAAAAGAAGGGCTCTGTTTTAATAATTAGGATGTACTACTTTTCAAGTATAGCATATAAAGTATCACTTGCAAGATACAGTTAGGTATAAAAATGAATGCTACTATTTGTGAATTTACTTCTGGATAACTAATTTCAGGAAAACCAATTCTTAAAAAGGAGGTAATGGATATCGCTATACCTGTGGGAAGAAAAAACAAAACTCTTTCGGTCTGAATAGTAAGTTTCCATTTTTTAATAGCTATAAACAGAAAAGGGACATAAGACACTCCCCATAAAATTGCATAAAAAAGCCCTACAATAATAACCATACATGCTTCCCCAGAACAGTTTTTAGATAAGAATATAAAAGGAAGTATATTCAGTAATACAGCTAGGAAATATATTTTAAGATTATAGAACTTCAAACAAGTTTGATTTTTCAAAAAAGATAGCATTAGTTAGCCTTCAAATCAATATCTTTCAGATTCTCTATACGATTACGTTGTAAGAAATCATCGATAGTTTCAAAATGTTCAATCACTCGTTTCTCTTTAAATTCAAATACTTTTTTAGAAAGTCCACGTAAGAAATCTCGATCGTGAGATACCAAAATTAAGGTGCCATCAAAGTTTTGCAATGCTTCTTTGAGAACATCTTTAGACTTTATATCTAAATGGTTTGTGGGCTCATCTAAAATCAAAAGATTTACAGGTTCTAATAGGAGTTTTACCATGGCAAGACGTGTCTTCTCACCACCAGACAATACACTTACTTTTTTATCAATGTCATCTCCAGCAAACATAAAACGTCCTAAGATATTTTTAATTTGTGTACGTACATCTCCTTTTGCAACCTCATCTACCGTTTGAAAGATGGTTAAGTCTGGATCTAATAATGCTGCTTGATTTTGTGCAAAATATCCTACTTTCACATTATGACCTAACTCACAAGAACCTTCATAATCAATCTCTCCTAGTATTGATTTAATCATTGTAGACTTCCCTTCTCCATTACGTCCCACAAAGGATACTTTTTCGCCGCGAGCGATAGACATATTAGCATTTTTAAACACTATATGATCATCATATACCTTTGTTAAATCTTCCACCTTTACAGGGTAATCTCCAGAACGCATCGCTGGTGGGAATCGAAGTTTTAAAGAAGAAGTATCTATTTCATCGATCTCTATAATTTCTAATTTTTCAAGCATGCGCTCACGAGAGGACACTTGGTTTGTTTTAGAATACGTTCCTTTAAAACGTTCTATAAACGCTCTATTATCTGCAATAAATTTTTGCTGTTCTTGATAGGCTTTTATTTGATGTGTACGACGATCTGCTCGTAATTCTAAATAATGAGAATAATTAGCTTTATAATCATAAATACGTCCCATTGTTACTTCAATGGTACGATTGGTAATGTTATCGATAAAGGCTTTATCGTGAGAAATCACAATCACCGCTTTTGCTTTGTTTAACAAGAAATCTTCCAGCCAAATAACAGATTCGATATCTACATGATTGGTAGGTTCATCTAGCAGAATAAGATCTGGTTTTTGAAGTAAGATTTTAGCTAGTTCGATACGCATACGCCACCCCCCACTAAATTCACTGGTAGGTCTATTAAAATCACTTCTTTTAAACCCTAATCCTCTAAGTGCCTTTTCTACCTCTTCTTCATAATTGGTATCTTCTATCGCATAAAACTTCTCTCCAATATCAGACACTTGGGTAATGATATTCATATACGCATCCGATTCATAATCAGTACGTGTTTCTAGTTCTTTATTTAACCTATCCATCTCATCACGCATCTCAAATACATGTGCAAAGGCTTTGGATGCTTCTTCCATGACGGTACAATCATCATCGGTCAATAAATGTTGTGGCAAATATGCTATAATAGCATCTTTAGGCCTACGTACATTTCCGCGAGTAGCTTTTTGAACACCAGCAATGATTTTCATCATGGTAGACTTTCCTGCACCATTTTTTCCCATCAGGGCAATCTTATCTTGCTCATTAATAGAAAAGGATACATTGCTAAATAAGGTATCTCCACTAAATTCTACGGCTAAATTATCTACTGCGATCATGTACTTATTTTAAGGATGCAAAAATAGGTAAAAAGAGATTCTCTCCGCTTAGAATATCATATCACTTTTCATTTCCAAATCAATAAACATTTCACACACTAACACCTAAAAAATCAATGAATTCATATAGAAAAAAGGGGGCTTTTAGCTGTCTTTAGCTTCTAGAAATCAATGTAGTTTTGACATATTCAATAGAATGACTATTGATAGATAACCAACATAAATTTAATTCGTATGAAAACCATCACATTAACCATTGTATTATTTCTTTCATTTACCCTTGTAGGAAATGCGCAAAAAAACAAATCACAAGCTGTCAATAAAACATTGAGTTTTATTCTTTCTGATTATGCAAAACTAAATCAAGTAAAAGCAGTTGCTCTAAAAGATTATCAAAAGTATTTATCTAAGAAAAGACTGAATGCAAAAGGAATGAAAATTAAAAAGGTAGTTGCACTTAATTATCTAACAAAAAAAGGTGAGAAAAATACTATTTACCTGATTCAAAATGCAAAAGGTCTTTCATTTAGTGGTCCTTCTTGTAATTTTAACAATAATATATTTGGAGGAAATTATGAAAACCAATGTGACACTTCTGGAGATGAAGGAGATTGTGAAGTAATTACGGATACTTGTAATTTAGAAGACTGTACGGTATTCTGTGTTGTATCAAGTACTTGTGATGGAAGTAATGAATCCAATCCAAACTGTTGTGAGGGACAAACATGTACTGATGGCGATAGTCTTATAAGTAACCTAATGGATCCTTTAGAAGTCTTAATGGGCTAATCAATTTCTAAAATAAATATGGATAATGAGAAGTATATGATATGCTTCTCATTATTGTTTACTCCCTCCCTAACCGATCAACTTCTTTCAATAAGGTAGGAAAACGATACTCGCCATGCATTTCTTGAATACGAGATGCTGCTTGTTGTAGAGAGATGCCTTTAGCAGTAATATACAATAGCTTTTTACTATCCCCTCGAAGGACAGGGATCTTTAACGTATCAATCTTTGCAAAGTTATTCTTAGCGACACCGATGATAGGAATTTGCTGATCTAAAGCTTCATATAAATATCCACCCAACCCTAAAGCGCCTTCGTCATCTAAAACTACAAAGCCGTCTATAACAATGACATCTATGATTGCTAGATCAATTTGCTGTAAAAGACTTAAAATACAAGGAAGTTCTCGTTTATAAAACAATCCAGATTCATACGGTTGAATATTTGTAAGTGTTTCTGAATATACCATATTCGGAACTTCATCTGTCCAATGCTCAAACTGTATGGCGACTGTTTTTGCTTTATCATCAAAGTAATGGGTATCAAAAGCAAGGATCATAGGATTGTATTCTATAAATTATTTTAAAAGCGGTTGTACTTTTATACGCATTATCGCTTTGCTCTCCCTCTGGTCGTGAACCTACCAGCAGACAGGTCTCGCAAGTTCAATTTCGTACTTCGACTTCGCTCTGCATAAACTTCTGCGTCACAATGTTCCTTGAAAGCGTACTTATATATAAACCTATTTTTTATCGATGAAACGAATTGCATACTACTCCACTCCTGCTGCTGCACTTTCATCTAAAAACCAATGTAAATCTTTAGATGTAGGAGCTACAAGACTTGCTGGATATTGTAAATAACCTTCTTCATTATTAAAGATCGTTTTCACTTTTTCTTTCTTAGAATCCCCAGTCACTAGGAAAGCGACCGTTTTTGCATTATTAATAATAGCCCCCGTAATACTAACACGTTTCTGTCCAGAATCTGGATGTGTAGCTACTTCACACCAATGATTAGAATTCCATAATTCAATCTCATGAGGAAATATAGATGCCGTATGACCATCATCTCCCATTCCTAGTATGACAAGGTCAAATTGAGGCATACCTTCTTGCATTGGCAATTGAGTTTCGAGCACTTGACTATAGCGTTCTGCCTCTTCCTTGGGAGAGTTTTCGCCTTTAATTCTATGTATATTTTCTGATGGTATATTGATCTTAGATACTAAATGATCTACCGTCATTTTATAATTGCTATCACCATCTGTGGGTGGTACACAGCGCTCATCTCCCCAATAGAAATGAAACTTTGACCAATCTAAATCTTGGTATTTTTCTGCTAATTCATCAAAAACAATCTTTGGTGTACTTCCTCCGGAAAGTGCAATGGTGATCGTATCCTTTGTCTTTGAAAGATCGATTAGAAATGTTATAAATTTTTCTGCGACACCTTTTTTTGTGTCTGATGTATGTAAATTCATCATTATATGTAATTAGTTGGTACGCTTTATCACTTTGACTTCGCTTCGCATAAACTGCTACGTCACATTACTCCTTAAAATGTATCATGTCTTAACAATCTATCACACAATACCCAGGATCGTCTGCTAGGTTTCGCCCTGGATTTCTCCATTCGTGTGTACCTTCTATGAGTTCATTTGCATGCTCTGGTCCCCAAACTCCTGCAGAATATCCATATACCTTTGCTTTGGGGCTTTTCCAAAAATCAAGAATAGGATCTGTAAAACGCCAAGCTGCTTCTACCTCATCTGCTCTAGCATACAACGTAGCATCTCCTTGCATTGCGTCAAGTAACAGGCGTTCATAGGCTTCCATGATATGTGAATCACCTAAACTAGAATAGTAAAAATCTAGATTACCACGCTCTACTTTGAAACCTTGTCCTGGTACTTTTACTCCAAACTTTAATAGAATACCCTCATCTGGCTGTATTCTTATGATAAGTTTATTATCCTTATTTATATTAGAATTTTTAAAGATCTGATGGTGTGGTGATTTAAAATGTATCACAACTTCTGTCACCTTTGTAGGCATGCGTTTTGCTGTTCGCACATAAAAAGGTACATCTGCCCAACGCCAGTTATCTACAAAAAACTTTACGGCTGCATACGTCTCTGTAATACTATCGGGATCTACATCTATCTCTTCCCTGTATCCATTCACACGCTCTCCATCAATCATAGAACTCAAATACTGTCCTCGTATCGTATCTCTCTCCAAAACTTCTGGATCTGTCATCATACGGAGAGATTTTAGTGCTTTTAGCTTCTCATTACGAATCTCTTCTGGATCTGCACTTAAAGGCGGCTCCATCACAATCAAGGCTACTAGTTGTAATAAATGACTTTGAAACATATCACGCAGCGCTCCACTCTTATCATAATAACCTCCACGAGACTCTACGCCTCCACTTTCTGCATTTGTAATTTCTATATGATCTATATAATCACGATTCCATAACGGTTCAAAAACGCTATTTGCAAATCGTGTAACTAATATATTCTGGACAGTTTCTTTCCCTAAATAATGATCTATTCTGTAAATTTGAGACTCTTTAAAATACCTATGTAAACCTTCATTAAGCGCTTTTGCAGTCTTAAGACTATATCCAAAAGGTTTTTCTACAATTAATCGTTTCCATCCTAAACGTTCATCATTAAGACCTTCTGCTGTTAGGTTTTTTGCAATAGCTTCAAAAAGACTAGGCGGTGTAGATAAGTAAAAAATAAAGTTATTATTACACTGATATACTGTGTTGAGATTCTGTATGCGTTCATTAAGTTCTCTATAACTTACATCATATTTTTTATGTAAATCTTCATAAAACAACTTTTCTGAAAACGCTTTAATAAATGCTTCACTGTCATCTAGGTATTTACTTTCTAACGCTACTCGGTTTCTAAACTGTTCGTCTGTCATAAAGCTACGAGCAACACCTAGCACCACAAAATGTTCTGGCAGGTGATCATCTTTATATAATTTATAGAGAGCTGGAACAAGTTTACGAGCAGTAAGATCGCCGGACGCGCCAAAAATGACTAATAATTGGTTTTCAGTTTTTGGCATAAGAAGTAATTTTCATTTAATCACAAAAATAAAAAATTATAAACTGCTTCTTCATATACTTCCTCGTAATCTATCAAAAAAAATAGATTATTTCTGTTACTTTTGCCATACAAGTAGGTGTAAACAATAAGCCCCTTATAATGTATTATTTATGGAGAACGTATATGATTTTGGCCTAGTAGGCTTAGGCGTAATGGGACGCAATTTTATTTTAAATGTAGCAGATAATGGTTTTACTGCAATGGGTAATGACCTAGATACAGAAAAAGTAAAAGCACTCATAGATGAAGGCGGCAATACAGATCGTGTCAATGCGGTGGTGGAGGTATCCGCTTTCGCGAAAGCGTTATCATCTCCACGCAAAATCATGTTACTTGTTCCTGCTGGCAAAGTCGTAGATATTGTAATAGATTCGCTATTACCACACTTAGACAAAGGAGACATTATCATAGATGGCGGAAACTCTTTTTTTACAGACACCGATCGAAGAGAAGCCTATCTTGCTGAAAAGGGGATTCACTTTTTTGGAGCAGGCGTATCAGGTGGTGCAAAAGGAGCTCGCAAAGGTCCTAGCATCATGCCCGGAGGGTCTAAAGCGGGATATGCTGCTGTACAACCTATTTTTGAAGCTGTAGCTGCTAAATATGAAGGCGAACCTTGTGTCGCTTATTTAGGACCAAAATCTGCCGGAAACTATGTAAAAATGGTACATAATGGTATTGAGTATGGTTTGATGCAACTCACTTCTGAGATGTATGATGTTCTAAAAAAAGTTGGAAAATTTTCTAATGAAGAAATACACCATACATTTAAAACTTGGAACGATGGACGTTTACAATCTTTCTTAGTGGAGATTACCTCTAAAATAGTCGCCAAAAAAGATACGCTCACCGACGGTGATCTTATAGATCAAATACTAGATAAAGCAAAACAAAAAGGTACTGGAAAGTGGACATCGCAAAACGCCATGGATCTTGGAATTCCTGTTCCTTCTATAGATATTGCAGTGAGTATGCGAGAAATCTCTGCGCTAAAAGAAGAACGCATACAAGCAGATGATGTATATGACCGACCTGAAGTTGCTACGATTGCAAAAGACAAACTGAGTACACTTACAGAAGAGGCATTGTATTTTTCATTTATTATAACTTATGCACAAGGGTTACATCAGTTATCAGATGCGTCCAAAGAATATGGGTATGATCTTAATATTGCTGAAATTGCAAAAATATGGCGTGCCGGGTGTATTATAAGAGCGAGATTACTGGCAGATATCACCGAGGCTTTTCAAGAAAATCCTAGTGTACCTAATTTACTGTTGTCCCCCTCTTTTATTGAAAAAATAAAAGGAACCGTAGCTTCGGCGAGAGAGTTAGTTGCTTTTGGCGCTACCAATGGGATTCCTTTACCTGGTCTATCTAATTCTCTTACTTATTTTGATGCATATACCTCTTCTAGACTACCGCTTAATGTCATACAAGGACAACGTGACTTCTTTGGATCACATACATACGAGCGACTAGATCGTGATGGTATTTTTCATACAGAATGGGAAGCGTAACTAAATAAAATGATCTCGGTGTAGATAATTTAGTCACTCTTTTAGGGTGATTTTACTAAAACCCATCTAATTAGCTTATAATCAACATATTTGTTCATTTTCTTTGCTCGTCCAAAGAAAACAGAACCAAAAGAAAAGACGCTTTTTATTCGTGTGATTTCTATTTTTAAATATTTGAACTCATGAATCTTCGATTTCTTAGGTATTTTTTCGCTTAAAGCGAAAAACCACAAGGAATTTCTTTCTTCTCTTCTCCTCGCCCAAAACTTACGTTTTGTCGTTTCCAAGACTTCAAAAATTTTTAACGGAAACACCTCGTTATACTGGAGAAAAAGAAAAAACTAGTAACTTATATCAAACTAACGTTAAATACCAACTTCGATCAATATAATACATTAAAATGTATGTGCTTTTTTATATTGTTTTGCTTTCGCGAAAGTGAAGCGATAAAGCGTAATTATGCTGTTCTGATAATTTTTGCTCCGATAGCTCTAAGACGTTCGTCTATATTTTCATAACCACGATCAATCTGTTCGATATTGTGTATGATGGATGTTCCTTTGGCGCTTAATGCTGCGATCAATAATGAAATACCGGCACGTATATCTGGAGATACCATCGTTGTTGCTTTTAACATCGATTTAAAATCATGTCCTATAATGGTAGCTCGGTGCGGATCACAAAGGATAATTTTTGCACCCATATCTATCAGTTTATCTGTAAAGAACAAACGGCTTTCAAACATTTTTTGATGCACCATTACTTCTCCTCTAGCCTGCGTTGCTACCACAAGTACGATACTCAATAAGTCAGGTGTAAATCCTGGCCAAGGAGCATCTGCAATGGTCATAAAAGAGCCATCTATATAACTTTCTATCTGGTATCCATCTGTATGTGCAGGGATATAAATATCATCTCCTTTACGCTCTAATGTGATACCTAGTTTCCTAAAGGTGTTTGGGATAATTCCTAAATCGTCCCAACTTACATTCTTGATGGTGATTTCACTACGTGTCATCGCAGCGAGACCAATCCAAGAACCGATCTCAATCATATCTGGTAAGATACGGTGCTCACAACCGCCTAATGATTCAACACCTTCTATATGAAGCATATTAGAACCTACTCCAGTAATCTTTGCGCCCATGCTATTTAGCATTTTACAAAGCTGTTGTAAATACGGCTCACAAGCGGCATTATAGATGGTTGTCTTTCCTTTGGCAAGTACAGCAGCCATCACAATATTTGCTGTTCCTGTTACGGATGCTTCATCCAGAAGCATGTATGTTCCTGTAAGACCGTTAGGTGCTTCTACACCATAAAAACGCTCTTCTTTATTATATCTAAAATCGGCACCTAATTTGATAAATCCTTCAAAGTGGGTGTCTAATCTACGGCGACCTATCTTATCACCTCCTGGACGTGGAATATATCCTTTCCCAAATCGAGCTAATAAAGGACCTACAATCATAATAGATCCACGTAAACCACTTCCCTCTTCTTTAAAAAGCTCACTTTCTAAATATTCTAATTGAAGTGCATCACTTTTAAAGGTATAAGAACCTTTTCCTAACTTTTGAATTTTTACACCTAAATTTCCTAAGATATGAATCAGTTTATTGACATCTCTGATATCAGGAATATTCGTAATAGTTACTTTCTCGGGAGTTAATAATACCGCACATAAGATTTGTAATGCTTCGTTTTTTGCTCCTTGTGGTTGGATTTCCCCTTTAAGTTGATGTCCTCCTTCTATTTGAAATGTACCCATGTAATGCTATAAAGAAAAGTGTTAGTATCGTTTTTTACGACCGTAATTTTTTGATTTTTTAACTGGATGATCTGCCGCTTTTGCTTTTTTAGTAGCTCTGATTAATTTTTCAGATTCACGTAAGGTTTCATCCTTTTCACGAAGGTTAATATTTCCTTGACTCAACTCAAAAAGATGATCAAAAATCACATCATCTTCTACAGTGTCTTTATTCCAGTTAAGGAAACATTTCTTCATATGATTTGCGATGGTATACTCTAACGCATCACGCATTTCTCCTTTGTCCCACCCTATAGCAACATCAATCATACGTTTGATATTATTACCATAAAATCGGTATTTGGGAAAGTTTTGAGGATATCCTAAAGGCTCTGGGCGCTCTGCAAGTTCTTCTCTAGAAGGTTTTCCATAAGGAGAATCTACATCTAGTTGGAAGTCTGACATAATAAATAACTGATCCCAAAGCTTATGCTGAAAATCTGGCACATCTCTTAAATGCGGCTGTAAATTACCCATTACAGCTATAATGGCTTTTGCCATATTATTGCGCTCTTCTCTGTCTTCTATCTCTGTCACTTGGTCTACCATCTTCTGAATATGGCGTCCATATTCTGGAATGATCAAGTGATCTCTCTCTGTATTGTATTCTAATTGATCTATCAATTGTAAAAAATTAAGTGAAGTTTGTTTACATATATAAACAGTTGCAAAATACTAAAAATTGTGCAAACTCTAGTTTAAATTTATTTTGTGTTTATAATATGTTTCTAAATTAGGGTAAATACAGTCTTTAGTCGGTAGTCAGTAGTTGATAGCTATTAGTTCTTGACTTTACAATCTGTACGGTTGATCCCTTTAAAATTCAAAAATCATTCGATATTTAGGGTTTGGCGGTCGGCGTTCAAAAATCAGCAATCACTTTTAGTCGGTAGTTGTTAGCTATTGATCTTTAGCTATTAGTTACCTGTACTTAGCTGATTTAAGTTGATCCCTTTAAAATTCAAAAATCAACAATCAACAATCGTTCATCTCCAATCATTCATCTCTAATCATTCGATAGTCGACAGCTTTTAGTCTTTAGCTCTTATCAGGTCATATGGAGTTCGTAAAAAACTATATTCTATATTCTTTTCTCTAGCTCTCTTTTCTTTTTTTCCGCTCCTACCTTCCGGCAGGCAGGTTCGCGAAAATATATAGAGTACCATTTTAAACGTGTTTACGGGTTTCCGTAAGGTGGAATGTTTTAGAATGGGTAGTTTTCATTCTAATTACAAACGTTTATAAGTATTTGAAGTCGTTTGTATACGATAGCAAGATAACTTAAAGGCACACAAAACATCTAAATTACAACGAATTACAGCTACAATTTTTAAAAATTAAATTACATTTGGAAGAAAATAATCTAACTATAGAACTATCGTATAGGTAATGATATATACTAGTTGTAAATAATGCGCCAAAATTGCGGAGTAAATGGAATATTAATCTGAATTGAAAACCATTCGCGAAAATAAAAATGGAAAACGAAATTAAACTGACTTTAGCGGCTGAACCTTTCGCAAAATGTTACGGAATTCTAATTCTTGAAAATGGAGATTATATGATTGAAATTGAGCAATCAAAAATCCCAACTAGTTTTCTAAACAGACTAAAAATATGGTATGAAGAATATTATCCATATACAGGAATGAGTTTAAAAGAACTTGAATCTCACCGAGAACATACTGAGAAATTGGACAAAGTCGGAATTGAATTACTAAATGAAATTCATAAAAATGGAATATTTAGTGATTTGAATATTAAAAGATATGTTTATTACAGCAGAGGAATTGACAAACCAATACTTGAACTGAATTGAAAAAAGCACTATTTACAACAATGTATAACCGCAATTACGGCGGATTCGACTACGTCCGAATCCACTCGGAATTGCTAAAGCCTGTACCAAACCGAAAATTAACGCATACTAACCCGTAACTAACGGTTATACGAGGCCGTTGTGCGTCATTTAAGAACACGCTGGAAAAAAGAAAATGAGTCGAAAAAAATGGACATCTGAAAAAATATTCACTCGACTGCTGAATAATAAAACGCAAAAGACTTTTTGGGAAAATATTCGTGAATTAAGAAAACGACCAAATAAAGAAGTTTATAATAAAGCGTTCAAACTTGCAAACTCTAAAATTGAAAAAGAGAAAATAATTGGGATTTATGTTTTAGCTCAATTAGGTTTTAACCCAAGATTTCAACAAGAAAAAACAGTTGATTTATATTTTAAATTATTAGAAAATGAGAAGTCACCAAAAGTAATATCAGCAATTTTATCTTCAATAAGTCATAATAATGAGAATTTAAATGAGAAACAGATTTCAAAATTAATAGAATTCAAAACTCACAAGTTTGTAAATGTTAGGTTTGAATTAACTCTTGCACTTTCTTGTTTGGAAAATGAGAATGCAATAAAAACTTTAATTGAATTATCTAATGACAGAGATTCTGACACCAGAAACTGGGCAACTTTTGGAATCGGAACACAACTTGAAAACGATACTGAAGAAATCAGAATTGCTTTGTGGAATAGAGTTACTGACAAAGACAAAATTACAAGATTAGAAGCGATTTCAGGGTTAGCAAAAAGAAAAGACAGAAAAATAAAGAGCATTTTAAAAACCGAACTTGAAAACATTGACGAAGATGGTTCGTTGATTTTAGAATCTATTGAATTATTTAATGATAAGGACTTTATTTCATTATTGGAAAAGAAAATAATGGATAATAAAAAATCAAAAAAAGTTAACGAAGATTGGCTTTTAGAAACTATAAACAAACTGAACGAAAAATAAAACGAACGCACAACAATGGCTATAATTAATACGGGGGGTTGTGTTTAATCCAAAGTTCAGTGTATTTTTATAAAGTCCGCCAAATCTTTTGATTTGGCTTTAAAAATGAAAAATTAAAACAAAATAAAAAGTTTTGGCTAAGTGCTTAATCGGAAATTAATCGCTTATTTATTCCCGTACTAATCATAGCCTAACCGTTGGCTTTCATTAAGAAAAAGGTCGATGAAAAATAAATTAAGGAAAATTAAAATCAATAATAATACCTATTTATGGAGACGTGGACACTATCATTTACCTAAATTTGAATACTCTGAATGTGTAGAAAAAGTAACTATATATCTTGAAGAATATAAAAATTCGCCTCTTCAACTTTCATTTAGAGAAGAAGATAATCTAATATTGAAAACAAATATTGATAAAGAAAAATGGTGTGTTGGATATCCAGACAGTGGAGTTATTTGGTTATTTAAACCTAGAGCTGATAAAAAACCACAAACAGAACATATTGCTATTAATTTGAATCGCCCTGCGGTAATAGCTGAACTCATTAAGTACTTTAATCTGAATGGATGGAAGCCAAAAGAAAACTCTAAACCATTTGTAGAAGAAAATGCTCTAAAATTTCTTGAAATAATAGATTTACCTCGAGGATATTAATAAAAAATAACGAAAAGCTAACACGGTGTATAAAACATAGCTAATAAGTGCTTAATCGAAGGGTTTTGTATATTTAGAAAGTACGTCAAATTTTTAATTTGGCTTTTAAAAAGAGAAAATTAAAAACAAAATATAAAAATTCGGCTCTGTGTTAACCCGAAGGCTATTGTCTTTTTGCACGCTACGTTACATACACA
>NZ_CANLOB010000011.1 GCF_947492815.1 uncultured Dokdonia sp.
CTAAGGATTCTCTAAATCCTGTTGCTGGTACCTGAAACTATAATTTTGAGAAGCGTTTAGAAATAAAAAAGTAAAAAACGTAGCTTCACTTTTGTATTTGCAACAAAGGGTTTTTAAGGATTCTCTAAATTCTGTTGCTGGTATCTGAAACTATAATTTTGAGAAGCGTTTAGAAATAAAAAAGTAGGAAGCGCAGCTTTACTTTTGTATTTACAACAAAGGGTTTCTAAATTCCTACCTATCTTTATCAAAAAAACTACAATGATAAAAAGGACCTTACTATTCTTAGTATTGATATTTCAATTGATTGGTAGCTATATGCAAGCCCAATCACTAAAAATAGAATACATAGCCCATGCCGCTTTTGTAATAGAATCCTCTCAAGGTACACGAGTAGTAATAGATCCATACCATAGTTATAGACAAATGGGATTTACGTTTCCAGAAGATATTCCTGCCGATTTGGTGCTAATTACACATCCACATTATGATCATGATGGGAGCCAATATTTTAGTAAAAATACACCCATATATAGAGATGCAGGATTGTATCGATTTAATGACGTTTTAGTTACAGGAATAGCTAGTAAGCATAGTTTTGCAGAACAGATTGGAAAATCAGGAAATCAGAATTACAATACTATTTGGGTGGTGGAAATAGATGGAGTTAAAATTGCACACTTGGGAGATAATGAAATACCTACTACAGAAGAAGTACAGCAACTGGCAGATGTAGATTATATTATTGGGCACCCAAGAGATGCCTATTATGAATTATTTCCTAATGCAGTATATATCCCAAATCATTACTTACTTCCAGAAGTTACACAACATAAAAACTGGATGCAACCAGTAGATGGATGGTTAACCGATAAGCAAGGAGTAGTACAATTAACTACAAATACGTACACACCGATTAAAGGAGATACATCAGCAGAAATTTTAGTTTTTATGCCTTCTAATAAAGTACAGGAATGGTCGTCAGAATATTATAGTGCATTAGCATTTATTAAAGAAGGATCTGAACATGAAAAGGCGTCTGGAGATTTTGATACAATAATCACTGCATATGATAAAGCTATTCAGTCTGCACCATTTGTAATGGATGGATATTATGTAAAGGCGGTTACGCTTTCGCGAAAGCAAAAACATAAAGAAGTAATTAGCGTATTAGAACAAGCTTTTGCTACAGTACCAGATATTGATTGGGGCGTGGAAGCAAAAGCCAGAGCATTATTAGCAGAAGCGTATGTGACTGCTAATGAATTAACACTAGCGTATCATCAATATGTATGGTTGCGAAGACATCCAAGAATTGTAAATAGAAATACCATCGAGAAAGCAACAACATATATCAAAAACTATGTAGAAAATAGATGATACTATTCTTTCGTTACTTTTTTTACTTGTGCTTCAGTAATCATTGTATCGTAAGAGTTGCCCCAGCTATTCATGATATAATTCATGACATCAGCAACTTCATCTTCATAAAGACCTAGCTCTGCCATAACACCATTATAAGGTTCCCCATTCACTGTGATCTTGCCAGTTTGTCCGTACTTTACAACACGTATGGCATTTGTGATATTATCCTTAGTGAGCCAGTCTGATTTTGCAAGCGGAGGGAATATTTTAGGAATGCCTTCTCCTTTTCCTAAATGGCATTGTACACAATATTCTGTATATACTTCGGCACCTCGTTCAATACTCTCTTTAAGTGGATCTTGAGCTGTAGTGTATACGGATGATTCGTTTTGTAATGTAAACCCCATCAATAAACAACCTATAGTACTTATAATAAGTAACTTTTTCATAGCATTACTTTTTTATCATACGAGCAATACCAGCCCCTTCAATTCCTAAATATACATAACCATCGGGACCCATCACCACATTACGCATACGTCCTGCATCTGTCAATAGTTTTTCACGACCTACTACGGTATTTCCTTTTAAAATAAGGCGTTCTATGTATTTAAATTTAAGAGAACCTACTAATAAGCTTCCATCTAAATCTCCGTATTTACTATCTGAAACAAAGTCCATTCCACAAGGTGCAATAGACGGTACCCAATAATAAATAGGTTGCTCCATACCTTCTTTTTCTGTGATGTCTGTAAATGACGTTCCGCTATAATTAATTCCATATGAAATAACGGGCCATCCATAATTTTTTCCAGCTTCTGGAATGTTTACTTCGTCCCCTCCACGTGGTCCATGCTCATGAGTCCATACAGCTCCTGTTTTAGGATGTATCGCCATTCCTTGAGGATTACGATGTCCATAAGACCAAATGGCTTCTTTAGCGCCAGATTGTCCTACAAAAGGATTGTCTTTAGGAATGCTTCCATCATCATTAAGTCTATATATTTTACCACCATCACGCGTGATATCTTGAGGATTTTCATCACGAGCACCGCGATCTCCTATGGTGAAAAAAACATGCCCTTTATCATCAAACACAATACGAGAACCAAAATGATGACTCTTTCTTGTGTTAGGGCTTCCTTTATATAAAACTTCCTGATTGGTAAGTGCTGTTCCTTTAAGTTTTGCACGCATTAATGCAGTATGTGCTCCTTCACCATCACCTTCTACAGAGGAGTAAGTAATATATATCCATCCATTCTTTTTGTAATCAGGATGTAAACGTATATCCAACAATCCTCCTTGATTACGACTAGAAACTTCTGGAGTGCCAGAAATTATTGTTTTTGTTCCATCTTTAAAATGGATAAGCTCTCCACTTTTTTCGGTAATAAGCATCGATCCATCAGGTAAGAATGCTAGTCCCCATGGATTTACAAGATCTGGGACGATCATTTCTATGGTGTACTTATCGTTTTGTTTTAACTCAAAATCGTTGGTTCTAGTTTCTTGAGCACAACCTAAACTTGTGATCACTAACATGAAGAAAAAAAGGAAATTATTTTTCATGGTTTAATTTTTCTGAAAAATACTCAATATTCTTTAAATGTGCAGTATTCTTAACATTATGATATGTTTTAAGGCGGAGGTTTATTGTATTATGTTATTAACTCATAGGTTTTCTTGATAACATCTTTGTAAGGGTTTTACATAAAAACCTACTTTTGTACTGTATATTTACTAACTAATATTATAACAGCGAAGTGTGTTTTATACGCTTTCGCGAAAGCATAAAAATATGGAAATTGAACACGTAAAATGCTTAATTATTGGATCGGGACCTGCAGGATATACTGCGGCTATATATGCAGCAAGAGCAAATATGGCGCCTGTATTATACCAAGGAATGCAACCTGGAGGTCAATTGACTACCACTAATGAAGTCGAAAACTTCCCAGGCTATCCAGATGGAATTACAGGACCAGCGATGATGATTGAGTTAATGAATCAAGCAAAACGTTTTGATACAGATGTACGCGATGGGTGGATTACTAAGGTAGATTTTTCTGGAGATGTGCATAAAGCATGGGTCAATGGTGAAACTGAAATTCATGCAGATACTATCATCATTTCTACGGGAGCTACAGCAAAATATTTAGGACTAGAATCAGAGCAAAAATACTTAAACTTAGGAGGTGGCGTATCTGCTTGTGCTGTATGTGATGGTTTCTTTTATAAGAATCAAGAAGTCGTGATTGTAGGAGCTGGAGACTCTGCAGCAGAAGAAGCACATTACTTATCTAAACTATGTACCAAAGTAACAATGCTTGTACGTCGTGACGAATTTAGAGCATCTAAGATTATGGCTGCTCGTGTTAAGAATACAGAAAATATAGAAATCTTATTTAATACAGAAACAGATGAGGTTTTAGGAGATGGTCAAGTAGTGACTGGAGTTCGTGTTTTTAATAATAAAACACAAGAGAAGCATGACATTCCTGCTACAGGATTTTTTGTAGCTATTGGACATAAACCGAATACAGAAATCTTTAAAGAGTACCTGAATCTTGATGAAACAGGATATATCATTAATGAACCTGGAACAGCAAAAACGAATGTGCCAGGTGTATTTGTTTCTGGAGATGCAGCAGATCATGTATATCGTCAGGCAATTACTGCAGCAGGTACAGGATGTATGGCTGCACTAGATGCTGAACGTTATCTTGCTGCAAAAGAAAGTGTAGTAGAGGCAGAGGCGTAAGCACAAGCACAAGAAACATTTATATAACTTATAGGAAATCCTTCTTAGTTTTGGCTAAGAAGGATTTTTTACATGTAATAAACAATAAGAGTTTTGAATTTAAATTATTGATTTTTAGTATGTTAAAAATATTTGATTTCTAATTCAGGTATAAATACGCTGTTTTTAAACAAAGACAAGTGTCAACTTTGTGTTTAACAATAATGAGCTCATTGTTAAACAAAATATCTAAAATAGAAATTATGAAAAAATCACAATCAAATTTATTACACTACATCCATGTATTACTCTCTAGTGATAAAGATTTAAAAGCATTTATCAAAGATCCAGTAAAATCTGCCGAGCACGAAGATAATGGATTGACCAAGGCTGAGCGTTCTGTATTAAGAAGAACAGTAGCGCATTTACCTAGTACATCAAAAAGTAATTTTGCAATGACGAGAACATTAAGTTCTTACCGCCGTTCTTTACGATTACTTCAAAATGTGTTACATAACTCTGGTACCAAAATGATAGGAGATGTTCTTTCTAATGGGCCAGTTACTGAAGATAGTACTGTTTTTTATCTTGTTGTAAATTATCCAAATATGGATAGTGGAGAAGTTCTTGATTTTACTTGTGAAGGCAATGACGCTGTAGATAAAATAGGCGGACCTTATGCTAATTCTCAGTTTTTCCAAATTGTATTCGGATCTGGTAGTACTACTATAGAACGATTAGTTTTAGGAGCAAGTCAAGCATTTCCAAGTATTTTTAGTTATGAGACAGTAGATATAGGTGGAAAACCATATATCTCTAGTATCACAATTAATGATAGAACACTAAAGGCTGACCTTAGTAATTCTTGTTATGATCTTAGTGCAAATCCAAATGCAGATTTTGTCTTTTGGTTTTACTCTGTAAATGGAGAAGCAAATCCTAATACATCAGGATCTGTAGGAATGAGTTTTGCCGACTATCAATTAAATAGTGGAGATACAGTGTATTTACAATTGATAGCTCCAGATGCGAAATATGGATTCCAACCCTGTTAAAAATAATTTTCATTTAAATATCAGATGTTAATTATGAGGTATGATCTACTATTGTAGTATCAAGATCATACATCAAAAAAAGCCCACAATAATTATTGTGGGCTTTCTCGTGTGAATCAAGAGCAGTGATTGCACACATAGGTGGGTTGGTTTGCTATATAATAAGTAGGAGTGAGTTGTTTACTCTTTTGCATCTACACTTCCTCCAGAATAATTTTTCTTAGGCTTATCTACTTCTTTAGGATTTCCCCAGTAATCTATATCGCCACCGCTAGAAGCACGTGCGCGTAATTTGTCAGTTACTCTAATATCGATGTTTCCACCACTAGATGCGCTTGCGTTTGCATACTTTGCTCTCAATTCTTTAGCATTTATAACGCCACCACTAGATACATCTGCATCTAATTTTTCTGAACTTCCCGCAAGACGTATAGATCCTCCACTGCTTACATCTGTATCTATATTACGTACAATAGCTTCTGCTTTTATAGATCCTCCACTGGATACATTAAGACTTAAATCTTCTCCTTTTAATACTTCTTTTGTGACAATATCGGCTCCGCTATTGGCGCTTATAGATTGTAGATTTCCTACATAAGTAACAAAAACTTTTTTGGATGTTGCGCTACTGATGTTATTTTCAGAATAGATTTTTAACGTACTTCCTTTTACATAAATATCTGCTAGTTCAATCAGATTTTCATCTGCTTCTACAATGACAGATACTTCAGATCCTTTTTCTAAATATACATCCCATCCGTTTCCTGCAGTAACACCATCAAAATCTTGTGTGATGTTAAAGTTTTCTGTTTGTACATTTCCATTTCCTCGCACTTGTCCAAAGTCGCCGTTAAAGACGCAAGATGTTACCAAAAGCGAAGTGAGTACTCCGATAATAAATTTAATTAGTGTTGTCATGATTCCTTTATTTTTGATTGTTTAATTGATTGTAATGAATGATTCCTCTTTTATTTGCTGTAAAAGTGCTCCATTATACGCTTTCGCGAAAGCGTAAAGAGCCCAACTGTTATTTTTTTAGGCTGAATTGTATTTTTTCTTGTTTATATATTGAACAATACCTCTAGGAAGCTTATAAGCAATGATATATAATGTCCAAAAAATGATTCCAAACAGCAATGGTAATATAGATCCAAACATATAAGTCATCCCTAGTATATATCCTAATAAGCATTCTGGTCTATATATTGGCACAAAAAACGATAGTATCATAAGACTAATAGCCATGTACATAAGAACTGTTTCTAAACCAGCTTTGAAAAAAAACGATGAGACAATAGCATATAGGAGAAACCCTATAAAACCATAGATAATAGATGCGGATATATTCTTAGATACTTCTTTGAGTGTTCTAAGATATATTAGATACAATAGCCCCCAAGTAACTAAGGGTATCGTAATGGCTCCCCACCAATTTGAGAATCCTGGTAAATTGTCATCATGCAATATATAATGTGTTGGAACACCATCATGAAAATAATCCCAAGCTAAAAATGACCACATTAGTAGGCTTACTACTACTGTAAATAAGAATCGATTTTTAAAAGAGAGATGTAAATTCATGATTTTTTTTATTTTTCTACACGAATAGCTTCTTCTACATTTTTGCCATTTTCTAACACGATAAATTTTTCTATGCTTCCATCTTTTCTTGCAATAAATTGTAAAGCAATAGGCGCTTGTGGATGCGCAAACGTATCTATTGATTTTGCCACTAAATCTGCTTGCATATTTCCAGCATCAAGATGCATAACGTTATCTTTTACAGATATGGTTACGTTTCCTGTTTGAGGTGCTTTGTAATTGCCAGCGTAACTTGCAAGCAGTTCAGTAGCCACTTTAATTCCATTAGTATTGATCTCTGGTGCTTTGTGATCATAACTCAAAACACGTGATATTTTCCATCCTGTATCTTCTTTAAGCCACAGATGTGTAAATTGAGATACTTCGGTTTTATATACTTCTTTACCGGATTCTTTGATAAAGAATTCATGTACCCCTTTTTGAATAGCGCCATATAATGATCCGTTTTTACGAAGTGGAAAAACAGTAAGGCTACCAGGTACTAATTTGCGAATAGGTTTTTTATTAGCGTCACACATGTTTGTGAGAAAAGATGTTATGAAGACATCTTTTCCTTTGGTAACACCTCCTTTATCGTGAAAAAACTCAAGATCTTCACTTAAAGCGAGTTCCATAGCTTCCTTATTACAGTTGTTGAAACCTTCTTCAAAAAGAAGAGCATCCATTTTTTGTAATTCTAGAAATAATTCAGAATCCTGCTGGACTTGTGCCAGACTCAAAAATGGAATAAAAAGGATTACTATGATTGATTTATAAATGGTCATTGATATGATTGATTAATGTAAACTAATGACTTCTGCTATTTCCCATTTAGTAGGGTTTACTTGCCTCCAAATCATAATGAATTTAGTAGGCTTAGAAACTGCATCGGGTTCTTGATTATTCTGAAAAGAATGTAATCCCATTGCGACAGCTCCAAAATCTTTAATAGCATGAACTTCTAAACTTTCTGGAACGAGTGTTCTTGTTACTTTGTTACAGATATTACGTTCAATAGCATTTATAATGTCTTGCTTTACTGTACTGAGTCCTCCATTATCGTGATAAAACTTGATATCTTCTGCATATAAATTGGATTGTGTTTTAAGGTCACAGGTGTTATACGCATCAAAATATTGCTTATCAAGTGCTGCAATTGTTTTAAAAAGCTCAGAATCTTTAGCTACTTGTCCTATGCCTATAAAAGGCATGAGGATAAGAAAAGCTATGAGTCTTGCTGCTGTCATTAGTTCGTTTTTTGATTGATGAATGATTCTTACGCTTGTTAAATACTATCTTTTTCCCAAGAAGCTTTTTCTAATGTGTCTTTTTTCCAGCTATTACGTTCGGTAGCATCGTCTCTCTCCCAATCTGGTATTTCTTCACCTTCTTGGTAAGAGCGTTGTTCCCATTCGTATTCACGATTAGTAGAGGAGTTCTCTTGACTTTCTGTACATGTATCGCATACGAGTTTTCCTCTTTTCATGAGTAAGAACTTCTCTTCATTACCATTATCTAGTAAATCTCTGTAACGACTGCTATTACGGTGATAGCTGTATGTATTGTTATCAGCATAGAGTGTAGTGCCTTCAGGTAGGTATAGAATTACTTGTACTTCTTGACTTCTAAATTTACTACTCGCTACGGTTGAGAAAAACCCATCTAGATATAATGTATTGTCTATTACTTCAAAGTTATAATCTATACGACTTGCTTCTTCTTTTGCCGCAGAAAAACTACGTCCATTTGTTTCCTTTTGGATTTTTAAATAGGCATTATCTTCTGTAGTATTGCGTACAATAAGACGTACATTTCGTCTCATATATACACGTTCTCCATTATTATCATATTCCATAAGGAAGTTATTAGAACGACGTAATTCTCCAGGAAGTAAATCATTTCCTTGCATTCTAACAGATAGTGTGTCATTTGCTGCGATAGCAAGTGTTTCTTGAGTCGTTACTTTCCCTGTAAATGAATGTTCTGTTGCTTCACGTATTCCAATTACTCCAATACCAATAACGGATAATAACCAGATACCTAGTAAGGATAGTTTTCCTGCAAGCGGCATTGATTTTAAATTACCTGCTAATATTTTTAACCCTAAATAGAATAGGAAGAAAAATGGAATTCCAACAGCAAAGAATATTAGTATAGAAGCTAACCAAAGTGGAACACCAGCTGTGTGAATAAAATCTCCATAATTTCCAAAATCGTCATAAATGATGTCAACAGTACCCGCTGTAAATAATCCTACAAATAGTGATATCACAACAGACGCTCCTGTAATAATAAAGAGTACTCCTACGATTTTAGCAAGAACTTTTAGAAAGAACATGATTATTTTTCCTATGGTTTGGAAAAAACCTTGGGCTCCTTTTTTAGCTTGGTTCCCATACTTATCATAATCTACGTTTTTTACCGCGTCAGCCACATTTTCAAATCCTTCTTTTACTTTTTCTTGAATATTGTCAATGTTAACTGCCTTTCCCGTCATTGAGAGTTTATCGGCTGTAGAGGTTGCTTCTGGCATTAAAATCCATAGTAAGATATAGATCAATATTGGAGATCCAAAACCTACAAGTACTAAGAATACCCATGCTAAGCGTATCCATATGGAGTCTATTCCAAAGTAATGCCCTAAACCACTAGAAACTCCGCCTATATAAGCATTGTCTACATCTCTATATAGTTTTTTTCCACTACCTGAAGACTGTGTTCTTTTTGATTTTTTACTTTTTGGAGCATCTTCAAAGATGTCGTCATCTACCATATAATCTTCAGGTTGTCCCATTACGGCAATAACTTCGTCTAGTTCTTTAATGCTTATTACTTGACGCGCATCTTGAATTTTAGTACTAAAAAGTTCAGAAATACGAGCTTCTATATCTGCTATGATTTCATCTTCTCCCGTAACGCCCTCAAATGAACGTTTGATCGCAGTGAGATAGCGTTGTAATTTGGCATACGCATCCTCATCTATATGAAAGAAAATACCGGCTAAATTTATATTTACTGTCTTGTTCATTTTTTTGATTTTTTTGTTGAGGTTACTACCGTTACTGCGGTTTGTAATTCGTCCCAGGTGGTTGTGAGTTCATTTAAAAAGAGTTGTCCTGTTTCCGTAAGCCCATAGTACTTACGTGGGGGTCCGCTTGTGGATTCTTCCCAGCGATAATTAAGCAATCCTGCGTTTTTAAGCCTTGTAAGTAGTGGGTATATTGTACCTTCTACTACAAGTAATTTAGCATCTTTGAGTGTGTCTAAGATTTCGGCTACGTAGGCATCGTCGTCTTTTAATACAGACAGGATGCAATACTCTAGCACGCCTTTACGCATCTGTGCTTTGGTGTTTTCAACCTTCATAGATTTCCATTTTAATATGCGTTAAACTGTTCATTTTTTGATTGTTCTAAACGTTATGTTTAGATGATTTGATTGATTGTGATTGATGATGAATTTCTCTTTATACGCTTTAACACTTCGCTCTTCCTATGGTTGTGAATCTCATAGGTTCGCTTTCGCGAAAGCGTATATTGATTTTTAATTATAAACCATAGGCTTAATAATTGTTTGATCTGTAAATACCAATGCAGCGATAAAAATGCTAATGATAAAAAAACTGATGAGATTAAATTTCCAGTGATATTTATAGGTCGATGCCATTTTATAGACGAATCCAAATAATAGCAATGATACAAGAATAGGTAATGTCATTTTTCCAATACCTAGTGATTCACTTATTCGTGCTTCATCATTTGGATTAAGTAATGATATCGCGGCTGCTAAAAAACGTTGAATAAACGCGATAAGTAATAATATATATACATATTTGTTGTCTTTTTTACGTAATACATAAAAGAATATTCCAGCAGTAATGATTGTAAATATAGGACCAGCTGCACTTACTAACTGACGTTCCCAATCATGTGCATAAGTACCTTCTGTAAGAGTTACTGTGTTTAAAGTCATTGTCATATCATATCCCAATAGCGTGCCCATAGTGTAATGTGCTAGCTCATGAAAAAAGAAGGACAGAATTACAAAGACTCCAATTGATAGAATAAGCTTTATGTTGATAGTATGATTCATTATTCTTCTGTTGTATCCGTTTGCTCTGTTGTTTCTTCTGATGAACTATCAGATATTTCTTCTACTGTAGAAGCTTTAATAAAATTAATAGAGAACGGATACTTATAGTTCTCTCCATTTGAAGCTTTTATAGCTGCAGAAATAACACTTACAATTTCAAAAATGGCTAAGCCTAATGCAAGAGTGCCAACGATAATAGCAATGATTAATAGGGTACTTGCGCTAGCAAAATCTCCATGCGTATGGAAATGATCATTAATGATAAGATGCCCATTTGTACCTTCTAACTTAATTGCTTGCCATACAAAAAATGGAATACTAATGATGACCAATGCAATCGTATAAATAAGAATGCTTAACTGAAAATTAATAGCATCTCTTCCATGCTCTTCTACAAATCGTGATTTGTTTTTTTGAGCGCTCCATAAAACGAGAGGAGCAATCAAATTACCAAAAGGGATAAACCACTTACTAAAGGTAGATAAGTGTATAAATGTGCTAAGGTTTTTGTGGTGTGTTGTTACGGTGCTTTCCATTACTTACTAATTTCTTATACAAATATATGTCTTTTAAAAGGTATTATGTTACGCATAGTACTAAAAATTAACATTTTATTAACTTTTTAATGAATGATAAATTGAATTTAAAATGCTTATTATTAATGTATTATGATGTTTTTGGTATTTTTTATTTTTTTTTAAAATATAAAGGTGTTGTGTCCGTATCATAAAAGCATGACCTGAAATTAATCACTACTTTTGTAGAAAATGAATGATATGAAGATTTTGAGTGCTAGGAAATTTAATATGTTTACGATGCTTAAGTTACCAGCAGCATGGTTTACAGGTGTACGGTTAAAAACTATAAATGCAGACGTTAGTACAGTACAAGTAAAACACAGATGGATTAATCAAAATCCATTTAAAAGTATGTTTTGGGCAGTACAAGGAATGGCCGCCGAACTTTCTACAGGAGCCTTAGTGATTTCATATATTAGAAATAGTAATGAGAAGATTTCTATGTTGGTTGCTTCCAATAATGCTTCTTTTACAAAAAAAGCAACAGGTCGTATCACCTTTACTTGTGAAGATGGTGCAAAGATTAAGGAAACTATTCAAAAGGCTATAGAGACAGGCGAAGGGCAAACCTGTTGGATGAAATCTATAGGAACCAATACAGAAGGAATTCAAGTAAGTGAATTTAATTTTGAATGGACAGTGAAGGTGAGGTCAAAAAAGTGACTTTACTTATGGTCTTTGTTATAATTTCATAACCTTTCTTTTATTTTTCTACATCAGAAATGGTTGCGATTGCTCGTATTTCTAATTTCTAATTTCTAATTTCGTATTTCTAACAATCAAGCTTGTCGTATCATGAATTATATTCTTTTTGACGGAACGGTTCGTAACCAATTATTACCGTTTACATATACTCGCCCCGTAGCCGATATTCGTGTAGGAATTTTAACCATTCGAGAAAAATGGGAACGTTTCTTAGGATATACAACTTCTACAGTTACTGAAGAATATTTGAGCGATAAGTGGCCTATGGTCGAGTTTCCTGAAAATATCATGATTAATGCGTCTTATTTACCTACGCCTAATCTGGTGACGATTATTAAAGGTATGACTGAAGGACAAGCTATTTTTGATGGAGAAGAGATCATTGCTTTTTATACAAAAGAAGATCAAGAAGTCGATTTTGATACTTATGATATTATTGAGTATACCTTCGAAGATTTATTTAAAATAGAACATACCTGGGATATCTTCTCTAAAAACGGACGTGCTATCGCCGAAGATTATGCACTACTTACGGAAGGAAGATCTTCACAACCTATTCCGCAAATGGTCGTAGCCTTGAATGCTGCAGATATCTTTATAGAAGAAGGAGCTAAATTACCTCTATGTTCTTTGAATGCTGAAAATGGTCCTATATATATAGGAAAAGATGCAGAGATTATGGAAGGATCTATGATACGCGGTCCTTTTGCATTATGCGAACATGCTACTGTAAAAATGGGAGCAAAAATATATGGCGGCACTACCGTGGGACCTCACTGTAAAGTAGGAGGAGAGGTGAATAATGTAGTGTTGTTTGGGTATTCAAGTAAAGGACATGATGGTTTCTTAGGAAATACAGTATTAGGAGAGTGGTGTAATATAGGAGCAGATAGTAATAACTCGAATCTTAAAAACAACTATGCGTCTGTAAAATTATGGGATTATGAAACGGGACGTTTTGCAAACACTGGACTACAGTTTTGTGGCCTGATGATGGGTGATCATAGCAAGTGTGGTATTAATACTATGTTTAATACAGGTACAGTGATAGGAGTAGCCACCAATATTTTTGGTAGCGGTTTTCCTCGTAATTTTGTACCTTCATTTCAATGGGGTGGTGCTAATGGCTTTGTAACCCACCTTCCTAAAAAAGCGTATGAAACGGCTCGTATTGCCTTGGCTCGTCGTGATATAGAATTGACTGAGCAAGATGAGGCCATCTTAAATCATGTATTTGAAGAGACCAAGCAGTATCGTAGAGAATAATTGTTTTTCCGCTTTCGCGAAATAGCTATTAGTCGTTAGTCGATAGGTCTTATTAATTCTAAATCTCACTGTTATTTGATTTCCTTCCTACGGCAAGCAAGCTCGTTCATCATTCTGTCAAAATGATGAGTTGTAGTCATCTCGAGTGTAAGGAGAGATCACACAAGAAGCTAAGAGAGAAGTGTTAGGTTTACTGTTATGTGATTTCTCGTCGCTCATACTTCACTCTGTCGAAATGACGAATAACATTACCTCATTGATAGGAGAGATCACACTACTAGCTAAAAAATAATATTTATTACCTAAAACCTTTATACCACCAATTCCAGTCTATACTTGTGACTATAAAATATAGAATCACTATGGAGACTATCGTGATTATAATAAACTTTTTCTGTTCTTGTTTCTTTTCTTTTTGAATACGATCTCTAATTTCTTGTAACTGCTATGGGGTTGCTTTCTTAGTAAAGCGATTTGTTTCGTCTTTTGAAGATGCATAAGAGAATTTTTGCTTCTTGCGCTTTGGTAGTAATGCGCTATTAGCTTTCATTGCTTTGTGTGCTGTTCCTGATCCGTGTGGCATACTCGTTGTTTTAGATTATATATAGTTTTGATCTTTTAAGAACCATAGCGTAGTCGCTAGTATGATGAAAATGATACCACCTATTAGAAGTAGTGTCTTATTTCTTTTTCTATGTTGAGCTTCTATTTCAGTCTTGATCTTATGTAGAAGTTGTGGACTTGCGGATGTATGATCAAAACTCTCTTTTTGTCTATCTTTTATAGTTGTAGCTCTATTTTTAAAATAGGAATCATTTACATTTTTCCTTTTATTGCTTCTCAATACAGTGATCATGGATTCTCCTAATGGCATAGCTCTTTTTTTAAAGGTTAATAATCATATAATACATGCTAAATAGTACAATAAAGAAGAAGATACTTGTTATAATTACTACTCTTTTTAGCCTTTTTCTATTTTCTTTTTCGATCTTATCCTTAATCTGTTCTAATAATTCAGGACTTGCCTTTTTAGGGTCAATATAATGAGTTGTTTCACTGGTTAGTGAAATATTTCTTTTTGATTCAGGACGTTGCGCTCTATTATTTTTGATAAGCGTTCTTCCTAAAGCGGCAAAGCCAATACTACTCATGTCTAGTCTTCTCATATTATAAATTCATAAAGTATATCGCGCCTGCGATAATACAGATAAGCGTAGTGATACTAATAATCAATATTTTTTTAAGTCTTACTTTTTCTTCTTTACGTATTCTAGTACGTATCTCCATAAGCTGTTCAAAAGTAGGTTGTTTAGGATCTTCCCATTTTTCATTTTGAGAACTTACAAGTGATAATTTCCCTTTTCTATGCTTACCAAGCATAGCTCTGTTTGCCTTCATTGCTTGATTAGCCGCTGCTACACTTCCTCCAAATCCCATAGTCGTTCTGTATTGATTATACTAATGGGTAGTAGAAAATGATGAAATGTTACATAATGACTAATTTATGATCAGGTAGATAAGTAGATGATCGTGATAGTCCCTAAAATGATCATCATCATTGTTATGATTGTTTTTATGATGCTTATTTTTTGTTGTTTGTAGATTTTGTTTCTTATTTCAACCAATTGTTCAGCTGTAGCATGCTTATGATCTATCCAACCTTTATTAGATACAGTTGTTTGTGTCCTTTTTCTTTTAGTACGTTTTTTTAATAGATCTCTATTTGCTTTTAGTGCTTGATTTACAGCAGCTCCTCCAAAATACCCCATAATCGTTATGTATTGATTATACTAATGGGTAGTAGAAAATGATGAAATGTTACAATAGTAAGTGATTGACTCACTGAAAGGATTGCTTAAAACTATTACGTATTACTAACGATATGAGCATCTTTTAGAGTATTTTTAAAAAAATATGGATGTATTAAAAGACTAAACAATTAATGGAAACAACTACTGTATATTTAGTTATAAATGATGAAGAGTTAATCTCTTTAGATAAGTATGACTTTTATGAATTTTCTACTCAAATAGTAAATCAGTCTGTGATTTCTATTTTTAGAGAAAAACAACTAGCTATCGATACTCTTGCTTCTTATAAGTCTAAAAACCACACATATTTTGTAGTAAAAGTTGAAATACAAGAAATAGAACTTTTGATCAATTTAACTGAGCTAAATGATGATAAACTACAGGTTAAAGTACCTAAAACGTATTTAGAAACATTTAATGAAAATATTGTAAGTAAAATCAAGCCTATTCATATTTTAATAGGTAAAGAATATGACAAGAAAAAAGCAGAAAAACTAGAACAAAGTATAGAACTTGAGTGTGATATATATCAATATCGATTAGAAACATTCTTAGAAACTAAATCAAGAAAAATTATACCATTTAATTATTTTGATAGTGATTATGAAGAGGAAGGAGATGAAATGGAAGCTTCTATGTTACCTTTTGATGAATTAAAAGAAAAAGCCAAGTTAATAAATACGGTAGATCAAGCTGTTGATTTTTTAATCCAAGATTGTTTAAGTCCTAAAAAAAATAAAGATATAAAAGATCAAACAATCCTTACTCAAATAGATGCTATAGGGAATCATTTAGGAATCAATATGTATTTGAGAAATTTACTTTTTCATGGAAACGATAATACAGATTTTTTAAAATCTATATACACATATGAACCTTATGCTACTTATAATTTAACCTCATATGGTGAGTTAGGTGAAGGGTTAATAGCAGAAGCACTTTGGAGGAAATTACATAGATGCGAATTAGAAAAGATAAAAAATTCAAGTGAAATTGTAAAGTTAAATACCTATATAGATGATGTATATGAAAATTTCTATAAAGAAAGAAATTTAGATATTAATAATGTGAGTGATGCAGATTACGAATTGATTAAAGAAGATTTGCAGCAATTATATGATGAGAAATCTATAAGGGAATTAACTACAAAGATTAAACTTCTATCCTATGATATGGATGAAGAAGATATTAAAAAGTATCTTGCACTAGATAACATAGAATATAAGGATGACGATGTGTGGTTGAATAATAAATTTGAAATGCAAAGTATTACGGGACAAGTAAAAGAAGAAGAATATCCTATGTTTGAATACTTGAAAAAAGAATATTTCGAAATTTATAATGTTTATCAAAAATTAAGTGATTTTAGATCATCAAAAGAATAAATGCTCATATCTTAGTCTTCTTTACTCTCTTAAGCACCAAAAAATTCTGAGGATTAGGTGTCAAGCCACTTATGTTTTTTCGCGTAAAGCGAACCACTTGATCGTAATATAAAGGAATGATAGGCGCCTTTGCTATAATAATACTATCCATTCTGACATAGTCCAATTTACGAGTTTCTACATCTACCATAGAAAGGCTGTGTTCGTAAATAGAATCGTAATCTGTACTCTTAAAATGGGTATAATTAGGGCCGTTTGGGGTGAAGTTTTTACTATAAAATAAACTTAAGTAATTCTCGGCATCTGGATAATCTGCAATCCAGCTTGCACGAAAAGCATCTAGCTCACCACTACTTTTCATCTGTCGTAAGGTAGATGGTGGCATCACATTAATCTCTACACGAAGTCCCGATTTTTGGAGTTCGCGTTGTATGTATTCGCAAATATCAAGATACTGACTATTAGTTCCTATAGAAATCATAGGATCCATATTACCACTCTCTTTTTTGTATTTTTTAATAAGCTTTCGCGAAAGCTTAGGATTGTATGCATACCCTTTTATATAATCAAAGCCAGGTAATCCCATAGGGATGAACCCGTGCTTGGCAGGTTCTCCAATGCCGTTACGTAAATAAGTGATCATTTTTTGACGGTCAAAACCATAATTGACCGCTTTTCGAAGTAATTCTGACTGTACTTCGTCGGTACTACTATCTAAATAAAAACCAATGTATTCTGTGTTTAATTGCGGACTCACACTTAGGTCAACATCGTTTTGGTATTTTTCGCGTAAGCGTCCAGAAGCAGTCAATAATTCGTCTTTATAGGAAGGGTCTAGAGAATTTAGAAAATCAATATTTCCTTGAGCAAATTGTAAAAATTCACTTTGCTTATCAGGTAAAAATGTAATAGCTACTGCTTCTAGGTAAGGAAGTCGTATTCCTTCTTCATCAAACTCATAATAGTGATTGTTTTTGCGTAATACCAATTTGACACCTTCTTCCCAACGTTTAAATTTAAAAGGCCCTGTTCCAATAGGATTTGAACGGAAATCATTTCCATAAAAATCAACCACCTCTTTAGGAACTACAGAGCAATACCGCATACTTAGTAATCCTAAGAATGCAGGAAAGGGTTGTTTGAGTTGTATCGTAAATGTACTGTCATTTAGCGCTTTGTAACTGTCTACTTTATTCATAACCCAACTCCCAGGAGAGGCAACAGAAGGGTCTGTGAGTCTTCCAAAACTATAGACAAAGTCTGTTGCTGTTACAAAACGAGTGCTGTCTTTTGTTTTGAATTGAGGGTGTTTATGAAACTGAACATCGTCTCTTAAAGTAAAAGTATATTGTAATGCATCTTCAGAAACTTGCCAGGTTTTTGCAACATCGGGTTGAATATTGAGATTGTCATCTAACTGTACAAGTCCATTGAATAGTTGATTGGTAGGCCAAATAATTTGGGGATTACGAGCAAATGCAGGATCTAGTGTAGAGATTTGATATTGTTCATTATATCTAAAAACAAGATGGTCGCGGTTTTCTGAGTCGCTGGAGGAGCATCCTACTAATACTGTGATTGCAAATGAATACAGTATATAGTACTTTATAAGGGATGCTGGATGTTTGATGTTGGATGTTTTCAAGAATTGAATTTATTACGATATGCTATCATCATATTCATTAACTTATAACAAAAGTCGTATTTCTTTTTAAAAATTTCATCATTAATATACTTTCTATTTTTTACTTTGTACAAGCAAGTGACCACTTCGGCTAAAGATCGAATGGAATATCCTAAAAACCTTCTTTGTTCTGGGTTTGACTGTAGAATGCTTCCTTCAGAAATATTTAATGCAATAGAATCTGTTGCACGTCGAATTTGAGATGATAAATTATATATTTCTTTTTTAGGAAAAGTATCTGCCATTAAGTTGATTTCTTCGCCTAAACTCATAGCATCTTTCCAAATATGTAGTTTTTCAAATTTAAAGCTCATTTATTTTTAATTAAGTGTTTAAGGTACAATTTTAAAATATTAATACACCCAACACCCAACACCCAACACCCAACACCCAACACCCAACACCCAACACCCAACACCCAACACCCAACACCCAACTTCAAACTAACTAATGTTTCATCCAATTAAAAATTGTAATTTTGCCTACTTATTTTTAGTTAGCATGGATTCACGCAAGAGAGTAGCATTCTATACATTAGGATGTAAATTGAATTTTTCAGAGACATCAACGATCGCTCGTAATTTTACAGATGAGGGATTTGATCGTGTGGACTTTTCTGAGCAGGCAGATATCTATGTAATTAATACTTGTAGTGTTACTGAAAATGCTGATAAACGTTTTAAAACAATTGTAAAACAAGCTCAAAAAGTAAACCCAGAAGCTTTTGTAGCAGCAGTAGGGTGTTATGCACAATTAAAACCAGAACAGCTAGTAGCGGTAGATGGGGTTGATCTTGTATTAGGAGCTACAGAAAAATTTAAAATCACAGATTATATTCATGATCTTTCCAAGAATGATCATGGTGAAATACATTCCTGTGAGATAGAAGAAGCCGATTTTTATGTGGGTTCTTATGCTGTGGGTGATCGAACACGTGCTTTTTTGAAGGTGCAGGATGGTTGTGACTATAAATGTACCTACTGTACCATTCCATTGGCAAGAGGAATTTCTCGTAGTGATACCTTATCTAATGTGCTAAAAAATGCTTCAGAAATTGCAGCGCAAGATATTAAAGAGATTGTATTAACAGGAGTGAATATAGGCGACTATGGAAAAGGGGAGTTGGGAAATAAAAAACATGAGCATACGTTTTTAGAACTGGTGACAGCACTCGATAAAGTAGAGGGTATAGAACGTTTGCGTATCTCATCTATAGAACCTAATTTGCTGAAAAATGAAACGATAGACGTTGTTGCAAATTCACGTGCCTTTGTTCCTCATTTTCATATTCCACTACAAAGCGGGAGTAATGAGATACTAGGGCTAATGCGTCGCAGATATAGACGAGAATTATATGTAGATCGTGTTGCTAAAATAAAAGAAGTGATGCCACAAGCATGTATAGGTGTAGATGTTATAGTAGGTTTTCCAGGAGAAACTGATGAACATTTCTTAGATACCTATAATTTCTTAAACGAGTTAGAGATCTCTTATCTACACGTATTTACATATTCAGAAAGAGATAATACAGCCGCAGCGACTATGGAAGGTGTTGTGCCTAAAAATGTAAGAAGTAAACGTAGTAAAATGTTACGAGGACTTTCAGTAAAAAAGAGGCGTGCTTTTTATGAGTCTCAATTAGGCACGCAACGTACGGTACTTTTTGAAGGAGAAAATAAAGAAGGCTATATTCATGGGTTTACAGAAAATTATATCAAAGTAAAAGCCCCGTGGAACCCGGAGCTTGTGAATACATTACATGATATCAACCTCACTAAGATAGGTGATGATGGTATTGTGCGTTTTGATTTCATTTCTGTACAAACCATATAACGGTATATACCTTTTGAAGATATGCTAGTTTATAGCGAATCAATAGTATACCCTTCTATTACTGACTCATTTTCAAATATATTAACAAAGAAATTTTGTGTCATTCCATTACCATATACAAACGTGCCTAAATGTGAATAATAGGTTTTAGATTGATGTTCCCCTTCTCCAGCGCCATAATAGTAGAAATTAACGATAGTTCCTGTAGCAGCTGTATTCTTTGAAAAATAATCACTTATGGTTTTTACAGTTTGCGTTGGATCTTCTCCAATTTTCATAATGGGGACAAGATCTTGATATGATTTATTTTTTATAGATTCAGCAAATTGATATGCAATTTTCTTAGTTGCTATCATTTTTTCTAATGTTTTAACAGAGAATGAAAAAGGGTTTTCTTCTTTATTTTTTTGATCAATAAGAACACCTATATAATTATAGTCGTCTTTTTCTTCATTAGATAAATTCTCATACGTAATAGCAGCAATGCTATTTCTCGAAATATTAATGTCCATTGTATCTAAAATAGCGCTTTGAGATACATACACATTTTTGACATCAACATTTTCTACATCGCCTAGAGTACCGTTTGTAATGTCCTCAAATGTAGATTCTGCTAAGTAAATAGCAGCAATGTCTTTTTTAATTTGTTGTTCAGATGGAGTAGGACCAGAACTGCAAGCATACATTAAGAGTATGCAACATATGGAAGTAAAGTAATTCGTTTTCAAGTGAGTGATTTTTTGGTTAATATGTTGATTATGAGACGCAAGATACAATCACAAGAAAAACGAAATATCTAAGAAATCACTTAGTCTATAAAAATCTATGAAAACTAGGGCGTTATTTAATAGATATAAAAAAGCCCATAATCATATGATCATGGGCTTTTTATTAATTGATTTATCTATTACTAGATATTGATACCTACAGGTAATAATTTTTTGTATTTACGACGATTTGATCTCATAAATTTTGCAATCTCTGGACTTGTAGGAACAAGACTAATATTACGGTCTTCTACTTCATTAAAAACAGAAACTATAAAATCATTCATGTGACCTTCAGTACCTTCAGGCATGGTGATTTTAGTTAGGAAGATTTTTCTTTCCTGTAATGAGTACTCAATTTTTGCCATTTTGTCGTTAAACGTTGCTTCAAATTGTCTCAAGAACTCATTATCTGTCAATTCAATTACTGTCATTGCTTCCATAAATTTGTAAATATATTAGGGTATTTATAGTATAATTATGAGTATTTAAGAAATCTCTTTTATAATTTTGTAAGGAGAATTTAAAACGTTATGTATAACTGCGTTTTTAATAACTTTTAGATTTCTTAATATTAAGTTCTTGCAAAGGTACAAAAAAATACCTACATACGCATTTTTAATTATGTTAAACCCTTATAGTAAAGATAGATGACACATCTCTATTTGATGCCAGGGATGGCTGCAAATCCATCTATTTTTGAGTATATAGCATTACCCGAAGATCGATTTGTAATACATCTTTTAGAATGGCAAATGCCTAAACCTAAAGAGACTATCAGTGATTATGCAAAACGTATGACTGCATTTATTGTGCATGATAATAGCGTGCTGTTAGGAGTAAGTTTTGGAGGGGTTTTGGTACAGGAAATGGCAAAACACATATCGCTTAAAAAGCTAATTATCGTTAGTAGTGTAAAGTCAAAATATGAATTGCCCAGACGAATGAAGCTTTCGCGAAAGCTAAAATTATATACTATACTACCTACAAGACTGATAGAAGATATAGATAAACTTGCTAAATATGCGTTTGGTGAAACAGTAAAAGATAGGGTTGCTTTGTATCAGAAGTATTTGTCTATGAATGATAGACATTATATGAGTTGGGCTGTAAAAGAAATGGTGTGTTGGGATCAAGAAGAGTCGGATCCGAGTATATTACATATTCATGGAGATACAGACCGTGTTTTTCCTATAAAATATATTGATAATTGTGTTACAATACCTGGAGGGTCACATATTATGGTGATAACTAAATATAAATGGTTCAATGAAAACCTTCCACAACTTATTGAAAATGATTAAATTGTTATAAATTAAATAGAATTATGAAACGAATAGAGCGCATTTTTGCTGTAATTGGACTACTTGCGATTGTAGTGGTAGCTATTAATGCTGTGCAACTTCCTGATGATGAGGTGAAAGTAGATACAGAGCAGTTGCAAGAAGAAGAGAAATTAGTCAATGATTATAATGTATATGCCTTGCCTATACCTGAAGGTTTGAATTTTGCAGGAGAAGCTGTTCCTGTTGAAAATCCAGATATTAAGGAACGTATGGATAGAGAGTTATTAGTAAATACCTATTGGCAATCTAATTCTTTGCTGCTTTTTAAAAGAGCTAATAAGTATTTTCCTATTATAGAACCTATCCTAGCGGCAGAGGGGGTTCCTGATGATTTTAAATACCTAGCAGTTATCGAAAGCGGCCTTACGCAGGCAGTGTCTCCAGCAAGAGCAACTGGGTTTTGGCAAATCCTTAAAACTACCGGTAGAGAATATGGATTAGAGGTAAATGATAATGTTGATGAACGTTATCATATAGAAAAATCAACACGTGTTGCCTGTACATATCTTAAAAAGGCAAAAGAACGTTTTGGAAGTTGGACAGCTGCTGCAGCTGCATATAATGCAGGAAATGCAGGAGTGAGTAGGCGTATGAAAAGTCAAAATGTAGATACGTATTATGATTTGTTGTTAGGAGAAGAAACTGGACGTTATGTGTTTAGAATAATAGCCCTAAAAGAAATTCTAAATCACCCAGCTCAATACGGGTTTAATTTTAATAAACAAGATTTATATAATTATATCCCTACGTATAAAGTAAGTGTCGATACAGCTGTAACAGATTTTGTAGCTTTCTCAGAACGTTTTGGTATTAATTATAAGATTTTGAAACTCCATAACCCTTGGTTAAGAGAGCCACACCTTAATAATAAATCAAGAAAACAATACTTTATTGATATACCTAAAGAAGGTTATTATTCTTTAGGAAAGTAAGTTTTTTCGTATAAATCTATGGTATTACTAGGGAAATGAATTTTTAAAATCATTTCCCTTTTTTGTGTTTTTTAGAATTTGGTTTCCCTATTTTTATGGAAAATTATCCATCAAATATATGAATGCAACGATTATTATTTCGCTTATTATAATAGGGCTTTTGGCAGGTTTGTTAAGTGGAATTATGGGAGTAGGAGGAGGAGTAGTTATGATTCCTTTAATGATTTTGTTATTAGGTTTTAATCAGCATGAGGCGCAAGGTACGAGTCTTGCAGTTCTTGCAGTTCCTGTTACATTTATTGCAGCATATAATTATTATGGCGAAGGCTATGTAAACTGGAAGTATGCAGCACTAATAGCACTTTTCTTTGTCGTAGGAGGGTATATAGGAGCAAAGTTTGCTGTAAACTTAGATCAGAAAACGTTAAAAAGAATTTTTGGAGCGATTTTACTTATTATCGCTGTAAAGATGCTCTGGGGGAAATAACAAGCAATTCTTATGGAGTCGTACTCAATAGATCTTCATTAGATAATAGCCTTAGGATACTATTTTTGTACAACTCTATGTTTTTAGTATAACAGTTCTCTATAGTTTGATCTAGCTTATTAACCAATCTCTTTTCTACATTTAATACGATTTCATTAGAACTTACACTGAAAATAAGCGGTAATCCTAACGAATGTTTAAGATTACGTATGATCTGAGTGTTTTTGTTATCTTGATCATCTACATAACGTATTTTTATTTTGTGATGATATTTTTTAGCTTTTTTACGAGCTGTTTTTGGGTCACTCCAAAATAGAAGTACAATATCAATCTGGTCTCCATACGCTTTAGCAAGCTCATTAAGTGCAGGCATTTCTCCTTTACTAGGTATAGACCAAGGGGAATATGTGATTAATAAAACGGGTTTTTCAAACTTAGAAAATGGTATATTCTTTTTACCAAGACTATTGGAATTGAAGTCATCAAAATAAGTTCCTACTAAAGAATGACGAACCAAGTCATTAAATAAATATGCAATAGTATCTTTCTCATTGAGAGCAATGGCCTGCTCTACATCTTTAATGTACTTTGGAATATGTGCATTTAATGCTTGAGAGAAAAATATAGAATTCTCTTGAGCAGAAAGTACAGATACGGTAAGAAACATTAAAATAAGTAATGATCTTTTCATACAATTATAATTTGGAATTGTAAAAGTATGAGGTCTTTAGCGACTGTTAAAATTTTTTCGTCAAGTAGAGAAGAAGTTCGGGTGAACTACGCAATATCCTAATTTTTAGACGTGTAAAAACAATAATATTGAGGGGATAACTCCTTTATTTGGATTATAAACCGTAAGGTATTTTCAGTTGCTATATTAAAAAAGAAGTGATTTATCTCCTAAATCCTCCACGACCACCGCGTCCTCCACGAGCACCGCCATATTGCTGCTTAGGTTGTTGTCCAGCTCTTTTCATGTTTTGTTCCATGACTTTTATTTGTTCTCCAAGCATGTTGTGTTTATCTAAACTTTTAGCTTCCTTAAGGAGTACTTGAGCTTCGCGTTTGCGATTTTTAGTCATAGCTATACCAGCTAAGTTTAACTTAGCCATTGCTAAATCAGTTTTCATAGAGAGTCCTAAACCAATTGCTTTTTTAAAATGCTTTTCAGCTAGCGTCATATTGGTTTGTGATACCATCAACCCTTGAAGGTAATAATAGTATCCTTGTTGTTTCTTAGTAAGAGCTCCTTCAGGATTACCTATTTTACCTAACCATTTTTGTGCTCCAGGAAAATCTTGTTTACGTAATCTTAAAAATGCTAGAATTATGATTTCATTTTTGAAATATAATAAAACGAATATAGCAGCAAGTAAAATGAACATAATGCCGTTGCCTATTTCGTTTTCGGTAAATTGCCACACCGCTACTCCTAATGTAGCTACAGCAAGTATTAATTTTATATTTTTATTGAACATACTAGAGTCTTGTATATGTTGTTATTGATGTTATTTTAGTGGGTATTTTAAAATCACCTATTGATTTTGAAAAAGAATCACCTTCATTAGAAGATATGACTGTTAATTTAACAGGAAGACCATTAGAGGAATCAGCTATAAGTTCTGTTTGCTGCGTTCCAGTGAGATTCATAATTATTTTGTCACTATCTACTTGTAAAGTTATATCTGCAACACATGATATTTTATAGGTGTTATTTTCAATGGCATCTAATGTCCATGTATTATTTGCGCTCAATCCATTTTTAGCTTCAAATGTATTCTTCCATGAATCTCCTATATCTACTTTACGCCTAGAGTAATTATATAAAATTTGTTCAAAAAAAGACCCAAGATGTTTAGCTCCCCATTCTTTTTCTAATCCTTTTTTTGAAACTTCTAATAATTTATCGTCTTCAATATCCATTTTAGATAGCAAACCTAATACAAATGCATCGACATTTTGTATATCAATAACTTTTCCTGAGCGGTTTATAACTATAGTTATATATGATTCTATAAGTCCCATAAATGCTTTGCCTTGTGGAGTTTCTTGTTCTATATGTGTATCTACATCCATAAGTATGCCTAGTTCAGGAGAGGATGTTTTTGCAGAATAAGATTTAAAACCTACATTTAATGTGATAGCTCTTCTTGTCTTTTTTGTAACTGTAAAATGAATTGTACTTTTAATTTTATTTTCAACTTCTTGAATATTTCCTTGAATATCTTGAGTAATTGTTTGGACGGCATCTTGTTGAAGTATAAAGTTGTCGTTTACTTCTAAAGAGTATTTTAGATTCACTTGTCCTATAGTGGTATAAGATACTATAAGGAATAGAGTGACAAAAAAGTTGTTTTTACGTACCAAAAAGTGGTTCATTTTAGATGAGCGGCAAAGGTACTAAAAACAACTATAAAAAAATTAAAAATTAGACTTGGAGAAGTAAAAAGTTGTTGTATATTTGCCCCCAGCTTTGAAAGCGGTACATAAAAAGTAAAATTTTAGACTTATAAAGGTCACAAAGAAGATATAAAATGAGTAAAAGAACGTTTCAACCGTCAAAAAGAAAAAGAAGAAACAAGCATGGTTTCAGAGAGCGTATGGCTTCAGCAAATGGCCGTAAGGTTTTAGCTAGACGTCGTGCTAAAGGTAGAAAGAAACTAAGTGTATCTTCTGAACCTCGTCACAAAAAATAATGATATATTAATATCTATATAAGGGTGTTGCTTTTTTTAAGTAACACCTTTTTTTATATCCTATCAGTTCTTATTTTTATATAATTAGAAATCCTTTCTTTAAAATGCCAAAAAATAAAAATTTAAAATCGATTCTTCTTATAGGTTCAGGGCCTATTATCATTGGTCAAGCATGTGAATTTGATTATGCAGGTTCACAATCATTACGCTCTTTGAGAGAAGATGGAATCGAAACTATCCTTATTAATTCCAATCCTGCAACGATTATGACAGACCCTTCTATGGCTGATCATGTATACTTGTTGCCACTTACCACAAAATCAATTGTTCAGATTCTTAAAAAACATCCACATATTGATGCTGTATTACCAACCATGGGAGGACAAACAGCACTTAATTTATGTATAGAAGCCGATGAGAAAGGAATCTGGAAAGATTTTGATGTAGAGCTTATTGGTGTTGATATTGATGCAATTAATATTACTGAAGATAGAGATCAGTTTAAAAACTTGATGCGTGAAATAGGTATACCTATGGCGCCACAAGCTAGTGCAAACTCATTTTTAAAAGGAAAAGAAATTGCACAAGAGTTTGGATTTCCTCTTGTTATACGTTCTTCTTTTACGTTAGGAGGAGCAGGTGCTTCTTTTGTATATAAAGAAGAAGATTTTGACAAACTATTATCTCACGGCCTTGAAGTGTCTCCTGTACATGAAGTGATGATTGATAAAGCATTAATAGGGTGGAAAGAATATGAGCTTGAATTATTAAGAGATGCTAATGATAATGTAGTGATCATTTGTGCTATTGAAAATATGGACCCTATGGGAATCCATACTGGAGATTCTATTACAGTTGCTCCAGCCATGACATTATCTGATGTTACGTATCAGAAAATGCGTGATATGGCTATTCATATGATGCGTAGTATTGGTGATTTTGCAGGAGGTTGTAATGTGCAATTTGCTGTAAATCCTGATAATGAAGAAGAAATTATTGCCATTGAGATTAATCCTAGGGTATCTAGATCTTCGGCATTAGCTTCTAAAGCAACAGGGTATCCTATTGCAAAAGTGGCAACTAAACTCGCAATGGGCTATCACTTAGATGAGCTCTCTAATCAGATTACAGGATCTACTTCGGCACTTTTTGAGCCTACATTAGACTATGTAATTGTAAAGATTCCACGTTGGAATTTTGACAAATTTGAAGGCTCTGATAGAACATTAGGATTACAAATGAAAGCCGTAGGAGAGGTAATGGGAATAGGACGTTCGTTCCAAGAAGCATTACACAAAGCAACACAATCTCTAGAGATCAAACGTAATGGATTAGGTGCTGATGGAAAAGGATATAAGAACTATGATCAAATTATAGAAAAACTTACCCATGCAAGTTGGGATCGTGTATTTGTGATTTATGATGCTATTCAAATGGGAATCCCATTAAGCCGCATCTTTGAGATTACAAAAATTGATATGTGGTTCTTAAAACAATATGAAGAACTGTATATGATGGAGAAAGAAATCTCTAATTATGCAATAGATACGCTTCCGCGAAATCTCATGCTGGAAGCAAAACAACGTGGTTTTGCAGATAGACAAATAGCACACATGCTTGAATGTCTAGAAAGCCAAGTATACAATAAGAGAGATGAAATGGGTATTAAAAGAGTGTATAAACTCGTAGATACCTGTGCTGCAGAATTTGTTGCACAAACTCCTTATTTCTACTCTACATTTGAGTACGAAATGGAAACGACAGATGGCAATAAATTCTCATCAAATGAAAGTATTGTATCTGATAGAAAGAAAATTATCGTATTAGGATCAGGTCCTAACCGAATTGGACAAGGAATCGAGTTTGATTATTGTTGTGTACATGGTGTATTAGCTGCTTCAGAATGTGACTATGAAACCATTATGATTAACTGTAATCCAGAAACCGTATCTACTGATTTTGATATAGCAGATAAGTTATACTTTGAGCCTGTTTTCTGGGAACATATTTATGACATTATTCGTCACGAAAAACCAGAAGGTGTTATTGTACAGTTAGGAGGACAGACTGCTTTAAAATTAGCAGAAAAGTTAGACAGATACGGTATTAAAATTATGGGTACTAGCTACAAAGCGCTAGACTTAGCAGAAGATAGAGGTAGTTTTTCTACATTATTGAAAGACCTAAATATCCCATATCCAGAATTTGATGTTGCAGAAACTGCCGATGAAGCACTAGCAGTGGCAGATAGACTTGATTTTCCAATACTCGTACGTCCATCATACGTATTAGGAGGACAAGGAATGAAGATCGTGATCAATAAAGACGAACTTGAAAAACACGTAGTAGATTTATTACGTAAAATACCAAATAACAAACTCTTATTAGATCACTATTTAGATGGTGCTATAGAGGCTGAAGCAGATGCTATCTGTGATGGAGAAGATGTATACATCATCGGGATCATGGAGCATATAGAACCTTGTGGTATTCACTCAGGAGATTCTAATGCAACATTACCACCATTTAATCTTGGAGATTTAGTTTTAGAGCAAATTAAAGATCATACCCGTAAAATAGCACTAGCGCTAGATACAGTAGGTCTTATAAATATACAGTTTGCTGTAAAAGATGATAAAGTATATATCATCGAAGCAAATCCGCGTGCATCTCGTACGGTTCCTTTTATTGCAAAAGCATATAAAGAACCTTATGTAAATTATGCAACCAAAGTAATGCTTGGAGATAAAAAAGTAAAAGATTTTAACTTTAATCCTCAATTAGAAGGATACGCTATAAAACAGCCAGTATTCTCTTTTAATAAGTTCCCTAATGTAGATAAGAAGTTAGGACCAGAAATGAAGAGTACAGGAGAGAGTATCTTATTTATAGATAACCTTAGAGATGATGCTTTTTACGATTTATATTCACGACGTAAAATGTATTTGAGTAAGTAATTATTCTCATCCAAATAAATATAAAAGGATCGTTATGTATATAATGATCCTTTTTTTATACGCTTTCGCGAAAGCGTAAAAAACCGTACTTTAAAATTTAATTCTATGATCATCTTTGTATTTTGTAGGCGTGTTATATCTAAAAAAAATTACAAAAGGAATTCTACAAGTACTGGTCATTAGTTGTATTACACTATTGCTCCTTGAAGTTGTATATAGGTATGGCGTTATCGATTTTTATAAAGCAGAAATCGAAGCATTAAATCCTTCCGATGCTATCGAAAGCGATGCTGTAGATTATCTTGTTTTTGGAGATTCGTTTTCTACACCTACTGGCAATTACGTTGATTTGTTGAGAGATACGTATCCTGAAAAATCATTTTTGAATTTAGGTATTCCAGGTACAGGAATTAAGCAAGTAAATACTTTTGCTAAAAAGAAAATAAAAAAACACAACCCTAAGCATATTGTGTATCAGGTATATGTGGGGAATGATTTGTTAGATGTACGACATGTGTCTAATTGGCGTACGATGTCTTTGGCAAGGAATTTATATTGGAAAACTACAGATTATATACTATCAGGGGTATATATAAATCAAAAGCTAAAACAATTTGGTTCGCATCAAATAAATATTGGAAAACTTGAAAAGAATGTATTTTCTAAACAATTATATACAAAAAGGCAACGTATGCTTTTTGAGGCAGATGCTTACTATCTAGATAAAACGATTACATTGAAAGATGATTTTTTAGATCGATATGAAGTATGGAAAGATGGTGTGCAATCCTTTTTAGAGGTGATTCCTTCAGATGTTATGGTCTCTATTGTTTTTATTCCTCATTGTGCACAACTAAATAGCGAGTATTATAGTCATATGCTTGAATTAGGTGCTCAATTTGAAAATGAAACAAATGTAAACCGTACTCATTATACATTCTATACGAAGGCAGTTTCAGATTTTGGAAGTATGGAAAATGTTACGTTTTATAATCCAATATCTTATTTAAAACAAAAAGATACTATTTCTCATAGATTGTATTATAATAATGATCCACACTTTAATAATAATGGACAGCTAGCGCTTTATGAATTTTTAGATGGTGTTATTTTTAGTAAATAGAGAAGATGTAGTTTTTCTCTCCTACTTTTTTAGTTTGGTATACAAGCTCCATTGTTAGTTTGTTTTCTGAAGCAATACTTTTAATTTTTTCAAGTTCGCAATCTTCTGAAAGAATCATATAGGTTGTATTCTCTTTCGTAAGATATGTAGGAAGTTGACTGAAAAGCGCTATAAAGTATTCAAATGCTGCGCCACAAAACCAAGCTTGCTGCTTTACACTTTCTGGAGATTTGGGATAATATGGAGGGTTGATAAAAATATAATCAAACTGTTTTTCTTGAAGTGCCTCAAATAAATTAGAATACACACATTGAACGGGAAGCTTATTTTCTTTAGATGCTTTTGTTACGTATTCTAAAGCTGTTTTATTAATGTCACTAGCCGTAACAGTTGCTCCTTTCTGACTTGCATATAAAGAGATAATTCCAGAGCCACATCCTAATTCTAAAAACGTCTTTTGTGTAAGATCTATGTCTGACATAAAATTTAATAAGATTTTAGTACTCAGCGTAAGATGCGGAGGAAACACATCGGGATGTACGATGGTTGTAATTCCATTATACGAATAGGGGCGAGGCTTTCTGTAATAATACTCGGCTCCTTTTCTTAAAAAGGGGTGTGTGATTTTTTTAATAAAGTCGCGTAAGAGTCCCATTATTCAGAGTAAAAACCTTGCTCTTCTGGTTGACGGTATTTCCAAAGTTTATGTAATGCCTTAATCTCATATGGAAATTTATATACCCCCGTTTTGTAACGTACTTTAGAAATAGTACGTAATAATTTCTTTTTGGCACCTTTGATTCTGAAATCAGAAGCCGTTGGATAGTAGCCGTTAAGAACGGTTTCAAAATTCATAATACGATCTACCATTTTAGGCGTAAGCCAAGGTGTTAGTGGGTTTTTACGTAAATCAAAATTTTCCCAAGCAGGATCTAACCAATCATCCAGTTTTTTTGGGAAACTAAAACCTGCTTTTTGAATTTGCTCGTATAGTTCAGAGCCTTCTGTAGCTACAGGACTGTATAAATAAATAATGATTTCAGCGTCTGGATTAATCTCTTTAATTTCTTTAATAAAATTAATATCCCATTCTATTTGCGCCATTACTTGTTCTGGAGTATCTGCAGGCATCCCTAATACAAAAGAAAATTCGGGGATGATGCCTATAGGATACAAGCGCGCAGCAAAGTCTTTGATTCCTTGTCCTGTTTGTGTACCTCCTTTATTCATTTGCTTGAGAATATCGTCATTTCCAGTTTCGGCACCAAGAAAGATCATCTTACAACCTGCTTCTCTCATGAGTAGTAAGTCTTCATCAGAATACTTGTTGATAGTATCTATACGACCTTCTCCCCACCAAGTAATTCCATCATCTTTAATGAGTTTTGAAAATTCTACAACACGTTTTCTAGAAGTAAAGAAATTATTATCGTGAAACTCTATAGCATCAATATTATAATTGTCTTTAAAATACTTGACATCATTGTAAACAGTTTGTGCAGATTTTGCTTTCCAGCGTCCTTGGTAAATAGGAACTACTGCACAAAATGAACAGGTAAATGGACATCCTAAACTTGAGTGATATGAAAATGTCTTATTTCCTAAAAACGTACGACTAAGATAATTTTCTAAATCATAAAAGGAATTAAGATGTGTATAGGGTAACTGTGGTAACGTATCTTGTTCAAGAAGCTTTTCTTTTTTAGTGCGTGTGATGGTACCGTCTTCCTCTTGATAAATAAGATTATCAATTTTAGGTAACTCCTCTAAATTTCCAGCTTCTAGTGTTTCTAATAATTTTGGAAATGTAACATCTCCAGGACCATTTACAATATAATCAACATAAGGAGCTTCAATAGATACTTTATATTGATTAGAAGCAAAATAACCTCCCCATATGGTAATTGTATTTGGGAACTGTTCTTTTATTTTTCGTGTAAACGGAATGGCTTGCCGTAATTGTGGTCCAGGCATTACTGTGCTACAGAAATATTTGTATGCTCCCGAATTAAAATAGGATACAATTTTTTGCCAAGGATCTTCTTCTAAGTTTCCATCTACAAATGCAAAGTCATAGGATCCATAGATTGCAGCTCCTACTTGTAAAATAGAATTAGGAATACGGTGCTTTTGATTGGCACTTCTAGGATTAAATATGAGGACTTTGTTTTTCAAAATATAGATTAATGAATTTTAGGACGTATTAATTGCAAAGATATTACGATTGTAGTTTTATTACTACTTATTTACATAAGGATATTACTTTCTTTTTCATACTAATTGTAAAATGTATTTGTTTGTAAGTAGTCTTTAAAAGCGCTTTTTTCTTTAGAAGTAAATTCTTCTTTCCAATAGCCCTGTTTGCCTTGGCGTAATAGCTTTTTAAAGTGTACATCCTTAGTTGATGCCATTTCTTTTTTCTTCTTTTCAAAAGACTGCTTTTGAATACACTTATCAATATACGAAATATCAATGTCTAACTTTAAATATACTGATATTTTAGTACACTCTTCTTGAGGACTTGTTAATAGATCTTCGTATTTGATGGTGAGGACTTCTTTGTCTTTAAATGCTTCTGTGTGTTTTTTCCACGAAAGTGATAACCAATAATTCACTTTTGCATCTCCATGAAGCACGGCTTGTATCATTTTTTCTTTTTTCTTTTTTTGAGAAACAGAAAATAAGGAGGTATCCCTTATAGGGAGTTTTATTTTTTTAAAGATACGTTCTATAAGATTTGTAAATGTAAAATAGTGACTTCCTGAAATGACAACGTCTCTAGGGTCTCTAATAATATGAATGATCTTATATACTTTTTTAGGAGATTTTGAAAAGATGGTGTCGTACGTATAGTGTGATTTATAACAATCGTATGGAGAATCTCTATATTTTCCTTCTTCATATAGGGCTTCTATGTGTTCAAACCCCCAATCTCCTTGTAACGGACAGGCTGCTAGTTCTGCTATTAATCTACTCGCCCAGGTAGTTCCGCTTTTAGGATATCCAGTTACAATAATATTCTTTTTCTCCATTATTTTTAAGTCCTTGCAAAGATAAAGAATAACTCCCTATTGCTTATTTAAGCTTTAATATTATCTTGGACTAGTTCTGTGTAATTATTATGAAAAAAAATATTCTTCTTCTTTTGATATCTACGATTGTAATACTTGCTATTTGCGAAGTAGCTATTCGATTAGTATTACCTCAAATAAACGATCATGATGTAATGTTTCAGTTTGAGGAAACAGTAGGATGGGAGTTTATACCTAATAAAAAAGGTGCTATTGTTTACGAAGGAGGAATTAATCATACCATTCAGATAAATGGTGAAGGGTATCGAGATGTCCCATTTGAAGAAAAAAAAGGCGCTACTAAAATCATGGTTTTAGGAGATTCGTTTGTGAGTAATATTTCGGTAGAAGCAGATGAGGTATTTACTAAACTGATGGAAAATAAGCTTACGGATACTTCCGTCTATAATTTTGGAGTGAATGGGTATGGACAGATTCAGGAATACTTAGTACTAAAAGAGTGGGCTCCAAAAATACAACCAGATGTTATTGTGGTAATGGTTTATTTACGAAATGATTTTACAGATAATATGAGCAAAAATCCGTGGTTATATCCGAGACCTTCTGCTGTTTTTAATACCGATATGCCCGTTCAAATCATTCCGCCTTCAAAAAAGTATACAACAAAAGAAGCGCTTCCTTTTTATTACAAATCCCATTTATACCGTCTAGTTAAGAATAGTATTTCGAACATAAAATCAAAGAATGATACCAACAAAAATATAGCTTATACACCTCCTGAAGTATATACTTGTAGAGATCCTTTAGAAGAAGACACAAAACTAATGTATGAAACTATGGAGCGATTACTAATAGCAATAGACGATTACGGAAAGGATGCAAATATCCCTGTTGTTTTTGCGCTAGCCCCATCAATGGTACAAGTAGAAGATGATTTGTGGTCTCAAATAGAAGATTATTATCCATCAGTTAGATATAAAAAGGATATGCCAAATGCTACTTTATTAGCTTTCGCGAAAGCAAACCAATTAAAAATAATAGATCTCATGCCTGCTTTACAGGAAGCAGACCGTAATGGAATCAAAATGTATAATGCGCAAGAACAACATTGGACAGTCGAAGGAAATAAAGTGGTAGCCGATGTATTGTCAAAACATATCAAGCAAACTGTTGTGCATTTTGAGTAATGTTATCGATTTTTTCCCTAACCCTAAAGGGAATATCTACGAAATTTTTGATTCTTCCTTTTGGATTGAGGCAAAAACTAAAAATTTCACTGGAAAATTAGAGTAGTAAACTTCTAAATGAACAATAGGTTGAGCAATATAAAATTAAACAATACGGTAGTTTGTATGTCTGAGATGTATTTAAAAAGAATTTAAATGTCTCCTCGAGCGCAGTCGAGAGGTTTTTTGTAATCCTATATCTTGAATAGGTCTCGACTGCGCTCAACCAGACAAGATTTGAACCATTGTTTTATCTGTAAATAGTGAGCACTCAGTACAACTACCAAGTCTTTTCAAACGTATCTTTCGTACATGTTTTGTCTACCGTTTTAAAAAGACTCTTGTCTGTTTTTTTAAGTTGTAAAGGGTCTTTGTCTCCAAATAATCGAGATAATAAGGCAATTGGAAAGAGAATCACAAAAAAGATCACCGAGAGTAAAATAGGAGGGATAATACGACTTAAGATACTTGCTAAACCCATCCAAGCATCTTGAATTTTTAAAGCAAGGTATGAAGAAAGTAATCCAAGAACTCCTATAATTGCAGAAACCCATAATGCCCAGGTGAAGTCTTTTAATAAACGAAAACGCCCTACTAGATAGATAATCAAAAATCCAACAACAATAGTTAATACTGTTTTGCTAGGAGTCAATTGTTTTTTTACGCTCATCTTAGAATAGGGAATATACAAATGGCGCGAGTGCACTACTGCCTCCTAATACAATTAAGATTCCTAATACTAAGAGAACAATAATGATAGGAAGTAACCAGAACTTCTTACGTTCTTTCATAAATAACCAAAGGTCTTTTAATGCATCCATATCAGTCTTTTTTAAATGTTTTTGTCCAACGTTCTTTGGTGTCCCATTCCGGTTGTTCTGTCTTAAAGTACATATAATTTTCTATAACGAGTATGTCCATTTCTGTATTCATAAAACAGGTATATGCATCTTCAGGAGTACATACAATGGGTTCTCCACGTACATTGAAACTTGTATTTATAAGAATTCCTTTGCCAGTTTCTTGTTTTACGTCTTGTAATAATTGCCAGTATTTTGGATTGGTTTCTTTGTGAACCGTCTGTATTCTTGCCGAAAAATCCAAATGTGTGATGGCTTGTAAATTACTTCGCTCACAATACAATTTCTCTAGTAAAGGTAATTCATGATAATTAGAAGGGACTTCTTTTTGAATATTTTTTTTGACATCAGCCACGAGTGTCATGTATGGAGATGTGGTCTCTAAATCAAAAAAAGTAGCGGCATCTGAGTTTAATACTGAAGGGGCAAAAGGTCGAAAGCTTTCTCGTTTTTTTATTTTGAGATTGAGCTTTTTTTGCATTTCTGTATTAGAAGGGTCACCAATGATACTGCGATTTCCTAGGGCTCTTGGTCCAAATTCCATGCGTCCTTGAAACCATCCTATAATAGCACCTTTTGCAATTTCTGAAGCCACTTGTTTAGAGAGTATATCAAACTCAGGAACTTTGTTTGCAATGGCTTTGTAACGTTTATTGAGGATGGTGATTTCTTTATCAGAATAATAAGGACCTAGATAACTTCCTTGCATGCTATCTTTTTGAGAATCGACGTTTCGTGTTTCTTCAAAGTACATGTAATGCGCTGCAAGTGCTGCTCCTAATGATCCTCCTGCATCTCCAGAAGCAGGCTGTACATAGATGTTTTCAAAGAGATTTTCTTTGAGTAATTTTCCATTAGCAACACAGTTTAAAGCAACGCCTCCTGCTAGACATATATTGGATGCTGCTGTTTCCGCTTTCGCGAAAGCGGCCATCTTCAGAACTACTTCTTCCGTAACCTGCTGAATTGCATACCCCAAATTACAATGTTCTTGTAATAACTCAGACTCCGGAAGTCTTCTTTTTAAACCAAAAAGGGATTCCCATTTACTGTCTTTGGTCATCGTTAATCCTGTCGAATATTTAAAATAGGATTGGTCTAACCATATGGATCCATCTTCTTTGATAGAAATGAGCTTTTCTTTGATTTGCTGTATATAGTGTTGTGTTTGATCTGCATTGGGATTACCATATGGAGCGAGTCCCATGAGTTTATATTCTCCAGAATTGACCGTAAACCCAAGGTAATAGGTAAATGCACTGTATAATAACCCCACTGAATGTGGGAAGTTAAGTTCTTTTTTTACGGTAATGGTATTTCCTTTTCCTTCACTAATGGTGGCGGTTGCCCATTCGCCAACGCCATCTACCGTAAGAATGGCTGCATGTTCAAAGGGAGATGCAAAAAATGTGCTAGCAGCGTGTGATAAGTGATGCTCTGTAAAGAGTAATTTGAGTTTCTTTTTGTCATACGGCATCACTGCAGCGAGTCCGTCGCGAATTTGCTTTTTAAGAAACAATTTCTGTTCTAACCAAACTGGAATCGCTTTTAAAAAAGAGATTAGTCCTTTGGGAGCAAAGGCATAATAGGTTTGCAATAGACGCTCAAAGGTAAGGAGTGGTTTGTCATAAAAAACTACGGCATCTAGGTGGTCTATGGTAAGGCCTGCTTCTTCCAGACAGTATATGATTGCCTGTACGGGGAAGTCGGGTGTATGTTTTATTCTAGTAAATCGCTCTTCCTGCGCAGCAGCAATAATGACTCCGTCTACAGTAATAGCAGCAGCAGCATCATGATAAAAAGCAGAGATTCCTAGAATGTTGGGCATGTGAAGTATTTATTTGGTATTAAGGATTTTCATATAATTCTCGTACTACTTTAATTTCTGAGGCTGTAAGAAATTCTTTCCAAAGTGTTTCTATACCTTCATTTATAAGAGCATTGAAGGCCTTATGTATCCAAGCCTCAAGTTCTTTATTCCTATATGCATATCTTCTAGGATCTCCACAAATGATTCTATGGCCGTTTTTTGCCATCCATTCTCTAGGATCCATTGTAATATCATATGTAGATGCGTATTTTAATTCCTTTTCTTCTGATAGTACTGTTTTTCCGAAATAACTTTCATTCTTATTCATCCTAATATCATATTATCAGCTTTAAAACTTTTATTTTTTGTTTCATATCGTATACTAACCTTACTGCAAAATAAAATTATTTTACATAGTACTTTGAACAACCATAATTATTGCTCCTACAGGAACAATTAAATAAATGATAGCTAAAATATTAATAGTTAACGCTAATTTCCGATATCTATTCCTCTTTTTTATTCCTTTGATACTTATAATAAGAGATGTAAGTATAGGAATTAAGAAAACAAGTGTAGTCCTAATCCCAATAACTACCAAACTGGGAGTAAAATCACCGTGTTCATTAGGGTACACTTTTTTTAAGTTATCATAAAAAGATATGTCTAATTGTAATTTAAAATAAATAACAATCAAGGCGATAATTATAGAGATAACAGATAGATATGGAGTGATTTTCATTAGTGTAATATACTCTTTAATGTTATGTTACTATTCATAGATACTTGTCTTACTTATTTTATCATTAGAAGAAATTATACATTGTTTTTATCCATCCAATCATCAATGTCTTCTTGTGGTTTTATTATTTCGAGAAACTCTGTAAAACTATTTGCAATTACCTGAGCTTGGGCTATTAATTCTTTTGCGTTCGTTCCACAATCGTGATACACATAGATTACTTTAGGATTGCTTTCTTTTGCACGTATATAGAATCCATCACCACTTATATTTTCATCAAAAGCAATACAGATCCATCCTTTTTTTATCAGATCAACTCCAGGAAATGATTCTGTTGCCTCAAGTTCGATATCTTTAAAACTGTTGAATCTTGTATTTAATACAGGTAGTTCATGACTCTTTTTGTCTTTCAAAGAATCCCAACCATAATTAAAAGGAATTCCAATATCAAGATCTGTTACAGGATACATGGTCATCAATTCAAGAAACCATTTGGAAACTTTTCTACGGATATTCCATTTTAAACTTTTGTACTCAGCTAAAGTTGCTGTTCTCCCTGTATCCAATTCGGGATATGAATTGAATAATGCACTGGCTTTAGTATTTATTTCTTTTGACATCTGCTACTGTGAAAATTACTATTTAATATCGTTAGAAGAGATTAAAAACCGTTTCCTAAATCCTAACAATGCCAATACCACCATCCATTGTCCTATTACTTTTATGATGAGTGCTCCTGTAGATTGATAGGTGTCAATTGTAAAATATCCAAAAATAACTTGAATGAATGCAATGACTCCAATAATAATAGCAACAAGCGTTTGTTTGTTATTTTTATAAAACTCGTTAATTAATAATAGATGTATAAATAGCGTGATCATAAAAAGGTATCCTAAAAGATAACTCATACTACTAAATGTAAATTCATACACATAGGTAATGATACCAAATATAACAGCAATAGCAATGGCTCCTATGCCAATCCCTAAGAGCAAGAATTGTCTTTCTATAACTGATCGTGTTTTTTTAGAAATACGATAGAAAATCTTAATAAACGGATTGATCATATAAGCAGCGCCTAATTGCACTAAAGAAATGAAACTAATGAAAATTTGATATTCACTTAAGTCTTCTTTTGTAAAATAAATAGTGCCATAATAACTATCAATTTTAGTTCGTAAGGTTCCTAAAACCATTGGAATCAAAAAAGGAATGGATGTAATTAAACTATGCTTATCAAAAGTGGCTTTCGTATTTAATAGTATTTTTCTATAATACATCGTATAGCAAATGGCCTTAATCATAAGTCCGCCAATGATGATTTGTAAAAAAAGTTCTAGTTGGAGTGTTCCTGAGAAAAATAATAACACGCCTACAACAATAGCATTACGAATGAACTCGGTTATAAAATTGAACTTAAAATCTTTCTGATAAAGGATTAGCACTTCAAAAGATTGATTAAAAAACAAAAGGAACATCCATACGAGGATATATATACTATACGGAGCAAACAATGGAATAATAAAAACAGCGATTCCAACAAAAACAAATACTAGAAATCGAGTGCTGAAATTTGAGAGCCAAGTGGTATGGATTTTTCCGGGTTGCTCACTAAATTGTTTTAACAGGTAATTCTTATTGCCAAAATAAGAAAATAGAATAATGAAGTTTACCCATAATAATAGTGTTACATATTCTCCCCAAAGTGCCGTTGAATGTTTTTTTATAATAAGCAATGATATCATAAGTTGCGCGACCATGGGAATACTCTGCCCGAAACCATATAAGGAGACAGTTTTAACACGATCAAGCAATTTAGAATATGGCATTGCTATATCGCTTTAAAGAGCTTTGACTTTATAAATGTATTCTTATGGAAAAAGTATTTTATAGAAACGCCTAACACTCCAAGTCCGTAGGTGACACTTCTTGAAAAGTTAATGGAAGATGCTTCTGGGAAATACTTTGTAGGGCAAGACACTTCTCCTATTTGCATGTTTGCATAACATAATTGCCCTAGCATTTGATTATCAAACACAAAATCTTCTGAGTTATCTTGATATGGAATTGATACTAATGCTTTTTTACTAAAAACTCTATATCCTGTGTGATACTCAGATAGTTTTTGTCCCATGAGTATATTCTGGAAGAGTGTTAGTATTCTATTAGCAACATATTTATACAATGGCATACCACCCTTACGAGCTCCTTTGTTTAAGATACGTGATCCTAATACCACGTCATATACATCATTTGCGATGAGGTATACCATAGAAGGGATAAGCTTTGGTGTGTACTGATAATCAGGATGCAGCATAATCACAATATCCGCATCTAGTTCAAGAGCTTTGTTATAACACGACTTTTGATTACCTCCATAGCCTCTGTTTTTTTCATGCACGATAATATGTGCTATGCCTAATGATTTTCCCACTTCAACAGTATTATCTGTACTGTGGTCATCTGTTAATATCACATCATCTACAATGTCAAAAGGAATTTCATTATAGGTTTGTTTTAATGTAAGGGCTGCATTGTATGCAGGTAATACGACAACTACTTTTTTGTTGTTGATCATGCGTCGTTAGCTTGCTGTTTTAGTTCTTTTCAAGAGGCAATATAGATAAACAAAGTTAACATATTAAACAGAATGAAAATGATAATCTAAATAAGGTTATTTTTGTGAGGAATGAATCTCTTTACCAAAGACAATAAAACACTTTTAGTTTATCTATTACCTACAGTAATTGTATGTCTTTATTTTTTGATCGTTTCATATGATGCTCCCTTACATGATTTTTCAAATAGTTATTTTTCAGCACGATTAATACACGATGGCATTGTACCTGAAACAGTCATTTTTGATATTCATGCTTTTAATGCATACATCTGGGGACTAGGGTATACTGATGTGTTGGTAGACTTTTATGTCAATAGCCCTTTTACATTAGCAGCGTTCTATCCGCTAGCTTATATCGAAGATGCTTACCTAGCCAAGTTTGTTTTTAATAGCATAAGTGTATTACTCTTCTTAGCGGGACTTTTCTTGTTAGCTAAAAAAACAATACCAGATTCAAAATGGCTCTTGCTGTGCATTCCAATCTTATTTTATGTACCTATTCGAAATCAAATCCTTTTCGGACAATCGTACTTTATAGTTTTCTTTTTTGTTGTAGCGGGATATGATGCTCTTGAAAAGAGAAGGGAATACGGGACAGGGATGCTATTAAGTTTTGCGACTTTGTTGAAGTTCTTTCCTGTCTTTTATGGTATTCCGTTAGCATTTCAAAAACGTTGGAAAGCCATAGGGTTATGCATTTTAGGAACACTTCTTTTTGTGATTGTTGGAATTTTTATTACTGGATACACACTATGGGAGTCGTATTTTTTAGACATCTTACCACATACGTTTTCAAGCAAAACAACTACAGATTATAGAGTTAATTATCAATCACTAGATGTGTTTTTTAAATTCTTATTTGTAGAAGATTCTTATTATAATCCTACAGCGTGGATAGCCAATGAACGTATCTATGCGATTGCCAATTGGATTACGAAGGCCATTATCATTGGAAGCGCCATTGGAATGTCCATACGTAAAAAGAACAATACGTTTGCTTTACTTGCCATATGGGTAACTACTTTATTTTTAACACAAGGAAGAACAGCAACCTATGCACAGATTTTATGGGTGATTCCACTTTTTGTAGTCTTTCCAATATTTATGAATAAGAAGTATACCATTTTAAACCGACGTGCCCGACATTCTGAACAACGATTAAATGTAGCATCTATCATAGTACTTTTGGGGTTATTAATGTTGATATGTAATTTTCCTTTTCGAGAATTAAAAGGCGAACCTATCGTAATTCAGTTTTCAAGATTGTGGTTAGTTGTTTTATTAACTATTTACATGTGTAAGTTAATTGATGCTAAGTTTCATCTAAAATATATTGCACTTACTTTTGTCGTATTATTTCCATTGTCTTATGGTGCTTTGAAAGGGAAATCAGAAGACAACTCTCAGTATGCGTTATCAGAAAAGAAACATTTTATGATTTATGATTTTTTTGAAGATCAGGGAAAACTAAGTTATAAAGCATTAGGGAGAAACGGAGATGAAACGATACAAACAGACATTTCAGTGACTAGTTTTGATACAGAAAGCATCACGATAAAAGACCATCAATTGTATCACGGAGACCAATTGATAACAGAAAATATATCCCTTAAGAAAAAACCAGTGTTGGTCAATCATTCAAGAGTTTACTTCTTAACAGATCATCATTCCAGAAGAGGCGCTTTTACACTGAAATATATAGACATTAATTAACACACATTGATAAAACCATTTTTAAAATATCATATTAAAGATCGTTTCGTGCTTTGGCAACAGACACAAGACTTGCGAGACCCGAAGCATGAACCTATGCTGGTTTTTACGATGGCAAAAGTAGGCTCTTCTAGTGTGTATCATTCCTTAAAAAAACAATCGGATATCCCTTGTTTTCATATACACAGTCTCAGTATAGAAGAAGAGTTACAAGCTAAAGCTATTTGTAAAGAAAAAGGGGTGTATCCTGGGAGTCGAAGTCCTGTGTTTATATTACATAAATACCTTCTTGAAAAATCACATTCCTACAAAGTGATTTCATTAGTTAGAAACCCGATAGAGCGAAATCTTTCTGCTTTTTTTGAAGCATTTGAGATCCATATGGGAATGCCAGCACATCTTTTTAGAGGGAGCCTTCAGGATATAGAAAAGGCTTTTTATGAAAAGCTCGATCACTCGTATTGTAAAGATTGGTTTGATAACCACTTTAAAGGTGGAGTAGGTGTAGATGTGTATGAGTTCGCTTTCGCGAAAGCAAAAGGCTATACAATGATAAAGGGAGATCAAACGGATATCCTGTTGCTTAAAACTACGCTTGATGATACGTTAAAGTCAAAGCTTATTGGTGACTTCTGTGGTATAGAAAACTTTACCCTTGAAAACTATAACGTCACAGGTGCCAAAAAAGGAGCCACCTTGTATGCTGATTTCAAATCGTATATCCGTTTTCCAAAATCGTATTTAGAAAGTCAGTTAGAGTCTACCTATATGAATCATTTCTTTACAGAAGAAGAGAAAGAAATGCTTTATAAGAAGTGGTTGCAAACTTAATCTGTAAGCGTATTTAATTTAGTTTTAATTTCATTTTCGGAGAACCCCAAAAAGGTCATTTCGTATAATGAATGTACTATTATTTCTGATTCATTAAAATTCTTTATCGTTTCTGGATGAATCTCCATACGTAACCATTTTTTCCAGTTTATACCAGAGATATTATATGTATTTCCTAATTCATGTGGTTCTCCAATTCCAGATACAGTAATATCATCATCTTCGTTTTTAGAATTTATTTTTCGAATGTATAGAATCAAATTACAATGAATAGGATTCATTTTAGTTAATTCAATATATACGTTATGAAAATATGAAGTTTTCCTTTTTAAGTCTGGATATGATTTTATAAGAATAGATTCGATACCTTCCCAATTATTCTTTTCTACTAATTCTTTTAGAGTCAATGTATGTATCCGTTAAGAGTTATAATAGAAGATACACTATTTTATATAATTTACCTTATTTTCATTGGTAGAGACTTCTCGAATGTATTCAGGAACTTCCAATCCTTTAAAAGGCGCAAGGGTGTCAATGTCTCTTCTATGATATAAAATTTTTAAAAAGCCAAACTCATGATGACGATGTGATTTGAGATGTGCTACTTTTTAATGCTCTTACGTAATTAAATATGAGTGTTATTGTTTTTCGTATTTAATAGTTCCTTCAGAATCAACATATTCTTTGAACTGTAAGTCCATTACACCATGCTTTTTAAAGTTTCTTTTTGCTTGGTCAAGAATCATTCCATTTGGGCCTGACCCGAAATTTTCCCAAAAGCAAACAGGGCAAATTTCACATATACCATCTTCACCAGGGCTTATAGTTAGATAATCGCAACATGGGCAAGGTTCAAGAAGTTCTTTTTTACCTTTTAAATCGTTTTCAATAATATTGGCTATTTCTTTTAATTTAAAAATCAAGTATTTATTAGTTGTTCCATATAAGAGAGAACTTAAATACATTTTATAGATTAAGTCGAATTCAGCATGATTTATTTCAACGGGCTTTTCATTATTTACAAGTAGATGAATAATGTAATCGCTAAGTTTTGGAAGTTCATTGTTCTCTATTTCTTCTCTAACATCACTCTCATCTTCATAATAAAAATACACCTCTAAAATTTCATATTTCAATTTATTTGAGAGTGTAGTCAATTGTTTATTGACTATAATATGCTTTGCTTCTTCTCTAGTCATTTTTTAATGGAACATTACTACTTTATATAATCTACCTTACTTTCATTTTTAGAAACCTCTCTTATATATTCAGGAACTTCTAATACTTGAAAAGGCGCAAGAGTGTCAATGTCTCTTCTATGATATAAATCTCCTAAAAAACCAAACTCATGATGACGATGTGATTTGAGATGTGCTACTTTGTTCTTTACGTCTCTTTTAGATACTTGCCATTCATTAGCTAATTGTTCTATAGAAGGTTCCATAAAAGTGATATATGAAATTTCCATTTCGGTGTGTAGACGTCTATTTTTAATTAATGAGTCTTGCCATACACGATCCTGATAGACTCTGAGTTCGTGATTGTATCGTTTCAAAGAATCTAGAAAATCTTTAGAAGACAGGTGGAATTCAACATCTAACTGCTTTCTAAATAACTGCTGGATACCAGACTCGTGACACCACATACATTTTGCAGGCTTACCTGCTCTTGTGACTGCTTCATCCCCATCAGGCTTTAAGTTTCCTTTGGTATCATATAAGGCAAATCGAGAAAGACCATTAGGCATTAACTCGACGGTTTCAAATTCTTGAATTTCCCCCGTAATAGTATCTCTTTCAGAAGAGATAAAAGCACGTTTATAAGAGTCATTTTGAATAGAATATTGAATTTCTCTATCTATTTTAGAGATGCTACTGTTATTAATAAAAGCAGTAAGCGTATCAAAAGTATAAGTGTTTTTCAGATCAAATAGTTGTAAGGGTACATCTACGATCTTATAATAATGATTGGGACTTCCTATAGTAAGTGCTATATACCTTCCTAGATCAATGGTTCCTTTTCTTTGATACTCTTCGGAGTTTTGAATCACGGTATTGAGTGCTTGTAAATGCGGAATTGCTTTTTCAGGAAATCCTACTTTGGTCACATCCAATTGAATAATATCTTTTTTATGTGTGATCCCTGTGAGCGTACTATCTAATGCAATAGTTGACCCTAAAAAGGAAAGCGCCCAAGTAAGTCCTGTTTTATGTCTTTCTAAAGCATCTTTTTCATAGGATTTATTCCATTTTAAATAAATCACATTGGGGTCGTCTTTTATAGGTGCACGTTTAGATTGTGTACATGCGATTAATAGCATACATATACTTAGTAAAAAGTATGCAATATTGTTTTTTGATACTATATTAATACGAAGAAATTTCATAGATATAATGATTCCCTTTATTAACAATACTTCCGTCAAACTGTTTTAAAAAAGTGACTTCAAGTTTTTGATTTGGTACTTTCCAAACCTTGTTTTGAGTGGCATCAAAAAATGGTTCGTGTGTCACAAATATAACAGGAGATCTTTCTGTTTTTAAAAGATGGTTTATAGATTTTAAAAGTACATCATTTCCTTGATTACGTTTGATAGCAGGTCTATTAAAGGTACAGTAACTTTCAAAACTATTCGTTTTTGTAAAGAAAACAGGCTTTTCAATATAGGCGCTTAACGCAGTGCCGTTACATGCTTTTGTAGCTATTGTTTTTTCAATAAGGTGATTGTCTTTTAGGTATTGGGTAGTTTGTTTTGCGGTCGTAAATGGTGTAATCATATCCATAGTGAAAGCAAAGATTCCGATAACAAAATGAAGTCCTAGGATAGCATATATAATACGTGGTTTGAGTTTGTCTACTATATTTTCAAACGGGATACGTATTTTTTTAGCGGTTATACTTCGGTTGTGTTCAGCGTAAATTGCTGCTTTACTAGGTTTCGCGAAAGCGTATATGGAAGTATTAGAACTCGTATACCTGTCAAACCATAAAGCAGTAATTAAAAACAAATATAGTATCCCATAATACCTAGCTGCATTTAACGCTGTGATATAGAAGAAAGCACCTGTAACAATAATACCAAAGTACATGTAGCGTACTAATTTTCTATTCTTATAAAATAAAAGATAGGGTAGTGTTAAACTTGCCAAAGCAAAGACACCAGCAATAGGTTTGCTGTAATTAACAAGCATATGGCTGTTCCAAAAAGAGGTAGTGGTTACATCTGGTACGATAAAAATGCCTTTAAAAAATGGAGACATACTCTTAGGGATTTTTTCAAGAAAACCCATGCGTTCTCCTTGGTCAAAGAAAGAAGTGTCTGAAGGAGGTAAGATTTGAAATATACTTATAAGTAGGAATATACCAAACACAGCTATACCGATCCATGTTTCTACGGAGGTACGTTTTTTAGGACTGATGAGACGTTCTAAAGTGATCATCGCCATGATAGCACTTGCAAGAATCAAAAAGATCGCATGACTATTACTAGCCAATCCTAGAAGTGTGGCAATTGCTATGAATTTAGCCTCTCTTTTTTCATATAAACTACACCCTAAAAAGATGAAAAGGATCCCAATACTATAATTTCTACTAAGGATATTGTACTCGTAAAACATAAAGTATCCAAAAATGAATAGTAGTTTAAAGAGTAAGGAAAAAGGCGCTTTCTTTAAGAAAATACCTACGGTAAGTGTCATGATACTTATATGTAGGACTTGCATCCAGAAAGGGTCTGTAGTGATTCTTGTTACTCCATAGAGTATAAGATTCCAGGTGATAGGATGTCCTTCATATTGTGTGTTAAAAATAAGATCTTTAATAGAGGAACTGTCTCGAGCTAATAAGTAATGATGTGCTTCATCTAGCCATAATTCATGATGGGTAATGCCCCATAAACTCAGCACAAAAAACAACAGCGTTATACCATATACAGTATAGGTGGTGTGTTGCCAAGAGGTTGAGGTGTTCATGTTATTTGGTGACAGTCATTAGTCCATTGGCTAGCATAGACTTCATTTTAAATTTGATAGCTTTTTTGATATCTCGGTGTTGAGGTTTTGTAATCTCTCGATGGTAATTTACTTCATTGACTACATGTTTTACAGCATAGTCATAAAATTTACGAGAATATGTACGTTTAAAATCAATTTCTCTATCGGTAGAGGTTTCCCAATCGGGTTGTGTAATAATGTCTTTCTCTATTTCGCTATATAAAGAAGTTCCTTTAATAGGATATGCAATAGTAATGGTAAAATGGGTAGGGTTTGCATCTTTCAGATATTGTACCGTGGTATTGATATCTTCTAGATCTTCACCGGGGTATCCAAGCATAATAAAGGTACCCGTTTCCATATCCATGGCATTGGTTTTTTGGATGGCTTCTTTTACTACATCTACATCTACACGGCGATCCATAGCGTCTATAATTTTTTGCGAACCACTTTCTGCGCCTATCCAAATACGGTAACATCCCGCTTCTTTTAAAAGTTGTAAGATGTCATCATTTAATCGTTCGGCTCTAGTGATACATTCAAAAGGAATGATCGCATCTTGTTTGATGACTTCTTCGTGAAAAGCGTTGAGCCATTTATGACTTACTGTAAATACATCATCTACAAACCATATAGAATCTGGTTGGTAAGTGTCTTTAAGCATTTTAAGTTCGGCAGCTACTAGGTTTGCAGGTCTGCGTCTATAACTCTGGCCGTATACTGCGGTACTACACCATTTGCAGGTATATGGACATCCACGTTGCGTACTCACTGTCATCGAACTCATACCGTGGTTGTCCTTCCATGTTTTTAGATACTTATCCATCGGTATAGCTTCTCGATTAGGAAGAGGTAATACCGATAGGTCTTTCATTTTAACCCTTGGTTTTGTTCTTGTCAATACCCCATTTTCTAAATAAGCTAGACCAGCTACTTCAGATATGTCTGTATTGTTTATGATGGCATTATGCAGCTCAGCCATGGTTTCTTCTCCTTCTCCTATAATGAGATAATTGGCTCCAGCATTTAAGTAATTTTTGAGATTGTAACTGATGTCAGGACCTCCGAGTACAATGGTTGGAAAACCGTATTGCTCATCTGTCTTTAAGATTTTCATGAGCTTAATGACTTCTACTTTGGTCATTAAGTTGGAGTATATGGCAACAATATCTGGTTGTTTTTCTTTAATAAATGCTAACTGATCATCCTTTGCATAGAATGTAGTGTCAAAAAGATAGTTGTCTATATGCTGCTCATTGAGATATCCAGAAATATAAAGCTGTCCTAACGGAGGATAGGGCTTCATAATTTTATGCTCCTTCGGATCATTAGAGAGATAGTATGCGTGAGTTAATAAAACGCTCATTTCTTTTCAAAGCTTATTAAAAAATGGTCTGCATATTTTGCCCAGATTGGGTTTTGAAACCATGACTCTAAAGTAATCAAAAGCTTCATAAAACGAGGCTTATTTTTAAAATAAGGTTCTAAATAGGAGGGAGGAATCGCAATTCCTATAGGTTTTACTGTTTTAGGTTTTTTATACGCTTTCGCGAAAGCGGTTATTTCTTTAGGATTATAATACCAAGTAGGAACCTGAATGCCTTCAACGTTAGCATATACGGCCTTTTTTGTATTTCGCCGAAAGGCATTTTTAAATTGAAATTTCAACGAGAAATAGAAACGTTCCCAAAGAGTATTTTTAGGCATGATGACCATGATGAGCTTACCTTGATCGGTGAGTAGTGTTTCTGAGATTCTTAAAAAGGTTTGTAATTGTATTTCAGATAAACAATTGAATCCTCCAAAATTTGAAAAAATCAAATCAAATTTCTGATCAAATGTAGTTTCGGTAATGGTTGTGATGTCCAGTGTTTGAAAGGTGATGTCTTGATGTTTGCTTTTAGCAACAGTAATCATTTCTTCAGAAATATCAGTAGCAATGACGTGATGTCCTTGTTTATGAAGATATACGGCATCTTCTCCTGTGCCACAATTTAATTCTAGAATGTGAAGTTGACTTTTAGTGTCAAACTCTTTTTTAAGATATGTATACACTTGATCACGCTGCGCCTTTCCTATACTGGAATGTGTAAAAACAGTATCGTAATTTTGAGCGTGTATATCAAAGTCATTTTTCATGTACGTTACAGAAGGTACGTTGTTTTTATTAATATATTTTTTGAGGTATGCCTTTCGGTAATTGAAACTTAGATAGACTTACTGTTTTCGATTCAATTTTTACAGCAGTATAAGTAACTATATAATCACCTAAATCTAACTCCATTTTCATGAAGGGTGATTTAGCAGTATCCATAAAACTATTCGTATAAAAATCTTCGAAACCTTTAAAAAGTTCTGGGTCTAAATACGGAAAGCCACTATAGTAATATTTTTGTATCACAGATTGTTTGCCTTTAGGTTCATAGGCTTCTATCTGGATGTATTTACATTCTTTTCCTAGAATGTTTTCACTCGTACCTGTAGTGCTACTAATAAATTCTAGAGATTGTTCAGATACGTTATAATGATAAATAGTATCTAGATTTTTCCATTTTGAATAGTAGTTGTTCTTGGAATTTACGTATAAATTAAAATCATATCCTTGATCTCCGGTATTGTAATACTTTTTGAAAATATCACCTTCTTTATTGTAATATACTTTTAAGGTATCTCCAAATTTACCTTCGTGATAAGCACGAAATTTAATGTTTTCGTTTATAAATTTTATATCCGTTTTATAGGTAATAACGCCCTCAAAGCTTTTATTCTTTATAGTGCCTGAAGTTAACACTATAAGTGTAACTAAGAATATGATTGGTTTGAGATTCATTGTATTGAAGTTATATCATCATAAAAGTATACACTGATACGATCTCAATTAACTATTTGTATGTTGCATGTTTTTTAATTTGGCTTTGTCTATAAAAGCGCTTGGGGTATAATAAAAGAACAGTGCCATAGATCGTATCATCGCTTTAGAGGTTGCTAATGGGTTTTTGAAAAATGATTTAAAGTTGGCTATTCCTTGACTTTTCCTGTACTCTTTATGTACGTAACGGTGTAATTTTTTATAATATTTAGAATTAAATGTTCCTTGAAACATCATGGCAAGATCATCACTGTCGGTCCAGTTTGCTTTCAGTTGCAAATCATCTTTTACTTTTTCATAAAAAGGAGTTCCGGGAAGCGGATAAGAAACAGAAATACCTAAGTTATCTGGTAATAGCTCTTTAATCATCGCTACTGTTTTTGCAATGTCTTCTTTGGTTTCTCCTAAGTACCCAAACTGAATAAAGAAAGCTACTTTTACTTTTTTCTTTTTAAGTAGTTTTGTCGCTTCATAGATCTGTTCTACTTTGGTTTCTTTGTCCATGGCGTCTAAGATCTTTTGCGAACCGCTCTCTGCGCCTACCCAAACTTCTTTTAAGCCACTTTCTGCAAGTGCATCTATTGTATCTTCTTTTAATAATAAATCAACTCTACTCTGAATATAGTAAGTGATTTTAAGATCTCTTTTCTTTAATTCGACATTAAAATTCTGAACCCAATTAGGTTTTAAACCAAAAATATCATCACACATCCAGAAATTAGTAACACCATAGTTTTCTTTTAAGAAAGCAATATGTTTTGTAATATATTCTGGAGAGTGGGAGTTGTATCGATTTCCATAAATGGGTTTGGCACACCAATTACATTTAAATGGACAGCCTCTTGTGGTGGCTATATTTAATGTAAATTGTTTTCCGCTTTGTGCCCATATAGCTTTATAAGCATCTATATTAGCTAGATCCCATGCAGGTTGCGGTAATTCATCTAAGTTGCGTAATACAACACGTTTTGAATGCTTTTTGGTTTCTTCCTCTTTTCTGTAAACGATACCGTTTATCAAGCTTATGGATTCATTATTTTTTAAAGCTGCGATAAGCTCTTTAAGTGTAATTTCTCCCTCTCCTTGTATGATATAATCAGCCCCAGCATCAAGGTATTGATCATAATGATCTGTACTATCACTACTACAAACAATTACTTGGCAGTTGTATTTTTTACCTAAGCTTATCATTTCAAAAGCGGCTTCTCGCATGGTAGTCAAACACATTTTGGTGAGATAGTTAAAACCATCATCATACATGACTAAAAAAGAAGGCTTTTGTTCTTTTATCTCTGCTTCTATGGCATAAGGGTCACTGCGTAAATTTGTGTCAAATAAGTTTACAGAATATCCTTCTTGACGCATTAGTGACGCTGCATATAAAGTGCCTAAAGGCGGGTATGGGGTTTTATTCTCCCATTGTTTTTTATCAAGTGGGTAGTAGTAAGAATGTGAAAATAAAATATCAAGCATGTTCTTTGTTTAGCGTAATGTTGTATTTGTTTTCATACGTTATATATTTCTCATTCAGTCGTGTAATAACTTTATTTTGAAAACCTTGTGGATGGTGTTTTGATACACTTTTAGTAGATTTCATAGCTACATTAAACTGATCAGGATTCATCTCACTAAATTTCATTTTCCATTTTTTATAGGTCAATTTTAAGAAAAAGGTGTCTAATTGTTCTCCAATTTTAGAACTCAATATCTTTTCTGCAAACCTCGTAAATCTTGGTTTTTTTATAGGTTTTAATGTATCTAAACCTTCTCCAAAATTTCTATTTGGAAATGTAGTATATGCCCAAGCATTGGTGTCATAAAACCTTTTAAAACTACCATTGCCATACATAGGTATGAGCGTGACAAGTTCTGTTGCTGTAAATAGGTTTTTTTCCTCTATTTCTAATGAGTTTTCACTTATGAAATAATTAACACAAAAATACTTTTTAGAATTGAGTAAGAAAATTTTCTTATATAAAATAAGTAATGTTCTTGCGACCCAAAGCCGTTGTTTACTTGTAATAATAAAAAAGTCTATATCACCATCTTTATCAAAAAAACCTTTGGATAATGCTCCAGAAATACCAACACCTTCTACAAATGGAAATTTTGATATAAGTCGAGACATGCGATCTGCTTTTTTTGCAATATTTCGAGCACCTTCATTACCTTCCAGTCTTCGTTCTACTTGCGACATATCATTATCACATGAGTAGAAACCATTGATTTTATATATAATGCCCTCCTTTGTAAGCGTCTCTAACTCCTGCTCTACGATACCAGATTCTTTAGCATCTGAAAATGCCATGATCTCCTCTTTCGTAAGTGGGTATTTAAATAGAGAAAAGTATAATATGGGTTTGAGAGATGTCAATTATATATAATTTATTTCTTCTACAATAAGAATCTTAACATGTCTTAGTATATACGCTTGTTTTCTTAATGAGGACTTTTCCTCTATATGGAAAGATTATTATTGTACTATTCGAAAAACAGGAAATTACTGTTTATTTCTTTATTCTACAATAACAACTACATAAAGTAATACATATTTTATAGACGGGATATTTGAAGTCTCCTTACGAGTTCAAAAATCACTTTTTGTAAATTATTAATTTATTTGTGGTCTTTTTTTCGTGCAAATGTACTTATGTTATTGCTTCTTATCTGTAACAATACCGTAAAATGTTAGTACATTTCAGACATTTCAGGTGTTATTTTTTGCTACCTAGACTAAATGCTCGCGAGATATTAAAACCTAAAAATATGTTTCCTTCCCCAAAATCACCTCTGGCTTGTCCTAAGAAACCATTTGCAAAAATAGCTCTTGCGTTTGATACGTGTAGTTGAAATACATGTCCTCCTGTTTCTATTTCTAATCCAAGTGCCAAAGAATTATTAAAAACAGAGTTACTTACTCTATTTAAATGAATTCCATAATCACCAATAAAGGCAAGTCTTTTAGTAAATTTAAAACGCCCTCCTATTCCTAAAGCAAATTGGGAATTATCTTGTCCATCTTCTATCACCGTATTATCGTGAAAAAATGTAGGTGTTAATTGCAGAGATAACCAATCGTTGAATTTTCTGGAAATGAGTAATTGATTTGCATAGCCTACACGATCACTAAATGTAAGATCCGGAAATAAATCAGAATCTAAGTCTGTATTAATCGTAAGTAAATGGTATCCAACAAGTGTTACAGGAGATTTTCCTTCGGTTTGACGTAAGAATCTGTATTTTACAGCTGCATCATATGTTTTATTGAAACCAGAACGCGATATACCCACATTTAACCAATCTGTAACACCATATACAAATTGAATACGTGCAGTAGCATCGTCAAGTCCTAGAAAATTGTCTATTCCGTCACTTAAATCACCAAATCTGTGAGATATAATAAATTGTAATTGTTTTTCTCCAACAAGTTTTGTGGATTCAAAGTTAACAATTTTAATACCTTTAAAAACAGAAAGAACTGGAAGTGGCTCGTCGGGAACTTCTTGTTCTAATTCGCTTAATAAATCATCATCTTGTGCCATAGAAAGTATAGGCAAGAATAATAGTAAGAATACTAACTTCTTCATGGGTATTGTATTTGTTTATGGGTTGGTTTGGATTATTACTGTACAGATGCTTGATCTAATTTTACTTCTTCAAGTAAATTGTCATAGCCTATACATCTAGCTTTTACTTGTATTACGTTATCTACTTGATCGAGAGAGGGCGGTGTTTCATTTTCGCTTAAAGCGAAAAAAATAACATTTTCAACTACAATGGTATTTCCATCAACACTACTTAAAGTCCCTTCTATTTGAACGGTTTTATTTAAGTATTTTGTAGTAGCTTCTGTTTCATTCTCCTGAAAATCTTTTATAAAATCTGTTGCTTTTATTGTAAATGCAGGTTTTTCAGACTGAATATCTCTATGATCTTGGTATATATAATTATACCCTATAATAGCTGCAAGTATGATAACTGCAAGAGCACCGAAAAGTATTTTTTTATTTTTCATGAGTCCTCTTTTGGTTATCGTTTTATCAAATTAAAATTTGCAGTGATCGTAATAGTATCTGATATTTTCTCGCTTACAACACTTGGAATATCAATATCAAATTCTTCAGGAGATACAGAAAAATTAGTAGTTGCATCTATCGTATCACCGTTTTTAGCGATCACTATGGTAGCCGTTACTTTTTTTGTCTTACCATGAATAGTCAGGTCTCCTTCTACAGTATATTCTTTTTGAGTATCGATATCTGTGATAGAGAAACCATTCACGATACCATTAAAAGTTGCTTTCGGATACTTGTCACTCTCCATGTAGTTTTCATTAAAGTGCTCTTCCATCAATGCATTTCTGAAACGGAACCCTTTTACGAGTCCTAAGACAGCTAATTTTCCGCTACTTACATCTAAGATGGCAGTGGTCGTTTTGTTACTTGCCTTTACAGGTTCAAAAGCTTCTACAGATCCTTCAAAATCTAGGGTGCCTGTTTTTGTATAATATTTCTGTCCAAAACTTTGAGCTACACAGCCAAAGAATACTAGGAATACGATTAATTTTTTCATAATTGATTGTTTTTAAATATTAGGTTGTTAGTTTTATTCTTCTAAAATGCCATCATCTACCCAGTCTACGATACCTTGTATAAGATTATCGGGTAGGTTCCCGCTAGGGGGCATTGGATTAGTAGTATTAGTCATGCGTTCTAACATGATACCACTACTTGCTTCTATAAATGCAAATTCAAAGGCATCCAGTCTTACGCCTGCAGTTTGCTCATTTACGTTATGGCATTCTACACACGCATTATCAAGAATAGCTTTTGCTGTATTTTCATATGTGACAACATTTACCTCTTCTAATTCTGGCGTAAGTTCTGATAAAGAACTTCTTTCACAACTTGTAAATCCAAGTACACATACTATAAGGATACGTCCTAGTACTTTTGTGTTCTTTTTTATATTGATTGCATTGGCGTTCATAGTGTTTTGCTATTGTGTTTTGTATGATTGGTTATTTTGATTTTGAATTCCTGACAAAGAACCTTCAGTATCGTCAAAAAATAAAATTAATTCTGCTTAAATGGAAAAAATGACTTTAAAACGGAAAAATAGAATAGTATTGACAATTCGTTTAATCCCTTTGAACAATGTGGTTTGCAAGCTTTAATATGTTTTGTTGTTAGTAGGTCGAATTCTACATCTAATCTTACACTTCTCACCTAAAATACAAATTAAAATATAAAACCTATAGTTAGTGTTTTGTTGTGAAACTTGCTGTAAGCTTAATTTTAAGAACGAAATATGATACTGTATAAACTACTTTAGAATAGATGGATTTATAAACTGTTATTTCGCGAAAGCGGACAAAAAAATAGTTTGCTAATCTATATTTTTCTAAAAAATAAAATTAATTTCTATTAAAATGTGGGGATTGTTCTAGGGAAATATCGGTAATAAATATATAATTTAGATGTGCTGTTAGAGCACCACTTGTTCAACTTATTACTCAGTTATTTTTTAAAACTTACCATTATTGTTTTTCCATTGATCTTTAGATGGAATTTCTTCAATAGTGTCCCAATGTTCTGCAATTTTTCCATTTTCAACACGGAATAAATCATAAAAAGAACTATGTTTTCCTGCCAATGTCCCTTCACTGATAACAAGTACAAAGTTACCTTCCCCTAATACTTTATGAATTTTATTATATTTTAGAATGATGCCTTGTTTATTCCATGCTTCAATAGCCTGTACGAGCCCTGATAATTGATCTCCTATATGTGGATTATGCTGTATATAATTATCTCCATCAAAATAAGAACTCATTTTTTCAAAATTTCCATTTACTAAAATATCACGAACAAATTTCTCAACGAACACCTTATTTTCATTTGTTTTATCTAAATCTTTTTAATTTAGTAGTTCCGTCTATCATTGAATGTCCACTAGGATTTAGCGGAGCTATATTTTGTAAATTATCCCAATGTTCTACAATTTTATAATTTTCAAAGCGGAACACATCAAATCCAATTTTAGGACCAAATATATCATATTGAACATGAGTAAATACATAATCTTTATCTTGGAAGATTCGCTTTATTTCTACTTTTGTAGATTCTCTAGGTAAGATAGATATAAAACTTTTTAACCCTTCTAATCCATCAGCTGCCATTAAATTATGCTGTATATATTTATCAGAATTAACAATAGTGTTTAGAGATTCTGTCTTACCTGTTTGTAGTGTGTTTAATAAGGTCGTAACGTGTTCTTTTTTTATATTTTCTTTTCGTTTAGATTGTTTGATGTAACGATTTTGATTGTCACAAGAACATAGACTAACTCCAATACTCACGATAAATATCAATAGTTTGTTTTTCATTATTTAATGTATTAATAAGTAATAATACAAAGGTGAGATGATGCATTAGTATACAAAAGGTCTAAAAGTTCCTTTATATGATATTTTTAGGTATAGGAGAATTGCTTTCTAAAAGAAGCAGGAGTACTATTATTGTGTTTACGAAAATACTTGACAAAATTTGTTGGTTCATTAAAACCTACCAAAAATGCTATTTCTTTAATGCTTTGATCTGTATGGCTTAAAAGACGTTTCACTTCTAAAATGACTCTATAATCAATGATCTCTTTAGGAGATTTGCCATGAATTTTTGTTGTCGCTTTAAGTAAACGTTTTGTGGTAATATTTAATTCTTCAGCATAAAAAGAAACTGTTTTCTCAGAAGTATAATGTATCTCTAGATATTTTTTAAAGTCGAGAACATATTGTAAGTCTTTACTTTTGACTACTTCAATAAAATCTTGTTTTTTATATTCTCTTTCTGATACTACTAGAAAGTTATGGATTAGATTTTTAAGAATAGTTGTTTGATAGACATCGTTTACAATAGCTAACTCATCTTCCATTAATTGAAAAAGCATATAAAATGAGTTAGAAGTTTTAGGAATTTGAATTTTCGAGATTGAAAAAAGATCATTAAAAAGAATAGTGCTTTTAAGATAAGTAGCATCTATTTCAGATTGACAAAAGAAGTCATCCGTAAATAAGAAGGAGAATGCTTCAAATGATTCATTTGTGTCAAATTGTTGTACACTTCCTTTATTAATAAATAATAAAGTGTTAGGTGTAATATCTATAGTTTGAAAGTCTACAATATGCTTAACCGTTCCTTTTACAAACCAAACTATTTGATAAAAATCGGTTCTATGTGATTTTACCAGATGATGTTTATTGTTTTTGTATAGTTTTTTTATATCAACAATTTCAAAACCATAGGGGAGGTCTTCTTTAAAATCATATTGAATAATCTCTTCTTTCAAAAATAATGTTTATTAGAGGGAAATAATGAATATTTAAAAATAATCAAAGTATATAAAATGATTTAGGAAAATCTGAATTAAAATAATAGCGTATACTATAATTTAAATGTATTAATTCTTATTAAAATGTGGGGATTGTTCTAGGGAAATATCGGTAATAAAGTATTTGGTGTCTCCCCAAAAGAAAAAAGTACCAAAACGTTCTACATAAGTTACCTTGACATATTTTCCTTGATAGTCTTTTAATTTTTGGATAATATCTTGTTCTTTATCCATCACAGAGAAACTAAAAATTTGTGCACCACTAATTCCTTGGCTAATTTCTCCTTCCCAAGTTTTTACAACAGCTCCTTTGTAACTAAACTTAATTAACTCACCTGCTCTTGTACCTTCACTATAAGGAACATAGTATAAGAAGCTATAATATGCAGTAGCCACTAATGCAATAGCGAGTAAAAAGATGATGAGTACTTTTTTCATATGTAGCTGTTTTCAGAGAGGTACTATTTATTCTTCAGAAGCACGCTCAATAAGTTTGTCGTTGAGGTGTTTTTTCTGTTTGATTCCAAGCTTTTTAAGGCTTTCTACTTTTTTAATAAGATTCCCTTTACCTGTTAACTTCTTCATGGTAGTGTCATAACTCCCTTGAACAGTGCGTAGTTGATTTCCAACCTTGATAAGATCATCTGTAAGCAAAACAAACTGATCGTAAAGACGTCCTGCTTGAATTGCAATTTCTAATGCATTTTGTTGTTGCTTCTCGTTATTCCACATAGTGTCTATCGTGCGCAATGTTGCTAGTAGCGTAGAAGGCGTTACAATCACAATGTTTTTTTCAAAAGCTTGATTGTAGAGTTGGTTATCTGCATTTATAGCGATTGCAAAGGCAGGTTCTATAGGAATAAAGAGTAATACAAAATCAGGACTCTCTACTTGATATAAATCTTGGTAGTTCTTATCACTTAATTGAATAATATGACGTTTTAAGGAAAGAATATGTTCTTTAAGTGCTTGTTCTTTTAATAGGTCGTCTTCTTGGTTTACATAACGTTCATAAGCGCTTAGAGATACTTTACTGTCAATAATCATACGTTTATTGTCAGGTAAATGAATCACAATATCAGGAAGTACACGACTTCCATCTTCTGTGGTAAAGCTTTGTTGTACAAAATATTCTCTATCTTTTTCTAGACCTGATTTTTCTAGTACACGTTCTAATACCAATTCACCCCAATTTCCTTGTGTTTTACTATCTCCTTTTAGTGCCTTTGTTAAGTTGTTTGCCTCTTTAGACATTTGTTCGTTAAGAGCGGTAAGGTTTTTAATTTGCTCACGCAATGCCGCGTTACGCTCGACAGTATCTTTTTGAGTAGCTTCAACTTTCTTTTCGAAATTTTGAATTTTTTCTTGAAACGGTTTTAGGATCTTATCAAGATTTTCCTGATTCTGTAAGGTGAATTTACTTGATTTTTCTTCTAGAATCTTATTAGCAACGAGTTCAAAATCTTTAGTGAATTTTTCTTGTAGTGTAGCAAGTTCTTCTGTTTTTTCTTCAATGCGTTTTTCCAAATTTTGGAATTCTACATTGCGAGCTGTGAGTTCATTTTGGAAGAAATCTTTTTCTTTTCTAAGCGTAGTGGTTTCTTCGTTGGCTTGTTTTCTGGCTGCTTCTAATTGATCTGCCGTTTCTTTTCTAAGAGTGTTTATTTGAGATTCCGCTTTCGCGAAAGCGTCCTTAGCCTGCTGCAATTGTTCTCCTTCTAATTTTAAACGTTCCTGTAACCCACTGAACTCACCTTTCTTTTTAAGATTAGAAATAAACATGCCTAATAGGACACCAATAATAATGGAAGTAATGGCAATAAGAAAGTAAATAAGCGTTGGATTCATGTGTGTAAAGATAAAAAATAGATCACCATTTAGGAGATGTTGTGACAGTATTTGTGATGTGCATTTATAGACGAGACTACTTTCTGTTTTTAAAACTCTTTTTTAACAAAAAATTACAGCCGTTTATGTCGCTATTAAATACTTATGAAGTATCTTAATAGTAAAATACCATCTATGAAAAAACGATTACCATTACTTGTATTGTTTATTAGTTTTTTAGCTGTTTCTCAGAATGTTAAACGCGAAAATATCAACGGAAAAATTATTGTAGAGGGCAACGATATAGAAAATATCACCATCTATAATACATCTTCAAATAAAGGGACTGTAACCAATGCAAAAGGGGAGTTTACCATCGCTGTTGCCCTCTATGATATGTTAGAAGTTAGGGCTATAGAATATCAAAATTTTGATGTTAGAATTAATAAAAGCATTTTAGAATCTAAACGAGTTAATATCTTTTTGATTGAAGAAATTAATCAATTAGATGAGGTATTAGTCACAAATCGAACACTTACAGGAAATCTCGAAACAGATATTAGTAGTGTCAACTTATTTAGTCCAAAATTAGATGCTGTTTATTTTGGGATAAATAACTATGATGTATATGACTTTACAGACGATAACAGTAGTCAAATTAAAAATGAAGCCATTCGATCAGAAGCGCAAGCCATGGTCCATAGTTTAAATGTGATAAATATAGTAGATCAATTATTAATTCCGCTGTTTAGATCAGAGGTAAAAGACAAAAAAGCTGCGGGAATTCCCGAAGTACCCGCCAAGTCTATCAAATATTATCTTGGTTCTAATTTCCTCACTACTAATTTTAATATTCCTGAGCATCGTGTAGAAGAGTTTATTCGATATGTTGAAGATGATACTTCCTTTGACTTTGATTTGTTAAATTATGGTCACGAATTAGAATTTCTTGAGCTCCTCAATAAGAAAAGTGATGCTTTTTTGAAAAAGTAAAATAAATGTAGATGAGAAGATGTATTTAGATTCCGCTTTCGCGAAAGCTTTCTTAGTATGGTTTAATTGTTCGATTTCTGATTTTAGATGTTTCTGTAACCCACTGAATTCTCCTTTCTTTTTAAGATTTGTAACATTTCAATAGATTCATTGACTCATTATATATGAAGCCCTATTATAAATGTGCAATTGATTTTATTTTTAGAATCTTTACTTGGGTGATTACAATCATTATATTAATTGCCATAGTATACCTGTTATGGAATATGTGGGAATATTCTATGTTCAAAAGTCATTTTATTAATAATTAACTAGCGATATATTATTACTTCTTCTTGGATGGTGTTTTAATAGCTGACAGGATTAATTTCCTATTTACTTTTTACACCGTATTTTGGATGATTTACGGTGGCAACTATTTTTTTATTAGGTGTTTACTTGTTTGTATTGTTTAATTTTACCTCATTCGTTATTTACATTTGAGTTATTAGTAATCATTAAAAGAATATACTATGATAGAAAATTTTAAAGAGTTTGAAATTGAGAATCAATTAGTAATCCTTGGAGGAGTCCTTCATGTTCATGATGATGAGTGTTATGAACCTGATTGATAAGTAAGAAATATATTCTTTTGCTATTTACATTTGAATTAATATTAATCATTAAAAAATATACTATGATAGAAAATTTTAAAGAGTTTGAAATTGAAAATAAATTAGCAATCCTTGGTGGAATCTTTCATGTTCATGATGATGAGTGTTATGAACCTGATTGATAATCTGAGGAGAAATTCCCTCCATTTAATCTAAGTGAGTGAAAGCATACTTTGATGGACCAAATTTAATGATGGAGTATATTACAGACAGTAATAACAAGAGCATTAAACACAGCAATAAAATTCCAATAACAGACAAAGATTTTTCTGCTACTACCTGATTATAACTTCCATTATATTTTTGATTAAGAACTCTTTTGATTTTCTCTTTATTACAATATTTAATAGAGAGATACAACCATCCTAATAGGGTACATAAGAGTTCTATCATTATTAATTTCTTTTTCTTCTAGTCTCCCCAATAATCACTCCAAAATCTCCATCAAGTTGTTCCCAATATCGGGATGGGAGATAGGTGCGCGATACAAACCCATCTAGGTATAATGCATTTTTACAGCCTTTATCTTTAAAAAAGCAGGCAAAATCATAAAAGTTAATACGTTCTTTAGACATTGCAAATAAGAGATTACCATTAGGTAAAATACCTACACCGTTTCTAATATGTAGATTAGAAGATCCTTCTGTGAATTTAGGATGTATTTTGCCATATATCAGTAACATAGGTCCTGATTGTGTAGCATACTTAATATTTGGACTGGATGTAAAATCAGTTGTTGTTGTAATGGCAGCTTTGTTATCATTGGTCATATAAAAGATGCCATTAGGGTGTAAATAAAAATTCGTCTTTCCTCCCTGTAAAGTATCAATAGGTACTTTTGTGATTCCTTGTTCAATAAATAAGCCTTGAGGCGATCTATCTTTAAGATACATACCTCCATTCATAGCAAAAACGAGTTCTTTACCTTCTTTCTCTACAACCTTTTTTAAATTTTGAAAATTCCCATAAGTATTCCCTTGACTATCTTTCCAATAGAAATCTAGTTGTTGGTTTGCTAGATTGACTTCATAACTTAAAATAGAGGACGTACCTTCTTGAAAAGGTGGGTTGTCAATAGGAGATAGACTGATATAGGATATCAGAAAGAATAAGAGTACGCTAGTTCTAAAAAATCTCATGTTTTAAATGTACATAATTCTGGCACAGAAACTATTGAAAGCATTCTTTTTATCTATGAAAATGATACTGTATTCTTACGTGTTTTTAAAATCAGTGGTTATTACCTGTAATTCTAGATTGATATAAAGAGTTATTTACGAATAACTGATATACTAACAATTGTTAAACAAATTATTTTATGAAAAACCTTGATGAATTTTCATCTATTGAACAAGCGGCTATGGAGCAATCTCCTGCGCACGAAACTAACGTACATTATAACTTTATGAAGCTAAGTAGTTTTTTAGATGATATCGCAGAAGGAGTTGGTGGTATCGTTGAAAATGTTGGTGATCATGTAGTTGCTGGAGTAGAAGATGCGGTAAATGATGTAGCAGAAATAGGTGAGAATGTAGCAGCAGTTGCCGAAGGAGCTGCCGATCTAGTGGATGCTGTTGCTGGAGGTGTGATTATAGATCGTGTCTTTACAAAAAAACAAACAGCACTTTTAAAGAGTGTAAACTTAGAATGTTCTGTAGATGAACTTATTGATTTGAGAAGTAGCTTAATGAAGGTGAAATCTATTCGTGAATAGTCTCTTGATGTAATCAAATAACTTCTATACACACTATAATCATGTATAGAAGTTTGATTCTTTATTACGGATATAACGTAGAAATACCCCGTATTTTCAACGGTTTTTTAAATACCGTGTAATCTCCTATTATTTTCTAATGGTGATTCTAATACCATTAAAAACACTGATCAGTGTTTTTATTTTATTAACCTTTTAAACAATTACCTTATGGAAAGATTTGATGAATTTTCATCGATTGAGCAAGCTGCTATGGAGCAGTCTCCAGCTCACGAAACAGATGTACGCCATAACTTTATGGAGTTGAGTAGTTTTTTAGATGACGTTGCTCATGTTGCAGAAGACATAGGTCATGCTGCAGAAAAAGTTGCTAAGGTAGCAACACCAGAAACACCTGAAGTAGCTGAAGTCACTGTAGCTGCTGCAGGAGGAGTTATAGTAGATGGTGTTTTTACAAAAGAGCACACTGAACTATTAAAAAGCATTGATAAAGAATGCTCTGTTAATCAACTTATTGATTTGAGAAACAATTTAAACAAAGCAAATAGAATGCTAAAATAATATGCTATGAACCTATCAGATATCTTTACATACCTTATTGTTGGATGCCTGGGGTTTTGGCTATTAGCGAGCGCTATTTGTCAATTTAATATCCTGCACCTAGAGAATTTCTTTAGGCGTATGGATTATTTTTCCCTGCTTCCACGCTGGTCGTTTTTTGCTCCTAATCCTGGAGTGACAGATTATCACTTATTATACAGAGATAAAAACCAAGAAAATGAATGTGGCCGTTGGAGAGAACTTCCTATCGCCAGTAAACGAACCTTATTAGGAGCCGTTTGGAATCCTAAAAAAAGATCTAAGAAAGCCTTGTCTGATGCTGTACAAACAATTGTGAGGTCTTCAAATACATTAAAGCCTAGTGAATTTAAGACATCTATCTGTTATATAGCATTGGTTAATTTTATAGCTTCTTTACCAAGAAGAACAGACGGTCGCGCAACGCAGTTTATGATCATGGAATCCTATGGTCATTATCCTGATAAAGGACCCAAAATGTTGTTTAGATCCGAATTTCATAAAATATAACAATCATGGAAAATTTTTTAAACATGGAGTTTATCTATGCATGTATGAAATACTTTGTACTGGTAGGAATCTCTATTTCGACTATAGAACTATTATATAATTGGAGAAATTTTCAAGACAACCGATTGTACAGCTGGAAAGTAATTTCAACACGGGGCTATTTTTCTGAGAACAATATCTTCCATAAGCTTGCTCATTTCTTATTAAAATATCCCAATTTTATAGGAGTCATTATTTTTAGAGTACTTGTTCTTGTTTTGTTAGTCATTCCTGGTATTTGGGGATTTTCTCAAGCCCCCCTTTTTCTAGCACTTGTATTGACATCGTTAATGATCAATTACCGGAGTCCTTTCGGGCAAGATGGCTCAGATCAAATGTCTACCATTGTAGTGATCGTTCTTTTTCTGTATCATATCAATCCTGACAACACTATCGTAGCACAAGCAGGAATTTGGTTTATAGCCTTGCAATCGATACTGTCTTATTTTACAGCAGGATTCTTTAAAGCAAAAGGAGATAAATGGACCAAAAATCCTAATGCCGTGTATCTCATATTTAATACCTCGACCTATGGAAGTAAACCTATAGCTGGATATTTACAAAATAGACAATCGGCTATTACATTTTTAACATGGTCTACAGTTGCCGTAGAAGTGATGTTTCCTTTAGTACTAGTGACAGGATATCCTGGAATGCTTGTATTCCTTGGCTGGGGATTAGCGTTTCATTTGATGAATGCTCTAGTGATGGGATTAAATTCTTTTTTATGGGCGTTTTTAGCGACATATGGAGCTATTGTTTATTGTTGCATGCAACTTTCAGCATATTGGATATTTTAATTTATGGATAATTGTATTGCAGAGCACATTATAAAACACCCAGAGGATTGTTCACTACTATTTGTGAAGAATGATGAACAGTTATTGAGTGTTCATGAACATACCCATCGTCCATTGGCAAGTATTTATAAGCTTATTATTTTACTAGCGTATGTAGCGCAATGTAAAAAAGGGAACATACATCCAAATGATCAAATACATTTTAACCAATTAAAAAGATATTGGATTCATTGGATTGACCCTAATTTTCTCAAATGGTACGAACGCCTTAAAAGTGAAAAGAAAATTAAGAAGGACTGCGTTGCACTAAAAGAAGTCGTAAAAGGAATGCTCGAGTATAGTTGTAATACTAATACAGATTACTTGTTAGCTACTATAGGTGTTGCAACTGTAAATGAACAACTCAAGAAGTACCATATAACAAATCATAATCCAGTAATACCTATATGTACCTCAGTATTGGTGTCGATAAGAGATGCAGGCATGTCTCATACACCTGTTTCATTAGGTACAATAGCTCAGGAATCTTTTGAATATATGATAGAAGGTAAGCGTATAGAAGGCTTAGATCTTAATCTATTAAATGATTTTGATTATGAGATGCAGTGTCGTTGGAGTGATCTATTACCACATGCTTCTGTACATACCTATGTAGATATACTAAAGCAATTACAAGCATTACAAAAAGAGACTAAAGACTTGCAAGATGTGATGAGTTGGTTTGGTCAATTAAAAACATATAAAGAATATACCGGCGGAATGAAATTAGGATATACCCCTATAGTATTTAATGCTGCGTTATATATGAGTGATGCTTCAGGAAATGAGTATCAGTTAGTATATTTTTTGAATAACTTAACGACACATCAAAAACAAGCTATTGAACTTGCTAGTAATGATTTTAATTTAAAACTGTTGAAAAACCCCGCTTTTGTCGACCAATTAATACACCAAGTTACCCATGTCAATATATGCTGAAAAAATAGTAATGTTTGATGGTGATTGTTCTTTTTGTAACAGCACGGTTGATTTTTTGTTTAAAAAGAACAGCAAACGTAGCTTGTATTTTACATCGCAACAATCTATTATAGGGAAGGAGTTATTAGAAAAAAATAATTTACCTAGTAATTTAGATACGATCTATTTTTACTCAGAGGGAAAGGTGTATGAAAAAGCAGCAGCCTTTTTTATATAGCCAAAGAGTTAGATAGTCCTTGGCGTTATTTTCCTTTTTAAAACAAATAACTCCACGCTCATTTGGAGATTGGTGTTATGATCGTATTGCCAAACGGAGACATTTAGTATTTGGCAAAAAAAATAGCTGTAGACTTATGACAAAAGAAGAACAACAGTATTTTTTATTATAAAGTGTTATCGTTGGCTTTTACTATATACGCTTTCGCGAAATCGAACTTGTGAGATTCACGACCATTGGGAGAGCGAAGCGGTAAAGCGTATCATTGCACACTAAAATATTATATTCTTATTAAGTAGTATTAAAAAACTCTTATCTTATCTTTTTTAAAACGATACATCTATCTGTGAGTTCGAGGATGTCAAGCCTCTTTTCTTTGGCAATATACTCAATGGTTTCTGATCTATACATAAATATATGCGTAGGATCGTTTTTGTAATACCACGTTTTAAAATCAATCGTGTTTTTATATAATAAAGTCATGATGAGTAATATTCCATTAGGCTTTAATAGTCTTATAAGTCTATCAATTTCTAGTTTAGGATTCGTAAAGTGTTCAAATACTTCGCAGCTTACAATGTAGTCATATGTTGTGTCGAATATCTTTTCATTAGGCGTAAAGAACGGATCGTATTGGACTATGTTATAGTTGTTCTTTTCCAACATGCTCGAAATAACAGGTCCTGTACCACTTCCAAAATCTAAACCGATATGTTCAGGCAAAAAATTGTCAAGGACATATTTTGTAATAGGCATGGTAAACTTTTGATATCCGATATCCTCTACGTCATTGTTATGACATTCATAATGCGCTTTTTCTTCAGTAGGAGTTAAGTGATGTTTTTTGTGCTTTACGATCGCTTTACACGTATCACAATCATAGAAGTGTGTATCCATTTGTGTACTAAGTGGTGAATCGCAAAGAGGACAAAGCATATTGATTTAGAAAGAGTTTTTAGATACTATTTTTTTATCAATGTTGAATATAAGTCTTCTATCCAAAGAGTTATTAATTTATTGAGTTTAATTAATTCTTTTTCTGCAGGATTAGCTCTTTTCTGGAACTCTTCTGTGTCAATTACTAAAATTTGGGTTTGAATAATTTGATTTCTTGACTTAAAAGTGAAACTACCCTCAGGAAGATCTTCCATATACTTTCCGTATCCATGTTTAAGAACTTTATTTAAATTCTTAAGGCTACAAATGTAATGTATACTATTCCAAATTTGAGTGGGTAAATTCCCTTTCAAAAAGAATTCAAAAGTTGTTCCAGTAGCGAGTTGGTTTTCAAATGATTTTAAAGTCATTTGAAAAATAAAATTAGCATCAACTTCAAGGTTTACTTTTAACCCACGCCTATGAAATCCATCCATATGCTTGTAAGTGAAAATAATATTATTTTCAACTAAGCTTTTCTTATTTAGAGGGATATTACTTTTTATTTCTGATTTCATTATGATATTGACTAGGACGATGTATGCTTACGTTGCTATCATTAAGGCTTCACTTTCTCCCAATAGTCATACAATCCTTTTTGGTATTTTCTATATGCATCAGGCATATTTTCGGCAGGAGAGAGGCTAAACGATATCTCATCTTTAAAATACCAGAAATTATCTTTTAGAACGCCTGTTGTGGTTTCAATATTCCACTCAGGAATGTTAATCAATGCATAGCTGTTTTCTTCAGTTACGTATTCAATAGCAAAGTCTTTTAGCTGCTCTTTCGTATTGTATTTTAATTTGATACTCGCATTGAGTTGTTTTTGTTCTGGACTAGTTGAGATGACCAATGTTTTAGTCTCATACGTTGTTAGTTCTTCTCGCCAATCATAACGCGTATCTCCTGCAGCAGGATTTGCAATACGATACAATTCATTAGCTACTCTTATACTATCTTCTTCTTTTTGAACCATAGTAAATAGATGCTCATGTGTTACTGTAATAATATGTTTTTCAGGATCAATCTTGACATGGGTTTTTTCTGAGATGATCCTGCTATTTTCTACGCCGAAAAAAGTGCCTAATGCAAAGAAGATAATTTTAATGAGTTCCATGGATGTTGATGGTATATTTTAGCGCATAAAGGTAATGTATACATATGGAAGTTGTTTTTAATTGCCAGTTATAAACTTACGATAGTTAGATATATATAGGTCAATCTTAAGAATTTTATTGTAATCGATAGTTCTGTAAATCTATTTTCTTACAATTCACCAATAAAATATACTATTAAATTGAGGTTTGCTTGATAATTTTTAATTACATAAACTTCTAGAAACATAAGTTTTATTTCCATTAGAGTTTATATAATAGCAGCCTCCTCTGGGACCTCTTATATATCTTTTGCTAGACGATTTTTTAAAATTACTTTTATAAGTATTGTTGTATTGCTTAGAATACTTTCTCATCTCAAATAAAGTCTTATTTTGTTTTACAGACTTGTATGGAACATATCCTATTTTATCATTATAAATTACTCTATAATATGCACTAGTAGCATCATATGATATTATATGAATTTTATCTCTGTACTTAGTTTTAGCTATTTCAGCACTAAACTTATTTGGGTTCATATAAACACTCCCCTTTTTGCTGACTATTGATTCTATCGAATTGATTTTTTGGTTTACGAATCCTATCTTAGTGTCAATAGAATCTAGATGTACTTGAATTTGATCAATATCTTTATTTGCTTTTTTTTCTATTTCTCTAATTTTATTATTTAATGAATCTTTAATTTTATTTAATTCTTCAAGGGTTTGCGAGAATAAAAAATTAGAGAAAAAAAACAATATGATCAAAAAAGTTGACTTCATTAAATAGTATTATTTTTTTTGAAATGTAGAATTTTTAAGGGAATGATTTTTATGAGATTATAAATCTACATAACATCGCTCAAATTTCTTTACGGTTTTCCACAAAAAAAGAAATTCGTCATTTCGATAGAAAGAGGCAGGAGTGATGAGAAATCACATAACAGTGCGTACCCTATGTTTTGTGGTATATGAGAGTTAGTTGAGCGTATCACTCCCCTCCGTCTACATCTCATGTTTCGATGTATCCACCTCCCACTTCGGTAAGTTCAGCACAAACCTCGTTGAGGTGAGGAGCTTTTGCTTTTTGTGTTAATATTTGTTTCTAGACATAGTATCTTAGCTAGTTGTGTGATCTCTCCTACTGTCGAGATGACTGTATTCGTTTTCAACTTGAAACTTTGAAACTTCAAACCAGAAAAGAAAAATCACGAAATCAAAAACCTCCCCGAACTACTATCAAACTTCACATTTTTAGAAGGAAACAAGGTATCAAATACACCCTCATGTATGAGTTGTTTAGGTGTATTCATCATGGCTTTTTTATCTTGTAATACGATGAGTTGATCACAATGTGTGATCGCTAATTCAATATCATGTGTAGAGAAAAGTACCAGTTTTTGTTGCTTATGAGCGATTTCAGTTAAGAGTTTTAAAACGGCTGCTTTATGATGTAAATCTAGATGAGTCATAGGTTCATCTAAAATCATGATGGATGTATCTTGTGCTAATGCACGCGCAATAAGTACCCGCTGTAACTGTCCGTCACTAAGTTCGTAACACTTTTTGTCTTTTAAATGATTGGTGTCTGTGGCTTCTAATGTTTCGGTGATGACCTGTATGTCTGCTTCTGTAAGTGTACCTAACCAATTCGTATAAGGCTGTCTTCCTAAACTTACCAACTCTAATACGCTTAAATTTTTTGATATGGCTTGCCCAGTAAGCACCACACTAAGGTGTCTTGCTAAGTACTCAGGCGTAATATTATGAATAGGAGTTTGCTCCAGTATACATTTTCCCGAAAGGGGATTTTGTAAACCAGAAAGCGTACGTAATAAGGTTGATTTTCCAGCACCATTAATTCCTATAAGTCCAACCAATTGACCTTTAGGTAAGGTGAGGTCAATATCGGAGGCTATGACCGCATTTCCTTTTTTGGAAGTATATCCAATACTAAGGTTTTCTATGGTGAGTATATTGAAATTAGAATGATTCATATACGTTACTTTTATCTAAAAGATGCTGTTTTTGTTACATATAAGTTACTTCCATACTCAAAAATATCTCCATAGATGCTTGATAGATTATTATGTAATGAAGTAGAAGGAGTAACATCTTCAAAAATAATAGCATCCTCTTTTATTGTAAATGTAAATTGAGCTTTTCCTTTTGAAGAAGCGCCGCCACTTGATGTAACTATCGTATTACCTCCTTTTTGATATGATTTGATAGTAGCGCCTTCTTGCAATAATTGATATATATATTCTATTGTATATGTTGGGTATCCATTAATTATAGTTACATCATATGATGATAATGAAATTTCAATATCAGTGGTGTCAGGATCTGCATATCCCAATACTTTTATCGATATAGGAATCCATGATGCATTGCTTTTTAAATCTGGATTTTGACTAAAATATGTCATAAAAGTAAGTTCTCCCCAATAAGTGTCTAAATTTTTAGGAGAAAATACGATGTTATAATGATGCACTTTTGATGTTTTTGATGTATAATTTTCAGGAACACTTTTTGATAATTTAAATTCATCTTTAAAAATCAACTCATAATTTTTAGGGGATATAAAACAACTTATACATGTTATGCATAGTATATAGCAGATCATAATACCTCGTTTTTGCATATGTATTTTTATAAAATTCAAAACAATAATTTCTTTTTACGTACCAATAACCAAATCACAACTGGAGCGCCTACCAAGGCTGTGACTGCATTAATAGGAAGTGTATACTCACTGAGGGGCACTTGAGCAATCGTATCACAAATAAGCATCAGAATCGCACCTCCAAGAATAACTGCAGGAATCAAGATACGATGATTTGATGTTGAAATCACTTGACGTATCAGATGCGGTACTGCAAGGCCGATAAAAGCAATAGGACCTGCAAAAGCGGTGATACTTCCCGCCAAAATACTCGTCGCAATAATGATAATAATTCTACTTTTTGAATGTTTTACACCTAATGTTTTGGCATACGTATCTCCTAATAATAAAGCATTTAACGGTTTGATACTCGCTATCGTTAAGAGCATTCCAGCAATAAAACAATACAAGAGAATCCGAATGCTTTGCCAAGAAACATCCCCTAAACTTCCAAACGACCAAAAGATATATTGTTGTAACTCTTCGGCTTTACTGAAATAAGAAAGTACGCTTACAACAGCACTAGTGAGGCTCCCAACCATCAAACCTATAATAAGTAAAGCCATCGTATCACGTACTCTAGAAGCAACGCCTAATACCATTAAAAAGACCAAAAAACTCCCTGTAGCTGCCGAAATGATAAGACCCCATTTTCCAAAAGCGAAGGTGCTAGAAATTCCAAAAGCTGTGCCTCCCAAAATAAATAAGGCAACACCCAAACTTGCACCACTACTAATTCCTAAAACAAATGGACCTGCTAGTGGATTTCGAAATAGGGTTTGCATTAAAAGTCCTGAAATGGCAAGACCACTTCCGGTAATCATCGCCATTAAGGCTTTGGGAAGTCTATACTCTTGAATAATAAATTCCCAAGTAGGTTTTGTGACTTCGCCACCTACTAAACTTGCAAACACATCAGAAAAAGGAATCGCCACCGACCCTAAGCTTATGTTAGCAAAAAAGCAACAAATAAGAGCTATAGCTAACGCTATAATCGGGATAGTATACGAGCGACTAGTCTTCAAAGGGTGTGTAAAAATAAGGTTGGTAGTTAGGTAGCAACTCAGGATGTAAGTAATACACCAAATCTTTTAATACTAGATCTGGTCGGTTAGGTGCAAGCTCATAATACAACAAACCTCCTGTAGCTCCTTTCTTAGACGTAAACGTATAGGCCTTTTTGTTTTTAAAGGCCTCAAATTGTGCATACACTTTATTGGCTTCTGCGAGTTTACTGTAGCTGCCAAACTGCCCTGGAGCGACCCAAAATTGTGCGTCCTGTCCTTTTTCAAGTACAGATTCTATATTTAAAGCAATACTTCCCGTTCCTTTGGTGTCTTTCCAGAGGTAATTCCCGCCTGCATCTTCAATAAGTTGCGCCGGCCAACTTTCCCCATGGGGTAAATACCAAATGTCTTTATACATCGCACCACTTAATACTGTAGGACGATTTGTTACGTTTTGCGTTAGTTTTTTAGTGTCTAAATATGCCGTTTCTATAGCCGAAAAAATGCTGTCAGCTTCTTGTGATTTGCCATAAAGTGCTCCGAAAAATTTAATCCATTCTGCTTTTCCTAGCGGACTTTTTTCTACCCAATCTCCATTGTATAATACAGGGATACCTGCTCTTTCTAGAGAGTTTAAGGAATTGTTTTGACCATCTACTCCAAAACCAATCACGGCATCAGGATTTAAGTCGATGGCGACTTCGGTATTTAGGGATTCGTTTTGACCTAATTCTTTAATCGCTCCTTCCTCAATGCGTTTACGTGTTTGCGCACTAGAGATATAATCTAGATTAGGAAACCCAGTTAATGTATGATCTACCCCTAGCATTTCTAACGAAGGAATATGAGTTGTAGAAGTAACCACAACCGATGCTAGTGGTACTTTAATGATAGCGTTTATGGTATTGTTTTCTAACGCTTGTGTAAGGGATTGTATACCGCCTCTTTTAGATATGTTTGGAGTTTCCTTTACAAGTGCATATCTATAGGTGTCTTTACTTTCTGGAAATGCACCAGAGACCTCTAATAGGGTGTATTCTGGAAATTCTGTAAGTGTGAATCCTTTAGCATAGTCTACTGTAAAGGATGATTCCGTAGCTACTTTCGTATGGACTTCGTTAGTTTCTTTGATTTCTTCTTTACAAGAAATAAGACAAATACATAACAGTATACTTAGAAAAAGAGATGAACGGTATATTCTCATAATTCAAAAGTACTATTTAAAAAAGAAAGAGGGAAGCATAAAGAAAGGGAAGGTAGATAAAACCATATCTTGTGTGTTTTATGATATTGAGATATACGCTTTCGCGAAATGGTATACTGTTGTAGATCTATAATGACATAAGATTATAAAAAGAGTATCTATATACCAAAAGAAAATATACTTTTGAACTATCACAAACGTTTTATATCATATAAAGTAAAAAAACGATTAAAACTACAAAACAACAAGTCCATATAGGAGGTATAAACGTATCATATATATAGACTCTAAATTTTAATTACCTATGAAATTCTACAAGTTTTTATTAATAGCATTTGCGGGCACACTATTTTTTTATTCCTGTAGTGACGACGATGTTGCTACAGTAGCAGATGACCCAGATCCAGATCCAGAAGAAATGATGCTTCCTTTTGAGAATGGTTTTTTAATAACCAATCAAGGGATTCCTACCACAGGATTTGGAAGTGTTGATTTTGTTGATGCAACGCTCACAACGGTAACATCAGCTATTTATCAGGATGTAAATGGGAGTAATTTAGGACCTACTGTTCAATCTATGGGATTCTTTGGAGACTTAGCCTATATCATTACAAATGAAACAAACCGAATTACAGTGGTAAATAGATTTACCTTTGAAGAAGTCGCACGTATAGAAACGGGACTTGAAAATCCACGATATTTTCTAGAAGCCAATGGAAAAGGATATGTCTCAAATTGGGGAGATCCCTCTGTTGCAACCGACGATTTTATCGCGATTATTGATCTAACAACAAATGAAGTTACAGGAACCATACCTGTAGGTGAAGGACCTGAAGAGCTATTGTTTAATCGTTTTAATATCTATGTAGCAAATCAAGGAGGCATAAGTGTCAATAATACAGTAACAGTTATAGATCCTGTTGCAGATGTAGTGACAAGTACCATTCCTGTAGGTGAAGTTCCAAACTCATTACAAATAGATGATAATGGAAGTTTATGGGTATTAGGAGGTGGAAGTCCTGCGTCTACAGGTAATGAAACAGCAGGAACACTTTCGGTTATAAACACCGCGAGTAATCAGGTAATAACGACGTTTCTTTTTGGGATGGAAGATCATCCTAATTACTTAAATATTGTAGGAGATGAGCTTTATTACTTTTTAGATGGAGCGGTCTTTAAATCATCAGCATCTAATTTTCAAATCCCAAGTGCATCAGAAATTTCTGGCGTTGATTTTTCTACTATGATGGTCGTTAATAATGGTGCTACTTTACTAGGAACTGATATAGGAGATGGGATGACTAATGGAGAAATTCAAGTATATAATTTACAAGACAATACACTCACAACCACTTTAAATGTAGGCATTGTTCCTAATCATGTGTATATCAATCCATAAATCATTTTTTATTACATAAAAACGCGAGTGTGCATCCTATTGTATACTCGCGTTTTGTCTTTTAATCACTATTATGATAGACTCTCTGTACGGCTTTTTGCGAACCTGCCAGCCGGTAGGCAGGAGCGTATAAAACATTATTTCAGATACAATCGAACTCTTTTGAGTAATCTTCTAGAATCGAGATCAAAGCCACTTCTACCATGGAGTAGGAGATCGTTTCTAAATAAAATTAAATCACTTTGTTCTAAAAATAGGGTAAAAGAAACATTATTAAAGAGCGCGTCAAGTTTATGTAAAAGGTTGATGTCTTCTTTGGAAACTTCAGCGAAAGTCTCCATAGTAATTCTATCGTAACAAATGCTATAGCTTATCTCTTCTTGTTGTAAGATAGGACGTTGCTTGTTTCTAAATAGCCATTGTTTTTGGGTTAATAGTTTTATTTCAATAGGACTAAGCTTTTCTAAAATAGCCGATAATGAAGTAAAACGACTCGTTCCTTGAGTCTCCGTAGCTGGTTGCACACATAACAACGCAATACAATTTGGAATTTCTTTAAAATCTGCACAATCTGTATGTAATGGGAATTCTATATTTGAGTTTGCAATCGATCGGAAGAAATTATTTTGTTTAGAAACTTCGACATTAAAAACACTTTTTCCTCTGATATTCCTAGCTTCTATTACTGGTTCCCCTAATTGTAAAACGAAATTTTCAAGATACAAATCATCTAAAGGAAAGTTCTTGATAAGAATAGGCTGTTCTCCAAGTTGTAATTGATGATATACTTCTTGAACATTGAGTTCTTCTGTATATTTTAATTTAGTTAACAATACCTGTACTATTATTAATTATTATAGTTAATTCTCCATTTGGACCACTTTTAGGAAACTTACTAACTTTAGTGTTCATCCTACTTTTATCTAACACAATAAATGAGAGTTCCCCAAGTTTTTTCTGGATATAATATACACAAGATACTTTTGTGGTGTTTTCTCCCCATGTTACTTCTCGATACATTGGAAGACCTATGATTTCATGAAGTTTTGATATAAAATCACCTATAGTGTTCTTATCAGAAATGTCGATAGCTATTTGTTTATATATAAGACCGTTTTGGTTATCGGGTTCTCCTATAGCATATTGGATGTTCATATGTAATGATTTAGGACGCGTTATTTTTTAAGTTTTTCAATTAGCAATCCCTGTTTCATTCTCTATATATACACTTAGCTCACCATTTGGTCCATATTTAGGAAATTCGCTGATCTTTTTTTGAAAATCTTCACCGTATAAAAATTGAAACTTTAATGAATTAGATGCTACTAATACATGATAGGAACATGTTATTTTTTCTGTATTCCCATTCCATGTGACTTCTTTATATGTAGGGATGTTCTCCATCTCATGAATCTTATCAAAGAGTTCTTTTATAGTAGCATTTTCTGAAATTTCTACATTTATTTTTTTATATAAAAATGTTTCTTTTTCATCATTGTACTCTAGAGTGTACTGTATATGCATGATCTATTACTTGATGTTTTATAACTATTAATTAACACGTACTACGTTTGTTTCAATAAATACACTTAATTCTCCATTAGGGCCATCTTTAGGGAATTCTGAAATCTTTTTTTCTAGGTCTTCATCAAATAAATAAGCGAAATGAGGTCCAGATTCTTCGTCAATAAAAATAAGGTATTCACACGCTATTTTTTCTGTGTTTTCATTCCAAGTAACTTTTTTATACATAGGGATACCTTCCATTTCATGAATCTTAAGAAAGAGCTCCTTAATAGTCGCATTTTCTAGAATTTGAACATCGATATATTTAAATATCGGTTTTCTAGTTTCTTCATCACGATCTGTGAAGTATTGTATGTTCATTTTTAGTAGATAGTTATAAAAAATAAAAGTATGCTTTACGATCAACATAAAACATACTTTTATAAAATTATGTTGTTACTTCTAAGTACGCTTTCGCGAAAGCGTACTATAAAAATTATTCATTTATCATGCGTTGATATAAAATGTCATTCTGATCACTTTCAAATAATGAAGGTGTATCTCGAGTGAGTACATCGCTAGAAGGTCTTCTTCCTAATAATATTTCATCAATTACTGCATCTAATAAGGGTTCTCCTTGTACGCCTAATTGACCTAAATTAGAAAAGTCTTCTGCAATCTGAATATCGGGTGTAAATCCATCAAAGTAATCGGTGAGACCATTGGCGTTTACAGAGCGTAATACGAGAGGTAACATTACATAACGATGATTTGGATTGATATCATCTGTTCTTCTGAAGTTAGGAGAATCATATAATAAGAATGACCCTTCAAATTTCCCTGAAGTAGTGGTTCCTACTTGAATCACTTCAATATACGGATCAAGACCACTTAAGATCAGTTCACTCGCAGAAGCTGTATTTCCTGTTGTAATTACGTAGACTCTGGTTAAATTAAGACTATTAATAGATGCGCCGTCATTTCCACTTCCAATAGTAGCATTAAACAAACGATCAAACTGATTCTCAGGATTACGATCTTCATTATAGGTTTGTCTAATAAATAACTCTCCATTAAACTGACCTGTAATCATGCTACTTAAATCATTAGCTGTTTCTATAGAACCTCCTCCATTATAACGTAAATCTAGAATTAAATCGGTGATGCCATCTGCTTGAAATTGAGCAAAAGCATTATTAAGCTGATCGTCAAATTCATTCGTAAACCCTGTATAATGTAGATAGCCTATCTGCTCCCCATCTACAGAGAGAGTTCTTGCAGTATGTACTGGGTTAATGGTAAGTTCTACTTGATTTAATGTAATATCCGTACCATTTAACGTAAATACTTCTGTATCGGCATCATAGTCAGCTAGGTTAATGGTATAAGCATCTTGTGCAAAAATGGCACCTAAGTCAGAATTGCTAGTAAGTTGTACCCCATCTATACCTGTAAAAATCATACCTCTTTGTACACCTGCATCTTGTGCAGGACTATTATTAATGACAAAGCGTACAAGACCAAATACATTCCCATTGCCTGAAGGATCATTAAATAATGCAAAACGCATTCCTGTAGAACGGCGTATGCCACTTAATGCATTTTCTAGTTCGATAAAATCATCTCTAATGATACTAAAACGATCATTAGGCGATAGAAGACCATCAAAAGTAGCTTCTGGTGATTCAAACTGTTCTAAAAATGCGTCGCGCTCTGCATCACTTGCAAAACGATCATTTGCTAAATCAGGAACATCTTCTTTATACAATGACCAGAAGTTAAGCCCTCTGTAAATAAATTGTGAAATTTCTAAGTTACTCGCTGGTCTGATTACATCATCTAGATCATCAGAGCACTGTACCATAGTGAGTGATACAATAGCAACTAGCAGTAAAATTTTAATCTTTTTCATACGCGTATTATATTATTGTAGATGGGATGTTCATAGCAGTTATCCCTTGTTTTATGTATCAACTATTAAGCCATGTAAACATAGCATTTATTTTTTGTTCATTTTCTTTAAGCCATACAACAGAATTTTCATTTTTACTTTGTTGGATATAATGACAAAAAGTTTCCATATGCTCACTTTTAGCTAATTTATAGAAGAACGGAATATAAAAACCTTTCCATAAATCATCCTCTTCTTTGGTCGTTTCTCCTAAAATTGTGAAGAACGATGTGGTATTTTCTGTAAATAATTCATCTTCAGATTTATTTTTGTTTTTAGCTATATTTTTAGAAGCTTCTACCATCGAAAGTAATAACTCAGCAGATTCAAATTCGACATTCGAGTTTAACGAGGTCCCTATATGCTTTCCTTCTTTAGTAGCGTCTTCAGGAGTACCCTTACTAAAATTAGCATATACCATATCTAACGCTTCTACCGATTTTTTTGTATGTGGTTGTGCTAATAAAAAATAATAAGAAGCTAATAAGGTGGGTATTTTCTCTTTTTGTTGATTATTAATATGTGCTAATAACAAATGAGGTGTCTCATATCCGGTATCTAATAATGCACTTTGCATTGCATGATGTTCTGCATTTAAATCATCGTTAATTTTAAAATAATTAATGGCAAGATTATAGTGCAAATCATTGTTTTCAGGAAACCGCTCAATACCTTCTTTAAACAAATCTATAGAAGCATCTGTCTCTCCAATAATATCTAAACTTGATCCTTTGGTTAGATAAGACGAAAGTACATATTTTGGATTGTTGTTATTTTGAATCACCTGTTCGCTATATAAAATAGCATGATCATAATCGCCCAATTTAAAATAACATAATGCAATTTGATCATTTGCAAGTGTTGACGTTGGATCTACTTTAAGTACATTTTTATAAGCAGCTATAGCCGTTTCAAAATCTCCCTCTTGGTACGATTCATATCCCTGTGTAATCAGAACTTCTATAGGTATTTCAAACTCCTGAGCGATACTTGAAGTAGAAAAAAGTATGATAAAGAATATAGGGATGTATATTTTCATAGTTTTTGTTTCTAGTATTATTGATAAATGAGATATTTTTTTCGAGTTTCTTTAAAACGATCTAAATCTGCATACCATCCTTTTTTAATTTCTTTAAATGTATATCCACGTATAATTTGAGCTTGTAATTTTTCAGAACCAGCATGCAAGGTAAAACTCTTTGTTTTAAAGAAGTTTTCTTTATCACTATGCGCTGTATATGCTTCGACGAGCCATTCTAAATTGACACGAGCGAGATATTCTTGGTCACGTAAATCCATTCCGTGGCATAGATTTCCTTTTTCTTTGGGGTTTTTAGCACCAAAATTAGATTGTGGAGTATACGTAAACGGAAAGTACTCGGAAGGAAACTTAGGAGAACCAAAGATTTGAAATTGCATTTCTGTACCGCGACCTGCATTAATTGTTGTTCCTTCAAAAAAGCCGAGACTTGGATAAAGGTTAATACTCTGATCATTTGGTAAATTAGGCGAAGGACGCGTTGGTAAAGAATACGGTGTTTGATAATCCCAATTTTGTAAAGGAATGATCGTTATATCGCACTGTATACCATCTTTGAGCCAGCGCTCTCCATTCACCATTTTGGCATACTCTCCAATGGTCATTCCGTATACTAATGGAATAGGATGCATTCCTAAAAAACTACTATGCGCAGGTTCTAGTGTAGGCCCATCTATGTAATGTGCATTTGGATTAGGTCTGTCTAAAATTATGACAGGAATTCCTTTTTCAGCTGCAGCCTCCATTACATATGTAAGTGTAGAAATATAGGTGTAAAAACGAACTCCTACATCCTGAATGTCAAATAACATTACATCAATCCCTTCCAATTGTTCTTGCGTAGGTTTTTTATTTTTTCCGTGCAGTGAAATAATAGGTAACCCTGTATTAGCATCTTTTCCATCTTTTACATTTTCACCAGCATCTGCGGTTCCTCTAAATCCGTGTTCTGGAGAGTACACACGCTTAATGGTGATACCATGTTGTAATAAAGAATCTACTAGATGCGTACTTTGTTCTTTATTGTGATTTGGTGTTTTAAAGATGAGACCGCTTTGATTGGTCACGACTCCTACTTTTTTATTTTGTAGTAATGGGAGATATTCCTTCGTTCTATTGGCACCAACAATTATAGGCTGCTCTTGAGAGATAGTCTCGTTTGTTTTTTCTATTTCGTTTGTTGTATGTAGTGTGGCTGAGTCCGCTTTCGCGAAAGCGTAATTAGCATCTTTAGAAATAGAAGAAGCGTCATTATGATTCGTATTTCGTGTTTCTGACGTTGTATTTTGCGTATTTCCACAAGAAAATAACATAAAGAGCGTTAAAAAAAAGGTATTTTTGAGCAAAAGAATCTGCATTTTGAATCTGGAGTATTTTATAGCAAAACGATTAAATGGGGCAACATCGTATAAAAGTAGTGCTTCTACTACGATTATAAAAATTGCCATCATTGCAATTGTGATCGGAATGATCACGATGCTTATTGCGATTGCTACCGGATTAGGATTACAAAAAAAGATCCGAGATAAGGTATCTGCTTTTAATGGAGATATTTTGGTGTCCAATTTTGATGGTAATAATAGTCAAGAAACGGTAAATCCTGTATCTATACAACAAGATTTTTATCCAAATTTTAATGCGGTACCAGAAGTCACACATATACAAGTGGTGGCAACACGCGCAGGAATTATACGTACTGCTACCGATTTTGAAGGCGTACTTGTAAAAGGATTAGGCGGTGATTATGATTGGAGTCGTATTGATGATTATCTGATAGAAGGACGCTTTCCAGTATTTACGGAAGAGAAACTCAATACCGAAATGCTCATTAGTAAATATCTTGCTAATAGGCTTGGTTTTAAACTGGGTGATAAAGTGATTATTTATTTTGTAGATAATAACTCAGAAAGACCTAAACCCTTGCGATTGGATATTGTAGGGATTTATGAAAGCGCTTATCAAGAGTTTGATAAAGTATATCTCATGACTGATATACGACATATTCAACGTATTAATAAATGGAAAGGAGATGAGGTAGGAGCTTTTGAGGTTTTTGTGGATGATTTTGATGATGTGCAGGATATCAATAATGAAGTATATCGCAATACAGGATCTTTTTTACGCTCTATGACTGTGATAGAACGTAACCGAAACATCTTTGAGTGGGTAAAGTTATTTGATTTTAATATTGCGCTTATCATTTCTATTATGATCATTGTAGCAGGTATTAATATGATTGTAGCGCTACTAGTATTAATTCTAGAACGCACGCGTATGGTAGGGATTTTAAAAGCTTTAGGGAGTTCTGATTATAGCGTACGCAAAGTATTCATTTATAATGCAATGTACTTGATAGGAATGGGACTCTTTTGGGGGAATCTTATTGGTCTTGGTCTCATTTATGCACAGAAATATTTTGGGATTATACAACTAGATCCAGAGACGTATTATGTACGCGTTGCTCCTGTGTATATTAATTTTGGACATATCCTTTTATTGAATTTGAGCGTGTTTGTATTATGTCTTTTAATGCTCTTGATACCTTCAATTATCATTACAAAAATTAGTCCGGTGAAGTCTATTCGATTTGAGTAGGGACTTTGATGTTTATGCTTCGTTTCTGTCTACCAGTATGCAGATTTGCGAAATATTATCCTGAACTTGTTGAAGTAAGAAGTAGAAAAATAGTTGATTAAAGATAATTTATACATCAGCAGTACACATCCCTTACTCCCTTATTTTCTAGAGAGGAAATTGTTATATTTTTTGTGTTTCCCGTATGAATATTCCTTCCTTGAATGGCGTTGCGGCGAGTTTGTTTAAATAATGAGGACTTTTAAAATGAATATCCAAAATAGTCAATGTCTCTAGCACATTTTTCAGCGACTAATGCTTTGCTTTTTTCTGTGTAGTAATCGCTATATTTTTTTGCCTTTGTGTTATTCACTCTTGGAATCTCTTGTATATGAATATCAAGTTGTTTTGCTATTTTTTGAACTTCGTTTTCATAATGTTCGTATCTATAAATAGTAATATCTTGAATAGTATGTATGGCATTTTCAAAATAATCTAATTGGTTAAAGAGAAAGGAATCATTACCATCGTCTTGTGCAATACTTATCATATATTCTTCAAACCGTAAACGTTCTGTTGCGATATCTTGCACATCAAATTTATGCACTAATGAATACCAAGAAAGGATTCTATCCCAGGGATTACGCACCATGCTGAATATAAAATAGTCTGGATACTTTTGGAGTAATTTGCCTTCCATGGTAGATGCATTACCGTGTTGTGCAATAATGTCTACTTGGTTGGGTAGTGCCTTTTTTAAAAGCGAAATCATACTAGAACCACCTGTTCTGTGTATATGAATAAAAATGGTTTTTTTCTTTTTTATAATAATCATGGTATGATGAATCCTTGTTTTACCTCAAAGAAACTCCTTCTCTTAGAAGAAGTAGCATACAAAGAGAAATGATAAAATCAACAGTCGATACAAGTTTATATACGTAAAGATATAGATTGTTGCTTAATCATAATGTGTTGTTTTTTTGATGAATAGGGTAACAAAATATAAAATGTAACTCTTAGAGATAAGATAAACTACGTAGTGAAGGCGATATCCGAAAAGCCTATTAATAATAGAGTAGGAAAGATTTAAACCATATAATTATGTTAAGAAACATTTCAGATTTAGGAATAGTACTAAGTGCTAAAGAGCAAAAGTCAATTCAAGGGGGTTATGTTGTCTATGAAGATGATGAAATTATGATTGAGGTTAGTGGTAACTGGGGACGACCAGGAGAGGGTGTAACTTGTTACTGCGACGGAATGGAAATTGATTGTAGTATGGCACATACTTGTTAAATCTATTTACAATAGCAAAAAAGTATATCCTTTTTTGCTATTGTTTTTTTGATACTGTACTCACTTTCATAAAAACAGAATAACCCCTATATTGTACCGCAAAAATTAGGAGCTTTGAGTACAGAAAAAAAACAGATCATTTCCGATATGATTGCATTAGCAAAAGCAGATAATGTTTTGCATGAACGAGAATACGATTTTATCCTTGCCGTTGCAGAACGTTTAGGTCTTTCTAAAGGAGAGGTAGATGAAATACATGCCAATCCTTTAAAAGTGAATGTACTTACGACCGAGTTACAGCGTATTACACAGTTTCATAGACTGCTCTTACTCATGAATGTAGACCAAGAAACTCATTTTGCTGAGATGGATGCGTTACGTAATTATGGTTTAAAACTAGGAATTCGTCCAGAAGCTATAGAGCAAGTTTTAAACGAAATGGAAGATCATGAAAACAATATGATTCCTTCAGATCGTTTGGTTCAAATTTTTAAACGTTTCTATAACTAGTCTAGTTAATCAATAGCTTTTTTATCATCACATTTTGAGCATTTGTGATATGCACAAAATACATGCCTTTTGGTAAGGTAACTAGTTGTATCGTATGTGTGTTTTTTAATGTGTCAAGTTTTTGATACTGAAGTTGCTTCCCTTGTAGGTCTGTAATTGATACTGATAATAGCTCCTCTTTTCCATAGGATGTCAATTGTATTTGGTTTTTTGTAGGATTTGGATATAGTATAAAAGAATCACTACTGTTTGTTGCTTCAGGTTTCTGTATTTCTTTTTCTTTAAAAACAAGTTGAAATCTGTCTGTAGAAACCTCTTTATTTGACCAAAAAGTATATGCTTCTTTTTTCAGATTTATAATAGAACCTTCTTTATAATCTACTAAAAATATAGCTGTCTGCTCTAAATCAATCCCTTCATATTTGTCTAAAGTGAGTGTGTATTCTTGTTCTTGATGTAATTCTGTAGAAAATCCTAAATCAATTTCTATACTTGTATCAAAAGACTCACGAGCTTGTATGGCCAGTTGCTCTTTATTTTTAGTTATAGAAAACAAAGAAATACTAGTCTGTAAACGTTTGCTATCATATCCTTGATCTATTTCAGGAGTTGTCTCAGGCATAAATGTAATACCTGTTGTACTATGTGATTTTCTACCTTTTGAAGAAAGCCCTAACCACAGTTTATTATCTGTGATTGTTTGACGTGGTCTTGCATTACCAGAAAGTACTCGCATGGCATTATTGAAAATGATATCAGAACCGACTTGTGACTGCTCTGCAAATACAATAAACCCTTGACCTGATGCCATAAACTGTCCCGGTGCTGTTCCTCCATTTACGGCAGGGATACCCATGCCAATAGTACGTATGGAAACATCATCCATGTCATAATTACGATTGCCTGGTCCAGGAAGAGCTGTACTTGGATCTGTGAGATGGCCCCAATAATATACTGCGGTAAGCGCATCATTTTGAATAATAAGTGCATCTGTATCAATAGCAGAAGCGTAGGGATTTCCTAATAAATTAAAATTATTTTCTGTGGCTGGACCATTATAATGTATAGGTGCAGTAATGACTCCATTATTTAAAGTTCCTAATGTATACTCATGGATATAGATAGCAGGGTTATTAGCATTATTTGGTTGCGGAAATAAAATATAACCTTCACTAGGTTGAAGATTGGTAATAGCATTTTCTAAATAATCGCCATTATCATCTATAAAATTGATAGCATTAGGAATACCTTGGAAAGGAATGAAATTTTCAGGAATGATCCCAAATACACGATCTGCATTTCCATAGGCACTCTGCCGTGTTTCTGCAGTCATAGGACTGGAGAGTAGTATAAAATCTCTAGGAGCTAAACTAGGCGTACGTTTAAAGATACGTATTGTACCATTATTTATGGTAGTTGCATCATCTTGAATCTGAATAATACTTCCAGCATTTTGAGAAACAATAGTTCCATTGACAATGATGTCATTATCAATGTGAATGTATTTATTTGTTTTAATAAAAACAGAAGCTCCTGAGTTTATAATAAGATTACATGCTGTGATGTTCCCACGGTCTGTTGAATAAAAACCATCTATAATGGCGGTAGTATTTAAATCAGGCACCCCATTACTCCATACTCCATTAGTAAAGGTAGTGGTCATAGGACAAGTTGTAGGGACTGTAATCTTGAGGTTATCTATAGCAATATCACTTCTAAAATTATTTCCTGTTACTCCAACGATTCGTATTCGTATTACTTGACCTGTATAGGAAGAAAGATCAATAGTTTGGGTAATCCAAGGGGCATCGCTAGCTGCTTGATTTGGGTCTTGTCCTGATTGAGACCAAATGGGAGTCCATTGTATTCCAGTATCTGTACTTACTTCTACCGTTAATGAACCTGTCATATTACCAAACATATGGTAGTCAAAATGGAATGTAGGCATTACCTGAGTAGAGAGATCAATGCAAGAACTTGTTATTATAGCCGTAGCATTAAATCCAATAGCATTTGGATCAGGAATTTGTAAAACTGCAGGATCTGAAGCTTCTAAATATAAATAAGTGCCTCCATCTGGGGCTATGGCATCATTCCCTTGGTTAGGTCCAGTCATAGGACTGTTTGTCTCGCCTACATTTGCTGTCCAATTCCCATCATCATTCCCATTTTGAGTCCAAAACCCGATACCATCTTCAAAAGTTTCTTCATAAGGAAATGAAGAAATAAGATGCCTATCACACGTTTGATTCATTCCAATAATCTTAAAATTGTCAAAAGTAAACCCTTCAAAATTTGTGTCATATCCATCAGAAAGATTGGTGCTATCTGTATCAAACTTAAAGCGAAATAAAACATTAGAGGCCCCAATAATTCCCTGATTTGTATCGGGATTTATAACAAACTCTTCCATAATCCATTTATCAGCACCTGCTACGATTAAATCTCCATCATAGATAAAATCACTATTGTTAAATTGATGCTGTTCATCAGAAATGGATTTTAACCAATGTTCATTTGTTAGAGGATTCGCAGGTACTTTGGTATATTTTCCACAGAGACCTATCCACTCATTTCCTCCATCTATACTTGCTTCTAGTTGTACAAAATCAAAATTACGTTCAAGGTCCCATAAGGCATTAAAGTGTATGACAGCTGTAGTACCTAAAGATAAATCAATAGGAGTTGTAAGTGTTGCATAACTTAATTGATTATTTCCATAAGGCGGAGAAGGTGTGGTCGTAATAGCATTGGTACTTCCAAGATATCCATTAGAAGTTTGTGACCAAGTACCACTAAGCGACCAATTTGTAATATCATCTGCATCAAGTAATACTGTGGGTTGATAGTATTTAGTGATTGTCGTTTCATAAATGGTATATAGGTCATTGCTAACGCGTACCTGAAATTCAATAGCATCACCCGCTTGAATAGAAGGCGCTAGTGTTATAGATGGTTGTATCGTACGTTGTTCCAATATTCCCATTCCTTGTAGAGTAATGGTAGGAGTAATGGCTGAGATATTAGTAGATACAGGTGTCATCTCTATGATAATATCACTAGAAGTTTGCCCTAAATACTCTATAGCAAAATCCATAGTTGCTGTTGTTGTTTCAATTTGAATGGGTGTTAGATCATGAAAACGAGCATATTTTCCAGCAAAGAAAGAAGTCAATAAATTCATGCGAACGGCGCGTTGTGCAATTGGAACAAAATCGGTTGGGGCTGGCCAGAATTCATCTCCATTTTCAGGAGAAAATGCAATGATATTTTTGCCAGAACCTGCATTGGTATAGATGACTCCATTTGTAGCAGTGTAGGTTACTGGATCACCGCCTAACATCCAATCATTGGTGTCTCCATTTGCTTGAGTTAATATAGTAGGTGCAGATCCATGTATATATCGATTAAAACGGGTGATGTCATGTAGTAGTTTTTGATACTCATCTTCACGACCAGAAGGAGTCGCATTTGGATCACCATTATAAGAAGAGGTGATAATTGCATTGAGCCCTGAATGATGATTGATAGCGTATTTAAAATCTCTTGATTGAATAAAATCTTTTATGATTTGAGTTTCAGGTTCTGAAGCAGGACCAGTACCTCTATATGTATCTTGTGTAACATCATTCGTAGAACCTGCATTATCAAATCCCCAGAAATAATCGAAATTTCTATTTAAATCAACTCCTCTACGGTTGTTATTAAAATTTGTTGTGCCTAGATCATTCACACCAGGACTTAAATTTTTACGTTGATCACCAGCTCCATTTGGAGCAATGATCTCATTCCATTTTAAGCCATCAGGATTCATTACAGGTAGAAAATACATTTCTTGATGTTCAATAAGATGTTGTATCGCAGGTTCAGATTCATAATTTTCTAAAAGCCACCACATATAATATATAATGTTCATTAAACTATTAGGTTCTCTCGCATGTGTCATCCCAGTGATAAGAGATTCAGGTTCGTTAAGCTCGTCTGTATTTGGATTGTCAGAGATACGCACATACCAAATAGTTTGTGGATCAAATTCATCATCAGTAGTACCCGTCGTATTTCCCCAAGTTTGTTGTCCAGAAGGAGAAGCATCCATACGAATAGAAATAAGATTAGGATATAAGGATTGCATTCTATCCAATTCTATGATCACTTCATCTAGTGTGAGGCAACTACCAAAAGGAATAGCATTAGGATCATTAAATCCACCTAATCTAAAGTTTTGAGAGACCCAATCAATTTCATCACAAGCTTCCCTTTGTATAAAACTAGGTATTGTAGCATCTCCGCTACTTATAGAAGTCCTCGTATTTGTACGCTGTAGTGAAGCTTCTTTCATAGCGCGTAATTCAGCTTCAGCTTGTGGTTTCATCTCCATAGCACGATTAACAAGAAAAGAGGTTAAATCATCTATCACTATCGTGTAGGATATGCCTATTTGTTCTAATTGAGTGATTTCGTTTGCACTTAAATCAAGCTCCAGATCTGTTCCTTTAAATCGAGCTCCGCAATGTAAATCTATACCAGATTGTTGAATGCTTTGTAACTGTCCATTAGTGGGCGCATTAATTAATATGCGTTTAGAATGTAGGTTAGATTGTGCACTTGATGGGGCGATTATCAATAGGGTAATACATACCCATACGATGCTAGATACTAGGATATCTTTTCTCATCACAAATGTGTTTTGGTTGGTTAATGGAATGGCTATTGGTTATGTTAAAATACGTTTTTTTAGGCAGAGTGCGCTTTATGGCTTCATGCTCTCTTCAGTTGTAAATCTCGTAAGTTCGCTTTCGCGAAAGCGTATAAAACAAGATATATCATTAGATATTCTTAGTAAACTTCTTATATCTTTCTGATAATCAGGAGTAAATTTTTATAAGGATTATCTTATTGTGCGCTAGTATTTTTTATCTTTAAAGAGAATACGTATTCATTCTAAAATCCTACCAATCATGAAAAAATACTACCTTTTTGTCGTAAGTATATGTATTTCTATTGCTGCAATAGCCCAAGATTCATCTGTTCCATTACGAGAAAAACATGTTGAAATTCAAGAAGATGCTTATGCACCAGTTTCCAGAGCTAGTATGCCTAAAAGCCCAGCCTATAATGTGCAAAGTAGCAACTTTTTTACAGCTCAAGTAAACATAGATGAGAACGGAATGAATATCGTTGGTGATGCTGCCAATGAACCTTCTATTGCCGTAGACCCTACCAATCCTGATCGTATTGTGATCGGGTGGAGGCAATTTGATACCGTAGAAAATAACTTTCGCCAGGCGGGATATGGATATTCACTAGATGGAGGAAATTCATGGACCTTTCCCGGCGTATTAGATCCAGGAGTGTTTAGATCTGACCCTGTATTGGATTTTGATGCTGAGGGAAATTTTTTCTATAATAGTCTTTTGGGTTCGCCATCTAATTTTGAATGTGATGTCTTTGCGATACGAGATGGCGGTGTAGAATGGGAAGCACCTGTCCCAGCAGGAGGAGGTGATAAACAATGGATGCGTGTAGATCATAATGCAGGGGTAACTAATAATTATGCACATTGGAATCTATCGTTTACTTCTTGTGAAGGTTCTTTTATCAGATCAACAGATGGAAGTGAGAGTTTTGAAACCTGTATAGATGTACCACAAGATCCTTTTTGGGGAACATTAGCTGTTAACAAAGAAAGTATACTTTATTTAGCAGGAACTAATGGAACTGATTTTGTTGTATTTCGTTCCTTAAATGCACAAGATACTGGAAGTACCATTGAATGGGAAGATGTAGCTCTGGTAGACTTAGATGGACAACTCAATGCGGGAGTCGCTGTAAATCCTCAAGGGTTATTAGGGCAAACATGGATTGATGTCGATATCTCTAATGGTCCTGGAGAAGGGAATGTATATGTGGCTGCTTCTGTGACAAGAAATTCAAATAGTGACCCAGGAGATGTGATGTTTTCAAGAAGTATTGATGGTGGTATTACCTTTGAAGATCCTGTTCGTATTAATACAGATGATAGCACAACCAATGTACAATGGTTAGGTACGATGGCAGTAGCGCCTAATGGTCGTATTGATGTGGCTTGGTTAGATACTCGTAATGCTCCTGAAGGTACGTTATTTTCTGAACTCTATTATTCTTTTTCTGACGATCAAGGAGTAACTTGGTCTGAAAATGAAGTATTGTCAGATGCTTTTGATCCAACGATAGGATATCCACAACAAAATAAAATGGGAGACTATTTTGATATGGTTTCAGATAATGAAGGAGTACACCTTGCATGGGCAAATACCATTAATGGAGGGCAGGATGTGTACTATACGCGTATCACACCAGATAGTGTATTGCGTGTCGATGAAGTGACAACTGCAACAGCCATTTCTGGATTTCCAAATCCATTTACAGAAGCTATTACCTTATCATTTAACGCTGTAAATCAAGGAAAAACGTCTGTTGTAGTCTATGATATATTGGGTAGGCAAGTAACTACACTTTTTGATCAAGAAACAATAGAAGAACAATCAATCATATGGAATGGAACTTCTGAGCAAGATACAAAAGTAACTGACGGTATTTATTTTGTTACCATCACTACTGAAAACCAACGTGAAGTGATACGTGTGATCAAACAGTAATAGTATAGGTCAACCTGAACTCGTTTCAGAGTTCTCATGTAAAGATATAATAGGATTCTGAAATACTAAAACAAGAATAGCACTGGTAAATTCAGATTGAAGGAAATTATAAAGTTCCATAGCTTATGGGTTATGGAGCTTTTTCTATATGAAGATTGTTACTGTATATGCTTTAACGCTTTGCTCTCCCTTCGGTCGTGAATCTCACAAGTTCGATTTCGCGAAAGCGTATATAACAAGAAAACCGAAGTAATCAAACTCCGGTTTTCAAGTAGATAATGCTAAGGAATCATTGGAAGTTAGGTCGTCGCATTATCTGAACTATATATGTTGAATGAAATTCTAGAAGATTCCTCCTCCTTCTTTCTCATCGTTATCACGACGTTTTCTAGATTTTGCACGGTATTTATTACTTCCTAAACGAAGTGATAAAGCGGCATTAATAGTATTGCTTTCCCAGTTAAACTGTATGTTCTGATTAAAAGGACGTGTTCCTGTACCTTGAAACTTCATCGTATTGAAGATATCATTGTAGTTTAAACTAGCTGTTGCCTTTCCTTTCCAGAAGTTGTAACGTGCCCCGATATTGGTCATAAACATTGGGTCTACTTCAAACTGAATGTTTTCATTAGCACCACGGTATAAAATGAAGGCAGAGAAAGTCAGTTTTTTAGTTGCCTTAAAGTTGTTGAATACTCTAAAGTTCCATACTACATTGTCTATTTCAAAATTGTTACTTACAATATCTGTTACTGTAGGGTTTTCTATGGTAGGATCTACTGTTTCTGCAAAGGATTGTTGTGTTTGAGAAAACACATCAAAACTCGCATTAAAACTCCACCAGCTTAAGGGCTTATAGTTTGCGGATATCTCCAAACCATATGATGAGGTGTCATCAAAGTTATCATTAGTGAAAATCAAACTGTTTAAGTTAGGATCTGTACGATTGTATAGTAATGCTTGGTTAATTAAATCTGATACAGAACGATAAAATACGCCAGTAGTAATAGACCCTTTCTCAAGATTACGTGTGTAGTTTACTTCTAATGAATTTGTAAACTGAGGAATCAATGACGGATTTCCAAAAGCAGAAATAAGCGGTGTGCTAAACTCTCTAATTGGATTTACTTGTCCAATTCCTGGACGGTCTACACGACGGCTATAACTAAATTGATACTGATTCTTTTCAGATGGATTATACGTAATAAATGCCGATGGGTATAACTGTGTGTAATCATTTCCGAAATTACGTAATACACTATTTCCATCACGAGATACATTTACAGAAGGATCTGTATCAAAATTTGATAAATCATCTGTAACAACACCTTCTTGGAACGTTTCTCTTGTATCTGCTGTTACATCTACAGACTCAAAACGAAGTCCAAATTGAGCCGACCATTTTTCCCATTTCTTATTTACCGATGCATATAAGGAGTATATATCTCTCGCATAATCAAAGTTAGTAGTAGGTGCGTTTATAAACGTATTTGGATCTGTAGATAAGTTAAATGGGTTGATTACAAATTGATCTGTAGATCGACCTATTTCAGATTCAAATAAACGAGCCTGTGCACCAGCTTCTAATTTTAATGTTTCCGAAATAGGGTTTACATAATCTAAATTAATTGTTGTTCTATTACGCTCTGTATCTATAAAGTCTACAAAATCTTGCGCTACATTTTGACCATCAAAAAGGAAGAGTCCGTTTTCGTCTGCATCAAAAATATTATGATCTATTTCTAATTCTATAGAGCTTCCTTCTTTGGCAAGATCTAATTTGTAATCAATATTATATTGTTGTGATGTATTGTCATTACGGTTGTCAAATATTTGACTTACATCATTTGCATCTGTAGGGAAATCTACGATAGTCGTTCCGGTGACAAAACCATTAAATAAATTCTGATTGGTAAAAACCGATATCGTGTTTTTATCATTGATATAATAATCTAATCCTACTTTAAATAGATTAGAATTGCTGTCTTCAAGAAAATCAAAATCTTGAAAAATTTGTTCTTGCTCACGATCTACAAAACCAAAGTTGCCGTTTTCATTATAGTTACCTCCCCAGCTTCCAAATACATTGACTTTCCCATTTCGGTAGTTCACATCAATACCCGTATTCCATTTAGGATTATCTTGGTAGGTAAATCCTGTATTGATATTTACATTGGTTCCTAGGTTGGCATTCTTGTGAAGAATGATGTTGATGAGTCCGCTCATTCCTTCGGGATTATATTTGGCAGAAGGATTTGTAATTAATTCTATTTGTTTAATAGAGGTAGAAGGAATTTGTCGTAATAATTGTGCTACAGGAACATTTGATAGTTTTCCGTCTATCATTACCTGTACATTTTGATTTCCACGTAACGATAAATTCCCAGATTGTTGATCTACGGTTACAGAAGGAAGATTGTTCATGATATCTCCAGCAGTAGGACCAGACGTTGTTAAATCTTTTCCTACGGTAATGACCTTACGATCTATCTTTTGTTGAATGGTAGTACGCTCTGCAACTACCGTTACTTCGTCTAGTCCAGTAGCTTCTTCTTCAAGAGATATGGTTCCTAAATCTATAGATCTATTTTTTCTACTTACGCTAATAGGAGCACTGTATGTTTTATATCCTATAAATTGAACAGTTACTTTGCTTTCTCCTTCTGGAATTCCTTTAATTTCAAACAGACCATTATCGTCTGTGATTCCTCCTGTTATAATTTCACCTGTTGTATTTAGTATCGATACTGTAACAAAAGGAAGTGGTTCTTGTAATTGTTTGTCCAGTACTTTTCCTTTTACGGTTCCTATTTTGTCTACTGGATTGGTTGCATTGGCGTAGCTTATACTACCCAATAATAGCACAAGTGCTAAAAAGAGTTGTTTCATTTTTTGATTGAGTTTTGATTGATGAATGTTATATGTTAAACATAATACTTTGTATAACATACTATAACTGCGCACAACGTCACAATTATGATAACAAGACGCCTAGTGTATCCTAAATGTTACGAAGAATTGTGACTTTAACATTTAATTTTATTTTTTTTAAGAGTTAAGGCATTGGAGTAATTTATAGTTGTTGTTTGTAACTATGTAATAACTATTTGTTATGTATGATTTTATAAAAATGAAAAGGCATCATTGGTTGAGTGTTTTTATTGTATGATATTACGGAAATAAAAAAGCCGAAGTACATCTACTTCGGCTTTAAGAACTATCTATGTACCATCAATCATCAATAGTTCTCTTCTAAAAAACAAATCTGCTAACTCATCATCTCATCATTTTTTATAAATGAGGCTGTCTAAAAAGATGTAATTTTGTCAAACTGAACTTGTTTCAGTTTCTCATTAGATTGCTAACTATTTTGATGAGATTCTGAAATGAATTCAGAATGACGTATAAAGTTACTTTTCAGATAGCCTCATAATGTATACATACTTTTGTGGTGCTAAAATATGCTTGTAAACCCTAGTTTATTCTAGTTTAAGTGTATGTATATCTACTATAAGTTGTTCTATGGCTTGTGTGTTTAATCCATTATAAATACCACGTATGTGTCTGTTTTTATCAATCAAGACAAAGTTTTCTGTATGTAAAAAATCATCTTCATCTTTAGTTAATCCCACGTCTTGTTCTGCAAAATAATAGTTCCTTCCAAGGTTATAGATTTGTTTTCGATCACCTGTCACAATATGCCATTTTGAATCTATGACTCCTTTAGTTGTTGCATAGGATTTTAAAACAGAGACAGAGTCTATTTTGGGTGTTACCGAGTGTGATAATAACATAACCTCTGTATCGGTTTTAAATGCCTCTTGAAGGACTGTCATATTTTCTGTCATCTTTGGGCAAATACCTGGGCAACTTGTAAATATAAAATCGGCTACATAGAATTTGTCTGCAAAAGTATTTTGAGTGATAGTCTCTCCATTTTGATTGACTAGATTGAAATTAGGAATCTTATGAAATTCTTGTAATTCTCGGCTATTTTTTTTGAGCCAAACTGGGGTGAAAAGCGCATCTTGGTAGTAGGGGAGTTGTGCGACTCTACTAGTATTTTCTTTGTTTTGACATGAAGTTAAAAGTATAAGTGTTACAAACATGATGTAATTAACGCTGTACCACTTCATCTTCCAAAGCATAACATAATTTTGCTTTTCGTAATCCAAAAGAGCGTCCATTTTTAGCTTCATAATTGACATATATTTTTCCGTTTTCAAGCCAGGCTTGTTGTATTCCTTCTTCTTTTCCTAAGGTATAATGGGTCTTTCTAGAGATTTGACCATTTGCATACCACCTTTGTTGTGTGCCATTTTTATAACCGTTGCTATAGTTTAACTGTGCAGCGATGGTTCCATTAGACCACCAGATATTTTCTTCTCCGTGTAATCTATTTGCGCTGTAGGGAGAAGTTTTTTGAAGTTGTCCATTTTCAAACCATTTTTGGGCAATACCTTCTTTCTTACCTTCAAAATATCCTATGCGTTCTGCTAGGTTTCCATTTATGTAATAGCGTACTGCATATCCATTATACGGGCTATCTTGATAATACCACATTCCTTTTTCAGGATGGAGTGTAAGCACATCTTTAGCTATTTCTACTTCTTTGATCTCTTTATATACGATCTGTTGTTGAGAAACTGCGATAGCTTCTTCGTTTGTTTTCGCGCAAGCGTATAGCTGTAAAAGAATCAGAAAGAGTAAACCTCTTTTAATTAAAGGTGCTTGGACTTCCTTGGTAATCGCCTGCAAAGATGATATAATATTGATTTGCATATACTTCATTGATGATATGATAATGATATTCTGCTTCGTCGGTATGTTGCGTTGTTCCTACATGCCCTCCAGAACTATCAAGGTCTGTTGGGTAAGTGCCAGTTGCGTTGCACTTTCTCCCATAAATAAAGAAACCATCTGCCATTACACCTACCAATGCGTCATCGTCATCTGAAAATGCTTTAGGTTCTATATGGTAGTGATATACCGAGGGACCAATGTGACCACCTGTATAATCTAAACTTGCAACAGCTTGATCTAGGGGGCCATTGCCTTCTTGGTCATTATAGATAGCTGCGCCGCTCACTGCAATTCCAATAGCTCCTAACTGTGTTGAGGTAGATGAACTTGCCAAAGTTGGACTAGCCGAGACACGTAATGTTGTAGATGCGTCAAAATTTGGAATGATAGAAGGGGTTAATGCAACGTTTGTTTCTTCAATGTATAAATCATTTCCTTCTCCCCAGTATACTGTAGTATGGTTAGGAAGTCCTGTGGTTTCTATCACTACTTCAGCCCCATCTAGGTAAATGTCAGTTTCATCTGTGTCAAATTCTGCAAAGGCAGCATGAAGTTGGGCAGTAACATTGATATCATCGTCTGTTGTAATTGTCCCTCCATCATCGTTTCCGCACGCTATAAAAGCAAAGACCAAAAGCCCTGAAAAAAGAGAAGTAAAGAAGATATTCTTGGTGATTAGTTGTTTCATAACATTTAATTTTAGTTGTTACTATTGATTTTTTTTAATGCTTTACCCATTTCAATTTTTGAGATATAGCCATCATTATCAAGATCAAATTCATCAAAATGGTTGGCAATAGCGCCTTTTGCTTCAGTTTTTGCAATCTTTTTGTCTTTATCATTATCCATATCTTTAAATACAGTTGTGAGTGTTAGCCCACCTTTATTTTTGGTTTTTCTCCTTTTTCGATCAGGTTTTCCTTTTGGAAGTTCATCTTCAGAAATAAATCCATCTTCATTCGTATCTATACGTTTAAAATCTCTAGCTAATGGACCTGCTACTTCATCTTTAGCTAATTTCCCATCGTTATTTGTATCCATTTTTTCTAGAAGTTCTTCAAAAGAAGGCGGTTCAGGTCTTTGTTCTCTTTCTTGTCTTTGACCACCTCTTTGTTGTGCGTAAGACATACTTATCATACCTATAACTACTACTATAAGGATTGTATATTTTTTGCTATTTTTTTTCATTTTGAATACTGTTTTGTTCGCTTCTTTGATTATAAAGGAAGTAAAAGGTTTGACACGATAGTTGAGTATTCAGTGAATGCTTGTCTTTTTTAAGTGAGTATGTATTATTAACGGCTAACTCATTTTTAGAAAATGAGAATAATGCATAAAAAAGGAGGCCGTTAGGCCTCCCTTGATCATGATCTTCAATCTTCTCCCCCAGAAGATTTATTTAATGATCAGTTTTTGTATACTTGTGTTTTCTGTAGATTGAATGTTTAAGAAATAAATACCTTTCGATAAGTTACTGGTGTCAATTGTTTGTGAATTTTCAAAATTCTCCAGTGAGAGATTACGAAGTATTTTTCCATTCATGTCTATGATGGTCAGTTCTTGTAATGGTGCTTGCCCTACGTAGGTGAGTGTTACCTGATTTGATGCAGGGTTGGGGTAGATGAGTACGCTTTCGCGAAAGCGTATATCTTCAGTATTCAATACATCACGTTCTTGGAATACAATCAGGAATCGTTCTGGCTGAATGCCTCTTTGTGCGGTAAATTGATACTCGTTTTCTTTTAAATTGATGATTTCATTCAGTACTTGATCTACTAAAAACACAGGCGCATTTGTAATATTGACTCCTTCAAAATTATCAATGCTAATGGTATAGGTTTCTTCTGTTTCTACCGAAGTAGCAAATCCTAAGGTAAGTTCGATAGCCGTATCGAAAGATTCCCTTCCTTGAATAGCCAGTTGTTCTCCTGTTTCTAATGTGGTGAATAGAGAAATAAATGTTCCTAAACGAATGGTATCATACCCAGGGTCAAAGCCAGGTGTAGCTTGTGGGGTAAAACCAACGGCTGTTTGCGATGTAGCATCTTCATAGGCAGTGGTTGTTAAATTTAACCATAGTAGGTCTGTACTGTTATTTTCTGATGTACGTAAATCATCGTTGTTGCCAATGACGCGAATACTATTTGTAAATGTCACTGGCGTATTACTCATCGCCTGTGATTGATCTGCTTTAATTGCAAACCCTTGACCTGAAGACATAAACTGTCCTGGCGCTGTTCCTCCATTTACTGCTGAAATCCCTACCAATGCATTACGTACAGAAATATCATTCATAGAGAAGTTACTAGATCCAAATCCTGGTAAATCTCCTGATGGGTTTGTGATATGCTCCCAATAAAAGACTTCATTTACGGCATCATTTGTTGTAATAAATGCATTTACATCAATGGCAGATGCATATGGGTTTCCTAGAAGGTTATAATTATTGGTTGTTTCTGGACCATTATAGTTAATAGGAACGGTAATTGTCCCTGAATGAAGTGTCCCTTCATTATAGGTTAGATCGTATGTGTCTTCAGGAGAATCTATTTCAGGAGATGGAAATACGAGTAGCCCAATACCTGGATCTGGTATATTTCTAGTTCCTGTGTATTCATCTAAATAATCAAGGTTGTCATCTAAGAAGTTTTCGGCAAACTCAAATTCTGGGAACTCCATAAAATCAATAGCGAAGGGAACAAAATTTTCGGGAATGATCCCAAAAACAGCACGCGAACTTCCATATACTTGATCTCTACTTTCATCACTCATAGGACTACTCAATGCGATGAAATTACGCGCCTGAATAGAAGGGGTTGTTTTTGTGACGTTTATAGATCCATTATTAATAGTAACCGCATCTTCTGCAACTTGTATTACACTTCCTTCATTGGCAACGTTCAGTATACCTTCTACAGTAATATCAAAAACAGATCGTAAATAGAAACCATCTCCTATTGTTACCGTTCTGCCAGAAGCTATGGTACAGCTACAGGCATTGATACTTTCAGGATCAAAAGTGGTATTGTAATTCCCATTAAATAATGCCGATTTTGTGTTGTTTGGAACACCATTAGACCAGCTATTTCCATCCCATATGGTGCTGTCAGAACAAGGTTGTGGGGCTGTCTCTACAGCTTGTATGGTAAAGTCAAATGCATTAGAATTAAAAGAGCTCTTATTTACTCGTAAGAGATAGGAATTCCCATTAATGAGTTCAAAAAAGCTTCCATCATTATAAAAGCAATCTATTTCTTCTCCAGAACATTCTTCATATAATGTAAACCCTTCAGAATTTGCTACAGCAGAAATTTCAACAGTTCCATTTACAGGCATTGTGAAGGCATACCATAAATCTAAATTATCTACACTTGCAGTGTCGCAAGATGCATCTATACTTTCAGTAGCACCGCGATTATCTACTGGAATAACAGTAGTAGTTTCTTGGAGTACTTCTATGGGTTGAGGTGTGTCACATTCGTCATTTGTAGCAGCTTCAAAAGCTTGGATAGTAAAACTAACATCTCCAGAGGAGAAAGCTCCTTCGCTTACTCTTAAAATGTAGGTGGTCATTTCGCTTAAGCTATAAAAATACCCGTCATTGAAAAAACAACCCAATTCTGTTCCTCCGCAAGCATCAAAAATACTCATTCCTACTGATGATGCAATATTAGTGATACGTACATTTCCATTTACAGGCATGGTAAATTCATACCAGACATCTAAATTATCTGTGGTGGTAAATTCACAAGATGCATTAATACTTTCTGTTGCAGCAGCTGTATTTGTAGTATATTCTAAAGCTTCTGTTGTACTGACGGTAATTGTTTCTCTGTCTGAACATGCATCATTTGCTGCTCTTTCAAAGGCTTGTATATTGAAACTCACATCTCCAGAAGAAAAGGCGCCTTCACTTAGTCTAAGAACGTAGGTTGTCATCTCATTTAAGTCATAAAAGAATCCATCGTTAAAGAAACAGCCCAACTCATTACCTCCACACGTATCAAAAATACTCATCCCTACGGATGATGGAATATTAGTGACACGTACATTTCCGTTTACAGGCATAGTAAATTCATACCAGACATCTAAATTATCTGTAGTAGCAAATTCGCAAGAAGCATCAATGCTTTCTGTTGCAGTAGCCGTATTGCTAGTGTATTCCAATGCCTCTGTTGTAGTTACGGTAATTGTTTCTCTGCTTGAACATGCATCATTTGTTGCTCTTTCAAAGGCTTGTATATTGAAACTCACATCTCCAGAAGAAAAGGCACCTTCACTTAGTCTAAGAACGTAGGTTGTCATCTCATTTAAGTCATAAAAGAACCCATCATTAAAGAAACACCCTAACTCATTACCTCCACACGTATCAAAAATACTCATCCCTACGGATGATGGAATATTGGTGACACGTACATTTCCATTTACAGGCATGGTAAATTCATACCAAACATCTAGATTATCTGTAGTAGTAAATTCACAAGAAGCATTAAGACTTTCTGTTGCAGCAGCTGTGTTAGTTGTATATTCTAATGCTTCTGTTGTAGTTACGGTGATTGTTTCTCTACTTGAACATGCATCATTTGCTGCTCTTTCAAAGGCTTGTATATTGAAACTCACATCTCCAGAAGAAAAGGCGCCTTCACTTAGTCTAAGAACGTAGGTTGTCATCTCATTTAAGTCATAAAAGAATCCATCATTAAAAAAACACCCTAACTCATTACCTCCACACGCATCAAAAATACTCATCCCTACGGATGATGGAATATTAGTGACACGTACATTTCCGTTTACAGGCATAGTAAACTCATACCAGACATCTAGATTATCTGTAGTAGTAAATTCGCAAGATGCATCGATGCTTTCTGTTGCAGCAGCTGTATTTGTCGTGTATTCCAATGCTTCTGCTGTATTTACAGTGATTGTTTCTCTATCTATACATTCATTATTGGTAACGGTTTCAAAGGCTTGTATTCTGAAATTCACAATGCCAGCAGAAGTTCCTATTTCACTTACTCTTAATATATATGTGGTTGTTTCATCTAAATCATAAAGAAATCCATCATTAAAAAAACAGCCAAGTTCACTTCCTCCACAACTATCAAATAATGTAATACTTACAGATGATGGAATATTGGTGACACGTACATTTCCATTTACAGGCATAGTAAATTCATACCACACATCTAGATTGTCAGTACCTACAAATTCACATGAAGTATCGATACTTTCTGTAGCCGTTGAAGTGTCTATCGTATATTCTGAAAAATCGCTGGTGGTTACTGTGATGATTTCTCTATCTATACACTCATCATTAGGTGCTTGTGCATTGATTGTAAATCCCCATAAAATCAATGTTAAAAAGAGTACTATTTGTTTCATAATGTTATAAGTTGTCGATTGGTTTTATTAGTTTGATGGTTTTAAGGGGAGTAGGTTATAACACTGCAATATATTCTAGTATGTTTTATATGTTATCTATGAATTCTGTATACAAGTAAAAATCTATGAATTCATATAGTTTTTCACACAAAGTCATATGCAAGTCAATACGACTATTTTAAAAATAGCGCATTAAAAAAGGAGGCTTTTAGGCCTCCTTTTTTTCATGGATAGAATCTCACTAAAACTTCTATTCAATGATCAATTTTTGTACTATAGTGTCTTTGTTAGATTGGATGTTTAAGAAATACATTCCTTTGGCCAAATCACTTGTTTGAATTGTTTGTACATTATTAAAGTTTCTTAAAGCCACTGTTTTTATAAGCTTTCCATTTAAGTCTGTAATGGTTAGTTTTTGTAACTGAGCTTCTCCTGCATATCTTAGCGTTACCTGATTAGTCGCTGGGTTAGGGTAGAGGGTTACGCTTTCGCGAAAGCTAAATTCGTCTGTATTCAATACATCACGTTTTTGGAATATCACCGTAAAACGTTCTGGCTGAATGCCGCTAGTTGCTGTAAATGAATATCTACCTTCATTTAGATTGGTTGTGGTATTGGTAAGGTTGTCAATTAAATATACCGTTGCATTTTCAATACCCACTCCTTCCAAATGATCGATACTAATCGCATAACTTTCTTGAGTTTCTACCGAAGTTGCAAATCCTAAGCTAATTTCTATTTCAGCATCAAACGCTTCTCTTCCTTGAATGGATAGTTGCTCTCCTGTTTCTAGCGTTGTAAATAAAGAGATAAATGTTCCTAAACGCGGACTATCATATCCAGGATCAAATCCTGGTGTTGCATTAGGTGTGAATCCAATTCCTGTTTGTGAAATTGCTTCTTCATACGCTTCTGTAGTAAGGTTTAACCAAAGTCTATCGATGTCACTATTTTCAGCATTTCTAAACCCATCATTGTTTCCAGTGACACGAATACTGTTGGTAAATACCACAGGGGTATTAGCACCTGCTTGTAATTGATCAGCTTTGATTCCAAATCCTTGTCCAGAAGCCATGAATTGTTCAGGTGCTGCACCTCCATTCACGGCAGCTATTCCAAGAAGCGCATTACGAACAGAGATATCATTCATAGAGAAGTTACTGGATCCAAATCCTGGTAAGTCAGCTGTAGGGATGGTTAAGTGATCCCAATAGTATACTTCATTTACGGCATCATTGGCATTGATAAAAGCTTCCACATCAATCGCCGAAGCATATGGATTTCCAAGAAGGTTATAGTTATTAATTGTTGCAGGGCCATTGTAGTTAATAGGTACGGTAATGGTTCCAGAGTTTAAGGTTCCTGGATTCATAGCATTTTGTGTATAGGTAATGGTATAGGCACCATCACCTACATTAGGAGCTGGTTGAGGGAATATGAGTTGTCCTATTCCTGCATCGGGTAAAGCTGTACTTCCTGTGACAGGGAGTAAATAATCATTATTGTCATCAAGGAAGTTTTCAGCAAATTCAAACTCTGGGAAAGTCCCAAAGTCAATATCAAAAGGCACAAAGTTACTTGAGATGATACTAAATACGGCTCTAGAATTTCCATAAGCTCTATCTCTAGCCTCAGCAGTCACAGGACTACTCATGGCCACAAAATTACGATCATCCAGTGTCGGAGTGGTCTTAGCTACAGAAATCGATCCGTTGTTAATAGTCACGGCACTTTCATCAGTTTGTACCACACTTGCTTCGTGAGCCACATCTAGCGTTCCATCAATGGTAAGATCACCTGTAGTTTGTAAGTATCTTCCAGCAGTTACCGTTACAGTAGCACCAGAGTTAATAGTACAAGAACAAGCTGTAATATCTTCCATGACAACTGATGTATCGTAATCAGCATCGATGACAGCATTCATAGATCCATCAGGCGTTCCATTATCCCATCCCATAGCATTATAGGTAGTCACAGGTAATCCGGCACATAGGGGAGAGTCAGGAATAGTACAATCGGGTGTGTAATTTAAGATTTGACTTCCTGCTTCATTGATACAATCGGCATTAACGAAGGTAAAGCCAACCAATGGATCAAAAGGACCACAAGCAGTGAAGAATTGATCATCAAACGGATTGGTAGCATCAAAACAAAGATCAGGAGATACGGCTGATGCATCATCTAAGAATTGCATTCTTACGTGTACTAATGCCGTAGGCGTATTTGCTACGATATTATCACCTATCATTCCACCACTTCCGTTTTGTTGCCAGATGAAGGATACTTTAGAATTCGTAGCATCATTGATAAAGAAAGAATTGTAATGAGCGCCAATTGGGATGATGACTCCAGGAGCAGCTTCTACGGTTGTTACACCTCCTAAGATAGTTGTTTCTGGTCGCTCAAAGGTGATGGCTCCAGCGCCATTGACGAGCTCTCCAAAGGCAGTTGTATTATAATCTAAGAAGAATTGTCCTGATCCTTGCGAATAGGTGATATCACTTGTGATCATGACATCTATTTCATAGAAGTCGTTCATGCCATCATTAGTGATTTGAGGATTTTCAAAAGAGAGCTCGATGTTTTGAGCATTGATAGTCAGACCTCCTAGAAGCATAACTATATGTAGAGTGATTTGTTTCATTGATAATTGATTAAGTAGATTTTTAAAATTGCTGAATACGTCCGGCATTGGGTTGAATGATGAGTGCGATATCTGTGTTGAGAATATTTCCATCCATATTTCCATCTGCACCTGAGTACACATTAATACCTCCAGATACAGAAAGTGCATTAGCGATATCTGTATTTAAGATGCTTCCATCTGCATTAACATCACCTGCATACATCGCAAAAATGCCATTACCCATATCTCTAAGGGCCAACGCTCCTCCAGTCACAGCGTTCATATCTGTACTGAGGTCTAGATTTGTTACAGTTTCTGAAAGTGAAACAGTGCTTGCTGTAAGAATACCCAGATGATTACGATGCCTAACTGCTACATAATAATTCCCTGATGCTCTATTTATTGCCACTGGAGAAGTGCCATCGGTAGCAACAATATCTCCATCACGTTGCAATAAAGCTGATTGCGATACCAAAACATTAGAAGCATCATTTTCATCTCTAAGTTCAATGACTATCCAATCTACAATGGCATTTGCTCCTGTCGTAGTAAAAACGGAAGGATCACAAGTAGTACTGTCATACGGACTTGTTGTTGGAATAAGTATGGAACTAGCAATACGTAAGTCATCTCGCATCAATAATTCTTCTCCTGTATTCGGATTTGTATAGGCTCCTTGTAAGAATACAATAGGATGTATACGTATACGTATACGTTGAGGCACAATAAAACCTTCAGAAACAGAAAGTATGGCAGTACTACGTTCTGCTACTTGTACTTCTCCAATAGTATATAAAATACTGATATTTCCAACAGTGGTGCTAGCACCGCCATTATCAATACTAAAACGGTCAATGGTCTGAGCAAATACATTGCTCATGAATACTAATGAGATAAAAATGAATGCTTTTTTCATTGGTTATTTTGTTCAAGTTGTACAATACGTTCTTGTAATTGTGCGATAGCCATCGTTTGTTGTGATAGCAGATCTATTTTTTTGTTTTGCTGATCAATGAGTTGTTGCTGCTCTTGAATAGCTTTGATGAGTACAGGAATTAAATCGCTATAATAGACGCCTAATCTGTCCAATTCCTTTTTTTTGCGGGTTGCATCTTCGTCATCGCCAGTAGTTATATATTCGTGTGTTTTTACTACTTCAGGAATAATTTCTAATACATCTTGAGCAATCAACCCGAGTTTTTCTCCTTGTTCGGGTTTTGCTTTCCAGCGAAAGCGAACTGGATTGAGGTCTAAAATTTCGCGTAAGCCATAATGTAATTGTTGAATATCTCTTTTTTCTCTACGATCTGAGGTGTTTATGGTTCCATCTGTTGCCCAAACTGCTTCCCATCGCAATGCAGAGCCACCTAATTGAAAACTGTCATCGGTATCAGGGAAGAGTCCACAGTTCCATTCCAACCGATTAGATCCGGTATCTTCTACGGTTTCAGTACCGATTCGTAAACGACCATTAGCAATATGAAGGCGCTCTTGAGGATTTGAAGTGCCTATACCGGTATTTCCGTTTTTAAGAATGGTGAAAGCATCACTTCGGCTTAACGAACCTGTTCCATTTCCAATAACAAAAAGGCGATCAAGACTGACAGCATTTGAAGTAGATAATGGGATGTATTCTGTATTGTACGAACCCATAGTAGTTTCTCTAAAGGAAGCTGCTACTGTTCCTGAACCAAAAGCCATTGAATTATCTCCAGAAGCATTTGAAACAGTGGCTATTGTAATCGCTCTTTCGCCACTTGCTACAGATGAAGTCCCAATAGCGGTAGATTGTACCCCTGAAGCTTGTGTTTCAAATCCTAATGCAGTAGAAAGGTCCCCTAATGCTTGTGAAAAATTACCCATAGCGGTTGTCGAATTACCAGAAGCTAGTGTAAACCTTCCTGATGCAAAAGATTGCGCTCCTGATGCTTCACTTCCTTGACCTACTTGTAATGCGCCATTTTTATATAGAATGAGTGCATTTGATCTAGTATTGGAAGCGGTACCATTTCCAATTACGAGTAAACGATCACTAGCGTTAAAGTTGGTGGTAGACGCAGGAGTGTATCCAGCTGTTGAGTTATAGTTACCTAGAGCAATTTCTGCAAAGGAACGTGCATTGACATTAGAACCTAATGTGATTGATTGATTTCCTGTTGCTGATGATACATTACCCATAGCCATAGATCGTTCTCCACTGGCAAATGTTTGTAAACCTAAAGACACAGCACCTTCTCCCTCTGCCGTAGCACTACTACCTATAGCTACAGCACTTAATCCGCTGGCTGTTGATTCATTACCAAAAGCGACAGAAGCAAGCCCAGAAGCTGTAGTATCAAAACCACCAGCAATAGCAAAGCTCTCTGCCCGTGTTCTAAAACCTAAAGCGACAGCATTAAAGCCTATCGCTCCATATTCGGCTGCATTACTATCCGACTGACTTAAGTCAACAGCGCCAGAGCCAATATCTCCATAAAAATCAGGATTCCTTCCTACCAAGCGCCATCCTGTTGAACCACCCTCAGTAATAGATTCCAAGCCATTTACGTTTTGAGCAGTTTGTGCATTGATAGCGTAGGGAACTGTTAGAAATTGAGTGGTCCCTAGATCCGTTAATCCACCACCAGAATTCACCTGGACATTTAGGAAATGAGTATCTGAAGCCCAATTAATAGCTGTATAATCACCACTTAATATGGTCCCTTCTCCAATATTGAGTATGATCAATCCATTGGTATCTGTAGTAGGAGTATGGTTTTCTGAATATACCACTGTTTGATCATCTCCTTCTAGAATACTGAATTGAATGACAATTAGTTGATTAGATAATGGCGTCCCTTGATTGTCATTAATGACTGCTTTATAGTTGATGTTATTTTGTGCTTGACTTATCAGACAAACAAAAAAAATAACGAATACTAAGAGTGTATTATTTTTCATAAGTTTTGTTTTGTAATAGCGCTGTAAGCTGATTCATTTGTGATTGTAAATCTGCGATGGCAGCTTTGTTTTGCTGTTGTTCGCTTTTATAAGATTGGATGATTTCTTGTTGTTCTTGGATAGCTTTGATGAGTACAGGAATCAAATCGGTGTAGTATACGCCTAGTCTGTCCAACTCCTTTTTTTCGAGGGTTGTATGTTCGCCTTCATCAGTGGTTACATATTCATGTGTTTTGACTACTTCAGGTATAATCTTTAATATATCTTGAGCAATCAGTCCGAGTTTCTCTCCTTGTTCAGGTTTTGCTTTCCAGCGAAAGCGTACCGGGTTGAGGTCTAAAATTTCGCGTAAGCCATAGTTTAATCCTTTAATATCTTTTTTCTCTCTACGATCTGAGGTATTTATGGTTCCATCGGTTGCCCAAACCGCTTCCCATCGTAAGGCAGAGCCGCCTAATTGAAAACTATCATCGGTATCTGGAAAGAGACCGCAATTCCATTCTAAGCGATTAGTCCCTGTATCTTCAACAGTTTCGGTGCCGATACGCAAACGACCATTGGCAACATGCAATCGTTCCAGAGGATTGGAGGTGCCTATACCTGTATTTCCATTTTTAAGGACCGTGATTGCGTTATCTCGATCAGAAACACTTGTGCCATTTCCCACTACAAATAGTCGATCTGTACCTGCTATACCAGAGGCAGAAGATGCGTATAGGTCATTATAACGTCCAATTACAAATTCAGAATTTGAAAATGCAATGGCACTAGTCCCCATGGAAAAAGAATGATCTCCGAAAGATTGAGAATTAGTACCTAAAGCAACCGAATTCTCTGCATTTGCAAGATTGTTATCTCCACCCGCCATTGCATGATTTCCAGCAGCATTACTCTGCAATCCAAAGGAAAAAGATCTTGCACCACCAGCACTTGTCAAAGAACCTGTAGCAAACGATGCAAATCCTGAAGCTGTCGTACCACTACCAAAAGCAGTAGCATTAGTACTAGTAGCTGAGGTACTCGCTCCTGCAGCAAAAGATGAGCTTCCTGAAGCTTCCGTAAAAGCGCCCATAGCTACTGCTCCTGCTTGTGTTGCTGTTGTGCTTAGACCAGTAGTAAAAGAAGCTGCGCCAGATGCTGTTGTCGTAGACCCAAAGGCAACAGAAGTTTGACCACTAGCAATAGTGCCGCTTCCTGCAGACAAACTATATACACCATTAGAAGTAGTTTCATTCCCTAAAGCGACGGCCAATTCTCCTGTAGTACCATTAGCACTCACCACAGAGTTATCCATAGTAATATTTCCATTTTTATAGATGGTTAAAGCGTTATTCCTTCCACTTGAATTATTACTACCATTTCCTATTTCAAAAAGCGGATCACTAGGAGTCCATAAACCTACACTTCCTCCTCCAATATTATTACGACCAAAAGTTGCCGAAAGAAGAGCATCTGCACGAAGTCCTATTCCTTGAGCAAAGGATACATCTCCTATAGCGTCGCTGGTACTGCCAAAAACAACAGAACCCGTTCCTGAAGCTGTAGTTGCTCCTCCTGCAGCAAAGGAGAAAGCTCCAGAAGCCTCTGTAGCAGAACCTGTAGCAAAAGAAGTGTCTCCAGACGCTATGGTTGAAACTCCTACTGCAAATGCTCTATTACCTGTAGCACCTCGGTTGGTATTTGGAGAAGTTGTGATACTTAAATCAATAGCATTTTCACCAATATTTCCATAATTATCAGGATCACGATCCTTTAATCGCCATCCAATACCATTACCTTCATCTATATCTTCCAAGCCCATGGTGTTTTCTGCGGTTTGTGCATGTAATGCATACGGGACAGATAGAAACTGAGTGGTGCCCATATCTACAAGCCCGCCTCCAGTATTGATTTGTACATTTAAAAAGTGATCGGTTGTAGCCCAATCAATCGTTGTATAATCTCCACTTAATACTGCCCCTTCGCCAATGTTTAGAATAACAAGTCCGTTGGCATCTGTAGTAGGGGTGTGATTTTCAGAGTATACATTTGTAGCGCCTTCTAGAATCGTAAACTGAATAATAACAAGATCATTGGCTAAAATAGTACCTGTATCATCTCTAATAATGGCTTTATAGTTAATAGACTGTGATTGTGCTATTCCTATATAGAAAGGAAGCATGCAACAACATACAAGCAATAATTTTTGAAAAGCCTTCATAAATGATAGTAATTAGTTTACTCATTGGTGTTATTGCTTTTAAAAAGTAAACATCAAGATGTACTATTTTTCAACTTTTATTTATAACTACCTGTTTATTAGTGATTAGAAAGCGACTGGTCTTGAGGTGATCGTACTCATTTTACAGGCATCATTTCTTTTTTATATTTTTAATAACATAAAATGTTTACCTCGATAGTTTTAATACACTAATATGAAAAAGCAACGCCTTATTACTGGATTAAAAGAAGATCGACCGGAAGCATTACGCGACATATACCTTGCCCATCGCAAGGCTTTTTTGCGTTATTCAAAAAAATACCCTATCACAGCATCGATGGCTGAAGATGTGTATCAAGATGCGATTATTATCTTAAGAGATAATGCCCGTCAAGGGAAACTCGACAATTTAAAAAGCGAATTAAGAACCTATCTTTTTAGTATTGGGAAGTATTTGATTTATGCGCATTTGCGTAAACAGAAAAAAGTACATCTAGTAGAAGATTTCTCAGAAATGTATAATGAGCAAACAGTTATGTCAGAAATTGTGGAAGCTACGATTCCTGATGGAGAGCGAAAACATCAAATGCAATTAGCATTAGAACAGCTAGGAGGAAAGTGCCGAGAAATCTTGTACTTGTTTTATTATCGTGGCTTCAGTTTAGATGAAATTGTAGAGACCCTAGGATATAGTAGTAAGGATGTAGCCAAAAGTCAAAAATCGAGATGTATTAAAAGTTTAAAGGCACTCGTAAAATCCCCCAGTTATGGATAAAGAACTATTAATTCAGAAATATTTGCAAGGAACGCTCCGCCAAGAAGAAGAGGCGTTGTTTCAGGAGTATCTTGAGAAAGATGCTTCTTTTGCAGATGCTATACTCTTTTATGAAGAGCTTAATTACGCTTTCGCGAAAGCGGACTACAATCAGACAAAAGCACAATTACACTCTTTTTATAAAGAAGAAAAACGCTCCTCATGGAGAAAATGGTCTATAGCAGCTACATTTTTGATTCTTATAGGGCTAAGTAGTGTATGGTATATAAACAGTATTTCCTCTACAGAATCACTTTATGCGCAGTACTTTGAACCGTATAAAAATATAGTGCAACCTATCGTTAGGGGAGAAGCGGTAAAGACAACAAAAGAACGAGCCTTTAAAGCGTATGATGAACAAAATTATAAGGAGGCTATTGCGTACTTTGACGACTTATTAAAGGACACTCCAGAACCTATGATTGAATTTTACAAAGCAAATGCTCAACTACAAATAGGGGACACAGAAACAGCTATTTTGATCTTAGAATCTCGTATTAAAAAAACAGATACGATGTATGGGGAAGTTCAGTGGTATTTAGCTTTAAGTTATTTAAAATTGAATGATAAAAAGAAAGCTAAAGGATATTTGAATAGCTTACTTCAATCAGAGACTCCTTTTAAAAATAAAGAAGCTCAAGAATTATTGAAATTGTTGGAATAAAGGTTTTCTGAACAGCAATAAGAATAGAAGTAAAAAGATGCCTATTGCAATGAATATCCATTTTTTCCAGGGTTGATCTTGTTGTTTGATAGCTGTAGGGTTTCCAGAAATAATAAACCCAGACCAGTAATAGGGATGTTGTAAAGTTGGATAATATCTCTGTGCATCTAGATACGCTAGTTTTGCTTTACGTAATGCTTCATCTTTAGACATGCCTTCATGAAGGTACGTATAAAAACTAGTCATAATCATGGTAGTTTCTGTATCGGGTACTTTCCATAAACTCATGACGGTACTTGATGCACCTGCATGTGTAAAAGCATTGGCCATACTTTGTACTCCTTTTCCTTTAATTTCTTTCCCAATACCCGTTTCACATGCACTTAACGTTACTAAATCTGCATTGAGATTTAAATCATAAATTTCGGGTAATGTCAAGCTTATTTTTGCAGGATCTAAAGCTTCTTCTTCATAAAATTGAATCGTACTTAGCAATGGATCTTCTGCATTTGCTATCGCGTGTGTTGCCAAATGGATTATAGATGAATTAGTAAGCTGATCTAGAAATACATTTTTAGTTGCTTGTTGATCTACATAGGTTGTATGATCAAAATAGGGCGCTATTGCATTTATCTCATCAAAACTTTTAGCAAGACGGTTATTGAAAATACCATCTTGTGTAGCAAAGGGAGCCATAAGTAATGCCTTCTCAGATCGTGATGTCTCTTTTATGGGCAATGCTGTGGTGATATGTATCATGCTAGTTTTATCTAATAGATACTGTTTCTCTGCAGCTATCCATAGAGAAGACATAGGTATAAGATGTAATTTATCATCTAATAATACAGCTGTTTTTGGATCAGATTGTATGTATTTCTTTAAGAGTTTTTCATATATAAGTTGATGCGCCTTGTTATTTCTAGGTGTATCTTTTTTCCGGACTTCAGCACTTACGATGTCAATGGCTTCCTTTAATTCTGGAGTGAGCAGAATGTTATCAAAGTGTTGTGTCGTGTTATTTTCGTGTAACACATAGATTGCTTTTTGTCCCCAGAAATAGTATACTTTATTGTATCCTTCATATGTAGTTCTACTATTTTTAATAAATGGAATGGAGTCAATATCTTTATGTTGTTGCGCATCTTTAAGTTCATTTAATATGGTAACATATTGACTTTGTAGACGTAATTGTAAAGCGCTATCAAAAGTTTTTTGGTCTTTATTAGCTTGCCATTCTTGTTGATATAACTGCATCAAATTACCATATACATTTTTGAATTGCGTTTCATTTAGAAATGCATCTTCATCGCTTAATTTACCCATTCGTTTAATTAATTCATGCGCAGTTATATAGGATTGTTTTTTCGTTTTTAAATAGTTGTTATTTTTTGTTTCTGTATATAATTCTTGAGCGAGTTGTGCTTTAAATAAGAGATTGTCTAGTAATATATTTTTATGTGCTTTTTCAATATTTTCTAGATCTAGAGGCATGTGAAATGTCGTCGTGTTACGTTGTATTCCAGTATTTACAGTAAGTGCCTCTTCACTGTAATATTGCGCATTTTTATAATCGTTAAGATCCAGGTAGTATTTTGCTAATTTAATAAGGAGTGCTGCTCTTTCTATATTTCTGATTTCTAGAGATTCTTGTAATGCTTTTGTGCTGAGTAATTCATTTATGGCTTCCTGATGATTGCCTTGGTAGCTATAAATATCGGCAATGCGCTCACTTAAAAACCATTCAGAAAAATGTGCCTTGAATTTGTCCGTATTTCGTAGTTTTTTTAATGCCAAAGATTGTTTCATGGCTTTATCATAGAGGCTATTTTTTATTAAATAATCTATATGATAGGAATAAAAATCATAAACAAAGAAAGAGGGCTGTGACTGCGCATAGTTCTCAGCTTCAAACTCTTCTACCATTTCAATAATCTTCTCATGCTGATTGGTAAGCGTATATGTTTTAAAAAGACCTCCATAACTTAAATAAAAGGGTAATTCATGTTTTCTAGCTTTTTCTAATGATTGGTTATAGAAGTTTTCAGCCTTTTTATAATTGTACTGAAACTCTTCTACTTTTCCCATTCTATATAAAATGGACATATAGAAAGCTTGATATTCTGGGGCTTTGATGAGATGTTCTCCTTGAAGTAAGCTTAATGCTTTTGAACCATAATAGGAGGAAACTGTAGGTTGGTTATTAATATTTGCGTTGGTACTTAATGCAGCAAACAGTTTTACCTTGGTCATACTAGGTTTTTCGAGCTTCTTTTCAAAAGATAATGCTTGATATAGAGGTGTACTCCATTCAGATATTGGTTTTGAGAAATTAAAGCATCGATACTCCAGCATTTTTGTCTCGATTACTTCTTGAGGAAGTGCTAATTTTTGATATAAAGAATCTGCTTTATGGATAAGCGGTAAAGCTGTTTCTGTATCTCTATTTTGTAATGCTGTTTTTGCTTGCGCAAAATACGTGTCAGCAGCTTCACGATCTACACGATTTTGGGATGAAGGTGTTGTCTGAGCAACGAGTAGGTTTGCATTCCAGATACAACCTAGTATACAGACAAAAGAAAAAAGTATGCGTCTCTTTAAGGACGATAGATACATTTTTAAGATAGGAGGTTAGTTTCTACTAGTTAGTTACTAATATACAAACTACTAGAGAACTTAGATAGACTATACTAACTCCTTTAACTTTAATAGATATATTTTATCCGCCTAAAGTATACGTTCTTGGAGTAGGAAATTGTCTAGAACCATTTGTGAAAAGTTCTTCGTTAGTCGTGTTTTCAGTAGAAGTATTTCCGCCCATCACTTTTATAGGATTAATAATTTGATGCTTTTTTAAATTTTCAAAAATCATATTTTTTATTTTAAAGTTATGATATGAAAGTAATTATTAGATTTTTTTTAGCTTAATAGAATGTTAAAATGTTCAGAAGATTTACTTTGGGTTTGATTTTTATATGTTATACACGCTTTCGCGAAAGCGGATACAACTAAAAATTTCTTATGCTAAATCCTTCAATTTCTCTTGGGATACTTGAGGTAATTATTTAAGTTTATTACTCAACAAGTCCTTTTGCCTTATCCCATAAGTTTTCTCCTTTGTTTCTTAATTTTTCACCACTTTCTTTTAATTGCTCAGCACTAGTATAGGTGTCAAAATCTTCAAGGAATTTTTTTAAACGGTCAATAGTCTCAAACATTTCATTAGTATGCGGGACTTCTTGTTCTTCTAGAAATTTTTTCCAATCCACTTGTGAAAGTATAGAGAACATATATTTTGTTGCAATTTTACCTAGGAAATACTTGTCATATACTCCGTTCAAAACTTTTCCTGACTCTCTATTTTTAAGATATTCTATAGATTGATCTATATTATTTTTGTCTTTAGATGAAAGTAAAGTACTAGCTTTCAATTTTGTTAGAGAAGAGATAGCTTTCTCATGCTCTTCATTTTTTAGATACAGATAGGTTTCTATAGACCATGTGATCTCGTTATTTAAACCTATTTGATTTGCATCTTCTAGAAATATTGCAAAATCTTCTAATGCCCGTTTCTCATCAATTTCTCTATCCATTCGAAGCCTATCAAAACCTCTAAAAACATGATTTAACGCATGAAGTCCTGTATGTGTTTTTTGATTATCTAGATTTCCCCATTGAAATAATGCTCTTGTATATGGAAGGTTTATCTCTTTGTTTTTATTTAACCAATGTATGTTTCTTGTAATCTCATTTTCTGATAAGTAATACAACTCTTTATCAAAAAATAAGAACCCTCTATAGTATTGTAATAACGTTTTGATTTCAGAATCGGGCAATGATTCTGGGTTTGTTTTTGAGCATTCGTATAACGAAATTTCTTTTCCTAAATCTTTGCTTAAGAGAACAATTGCACTTAAAATAGCGTGTTCTGTATTTTGGATATTGATCTTTTTTTCTTCTTCAAAATAGATAGGTTGTTGAGTTGTGGAGCCTCCGTGAGTATACATAAAAACTTCAGTAAGAGTAGGAAATATATCTTCATCAGTTTCTATGATAAAGCCTTCTACTTTTTTATAATCACGATATAGTTTTATGTAATCTAAAATAGATAATGAGCTCTCTTCTAGATGATCATGTTTCATGAGAATATCAAAAATCTCTTGAAAATTAGTTTTAAAATCTTGAAAATCTTTAGAAATGGTATCTTCTGCTATAGATGCTCTTATCAAAATTTTACCAAATTTATAGGAAGAGACTTTGTATGCATCTAGACTTTCTACAAGTTGTTTTTTATCTTTTTCTAATAATTGTATATCCGTTTCTTCTTTGTTAGAACAGCTTATAGAAAGAATAAAAGTAAAGAAAAAGAGAAGGCAGGTTCTCATAAAGATGACAGATTTTAAAATAATAATATAAGGTGCTTTTTTGATAGTACTTAATTATGCGCTTTCGCGAAAGCGGATACAACTAAAAATTTCTTATGCTAAATCCTTCAATTTCTCTTGCAGCATTTTAAACTGGTCGCGTAATTTAGCCGCTTGCATAAAGTCCAGTTCTTTGGCAGCAGCTTCCATAGCTTTTCGAGTATCTCTGATGCTTTTTTCTATTTCTGGCTTGGTTTGGTAGGTAGCGGCATCTTCGGCAGCGAGGTCAATAAGGTTTTGTGCTTCTACAGTATAGGTTGCTTTTCGCGTAAGCGCATTATCCAAACTCTTTTTAATTGCTTGCGGTTTCAGTCCGTGAGCATCGTTATATGCAATTTGCTTGGTTCTGCGATAATCACTACCATCTATAGTTTCTTGCATACTTCTGGTGATCTTATCTGCATACATGATGGCTTTCCCATTTACGTTACGCGCAGCACGTCCTATGGTTTGTGTAAGCGACCGCTTGCTACGTAAGAATCCTTCTTTATCTGCATCAAGTATCGCCACCAATGAAACTTCAGGAAGATCTAATCCTTCACGTAATAAATTCACACCAACTAGTACATCATAGAGTCCTTTACGAAGATCTTGCATAATCTCAACACGTTCTAAGGTATCTACATCTGAGTGAATATATCTAGTACGGATATCAATACGGGCAAGGTACTTCGTTAATTCCTCTGCCATACGTTTCGTAAGTGTAGTTACTAATATACGCTCATCTCGTTCTATGACTTTATTAATTTCTTCGATGAGATCATCTATTTGATTTAAACTTGGACGTACTTCTACTATAGGATCTAAAAGCCCTGTTGGTCGAATGATTTGTTCTACATACGTACCTTCCGATTTCTGCAATTCATAATCTGCAGGAGTTGCAGAAACATAAATTACTTGATTTTGAAGTAGTTCCCATTCTTCAAACTTTAACGGTCTATTATCCATAGCCGCAGGGAGTCTAAACCCATATTCTACTAAGTTTTCTTTACGACTTCTATCTCCACCATACATCGCGCTTACTTGCGAAACCGTTACGTGACTCTCATCCACAACCATCAGGTAGTCTTCAGGAAAATAATCCAATAAACAGAACGGACGCGTACCGGGTTCTCGTCCATCTAGATAACGAGAGTAGTTCTCAATTCCTGAGCAATACCCTAACTCTCTGATCATTTCCAAATCAAAGTTGGTTCGTTCATCCAGTCGTTTGGCTTCTAGATGTCTTCCTATATCTTTAAAATAATCAACCTGTTTGACAAGATCTTCTCCTATTTGATTAATAGCTCCCTGTAGAACATCAGGAGACGTAACAAACATATTTGCAGGATAAATACGAAGCTGTTCGTATTTTTCTATCACCTCACTAGTCTTAGGATCAAAAGCTTCTATTTCTTCAATTTCATCTCCAAAAAAATGTACTCTAAATGCAATATCTGCATAACCAGGAAAGATCTCGACAATATCTCCTTTGATTCTAAAATTACCACGCCCAAACTCCATTTCTGTACGACTATAAAGTCCTTGTACGAGTTGTTTTAATAACATCGTACGTGCAATAATCTGGTCGCGTTTGATCTCAATAACATTTTTCTGAAACTCGGCTGGATTTCCAATACCGTATAAACAAGAAACCGAGGCAACGACTAGTACATCGCGTCTTCCAGAAAGTAGGGAAGAGGTGGTGCTTAATCGCATTTTTTCAATTTCTTCGTTAATAGAAAGGTCTTTTTCTATGTACACTCCAGACGACGGGATGAATGCTTCTGGCTGATAATAATCATAATACGAGACAAAATACTCTACTGCATTCTCTGGAAAAAAAGCTTTAAACTCACTATATAACTGCGCAGCAAGTGTTTTGTTATGCGCCAAGACCAAGGTCGGTTTTTGTACCTCTTGTATGACATTAGCTACCGTAAATGTTTTTCCACTTCCAGTAACTCCCAGTAGTGTTTGATAGGTTTCTTGCGCTTCGAGTCCTTCTACAAGTGATTTGATAGCAGTAGGTTGATCCCCAGTGGGTTTAAAGTCGGATTGTAGTTTGAATTTCATAGATACAGTAGCTACGCTAAATTAAGGCTTTTTACGCTTTCAAGGAAGCATAGCGACGAAGAAGTTTATGCTGAGTTACATCTAAGTACGAAAGCGTAATTAGACATCTTATATTAGGAAATGTGGCGATTCGAGATAAAAGAAAAGCGGGCAGAGCCCGCTTTACAAGTTTAGTGTATATGATATTCAAAATAATATTTTATATAAAAATTGTCAAGTCAATCTTTATCGTGATATAAAATCAAATCTAAAGTGTATCACATACTACTTTGAAAAATTTATAGGTCTAATATAGACTAGGTTTCAAAAGATAAGGTGACTACCGATAAATGATTCCTTATCAAAATATAGGTCTTTTACAGAGGAAGAATGTAAACGTACTGTAAGCTAAAAACTTAGCAATAATCCCACTGAGTTTCATTTTGAGACTATTTTTTGCAATTCATCCTTAAAAAATAACAGTTGAGTTACCCTTACTTTCTAAGAATACTAGATTATATCATCTTTACATCGTAATTTTAAAACAACGAAACCATGAACGATATACACACAGATCATAAATATGACAGAGCAAAAGCACACGTAACGGAATTAAAAGAGTTCTACACGCATTTAATTACTTACTTAGTTATGGTGCCTATATTTATTATTGTAAACTATTATACGACTTCGTTTCCTTGGGCGATATTTCCAATAGCAGGTTGGGGAATAGGTTTGTTAAGTCACGCTATTCAAACCTTTGGATGGAACCCTTTATTTAATAAGGATTGGGAGAAACGCAAAATTGAAGAATTATTACGTGATGATAAATTTTAAAAAATAGAAATCATGGAAGGACAAGAAAATAAATACGAAAGAGCTAGAGCTAGAGTAGTAGCACTTAGAAAATTTTATGGAAAATTAGGAAGTTTCCTTTTATTCGGCCTCTTATTCTTAGGGTTTAATTACTATTCAAATGGATTACGATATCCTTGGTTTTTATGGATTATTGGATTTTGGGGATTAGGCATTGTGATAGAAGCATTTAAACTCTTCGGTACAGATTTGTTTTTAGGAAAAAACTGGGAACAGCGTAAGATTCGAGAGCAAATGGAAAAAGAAAATAGAAATAGTCAAAACTGGTTCTAATGGCAGCTATAGATCAAGAAAAATACGTACGCGTTAGAAAGCAAGTTGAAAATGAGAAAATGTGGTATTCACACCTTTTCATTTATATCCTAGTAAATATACTATTGCAATTATTTTACGAAGGCGTTTTTGATGACGGAGAATTTACGCAGTATATTCCTTGGTGGGTGAGATTTACAACGCCATTTTTCTGGGGATTGAATGTCTTTGTACATTGGTTATATGCGTTTAAAAAAGTACGTTTTACAAATTTTTATAAAAAATGGGAAGAACGTAAGATCAGAGAGCATATGGAATAAGAGGAAGAAAATTTTATAAATTCGATAAGAGAGTAAATACATTCTTTTAAAAAGGAAATAGTAGCATTGCTAAAAAAAGCACATGAAGATGGAAGATATAGATCAAGAAAAATTACAACGAGCAAAAAAACAGATAGAACATGAAAAGGGATGGTATACACATCTTTTTATATACCTAATTGTCAATATATGCTTACAGTTATTTTATTTTGGGCTATTTGACGACGGAAGAGTAACAGGATATATGCCTTGGTGGGTTCATTTTACAACACCTTTTTTCTGGGGTATTGGATTGTTAGGTCATTGGATAAAAGTGTTTAAGAAAATTCGCTCTATAAAATTTTATAAGGATTGGGAGGCTCGTAAAATCAAACAGTTTATGGAAGAAGAGGAAGAAGATTTTACGCATATCATCAAGAAAAGATCCTCTAAAAAATAACTAAATATTGAAAGTGATTCTAATGGAGAATAAAAACGAAGAAAAATACGAACGCGTTAAAAAGCAAATAAAAAATGAAAGGAAATGGTATTCACACCTCTTTGCCTATATCTTTTTTTGTACGGTACAGCAATTGTTTTATGCTGGTGTTTTTGACGGAGGGCAATTCACCTCTTATATTCCTTTTTGGACACGATTAATAACACCCATTTTATGGGGAATAGGTTTGTTGTTGCATTGGTTCTATGTATTTAAAGGCGTTCGATACAATAGCTTTTATAAAAAATGGGAACAACGTAAGATTCAGGAATATATGGAAGAAGAAGAAGATTTTGCAAGTACTATCAAAAAATAAACTAAAAGCCTTTTTCAAGGGAATGTAAAGTAATAATCAATCAAAAAATAACATATTTATGAAGTTGTATAGCACCATTATCATCATTTGGTTTACATTTTTAGGAATTCAAGCACAAGAGTCTTTTGTAATAAAAGATGTGACGTTGTTTGATGGAGAAACTGTTATTGAAAATACCTCTGTACTTATAGAAGATGGTATTGTCAAAAAAGTTGGAAAACGTATTCAAGGCGATTATAAAATAGTAGACGGTAATGGAAAATTCTTAATGCCAGCACTTACTAATTGTCATGTGCATTCATTTATGGTACCACAGTTGTATGAAGCTGCAAATGCAGGAGTACTGAACTTAATAGATATGCATGGATTAGAATCTATGCAACATTATATGACAAATATGCGTGATCAGGTTGGAACAGCACGTTTATATAGAGCAGGATATGCTGCTACTGCCCCAGGAGGTCATGGAACACAGTATGGTTTTGATGTACCCACCTTAGAAAAACCTGAAGATGCAAAACAATGGATTGCAGATAGAGTAGAAGCTGGTGTTGATCATATTAAAATTATTGTAGAACCGTGGAAAGCTACCATTTCTCATGACATAGCAAAAGCACTTATAGAAGAAGCACACGTACAAGATAAAGTAGCAGTGGTCCATATTTCTAAAAAAGAAGATGCGTACAAAGTATTGTCAAATGGAGCCGATGGTCTGGTACATATCTGGGGAGATGGAGCGTTACCACAAGAGCAATTAGATGATTTAGTAGCTAATCAAGACTTTTTTGTGATTCCCACAATATTAACCAATGTATTGGTACAACCATTATTTTATGGAAAAACAGCCGAAGAAACTGCACTGGTAGAAGAAGCATTATTAAAAGAAGTAAAACGATTATATGATGCAGGAATCCCAATTTTGGCAGGAACAGATCCTCCAAATGCAGAAATCAATATGGGAACTGATTTATATAAAGAGCTTATCTTCTTTAGTAAAGCAGGAATTCCAGCTGTAGATGTCCTAAAAAGTGCTACCTCACTTCCTGCTACAAAATTCAATATTGGAAAAACAGGGTTTATAAAAGAAGGCTACATTGCAGATATGTTACTACTTTCAAAAAACCCTTTAGAAACTATGGATCATATTTCGAGCATAGAAACCATATGGAAAGCAGGTACTGTTATCACTAAAAAATAATTAAGCTAAAACTACAATACACTATATTTATATAGTAATTCTAAAAGAACTTGTTGTACATTTTGAGTAATTTCATCAATTTTCACCTAACCCTAATGGGTATATCAACAAAATTTTTAGTTATTCCTTTCGGATGGAGGTAAAAACTGAAAATTTCACTAGAAAATTAGAATAATGAACATCTAAATGCACAACAGAGTATATAAGTAGTATGTATGCTGTATACGCTTTCGCGAAAGCAAAACCAGAAATACAAAAATCAATAGTTGATGATGTACTATTAGATTTTGTAGAACACTTAAAATAATTTAATAAAACGAATAGTTTACAAATCATGATGAATGTATTGATAATAGAAGATGAAAAACCATCAGCAAGAAGATTAAATAGAATGCTGGCTGAACTGGATGTAACCGTCAATGAGATGTTATATTCTGTAGAAGAAGCAGTTGCTTGGTTTAAGAATAATACACATCCAGATCTGATTTTTTTAGATATTCAGTTGTCAGATGGACTGTCTTTTGAAATTTTTGATCAGGTAGAAGTGAAGAGTGCTATTATTTTTACCACAGCTTTTGATGAGTATGCCTTACAGGCTTTTAAATTAAATAGCGTCGACTATCTCTTAAAACCAATAGATGATGAAGATTTAGAGAAAGCTGTCGCCAAATACAAAGAACGTATTCCAAAACAACAAGATGTAGCCTTAAATTTTGAAGACATTAAAAAACTATTAGGAGTTACTGCTGTAGAGCGTGAATATAAAAGTCGCTTTACAACGAAGATTGGACAACATCTTAAAATGATTCCTGTAGATGAAATAGAGTGTTTTTACAGTGAAAACAAAGGAACGTATGCTGGAACTACCGAAGGAAGGAATTATTTATTAGATACCACTTTAGAAAACTTAGAAGACGAACTAGAACCTAAAACCTTCTTTAGAGTAAGTCGCAAGTTTTATATAAATATCAATGCCATTAATGATATTATTTCCTACACTAACTCTCGATTACAGATTAAATTGAACAATTGGAGTGAACAAGAAATTATCGTCAGTAGAGAGCGCGTAAAGGATTTTAAAACGTGGATTGATTAAAAATTAAGGCTTTATATAAGGTCTATTATATGTAGTTTTTTTAACACGCTGTTTTATAAAATCAATGACTACTTTAAAGTCTAATGCATCCATCTCAGTTTCACTTATGATGCTATTCTTTTTTGCATCTTTATGAAACAAAACAATATGTTGTGACTTGATAAGTTTATAGCTTGAAATTTCAGTCCAATGTATTTTCTGATTTACTTTTTTATTCTTGTAATTCAGATACGCATTCGTACATTCAAAAGAGCCATGATGTAACATGTCATTGACATTGTGATCTGGTATATATTCTAAGTAGATTTCTCTATATGCTTTATATCTTTTGTTGAGTAGGTAGTATCCGAAAAAGACAAATGTTGAAGTAAGTAATAAAAGACTTCCCGCACTTCGCCATTTCATGGCAATTGCTAGACTTCCTAAAACAAAAGCAATGACACCTATTATCAAAAGTAATTTACGAATTGTAAATACATCATGGTCTATAATGGGCATTGATGATTTCATTTTACTCTTTCAGTGTTGTTTTCTTTAATTACGCATTAATTCTCTCATTTGAAATTTACGAAGTCAAGCAGTTTTATGATGATCTTCAGCTTTAAAGCAAACGATTTTATGTGTGATTATTGATGAAAAATTTTAGCTATGATTCTCTGATTAAATACTAAAGATAATTATTGTGTGAATTTCTGAAGCAATTAATTGTTATTAATCCACCTGATTTTCGTTAAAAGCACTAGGTAGCAGGGTAGGGATAAACTTCATTAGAATAGGAAGTAGGATCGTTCCTCCGGGTAATAAGAAGATTGCTAAGGAAGGAATGGATTTGCAAATATCCAACAACTGATTCTTGACGACTTTCTTTTCATCGTCAGAGAGGTCACGTACGGTCGAGTTTCCTAGTAAAACTACTAAGTCTTTACTTTGAACGATTTCTTTAACAAGACGCTTCTTATTGCGTAATATTAAAGTAGAAACTGTTCGTGTAGTTTGATTATAAAAATGCTTTACAGGATTACTGTAGTTGAGGTAGGCAATATCTTCCTTGTGTTCTGAAATAAAATGAGCGACTGCTGCAAGAGACGTTTCTTTATCTGTATGAGAAATACGAAGTATTTGTGAGATTTCTGACATGAAAATCTCTTCGTGTGTATCTATTTGCTCATCATCAAATAAGGATAAAGCACATAAATCAAGTAAGTATAATTGCTCAAGGGGTTGTGATACCACATTACTTTGTATATCCTGTAAGGTGAGATTATCACTTTTTATCGTCGTATTATATCGAATAGAGCTCTCAAATAGTTTAATGAGGAGTTCGTTATAATGATCTTTATTTTCTTTTTGCTTTAATGCCAACCAGACAATTTGAGTAAGGTTTTTTTCAAGGCATACTGCATACGGTAGCGGATCTTCTCCCGAAATAAGGTAATGATCAAAACTTAATACATCTAAGAATAATAAGGCATTGGTAATAATATGGCTAAAATTCTTTTTAAAGAGTGGCTCGTTGGTTTGAATACGTTCCTGTATGATCTTTTCAAGAATCCTATAATTAGCTTCTGTAGAGCTTCCTAATTTGATAGGAGGCCCTCCTTGGTTTTTATTCAAATGGCTATAAAAAGAGATCATACTTTTTATACAATCTGTAGCCGTGGCATTTTCGATACAATCAAAATAAGTAAAGGCAAGTGCATCAAACAGATTGACTTTTGTTTTTTCTTCTTCTGTCCATTTTAATTGTTCACTTTCCTTATCACATAGTGTTTTAATAGAAGTGCCATAAATAAACCCGTTTACTCGAAGTTGCGCATACATTTCTTCTTCATCCATAGGATGGGCATCCATAAACTGTAAGAAGTATGGTAAGTGTTTTTTTATCCAACCTAAAGCCGATGGGTTCATGAATCTATAACTTTATTGGCACCGCCAAAGGGTTTAATATTCCGATGCTTGCCTCGAAACTGAAATTCGGTTTCATATAAATGTCTCGTGGGCTTGCCCGAGGTAGTTTGTCACAAATGTAACTGAATTGTAGAAATCTTTTGATGTGTTCTTATAAAAAAAGCCCAGCATTACTGCTGAGCTTTCTTTAATATAATGAGATAAGACCTCATATATATGTTATATCAAAGTCTGATTAGTTTACTGCGTTTCCTAACTCAGAACCAGCTTTGAATTTTACTACATTTTTAGCAGCGATTTGGATAGTTTTTCCAGTTTGTGGATTTCTTCCTTCACGAGCATTACGTTGAGATACAGACCAAGATCCAAATCCAACTAGAGAAACACGTCCTCCACTTTTAAGTGTTCCTTCTACGTTTCCTAAGAAAGACTCTAATGCTTTTTTTGCAGCTGCTTTAGTAATTCCTGCGTGCTCCGCCATTCCATCAATTAATTCTGATTTGTTCATAATGTAAAATTTAATTAATTATTGTTAGTTAAACTGTGTGTTTAATTCTACAACAAATTTATACGTAAAATTCACTCGTGCAAGTAATAGCAAGGGAAATCGGCGATTTTGTTAATAAATCAAGGCGATTGTTAATAAAGATGGCCTTTTTTGGCTATTTCTGTAAGCCCAATGACAGTGCGGGTTTAGCGCATTTTGGCATTTTTGTTAAAATTATAGCCATTCAAAAGTGACTTTACATCCATTTTTCGCTTGCCTGGAAGTTGTATTTCTGTAATAAAAAGGTATCCATTTAGGGTTGTGACTTTTAGGTTTCCGTTTTCTACTTGAATGGTTCCTATTGTATTTTTTGCTTCCTTTTCTTCTGAAGTTTCTGTATACGCTTTCGCAAAAGCGTTATAAATTTTAACCCGTTCTTCTTTGTCATTATTTATAAGGTAACACCAAGCGGCAGGATATGGGCTTAATCCTCTAATATGATTATGGATGCTTTGGGTAGATGTTTCCCAATTTATTTTTGTGTTTTCTGGATAGAGTTTATAGGCAGTTTTTAGATCACCAGATTGGGGTTGTATTTGGGTAGTGACACTATTTTCTGCAATGGCGTCTACTGTTTTTGTAACCAATGATGCTCCTAGGTGCATTAAACGATCGTGAAGACTGCCAGCATTTTCGTTTTCACCTATAGCAAGACGCTCTTGAAATATAATAGCGCCCGTATCAATTTTTTCATCTATAAAGAAAGTCGTCACACCTGTTTCTGTCTCTCCATTAATAATAGCCCAATTAATAGGAGCAGCACCACGATATTGTGGCAATAACGATGCATGTAAATTAAAGGTACCATATGCTGGCATTTTCCAAACCACAGCGGGAAGCATACGAAAGGCAACGACAATTTGAAGATTGGCGTTGAGCGCTTTTAATTCCTTATGAAAATCTTCGTTTTTAAGATTGGTAGGTTGTAATATGGTAAGCCCTTGTGACTCTGCATATACTTTTACAGCACTTTTGCGTAATTTCTGTCCTCTTCCTGCAGGTCTGTCTGGAGCGGTAATCACACCAGCGATTGTATAGTTCTGTGTTACTAGGGTTTCTAATATAGTAACGGCAAAGTCTGGTGTGCCCATAAAAACGATGCGTATGTCTCTCATAATATCTTATATGTATTTACTGGGGTAAGTGTAATCTTTTTTTGATCTAAAAGCAATTGTAATGTGGTAATAATTTCGGTTTCTGTAAACGGCAATTCACATAGTTCACGCGAACTTAATTCTTTTCGCGAAAGCGTATTTAAAATAACATCTGTTATACTACTGCTTTGTGGTGATGTTGCATTTTTAGAAACACATACATCACATTTGCCACAAGGTGCGGTATGCTGTTCTCCAAAATAGGAGAGGAGTTGTACATTTCTACAAGTAGTCGTATTTGCTACATAGTTTTTAATTGTTTCTATTTGTTGCCTCTTGTAATTGGCTTGTGTCTTTATATGAGAAGCAATTACATGAATAGTGCGGTCGTCTTCTCTGGGAACCAAAAAGGTAATGGCTGTATCATAGCTTTGATGATCATAAGTAATGATATCATCTTTGGCTAGCATGAGTAGTGCATTGTGTACTTTATCTATAGCTGTACCTGCTTTATTGGCAATGATACTATAATTGATAGCCGTTGGTTGTTCAAAAATGCCACCATAGGTGCGTAGTACTGTTTTTATAATATCCTCCCATTGCGGATTTTTAATTAAATAATAGGTAAGTGCAACATCCGTTACATTAAAGGTCACGGTTGCTTTTTTTGTAAACTCTTGTGAGAGACTGATTATACTATTACGGTCTAATGCCAATAATGCATTATACGTACGCATGGTGGGTAGGGAGTAGGTTTGACAAAACGTACTGAAATTAAATCGGTGGTTGCTTTCTTCTCCTTCCCCATATGAGATTTGAAAATAATTATTAAGTCGGCTATAGATTTCTTTTACGAATGCTACGGTAGGGATTACTTGTAAAAACTGATTATTAAGACGTATGGTGTCATTCTCATTATATATAAGGACAGCTTTAGATGGTTGCCCACTTCTACCGGCACGGCCTGCTTCTTGAAAATAGTTTTCTAAACTGTCTGGAATTTCTAGATGCACCACCGTATCAACATCGGCTTTGTCAATTCCCATTCCGAAGGCATTGGTGCTTACCATGACCTGTGTTTTGTTATCACGCCAATTTTTATAATGTTTATGTCTGTCTTCTCGCGACATCCCGCCATGATAATAGGTAGCTGTAATGCCTCGACTTATTAAAAATTGTGCGGTGTTTATGGTCGCTTTCCGATTACGTACATATACAATAGCACTCTGTGTCGTATTTTTTAGGGTTTGCTCAAGGCGAAAATGTTTATCGGTACTATGAATAAGGGTGTAGGTAAGATTTTCTCTGTGGTATGATCCTTTACAAAGTAACGGATCTTTTAATTGTAACTCTTCGGTAATATCTTGGATGACTTTGGGAGTTGCTGTTGCAGTGAGCGCAATGATGGGTATGTTGGGTTTTATTTCGCGCAAGCGGGAAATTTTACAATAGGCAGGCCTAAAATCATGTCCCCATTGTGAGATACAATGTGCTTCATCTACTGCAATCAGAGAGACATTCATTTGTTTGATACGTTCTATGACAAGTTCTTGCTGTAATCGCTCAGGAGATACGTATAAGAGTTTGTAATTTCCGTAGATGCAATTATCGAGTAAGGTATCTAGATCACGGTAGGTAATTCCACTTGTAATGGCTAAGGCTTTTATGCCTTTTTCTTGAAGATTAAGCACTTGGTCTTTCATAAGTGCAATCAATGGTGACACCACAATAGCAATTCCTTCTAAGGCCAATGCAGGGATTTGATAGCATACAGATTTACCTCCACCAGTAGGTAGTAATGCTATGGTGTCTTGCTGATTTAAAACACTTTGTATACTATCTTCTTGTAAAGGTCTAAAGGAATCATATCCCCAGTATGTTTTTAATATGTCTTTTGGGGTGTGCTTCAACCCTTTAATTTGTTTATAATAAATGATGCTCTAGTGGCAACGTCACCTTTGGGTACTTCTATGGGAGTATATCCATAGGTTTGATAGGTTGCTATTAGATGGTCTTGAATTTTTTGAGCCTGTTCAAAACTCTCGTATCGTTCGCCATCGGTTTGATGGATTTCTTTCCACAAGGGAAGTATAAATACGATGTCATATACATACTTCTTACAGTCGTTAACGAATTCTTTTGTGTATTCTTGTCCTATGTAGTCCATATATGCCACTGTGTCAGGAATTCCTCTGTCTAAAAATACATATGCTGCATCATAGGTAGCAACTGCATCATATTGTTGTATTCTGGCATCTTTTAATAATTGACTAAAAAGCAACGGTTTTTCCAGAAAAAGTTGGTCTACACCTTCGTTTTGAGCCTTTTTTATGACTTCTCTTGATATTTCTTCAAGGCAAGGGTATCCAAGTGTTTTGAGGTAGTTTATGAGTGTTGTCTTTCCTGTTGACGGGCCTCCTATTAGTAAAATGCTTTTTGGCATAAAAATGGTACTAGTTTATGCAAAATTAGGTAAAGCTAGACGAACAACAAATTTATACCATTATGGATGCAAAATCTCCTCAAATAAAATAGAATGTTTTTTGTGAAAGGCGAAATAGAAAATTAAGACATAACTCTAGTGATGGTTTTATTTCATATAGAAGCATAACGCAAAAAGAACAGTTTTAGATAGATGATTTACATCAGTAACGATATTGTATAACATATTGTAAGCTTGTGTTATCTTTGCCAACTTAAATAAACGGTATGACACCAGATAATAATACAGAAGAGTTTTATAAAAAACTAAAAGTACAGCTTAGTGATACTTCACTATGGCCAGCACCTTATTTATATAAGTTTATAGTACCTACTGATATTTCAAAAATAAAAGAGATAGAAACTATTTTTGATCATACAGGCGCAGTTATTAATAGAAAAGAATCACGCACAGGGAAGTATACGAGTGTTTCTGTAAATGTACGTATGAAAAATCCAGATGCAGTTATTGCAAAATATAAAGAAGTAGGAATGGTAGAGGGGGTTATTTCTTTATAATAGTACGTTTTAAATATATGAACAGGTGTGGAACTTCCACACCTGTTTTTTTTAGAAAAAGAATTCTGATGAAACTATTACATCTTTTTTGCAATATGCGCATATTTGGTGTAGATTTACACCAAAAAGAAATTATGGCACGACAGAGTATTTCATTTACAGATCCGAATGATGAATGGTTAAAATCTCAAGTGGATAGTAAAGAGTATGCTAGTAAAAGTGAACTCATTAACGATTTAGTGCGACAAGCTAGAAAGCAACAAGTGCAAGTTGACTGGATTACAGCTAAGCTTGAAAGAGCAGAAAAGAGTGGCTTTACTGCAGATACTAAAGAGCAGCTATTAACACAATCTAAGTCATTACTTAATGGCTAACTACAGACTCAGTAACGTAGCAAAAGAAGATATTATTAGGATTCATCAATATGGTGTTAAGAAATTTGGAGTAAAACAAGCAGATAGTTACTTTGAGTCATTTTTTCAATATTTCGAAATTATAGCACAACGTCCTTTATCTTTTGAATCTGTTGATTATATAAGAAGAGGTTACAGACGTTGTGTTTGTGGATCAGATACTATTTATTACAGAATAGGGAGTGATACTATTGTCGAAATTATGACCATCATAGGAAAACAAGATTTAGATAGTATTCGTTAAACTACTTCTGTCTTCTCTTGTTTATACCATACATACGAGTAGATAAGAGGAATCAGTGTGATGACTCCAAGAATCACAAAAAATACAACTAAGTTTTGTGACTGTGGTAGTAAAAGAGAAGCTACAATAACAGCAATGCCTCCTACGACCCATAATCTTCCAGCGAGTCTATGTGTTTTTTTCCATACCGTAGCACTTTCTAATGTCCATGGTGAGCGTAATCCTACAAAATAATTAGGTTTTACAGACGGGAGGTAATTCCCTAAAGCTGTAAAAAAGACCCCAATGAGTATCAAGAGGATATTTGGATTTGACATTGATTCTTGTTTGGTAGCATATAAAAGATAAAGTCCCAACACAGTTAAAAATAAGACCACAATAAACTTGAGCTGATAAAACTTAGCCCCCATTTGTTTGATCTGTTTTTTAGGATCAATTTTAGGGATAATGCTCATTAATATATAGCCTAAAAATGAAGTTGCAAATGGAATGATCCAAAGCAGTTGTTTAGAGCCTCGATCATCTATTTGTCCCTCAATATTCCAGTGTGTTGGTACTATATCTGGCAAGCTTGTATAAATAAAAGCTAGATATAGGAATGGTAATACAACAATACATAGTAACGGAAATTCTTTACGTGCATTCATAATAATGGCTGTTAATAGGTTAATTTTTTAAGTGTATAATCCATTGCATGACCTCTTCTAAAATGGTCGTGTTGAGACTATACGTCACATATTGTCCTTTTTTAATACTACTCACAAGATTGGCTTGTTTTAATAAATCAAGGTGATGAGAGATGCTAGGTTTTGAAATATCAAATGCGGCTGCGATTTCTCCAGCGGTAAGATCCTTTTCTTTTAAAAGATTGAGAATCTCTCGTCGTGTCTCGTCATTAAGAGCTTTAAATAGTTTGTTCAAGTAATTAAGTATTTAGACAAATATCTAATTAATAGACGAGATTTTCAAAAAATGTTACATAATTTGGTTAAAAATAATTATGAGATATCCGTCTACGCGGATATGGATAGAAGTGTTTACCTTCAGGAGTACCTTTGTTTATGGGTGTTTACGCTTTATCGCTTCGCTCTCCCTTTGGTCGTGAATCTCACAAGCTCGATTTCGCGAACCTGCCTGCCGGAAGGTAGGAGCATATAATGAATGATTTGAAAAAGAGAAGAAAGAAAAGAGAAAAGAGAACATAGACTAAAATAGCTTACTACTTTGAATTAAAGTGTTACACTATTTTAAATGATTGGGAAATAGTCATGGGATATCCGCCTTCACAGATATGAAGAGAAGCGTTTCCCCTCTAGAAAGACGCTGTGCTGAGCTTGCCGAAGTAGGAGACTAGGAGATGTGTCAATATGGAGTATGTTTTAAAACGTTGCGTGTATGAATCGTTGTGGCTTTTAGCCACTATGATTTTATCACCTTGTTACCATACGTTTTTTATTGTTTATAATGTACCTCCATCAGGCCAATTTTTCCAATGATTATTTGGCTTTTTAGTCGGTTTATAAAATTCTTTTTGTCCAGTTTCTAAAACCTTTGCTATTTGCTTAAAAGTTTCATTTTTGCTCGGAAGTTCCGAATCAGCACAGTCAGGATGATTCCATTCCGTCAGTTCTATAATCTTTGGTAAGTCCGCAGGTATTCGGTCTCGGATTTCTTTTTCAGTTGCCTCAAATTCATTATTGTATTCGGGTTCTAAGCCTCTCAAAAATTCCCAAACGAAAATTTTGTCATTTTCTTCAAGTTCAATTCCTTTTTTTAAATAGAATTCACGATTATGATTAATGACGATTTCTTTATCTCTCAAAACCATAGTCTTTGTCTTGGGATTCAAGCTTTCCAGATATTCCTCATCAAAAGTAGAATGTTCTGAGTTATCATCAGTTAGATATAAAAAATTATCGTTGTCAGTTCCTGGTTTTGTAGGGATACAATTCCCAAAGATGTGCAAACAATTTGAGATTCCGTTATGTCCTCTACCACGATAATTAAATCCGATTACTTCAATTATCAATGCCCATCTTTTTTCATCACGATATGCACTTAATTTAGAATGAACAGGATAAACATATCCATTATCCAACATTGGAAATGTAAAATCTTCAGCGCATTCGTCCAGTTGCTTTAAAATATTCTTAGAGGAATATTCCTTTTTACTTTTTATTCCGAAAATGTTCATTCTTATGTACGGTCTAGTCTATGAATAGTAGCAGATTTCTAATCACAAACTTTTCGATTTTACACTGACCTTTGTTTTATGTTTATACTTTCGTTTTACCACTTAAATCACTATTATTTTTATACTGTGCTATAGTGCGTTTATATTTAAGTTTTATTTCCATTCAAATCATAAATATCAAAAGATTCATTTTCATTAAAATCACCTGAACTAGTTTTTTGAGCATATATTTTATTTTCTCTTAACCTAATTGCATCATACTCTAATGGTACTACTAATTTATTACCGACATCAATAACACCAAATTTACCGCCCATTACATAGGTATTTTCACCACCACTGTCTTTATCATAATAGTTAATAACCTCACTATCAGTGCTAACAATTAATAATTTAGAAGAAATAAATTGAATCCAACTATACTTTTTTGGAATAATTAAATTGTTATTTATATCTACAATACCAAGGTAATTCCCTTTCCAAGAACTAATAACATATAAACTAGATGTAAAAGATTTACTTTCATACTCTGACCACCAATTGTGAGATTCTTCTGTATTATTATATGCAAATAGTTCTGCTTCTTCATCAATCCAATTAAAATGGTTTTCTCTTGAGGTAGGTGGTGCTTTAAATACTTTATAGTAATTTAATTTATCACTTCTCTCTAAATAGTTGTATTCTAAAGGTATTTGGTATTCTCCTTGAGCATTTATTAGACCCCATAAATCAATAAATTCATTTTCAGATTCTGTTTGATTTTTTTTAACAACTCTCGTGTAAGATGAGATTTCTTTTTCTTTACCATAATCATTATCATCTATGAAAGCATTACAATTAAGAGTTTTTACTAAATCAACATTATTTAATTCAAAAAGGTAAACTTCATCATCTTTTGAAGCTAATATTGTCTGTTCTTTTTCAAAAACTATTAAGTCTCCATATTTTTTAGGTAAAATTTGATTGTTATTATTGTTTATTAAACCTGTTGTTTCATTATATGAACTGCCATTAGTATAATAGGAAGATGAAAAAACCTTACGATAGTTCCTGTCGATTAGTTCTGTTTTAATTTCAACTATATTGTTTTCTTTGGGTAAATTATAATTAATACCAATTTCAGGTAAAAAACGTTTTTCATATTCTCCACGTATTTCAAAAATTAAGTTGCCTAAAATATCAAAGAAGTATTTCTTGTAATAAGCCGCATTATTAAAATCGTTATTTCTCTTTTCTTTAATTAATCCACAAAAGACATTATGCCTTGTATAGTAGTGAATATTATCGAACAAGGGTTCTATTAAAAATGAATTATTTGAAACAATTACACCACATTTCATAAAACGTGCTCTAAAAATATCGCAGGTCTGACCTGTGATTAGTTTTATCATAGGTTCATAAATATATCTATTAGGACTTATTTCAAAAGTAGATTTCGTGTCCTCACAAAAACAGCTAAATCCGCCATCATAGCTTTGTCTTCTATGATTTGTAGTTAATTCTACTTTTCTGAATTCAAAGTAACCTTTTTGACTCCTATTTTTTATAAATTCTTGGAACCTTATATCTAAACATTTTTCAAATAAAGGGTAATACGTTATTTGATTATTTTCTTTCTTTATTGCTCTGAAAGAATCTCCCAAGATATCAAGACGGATTTTGTTCTTATTTTTTGGTTCTATACTTAGTTTATTAAATTGCTCAACAACTTTAGTCCAGTAATTTAATTTTTGATCTAAATCAAATTCCAGTTTAAGACTTTGTTCCAACTCATCAAATGAATATGGGTAAAACTCTTTTAACCCATTATAGACGAATTTTAATTTGTTTTTTGTAGAGTAAGAAGTGTTTTTAGTTTTAACTAATTCCATTTCTTTAGAACTTTCAGAGGCTGTTTTATCCTTTTTCCTTTTACTAAATATGTTTTTTAATATCCTCATTAGTCAAATGCCCAAGCTTTAGTGTTAGCAATTACTTGCGCTATGTTTTATACAGAATGTTACCTACTGTGGTTTTTTAATTTTGAAAATACTCAATATATCTTCTTTCTACTCTAGTTCTTTTTCTTTTGTCAGGAAGGAAATATAAAACTACTCTTTCCCTCCAATTACCTATAGAATCATAACTGATATAAAATATTTTCCCTTTAAGTTTTTTATCTGGTGTACGATAGATAATTACACTGTCTTTACCACTACTGCCTTTTATTCTTTTAAAATTAACTTTATTGATGTTTAGTTCTTTATAATTCATTTCTATTGGAATATGAAAACTTTTTTCAATTAGATAATCGGCTTTATACATAGAAAGTAAGTTTCCATTGATAGAATCAGAACGACTATAATTGAGTAAAGAGTCATTCTGTTTTATTTTCATATTAAATATTTGAGATTTAGATTTAATTTGAATCATAATACTATCTTCAAATCTTTCTATTCTGTTATTTGAAGAAGGATAGGCGAAAGATGATTTCGAAGGCTTTGCACTAATTAAGTGGCCTTTTTCATTGAATTCTAACCACATACTTGACCAATCAATATTAAATTTAGGATTTTTATATCTGTATAATATTGTTTCTTCATTTCCTCCAAATACAGTTTGATTTTCTAAGGCTATTCTTTTTACATTTCCTATGGCATCAAAAAAATGTAAGTCATTAGTTTTTGGTTCATTTAGAGAATTACAAGAAATAATAGTTGAAACTAAAATTAATACTAAGACTATTTTATTCATATATTATTTGATTAGTCAATTTTGAATTGAATTATTGTTTTAGCCTATTTTAGGCAACGGCTTTGTGTATGGAACGTAGCGTACAAATAGACACTAACTTTTCAGACCTGCCTGCCGGCAGGCAGGTTAACACAGAGCCGAATTTTTATATTTTGTTTTTAACTTTTCTATTTTAAAAGCCAAATTTAAAAATTTGACGACTTTCAAAATATGTCTTAACTTCGATTAATAAACTGATTAGCAATGAGCTATACATGTTGTTGTCAGTAGTTTTTATTCGTAAATATAAATATGAGTAATTTCTAATTCGTCTTTGCTATTATATCTTTCCTGTTTTATTAAAACGTCATTATCATCGTAATAAAATCTTGTTTTAACAATTCCGCGTATTCCAGTTTCGTCTGGTCTAGATTTTTCAATTAGATTATTTCTACTGTCATATTTAAACCTTTTTGCTCCAACACTTCTGCATACGTTTTTGAACGTAAAATCATTTGACCATAATCTGATATAGTCATAATTTCCATTTTTAAAATTTTCTCGGAATTCTTCCCAAATAATCTCGTTATTTTCTAATGAAGTAACTTTTTCAATTAAACCGTCATAGTTATAACGGTATAGGTATCTGTTTTGGCGAGATTGACTTTTTTCTGGTGCATAGGTTTCTATCAATTGTCCTTTTAAATTATACTTGAAAAATTTCTCAGTTTCAATTTCCCAACTTGGATTTTTCTCGTAATCTTCTTCTTCGATTATACAATCGCCATATTCAATGCCTTTTTTTAAGTCTTTTTTCAATCTCCTTTCATAGCTTGAGACTGTTTCTTTTATCAATTGGCTGTCCGAATTATATTCAAAGGTTGTTTCAGCTTTGCGTTCAGAGTTATTATATGTTGTTTGGGTTTTTATTAATAATGTATCGCTATAAAAATGGTTGTCTATATAATCGCTAAAGCTAGAAAGTTTGGAAACCTTATAATCTATAAGTTCCTCATAAGATTTTAGTCCATCTTCATTGTATCTTACAATTTTGCTAAAGTGTCCGTTTAAGCTGTCGTTTTGTTCAAACTGATACACTTTGTAATCTTTCTTTTCTTGAGCGAGAGAACATAAAGTTGTTAGTATAAAAACTATGTTTAAAATCAATTTTCTCATAGGTTGGCTTAAATTACTGGCAACGGTCTCGGCTATGAGTAGTAGCGTAGTTTAGCACATAACTTAGCAAGTACACACCAAACTGAAAATCCGCGAGGATTTTCAAAAGTAGGCGAGAACAAGCAATTACTTATAGCCATTGTTGTACACAGTATTTATTTACTTAATTCTATTTGAAATTTTGTCGCATTAAACGCTGCTTGTAAACCTCTTAAATTTGATTCCGACTTATTTTTCTCAAATAGTTCAGTTACGTATTCAGTTTGTTTAGTCACATTATCGTTCTCTTTTTTAAAGATTTGATATTTTAAAAGAATTAAATTCGCCATAATTTTATCTGAAACACTTAATTCGTTCTGATTTAGATACTCGTCTATTGCTTTTTTTATCTCAGAATCATTTTCAGATATTTCATCGAATAGATAAGCATTCGCCAAGTCAGATTTATTCATAGTTGAATAATCGCTTTGGTTAGACATATCTTTTCGGTAAGTCATTTTGTTACCATTTAGAAAATACCATCTCGTATAGGAATCATTTTCCATTTTAATATCTTTTTCAAACTCTTTTTTCTTAACGCTCCAATTCGTGAAAGCTATTAAAAGTTCAGTTCCGTCATCTTTCTTTAAAATTGCGAATCGGATTAAGTAATTCCTTTTTCCAGGTTTTTCAATTTCGATATCCAATTTATTTTCTGCTGAAACGTATTTTTTTAATGCTTCTAGAATAGATGAAACGTCTTCAGGACTTACTTCTGGAAACAGATTCTCTCTTAAAAACAAATCAATGTATAAGTAATGAGTTAAATAAAAATCATCCATTTTTAGATAATTCGCTTCTGTCAAATTTTCGGTTTTGATATTGATTTTGTCAGATTGAGAATATCCAAAATTTGTAAATATTGCTAAAAGTAAAAGTGTGATTATTTTTCTGTTCATTCTGTTCATTCTGTTTGTTTATATTGTGTACAGCGGTCTTGTGTATGGCTCGTTGCGGAAAATCAGTTATGATTTTCCGCCGTAACCGAAAGATAGCAAATTGCAATGAATTCCGATTAAGCAATTCAGTCGCAATGAGCTATACATGTTGTTGCCACTAGTACTTTTTAAGTTTAAAAGAATTTAGACAAATAATCAATTCTTTCTTGATTGTTAATTATTTCG